>CAIMKZ010000045.1 GCA_903842065.1 uncultured Acidobacteriaceae bacterium | reverse complement strand
GTTTCCAGGCTCCAATTTATTGGAGATTCCGACCGCCCCCTCCAACCTGTTGAATCGTCACGCCTTGCGCCTCTGCCCACGCATCGATTCAGCGTGCGTCTTCGCATCTGAGCACGCCTGGCACAACCCTTGGCATCCACCGTTGTTGGGTTGGTCCTGGTTGCCCTCTGCCAATGGAGCGATGTGATCCCTGATCTTTGCCAGCGCCGTGCGTCCTTCTGCCTCGCACATAACGCAGAGTGGATGGGCAGCGAATAGGGCGCGTCTGAGTGCTTGGAGTCTGCGCCCACGTACGCGCACGACAGGCGCGTCATGCTGCCAGGGTTGACGTGCGCCATGCACAGGGCAAGCCTTGTCGTGAGTGATGATGTGAGGACAACCAGGACTACGGCAGGGACGAGCAGCCGCATACGGCATGGGTGGATGCTGACAGGATACGCCTGAGTGTGGCTCACTGCTAGCGATGCACAAGATGTTGTGCTGTCTCGTGGAGACGACGCGGATTGACGAGGGTTTCCCACGATGTCCAACGTATGCCGCACTGAGGGCAGACATGCCGGCGCCAGCGATAGCCAACCCTGGGACGCGAGTTAGAGACGTACCCGACCGTCTCGCACTTTGGGCACTTCTCAGGATCGGACAGGGCGATCATCGGCGCTTCAAGACGTTGGGCGGGAACGGCGGTGGGAGACCGAGTTGTCGGCACCGCAATTTGTCAGCCAACCATGCGGCGCGACGCCGAGCGTTCTCTCGATTCACTGAGCGTTCCTGCCACGCATCAAGAACAATCAGCGCAAAGAAGGCACACAAGCCAGGTATCAGGACGGTCCAAATCGTCACTATGTTTTCTTATCCCATTGAACGCAGCCGAAGTCCCTAACTGTAATGATGGTCGCCTCACCGCTGCCAGTGCGCGAGACGACCACCTTTGAGGTCCGCTCGACCTGCTCCTTCTCGTGGCACTCGAACAACGCGCAGTCACCGAAGTACCCGACGTTCGGGACGTGGGCCTTCCACCATCGGCATGAATCGCAGCGCGGAACCGGCATGTAGGTGCCCTGCACATCGCAGACTGCAGTTGATGGAATGGTCCGCAACGTGACCCTCGTCAACTCTCCGTCGCCAGCCTCGACCGAGACGCCGCGCACTTGAGCGCTGATGTCCTCGCCGTTCATCGTCACCGAAGAATCGACGGCCGACTGTCCGATGTGAATATCGAACACCTTTTCCATCAGTCACCCCCTCGGCTCCGAAAAGCCACTCGTTTCATTCGTCTGTCTCCGGATCGGTCGTTTCGATGAGCCGCACGTTCCACGTCGCCTTCAGCCTGGCCTTGCAGGTCGGGCAGGTCACGACCTTGTCGCCCTCATTGACGCCGTGGATACTGCCGGTGTGGTGGCCGGGTTTGTCCTGGTAGCAACGGAAGACGACATAGCCATCGTCCTCAACGAGGATCTCGTGGCCCTTCGGTTTGATCGTCTCTCCGGCTTGGCAGTACACGCACTGACGGCGCTCTGCCTGGTCGCTCACGGTTGTCACGTTCTGCCAGTGATGCCGACCGTCTGGCGCCCCGCCGCATTGGCCGCTCATGATGTGCTCCTCAGCTTTCCAGGATCGACGCCTTGCGTCCCATCTTAGAGGCCCGCATGCGCGGCTGTTGCGCTCGAGCGGCCGCACTGAATTCGTCCCACGAGAGATCGAGCCACCACGACACGCTCGCGCTCGAGAGCGGCGGATTCGCCGGCAGGGTTGGCTTCTGATGCGGCAGTCGCTGCCATCGTCGCAGGCGTCGTGGCGCTGGCGCTGTCATAAAGGCCAGCGCCCAGGCCTCCCCCACTTGCACGACGAGCTGCTCACGCGCCATCGCGATCAGCGCCGCCCGCACGATGGCCGGCGGTTGGTTCAGCCATTCAGCTAGGGCGCCCACCGGTTGCGGTCCGGGTTCCAGAAGCGCGACGAGGTCGCTCCGGTTCACGCCCTGCACGTCGACGTCGAGTCTCACGGCTCCGACTCCTTCTCGTCAGCCTTCCACAAATGGCCACACCAGGCACAGAGCCGCATCTTCACGCCGTGGATGACCGTCTCGTGCACGTCATGATGCGGGCACCGCGGGCACGTCAGCATCGAGATCCGGGCTGAGTCGGCCTTGCTGTTTGGCGTGACCTTGGGCTCAGCCTTCACTTCTTCCCTTCCTCTCGGGCGGGCGGAGCGGCCAGGAGCGCTAGCTCGCCGGCCCACGCAGACACGATGAGTGACCGGGGAGGCACTGTCCGCATTCGCTCCGCCAACGTCTTCAGACTGGCCCGGAGCGCCGATTCGCGGGATTCGGCAGCCTCAGCGCGGTTCAATTCGTTCCTATATTGGCGAGCCAGCGCCGAGTGGGCATTTTGCCCGCTGAGGCAATTTTCTTCTAGGGACTGCTCTCTCACTTCCAGATGGATGATGCGCTTCCTCGCCTCTGCTAGTTCGCCCTGGAGACGCGAGACGTCGGCGCGCAGGGACTTGATGACTTCCTCGAATCCGAAATCTTCATCGCAGCATCGCGACTCTGCTTCCTCTACGTCTCGCATTTCCCGCGTCAGCCGCTCATTTTCAGCCCTCAGCGTGGCGAGTTCAGCGTCACGAACGTCCGACGTCACATCGGAAGCATATAAGCCGCCTATTCCAGCTTCTGGGTCTTGTTCGCTCATCTCGTGCCGTCCTTTCGCGCCTCAGCCACGAGAGCCACGATGTAGTCCCACTTGACAAACTCACCAGGGGCGTGGCGTGGATCACTCGACGTATAACGCGGAAGTTTCAACAGGCGCGACACCAGAGAGGCGCAATTAGCCGATGCCACGATGCACGCCGGATCATGACACGCATGCGGCCCGTCAGTGCGACGACACTCTCCTGAATGGCAGATATGACTCACTTCCCCGCTCCTTCCTCGCTACGGGCGGCACCTTGCAACAACGGCAATGCCTCTCGGATAACCGTCACCAGCTCATAGGCGATACTACCTGCGTCGGCATCTATGCCGTTGGCGTACCAGTCGCAGTAATAGGTGCAAGCCCACTCCAGTTTCTCCCGCAG
>CAIMKZ010000044.1 GCA_903842065.1 uncultured Acidobacteriaceae bacterium | reverse complement strand
CGCAGAACGCTCGGCTCAACTTCTACCCTGGATACACGAATACAACTGGCACAGACCTCATGCCGGGATTAACCACCACACCCCTATCAGTAGGGCAGGTCTCGATAGGAACAATCTGTTGACACTGCACAACTAGGGACTGAGGGACTGAGAGATACAGCCTTGAGCCGGCTGTTCCTAGCCGAAAGCTGAGAACTGAAAGCTAAGAGCTAACAGCTAACAGCTTAGAGCTAAGCGCTCTGGACAGGCACTCGAAGGCCTGACTGCATCCTTAGCTCCTTCTGCGCCATCTAAAATCTAGAAAGAACGCCATGACAGACATTCGCGACACCGTTATCCTTGGGTCCGGCTGCGCCGGGCTCACCGCCGCCATCTACACCGGACGCGCCGGCCTCAATCCACTCGTCCTTGAAGGCCACGAGCCCGGCGGGCAGCTCTCCATCACCAGCCTGGTCGAAAACTTCCCCGGATGGCCCGAGGGCGTGCAGGGGCCGGACCTGATCGCCAACATGAAGAAGCAGGCCGCCCGCTTCGGCGCTACCTACGAGCTGGCCCACGTGGTCGCGGCCGACCTCTCTTCCAACCCCATCAAGATCAAGACCTCGACGGGCGAGATTCTCACCCGCACGCTGATCGTGGCCTCGGGCGCGAGCGCGCGCTGGCTGGGGCTGCCGTCCGAACAGGCGCTGATCGGCAAGGGCGTCTCGAGCTGCGCGACCTGCGACGGATTCTTCTTCCGCGGCAAGGAGATTGCGGTTTCCGGCGGCGGCGACTCGGCGATGGAGGAGGCGTTGTTCCTCACCCGTTTCGCCAGCAAGATTACTTTGATCCACCGCCGCGATGAGTTCCGGGCCTCGAAGATCATGGTGGACCGCGTCGCCGCGCACCCACAGATCGAACTGCGCACGAATACCGTCATCGAAGAGGTTCTGGGAGTCGAAGAGGGCGAGGTGCGCGGCCTGAAGCTGCGCGATGTGAAGACTGGCGCGGTGAGCGAACTGGCCGTGAGCGGCCTCTTCCTCGGCATCGGCCACGAGCCCAACGCGAAGATGTTCGCGGGGCAGATGGATCTCGATCAGGACGGCTACATCAAGACCGTGAGCAACGTCCTCTGCACGCTGAACGGCAAGCCGATTCCTGGCGTATTCGCCTGCGGCGACGTGCAGGACCGGCGTTACAGGCAGGCGATCACCGCGGCCGGGTCGGGCTGCATGGCGGCGCTTGAGGCAGAGAAGTACCTTGAAGAGCACGGCCACTAAGCATTGCATGCAGCAGCCGCGCTTCGCGCCACTCGTTGCGGGGCCGGTTGCAGAGGAAGAGAGAAGGTTCTGGCGATGAGCCATCTGGCCGAGAATCTCGCCCGCATCGAGGAACGCATCGAGAGAGCCTGCCGGACCGCCGGCAGGCTTCGTTCCGATGTGGAGCTGATGGCCGTCTCGAAGACCTTTCCTGCCGAGGACATTCTTGCGGCAGAGGCTCTCGGCATTACGCTCTTCGGCGAGAACCGGGTGCAGGAATGGTCTCAAAAAGTCACCTCTCTCAGTCCAAAGCATGAAAGCACGAAGCACCACCTCATCGGCCATCTGCAATCGAACAAGGCCGCCCGCGCCGTCGAACTCTTCGACGGCATCGACTCGCTGGACTCGCTCAAATTGGCAGAGCGGCTGAACGATGCGGCGGCAAAGCTCGGCAAGCGGCTGCCGGTGCTGATAGAGGTCAAGCTCTCGACGGAAGAGACCAAGGCCGGTCTCGATCCGGATGCGGTTGATACCGCGCAACTGCTGGAACGGCTGCCCGATCTATCCAATCTCGAAACTCATGGCCTCATGACGATAGCCCCCTGGGGCGCGCCGGACGATGAGACACGAGCCTGCTTTCGCGCGCTGCACGAGTTGCGCGACAAGTGGGCGGCGGCTCATCCGCGGCTGAACATCCAGACGCTCTCGATGGGCATGAGCGGGGACTTCGAGCTGGCCATCGCCGAGGGCGCGACGCGCATCCGCGTGGGCACGGCGCTGTTCGGGAAGAGAACCCCGGAAGCTCTGCGCGCGGCAGCCGAGATGGAGCAGGGTTGATGCTGCGGGAATCAGCCAAAGGCGTTACGGTCGCCGTCCGCGCCCAGCCCGGCGCAAAGAAGACGGCCCTCGCCGGAGTTTATGGCGAGGGCGCTGAAGCCCAACTCAAGATTGCTGTTCACGCGCCGCCGATAGAGGGACGCGCCAATACGGCTCTGATCGAGTTTCTTGCCGACACTTTTTCAATCTCTCGAAAGAGTGTCGAGCTGATGAGCGGCGAGACCAACCGCAGCAAGGTGTTTCTTCTTAACGGCGTGAGCAAGGCGCGAGCCGAGGAGATCCTGGCCCGCGCCCTCTGTTAGCAGCTATTTAGCGGCTGGTGGCATGGAGCCGGGTATCTGCGGAGACGGTGGCGCATCGTCCTGGATCTTGACCACCTGTTTCGTCACTTCAGCCTCGAAGATGTGCTGGGTCTTGTCGATGAATGCTGTGTAGCCCTCGGGATCGACGAAGGCGTTCTTGTCACCTGCCTTCCACTTGGCATACTTGGCGGGCAGGTCGAAGTAGTTGCCGTGCGAGCCGAGGGGAATATCGCAGGGCAGGGCGCGCAGCGCGGCGAATCCCTTCTCGAAATCCGAAACGATATTCAGGTAGCGGGTGTTGTGCAGCAGGATCATGTTACGGTTGCCGTTGGGGCTGCCGATGAAGACTATGTGCTGGAGTTTGCCTCCAACGGTCACTTCCATGGTCCACGTGGTGTTGCCCTTGGTATGGCCGGGGGTCCAGTGCGCGGTCATTACCGTGCCGCCCAGTTCGACCTTGTCGCCGTCGTGCAGCACGCGATCGACTTTTACCGCCGGGTAGTACTCCTCGGGGTTGTTCCAGTAGTGATAGTCGAGCTTGCCGCCGGACTCGACGACCTCGACGTCTTTATCCATCACGAAGTACTTGGCGCCCGACATTTTGATAACGTCCTGGGCTCCGCCGTCGTGATCGATGTGGGCGTGGTTGATGAGCAGGATCTTCACGTCCTTCATGTGGAAGCCGAGCGACTCCATGCTCTTCTCGATCTGCGGCGTGTTCTCCTGAAATCCGGTGTTGAGAAGGATGAGGCCGTCATTGGTCTTGATGATGTAGCAGGCCAGCTCCTGCGTTCCGACGTAGTAAATATTGCCGACGATGTTGAAGGCTGGGAACGGCGCGCGCGTCTTTTCACTGGGCGGCGCGGAAAATGCGGGCAGCGACACGAAAAACGCGACGGCCAGCGCCGCCGCCACAAGAATCTTGCTAGACTTCATGGTTCTTCCCCTTAATTCAATTGTTCTTTTGCAATCTCGATGGCGCGCTCCAGATGCACGCCGCGCGAACCCTTGACCAGAACCACGTCGCCGGGCCGGATGTTCGCGGCGAGCCAGCGGCCCGCGGTCTCGGCGTTATCGAGAAAGATGGCCATTGCGCCGCCGGTGACAGCGGCCGTGGCGATGAACTTGGCGTTGCCGCGCACGCCCGCTACCAGATCGATGCCCGCTTCGGCGGCAGTACGTCCGCATACGGTGTGCAGCGCCTCGGCGTGGCTGCCCAGTTCGAGCATCTCTCCGGCTACTAGGATTCTTCTGCCCTCGGCGGGTCTCGCCGCGAGCGTACGGATCATCGACTTGAGCGCCTCGGGATTCGAGTTGTAGCAGTCGTTGAGAATGGTGGCGCCAGCCAGTTCGAAGACCTGCCCGCGCTTGTCGCCGGCCTCGAGGCTCTCCAGGGCGGCGACGGCCGCGTCGATCTCCACTCCGGCTTCCATCGCCACAGCCAGTCCTGCCGCTGCGTTGAGGGCGTTGTGACCGCCAAGGAGATTCAGTTTGAAGTGTCCCTCTTGATCGTGGGCGCGGAAGTGAACATCGAGTCCGTCGAGTGTCTCCTCGGTTTCGAGAACGCGGGGATCGGCGCAGGGACCAGCGCCGAAGTAGACTGTCTTTCCTCCGAAGCCGCGGCCGAACTGCGAGGCGTAGGCATCGTCGCAGTTGAGAAACGCGACGCCGTTCGCGGGCAGCGATTCGACGAGTTCGTACTTGGCGCGCGCGATTCCCGCCTGACCGTCGGCGAAGTTTTCGACGTGCGCGTTGCCCACGTTGGTTACAACGCCCCAGTCGGGCGCGGCGATGCGGGCCAGCACGGCGATCTCGCCGGAGTGGTTCATGCCCATCTCGACTACAGCGAACTCGTCCTCGGGCTCGAGACGCAGCAACTGCAACGGCAGGCCGTATTGATTGTTAAGGTTGCCTCGCGACTTCATCACCCGGAACTTCGCACCGAGCGCGGCGGCGATGGCTTCCTTGGTAGTGGTCTTGCCAGCCGAGCCGGTGACGGCAACAACCGTGCGGCCCCAGCGGCGGCGCATGTGCGCGGCCAGAGATTGCAGAGCGAGCAGTGGATCTTCGGCAACGAGCAGCGGATGGGCCAGCGCCGCGTCGGGAAGGGAAGTGAGCTTTGACTTTGCGACAACGGCTGCTACTGCGCCGCGCTCAAAGGCAGCGGCCACGAAGTCATGGCCGTCGTGCCGCTCGCCGCGGACCGCGAAGAACAGTTCGCCCTCGTCCACGGTGCGCGAGTCGATTGAGTAGCCGCGGACCTCGGCGGCCCCGGCGTTGGGCACCCCGGCCCGCGCCTCAAGGATGGCGCTGGCTCCCATGGCGGCATCTGCGAGTGTGAGCTTCACTGTTTCTCACCATAGCCCAGCCGACGCAGGGTAGACAAAGCAATTTCAGCGTCGTCGAAGGGGACGGTGCCGTGGGCGAGGATCTGCTCCTTCTCGTGGCCCTTGCCCGCAATCAGAACCACGTCGCCGGGCGCGGCCTGGCGGAGCGCGAGTTCGATGGCGGCGGCGCGGTCCGGTTCAACCATATACTTCGCGCCTGAGGCCTTGAGGGCAGGCTCGATCTCGGCGAGAATCTTGAGCGGATCTTCGGAGCGCGGGTTGTCGCTGGTTAACACAACCAGGTCGCTGCCCGCACCAGCGGCCTGACCCATCTTGGGGCGCTTGGTGCGGTCGCGGTCTCCGCCGCAGCCGAAGAGCGTGATGATGCGCTTGTCGCCCGCGAGCTGCCGCGCCAGAGTGGTCAGATTCTTGAGCGCGTCGTCGGTGTGCGCGTAGTCGACGATCACCGTGAAGGGCTGGCCTGCGTCGACGGGCTGAAAGCGGCCCGGAACAGGCTTGAGCTTTTCAACACTCTCAACCAAAGAATCAAAAACAATGCCGCGGGCGTGGGCGGCGGAGAAGGCCGCGAGCAAATTCTGAATGTTAACCTCGCCGGCCAGATGCGAGTGCAGGCGGGCGTCGCCGAAGGGCGTTTCGAGGTCTATGGTCGCGCCGGAGGGAGTGAGCGTGAAGCTCTCCGCGCGCCACTCGCCGCAGCCGATGCCGTAGGTGTGTACCTCGACGCCTGCCTCGCTGGCCGCGCGGGCGAGTTCTTCGCCGCGCGGGTCCATCGCGTTGATGACGGCCACGCGCGGAGCGGGATAGACGGTGCCGTCGAAGAGCAGGCGCTTGGCGGCGAAGTAGCGCTCCATGGTCTGGTGGTAGTCGAGATGATCGCGGGTGAGATTGGTGAAGACGGCCACGTCGAAAGCGATTCCGGCCATACGGCCCTGATCGAGGGCGTGGCTTGAGACTTCGGTGATGAGTTCCGTCGCTCCGCGCTCGGCGCCCTCGGCCATCAGCTCATAAAGATCGCGCGACTCGGGGGTGGTGTGAACGCTGGGCCGCACCTCGCCGCAGACGTGATATTCAATGGTGCCGACGAGGACGGTTTTACGCGACGCCAGGTTGAGCAACTGCTCGGCGAGGAATGCCGTTGTGGTCTTGCCGTTGGTGCCGGTGATTCCGATTGCAGCCAGCTTGCGTTCGGGGTGCGCGAAGAAGGCGGCCGAGGCCTGGGCTAGCGCGCGACGTCCGTGTTCGACTTCGAGGATCGGAATCTCGGGATGGTAAACGGTCAGGTGATCGAAGGCGTCGGAGGAGTCGGTGACGATGCCGGCGGCTCCGGCATCGATGGCCTTCTTCATGTAGCGGTTGCCGTCGGTTGAGCCGCCGCGCATGGCGACGAAGACCGCGCCGGGTTTGACGCGGCGCGAGTCGTACTCGATGGCGGTGATGGTGGCTCTGCTGCTGCCGCCGGCCTCAACCGCGGTCACTTCGTTGACTAAGTCATTCCAGTTCATCTCAAGGCGATTGTAGACGGCGCGGGCTTGGCTGGGCCGCACTTTCAGTCACCTTCGACGGGTGTACCGACCTTGGTGGGCAGCGTCTCTTTGAGCCTGAGGCAGATGAAGAAGCCGACGACCAGCGCCGCGACCGGGATGTAGAGCACGCGGCCGATGCCGACCTGCTCCTTGAAGTGCTGGGCCGCCTGTCCGGCGATGACGGTGCCGAGGCCGCCGCCGAAGAGCTCGCCCACCGCGATCACCATGCCCGAGGCCGTGGCCATCAGATGTGGCGGCACTGTCTCAGAGCACAACGGTCCAACGATGAGCGTGATCATGGCGTTATTGAAGAACTGAACCATGAAGAGCACAACGAAGAGCGGGACGAGGTGAGGCCCGAGGTTGGTAAAGATCAGCAGCATCACGCATGCGCCCGCCATCGAGATGAGCATGACCGGCTTGCGGCCGATCTTGTCCGAGATCCAGGGCAGCACCAGGGCTCCCGCGGCCGCGCCCAGGCCGACGGAGGCGACGACGATGGACATGGCGCTCGAGTCCATGTGCAGATGGTCGAGCAGGAAGCTGGGGGTGAAGGTGGCGGTGGTGACCAGTCCCACCAGGCAGCAGAGCATGAGCAGAGTGAGTACGCGGATGTTCGGGTAGCTCAGGACGCGCTTCCAGTCATCGAAGCTAGACCGCTCGGGATCGTGGATGCGGGCTTTGGCGGGCAGGGTCTTCCACGTTAACCAGGCGATGAGGAAGGCCGGAATGGCAAAGACCGAGAAGATGAGCCGCCAGCCGAGGAAAGGCAGCATCCAGGCGACGGCCAGCGGCGCAAAGCCCAGGCCGAAGAGGGTGAGCGTCATCTGCTGGATGCCGATGTTCTGCCCGTGACGTTTTTGCGGCGAGGCTTCAATGGTGGCGGAGATCGAAGCCGGAGTAAATGCGCCGTCGGCAAAGCCCATCACCAGACGCACGACCACGAGGCCCATGAGGCCGGTGGCGAGGCCGCTGGCGCCGATCAACAGGCCGAAGAGGATGAGCGAGCCGGTGAGAACGCGGCGTCGGCCGATGTGGTCCGACATATTGCCCATCAGCAGCGCGGCCAGGCTCCATGCGATGGCCAGTGCGCCGGCGATGGTGCCGATGTCGCCGTAGTTCAGGCCCAGATCGTGGGCGATGATGGGGAACAGCGGTGTGATCAGGTAGCGATCGATGCCCACCAGTCCAAAGCCGAGGGCGAGCACGCCCACCTGTTTTACTTCCGACTTGATCTCCGGTTTCACCCGTGTCTCCTTCGTTGCGGCGGCCCTTTGGCCCGATTCCTTCTGCTTAAGAGGCTGTCATCACTGCGCAGAACGCAGCAGCTGGCGTCGAATAACGGTCTCGTTCAACATAACAAATCACCGTTGCGGGCCGCTCGTGGAAGGAAAAAGCAGCCGCGCCGGGGCCAAACCGGCGGGCTCGTTCGTCCATAAGACATCGAGAAAGAAGGAGCAAGTCTCAATGCGTAAGTTTAATGTTGCAGCCCTGGCGGTTCTGGCGATCGGCACAATGCAGGCCCAGATGCCTCCTCAAGCACCATTACAGGTCCACCAGATCACGCCCACTATCTATTGGATCGAAGGCGACGGCGGCAATGTAGGTGTCATCGTCGGCGACAAGGGCGTGATCGTCATCGACGCCAAGATGACCGTCGCCGGAGGCAAAGAGGTCGTCGACGATATCGCGAAGATCACACCCAAGCCGATTACTACGGTTCTTATTACTCACCGCGACATGGACCACATCGGGGGGCTGCCGTCCTTCCCCAAGGGCATTGAGATCATCGCCCACGACGTGGTGCCGAACAAGCCCCAGGCCCCGCGTCCTGCCGGCGCTGGTGGCCCAGGTGGCCCAGGTGGACCGGGCGGTCCCGGTGGGCCCGGAGGTCCGGGAGGCATGCAGCAGCAGCAGCCCTTTGCGCCCACGCAGGTGATCAAGGAGAACAAGGTCGATCTCACCATCGAAGGCGTGAAGTTGGAACTGCTGCACTGGGCCCCGGCGCACACCAGCGGCGACGCGGTGGTCTATCTGCCGGCTGAGAAGCTGGTCTTTACCGGCGACATCATCGTTGAGAACTTCCACCCGGCGCTGATTCACGCCGAGCAGAACGGCTCCTCGCTGGGCTGGATCGAATCGGTAAAGGGAATCCTCACTCTCGACGCCGCACGGTATGTTGTGGGCCACGGCGGCGTGAACGATCGCAAGTATCTTGAGGACAAGCTGAAGAGCGCCGAGACCGAGCGGGCGGCGATCGTTAAGTTGGTGGCCGAGGGCAAATCGCTGGCCGAGATTCAGGCCGCGGTCGGCGATCCCGTGCCCGCCAAGCCCGGCGCGCAGCAGAACGGACCGCGCTTCGAACCGTTTTCGCAGATCGTCTACGACGAGCTGACGCAGAAGGCGCAGTAAAGAAAGAAGCTCCCCGTGCCTGTGCCTGCGGAAGACGATGCAGACACGGATACGGGGAGCGAAGAGCCGCGCGGGGTGCGGCTGCTCTGATGCTTACCTGCTGATGCGCAGCGCGAACTGCACCACACGGGGATCGGTGGTTGTGCTGGTGATGGAGCCGAAGGCCGCCGAGCCGTAGCTGCCGTTGGGCTGGCCGAAGGCCGGCGTGTTGAAGATGTCGAAGACCTCACCGCGAAATTCCACGTTGCCCCACTCGCCGATGCGGGTGTGCTTGACGATCGCGACGTCGAGGTTGCGGAAGGCCGGTCCGCGTACGGGATTGCGCGACGCGGTTCCGAACTGGTAGGTGCCCGCCGCCGAAAACGCCGCTGTGTTGAAGAACTTAGCCGGGGTGCGCAGATCGGGAGCCAGATTCGGCGCGCCGATAAGGTTCGGGCGCTGAAGCACGACGCCTAGCGACGAGTTGTTGTTGGTCGCCTGCGTAACCGTGACCGGCATGCCGGACTGCACGGTGAGAATGCTATCCAACTGCCAGCCGCCCAGCAGAGTGCTGGCCAGCCCTGACGGCGCGAAGCGGTGGCCGCGGCCCACGGGCAAGTCGTAGACTCCGGCGGCCGTGGTCACGTTGGGCATATCGCCCGAGGAGACGTCGCGCTCGAGCCACGGCCGATTTGTGTCGGCCGCAACCAGGCTGCTTGAGTTGGGCGAGGAGAGCACGGTTGTAGAGAACACACTCGACGCGTCGTCGATGAGTCGCGAGTGCGTGTAGGCCGCGGTCAGTTGCAGTCCGAAGTTGAATCGCTGTTCAAGCTTGGCTTCGCCCGCGTTGAAGTTGGTCTGGCCGGTGTTATTGCGGTAGACGGCCACGTTCTGATAGCAGGGGTAGGGCTTCAGGGTCTGTGCCAGGCTGGTGGCTTTGCCGCCGATCGAACTCCACGATGGGGCCTGTCCGTAGCAGGGGTTCGCGACCGTCGCCAGCAGGTTGGTGCCTGCCGCGCCGGTTGCAATCTGCGCGTCGGTGAGCTGGTTCAGGTTCTGGTCCGGAATGCCGACGTGCACGATGTGCGAGCCGACGTACGCGAATTCAATCGAAAGGTGGCTGTTGATGGCGTGTTCGACAGCCAGGTTCCACTGCTCGACGTAGCCCGAGCCTGCTGCCTTGTTGACCGTGTAGACGCTCTGGCCGAGGCCGGCCGTGGCGTTCAGCGGAATGGCCTGCACCGAGGGGCCGGTCGAGAGCGCGAAGGCGCCTGCGATGCTGTCTGAGGTCTTCTGGGTCACGCTCTGAATGAACGGGAACTGGGGCACGGTGAAGGGCGTGGTGATGCCGGACTGATCAATGAACACGACGCCCGCGCCGATGCGCGCCACGGTCTTCGGCGTTATCTGGACGGCCATTCCCACGCGCGGCGCCAGGTTGGCGTAGTGCAGTTGGCGGGCGCTCTTCGAGTTGCCGTTCACGCCCACGTACTGAAGCTGCTGCGAGGAGAGGTTGAAGACCGCGCCCTGGTTGTTCTTCTCCGTCGAGGGGAAGTGCAGCGTGTAGCGCAGTCCGAGATTCAACGTGACCTTGTCGCTCAACTTCCAGTCGTCCTGCACAAAGAACTCGAAGATGTGATCGCGGGGGCGCAGCTTGCTGGTCTGCAAGTCGATCTGCATGGTATCGACCTGGCCGAGCAGGAGGCTGGCGATGGCGTTGCCGCCGGTTGTTTTACCTGTCGCGGGGTCCTGCTGGTCGGTACCCGTTGTAGTGAAGGCGAACGAGCCGGTGGGATTCGGCGGGGCCACGGCGTTGAGTTGGTACCAGCGCATATCGACACCGGCCTTGAAGGCGTGGCGGTTGCGTGCGATGGAGACGGCATCGACCATCTCCCACACGCCGGTCTGATAGGCCGAGTTGCTGTTGGCCGCGGGGCCCAACTGCTGGAAGCCGGTGAAGGTGAACAGCGGCAGCGCGTTCGAGAAGGCCGCGTTGTTCGGAATGCCGGGAATGCCGAGGGCCGCCGAAGCCGAGTTCGCAAGCTGCGGGCCGGCGATGGTGTTTCCGCGACGCGTATAGCCAAGGCGAAAGTCGTTCAGCAGGCGCGGGGTGAAGGTGTGCGTCTCGTTGAAGACGGCCTGCTGGCCGAGCACGTTCGACAGGCCAGCCACGCCGCCGGTGCCGATCACCGTGCCGGAGATGACGCCGCTGCCGTCGGCCAGAGGAGCGACTGGCTGCTCGACTTCGTTGTACCAGGTGTAACGGCCGAAGGCGCGATCCTTAGCGCTAAATGAGCCGTCGATGCGGATGTCGAACTGGCTCTGGTGATCGATGTCGTTGGCTACGCGCGAGTAGTTGTTGGCCGCGTCGGAGCTGGTGGGGGTAGGGAAGCGCTTGGCCAGGGCCACGGCGATCGGATCGAGAGGGACATTGATCGTGTCGTTGGGGAACTCGGTACGCACCTTGTAGCCGCTGCCGTTCACAGTCGTTGTGCTGGGGTTGTAGATCTTCGATACACCGCTGAAGTTGCCCCCCAGCATGGCGGCCGTGGGAATCGTCGAGATGCGGGTTACGCCGACGAGCTGCCGCACGCCCTGAAATCCTCCGAAGAAGAACAGCCGGTTGCGCAGGATAGGCGCGCCCAGCGTGGCGCCGTAGAGGTTGCGCCGGTAGACGGGTTTGCGGCCTGTGGTAGCGAAGTAGTTCCGCGCGTTCAGGTCTTCGTTGCGCAGGAACTCGTAGAGGCTGCCGTGGAGCTGGTTTGAGCCCGAGCGGGTGGAGATGTTGACCACGCCGCCGTTGAAGCGGCCGAACTCGGCAGGCACGTTGTTCGATTCGACGGTGAACTCGGCGATGTCGTCGATGATGGGGAAGAAGGCCACCTGTCCCGGCTCGGGCTGAAGGGCGGAGATGCCGTCGAATAAATATTCGTTGGTCCGCGGGCGGCCGCCGTTGATGCGGGGCAGCACGGTTCCCGGCGGCAGCTCGACTCCGGGCGCCAGCGTGGCAAGGTTCACGAAGTTGCGCGCGTTGAGCGGAATCGCCGTTACGACCCGGCCCGGAATGTTGGTCTGGATGTTGCTGGTCGAGGTCTGAAGCAGAGGCGCGTCGGCATTTACCGTCACGGTCTGCTCCTTCGAACCTACTGTCAGATTCAGATCGAGGGTCGCGGTCTGACCCACCGATACGGTGATGCCCTTGCGCTCGAGGCCATTGAATCCCTGTGCCGCCACGGTGACGCTGTACTGGCCCGGCTGAAGGTTAAGAAAGATGTAGTTGCCGGTGGCAGTGGAGACCGTTGCCAGCTTCACGTTGGTCGCGGTCTGTGTGAGGGTCATCTGCGCCTGCCCGACGGATGCGCCCGAGGGGTCGAGGATGCGGCCCTTCAGTACGCCGGCCACCTGGCCGAAGCAGGATGCGGATACAACCGCGAGAAGAAGAAGCAGAAAAGTATGATTGCGAAACTTCATGAAATAGGCTCTCCTCTGATGCCTCGATCTGCCGGAAAGGCCTCGATGCCCCCCTAAAATCGTTAAAAACGTTGACATTTATAAGTTACAAACCGATAAAATCGTTAATTCAATATAACTTTATACAAATTAAGACAGATCGTCAATCGACTCCAAATCGGCCGGTTTGCAGGGAATATCAATCGGGGAATATAAGCAGCGATCCGGACGATTTCGGCCTGTCAGACGAGCACAAACACAACACGGCCTCTGCCACGCGGGGAACTGCGCGGCAGAGGCCGTGGTTAGGAAAAAGAGATATCGGTGCTGTTTAGAGGCCCTTGTGGGCGCCGTCGCAGAACGGCTCATTTGCCGTCTGGCGGCAGCCGCACAGGTACTTCTTGCCATCCGCCTCAGCGGTGAACTTGATGGGGTGGAACTCGGTCCCCTTGTGGGAGCCGTCGCAGAAGGGTTCCTTCTGGGTCAGTCCGCAGGAACACCAGCCGTAGGTTTTGCCGGCCTCGACATCGACCGCAACCGGGCTCTTTGAAACACATTTACCCTTGGGCACTTTACACGTCCTTTCAATCTCAAAAGATTGCTCTCTTAGCTTGATTATCGAGAAATCGACTGAGAAAGTCCATTAAGGTTGTTTAACCGGGCTTCAACTCCGGGCAGACAAGTCCTTTCTGGATCCGAGAGGGCGCGGGTCAGCGCGAGCACTTTACCACGATCTTTGTGCCCCGGGGGACCATGGCTCCGGCCGCGGGCATCTGCTCGCGCGAGGTGCCTGTTCCGCTGATCTGGACATCGAACCCATTCTCGCCGGCCGACTCGATCACCTTCCGGACGGGCAGGCCGGTGAGCGCCGGAACCTTCACCAGGTTCGTGGCCACCACCATCGTCGTGGGAGGGGCAGCCTGCTGAGAGGCAGGCTGGGGCTGAGCTGAGGCGGGAGGGGCAGCAGGCTGGACCTGAGCGTTTGCCGTTTTAGCGGCGGCCGGGGCGGACTGTGCCGCATCGGTATGGCGAAGGGGATCGTCGTCGGGAAGTTCGTTGGCCGCCGCGTAGAGGGCCTGGATGTCGCCGGCAGCCTGGTCGGCGTCATCTTCATGAATGGGCCGGGCAGGCGCGCTCTTTCCGGTGGCTCGCACCTCGGTGTCGTGACGGACTCCCAGGTACTCGAGTACCTGCTGGGCCACATCGGCAAAGACCGGAGCAGCGACGGCAGCGCCGTAGTATTCGCCTCTGGGTGTGTCGATGATGACGGCCACCGAGATCGCCGGGTTGTTCACTGGCGCAAAGCCCGCGAACGAGGCAATGTGCATCGACTTCGAGTAAGTATGTGTTGCCGGGTCGATCTTCTGTGCCGTGCCCGTCTTGCCGCCCGAGGAGAAGCCGTTTAACTGGGCCTGCTTGCCGGTGCCGTACAACACCACGCCTTCCATCATGTGGCGCATCTGAGCCGCGGCCATCTCGCTGATGACGCGGCGCGCGTCGCCGGGAAGCGGGTTGGGCAGATCTTCGCCGGGCCGGATCGGAGCGGGCTTCGACACTTGCTGCTGCACCTGCGGTGCGGCGGACTTTTGGTTGGCATTTGCGGCAGGCACAGAGTCCGGCATTAGGATGTGCGGAGGCAGATAGACGCCGCCGTTGGCGATCGCAGAAACCATCGAAACCAGCTGCACGGGAGTGACTGCGATCTCCTGGCCTATGGCGATCGAGCCGATCGACGAAGGGCTCCAGCGCTTGACTGGCTGAAGCAGGCCGCGGGTCTCGCCGGGCAACTCCACGTTGGAGCGCGTCCCGAAGCCGAAGTCGCGGATGTACTGGTAGAAGCGCTCGTCGCCGACCTTGAGCGCCAGCTTGACGGCCGCCACGTCGCTGGATTTGGCCAGCGCAGTGGCAACGGACACCTTGCCCATTCCGCGGTCGCTCTCGTCGTCGTGGATGATGCGGCCGGCCAGCTTGATCTGTCCGCCCTGGCAGTCGATGATGTCGTCCGGCGCAGCCAACTTCTGGTCGAGCGCAGCCGAGTAGGTTACCAGCTTGAAGGTCGAACCCGGCTCGTAGACATCGCTTACCGCGTGGTCGCGCAGCAGCGTCGGCGTGGTGCGGCGGAACTGGTTGGGATTGAACGTGGGCCTGACCGCGAGTGCCAGAATCTGTCCGCTGTGCACGTCCTGCACCACCACGGTCCCGCTCAGCGCCTGGGACTTTTCCATCTCGCGGTCCAGCGCGCGCTCGGCCATGAACTGGATGTTCTCGTCGATAGTGAGAATCAGGTTGCGGCCCGGCTCGGGCTCGCGCTCGGTGGAGCCAAGTACGCGTTTGCGTGCGTCCATGGCCGCGTACATGCGGCCCGCGGCGCCGTGTAGCTGCGAGTTGAACTTCTCCTCCAGACCACCCAGCCCGTTGTCGTCGATGCCCACATAGCCCAGCACCTGCGCGGCGATCTCGTTGCCCGGATAGGTGCGCTTGAACTCTTTCTGAAAGTAGATGCCCTTGAGGTTGAGCGCCTTCACGCGCTCGGCCACATCGGCCGATACGCGCCGCGCAATCCAGGCAAAGCTGCGGCCGTTGGCCAGCCGGCTCGCAATCTGCTCCTCGCTGGTCGGGCTGTCGTCCGGATCGGTATGCACAATTGCGGCCAGGGTACGCGCGGCCGAAGGCTTGTCCGGGATCTGGTTGGGGTCGGCGTAGATGGAGTCGGCCAGCACCGTCATGGCCAGCTCGTGCAGATTTCGGTCGTAGAGGATGCCCCGCCGGGGCGCAACTTCAAACGTGCGCTGCTGCTGCTTTTCGGCCTTTTCCGCGTACTCGGCGTGGCGCACGATCTGAAGCCAGAACAGTTTGCCCCCGATCGCAAGCGCCCACACCAGAAAGAACAGGCACACCAGCCAGAAGCGGACGCTCTTCAGAGGCACCACCTTCACGGTTCCGGGCTGCGGTTGCGAGTTCTGCATGGCGGACATCGAACTGTAAGCTCCTGGCCTTTAGCTCTTAGCTCATTCGTGCCGGCGCATAGGTTCTTCCTCGCAGGCACGTGTTGCGGTGCACGATTCCACCGCCAGGAAGTTGAGGCTAGCGGCTAGGAGCTGACAGCTGATAGCTGCTTTACTACTGCGCTGGCTTGGCTGGGGTTTGAACCTGCGCCAGCGACGGCGTGCCCGCGTCTTCGGCGGAGTTCGGATGCACAACCTGGCCCGGCTGGGGCGCGTTCAACCCGAGCTCGCGGGCCTTCTGGTCGATCCGTGCCGGCTGGCTCAGCTCCGCCTCGCTCAGGTGAAGCTGCCGGTTCTGCTCGCGCAGCTGCTCGAGCGTAGTCTTCTCACTCTCAACCCGGTAGCCGATCTCGATCGCGTAAAAGTGCTGCAAGCCGTAGATCATGCCGAGCGAGAGAAGCACGGCCATGGCCGCCGCAAAGGTCCGCATCTGGCGGACGCGAGCCGGATCGGGAGCCTTGACTAGCCGCGAATTATCGATATGACGGGTAAAGAAAAACTCCGGCGTGAGTACGCGGCGGCGGCGCGCTGGCTGCTGGGCAAAGAACCCGGCGTTGCGCTCCGTGGCGAGCACATCCTGGCTCCGTCCTGACTCAAATATGGATGTGGTCATTGACGCCTCCGGGGTGCTTCCCGCTCTCTTTCCCCGGCCCGCAGCTTGGCGCTGCGTGACCGCGGGTTCCTGTAGATTTCTTCATCGCCGGCCGTCACCGGCTTTTTGGTCAGAATGGACCAGATGCCCAGTCTTGCCCCTTCCCGGAAGTTGTCTTTCGCGATACGGTCTTCAAGGGAATGAAAGCTGATTACTACTAAGCGTCCCGAGGGCTTAAGCAATTTGGGTGCGGCCTCAAACAACGCTCGAATCTCTTCTAGTTCGCGATTGACATAAATACGGAGCGCTTGAAACGTCCGTGTTGCGGGATGGATCGGCGAGTTCTTTATTGGCGGGACGGCCGACGCTACGATCCTGGCTAATTGCCTGGTTGTACCGATCGGCCGCCCTCGCACAATTGCTCTGGCGACTGTCCGCGATCTCCTTTCCTCACCGTATTCGTAAATGAGATTTGCCAGCTCGTTTTCGCTGATCTCATTCACCACTTGCTCGGCGGTTGGCCCCGACCTGGGGTCCATCCTCATGTCCAGGGGCCCGTCCGCCTGAAAACTAAATCCTCTTCGCGCCTCGTCGAAGTGCATACTGCTGGCGCCAAAGTCCGCCAAAATTCCGTCTGCCGAGCCCGCCTTGATATGGCTCGCTATCGAGCTGAAAGCCTCATCGACAAACTCAACCTGCGCGGCCCTGTCTCCCAGCTCCTGCCTGACCCTGCCCAGACGCTCCCGGGCCAATTCCATCGCTTCAGGGTCCCGGTCGAAGCAGATCAGCTTGCCGGCCGGCCCAAGACTGCGGAGGATCGCCTCCGAATGACCGCCCAGCCCCAGCGTGCAGTCCACATAGGTCCCTTCGGGACGAATGCTGAGATAACCGATCGAATCCTCTAAAAGAACCGGCACATGGCGTGTTTGGCTCTCCGTCATGTGCTCCCCCCTGAGGGGCTTAACGATCCCCTGCCTGCCTGGGCTTCTTGAGCATGTCGGCGATGGCGTTCTTGTTCACGTTCTTCAGCGCCTCGCCCACCACTGTTTGCTCAAACCGCACCCGGTTGTAGACTTCGAGGTGGCTGATCTTGCCCAGTACCACCACGTCGCCCTCCAGGGCCGCCGCTCCGCGAAGAATCTGCGGAATCACCATCCGTCCCTGGCCGTCCATCTTCAGCTGCTGGCCGTAGTACCCGGTTATATTCAGGTAGTTCTGCACCTGCTCGTTCATCGTGCCGTACTCGAGCAACTGCGCTTCCTGCTCTTCCCACCGGTCCACGGGCCAGATCTCGGCGCTCTTGCCATCCGGGCTGGTTACGTAGAACTGGGTAATCCCGGCCTGATCGATCAGGTCCTTGAAGGCAGTGGGGAGCTTCAGCCTGCCGCTCTCCTCAACCTTCGCCGGATGGTTACCCCTGAACATCGCTGCGCCTCTTAAACTCTTGCCGGAAACCGTTAGCAGGCTGATACCCCGGAAACTTTGCCTCTGGTCAACCGGTCGATCTGGAGTACACTTGGTTCGAAGTGGAAAGCGCTCGGGGACGGAAGTTAAATCTGGAATGAATCCCTAGGGCTCCAAATCTTTCCAATAAACTCCATGCCTGATACTAGCGCTGTTTTACCGCTTGCGCCAAGTGGAAATATCTCTGTTTTTGCACACGGCATTTTGGGTCAGGAGACGGCCCATCTAATAGGGATTTTTCGGGAAGCAACCACTACATATTGTGTTTATGAATTAGATTCGCCCCACCCACCTCGCGCTGGACAGGAAAAATGTTGCGTGGTAGGCGAATGACCGGCGAAATTTGACGTGCGGGGATAGCTTTATCTAGGTATTTGCTTTTCCATTCAACTCCAAAAGGTGCTCTTGACGCCTTTTATAGATGAAGTCGAACAGATAGAAGACCACCGCCAGATTGACGGCGAAGAGGTTCACGCGCACCCACGTTACCCGGCGAAGGATCTCGAAAAGCTCCCAGGGAAGAAACGATGCGGTGATAACCAGCGTGAGGATCTCTGCCCAGAACTTCTCCAGATACAGGCCGACGCCCTCAATGAGGCTCAGAGCCGCATAGCAGAAGGCTGCCGCCTCGATTCGGCGCAGCATGGGATCGTTCACCAGCGAGGCCTTTTCAAGCAGAAAATGCACAATACGCGCCTCGGGATTGAAGCGCAGGCGATCGGCGATGGCAGACAGAAGATCGTCCGGGTCGATATGGAAGCGCAGCAGGTGCAGCGCGCCCGCGCCGATGGCAAGGAACAGAGCCGCCTGCAACAGTTTGTAAACCGCGATCGCGGTCAGCCAGTAGTGGCGGGAGAGCGGTTTTTGGGGAAGATTTTTCATTCGTATGCGGAGAAGCCCGCCAACTCCAGTGTAAGGTTTGGAGCCGGAACATTTGCCTGAAGCTACAAGGCTCACCGGTTCTTTGACGCGATAAAGTCTCAAATGGCGCCGAGCCTCACCGTCGCACTCGACGCGGGCCGGCCAAAAACCTGCGCTATTCTGGTGACTCTCGTGAATGCGCTGTCTGCCGGCGGCGCATATGGAGCAAGGGATGGCGCTGCTGATCAAAGGCGGAGAAGTGGTTACGGCCGACGCGCGGTTGCGTGCCGACATCCT
The DNA here is from genome assembly GCA_903842065.1 of uncultured Acidobacteriaceae bacterium. Classification (GTDB taxonomy): domain Bacteria; phylum Acidobacteriota; class Terriglobia; order Terriglobales; family Acidobacteriaceae; genus Telmatobacter. The sequence goes on along the minus strand of CAIMKZ010000044.1, from coordinate 9,565 downwards.
TGTCGAGGGCGAGACGATTCGCGCGATCGGCTCCGGGCTTGCCGTGCCGCCGGGAGCAGAAGTCATCGACGCCGCGGGCAAGCTGGTCTTTCCCGGCTTCATCGATCCGCATGTTCACATCTACCTGCCCTGCAAGGGCTCCTTTGCCGCCGACACCCACTCGACGGCCAGCCGCGCGGCGCTCGCCGGAGGAACAACTACATATATAGAGATGTGCGGCCCAAACCGCCACGAAGACGCGCTTGAGGGCTACAACACCTGGAAGCGGAGGGCCGAGGGCGCGAGCGCCTGCGACTACGCCTTTCACATGACGGTGTCGCGCTGGGACGAGAAGACCGAAGCGCAACTGCGACAGATCGTGGCCGACGGCGTCACCTCATTCAAAATCTACCTGGCCTACAAGGGCCTCTTCGGTCTCTCTGACGATGAGATGGTTCAGGTGTTGCGTTTTGCCCGCGGCATGGGAGTTGTAACCGCCGCACACTGCGAGAACGCCGACGAGATCAGCCGGCTCCAGCAGCAGTTTCTGGCCGAGGGCAAAACCGGCCCGGAGTGGCACGAGCACAGCCGCCCCGAGAGCGTGGAGGCCGAAGGCACGGCGCGGTTCGCAAAGCACATCGAAGCCACCGGCGCAGAGGGCTACGTGGTGCATGTCTCCTGCGCGCCCGCGCTCGGTGCGGCTCTCGACGCAAAACGCCGCGGCGCCAACATCCATATTGAGTCGGTGCTGCCTCATCTGCTGCTCGATAAGACCTGCGCCGAGCGGCCCGGAATCGAAGGCTTCAAGAATGTAATGTCGCCGCCGCTGCGCGACGAACGCAATCATGCCGCACTGTGGACGGCGCTCGACGAGGGGCTCATCGATATCATCGGCACGGATCACTGCCCCTTCACGACGGCGCAGAAGATGGAAGGCCGCGACGACTTCACTCAGATTCCCAACGGCGTGCCGGGCATCGAAGACCGAGTCAATCTGATCTACACCTATGGAGTGCAGCGCGGCCGGCTCAATCTCTGCCGCTTTGTGGACGTGCTCAGCACGCGGCCGGCAAAGATCTTCGGACTCTATCCGCGCAAGGGCGCGATCGCGGTCGGCTCCGACGCCGACATCGTCGTCTACGATCCCGGTTACCGCGGAAGCATCACGGCGGCCCGCCAGTACACCAACAACGACTACAACTGCTATGAGGGCTGGCCGATCGAAGGCCGCCCGACGATCGTAACCGTGCGCGGCAAGGTGCAGGTGCGGGACGGCGTGTTTGTTGGCGAGCAGGGGCGCGGCCGTCTGATCCGCCGTACTCCGCGACCGGCGTAAGCAGCGCCGCGCAAGTCGAAGACCAGCAGCGAAAGCCGAAGTTGCATGAGCGCCCGCGCAGGGGCGAGAGCGCGGCAATTCTGATACACTTTACAAAGCGAACTTGAGGAGCATCATGCGCCAGGCCGCGCTCGCTCGCGTTCGTTCTCACACCGCATGTCGGGGAGTGGCTCAGCCTGGTAGAGCACCTGGTTCGGGACCAGGGGGTCGGAGGTTCAAATCCTCTCTCCCCGACCATTCTTCATCTTTGGCCCTTCGATGAATCAAGTCGAAGGGTTTTCTATATGTGGGATAAAGACTTACGTCGTCAATGGCGCAGTTCGAAAGTACTTCTTTGAGCAATTCGGCTTGTTCTGCTGGTTTGTGCGTAACGTACAGAGAATGTGCACGTTGCGCGAGTTCTAAAGTCCTCTGCAAACTCAGCAGCCGTTCTCCGCTCTTGTCTTCTTCCATGCTGGCTGCGAGCGATTTGATTCGCAGTTCTTCGGCCTGCCAGTCGGCCTGCTTGCGCCGCCAGAAGTCCTCATGAATCTTGCCGTCTAGCTTGTCTGCGTAAGCTGCATCCATGCGCTCATAGAGTGCCGTCAGTTGCTGCTCAAGGCGCGCACGTTCCTGCGCTGCCTGGTTCCGCATCTGTATGTGAATCGTTTGCAACGACGCGCCGATGGCCCGCACAACCTCTTCGGGTATGTACACATCTGCCAGTATGTGCCCCAGCTTGTCTGCTATTTCCTGCTCACGGAAACGAGGCAGCGCACATGGCCCCCTGTAGCCAGTGCAATGGTGATACACATACTTGTTCTTCTTTACCTCTGCGGTTATGGCACAGCCGCAATGTGCGCACGTGAGCATTCCTCGGAAGGGTATCTCATGTTTGGAATATGAGGGCCTATTGTGCCCGTTCAAAACTGCCTGTACTTGCACGTATAGGTCAGGACTGATCAGGCTGGGCTGTGTGCCCTTGTATGTGTTGCCGCTCCACTCGAACTGCCCAATGTAAAACGGGTTCGTGAGCATTTTGTGAAGATTGGCTTTTGAGATGTACGTGCCTGTAACCCGTCTCAGTTCTTTGGACAGCCCCAACAAAGAAAATTGCCCCGAGGCGTACATCTCAAAAACTTGCCTCGCGATTGTGCCCTTCTCGGGGTGAATCTCGATGGCACGTGCAGCCTTGTTGTTGCGGTATCCAAAGGGGGCGCGTCCGGGGTATGTGCCCTGCGATGCCTTCTCACACATCCCCTTCTTGACCTCCTCGCGGAGATTCTCAGAGTAGTTGCGCGCCATGGCAAGGCGAATGTCGTGCATGAACTTCACCTGGGAGCGTGCGTCTTTGGAGAGGGTCTCGTTCTCCTTTACGAAGCGGATGCTGATGTCGAGGCCTTCCAGAGTCAATGCGTCGCGGTAGTTGCGATACAGCCTGTCCGTCTTCTCGACAAGAAGAATCCTGCAGGAGCGATTGCGTTTGAAATACGAGACCATTTCGGCAAACTTCTTACGCCCTGCCGCCTTGGCTGACTCAACCTCGATGAATTCGCGCTGGATGGTCAGTCCATCTTTCGACGCGGCATCGCGCAGGAGACGAACCTGGGCTTCAATGGAGTATCCCTCTTCGCGCTGCTCGCGGCTGGATACGCGCGCATAGATGACGGCCTGACGTGTGGTCATTTCTTCTTTGCTCCTTTAGCCGTTACTGCTCCTTTGATTTCTGTGTCGCGTTTGACCTGTGCATTACGTTTCGCCCAACGTGCGATTGCGGCAGTGCGAGCGACTTCGCTGCGCCGCTCGGGTGAGACAACCTCCATGCGCTTCGCTGCCCCGATTCGCCCCTGCCGTTGGAAATACGCCTTGATGTTCTCTGGCAACTTCATCGTGTCAATCATTATGCTAAGCCCCTCCGTATAAGTCAACTGAGCGCAGTGGGTCAGGCCGCCAATTGCTTCATGACGGATTCGCGGTACGTCTCAAAGATGCTCTGGACGGTTAAGAGGTTGTCTCCGTCGGGCTGGAGGAAGTCTGCATAGCGCTTCCGGTAGCGTGCGGCATTGCGTCCGGAATTCTCACTCAGCCAGCGTACAAACTGCTGATGCCCCATCTCCTTCTGGAGTTGGCGAAGGCAGGTCCCGGTGAGCCACTTATCCAAACCGCAATCGGTAATGGTTGGGACCGTTGCTCCTGTCCCGTTGTGGATTTCGATGTTGGTGAAGGGATTGAAATCGGGCAGCTGTGAAAGCAGGCCAAAACATTCAATCTCGCGAGGAATTCGCTGCCCGCCGATTTGACGCTCGACGCGGGTGAGCACTTGCTCCTCTGAAATCCCAAACTCCCGTTCGAGCGTCAACTCATCCGCATCTCTGCTCCGCCTGCGCTTCAACTTGCGCAGCTGATCCGCGCACTCTGCAACCTTGTCGTAGACCCTGACGATATTCGGACGCTGCCTAACACTGAGTGTCTGAATTCCCGCCTTGCCGATTCGGCTGTATTTTTGTATGCCGATCTCGTGAGCGATGCGCTTGAATCTGACACGTAAGCGTCCAAGGAACCACTGCACTGGCACGCCTTTCATATCTGCGCAAAGATCAATGCGCATAAATTCCAGGTCATCAATCGGCCCCTCGACCACTCCTTCAATCTGTGCCACTAGTCCGCTGTAACCTCTCTTTCCAGAGTCCAGCAACTCAAGCTTATGCTCGCCCTCGTGTGGGTCGTTCTCTTCTCGCTTGAGCGAATAGTGGAGCAGAGCATCGATTCCGACCGGGCCGAGATTGGTCACCCACTCGTAACGGCCAGAGCCCATGGCCCTGGAACTGTTCTTGAAATGACGGCTCTCCAAGATGAATTCCCGGACCGCCGGGCGGAGCAGGGTCAGACGGGGTAACCGGAGTTCGAGCTTGTCAATCATTCCCCTGCTCCAGCTCGTCAAATTTACGTGAGTTGCAGGCTATTAGACAGAGCCTGCAACTCAAGGCGGCTTCGCCGCCCTGGTGGCCCTCTGCCGCCAAAGGGCAGGGAATTGTGCCAGCAGGCGGCACGAAGGAATCCCCGCCCAGTGCTGTATACGCCTCGCTGAGAGGCTCTTGGAGTCCTTGAAGGGGAGTTGAGGCTAAGAGGGCCGCAGCGTCGTGTATACAGGATTTGCAGAGGGGAAGGGTTTGGGTGCATTTCTGGCCTCGCGGTCGGACGCCGATGGTTGACACAAGAAAGGCGAGCGAGAAGTCCGCCGGACGTGGGCAGAGGCTACATGATTTGCGGTTCATGCGCCTCCCTGTCCCAGCGGTCTAGTGTCTGGAAGAAACGAATTAAGGCTTCTATGTGGGAATCTTCAAGGACGTAAGGAAGGGGCGATCCAACTTGCCCTGGTTCGATATGGGAGTCCGGCGCTGCGCGCCGGGACTGAACAGCGGGGCTCTGCCCCGCACCCCGGCCAGTTTTAGACTGAGGGGGACTGATTTGAGCGGCTGTCGGGGCTGGCTTAAGGAGCGGACTTGAGGGGAATGGAAGTGGTGGGCGAGCCGCTGGTTTTCGGCCAGTCGTCGATGGAGGTGTAGGCCGTCTCAGCCCCGGATCGGACTGGCGAACCGATTTCCCGGATTTTGGTCGGACCGCACTCCGCTCGCCCATGATTCACGCCACTCATTGCGAAAATGCACGCGTCAAATTGCTTTGACGCAGCTTTGCAACTGTGACCATGTTCAGGCAGAATGAGAGTGATTTATTGGGGTTATTTTCTATGCGACGCAACCCTAAGCCCGTGAATATAAATTCGACGCATGAGCCACATAACGGGTTGGAATTCGACGCAATGCGCTTGATGTGCGATCTTGAGGCGCGCATGGCCAAACTGGAGAAGGCCTTCGAGGGTTCTGGCTTTCTGCTTGCACAAGTACTTCCCGACATTCCAGCCGAGGCCCCAAAAAGGCCGGGGCCAAAGCCCGTGCCCATTTGGTCGCTAATACCTGAGCGCGATTCACTTGTAGAGATGCTGGAAGCATACTGGCCAGAACTGGAATTCCTTTGCAGACCATCGCCGAACGAGCAAGAATTGGAGTCAGCTCTCCACGCGATTGCGAAAGCACAGGCTGGCCATTATTCCCACCCGGCAAAGAAGTTGATAGGGCATCTGCCAGAACTCGTCGATTTCTTGTCTAGTGATCGATTTCGCGGCAACCCCCGACAGATCGCAAATGCCTTCGCCGGATTTCCGAAGATCGGAATCTGGAGATCGCTCAAACAATGTCAGTCCAGACCATGTAACCGGCCCATCGGGCAACGCGCGATTAAGAGTTATATATCGAGGAAGCACCCGAATCTGTATCGAGAGTTGATCGCCGATTATAGCCTTCCGAATTTTGCACGCGCACTGCGTGCGTATCGATCTCAAGATCGCAAACTCGATCCATTTCGAGCCGATTACCTCTATCTATGTTGGCAGAGCTGCAAGCCGAATAACTTTGCGCTCGGAGCCAGCGCCATTGAACTGCATTGATATCGGTGACCGCATCCCGTTCCGAACGGTACGAACTCGGAAGATTGCGCAGTCGGCTGAAAGCTTCGCATAGTGCGCTCCATGGCCCAACAACCCCGTTGACACGAATCCCCGGTTATGTCAATCTGTTTCCATCTGTTCCGGGCCATTTTCTGAATAAGCGACGCGCCAAATTTTCCTGGCGCACACGAGGCCATTGCGCCCAAGTTAAGTCGCGGCGGCAAATCATATTTCTCCCAGATACTGCATCTATGTCCATTTGAGATGGCATAAGGGCTTGTGCCTGCTCACAGCTTCTATGCCTTTGCTGCTCATACGAGCAGGTAGGGGATACGCGCGCTTCAATCACCTATCGGGATCGGTTGCATGTGCCGGGTTAACTGCCTTACAGCGGCAACCGCCGGAGCTGGACAGCAGCCGGGCGAGAATGCTCGCGCGGGTCTGCCGTGTCTAGCGCCCGTTCGCAAACGAGATACATGCGAAGGAAAGGAAATTCGGACCATGAAATCGAAACTGCTCTTTACGGGAATTTGTCTGATGAGTTTGGTTACGAGTGCAATGGCACAGACTACGGTGACGAGCAGCGGCACTACGGCCACAGCCGGAAACGTGCCTTACGTTTCCGCGGCCAGCAGCACGTCCACTACGATTAGCCCGTCGCCGATTGCGGTTTCCGGCAGTAACGTCGGGGTTGGGACGACAGCCCCAAAGGCGCATATAGACACGGGCGCGCTGCCCTCTATGAATATCCCTGGCTCATTCTCTAACGCAATGCTGAACTTGTACAGTTCAACGGGAGTAGGCGACTACTCCCAAATTACGTATGGCTACCAACCTTCACGTACTTATGGTGCTGCCTATACAGGATATGTGTCTGTAAACAGTAGCGGTGGCGGGTTCGGTGATTTGGTTTTTGGCACGAGAAGCGTGTCCACAGACACGCAGCCGAGTGAGCGGATGAGGATTACAAGCACCGGTAACGTTGGCATCGGCACGACGAGCCCAACCCGTAAACTCCATATCGCCGGTGACGTGCAAATCGACGGCAACCTCTACTTCGGCAGCAGCCAGACGCCGCAATCCGCGCCCTATGCCGGATGCACCGGCGGCGACTACGCCGAGTCGGTCAATGTCTCCGGCGACCACAGCAAATACGAACCCGGCGACGTGCTGGTCATTGCTCCAGACAGCAACGGCGATGTAGTCAAGTCCACCGAACCATACTCGACTCTGGTTGTCGGCATTTACTCGACGAAACCCGGAGTGGTTGGACGCCGTCAAACCGGAGCCCAAACGCCCGGAGAAATCCCCATGGCCATGCTCGGTATCGTTCCCACCAAAGTATCGGCGGAAAACGGCCCCATCCATCGCGGCGATCTGCTTGTTACCTCCTCTACGCCCGGCTACGCCATGAAGGGCACCGATCCGTCGCGCCTGATCGGCTCGGTAGTAGGCAAAGCGCTTGGTTCGCTCGACTCCGGAACCGGCGTGATCGAAGTCGTGGTAACGCTCCAGTAATGGCTCGACTGCTCGGGAGAGACGCGATGATTCATTTGACTCGAAAGCTGTTTCTGGCGCTTGCCATTTCGTCCATCTTTGCCGCCCACGGAGCAGCCGCTACGTTGCTCGGCTCCATCCCGATTACAGGCGCGGAGCAGTCCTCGGGTGGCGTGTGGGACACCGGAACGGTAACCGTCACCGTCAACGGCAGCTCGATTTCATACGCCTACGGGCAGTTCTCCAAGCCAGCCTCCATCGCCTCGGGGCTCGGCGCGCTCATCTCCAACTCGTGTAGCTTCCCGGTGCGTGCGCAAGCCAGCGGCGCAACCCTCAACCTCTACCAGAAGGGTTCAACCTTAATCACTTCCGCCAGCATCGCGAGCACATCCAACAATCCCACGCTGTTTGCCAGCAATTCCTTCTTAGTCGCGGGAGGCGGTAATTGGACCGCTCCTCAAATTTCGAGCTTGTCTTTGCCGGAGGGACCTGCGGGGATGGGATTCAACATTTACGGATCAAATTTCGGCTCTGCTCAGGGAACCGTATCGATTGGGAGCGTTGCGGCGACCATCGTTGATTGGAGCCTGGCTGGAACGTCGATCACCGTCCAAGTGCCAAACGGACTTACAGCCAGCCCGATTCCCTACAGCGTCATGGTCGTCACCTCGACCTGGACGTTTAATTCAGGGACCACATTTCAGGTTGACGCGCCATTCGGCTGCAACTAGGAAAGTGAGTATTTCTATGCGACCGTCAAAATCGTTCATCGCAATTCTGAGTTTCGCGTTCTTGTTACTGCCCGGGTACGGCATACGCCTTGCGGCGCAAACCTCGGGCAGACCCCCGCTGGCCAGGCTCTACTGGCACTTCCTCGATTACCAGCGCTTTCTCGACAAGAGCGCGGACGATCAGGAAAAGAAGGGCAAGAACGGCGCGGAGTTGCGGGAAAAGCTTCAGCGAAAGCTCGGATTCAGCACCTACCAGTTCACGATCGTACGCGATGCGGCTCAGAAACTGGATCGCGATCTGAAGAAAAAGGACGCGCAGGCAATGGTAATCATCGCCGCGTTCCGCAAAAAATATCCGCCTGATCAACCGCTCAAGGGGCTACTTCCCCCGCCGCCGCCGGAGCTGGAAACCTTGCAGCAGGAACGCGACAATCTGATCGAGCAGGCCGTCGTCGATCTGAAAGCACAGCTTGGGCCGGAGGCTACCCGCAAGCTCGATTCGTTCTTGCAGAACGAGTTTGCCCCCTCGGTCACAACCCATTCCGTAAGCGCGCCCGCCTCGCCGCAGGCAGCCGGTCAAGCGAGTCAGGCGGTGCGGCCATGACGGCGCTGCCCGCAAGCCTGTCGAAATGCTTATCGACGCTCGGCCTCGCCATCGCGCTCGCCGCACTGGCCCCTGCCGCCCGGGCGCAACTCGGCTACGTTGACGAAGTAACCGAGATTACGGCCGATACCACCGCGCAGAGCCTATACTCCTATTCGACGACGTATGTGCCGTATTTCATCTGCGTGTCTTATGAGCCCGGCGTTCATGCCACCATCACCGAGAACGGCACGGTAGTGTGGGAGGATGTGGCCACGGGCGGCTCCTCATGCACTGCGGAAGTGTATAACGCCGGATACGTATCCATCACGCTTGGCGACACCTACGTGCAGACCGCCAATCACTCCGTCTACACCGTTTACTCATACACGGGCGGGGATAATCGGCCCCATTTCGAAAACCCGGCATATTTTCACAACATCTACCCCGATGAGCCTTTTCCGGATGAATACGACTACTACTCCGACGGCACCGGGGATCCCGATATCACGTCCTGGACGCTTGAAGTCGGCATGACTCAAGTGCAGATCACGGCATCGGCCCCGTCGATCTCCGGCATCGACCCCGATCACGGCGTCGTCGGCCAATCGGACACCATCACAGTGAACGGCACGAACCTCATCGACCCGATCACCGGTGACGCCTCGCCAGCGATCGATGGGGCGGGTGTGACCATTTCAGTCAACGGCAATCCCTCCGAGTCGCACGTCATTCTCAACTACTCCATCGATCAGAACGCACCTACAGGCAACAAGACCCTGACGCTCAGCAATCGGTTTGGGACGGACGGCGCAACATTTGCGGTCGGCTATCCGGCTGCGCACGTAACATCTCTTAGCCCGCCAAGCTGGCAGGCGGGCCAAAGCTTTACACTTACCATCAACGGCACCGGTTTCGGCACCGCGCCCACGGTGGCCATCTCCGGAGCTGCCGGG
>CAIMKZ010000043.1 GCA_903842065.1 uncultured Acidobacteriaceae bacterium | reverse complement strand
TCGATACCGGCAATGAGGCCGGAAGGGTGGATAACCATAAAATCATGCCGCTTCTTGCCTATGGTTTGGCCGTTTAGATCACCAGGCGGTTCGAGCTTAGAATAAAACTGATCATCATCATGCTCATCAAGGTTTGCGAACCGGCCCATATGGCTGATTTTGTTCTGAGTGAGAAGAGCCCGATAGATCGCGATTTCGAGAGTCTGACCGAGGCGAAGGGTAAAGTTACGGTTTAGCATCGCCAGCAGGACAGGCTCCTGTATCTCAAGGCGCTCTTGTATCACTGAGGGTTTCGTATCGTTTAGGTGAAACCAGGGGATACTCCCGCGCTCGACGCGGATTACGCGGCCCTTTTGTTCGAGAGAGGCACGAGCGACGGTGAGAAGGTGTGGGTGTATGCGCATCGCAAACGGGCCCCCATCTGCGATTTTCTGTTCCAGCGTTCGGGAAGTTGCAATCCCATGGCTTTTGAGAACAGAGACGATGCGCCGCCGCGCCATCTCGACGCGTTGCTCTCGGCCTTGTTTTAAAACCTCGTCAGGGAGCCTCACCTCACTCCGCGCCCCATCTCTTAGGTATATATATCTAGCAGTATGGCCCTCGGCGATTTCGCAGGGCGGGAGGTGAATCTTCGGCTATTCCGGGGAGCTCGTCCAGCCGGACATGTGTCCGGGCGTACTCCATCTCCTATATATGATAATGTCCTTTATCATATATAGGAGATGGAGTAGGGTTAGGCTTAAATAGGGAGGATGCTAGTATGGCTGTTCTGGGTGAGTTGCTGTTTTGGCGGCGAGACAACGTTGATCTCGATGCGATGCTTCGCCATCGGGGTGATGCCGGCGTAAGGCGTGAGGTTGAGGCGCTAGCCGAACAGGTCTTCACGACGGAGTCGGATGACACGCTCGTTGAGCGCGTCCTTGCCAAAACTAGGATAGCGCCGTTAGTGGTGTCGTTTGACGACGGCAAGGCCCATGTTGCGGAAATCATGGTCGATGTCACGACCGTCTTCGGCGAGCGAGCCCGGGTTAAGGGACTTCGGGCCACGAAGGTGTTCCCGTTCACTGGGGAGCCCGATCTTTGGCAACTGCGGTCAAATCCATATGACATGAATCCGCCGCGTGGGATGGTAGATCGGCACGCACTGACTGTCGGTATGGAGGTGCGAGACCATGAGGGGGATCAGGCCGCTGCACATATCGAGGACTCAGTGCGACGCATCAAGGAGTACCTGCAACGCCAAGAGGTACAAATCGCAGAGTTCAATGCGCGCCTGCCAAACCTGATTCTGCCCATGATTCAGCGGCGCCGCCAAACCCTCAGTAAGGCGGCTGATCTCCTAAAAAAGCTTCAAGGGTGAAGGCATGAAGGCATTCGCCCTAATCGCGCCTTCGGCGAGCCTGCCCATGCTGATCGCGGCCGCCGGGGATCACGCGAGCACCCGCTTTCTCGAATTCTTCGCCGCCACCATCCGCAACCCGCACACGCGCCGCGCCTACAGCCGCGCCGTGGGTGAGTTCCTGGCTTGGTGTGAAAGCGTCGGCGTGCCGTCGATCGCCGCTGTCCAGCCGCTGCACGTCGCCACCTGGATCGAACGCCAGACGCGAGAACTGTCCGCTCCCACGGTAAAGCAACACCTGGCCGCGATCCG
>CAIMKZ010000042.1 GCA_903842065.1 uncultured Acidobacteriaceae bacterium | reverse complement strand
GAAACCTACGTGGGCGGCAAAGAGAAGAACAAGCACGAGAGCAAGAAGCTCCACGAGGGCCGGGGTGCAGTAGGCAAGACCGCCGTCCTGGCCCTGCGTGAACGTGGCGAAAGCGGTCGCACGGTTGGATTCCCCGTGGCCTCGGTGGACAGCGCAACGATTCACGCTGAGATCCGCGCACACGTTGAAGTGGGATCCACGCTTCACACTGACGAAGCCGTGGTTTACAACGGGTTAGAGCCTGCCTTCAAACACGAGAGCATCAATCACAGCGCCCGCGAATTTGCCCGTGGCGACGTGACCACCAACGGCATCGAAAGTTTCAACGCCCTGTTGAAGCGGGGCATTCTTGGCGTGTACCATCACGTGAGCCCGAAGCATCTCCCCCGCTACGTCAACGAGTTTTCATTCCGACTGAACGAAGGCAATGTCCGCAACCACACCACGGAGCGTCTTGACAGCCTTGTCAAGCGTGCGGCTGGAAAGCGGCTCACATACGAGGACTTGAAGAATGCCTGAAGCAAACACAGAAGTCCCAAAGGCACTTGAAGCCATGGTGGACATGGTTCTGCGCTATCGACCGAAACCAACAAGCGCGGCACAGAAGAAGCGGAAGAGAAAGCAGAAGAAGGCAATCACAATCGACAGATCGCGCGCCCCGCGAGTTGCAGAATTTTTTGCTGGAATCGGGCTCGTGCGCCGAGCGCTGGAAGGTGAAGGTTTCCGCATTGTATTCGCTAACGACATCGAACCCGCCAAGGCCGTACTCTATCAGGCAAATTTCGATGCGTCGGATCTAGTTGTCGGTGATGTTTGCTCGGTTCGTGGTCGCGACGTACCTGACATTGATGTGGCAACGGCATCCTTTCCATGCACCGATCTGTCACTTGCAGGCAATCGCGCTGGATTGGCGGGTAAACAGTCAGGCATGTTCTGGGAGTTCGCCCGCGTGCTAGGCGAGATGGGCAAACGCCGCCCATCCGTTGTGATGTTGGAAAATGTTCCCGGATTCGCCACATCTCGCGGCGGACAAGATATGCGGGATGCCCTGACCAAATTGGCAGGACTGGGCTACCAATGCGACGTTATTCCTGTCGATGCGAGATGGTTTGTTCCACAGAGTCGCCCACGCATGTTCATTGTTGGATCGCGACGGCATGACTTGGTTGCCAGGCCACTGCTTCGGCGCGAACCTCCCGTGTGTGCTGAAACATTATCGGCATATGTAGATCGCCTATCATCCGAAGATCCGCGCTGGTGGCCAGCAGATCGGCTCGGTCGCTTCTTGCGGTCACTCTCTCCAATTCTAGCTGAGCGGGTTGCCAAACTGCGATGTGGGGTCAAGTTGGAATGGTCGACTGCATATCGGAGAACACGCAACGGATGCGCGGTGTGGGAAGTCAGGCCCGATTCTGTCAGCGGGTGCCTGCGAACGGCACGCGGTGGCTCCAGCAAACAAGCTGTAATGGAGACAGGGCACGGCGATGTTAGAGTGCGCTGGATGAGCGCCCGCGAGTATGCGCGCCTTCAAGGTGCCCCCGATTTCCACATTGATGATGTATCCGAGAATGCGGCGATCTTTGGATTCGGAGACGCCGTGTGCGTGCCGGCCGTCGCATGGGTCGCCAGATCGTATCTGCTTCCGCTATTGCAAGAAAAGTTCCCCACGACGCATCGGCATGTTACTACCAGGTCATGTCCCGTGGGGATGTCCCTGATGACGTAGCCGCAATTCGCGGCGAGCTAGAAACCTTCTTGAACAAGAAGGACGCCCATGGCCGAGTTGTAGGCAACTCGAAGTATGGTGTCTATGCCTTCTATGACTACGATGGCGAACCGATTTACGTCGGGCAGACCGTCGAAAAATTGCGGGTTCGCATTCGCCGACACCTAACGAATCAGCGAACCGATGCGGTGGCCATGAAGGTGCTAGATCCATTTGAGGTTGCTGAAATCGAAATGTGGCCCTTCTTCGATCTGACTCCTGACGATGCTCGATCAACTCTCGACGCTGCCGAGTTCACGGTTTATGAGAAGGTTCTGTCCGAATCGAGCTTTCGGGCGGTTCTAAACGAAAAAGGCATTCCAAAGTCGAAGAAGCTCAAGCTTCCGCCGTCTACCCGTAGCAGCATCATCCCCAAGGGCATCTATGCCGCCAGAAAGCACGCCGATGTCCGGATCGCCAGAAGGGCCAGCACCATCGCAGCGCTGGCACGAGTTATCAGCGAGCGGTCAGTTGCGTCAGGTCTCCGGCGCACACTCCTCACCCAGGCTAGGCGACTGGAAGCACTAGCGAAGTTGAGGCTGGAAGAGACAAGCGCAAACGGGGAGCAGGACGAGGAGCTTGACTAGGACAAGGGAGTCAAGTATATAATTCCCCTTGTTTGTCTAGAGGGGTACGCGCGTGGATCTGCTTTGATCTACGTGGCCGCCCGAGAGGGCGACTCGTTGGCGCTAGGGCGAATGGATATATCTTCCACCAGACATAGAGCCTTGTCGCCTGGGCCAATCGTCGTCACGCCGCCGGCTGGCGGTACCTCTGGCGAAATTCCAAGCAAGAGTTCGCGCCAAGCGGTCTCTACGTCCACTAGGACGAATGAGCCTGGGAATATCTCACGCGATAGCATTGGTCTGCTCCTGGAATGAACTGGCAAAGCGAGCGATACGCTGATCGTTACCCTTAACGATCTCATCAATCCTGGTGCGGTCAAGTTGATCTGCGCCATTGGCTCCTAGAACCATAAGGTCGGCGATGGGGCCAACCTTTGGATCTAGCTTGCTTGTTTCCGTGATCATGAATGCTCCCAATCTTAGAGCATCATCGACGGAAAAGGTGTCGCGCCAAAGCCTTTGAAACAAATATAGCGCATAGCTCGTCACTCCGGTCATGACGTACCGCTGCGATGCCGGTATCGGCGTGAAGTTAAGTTCCGATGGGAAGGTGTATAGGCCTGCTCCACCAGGACGTCGGTCTGCGTAAAGAACGGTGGCTTGGAGCCGGCT
>CAIMKZ010000041.1 GCA_903842065.1 uncultured Acidobacteriaceae bacterium | reverse complement strand
TGGGGTCGAAAGTGGCGTCCCCTGCCATCAAACGCGGCACGGGAATTTGATAAACATAGGAGCCTCTTGCAAAACCCCAATTGCGGGTTTGATTTTTCGCAGCGAGAGGCGAAATTGGAGGGTGCGGGCGTGCCATTTCTGGCATGATGAAGTTCTCTAATCCAACATCGAACGCCCGCGAAATGGATGCTAATCGACGCGAATTCATTATGCAACGGTGGAACGTGATTCAACACGAACTGCTGCCGGAATTGAGAAACGATGTGGGCTCGCTGACGCCGAAGCTGGAGAAGGTCATCCACACCCTGGAATGGGTTCGTATCGAGGAATTCACGGATTCGACCTGGTGTGGCGTGGGTCGCCCACCGATCGAGCGTGCTTGGCTGGCGAACGCTTTTGTGGCCAAGGCTGTGCTGGGGCTGACGACCACGGCGGCACTGATCGAGCGCTTGAGCATAGACCGCGCCCTGCGACGCATCTGTGGTTTTCCAGCGTGCAAAAAGCTTCCTTCCGAAGCCACCTTCTCGCGTGCTTCCGAGGAATTCGCCGAAGCGCGCCTGGCGGAACGCGTGCATGAAGCGCTCGTCAAGGAGCACCTTGGTGATGAACTGATCGGACACCTCAGCCGTGATGGCACCGCCATCGAGGCGCGCGAGCGCCCGGCGCGAACCGATGTCGAGGTGCCCGTGGCCACGGTGCAACCTGACCTGCCCTCTGCCGAGACGAAGACTGTCGCGGCTACGCCGGAAACGCCGGCCCCGGCGAAGAAGCGGGGGCGCCCCCGGCGTGGCGAAACGCGTGCCCCGGCCAAGGAGTCGCCCATACACCGCCAACGCCAACAGACGCTGGCGCGGATGATCGAAGACATTCCCACGGCCTGCGATCGCGGCACGAAGTGCAACGCACAAGGGTACAAAGTCAGCTGGAACGGCTACAAATTGCACCTGGATACTGCGGACTGTGGGGTGCCGGTCTCGGCGTTGCTGTCTTCGGCTTCGATGCACGATAGCCGCGCGGCGATTCCCTTGTCGCTGATGAGCGCTGCACGCGTGACCAATCTCTACGATGTCATGGATGCCGCCTATTGCAGCTTGGATTTGCATGAGCACTGTCGTAGCCTGGGCCATGTCCCCTTGATTGACCACAATCCGCGCGGCGGCCAGAAAGAGGAATTCGAGCCTGCCGACGCGATTCGTTACAACGAGCGTACCGTCGCCGAGCGCAGTAATGCCAGGCTTAAGGATGAGTTTGGCGGTAACACCCTCCGGGTCAAAGGCAGCACCAAGGTGATGGGACACCTGATGTTTGGCATCCTGGCCCTGTCCGCCGATCAGTTGATGCGATTGCGACAATGACCGCCACCTTTTACCCGTTCCCCAAGCCCAGGCATCCAGTGATGCAGGGCACTCTTCGCTCTGAATCATGAACTACAGACCCTCAGGGTAAGAAAACCGGCGAAATTGCCGTGGCTGCATCAAATAATCGCCCAGGAATGGGTGAGTAGTTTAGTCGGACTTTCTGGGATTCTGAGTTTTGCAAGAGCCTCATATTTGCAGAGGGCGACGATAACCCAACACCAGATAAAGATGTACACTTGCAGTGTTCAGCGTTAGGTTTGATTCCATAGAGCCTCTTGCAAAACTCCGAGCCACAAAATACCCGACCTGGAAACTCGCCTATTCTGAGGCGATTTTTTGATGCTACCGGTTCAACTTCGGCAGTTTTCTTATCCTGACGGTCTGTAGTTCATGATTTAACGCAATGGTTTCCCTGCATCGGTCGATGCATGGTGTTTTCAAATGGACAGGAGGGGGTCGTCATTGTCGCAATCGCATCAACTGATCGGCGGACAAGGCCAGAATGCCAAACATCAGGTGACCCATCACCTTGGTGCCGCCTTTGACTCGCACGGTCTTGCCACCAAATTCGTCCTTGAGTCGGGCATTGCTGCGTTCTGCGACGGTGCGCTCGTTGTAACGAATCGCGTCGGCCGGCTCGAATTCTTCTTTCTCGCCGCCGCGCGGGTTGTGGTCGATCAAAGGGATATGGCCCAGGCTACGGCAGTGCTCATGCAACTCGCTGCTGCAATAGGCGGCATCCATGGCGTCATAGAGGCTTGTCACGCGTTCTGCACTGATCAGCGACAAGGGAATCGCGGCACGGCTATCGTGCATCGACGCAGAAGACAGCAAGGCCGAAACCGGCACGCCACAATCGGCGGTATCGAGGTGCAACTTGTAGCCGTTCCAACTGACTTTGTAGCCTTGGGCATTGCACTTCGTGCCGCGATCGCAGTCCGTGGGGATCTCGGCCATCATCTGCACCAGTGTCTGCTGGCGTTGCCGTTGGATGGGCGATTCCTTGGCCGGAGCGCGTTTCTCACCGTGCCGGGGCCGTCCCCGTTTTTTTGTCGGAGCAGGCGTTTCCGGTGTGCTCGCCACCGTCTTCGTCTCAGCCGGGAGCAGGTCGGGCTGCGCCGTAACCACGGCCGTCTCGGCCTCTGCCCGCTTCGGACGCTCACGCGCCTCGATGGCCGTGCCATCCCGGCTGAGATGGCCAATCAATTCGTCGCCAAGATGCTCTTTAATGAGCGCTTCATGTACACGCTCCCCCAGTTTCCCTTCGGCGAACTCGTCAAAGGCGCGCGAGAAGGTCGATTCAGAGGGCAGCTTCTTGCATTTCGCGAAGCCACAGATGCGCCGCAGGGCGCGGTCCATGGTCAAGCGCTCGATCAAATCTGTCGTAGCATCCAGTCCCAGTATGGCCTTGGCCACAAAGGCATTCGCCAGCCAGGCACGCTCATGTGGATGGCGGCCCACACCACACCATCCAGGGCCGGTAAATTCTTCGACACGTACCCACTCCAGGATATGGATGACCTTCTCCAGCTTCGGTGTCAGTGTGCCCACATCGCCCCTCAGTTCGGGGATGAGTTCATGCTGAATCACATTCCACCGTTGCATGATCAATTCGCGTGAAATAATATCCATTTGGCGGGCGTTCGATGACTTTTAGAGAACTTCATCTTGCCAGAAATGGCACGCCCGCACCTCGAATTTCGCCCCGAAATGCGAAAAATCAGACACGGAATCGGAGTTTTGCAAGTACCTCATCCTCATCCAACTGTCTGGCGAGGTGGTCAAGCGCAAGAAGAAGCTCTCCAAGAAGCATTACGGCACCTCCCACATCATTTCGCTAGAGGAGGCAGAATTCGTTTACGAAAAAGGCTGCGATACCTTGGTGCTGGGTGCAGGGCAATATGGCAACGTAAGCCTGTCGCCGGAGGCTGCCGAGTTCTTCGAGCATCAGGGTTGCCGAGTGATTCTCCAACCTACGCCCGATGCCATCGAGACCTACAAC
>CAIMKZ010000040.1 GCA_903842065.1 uncultured Acidobacteriaceae bacterium | reverse complement strand
CATTCGGAATGGCCAACTCCATTGGAGGAATGTGCTGCTGAAATCAGTCGTGAAACGCCACTGCGGGCCTTCGTTGGCGATTGAGGGCCCGGGATACCTACCATTCCAAGAATCGAAAAGGACGGGGTTTCATTAAGTTTCAAAAATGAGGTTCTTCCGGTTTCTTAGTGGGTCGCTGACTCAGGGAGGACCGGAAGCATGTTGAGTTTACCACAGTGAAAAAGGATCCGAGAGCGATAGTTGATGAATCGGCGGAAGCCGCGGGCGTCGGCTTTGATGGCCTGGATGCGGGAGTTGAAGCCCTCGCTGACGGCGTTGGTGATCGGATGCATGAAGTAAGTCAGCAGGTTGGTCAGATGCTTGTGAAGGGTCTTGGCGACCGCCTTCACCTTGGTGAGGCGGCTGCGCATCACGGATCGCTTCCATTGGGTGAAGAAGTCCATGCCATGGGCGGCGTCCGTCTGTCCCCAGAACTCGACAAACTGTTCTTTGTAGGCCCATGCCCTGGCGGTCTTAAGGTTGATCTCCAAGAGCTCGGCGAAGCTGGCCTGCTTTTCCTCTGGCAATTGCCCGTGCAGCCACAAGTAGCGGGTATGCTTGAGCGTGTCGTCGCCCTCGGCGTGGAGCTGCTGATGTTCGGCCCGCCGAGTCTGGTCGACCGCATCGTTGAGCAGCTTGGCCACATGAAACTTGTCGTGGACAATGGCTGCTTGCGGAGCCTGGGCGCGGGTCGCCGCGGCGAAGCCCGCACTCATGTCCATGGCTGCTGCTTCCACCTTGCTCCTCTGCTCTGGCGGCAAAGCCCGCCACAGCGACTCTCCGGCCGCCTGGTCGTTGCCCGGCACCACCTCCAAGACTCGTGCTCCTTTGATGTCGGTGGCGATCGAGACGTAGCGCTGGCCTCGGCCAAAGCTCTTCTCGTCGAGCCCCACGTAGCGCACCCCCTCGGTCGAGCGCCGCAACAATCCCCGAGCCACCGCCCGATCAACGATGCGTTGCACCCCGTCCCAGTCCAATTGCAGCAGATCGGCCGCTTGGGTAAGCGACCGACAAGCGTCGATGATCTGGATCGCCAGCGACTCGAAATGCACCGTGAAGCGCGAGTCCTTCTCCGCCCACGGCACACGAACCGTCTTGACCCCGTGCTCCGGGCAACGGCAGCGCGGTATCCGCGCACGTATCACCGTCAAAAACTGCATCACGTTCAGATGCCTCCACTCTCGCTCCGGCGCATGGTCGTGCCGGGCACACTCCTTCCCGCACTCCGGACAAACCACAGCAGACGTCTCATCCCAGCCCACCTCAATCTCCACCCGGCCCCTGATCAAATCCAGCTGCGCCGCCCGCACCTCCCACGGCTTACCGATCCCCAAAAGCTTCCCGTAATGCGCCACGGCCGTCTCCTCGCTTGATGGTTTTTCCATCATCACAGCCTGCATTACTCATCCCTCCTTGCCATTAAGAAACCGGAAGAACCTTTTTTGAGGTTGCGGGCCGTGCGGTTTCGGGCGTGCTTGCCCGATTCCATGCATCTACAGATCCCTGAGGGCGACTTTGGCGGCTACATCTTCGACCTGGACGGCACCCTCGTGGACACGATGCCGCTCCATTACCTCGCCTGGGAGGCCGCGCTGGTGAAGGTGGGGCTCAAGGGGCACCTGGACAAGGACTACTTCTCCGCGCTGGGCGGCGTGCCCTCGAAGAAGGTCGCGGGACTCCTCGGCAAGCACCACGGCCTGAAGCTGGACCCGGTGGCCGTCTACAAGGACAAGGAGAGGATCTTCATGGGCT
>CAIMKZ010000039.1 GCA_903842065.1 uncultured Acidobacteriaceae bacterium | reverse complement strand
TTGCATCGGGCGCTCGTCTTGGCATCGAAGTGCAGTCCTATTCGCCTGATCCATGGAAGGACTACGTCAACGGGAAGCTCAGGCATGGTGTCGAGTTTCTGAAGTCACGGACGGAGCTGGTTGTGATGTTTCTGGACGGCGCAGACACGCTGCTGCTAAAGCCAGAGGTGGAGATTCTGAGCCGCCGGGGCGACGGGGTTTTGATTTCGGCGGAAAAGACATGTTGGCCGGATTCGGAGCGGGCCGATGAGTTTCCTGAAGCGGACGGGCCACGCTTTCTTAACTCAGGCGGATATATCGGCGTGCGTGAAGAGCTAATTGCAATGATGGAGATTGTGCTGTCGATGGCTACTGGCGGTGATGACCAGCGGGCATGGACGGCGGCTTATCTGGCGGGAGAGGTGCCGGGGTTGAGAATTGACCATGGGCGGAGGATATTTCATTCGATGGGAGATGGGGAGCCGGTTGGAGATTCTTGCACGTCTCACTGGAATGGTAGGGTGCCAGGCCGAGATGAGTGGTGGAGGGCATATTGCTCCGCTTGAACGTTGGGTCGGGTCAGAGAAAATTCTCTGGAAATTTCGTCAACATAGACATTAATCCAAAGTGGACACCTGACGTCATTGCCAATGGCGAAGAGATGCCGATGTTCGCCGATAATAGCGCGGGCCTTGTCGTAAGCCACCACGTTGCCGAGCATGCGGGATGCGGAGACGCTGGCCCTATGTTTCGTGAATGTCGCCGCATTCTCGCTCCCGGCGGGTCTCTGATAGTCTGTGTGCCTGACATGCGGGAGCTTGCTCAGGCATGGATTGATGGCCGCCTGGATACGCAACTGTACATGACAAACGTGTACGGGGCTTATATGGACAACGAGGCCGACCGTCATCGCTGGGGATTTGACAAAGCCTCGCTTAAGAAGTTCCTCTTGTCGTGCGGATACGAAAAAGTAAAGCCGTTCGACTGGCGTGAGATTGAAGGCGCGTCAATCGCGCGAGATTTTTGGATACTGGCAATGGAGGCAATTAAATAAATGACAAATAACCACGATACACACATCCTGATCCACTACCGCGACAAGGACACCAGCATTCTTGCCCGCTCCAAAGACTCCATGGTGATCTGCGGTCGAGAGAAATGCAAGGTCGCATTCGGCGAAGATCCGCGCGCGCAGCAACAGCGCGTATTCTTAAATAACACTGCGGCCATCGTATTTATGCGCGTAATCGCTGACGAAGATCAGCGGCAGATCATGCTGGCCGCCGGGCACCCGGAAGATGCAGTCTATACCGCGCGCTGCGAGGAACGCGAAGGCGACAAGCGCGTGGTCTCGGCAGGGGTGATGTAGGTGAGCGGCGTCTTAATTTGCATCATTACTCGAAATAACCTCGCCTTGTCTAAGAAAGCCGTTAACTCGGCGCTTCAGCAGCAGCCCGCGTGTGATGTCATGGCGCTCGACAACCAAAGCTCAGACGGTTCGGTCCAGTGGCTAAAAACCAAGCCCGTCGCCCTCATCGCTCTCCAGAAGCAAGTCTCCCTGGCTGTCTGCTGGAATATGGCCCTCAAGGCCGCGTGGCGGATGAAATACGAGGCCTGCCTGGTACTGAACGCGGATTTAGAGATAAGATCAGACACTGTGTCCATGCTGGATTCTCACGGTGGCGACTTCGTTACCTGCGTCAGCGTCGATGACCGCGAGCGCATGGGAACGGCAGGCGACAGAAAT
>CAIMKZ010000038.1 GCA_903842065.1 uncultured Acidobacteriaceae bacterium | reverse complement strand
CGCAGAACGCTCGGCTCAACTTCTACCCTGGATACACGAATACAACTGGCACAGACCTCATGCCGGGATTAACCACCACACCCCTATCAGTAGGGCAGGTCTCGATAGGAACAATCTGTTGACACTGCACAACTAGTCCCTCAGTCCCTCGGTCTTTTGTTGTAATCTTCTCCTAAGCCAAAATGCCCCGTCCCTCTTCACTCCTCGATACGCGTGTCGTTTACTGCGGAGACAACCTTGAGCAGTTGCGCAAGCTCCCTGACGCCTGCGTAGACCTCATCTACATCGATCCGCCATTCAACTCCAACCGCAACTACGAGGTCTTCTGGGGCGTCCCACCGGCACGGTGCAGCTCGTCGACCTCGGAGGCTAACCGCACCTCGGAGAACCGGTATCAAATTGGTATCCGGTTATCAACAAGGCCGCGTAATGCTTGCCGGTCTTCGTCAATTTTTCTCCTATACTGTCGTTAAGCTTCTACTGGATTGGCATGGCGATAAATGTAGCAGCACAAAGCAACCCTGAGATTGGTCTATACCTACTGTCTCTGTGAATTGTGATGACAAGCTCTATGTTTGAACTACCTAAGTCGAGCGCTAGCCCCAACGTCAATTGCCTGGAAGGCAAGCGCTGTCCAATATGCGGATTCTACGGTCCATTCGAGGTCGTTGTTTCCATGAAAATCATGCTATTGGATAGCGGAACCGATGACGCCAATAATGGGACTATCGAATACGATGATGGTACCCGCACTATATGCTGTGCCTGCCAACATGTAGGGACGTTCGGGGACTTTAATGAGTAGGTCAAAATGATCAATTGGGTATATTTTCCGAAGTCGTCGCCCGCTCCTGATTTTGGCTTGTCAATCGTCGCCCTATTCGAACAGTTCGCCGAGAAGATTGATTCAACTTCATCTCGCAAGCAGCACAGCGACGAAGTCATGGCACAACTCAGGCCGGGGCTGGAAGAACTCGGATTTCGCGTCGAAAAGGACAAGTCCAGCGAAGGTAAGATAGTTGTCCCCGTGCTCTTTGGGCGCAAGGGGAAGATATTGAAGTGCTTCAACGCTGATGCCCACGCCAGCAAAGCTGGCTGGGTTCTTGAAGTCGAGGCTGGCAGAGCAGTCGACAACAATCAATTCCTCAAGGACATCTTCCAGGCTTGCATGATGCACAATGTGCTTCATCTCGCGATTGCCGTGCGCAACACCTATCGCGGTTCGGACGACTTTGCCAAGGTTGAAAACTTCCTTGAAACGCTGTTTGTGAGCGGTCGACTTCAGCTTCCTCTCAAGGGCATTTTGCTCCTTGGTTATTAAATGCCTATATTGGCTCCAGAAAATGTCCGAGTTTTGAAAGGGCACGACTTTAGTCGTGCCGTAATAGTTGCAAATCAAAGCGGCCTTTAGGCCCTGAGGGATGTTTTTCGCAATCTTGGCCAGACTTTCAGACTTCTTCCGCAACCTGTAAGGCTCCCAACAACCTTCCACCGGCCCAGGTCTACGAAATGGCCATTCGAGCATCGTTGAAGCAGACTTAATGGACCGCAGTGCCATGATGCGCACCCGCCGCAAAAAGGGCTTCTTCGTCGGCTTCGACTTCTCCTCTGACGCCCTCACCGAGATGAGCCAGTTCTTCAAGCGCGAGCACCTCGTCATCGTCCCGCTGACCGTCCGCGAGATCCTCGACGAAACCATTGCCCAGCGACTGGCCTGACACAGCCTCAGTCCCTGCCTTTCGTCAACCCTCACCCGCTCCAAACCCACCATTCCAAAGCACATCCACATTGCCTATTTTTTCCTCATTCAGCCCATACTGGAGTCATGCACCGAAACTCCACATCTCTGATCCCACGACGGCTGCCGCGCTCTCATCGACTGCTTCAACGC
Source organism: uncultured Acidobacteriaceae bacterium (assembly GCA_903842065.1). Classification (GTDB taxonomy): domain Bacteria; phylum Acidobacteriota; class Terriglobia; order Terriglobales; family Acidobacteriaceae; genus Telmatobacter. The sequence continues at coordinate 30,061 of CAIMKZ010000038.1, read as the reverse complement.
TGCTCCCCGTCCATCGATACACAGCAGCCGAGCGCAAACCGGCGCAAATCAGCCCGTAAGTTCTTTGTTTCTGCTGATGTATGGGCAAGTTCTTTGTATCTGCGGAGTTCGAACGCTCCCCCCATGTAAGCCGTTGATTTAGGCTGACTTGCAAATACATAGCGGGGGTATGGAGATCACTGACTACTGAACCCTGATCACTGACAACTGTTATGCTAATAACTGGCGTTCCCCGCCATCCCCACCTTTTCACACATCTCGGAGGAAGTTACAAGGAATGATCGACTTGTCGGGCAAGACGGCCGTGGTCTTCGGACTGGCCAACAAGCGCTCCATCGCCTGGGCAATCGCCCAGAAGCTTCAGCAGGCCGGCGCTTCCCTCGCCATCTGTTACCAGAACGAGCGCATGAAGGCTGAGGCAGACGGTCTCATTCAGGAACTACCCGGCGCTTCCGGCTTCCAGTGCGACGTCACCAGCGACGAACAGATCGACACCCTCTTCCATCAGCTCAAGGAGCAGTACGGCAAGCTCGACATCCTCGTCCACGCCATCGCTTACGCGCCGGCCGAGGACCTCAGGGGAGCTTTCATCAACACCAGCCGAGAGGGCTTCCGCATCGCCCACGATGTCAGTGCCTACTCGCTCATCGCCGTCAGCCGCGGAGCCGCGCCCCTCATGACCGAGGGCGGCAGCATCATGACGCTCACCTACTACGCAGCCGAGAAGGTCGTCCCTCACTACAACGTGATGGCAATGGCCAAGGCTTCGCTCGAGTCGGGTGTGCGCTATCTGGCCTACGAGCTCGGCCCCCGGAACATCCGCGTCAATGCCATCTCCGCCGGGCCCATCAAGACTCTGGCCGCGCGCGGCGTCGGCCAGCTCGGCGAACTGCTCCGCAATCAGGCCGAGCGCTCGCCCCTGCGCCGCAACGTCGATCAGCAGGAGGTAGGCGGAACCGCCCTCTTTCTGGCCAGCGAACTTGCCAGCGGTGTGACCGGCGAGATTCTCTATGTGGATTGTGGATTCAATGTGATGGGCGCCTGAGAGCGGACGGGCCTCAGGCGATTGCGGCTGACGGCAGAACCCTGTTCCGGCCCTGTTCCTTGGCCTTGTACATGGCAGCGTCGGCACGCCGCATCAGGCACTCATAGCCTTGCGCGGCCTCGAACTGCGCAACCCCGGCGCTGATCTCACTCCGGATTGCTTTGCCCTCGTACTCGATGACAAGTTCCTCGACCGCCTTGCGGATGCGCTCGGCGATCGCCGTGCCGCTCTGCACGGTTGTATCGGGAAGCAAAATGACAAACTCCTCGCCCCCGGTGCGGGCAAGGATGTCCTGGGTGCGCAGCATGGACTTCGCGATCCGAACCAGAGCCTTCAACACCAGATCGCCCGCCGCATGGCCGTGCGCATCGTTCAGTTGCTTGAAGTGGTCGATATCGATCACGATCATCGACAGCGGGAACCCGTGCCGGCAGCTGCGCGCCGTCTCGCGCTCGGCTGCGGACTCGAGCGCCCGCCAGTTCATCGCTCCGGTAAGCGGATCGGTCAGTGCCTGCTCCGCCAGTTCGCCGTGGAGCTCGCAGACCAGTAACCAGATGTAGCACATCGCCATGCACTCGGCCAAAAACCCGGCCGCCGCAAGCGAGTACATCCAATGCGGATCTTGCTGCGCCATGTTGGTCGCCCAGGGATGGACGTAATACAGATTTGTGATCACCGCGCGATAGCCGGCCACGCATCCCTGCGCAAATACCACCGCGGCTGTAACCCGGCTGATCCTCCGGTACCCCTCTCGCCTGCATCGCGCTGCTATCCACGCCGTTCCCAGGCAAATCGCGACAAAGGGAATGTTCAGAACGTTGCCGATGTAGGGAACATGCAGGAAGAACATGACCGTGTAAGCACAAAGCAACACGGCCACCGCAACCCAGAGCCAGAGGAAGCGCGTGGGCTTGCGCACTGCAAACCAGTACACGCCCATGAACTGTATGGTGATCGAGATCAGATAGAGTTCGTTGGCCGGGAGATCAGTGTAGGAGGAGCGATCCCCCGAGGAAATGGCCTGCAATACAAGCTTAATCAGCAGAAGGACAAGTGCAGCGGCAAAATAGCGCATCCCGGCGACGCGGCGATTGTGCCAGGCCAGGACGGTAACGCTCACAGCGAAGATAACGACCGTGGCGATGTTGGTAATGAAGAACGTTCGGTGATCCATTACCGTACTTGCCCCCGCAGCATCGAGTATCGATGAGACTACTATCGGAAACGATTATAGTATGGCTAGTAGTTTTGTTATTACAATATATTCGTCTTATGTTCGCATAACTTTGGTTCATTAACGTACTTGCAAATCAAAGTATTTAGTAATGACTTTAGTACTGAACTTCTCCAGCCCTGAGTTCGGATTCTCGGGAGATGGAAGCAATTACTCCTTCAGCGTCACGACAATCTTTCGCCCGTCGCCGCCCGAGGAGGAAATCGCGATCTCGCCGGTCGCCCGTTTGCGCAGACTCTTGAACTTGTCGCCCCACTCGATCAGCACCAGCGCATCCGGCGTCAGCAGGTCGTCCAGGCCCAGCGTCTCAAGCTGCCGCTCGCCGTCAAGGCGATACACGTCCAGATGAAAGAGCTTGATCGGCTTGCCTTCGCGCGTGCCTTCGTACTCGTGCAGCAGCGTAAAGGTCGGGCTGGTCACTTCGTCCTGATCAGCTGCGTCGAGCGCCTCCGCAATGCCCTTCACCAGAGTCGTCTTGCCTGTGCCCAGATCGCCGCGCAACAGCAGCAACTGCGGCGGAGCCAGCAGCGCGGCCAGCTTGCGGCCCAGATCGACGGTATCGCCGCCGCTCCCGGTCGTGAACTCGTACACCTTGCCTGCCACTGCCTCAACCATTGCTTAGCCCTTATAACCCTGTGTTGAATTCGACCAAAGGGCCGCTCCATGCAATGGCCCCTGTAAGCAAACATAATTGGTTCGGCTCGCATCGCCAACACGGAATTCGTACGACTGCGAGGCTCGCGCCAGATAGCGCAGAGAATCGGTGGCCAGCAGAGACCGCTCACCGGTTTTACGCACGGCCAGATCGGCCGCAAGACCATGCAGACAGACCGCAGCTTCGACGGCTCGGGCAGGCTCATCGGCGTGCTGGGCCAGTACTCCGGCGATCAATCCGGTGAGCACGTCGCCGCTGCCGCCCTTCGCCATGCCGGGGTTTCCGCTGGTGTTGACGGCTACGCTGCCGTCGGGGTGGGCAATGAGGGTCCGTGCGCCTTTGAGCACAAGAATCACGCCATGCCGCTCAGCAAATCCGCGCGCTACGCCGAGCCGGTCAGCCTGCACTTCTGCCGTCGTGATGCCGGCAAGCCGCGCCATCTCGCCCGGGTGCGGAGTCAGAACAATCGTTCGCCCCTTCGCAATCCGCGTGATCTCCTCCGGCCAGCGGGCGAGTATGTTCAGCGCATCGGCATCGATTACTGCGGACATCGTGGTCGCTCGAAGCAGTCCGAGCACAAACTCCGCCGTCTCCGCGCTCTGCCCCAGCCCCGGACCGATGGCCAGCACTGTCTTGCCATGGATGAGCGCGGCCAATCGCTCCGCCGACAGATCCCCTGCCCCAATTGCGCCTTCCGCCGTAGCCGCAAGCGGCCAGGTCATCAGTTCCGGCGCAATCGCGGACACAGTCGCCATCGCCGGCTCGGGAACCGCAGCCGTCACCAGACCGGCTCCTGCGCGCAGAGCTGCCAAAGCCGCCATCGCCGGAGCGCCGGCCTTTCCGCCGCCCGAGCCAAAACTGCCGCCCACTACCAGAACATGACCAAAGCTGCCCTTGTTTGCAGTTGCGCTTCTTGGCCGTTCGAGGAGTTCCATCGACGCTCCGGCCCAGCTCAGTTTCAACTCCGAGACAACCGCCGCATCGGGTGAACCGATCGGGGCGACTACAACCGGATCGCTCCAGCACCGCGTCAATTGTCCGAAGAGATGCGCGGGCTTGGGCGCTGTAAACGTCGCCACCGCATCGGCTGCAAACACCGGCCCCTCGACCGTTGCGCTGGTCGCGTCCGCCGACCAGCCCGAAGGCAGATCGACGGCGAGAATCTTCGCGCTGCTCGCGCGCGCCCACTCGAGCGCAGCCAGAGCCAAACCCTTCACCGGCGGCTTGAAGCCGGTGCCAAGCACCGCATCGACGATCAGGTCCGCACCGAGCGCGGGGCTAAGACCGCCGAGTTGCGCAGCTTCCTTCACGACAACAACCCTGCCGTGCGGTGGTTCGGTAAGCTCTTTCCACGCCGCGGCGGCATCGCCTGTGAGCACTTCGGGCGCGCCCAGCAGAATCGTCGTCACGTCGAGCCCGGCTTCAGACAACAGCCGCGCCACCATCATGCCGTCGCCGCCGTTGTTGCCGCGGCCGCAGAGCACCGTTACACGCCGCGCCTCACGGAATTGCCGCTGCGCAAACTCCGCTACCGCCGCCGAGGCAGTACGCATCAGATCGATCGACGGCACGCCAAAGCGCTCCGTCGTCACCCGATCGCACATCTGCATCTCCGCGGCCGACAGCACTTTCATCGCAACACCTACTTCACCGACTTCCAGTTCAAAATCACCTTGCCGGCATTCCCCGACTTCATCGCGGCAAAGCCTTTCTCGAACTCATGCCACTCATAGCGGTGCGTAATCACCGGCCGGATATCGAGCCCCGACTCAAGCATCACGCTCATCTTGTACCAGGTCTCGTACATCTCGCGTCCGTAGATGCCCTTGATAGTGAGCATGTTGAAGATCACGTGCGGCAGGTCGATCTTTACCTCCTGCGACGGAATGCCCAGAATCGCGATCTTGCCGCCGTGGCTCATGTTGGCGATCATGTCGTTCAACGCCTGGGGATTGCCGCTCATCTCGAGGCCGACGTCGAAGCCCTCCATCATGCCGAGCTTCTTCTGCACGTCTTTGAGCGACATCTCGCGGGGATCAACGGCCATGGTCGCGCCCATCTTCATCGCCAGATCGCGACGGTAGGGATTCAGATCCGTCGCCACTACATGCCGCGCTCCGGCGTGCTTGGCCACACCTACGGCCATCACACCGATCGGCCCGCATCCGGCCACCAGCACGTCTTCGCCCAGCACCGGGAAGCTCAGCGCTGTGTGCACCGCGTTGCCGAAGGGATCGAAGATCGACGCCACCTCCTCGTCGATGCCGTGGTTGTGCCGCCAGACGTTCGACATCGGCAGCGCAACATATTCAGCGAATGCTCCGGGGCGGTTCACGCCCACGCCCAGAGTGGCCGCGCAGAGATGCCGCCGCCCTGCCAGGCAGTTGCGGCAGCGCCCGCACACCACATGGCCCTCGCCGCTCACAATGTCGCCGGCGTAGAAGTCGCTCACGTTCGAACCCACCTCCACCACTTCGCCAACAAACTCGTGGCCAACAGCCATCGGCACCGGAATCGTCTTCTGCGACCACTCGTCCCAGTTGTAGATGTGCAGGTCGGTCCCGCAGATGCCCGTCCGATGCACCTTTACCAGCACATCGTTGATCCCGATCTCCGGCTCCGGGATATCCTCAAGCCACAACCCCGGCTCGGCCTTGCTCTTCACCAATGCCTTCATCGTTTACTCCTCAACTAAGCACAAACTCTACTCCGTCCACACAAACGTACCGCGTTCGCGGTCCTTGCGCACGCGATCGGCGGGAAAGATCTGCCCGTGCATCACCACGTACACTCCCGGCGCAGCCATCCGCGCCGCAAACAGGCTCTCGGTCAGATTCTGCAAACCGTCAGAGTGTTCAAAGCCCAGCGGCGCCATCGCGCCTGTAAGAATCACCGGAACCGGCGGCTCAGGAATCGCCCGCAAGACCGCCATCCCACTCTCAACCATCGTGTCGGTACCGTGCGTAATCACAATCGGGCAGCCTTCGGGTAGCAGTTTCTCCACCTCTGCCACCAGTTGCGCGCGCTCCTCAGCCGTCATGTCGAGCGAGTCCTTGTTCAGGATCGGCACCACGCGCACATCGGCATCCGGCAGCCGCAGCCGGCCCAAAAAATCCGCTATCTTGTTCGAGAAGTTCAGGACCTTGCCCAGGCTCTCCGAGTAAGCCTTTTCAATCGTCCCGCCGGTCGTGATTACATTAATCGTCTGCATAAGCTCAGATATGCAGTCTACCGCTGTCGGCGCAAAGCTGCATCGGCGCAATGAGGTCACTGCAACGAAAGGCCTCCCCTCCTGACCACTTTCTCTGTGGTCGGGAGGGGAGGCCGCTATCCTCGAATCGCTACAACCGACCAGCTACTTCTTCACGAACTCGCCCACCATTCCGGCCAGCCCACCGGCGATCGAAGCCTCCGCGCATCCCACCTTGTTCCGCGCGCCCAGCACCTGGAAGCTCTGATGCCCATACGACTCATCGTCCGGAATGTAGCCCGAGCTGGCGCGCCCGTTGGCCAGCGTCACCATCACCGTATTCGCCAGCGGCGACTCACCGCGCATCCGCGCCGAGATCTTCGAGTACACCTCTGCGTTCACGCCTCCGAACGCTACGTCGCCCAATCCAATCAGGCTCAGCTTCATCTCAACCGGAGCGTCGTCGGCATAGGTGCCCGTCATGCCTTCGCGGCCCTGATCGGTGCGCTTGCGTCCCGGGCAGGTGATCGTCTTCTGCGCGCCCCAGATCTTGATGTCGCTTGAAGTCTTCGTCGTTAGCGTCATGGTGCGAATCACTTCCTCGCCCAGAATCTGGCCCTCGCTCTCGATGAACCGCTCCATGCGCTCGCGCACCGCCGGATCGATCGGCTTGACCTCGACCGTCTTGTTCCGTACCGGCGCTTCCATCGACTCACGGACCAGGTCGTAGCCGGTGATCGCGTTGCCGCCCTTCGAGGCCAGCCCGTTGGTCGCAGGCCGCAGATACAGCGGATTCTGGTCCCCCGACGCGCCCTGCGAGAAGATCACCACCGCCTTATCGTCGAAGTTCTTCTCGACGTAGCGGCACATCTCGCCCGGAAAGTCCGCCGTGATGAATCCCAGCAGATACCCATCGACCGGGTGCATCGCATAGTTAACATACACGCCGATCGGCTCGCCTGTCGGCTTTGTCACCTTCAGTACGTACACCGTCTTGTCAGAGTAGGCGCTCGTGTTCGGCGCCTGCGTCCACGTATGCGTATCCGGACTGATCGCATCGCGGTTCACGTTCAAATAAGCCGCGCCCTTGCCGAAGCCGATCAGCGCCGGCTCAAGCTTTGCCTTGGCCTGCTTGGCCGCCGACACCAGGGCCTCGGTCAGCCCCGCCATATACGGCGAAGCGTTGCCCTGCGTGCCCATCGGCGAGCCGCCCGCGTGCGTGTGCGTCGCGGACATGATGATGTTCGCCTCCGGGCAGTCCAACTCCGCAGCAATCCGCTTCGAAGCCTCCGCCACCACTGCCGGATACATGTCGGATGCATCGGCCGCCAGCAGCGCCGCCCGCGTGGTGCCGTTGTCAAAGACGATCGCGCGCACGTAGACCTTCTCCTGCTCATACTTGCCCGTCGGCGGCAGATCGCCCTTCACCAGCGGTGTAATATCCACCCGCGCCGCGCCAGCCTTCAGCGAACCCGCCTGCGCCCGACCCGTCATCGTCATCAGAACCGCCACAACCAATCCCAGAACCAGCAAACTCTTTTTCATTCCATCCTCCGCACACACGGTGCCTTACCTATTCTCTACGATGCACGCCCGTGCAAGGTTTCACTTGCCGCCTGCCCCGCCCTGTGTTCTGATGGCTGCAACCCGCCATGAGAGCACGCCTAGAATCCTACTTTGAATTCGCCCGTCTCGGCACCAACTGGCGCACCGAGATTCTAGCCGGTGTCACCACCTTCGTGACCATGGCCTATATCGTGCTCGTGAATCCGGCCATCCTCGGCGCAGCCGGACTTCCCGTGGCGGCAGTCACCGCCGCCACCTGCCTCTCTGCGGCCTTCGGCTCCATCCTCATGGGCGTGCTGGCGCGGTACCCCATCGCGCTGGCTCCCGGCATGGGCCTCAACGCCTACTTCGCCTACATCGTCTGCATTAAGATGCAGGTCCCCTGGCAGACAGCCCTCGGCGCGGTCTTCCTCTCCGGCGTCATCTTCCTGGCCATAACCGCCGCCGGAATCCGCCAGATGATTCTGCGCGCCATCCCCCACCAACTTTACGCAGCCGTCGCCGGAGGCATCGGACTTTTCATCGCGCTGGTCGGCTTTGAGAACGCCGGACTCATCGTCCGCGATCCCAACACCCTCGTCACGCTCGGCAACCTGCGCGCGCCCACCGCCATCCTCGCATTCGCGGGCCTTATTCTCATGGCCGCGCTTGAAGTCCGCCGCGTTCGCGGCAGCATCCTCATCGGCGTCCTCGTCATCACCGCAGCCGCCTGGTACTTTGGCCTCTGCCAATGGAACCACTCCTCGGCCAGCATCGGCTCCCTCTCTGCCACCATGTTCAAGCTCGACATAGGCGGCGCAATCGGCAAGGGCGTACTTGAGATCGTCTTCGTCTTCTTCTTCGTCGATCTCTTCGACAACCTCGGCACCCTCGTCGCCGTCACCAAGCGCGCCGGACTCATCGAGGCAGACCACTCCATCCCCCGGCTCAATCGCATTCTGACCGCCGACGCCATCTCCACCGTCTTCGGCTCCCTTACCGGAACCTCCACCGTAACCAGCTACATTGAATCCACCGCCGGAGTGGCTGCCGGAGGCCGCTCCGGCGTCACCGCCATCGTCACCGGACTGCTCTTTCTCGTCTCCATCTCCGCCGCGCCCTTCGCCGGACTTGTTCCCACCGCCGCCACCGCTCCGGCGCTCATCCTCGTCGGATGCCTCATGCTCTCCACCATCGCCGAGATTCACTGGAACGACCCCCTAGTAGCCGTCCCGGCATTCCTCACCCTCGTACTCATTCCCTTTACCTACTCCATCGCCAACGGACTCGGCTTCGGCATCATTGCCTGGGCCGCACTGCACATCGCCACCGGCAAGGTCCGCCGCCAGGAATGGCTTCTCTACTTGCTCGCCGCCCTGTTCCTGGCCCGCTTCATCTACCTCGGCGCGGGATAGGTCCCCGCTTTCCACTGTTGCCGATTCGATTTCCCTCTGCCCCCATGCCCAAAAAGTCGTAAACTCAACCTGTTGTTACCGGTTACCATGTTGGAGAGTCCTGATAGCAGGCCCAGCCGTCACATCGCCGGCAGGTCCGCTCGCAGGGTTTCGTGATAGCGTTTGGTTTACGGCATCCTTCTATGGCGATTACTCGGCACACTAGTACGATTCGCAGGTTTCTAGCCGGCAGCAGCCGCCCAGTCTGGCTGGCCGCAGTCGCTGCACTCTCGCTGGCAGCTTCCATGGGCATCTCGGCCTGCGTCAACGTCGCCGGATACACCCAGCCCAGCCTGGTGCGCGTCATCGACGCCTCGTACGTCGCTCCGGCCATCAACGTCCTTGTCGCCGGAAACCTCATCGCCGGAAACCTCGGTCAGGGAGCCATCACCAACTACGCCACTGTACCGGCCAACCCCAACGCCCTCATCAGCATTGCCGCTGCCACCGGCGGAACCACCCCGCTGGTCACCACACACGGCACCTTGCTTGCCGGCCACCAGCACTCCATTCTGATCGCAGACAACGGCGCGGCAGCCAACGGCTACCTGGTCACTATTCTTGAAGACCAGCAGGTGCAGGCCGCCGGCGGACACTCCGCCTTCCGCTTCCTCAATCAAGCCCCGCGGACGGGATCGGTTGACATCTACCTGCTTCCGACCGGGATCACGCTCGCCAATGCCACGCCTGTTGTCAGCGACCTCGCCGCCGGCGCTATGACCGGCTACCTCAGCTTCACTTCGCAGACCGTGACCCTGGTGATTACTCCCACCGGCCTGATTACGCCCAAGTACTCCTCCACCGCCTTTTCGCTCATCGGCGGCGAGGCTCGGACCGTGCTGATCTACGACACGCAGCTCTCTTCGAATCCGCCCGTCACCGTCACCACCTGGGTTGACGCTGGGCCTTCCAATTAGTTAGTCCTGGCAACCGGGCCGCGATCTGGACCCGCATACGAACGGTGCACGAGTCAGCTCTATGGACTACACCTCGATCCTCTTTCCTTCCACCTTCCAGAACGCCGCCATCCTTACTGTCGTCCTGGCCTTTGCAGGCTATCTCGTTACCTTCTTCAGCTCACGGGTAACAGCCCGCCACTCCGACCGCCTCAAGCTCGTCAATCTCCGCATCAATGCCTTTTACGGGCCCCTCTACGTCGCCACCGTCGCCGGCAACACCGCCTACCGCACACTGCTCATCAAGCAGGGCAAGGATACCTGCCATCCCATCCGAGACGAAGACCTCAAAGAGTGGACCCTGTGGATGACCACCATCTTCATGCCCCTCAACGATATTCGCGAAAAACTCATCATCGAGAACGCGCACCTCATCGTCGAGGAGCAGATGCCGCAGTGTCTGCTCGACTTCGTTACCCATGTCGTCGGATACAAGGCCCTGCTCACCCAGTGGAGTAACGGCGACTACACCGAGCGCCGCTCCATCATCGGCTGGCCCCCGGAGTTCGACGCCTACGTCGAGCGTTCTTACAAGGCTCTCAAGCACGAGCAGACACGCCTGCTGCACAACGGCATCTGGCGCGCTTGGAACAAACTAAACTCCCGCAGGAAGTAATTGTGCGTGCAGGCTGATGCTAAGCTTGCTGGTTTGGCTCAAACAGAAAGCCCGGCAGAATATGCCGGGCTTCGTTGTCTGTGATGTCTTGCTTAGCCGGAATGAACCGTGTCGGGAACTTGCCCGAGAATGCCGCTCAACCCGCCGTCCCCAGCCCCAGCGCTTGGCAAAGCCTCTCCACCGGTCCGGCTTGGTTGATCGTATAGAAGTGCAATCCCGGCGCGCCGCCCTCGACCAGCCTCTCGCACATCTGCGTCACTACTTCGAGACCGAACTCCACCAGCGCTGCCTTGTCTTCCTGCAACTCTTCAAGGCGCAGCTTGATCCACCGCGGCAGATCGGCTCCGCAACCTGCAGTGAACCGCACCACGTTTGCGTAGCCCGTAATCGGCATGATCCCCGGATAAATCGGAATCGTTACCCCTGCCTTCGCGCAACGGTCGGTAAACGCGAAGTACGCATCGGCGCTGTAGAAAAGCTGTGTAAGCGCCGCATCCGCCCCGGCCTCTACCTTGCGCCGGAAGTTCTCAAAGTCCACTGTGGGGCCTACCGCCTGCGGATGCATCTCAGGATACGCAGCCACTTCAATCTCGAAATCGCGCCCATGCCGCTCGCGGATAAAGCTCACCAGCTCGTTGGCGAAGTGGAACTCCCCCGGAGCAGCCGCGCTCATCGCCGTCGCCGGCAGATCGCCGCGCAGCGCCACAATCCGCTTCACACCGTGCGCCTTGTATTTGTCGAGCAGCGCCGCGATCTCGGCCTTCGTCGAGCCCACGCAGGTCAGGTGCGGAGCCACCTCGATCCCGGTATGCTCCACCACCGCCAGCAGGGTCTCGTATGTTCCACCCTGATCCGATCCACCGGCACCATGCGTAACAGAGAAATACGCAGGCTTCAACGCCGCCAGCTTGCCTAAAACGATAGGCAGCTTCCCCGCCGCCTCAGGCGTCCGCGGCGGAAACAACTCGAACGAATAACGTATCTGCGATGCCATCTTTCAATCCCAAAACTGGAGCTAGAGGCTAGGAGCTAGGAGCTAAAAGCTAGTCCCTAGTCCCTCAGTCCCTCAGTCCCTAGTAGCGATAATGTTCCGCCTTATACGGCCCCTCGACCGGTACGCCGATGTAGTCGGCCTGTCGCTTCGAGAGCGTGGTCAGCTTCACACCAATCTTTTCGAGATGCAGCCGCGCCACTTCCTCGTCCAGCTTCTTCGAAAGCGTATAGACGCCCACCTTGTACGTGTCGCGATTCGCCCACAGGTCGAGCTGCGCCAGAGTCTGGTTGGCAAAGCTGTTCGACATGACAAAGCTCGGATGCCCCGTCGCGCAGCCCAGGTTTACCAGCCGTCCCTCGGCCAGCACAAAGATTCCGTGCCCGTCCGGGAAGGTGTAGAAGTCCACCTGCGGCTTGATGTTCAGCTTCTTGACGCCGGAGGCCGTATTCAGACGGTCCATCTGGATTTCGTTATCGAAGTGGCCGATGTTGCACACAATCGCCTGATCCTTCATCCCCTTCATGTGCTCGAAGGTGATGATGTCCACATTGCCCGTCGTCGTCACGTAGATGTCGCCGCGGCCCAGCGTGTCCTCGACTGTGGTGACTTCGTAGCCTTCCATCGCCGCCTGCAAGGCGTTGATCGGATCGATCTCGGTAATAATCACTCGCGCGCCCATGCCGCGCAGCGCGCGCGCAGAGCCCTTGCCCACGTCGCCGTAACCGCAGATCACCGCCACCTTGCCCGCTACCATCACATCGGTCGCGCGCTTGATGCCGTCGGCCAGCGACTCGCGGCAGCCGTACAGGTTGTCGAACTTGCTCTTGGTGACGGAGTCGTTCACGTTGATCGCCGGAACCAGCAGCGTTCCCTGCTCCATCATCTTGTAGAGCCGGTGCACGCCCGTCGTCGTCTCTTCGGAAACGCCGCGCCACTCCTTCACCACGTTGTGCCAGTGTTGCTTGTCTTCCGAATACACCTTCTTGAGCAGGTCCTTGATCACCTGCTCCTCGTGGCTGTCGCTGGGTGAGTCAACCCACTTGTCGCCGTTCTCAAGCTCGTAGCCCTTGTGGATCAGCAGAGTCGCATCGCCGCCATCGTCCACAATCAACTGCGGACCCTTGCCGCCCTTGTGGGTCAGGGCCCAGTAAGTGCACTCCCAGTACTCTTCCAGGCTCTCGCCCTTCCACGCAAACACCGGAACCCCGGCCGCAGCAATCGCCGCCGCCGCGTGATCCTGCGTCGAGAAGATGTTGCAGCTCGCCCAGCGAACTTCAGCGCCCAGGCTTACCAGCGTCTCAATCAGCACCGCCGTCTGAATGGTCATGTGCAGCGAGCCGGTGACGCGCACGCCTGCCAGCGGCTTTTCCGCCGAGTATTTATTGCGGATCGAAACCAGGCCGGGCATCTCCTGCTCGGCGATCACGATCTCTTTCCGGCCCCACTCGGCCAGACCCATATCCGCTACCTTGTACGCCAACTCTGTCGTTGCCATCGATTTCTCCTTCAAATCAAATCTCTGGATCTCAAACTCTCACACGGTGCAATACACCTGGGTGCCCCAGGTCTCGATTCTGAGACCTGGGAAAGATCGACTCTCAACTAGCCTGAGACAAACTCCGCTAGTCTTGCATCGTCCCATCGTGATACCTTGATATGTAACAGGTTCAACCCTATGGCGTCAATCGTCAAGACACTCCGCGCCGCTGCCGATCCCAACCGGCTCCGCCTGCTGCTGCTGCTGCGCGAGGAGGAACTCTCCGTCGCCGAGTTGCAGGAGATTCTGGTCATGGGCCAGAGCACCATCTCCACGCATCTTGCCCAGCTCAAACAGGCCGGCCTGGTAGAAGACCGCCGCACTGGCAAGAGCAGCCTCTACCGCCCCACCCCTGCCGGGGGCAGCCCTTTGGAGGGGATTCTAGCCCAAGCTGCCACCGAAATCTCCGAATCACCCTCCGACCTCGCCGCCATGCGCCACGTCGTGCGCAAGCGCCAGGACAAGACCCGCGCCTTCTTCGACTCCATGGCCGGAAAGCTCGGCAAGGACTACGTGCCCGGCAAGAGCTGGAAGTCGATCGCCGAGGCACTGCTTCGCCTCATGCCCCCGCTCACTGTGGCCGATATAGGCGCCGGCGATGGCAGTTTCTCGCTGCTGCTGGCTCAGTCGGCACGGCAAGTGATCGCCGTAGACTCCTCGGCGCGCATGATCGAGGTGGGCCACGAACTGGCCGCCCGCCACGCCATCTCGAACATCGACTTCCGGCTCGGCGATATGGAAGAGCTGCCCGTCGCGGCCGGCGAAGTGGATCTGGTCTTCTTCTCGCAATCGCTCCACCATGCCCAGCACCCCGCGCGCGTCCTCACGGAAGCCGCCCGCATCCTGAAGTCCGGGGGCCGTATCGCCATCCTCGACCTTATCCGGCACCGCTTTGAAGAGGCCCGCGAACTCTACGCCGACGAGTGGCTCGGCTTTACAGAATCGGAGCTCTCCGACCTCCTGGAGCGGGCCGGCTTTACCAGCATTCAAACTTCGATTGTGGACAAGGAACCCGAAGGCCCGCAGTTCCAGACGCTGATGGCAACCGCGGTGAAACCCGGCTGAAGAGGCACAATAACCACACCTGCCCGGTGTAGAATCCCCTCCATGTCACCCGAACTGTCCTGTCCCGAGCTCCGCACCTTTCTCGTCACCCTCGCTTACGACGGGACCGACTTCCACGGCTGGCAGGTGCAACCCGGCAAGCCGACCATTCAGGGTGAGCTGCAAGCCGCGCTCGTCCGCGTCACTGGCGAGTCGCCGCTACCGCAGGGCTCCGGCCGCACCGACGCCGGCGTGCACGCGCTCGCACAAGTGGCATCCTTTACGCTGCTGGCTCCAATCCCGCCTGAAAACCTCCATCGCGCGTTGAACAGGACCCTCCCCCAGTCGATCCGTGTGACCGAAGTCAGGGCCGTGCGCAGCACTTTCCATGCGCGCCACTCGGCCCGCGCCAAGACCTACGAGTACCGCGTCTTCCGCGGCCCCATCTGCCCGCCGTTTCAGGCTCGCTACGTCTACCCCTGCCGTCAGCAGCTCGACTTCGACCTTTTAGAAGCCGCGGCCCTGCACTTCCTCGGCGAGCACGACTTCACCAGTTTCGCGGCCACCGACCCAGACCTCACGCACCGCGATCCCGAATCGATCCCCGACGGGCCGACCACGATCCCGCCTCTCTCGACTGTCCGAACTGTCTTCTCCTCGACGTGGGAGCGCCAGCCGATCCCGGAAGGCGAACTCTGGATCTATCGCGTACGCGGCAACGGATTTCTCCACCACATGGTGCGCAACCTCGTCGGCACCATGCTCGACGCGGCCCGCGGCCAGATCGCGGTTTCTTACATCCCCTCGATCATCGAAGCCAAATCCCGCCCCGAGGCTGGTCCCACCGCCCCGGCTCACGGACTGTTTCTACACTCGGTGGAGTACGGGCAGGAAGACCTTTAATAGTCATTATTCGGTCTTAATTAGGACCATATATGAGCTATCATTACATCAGGAGAAGTCCCCATGCGCTACTCGACCCAGATCAAACCCGTCAGCTACGTAAAGGCCAACATGGCCGCCCTGCTCGACCGAATCACCGAAGAGCGTGAGCCGATCATCATCACTCAGAACGGCGAAGCCAAGGCCGCCTTTGTCGATATCAAGTCGTACGAGGAGCAGCAGGAGACTCTGGCGATGCTCCAGATTCTCGCAATTGCAGAGAAAGAGATAGCCGCGGGAGAGGTATATCCACTGGATGAGGTAGTAGATAGAATCCGCAACAGCCGTTCAAATACAAATACCGGCAGTCACAGGAAATCCATCAAGCCAGGGAACAAATAATGGTCTACGAGATATCAGTGCAGAGACGTGCGGAAGACGATCTTCAGGATATCTTCTATTGGATCGCGGAACACGACTCGATCGCTCACGCAGAGCATGTCCTTAAGAAGATCACGGACGCAATTTTGAGTATCGCGCGCTTTCCCGCACGGGGCTCCCGGCCCCCTGAGTTACCCGTTGGCTTTTACACCGAATACCGTCAGATGTTCTTCAAGCCGTACAGAATCATCTATCGTATCCGGGAACACGAAATCGTGATCGTTCTCATCGCCGACGGTCGCCGCAACCTCAAAGGCCTGCTGACCCAAAGACTGACGCAAGCCTGACTCATCTTCCCCGTTATCCTGATTCCATCTGTGTCCCTTTTCCACCACAACTCGGCCCGCTCTTCCGTCGCCGCCATCGCAGCGCAGCGCGAGGTCCATCAGGCCTTTGCCTGGATTCACGCCAATCCCAAGACCATCATGGACTGGCAGCTCGCGCTCGTAGCGATACCCGCCCCGCCCTTTGGCGAGGCAGCCCGCTCTGCATGGATGGCCGACCGCTTCCTCGAGGCCGGACTCGACGACATAGCCATCGACTCGATCGGCAACGTCTTCGCTACCCTGCCCGCAGCCCAGCTTCCCCGTGATGCTACCGGTCCCGTCGTGCTGCTCTCCGCCCACCTCGATACAGTCTTCTCCGCCGAAACACCGCTCAACCCAGCGTTCGACGGCGACCGCCTCTGCTGCCCCGGCGCAACCGACAACGCCGCCGGAGTTGTCGGGATGCTGGCCCTGGCTCACGCTCTGCGCCAATCGCAGGTCGCGCTTTCTGCACCGCTCCTCTTCTGCGGCAACGTCGGCGAAGAGGGCGAGGGCGACCTGCGCGGCGTACGACACATCTACTCCGCCTACGCTATCGCCAACAGAATTGCCGCCCACATCGTCCTCGACGGCGCAGGACACGACTCCGCCATCACCCAGGCTCTCGGTAGCCTCCGCTTCGAGATACTCGTCGAAGGCCCCGGCGGCCACAGCTTCAGCGACTTCGGAACCCCCAATCCCATCGCAGCTCTATCAGCCGCGCTCGCTTTATTCGCCGAGACACCTCTCCCGGCCGATCCCCGAACCACGCTCAACCTCGGCACCATCCACGGCGGCACCAGCGTCAACTCCATCCCCGAATCCGCCCGCGCTTCGGTGGACCTCCGCTCTACCTCGCCCGATGAGTTGATCCGCCTTGAGGTCGCCCTCCACCGCGCGGTTGAGGACTCCGTCTCGAGCGCAAACGATAAGGCTGCGGCAACCACCCGCGGCCTACTCACGTTTTCGATTCACAAGATCGGCGACCGGCCCGCCGCCGTGCTCCCCGACGACTCGGTCCTCCTGGCCTGCCTGCACGCTGTCGACCGGCACCTAAATATCCCAACCGACCTCCGCCTCGGCTCAACCGACGCCAACATTCCACTCTCGCTCGGTGTCCCTGCTCTCTCAATGGGTGCGGGCGGCGAGGGGGCTGGCGCTCACACGATGGGTGAGTGGTACTCGGCCCGCAACCGCGAGTTGGGTCTGCGCAGGATACTTCTACTCACGATGGCAATGCTCGATTGGGAATGACAGCAAATCGGGAATCAGGACTAAGTCTATCCAAATAAACCACATACATGGACATCCAATCTTGTCATGCATTTGCAGGGGATAGCGGATCGTATTTTGCACGATATTCCACTTGACTCTGAATCAATTAGCTCTATATCTTTGCGAGCGTGGTTGCCTTCGGCTTTCTGAATTGATCGGCAATTCACAGTTTATCCGCATTCCTGTTATAACGGGCTTTTGCAAGTGCCGGTTATAACGGATTTCTGCAAGTACCGAGGTAGTCTTCCAATCAACCGCAACCAAGGTTAGCTGGTTCGCAAGGAGGCATCGAGCCCATGTTTGCATTGAAGTTTGATTTAGCCAGTCGTTTCAATAAGTATCTGTCCAGCGTCCTGCTTTCTCTGGCTCTGGTCCTGCTCTGGGCATTGCAGCACATGCCCAGAGCACATCCGGATCTATCTTAGGCGTCGTTCACGACGCCAGCGGAAGCGTCGTCCCCACCGCCAAGGTCACTCTCACCAACACCGGAAATGCCGAGAGCAGATCCATCACTACCGACCAGTCTGGTTCCTATCAATTCCTGAATCTGGCTCCCGGGCTCTACCAGATCGCCATCGAACGCCAGGGCTTCAAGCGCAAGGTTCTGACCGGCGTGCAGGTTCAAGTTCAGCAGACCGTTCGCGCAGACGCCGCTCTTGAAGTCGGCAACGTGACCGAGACGGTTCAGGTCACCGAACAGGCCGCCCTCCTCCAGACCGAGCAGTCCTCCCTCAGTCAGGCCGTTGAAGGCCGCACGGTGCAGGAGATGCCCCTCAACGGCCGCAACGTGATGAATCTCGTAGCCCTTTCGCCGGGCGTTGTGCCTCAGGGCAACACCTCCGGCAACCCGATGGGCGGCGCAAACGGCAGCTCCTTCAATGCCAACGCATGGGGCAACTACCAGATCGGCGGCGGTGCGGCTAACCAGAGCGCATCTTACTTTGATGGCGCTCCGCTGAACGTCAGCTATGTGAACTCCGTGATTCTGGTCCCCACTCAGGACGCAGTGCAGGAGTTTCGTATCTCGACCAACAACGTGAGCCCCGAGTTCGGGCGCTTTGCCGGCGGTGTTATCAATCTGGCCAGCAAGAGCGGCTCCAACGTCTTCCACGGCAGCGCCTATGAGTACCTGCGCAACACGGCATTCAATGCCAACAACTACTTCGCAACCACCAAGCCTGGATTCCACCAGAATCAGTTCGGCGGCGCAATTTCAGGTCCCATCAAAAAGGACAAGACCTTCTTCCTGTTCACCTGGGAGAAGTTCCGCGTCCGCGTCGGCGTGCCGACCGTGACCACCGTTCCCTCGGCGGCCATGAAGGCCGGCGACTTCAGCGCCGCGGGCATTCCCAAGATCTATGACCCGCTCACCGTCTGCGGCAAGTATGGCAACCCGGCCTGCGCCACCGACTCCAGCGGCAACCCCATCTACACGCGCCAGCAGTTCTCCTACAACGGTGTGGCCAACGTGATTGCGCCCAACCGCCTCGATCCTACGGCCGTCGTAATGGCCGGCCTCTTCGGCGCGCCCCAGGGAGCTACTGCC
This sequence comes from uncultured Acidobacteriaceae bacterium, assembly GCA_903842065.1. GTDB lineage: Bacteria > Acidobacteriota > Terriglobia > Terriglobales > Acidobacteriaceae > Telmatobacter. The sequence continues at coordinate 11,342 of CAIMKZ010000038.1, read as the reverse complement.
GCCAACCTTACCAATAACTGGACCGGCAATGGCAGCGGCGGCGGAGACACCAACCAGTACAACGCCCGTGTAGACCACCGGATCAAGGACGATCCGTTCTTCATTCGCTACACCTATTGGAACGGCAAGACCGTACCGAACGACCTGTTTCACAACATGGCCACGGCCAACCAGAACATCTACACCACGCAGAACGCGGCCATCGGCTACACCTGGACCATCAGTCCGACCACGGTGGCCGACTTCCGCCTCTCCTATCTGCGCTTCATCTTCGGGTTCTATCCCCCTGTCACCGGCACCGATCTCTCCAAGTTCGGCCCGGCCTATGCTGCGCTGTCGCCCAACGTGCTCTGGAAGCAGTACCCCGCCTCTCAGGTGCAGGGTTTCCAGACCTATAACTACGTGACCGCACGCAACCAGAACAACAACGAGTCGCTCAGCGAGAGCCTGACCAAGATCATCGGCCGCCACACTCTCAAAGTTGGCGCCGAGTCCCGCATCATCGAGTGGGGCTATGCTCAGACCAACTACTCCAGCGGCCAGTTTACGTTCACATCCGCCAACACGGCTTTGAACCCCCTCAGCCCGACGGGCTCCGGCTACTCCTTTGCGTCCTTCATGCTTGGATGGGCCACAAGTCCCAGCCAGATCCAGGAAGTTCTCATCGCCAAGCAGCAGATGTGGTACCACGGCCTGTATGCGATGGACACCTACCAGGTCAATCCCAGGCTGACTCTGAACCTCGGCCTCCGCTGGGAGTTCCCCGGCCAGTTTAAGGAAGCCCACAACTCGGCCGCTGTATTCCTCCCCAACGCGGTCGATCCGTTCGGCGCCAACGTTGGCCTCTCGCTTAAGGGACTCTCCGCGATGGTCAACAGCACCAGCTACCCGGACCGCGCCATTCACCCGGCCAAGTGGAACGGCTTTGCGCCCCGCGTAGGCCTGGCATACAAAGTCACCAACGACCTTGTGGCGCGCGCTGGATACGGCATCTCCCTGCTGCCCAACGACGCCATCTTCGGTGACGCGCCCTGGACCACTCCGCCCAGCCTCGCCACCACCCCCAACAACTTCTCCAACGATGGCGGCATCACCCCCGCGGACCTGGTCAGCAACCCATTCCCGGGCGGCATCCTCCAGCCTTCGCGTAACGTCACCAACCTTGAGAACCTGGTGCTCGGCGCGGTCATCCAGTTGCCCGTACCCACCATTGCCCGCCCCTACGCCCAGCAGTGGAACTTCGCCCTTCAGCAGCAGTTCCACGGCAACATAGCCGTAGAAGTCGGCTACGCCGGTTCCAAGGGAACCCACCTGCCGGCCAACGTGTTCATCCGCGGCTTCCCTTACTTTGAACTGGATCAGCTGCCCAACCTCTACGACATCTGCGGCACAGACAAGACTCAGCCGCAGTGCTCGTTTGGCGGCGCCCAGCATCTGCTCACAGACCAGGTGGCGAATCCGTTCTACGGCAAAGTCCCGTCCACGGCCGGCGTCCTCACCAAATCCACCGTTACCGTCGGACAGTTGCTCCGCCCTTACCCCCAGTTCCAGAGCGTCAATAACACCTCCGCCATGCTGGGCAGCACCACATGGCATGGCCTGTTAGCCAAGGTTGAAAAGCGCTTCAACGGCGGCGGCATGATCTTGGGCACCTTTACCTGGTCCAAGCTGCTCGGAAATGCCGACAGCCAGACTGCATGGCTCGACGGTTCCGGCGGTGGCAATGCCGCCGGCATTCAGGACTACTACAACCTGCGCGCCGAACGCTCGGCATCGAGCTTCGACGTGCCCAAGCGCGTCACCATCAGCTACGTACTCGACCTGCCCTTTGGTCGCGGCAAACGCTTCGGCGCCAACCAGTCCAAGGCGGTTGACGAGGTTATCGGCGGCTGGACGGTCAATGGAACCTCGACCTTCCAGTCGGGCTTCCCGATCCTGGTCATCGCCCAGCCTTCCACCCTCAACAGCAGCTTCGGCGGCGGCATCACCCGGCCCAACTACACAGCCGGATGCACCAAGACCGTCGACGGCTCCGCCTACTCCCGCGTGAACAAGTGGTTCAACACCGCTTGCTACACCCAGCCCGGCGCCTTCTCCTTCGGCACCGCGCCGCGCACCGACAACAGTCTGCGCGCCCAGGGCGTTGCAAACTTCGACGCAGCGCTCAACAAGAACTTCCCCATCACCGAGAGCGTGAAGCTGAAGTTCGACGCCGAAGTCTTCAACCTCTTCAACCGCGTTCAGTTCGCCGCGCCCACCGCTCAGGTCGGCAACGCCAACTACGGCAAGATCACTGCCACGCGCAACCAGCAGCGCCTCATCCAGTTAGCGCTCCGGCTTTCCTTCTAGCCGAGCCGGACTTCGATCCAAACCTGCCGGGCAGCGGAATCACCTTCCGCTGCCCGGTTTTTTTCGCTCCCGCCTCCCCCGCCTGTCTCACTTTTCTTCTCTACTCGCTGGTCCGAAACTCCCGCCCGTGCGTCCAATAAACAGGCCGTCTCCCGGTTTTGACCCACGTTCAGCCCACTGTAGGCTGGCACGGGGTCAAACTGCTTTTCGCTATACTGTAACCAGGCCCTTACCCCCAAACCCCGGCCCACGGCTGGCCGCCAAATGAGGTTTATTCACACCATGAAATCTTTCTTCGAACGCTGGCGTCAGCGCCCCCTCGCATCGGCCTTCTTCCTGCTCGCTGTTTTCTCGGCGGTTATCGTCGGCGGCTCATTTGCCGCCCACGGCGTTCGCGGTCAAGAAAAACAGGCCTCCTCCTCCGACGCCACACCGCTCAAGATCGTCGATCAGCCCGTACAGCCCAACGACTTCACCCGCATCGCCAAGGCCGTCGGACCGGCAGTCGTCAATATCAATACCCGCACCCTGCCCAAGCAGACCCAGAACCGCGGATCCAGCCGCCAGCGCCCTCAGGGCCGCAACGGCGGACGCACACAGGTCGAGCCCCAGAACCCCGACGACGAAGAGGACAACCAGGACCAGGGACAGCAGGACTTCTTGAACCGGTTCTTCGGCGGCCAGATTCCCGGAATCCCCGGCATGCCCGACCAGGGCGGACAGCAGAACCAGGGCGTACAGGAGTCCCTCGGCTCCGGCTTCATCGTCGATCCCCGCGGCTACATCGTTACCAACAACCACGTCATCGACAAGGCCGACGAGATCTACGTCAAGCTCTCCTCCGACCCCGACAACGCCGATGACGGCCGCCCGGCCCATGTGATCGGCGTAGACAAGGCCACCGACCTCGCCGTCATCAAGATCGACACCGACCGCCCCCTGCCCACCGTCAAGCTGGGCAACTCCGATCTGGTACAGGTAGGCGACTGGGTCGAAGCCATCGGCAGCCCCTTTGCCCTCTCCCAGACCGTCACCGCCGGCATCATCTCCGCCAAAAATCGCACCATCGAGCCCGGCGCCAGCGGACAGTTCCAGCACTTCCTCCAGACCGACGCCGCCATCAACCCCGGTAACTCCGGCGGACCCCTGCTCGACATGAACGGCAACGTCATCGGCGTCAACACCGCCATATATACTCAGTCGGCAGGCTCCGAGGGCGTTGGCTTCGCCATGCCCTCCAACACCGTCGTCCAGGTCTACAACGACCTCATCGGACCCGGCCACAAGGTCGTCCGCGGGTCTATAGGGATTCAGTTCCGCCAAGGCCTCTCCGACTCCGTCAGCCGCGTCTACGGCTTCAAGAACGGCGTCCTCGTGCAGGAGGTCCAGCCCGGCGGACCCGCTGAGAAGGCAGGCCTTAAGCCCGGCGACATTATCACCCAGATCGACGGCCGCAGCATCAAGGACGGCGACGACATGGTCAATGAGATCGCCAATCGCCACCCCGGCTCCTCGCTCCGCCTCGGATACTTGCGCGACGGTAAACAGCAGGACGCTACCGTTACCGTGGGCGACCGCGAGAAGGTCTTTGCCGAGAGCGCATCAGCCCAGGCCCCCGATAGCCCTGACACCGGCGCCGACGTGGGCGAAACCAAGCTCGGTCTCGTCGTCCGCGACGCCACCGCCGCAGTTACCGCCAAGATCAAGACACCCGGCGTAACCATCCAAAGTGTCCGCGCCGGCTCCTTCGCCGATCTTCAGGGCCTCGAACCGGGACTCGTCATCACCCACCTCAACCGCCAGCCCACCGCCACCCGCGACCAGTTCAACGCCATCGTCTCCAAGCTCAAGTCACGCGATGACGTGGTCTTTGAAGTAATCGATCCCCGCCACCCCGAAGCGGGCATCAACTACATCGGCGGCAGGCTCCAGTAACCCGTCCGGGGCGCGAGCGCTACATCCCGCGCCCCGTGACTTTTTGGGGACTTGAAGCCCGGTCCCCCAAACTCAGCCCTTGCCCAACCTCTATCCGTTGGGTAAACTGCCCGTAGGCAATCGGGTTTCCCTTTTCAGGCGGTAACACAATGCGTTTATTCCGGGCCAATCTCGCTCTACTCCTCGCTGCATCGCTTGCCGTGGCCCCTGCCTTCGCTGCCACCTCCGCCAAATCCACTAAGGCCAAGAGCTCGGTCACGAAAACGACAAGGGTGAAAGCCTCTACGGCGAAGAGATCCGCCACAAAGACCACTGCTTCCAAATCAACGACCGCCAAGACCACAACTACAAAAAAGAAGGCCGTCAAGACCCGCGGTGCCCGCGGCCAGCAGGCCATCGAGTCCAGTCGCGTCGTTGAGATTCAGCAGGCTCTCATCCGTACCCGCTACCTCTCTGGCGAACCCAACGGAAAGTGGGACGACACCACCATCGCCGCCATGAAGAAGCTACAGGCCAACCAGGGCTGGCAGACCCGCATCATGCCCGACAGCCGCGCCCTCAAGCTACTCGGCCTCGGTCCCGACTACTCCAACGCCATCAACGCCGCGGGCGCTTCCTTCACCGATCCCCCGCCCGTCTCCACGATCCCCACCGACGTGGCCGATGGCTTCACGCTGGCCTCTGGCGTCAAGCAGTAGCTCTCCCTCCCTCTCTCAACTCGCTCGCACTGCCCTCTCCGCTCACTATCTCTGCGCCCCACTGCCGTGACCCCCGGCACGTCCTACTCCCTTGACAGCCGCATAAAATTAACACAATCATCCCGCTCCACGTTGGCTGCTCTGCGGATCCAGCGGGAACGCGAACGTCTTTTTGTGTTCTTTTTGCGCTTCCTTCACGGAGCGCGACCCTCATCCGGAAAGAAAGGTATTTACCGCCATCATGACCCTCTCATCGGAACGTGTTCTCAACACCACTCTCCGCGAACGCATCATGACCGCCGCCGAGGCCGCACAATTCATCCAGCCCGGCGACCAGGTCGGCATGAGCGGATTCACCGGCTCCGGTTATCCCAAGCAGGTCCCCGTCGAGCTGGCCCGCATTATCGATGAAGCCAACGCCCGCGGCGAAGACTTCCGCATCAACGTCTTCACCGGCGCCTCCACCGGACCCGAACTCGACGGCGCGCTCGCCAAGGCCGGCGGCATGCAGATGCGCCTCCCCTACCAGTCCGATCCCGAGGTCCGCAAGCGCATCAACTCCGGCGACATGCACTACCTCGACATCCATCTCAGCCACGTCGCCCAGTTGGTCAACTTCGGCTTTCTCGGCAAGATGGATGTTGCCGTCATCGAAGTCACCGCCGTGCTCGAAGACGGACGCCTCATCCCCTCCACCTCTGTCGGCAATAACCAGACGTGGCTCAATCAGGCCGACCGCATCATCCTCGAGGTCAACTCCTGGCAGTCCATGGCCCTCGAAGGCATGCACGACATCTACACTGAGATCCCCCAGCCTCCCAAGCGCATCCCCATCCCCATCTACCGGCCCGCACAGCGCTTCGGCTCGCCTTACTTTGAAGTCGATCTGAACAAGGTCGTCGCCGTCGTCCCCACCGACACGCCAGACCGCAACAGCCCCTTCAAGGAGCCCGACGAGGCCTCTAAACGCATCGCTGCCCACCTGCTTGAGTTCCTCACCTGGGAGGTCCGCAAGGGCCGTCTGCCCAAGAACCTGCTGCCTCTGCAATCCGGCGTAGGAAACATCGCCAACGCCGTCCTCATCGGTCTTCAGGACGCGCCATTCAAAGGACTCACCTCATACACCGAGGTCATTCAGGACGGCATGATCAACCTCCTGAAGTCCGGCAAGCTTGTCTCCGCCTCCGCCACTTCCTTCTCGCTAAGCCCTGAGATGATGCAGGAGATGAACGCCAACCTCGCCTCCTACCGCGACCGCATCATCCTGCGTTCGCAGGAGATATCGAACAACCCCGGCATCATCCGCCGGCTCGGCGTCATCGCCATGAACGGCATGATTGAGGCTGACATCTACGGCAACGTCAACTCCACCCACATCATGGGCTCCAGCATCCAGAACGGCATCGGCGGCTCCGGCGACTTCGCCCGCAACGGCTATCTCACCATCTTCATGTCACCCTCCACCGCCAAGAACGGCTCCATCTCTTCCATCGTGCCAATGGTCTCCCACGTAGATCACACCGAGCACGACACCCAGGTCCTCATCACCGAACACGGCCTCGCCGACCTACGCGGACTCGCTCCACTCCTGCGTGCGCGGCTCATCATCAACAACTGCGCGAGTCCCGAGTACAAGCCCCTGCTGCTCGACTACCTCAACCGCGCCGAGAAGACCTCCCGCGGAAAGCACACGCCGCACATGCTCCAGGAATCCCTCAGCTGGCACACCCGCTTCCTTGAAACCGGCACCATGATGCCTGCTTAACCCGCACCAAATCAAAAGGCCCAATCTTCGCGCGATCTTTACGCAAAGATTGGGCCTTTCTTCTCAGCTCGTTCGATCCCCTGGAATGTATCCCCTACTCAGGCTCTTCCCGGTCCTGCCCCTTTCGGTCTTTATGCTCTTCGAAGTACTTATCCTGGCTCCCCGACAGATCCTTCACCTGATCGGCAAGATCGTCTAGTGCCTCGCGCGCATCTTTCAGCTCGATATCGTCCGCGCGATCCGCAGGAAGCCCGCGCAGAATCCCCTGCCACTTCGGCAGAGCCTCCTTCAGACTATTCAATCCCTTGCGCAGATCGGCCTTGCGCCCCCCGTACTGGTCCAGATTTGACGCCAGCTCGTCGAGCAGCTCAGATAAATCCCCGAGTTCCTCAGCCAGCCTCTGCCCGCGCCCGCTCTCTGACCTTTTCCCGATCGCCTCCAGCCGGCTGACGTGCTCGCTCACAAATTTGGTATACAGGCCAATCCTGGCATATGGCACAATGCCGGCTTCCGCAAGCTGATCCTGCTGCGCCTCGGTCAGCGGCTCACGCCGGTTCTTCTGCGACGGCGCAATCAGCGCGGTCCCGCACAGCAGGCACACAACTGCGCACCGAAGCCATCTCCTCACCTGCATATTCCTGGGTCCTTCCCCGAGGCTTACTTCTCAAAGACCTGCAACATCGCCGCGTTCTGCGCGTTCGACACTTTGGCCAGAGTCTCCTCTACCAGCGCCCGGTCGTCGAAGGCGATCACGTGCAGCATCTCCTTTAACCGGAAGGTCGTTGTGCTCAGAAGGATTTCGGCGTTCTTCATCCGTTTGTTGTTCGGATCGAGCGTCTGGTGAACCTTCGCCGCCACGCCCTGCACACGCGTAAGCAGTTGATTGGCCTCGTCCACCTGTCCGGCCGCATAGCTCTTCAGGCTCAGCTCTGTCATCTGCTGAACCAGTTGCGCATACAGATAGCACTGCTCCCGAGGCTGGGCCTGAGCGGCCTGCGTCTCTAGCACTGCGATCGATTGTTCGTTGGGATTCTTCTGGGCGGCGCTGAACGCGCACACCGGTATCAGGGCAAATCCGATTCCAGCTAAAACGGCAATTCGAATCTGACTTCGCATCGGGCCCTCCAGGGGGGTAGAGCGCCTTCCCTCGTGCGTGTGTCAAATATTAGCCACAATCATCAGGCAAGTGCAAGGGGCAAAATCGGATTCTTTTGATCCAATCACATTTCTGCACCCTAACCACTCCAGTTCCACCCTTAACCCATCTGCTACTTTTCGATCGCCTTGAGCCGTTCCCGCGCCTGCCACTCCTCGGTCGCATACTTGCCCGCAGCCAACGTCAGAAACCGGTGATAATATGCCACCGCCTGCACCGTCTGGTGCAGCGAATCGTAGGCCGTCGCCCACAAAAACAAACTCGAAGGGTTCTCCGGAAGATACTTCCCCCGCATCCCCAGAGCTTTGATCGTCACCGCGGGCTGGCCAGAGCGCGAGGCCGCAAAGGCCAGCCCGCTCCATCCGTCCACATTTGCCGGATCCAGCTTCGTCGCCTTGTCGAACGCCGCAAACGCCGCCGGATACTTACCGAGCCGCACCAGATTCTGCCCGTGGCCCACCAAAAGCGCCAGATCGTCCGATGCCGTGGACAGCAGTTTCACATACAACTGGTCAGAAGTTTCGAAATCCCCTGCATCGGCCAGAACCTCAGCCAGCATCCGCGAGATCGCCGCGTCCTCAGGATGCTCCGCGTTCAGCTTTTGCAAAAGTGGCAATGCCTCGGCCTTGTCCTCGGCCGCCAGTACCGCCGCAAGCTGTGCCGTAAGCGCCGGATCGCCCGGCGCGCTCTCAAGCGCGGTTCGCAGCAGAGGCTCGGCCTCGGCGTACTTCTTTCCCTTGATCAGCAGATGCGCCAGGGCCGCGCTCGCCTCACCCGACTTCGGATCCTTCGCAACCGCCCGCCGGTACTCTGCCTCTGCCGCCGCCGTCTGCCCCGCTCTCTCCGCAATCTCCGCAGCCAGCAGCATGTCGTCCACCGTCTCCGGGGTCAGCTTCAACGCCTCCAGCAGATCGCTTGAAGCCGCCGTGGCATCCGTCGAACTATCCAATCTCGCCAGCGCCCGCCAGGCCCGTCCCTTCAGCTCCGCACCGTCCTCACCGGCATCGAGCGTGGTCGTTTTTTTCAGCACCGTCCGCGCTTCGTCTGTCTTGCCCTCCCGAGCCAGCAGCAGTCCGAGCAGCAGATGCGCTTCAAACGCCTTCCCGTCTGCCGCAACCGCCCGCCGATACAGCCCCTTGGCGTCGGACGTGCGGTTCTCCACATCGGCCACGTATCCGGCATCGAAGAGTGCCCGCCCGTCTTCTGGATGCGCCGTCAGCCACAGATCGAGCTTGCCGGCAGCCGTCTCCCAGTCCTTAGCCGCGATCGCCGCCTCGGCCTGCTCCACCCCGTCACTCACCGGCTCTACGTTTGCGGCCTGCGCAGGCCCCGGAGCGACGGCCCCGCCCGCCTGCCCGCACACCCAGACCGGCAAGGCCAGCAACGCAAGAACCGTCGATACTCGTACAAATCGAATCACAAATCCCCTCAATGCCAGTGTACCGGCAAGCAGCACTTTGCTTCCTTACTTGAAACTTTGCCCTCGCATTCCGTCTTCTCATCGGTCACAGTGTGGACGCTTGCATCCAGATCGTGAAGCAGTGACATCTTCCACCATCACCTTCGATTATTCCCGCCTGCGACAGCAACTTTATTCGACAACCGGGTTTCTAAGGTATAGTCTCGTTCCACCGTCAGTTATGGCGTACTTCTTTTTTATCTTTCTTACATTGCCAAATCCGGTGGTCACTTCCCTGGAGGATTTCCCCCCTCCCACTCGACGGCGCATGGGTTCCGATTCGAGTCGCGTAGCCAACTCAAGCCCATCACCAAGCCCTCTTCCGACTCAGCTACGATCGATTCTCTGAGCAGATCGGGCAGGTAATATCAGAGGTCATCCCCATGCGCCTGTTCCATTCCGCGCGCTGGCTCAGCCCGGCGTTGCTGCTCTGTGCTGTTACCTCGTTCGTCTTTGTGCAATCTCGCTCCGCTCTTGCGCAGCCCCAGGCGCAGACCGGCACAACGCCTTCTACAACTCCTCCTGCCAACCAGACCCCGCAGACTCGCAATCCCTCGGTCACCGTGCAATGCGCATTCCTTCAGCCTCAAACTCCACCTCAAACAACAGTCACTGTCAGGCTCAAGCCGATTCTTTCTCCTGATCCCGACCCCTTGATCTATGAGTTTCGAATCATCTCCACGGGCCAGATCAGCACTTTTTCACCGGGCGAGACAGCAACCCCGCCAGATTTTCGTCTTTCTGTTGGAGCCTACGATCTCTCGCTCAAGCGGCGGTACTCCCCGCATAGCCGCTCCCTGTGGATCGGTATCGATGCACCAGCCAGCGTGGCAACCAATGGCCGGGGAACTGGCTGCCGCCTCCTGGCGATGAATGAAGGCCCCGCGGCTGGCGAGAGGCCAGCAATCAAGCGGGAAGGAAGACAAGTTGGCCCATAGCTCTGAACATCGCCTCGAAACCTAATCCAGCACAACACAGGAGAAAATCTCATGAAAGCAACACTCGTCGCAACACTCGTTTTGGCAACGGCAGCAGCCTACGCAGGCGCACAAGCCGGCGGACCATCCGTCGATGTAGCCATCACCGTCACCGGCAACCCGTCCCTGCCGGTGGGCTTCAACGCCGGCTTTACCGTCATGGTCAGCAATCCCGGCTCGCAGCCGCTGGCTCCCACCGACGCCGCCAGCGTTGGCATCACCCTGACCACGGCCTTCTCGCAGATCACCGGCACTGGCCCCGGCTGGGCTTGCCACTCCCTCAACGAAGATCCCGCTTCGATCGTCTGCAACCGCACCGGTGCCCTCGCCCCTGGCCAGACCTATCCGCCCATCTCTGTCTCCGCCCACGCCAATGCGCCCGGCAGCTATCAGAACTGCGCGCACCTCTCCTACCTGCCCGGCCCCAGCAGACCAAAGGAGCAGGCACTCGGCAACAACCAGAGCTGCTTCAACTTTGTCGTTCAGAATCCTGTTCAGTCCTGCCTCACCACCAACAATGGCCCCCGTTTCATCACCGGAACAGGCACGGCCACTTCGCAGGCTCCGGCCATGAGCTTTGCCCAGAACAACTGGAGCACCATGGCCGCTCAGGCCGGCGGTCCCTCCTACGGAAACCCGAACCATGCAGCCCAGGTGCATACCAACTGCACCCAAGCCAGCGGCACACCCTTCCAGCAGGGCGCTTACACCTGCACGTACACAGCCCAGCCCTGCCCGTAAAGCCGCCCGCGCGTATCGTTTCATCCCAGCGAAATAGCCAGACAGGATCTGCCCGCAGGCCAGTCCCGTTTGGCTTCTCTCTTAGAACGTAGCCCGCCTCAGCCGGGTGCCCCCGGTCCCTCGCTGTTCAGTTCCATGACATTGTTTACACATTGTCTCTGGACATCCTTTACACTTCCGCGCAAGCGCTAGCTTGCGCGGAGGCGTAAAGGCGATGCCTTGGAAAACGATGGAAGTCAGGCAACAGCGCGTTGAGTTTATT
>CAIMKZ010000037.1 GCA_903842065.1 uncultured Acidobacteriaceae bacterium | reverse complement strand
CCAGAACTCCGCAGAACGCTCGGCTCAACTTCTACCCTGGATACACGAATACAACTGGCACAGACCTCATGCCGGGATTAACCACCACACCCCTATCAGTAGGGCAGGTCTCGATAGGAACAATCTGTTGACACTGCACAATTAGTCCCCATAAGTCGGCTTGTGTTCACCGGTTGCGTTTACGAAACAGAGAATGCACTCACTGACGGTGGGTCACACGCGATGTCGGAATTACTCCCTCGGAGCGTTGTAGGCTCCGTGAGCAGACAGGGCCAGCCCAGTAAGAGGAAACCAGATTCTAGTCGCCAGCGTGTACATAGAATGCAACTGGATCATTTTCGATTCTCCGGTCGCTTTGAGCCCTACGCTCCCCCCACGGAGCGGCACGGAATTTCTCTCCGGTCGCTTTTCAACTCATAAAGCAACTGGCTAGATTGCAAACAGAGGATGTGGCAGGATCTTGATTCATCCGACAAGGCTGGAGAAAGCTCTCCAGTCACATTAGCGGGATAGAATTTGCGTATTTGCGGGAAAAACAACCGAAGGTTCGTATCTTGATGCTAATTTGTTCAAAATAAATGACTTAGTGGCGGAGAGAGTGGGATTCGAACCCACGGTACTCGTTAAAGTACACACGCTTTCCAAGCGTGCGCCTTAAACCACTCGGCCATCTCTCCCGCGCGTGGTCTCGACTGTTTGAATGTAACATATCCAGCTTTGACTCCTGTCATCCTCCTCAAGCCATCCTGGCGGATCTCCCTGAAGCGCTGAGGCTGGCAGCCTTGGGGCGGAAGTGCATCTACCGAATACAGTTGCGCGGCCATGAGGCACAAGCAGCTTGTGATCCATCTCACCAGACTGCGGGAAATTGGAATCATAATCTGCGATGGCTCGCCCATCGAACAGGGACAGTGGCTGTAATAAGTGACTATAATCACTTGGTGCGCGATATCACCATTCGCACAATCAGACTTCCATCCGAAGGGAATCCCGCCACATGGCGACTGGAAACCAAGCCCTGGGTGAAGCACAGGGCAATGCGAGCGCACCCAAGCGCATCGTCAATGATTTCAGCATTAATGTAGCCACTGTTAATGGCTCCGGTTCACAGTCCGCAAACAGCACGCTGCTGAAAAGCATCTTCGGCATGGGCGTTCCGGTAAGCGGCAAAAACCTCTTCCCCTCCAACATCTCCGGGCTACCCACCTGGTTCACCATCCGCGCCAGCAAAGACGGCTACGTGGCCCGCAAGCGCACCAACGAGATTCTCATCGCGCTTAACCCCGAGTCGGCCAAAGACGACATGCTGGACCTTCCCCCGGGCGGCGCGGCAATCTACGAGGAGAACCTCAAGCTCGAACAGTACCGCAGCGATGTGGCCTGTTATCCAGTCCCCTTCGACAAGATCACCGCGGCCTGCTGCACCGAGGCCAAGTTGCGCAAGCTGGTCAAGAATATGGTGTACGTAGGCGTAGCGGCGCAGTTGCTCAACATCGACCTCGCCGTCGTCGAAGCGTCCATCAAGAAGCAGTTCGCCAAAAAGCAGAAGGTCTTCGACCTCAACTTCGGAGCCGTGAAGGCTGGCTGGGACTACGCGGCCGCGAGCCTGCCCAAGAAGGACCCCTACTATATTGAGCGCATGAACGAGACCGAGGGCAAAATCATCATCGACGGCAACGCGGCCTGCGGCATGGGCGCGGTCTTCGCCGGCGTCACGGTGGTTGCCTGGTATCCGATCACGCCTTCCACATCGACCATCGAAGCCGCCACAGACCTGCTCAAAAAGTTCCGCGTTACACCGGACGGAAAAGCCACCTACGCCGTGGTGCAGGCCGAAGACGAGCTTGCCGCCATCGGGATGGTGCTCGGCGCAGGCTGGGCTGGTGCGCGTTCCTTCACTGCCACCTCGGGCCCCGGCATCTCGCTCATGGCAGAGTTCACCGGCCTCGGCTACTACGCTGAAATTCCCGGCGTCATCGTAAATGTGCAGCGCAGCGGACCCTCCACCGGCCTGCCCACGCGCACACAGCAGTCAGACATCCTTTCCACAGCCTTCCTCTCGCACGGAGACACTAAGCACGTGATGCTGCTCCCTGGCTCCGTCAAGGAGGCCTTCGAGCTAACCATCGAAGCCTTTAACCTGGCCGAGCGGCTTCAGACGCCGGTCTTCGTGCTCACCGATCTCGATATGGGCATGAACAACTGGATGTCGGACCCCTTCGAGTACCCCACCAAGCCTCTCGATCGCGGCAAGGTTCTCACCGCCGAGGATCTCGACCGGCTGGGCGGCTTCGCACGCTACCGCGACGTGGACGGCGACGGCATCGGCTGGCGTACTCTGCCCGGCACGCTGCATCCCAAGGCCTCTTACTTCACCCGCGGAACGGGCCACAACGACGCGGCCGGCTACTCGGAAAAGCCGGAAGTGTACGTCGCCAACATGGAGCGGCTGGTCAAGAAGTTCGATCACGCCCGCACCCTGGTGCCCGCGCCAGTGGCCGTAAAGAACGGCACTTCGAAGATCGGCTTCATCGCCTACGGCACCACCGACTTCGCGCTCGTCGAGAGCATCGCTAATATCGAGAAGACGTACGGCACAAAGACCGACTATCTGCGGCTCCGCGCCTATCCTTTTTCGAAGGAAGTGGCTGAGTTCGTCGCCTCGCACGACCGCGTCTATGTGGTTGAGCAGAATCGCGACGCCCAGATGGCCAGCCTGCTCAAGCTCGATCTGGCAGCAGATCATGCCGCGAAGATTCGCAGCATCCTGCACTACAACGGTCTGCCCATCGACGCCGAGTCCATCACCGAGCTGTTCGCTACACAGGAGGGCCTCTAATCCATGGCTACATCGACCCCTGCTCCTAAAGTCAATCGCATCGGCCTTCCCATCCTAGAGTACCGCGGCGGCAAGACCACGCTGTGCGCTGGCTGCGGTCACAATTCCATCTCCGAGCGCATCATGGACGCCATGTTCGAGATGGGCGTAGAGCCCGAGCGTGTCATCAAGATCAGCGGCATCGGCTGCTCGTCCAAGAGCCCTGCCTACTTCATGAACCGCTCACACGCATTCAACACCGTGCATGGCCGCATGCCTTCGGTAACTACCGGCGCCGTGCTGGCAAACAGCACCATCAAGGCGCTGGGCGTCTCCGGCGACGGCGACACCGCCTCCATCGGCGTGGGCCAGTACATTCACCTGCTGCGTCGCAACCTGCCCATGATCTACATCATCGAAGACAACGGCGTCTACGGTCTTACCAAGGGTCAGTTCTCGGCCACCGCGGACATCGGCTCCACACTCAAGACCGGTGTAGTCAACGACCTGCCCGCCATCGACGCCTGCGCGCTAGCCATCCAGCTCGGCGCAACCTTCGTCGGCCGCTCCTTCTCCGGCGACAAGAAGCAGCTGCTCACGATGCTCAAGGCAGCCATCTCCCACGAAGGCACGGTAGTCCTCGACGTCATCAGCCCCTGCGTCACCTTCAACGACCACGAAGGCTCCACCAAGAGCTACAAGTTCATGCAGGAGAACGACGAGCCAATCAACGCCATCGACTTCGTGCCCAGCTTCGAAGACATCGTCGTGGACTACGACTCGGGCATCGTCCACGATGTGCAGATGCACGACGGATCGAACCTCCGCCTGCGCAAATTGCAGGAGGACTATGACCCCACCGACAAGGCCAACGCCGTACGCACTCTGATGGAAGCCACCGACAAGGATGAGATCCTCACCGGCATCTTCTACATCAACACGCAAAAGCCCACGTTCCTCGACCAGCTCAACATGGTCCCTGAGCCGCTGGCCACGCTGCCCGAGTCCGTCACACGCCCCCCCAAGAGCGTCCTCGACAGCCTCATGCGCAACCTGCAGTAACTCCCTCTAACAGAAAGCCTCCGGCCGCAATCCGCGCCGGGGGCTTTCTTTTATTGCTGGCAGCGTGCGCTCTACGCCTCCCACCAGTCGAAGGCCTTCATGCGCGGGTAGTACAGTCCGCACCGAATCTTTGCTTCACTTCCCTTCATCCCGCGCAGAACCCTGGCATACAACTCAAGCTGTGGCGCAAACAGCGCGCGTAACCGCGGCAGAGCCTGTGCGGCTTCGATTCCGTCGGCGTGTGCCGTCTTCCAGTCCACGATCCACCACGCTCCGTCGTCATCCGAGCTTGGGTTATCCGTGTCTGGATCGACTCCTGCCTTGAATACACGGTCCGCGCGTACCGTGCGAATTGCGCTGCCATCGACGCCAACCCAGCCCTGCTCGCTCGCCGCCTCCAATCGAGGCGCAAGAATCCAGCGCGCCACCGGATCGCACAGCGCTTCGCGCGCAATTTTTGCAGCCTCTGTTGCAATTCGTATGGCCTGCGTCCGATCCATTCCCATAGCCCGCACCTCGGCAATCGAATGCGGAATAAAGCCTGCAATCGCATCCACTGCCGCATCGAGCCCCTGCGCTACGGCCTGCGCTGACACTCGCTCAAAGATGGCGTGGACCGCCACGCCCAGCGCGCGCGATGCCAATCCGCCTTTGTGCCGCTCGTACACAGCGCCAATCTCCTGCGCAGGCACCTCTGCCCGCTCGGCCTCCACGATCGCATCGCTGCAAAAGTCCATCGGCAGCCGGCGCAGTGTTGCCATCTTTACCCGGCCAGGCATCTCGACCACATTCGAGCTGTCGCCGGCGGCGATAGAAGGCACTTGATTGTCCCGCGCACCGCCACCATTCAGCCACTCGTCAAAACTGCCGCGCACACTTTGTTCTAACGCAGGCCAGGCCGTCTTCAGCATCGACTCGCCGGGCATCTGTACCTCAAGCCCACCATCCATATTCTGCTTGTACTCAGGCCGCGCAAACAGATGCAGTTCCTCGCGCGCGCGTGTCGCGGCAACATACAGCAGCCGCCGCATCTCCTGAATCTCGCGATTCTTTCGTTCCCGATCTACCCACTCCTTTGCCTTACCGCGATCGGAGCCCCGAAATTGAATCGGTGCTACCAGGAACTCCGTAATCTCCTCGCCCTCACCCGGCGCATCGAGTCCACGCTCAAGCCACGACAACAGCTCCGCCCGGCTGCGGCCGCCCTTGGCCTGCAACTCCGGCACAATCACCACTTCAAACTCAAGGCCCTTGGCCTTGTGGATCGTCATCAACTGCACGCCATAATCGGAGTCGGCACCAGGGTCTGGCAAGGCCGTCAACTTGTCGAGCGCAGCATCGAGCGCTGGACCCGCTATATCCTGTTCAGCCTCCGACAAAGAGTCGAGTGCGCGCAGCAGCAGCTCTACATTGGCCCGCTCAGCCTCGTTCACGCAGGCCGCACCGCCAAGCAGCATCCATGTCTGCCGAAGCCATGTTCCCAACGTAGCGGCAGGGTGCTCGGCGCGCCACAACTCCGCGCCGTCGATCGCGCGCAACACTCGCTCCACTGAGGCTCTTGCCTGCTCTGAAAGCTGCTCCAGCTTCTCGCGCATCAGTTCACAAATCGCGCGCTTCATCGACTCCGGCTCGTCACCCCCGGAAACCGCATACAGATCGGCAAGCGCGAGTCCGCACCACGGCGCGCGTAGCAGACTCAGCCATGCGATCCGGTCCTGCGGATTGACCAGCGCGCGTGCAATCGAAAGCGCGTCGCGCACCTCCGGCCTGTCTCCTAGTTTCTCAAGCTCGACAGCACGAAAAGGAATCCCGGCACTCCTGAGAGCCTCCGCAACCGGGACCAGCGCCGCCCGCGCCCTGCCAAGCACCGCGATCCTCAACTTCCTGCCCTTCGCGCGAGCCGCATCGATGCCCTTGATTCGCTCCGCGATCACTTCAACCATGGAAGCAACCGCACGCTTCAGCGCGGAGTCCCGATCCTCGTGGATTCGTTTCTTTACCTGCTCGTCCTTCTCATGGCTTCGCGTGGCAGGCATGAACTCCCAGTGCTGCTGAACGCGCGCCCCGGCACGATCTGGTTCCGCATCCGCGCGAAACGCCTCTGCATCGGCAAACTCGACGCCACTGCCATCCTTCTGCGCGAATACAGCATCGAAGAAACCATTCAACTCTCCAACCAACCCCCGCGCGCTGCGGAAGTTGGCTGTAAGCCGCTCGCAATCGAACGGGAAAGGCGCATCATCAGGGATGGCAAGGCCGCTTTCACGCACCTGCGGAAACAGTTCGGCATCGGCGTCGCGAAAAAAATAGATCGACTGCTTGGGATCGCCGACGACGAAACAAGTCCGTCCTTCGCGTTCCGGCCAGGCCGCGATCAGATGCGCAAGCAGCCTGTGCTGCCGGCGGCTCGTGTCCTGAAACTCATCCACGAGCAAGTGACGAATTCCATCCGTAAAAGCCAGCACCGAATCCGATGGAATGCCATCTTCGCCACGAAGCGCGTCGAGCGCGATCTGCGCCACCTCGGTGAAGTCCACTACTCCGCTCTCGGCAAACGCAATGCGCAGCCGCGGCGCAGCCGCGCGCAGCAGCACGAAGCAAGCTCGCACAATAGCCCAGTCGTCGTCGGTATAGCGGGCTGGCGGCAAGCCGAAGAACGCAGCAAGTGCGCTATCAAGTCCTTGAATTTGGCCTAATCTTGCCACCAGCTCTACAACTCTTGCCTTTTCCTGCTTGCGATCCGCGGGGAAACCGTCAGCCACTGTAAATTTGCTGCGGAACTTCCCCTTCTGCGTAAGTAAAAGTCTTGCCAGGGACACCATGGCAGCCTGCGCCGTCTCTAACTCTTCCGCGCAATCAAACGGTGTGCGAGGAAACTCCGGCAATTCCGCCAAATCGCGACAGAACCCTCCGCGCTCTTGCGTGGATGCAAATCGCGCCAGCTCAATCGCCTCTTCGCTCGCTCCCGGCAGCTGATCGAAAAGCCCTGTTAATCGCTCAAGACCTTCCCGCACAGCAAGTGCAAACGGCTTCTCCAACTGCGCGCGCAGCTTCTCCCAATCAAACCCCTCTCCAAAGAGCAACTCCTGCATCCAGCGTTCACGCTTCGACAACATCTCGACCAGCAGGTCTTCCAACTCCTGCCAACTGTTATCTCGCCAAAGCAGCAGACGCCGCAACCCTTCGCGCAACTCCGCATCGGCTCCGTCGATCTGCTCCAGCGTCCTTCGTGCGGCACGCCGGTAAAATACCCGTGCATCGTCCACAATCTCCGCTTCGCCGCCTAGTCCAGAAAGCAGCGGCCGTCGCTGTGCGAGTTCCCGGCAGAACGCATCAATCGTATTCACTCGCAACTGCCCCGGCAGCTCGACGAGATTCCAGCCCTTCCTCTCAGAGTGCTCATATGCCTTGGCCGCGAGCGCCTCCATTGAAAATTCGTCGCTGTCTATCTCCTCATGATTCGCGGCGCGCGCCGCCGCCTTCTCCAGCTCCGCAACAATGCGGGCCACCATCTCAGCGGTTGCGGCGCGTGTAAATGTGATCGCGACAATCTGTCCGGGCTCATCCACTTCTGAGAGCAGCCGCAGAAACCGTCGCGTAAGCAAATCGGTCTTGCCAGACCCGGCCGGCGCCTCTACCAGCACCGACTGCGAAGTGTCCAGCGCGCGCAGCCGATGGGAGTAATCCGGAGGCAGCAGATGAATGCGACCGCTACTCATAGCTCTCCTCCCCTGTCTCTTCCGGCTCCTCTTCGTCCTCTGCACTCTCGGCAATCCGGCACAGCGGCTTCAGATCGCAGAATTTGCATGTCGTTTTTGAATCGATAGGATCGACCTCTGCGTGTCCGTCAAGAAATGCCGCGACCAGTCCTTCGATCTCTTCTTTCCATATCTTCAATTTGCCTTCGGTTAGCTTCTGCTTCGCCAGCGATTTGCTCCCTTGCAGCTCGGCAAACAGCGTCTCCTTAGGCATGTAGAGCGACCCGGTGAACTCCTGCGCTCCGGGCCTTACCTGTGCAAACGCCAGTCCCCCAAGCTCCTCCCCATCTTTCAGTGCGAACGATGCATAGAGCGGCAACTGCAAGTCGCTCGCACGCGGCTGCCAGTCTTTCAGATCGACCTGGCCGCTCTTGTAGTCGATCACCAGAATCTTTCCGTCATTCAACTTGTCCATGCGGTCCAGGCGCAGCTTCAGTTCGAGTCCCTTAATCCGGACCGTCCGATTCACTTCCGTGTCTTCGACCTCGAACTCCACTCGCGTGCGCTCGTACTCCAGCCACTCGGTAACAAGCCTTGTAAGCCTCTGCTGTTCGAGAGCTAGATACCCGGCCGGCATCCGCTCGCGCACGCCGGCGGGCATCTTCGTCGCCAGCACATCGCGCACATGTCCGCCTACAAACTCTTCGAGATTTTGCTTTGTACGTAGTTCCGCGTGCGTGCGCATACTCCCAGCAGCCCACACCGCATGTAGAACCTCATGCAGCAGCGTGCCCCGTTGCATCGCCGTCAACCCGGCCTCGGCCCTCTGCCAGCCATCTGCTCCAAGCCTCGCCGATGCAAACGCTTTGAAGGGACACTGCGACTGCGCGCTCACCAAAGCCGATCCGCCGGCGACTGACGTGCGAATGAAGCAAATCCGGCTCGAATCCTCAAAGTTCTTTGTCTTCGTCGCGGCAGTTTTCTCGTCGCACAACTCGTCCGGCACAGACTGCGGTACGCCTGCGGTCTTGATCGCCAGCCGCGCTGGCTTCTGCTCAACGCCTCCCATCTGCCCGGCATAACTAAAACGAATCTCCGGCGTAGATCGAACCAGCCGTTCCGTCGCCGTTCGTGCCAGATCGCCATCCTGCTGCGCCGTCGCGTGCGGCATCCGATACTGCCGCTGCTCTTCGATCGGGATCAGCGGATGCAATCTGCCCATCGGCGGCCATGCCTGCTGGCTCACGCCAAGAAACCAGATCGCATCCGCGCTCAGCCCCGCCGACTCCATCGGCCCAACAATCTGTACCGGCGCGCCTTCTGACTGCGGTGCGAAGAGCGTTTCACTGAGCACGCTTCCCAGCGTATGCAGAAACTCGCTCCATTCCATGCGCCGCCCATCGAACCCAAGAGACGCGCAGACGTCGAACGCGTGCTGCAACCTCTTCGTGGCCTGAAACTCCACGCTCGTTAGCGGCTTGCCCCCCGGCCAGCCGGCGGTCGCCAGCACTTCGGGAATCACTTCGGCCCAGGCCGACGCAGTCATCAATCTCCGCTGGCACGCGCCAAGCCGCTCTCTCGCCGCGCTCATCCGCGCAGTCCAGCCGGCAGGCAGAGCCGCGCGAGACTGCTCCTTCATAAACTCCGTCAGGCTCCATCGCGGTCGTTCACGTCTCCGCCTTCGAATCTCTCTTAGGAAGCCCGTCAGCGCGAGGGTCTCAGCCTCACTGGTGACACCTCTGCCCGATCCCAGCAGCCAGTCCAGCTCATGCTCATCGATCTCGCCGTCCAGCCAGCGCAACGACAGATGCGCCGCACGAATCACAGGAATCTGCCGCAGAGGCACGCCGAGCGAAAACTCAAACCGCTCGCCCACTGCGCTCAGGAACGCTCTTTCGATCTCACCGCGCCGCGCCGAAGCATCCTGCGTTACTACAAGCAACTGCGCATCAGGATTGGACGCCAGCCTCAGCGCACACCATCGCGCACAGGCCTCAAGCTCGGCAATCTCGTCCGCTGCCTCATAGAAACACTTGTTCTCCGCCGGCTCGCCCACGGCCGCCACGCTCCACTCCCCCCACGCGGCCAGCAAATCCATCTGCAACGAAGCCATGCGGTCGAATCCCGCTAGCAGCAGCGGTCCGCGCTGCGCGTTCTCCCGCCGCAACAGTGAAAGCAACTCCACAGCCAGCCGCTGCAAACTCACCATCCGCATCTCGCCGCAGGCCCGCTCAAACTCGCCCAGCCAGCCGCTGAAGGCCCCTTGATCCTGAAACCAGCTTGAGCGCCTGTGCTCTTTCAGCAGATCGGGCGCGTAGGCGCAAAGCAGCCCATGTGCCTCGGACGCCTTATCCGCCATCCTGCGCAACGAGCCCTTGTCCAGCCTGCTTCCTTCGGCGCTCGCCGCTACAATCTCTTGCCACAGTGCGAGTTCCTGCTCGCGATTCATCGCGACCCGCTCGTCGCAGGCCGATAGCCGCTCCCACTCGCGCCTTACAAAGCCGCTCCAGTCCGCAACCGCCGGGGCCAGCCAGGCAGTCTCGCCCTCTGCCCGCCGCGACTGGTTGTATTCGCTAGCAATGGCCCGAGCTGCGCGTTCGCTGGCAGTAACCACCTGCCCGCCGCCGCGCAGCCAGTCTTCGATTTGCCGCTCCCTGGTCATGACTGGTTCCAGCATACGCATTACCCGCGCGCGCCGCGGTGGATAAACCGCAGGCGATACACTGTTAGCCATGAGGCGCATCTTTTCCATGGCACTTCTAGCCGCGCTGGCTGCATTCTCTGGCTGCCATGCAAGCCAAAAGCCCGCCGCTGCATCCTCGCAGACCGTCAAAACCTACCATCTTCGCGGCAAAGTCGTAACCACGAGCCCTTCCACAAACGAAGTCACGGTCAAACATGAGGCCATCCCCGGATTCATGGAGGCGATGACCATGCCCTACAAGCTCAAGGATCCCTCGACCCTCTCCCAGCTTCACCCCGGCGACACCATCACCGCCGACGTCCTCGTGCCCGCCGACGACAACGCCGACCCCCTCCTCGATCGCATTGCAGTCGTCGCCCAGGGCAAGCCAAACTGATTTCCTCCTCTCACCCGCATCTTCTCCGCCAGCTCTCTGCTAACGGCGATACACTAACGCTGGAGGTTTCCTATCATGGCTAAGCTCACTATCGTCTTTGCAATTCTGCTTGCCGTGCTCGGCATAGCCGGCTATTTCTGCCCCAGTTCTATCCACGCAATCGCCCTCATGCCTGTCTGGTGGGGCATCGTGCTCGGCATCTGCGGTTATCTGACCGCGAGCGGAACCGAGACGCGCAAAAAAGCATTCCTCTACATCAACACTGCCATCGGCATACTCGGCTTTCTCTATGCGCTCGGCTCGGCCATCAATGCGTACGGCGCCGCGCGCACCGAAGGCGTCGATCCCAATCTCTTTGTCATATACGACCGGCTCATCATGGCAGTCATTCTGCTGGTCTTTCTCAACATTGCCGTTCCCGCGGTTCTCAAGGCGCGGCGTCCACCGGAGGAGTAGCTTTTGGCTGGAATTCGCGGCGCAGGTGTAAATCTAGGAATCAAAGCTGAGGCCCCCTCGCACGCGCGCGGCGGCCATCGTGGTCAGGCAGATACTCCCGGCAAGAAGCCTCCTCTGAAGAAGGTCTGGCCGGAGATATGGACTCTTGTACGTCCCCGCAAGGGCCTCATCGCCATGGGCCTGCTGCTGATGTCCATCAACCGCATCGCCGGCCTGGTGCTGCCCTACACATCGAAGCCTGTCCTCGACAACGTCCTCTCACCCGTACACCCGCACCCTGAAAAGCTGCCCGGCTACATCGCGCTGGTCTTTTCAGCCATGCTGATTCAGGCGCTCACCTCGTTCTCGCTCACGCAGCTGCTATCGAAAGCCGGCCAGCGCCTCATCGCTCAGATGCGCCGCGACGTGCACCGCCACGTCAGCCTTCTTCCCGTCTCTTTTTACGACGAGAACCGCACCGGCCTGCTCGCTTCCCGCATCATGACCGACGTTGAGGGCGTTCGTAACCTTATCGGCACGGGACTAATCGAATTCCTCGGCGGACTTCTCACCGCTCTGCTGGTTTTCTGCTATCTCATGTACCTGAGCGCAACCGTCACGCTCACGGTCTTCGCTGTCCTCGGAGTCTTCGTCTTCATCCTCCAGAAGGGCTTCAAGACCATTCGCCCCATCTTCCGCGAACGCGGCAAGATCAACGCTGAAGTCAACGGCCGGCTCATCGAATCCCTCGGCGGAGTACGCGTCATCAAGGGATATCACGCTGAAGAGCGCGAGCAGGAAGTCTTCTCAGGCGGGGTCGATCGGCTGCTCCAGAACGTCATGAAGTCGCTCACCATGACCAGCTTCCTCGCCTCTGCCTCCACCACGGTCGTGGCGCTGGTCTACGGCATCATCATGTGGCTCGGAGGACAGCAGGTGCTCTCCTCCGCATGGACCACCGGAGCCTACTTCCAGTACACCCTCTTCCTCGGCTTCATGATCGCGCCGGTCTTTCAGATTGTCGCCATCGGCACCCAGCTCACTGAGGCATTTGCCGGCCTCGACCGCACCCACGAGCTGATGTCCGAGCTCGAAGAGAACAAGACCCCGGGCCGCACCAACCAGATGCCTCCCATCGATGGCAATGTCCGGTTTGAAAACGTCGAGTTCGCCTATCAGGCAGACAAGCCCGTGCTGCACG
The DNA here is from genome assembly GCA_903842065.1 of uncultured Acidobacteriaceae bacterium. GTDB lineage: Bacteria > Acidobacteriota > Terriglobia > Terriglobales > Acidobacteriaceae > Telmatobacter. The sequence continues at coordinate 10,539 of CAIMKZ010000037.1, read as the reverse complement.
GCATCAGCTTCGCAGCCGTTCCGGGCAGCGTAACCGCTCTGGTCGGCTCCTCCGGCTCCGGCAAATCCACCATCATCAGCCTCATCTGCGCCTTTCACAACCCCTCTGCCGGCAGCGTTCTCGTCGACGATATCGACCTCTCAACAGTTGACCTCAACAGCTTCCGCTCCCAGCTCGGCGTCGTGCTTCAGGAGTCGTTTCTCTTCGACGGTACCATCCGCGAAAACGTAAAATTCTCGCGCCCTCAAGCCACTGAAGAAGAGTTTCTGTCAGCCTGCCACACCGCCCGCGTCGACGAGTTCGCCGAGCGTTTCCCTGAAGGCTACGACACCGTAGTAGGCGAGCGCGGCGTCAAACTCTCGGGAGGCCAGCGCCAGCGGCTGTCCATCGCCCGCGCCCTGCTCGCCGAGCCGCGCATCCTCATCCTCGACGAAGCCACCAGTTCCCTCGACTCCGAGTCCGAAGCCATGATCCAGGCCGGTCTGGCCCAGCTCATGCAGGGTCGAACCACCTTCGTCATCGCCCACCGGCTCTCTACAATCCGCCGCGCCGACCAGATCCTCGTCGTCGAAGAAGGACGCATCGTCGAACGCGGCAATCACGCGGAACTCTACGCTATGGGCGGCCGTTACTACGACCTCTACACCCGCCAGCACGGCCTTGAATCCAATCTCTTCCTGGCCCCCGGCGAAGGCGGCGAAACCGCGCCAGAATAGCTCCTGTCCGCGCTCGGAAGAGATGCAATTTCCATAAGTTTCCTTGCCCGGAAATTCCATGGAACTACTCTCCCCTTTGGCTCGTAATTTATAGAGTGCCGCGCGATGGCGGTAGTCTGCCTTTTTTTGATGAGGATACCGATGAACCGATTCTTACTGAAGCCCTGCCTCCGTCTCATCCCGCTCGCACTCGTTTGTGCTCTGGCCTATTCCGCAATCTCCGTCGACGCGCAGCGTCTCCCCTCCGGCATCACCCCCACACACTACGCCATCACGCTTACGCCCGACCTCACCGCCGCCACCTTCACCGGCTCTGAAAAGATCGACGTAACCCTGGCCGCGCCCACTCGCGCCATTACTCTCAACTCCATCGAGATCGCCATTCAGGCCGTCACCATCTCGGTCGCTGGCAAAGAGCAGTCCGGCACGGTCACATTCGACGAGAGCAAGGAACAGGCAACCCTCACCTTCCCCGAGGCCGTTCCCTCCGGCAAGGCCACGCTCAACATTCAGTTCACCGGCATCCTCAACAACGAGCTGCGCGGCTTCTATCTCTCCAAAACCGCCAAGCGCAACTACGCCGTCACGCAGTTTGAATCCACTGACGCCCGCCGCGCCTTCCCCAGCTTCGACGAGCCTGCCCTCAAGGCCACCTTCGACGTCACGCTAATCGTCGATAAGGCTGACACCGCCATCTCGAACTCCGCTATCGCCTCTGACACACCCGGCCCCAGCGCCGGTAAACACACGCTCGTCTTCGCCACTACGCCAAAGATGTCCACATATCTCGTCGCCTTCCTCGTCGGCGACTTCGAGTGCACCAGCGGAGAATCCGACGGCGTAGCCATCCGCGCCTGCGCCACCCCCGACAAGGTCGCCCTCACGCCCTACTCGCTCCAGGAAGCCAAAGCCATCCTGCACTACTACAACAACTACTTCGGAATTCCCTACCCGCTCAAAAAGCTCGACCTCATCGCCATCCCCGACTTCGAGGCCGGAGCCATGGAGAACTTCGGCGCAATCACTTATCGCGAAACCGCCATGCTTCTCGACCAGAAGACCGCCTCGCCTGAAACCATGATGTCGGTGTCCAATGTCGTGGCCCATGAGATGGCCCACCAGTGGTTCGGCGATCTCGTCACCATGGACTGGTGGAACAACATCTGGCTCAACGAGGGCTTCGCCACCTGGATGGAGCGCAAGCCCGTCGCCGCCATGCATCCCGAGTGGCACGTCGATCAGACCGTCGCCGCCGGCGTGCAGAACACAATCAGCTACGACTCCCAGCCCACTACTCACCCCATCCGCGCGCAAGAGGCCAACACTCCGGCTGAGATCAACCAGCTCTTCGACGGCATCAGCTACGGCAAGGCCAGCGTTGTGCTGCTAATGGTCGAAAACTACGTCGGCGAAGAGACCTTCCGCAAGGGCGTCCACAACTACCTCGCCGCCCACGCCTGGTCCAACGCCACATCCGAGGACTTCTGGAACGCGCAGGCAGCCGCAAGCAACAAGCCCGTCGACAAGATCATGGAGTCCATGGTGGTCCTGCCCGGCGCGCCCATCCTCACCTTCGGCGAAGTCAAAGACGGCCGCGTTCCAGTCTCCCAGAAGCGCTTCTTCTCTTCTCCCGGCGATCGCCCCGGCGCCAATCAGCAGTGGACCCTGCCTGTCTGCTTCAAGACCGCCGACGGCAATCCCTGCACGGTACTGACACCGCAAGCCACCAGCCTCGACGTTCCAAAGAGCCCGTTATTCTTCGCCGACGCCGCCGGCAAGGGCTACTATCGCAGCGCCTACTCCCCTGCCGTCTGGAAGGCTCTTGTCGCTTCCGCCGAGACCGCTCTCACCCCCGTTGAGCGCATCAGCCTCGCCGGCGACACCTCAGCCCAGGTTCGCGCCAGCAACGCCCCGGTCAGCGACACTTTTGACCTTCTCACCGCCCTCAAGAGCGACCCCAGCCCCACTGTGGTCTCATTCGCGATGAACGGCATCTCGACCGTCTACCACACCATCGCCTCAAACGACGACGAACGCAGACAGATCTCCGCATGGATGCGCAACACCTTCGGTCCCGAGTACGCCAGGCTCGGCACGCCCACTGCGGCTGACAGCCTCGACAAGCGCCGCCTCCGCGCCGAGCTGTTCTCTGACCTCGGCTACTACGGCAAGGAGCCTTCTGTAATCGCCGAGGCCCGCCGCATCGCCGACGCCTACATCGCCGATCCGGCCTCAGTCGATTCCACGGTGGCAGAAACCGCGCTCTCCATTGCCGTCGAAAACGGTGACGCCGCCCTCTTTGACAAGCTCCAGCACATCTACGAGACCTCTACCAACCCCGCAATCAAGATCGGATCGCTGCGCCAGCTCGCCCGGTTCACCAGCCCCGAACTCGTCCAGCGCTCTCTCGACTACAATCTTTCCGGCAAGGTCCGCAACCAGGACGCCGCTATTCAGTTCGCCTCAGGACTCTATGCTTCTGAGACCCGCGCCGCCACCTGGGCCTTCGTCAAGTCACACTGGGATCAGGTCCACGCGCTGCTCACTACTTCCTCGGGTTCGATCCTCGTCGGCGCAGCGGGCAGCTTCTGCTCCGCCGACGAGCGCGAGGATGTTAAGACCTTCTTCGCTGGCCACAAAGTAGAGGCCTCCGACGTCGCTCTCCGCCACGCCATCGAACGCATCGATGGATGCATGCAGTTGCGCTCCTCCCAGGAGCCAAGCCTGAAGAACTGGCTCGCCACGCAACAAAAGCGGTAGGCCAGGGATTTATCCCTGGCAATACGGCTGCAAAATGAATGAGGGCTTTAGCCCCTGAGGGAACACACTGACCGGTGGCCCTGATTCCCTGCTTCTACCCGGCCACAGAAAATGGGTGCCCCCGGTCCCTCGCCTTTGGGGACCGGGGTAAGCACAATCCTCAACGCGAAAACTGGCTCCGGTACACCTGCTTGATATGCCAGAGGCGCTGTTGCAGCGCCTCTGCCTCTTCCTCAAGCCCCAACCGCGCGGCTAACTCTATCGCATCGTCGAAGCAGTCCTTCGCGTCCCGATAACAGATGTCGGAGTCCTCAAAGGTGTGGGCCTCGTACATATCGTCATAGCGCTGCTCGCCTCGCTGCCTGAGCTGGGCAAGTCGTTCGAGTTGCCGATCACGCTCCGTACCTTCCGCCATAGCGCCATCTACTCCCAGCGCGTCGCGCACCTATCGCGGCGAGCCATGCGACCCCTTCAGCTTCCCCATCTTCCGCAGCTCTTTGTCTTGTTTGCGTTCGCCAAGCTCGACCCAGCACGCCAGACACACAGCCCGCACGCCTCTGCGCCGCAAGCTCATTCGCCCGCACCGTACGCATGGCTTCTTCGGCATTGGACGCTTCATAGCTCGTGCCTACTTGCCGTTCGCCTGTCGCGGCTTGGTGCCGGGGTAATATCCCGTCCGGGTGCGCACATCGAGCTTCGTTCCGCTCCTAGCATGTACCAGCACCTCCACCTTCCGGAACCCCGGCACAGCCGTAGGTTTCGTCGAGTGGTAGCCGATCGTGTATTGCGTACGAATGTCCCGCGCTACCTCGGCCGCAATCTGGTCCACCTGATCGATCGACTTCGGGAAGAACGCCATCCCGCCCGTCTCGGTCGCCAGCAACTCGAGTGTGCGCCGCGCCCGCTTCACTTCGCCGCGGTCCATCTCATCGCCGAACAGCAACCCGATCGTGTAGATCACCGGCCCCGAGAGCTGCTGCACACGCCGAATCGTCTGCTCCCGGTTGAGTGTCGAAGAGTTGTCGTCTCCGTCGGTAATCACTATCAGAACCTGTTTGGGACGCTTGCCGTCGGCCGCAAGCTTGTCCGCCGATGCCACCACCGCATCGAACATCGCGGTACCGCCGCGCGAGTCGATGTGCGCCAGCCCGTCGCGAAGCTTATTCAGGTCCGAGGTAAAGTCCTGATCGATGAACGCCTCGTCTGAGAAGTTCACCACAAAGGTCTCATCCTGCTTGTTTGAAGCCTGCACCAGGTCCAGGGCCGCTTTGTTCACTGAGGGCCGCTTCTTGTACATCGATCCCGAATTGTCGATCACCAGGCCCAGCGAAACCGGAAGGTCCACATGCTGGAAACTCAGAATCGACTGCTTGACCCCATCCTCCAGAACCTCGAAGTCTTCCTTCTTCAGGTCCTGAACGATCTGGTTGCCGTTTACAACGGTCGCGTTCAGCACCACCTCTTCCACATCGGTGCGCAGAACGTATCCGCCGCGGATCTCTTTCTCAACGGAGTTGGCCACCGGCGCAACACTCACGTCCGGTGAGCCCACCGGATCGGAATCGACCGTGAGATCGGGCGCGCGCTCAACCGGAGAGGCCGGATGAGCGGCCTGCGGAGTTTGAGCCTGCGCCAGAAGGGCCGCCCCGGCCATCAACAAAACTATCAGCGAATTATTGCAAAGGCGCATAGTAGCCCGTACGTGCATATACCGTCAGCGGAGGCAGGCCCGGCGGTGGATTTACCTTCACCTTCACTTTACGCCACTTGCCGTCGCGCGCCACATCCGATGGTTTGTAGCCGATCATGTACTGGTTGCGAAGCTCGGTCGAAATCTTCTCCGCGATATCGCTCAGCTCGTCCACATCGTCCACCCGGAACAGCCGCCCGCCGCTCTCCTCGGTCAAACTGTCGAGCAGCATTGGCCCCATCCGTTCCTCGGGCGTCGCCGCGTACGGATCGAAGATGCCCATCGCATACATCTGCACATCGCTCTCCCGCACCTTCGAGCGCACCTCGCCCTCCGTGTACCGCGAACGATTGTCGCCGCCGTCGGAAACAATCAGCAGAGCCTTGCGCTCGTGCCGTGCGTCTTTCATCTTGGCCACGCCGTAGTAAATCGCGTCCAGCAGCGCCGTGCGATGACTGGCGCGAACCGTGGCCAGACGCGCCTGCAAATCCTCCACCGAATTCGTGAACTCTTCGATCAGCTCCGGCCGGTCGTTGAATCCGATCACAAAGAACTCGTCCTCGGGATTCGCCGTCCGCGCAAACTGCAAGATCGACTCCCGCGCGCGAATCAGCTTGCTCGACATCGACCCCGACAAGTCGATAATGATGCCGATCGAGACCGGCGAATCCTCGCTTGCAAAGCTGCTGATCTTCTGCGCGCTGCCGTTCTCGAAGACCTGAAAGTCCTCCGGCTCCAACCCCGTCACCAATCTGTTCAGCGGATCGGTCACCGTCACCGGAATCAGTACCAGGTCCACATTCATGCGAATGAACGAGCCCGGATGCAGCCTCAGCGCATCTTTGCCGGTCTGCGCTGGAGCTTCAGCGCCGGCCGGCGCGCCAGTCGCGGGCGCGGTACCGGGCCGGTCTCCCACATGAACCTGATTCAGCGGCGTATCCTGGCTCCGAGCCATGCGGCCCATCGACAACGCCAGCAGCACGCACGCGACCCATAGGGCCGCTACACGCACCAGCCTCGTGCCTGCTTCTCGCCAATTTCGCCGGGAGTTAAGCTTCGCCACCATCATCGTCGCGCACCCAGTAAACGAGCCGATAGTAACATGTTTACCATCTCCGAGGCGTGTGCTCGCCTAACTCGCTTCTACGCAAGCGCCTCTACATATCTGATGCCCTTCACAGCCGGTACGATACAATCGAGCTTGGGCAATCCTTCTTGTTTTCCCTTTCCGGCACCCATCGCAGAGCGGGCTTCGATCTTGGAACTTCTTTCCTCTCAGGCGCTTGGCAATGGAACAGAATCTCTTGCCCCAGTGTTCCCGGCCCTTCCCACTTGAAGCGCCGGTGTTTCAGTAAATCCAACAATTTCATCAGGGAGTTCGATTCGCTTCATGGCTAGCATCTACCCCTTTCGCGCATGGCGTTACAACCCCGCCAAAGTCAGCCTCAAGGATGTTGTCACCCAGCCTTACGACAAGATCTCGCCTGCCATGCAGCAGGCCTACTACCAGCGCAGCCCCTACAACCTGGTTCGCATCATCCTCGGACTCCCCGAGCTCTTCGATGCCGAGAAGGGCGAGAGCGTCTATTCCCGCGCCGCGCGAGACCTCAAGGCATGGCGCGAAGAGGGTGTCCTCACCCAGGAGAAGGAACCCTGCGTCTTCGCCTACTCTCAGCGCTTCACCGTCCCCGGCTCCACTGAAGTCAAGGAGCGGCTCGGCTTCATCGCCGTCGGCAAGGTCCAGGACTACAAAGATCAGGTCGTCTTCCGCCACGAGCAGACCCTCTCCAAGCCCAAGAACGACCGCCTGAACCTGCTCAAGGCCACCCGCGCCCACTTCGGCCAGATCTTCATGCTCTACTCTGACCCCGCCGGCTCGGTCGACAATCTCCTCTTCGACAACCGCGGCCCCGCCGACGGCGAAGTCACCGACGAGTACGGCGTACTCCACCGCGTCTGGCGCGTCAACGAGCCTGCCACCATCCGCCTGCTCGCCGCCGCCATGAGCGACAAAAAGCTCATCATCGCCGACGGCCACCACCGCTACGAGACCGCTCTCAACTACTCCCGCGAGCACGCTCCGGCCAAGTCCGGTGCTCCCGCTCGCCCCGAGTACGCCAAATACCAGTTGCCCCACCCCGAGTACCCCGAAGCCGCCGTCATGATGACCTTCGTCAACATGGACTCCGACGGCCTCGTCATCCTGCCCACCCACCGCGTGGTGCACGATCTCCCCGGTTTCGACGCCGCCGCCTTCTCCAAGGCTGCCTCTGAGTACTTCGACATTCAGCTCCTGCCCGAGGCCGACGCGCCTGATTACGTTGCGACCCTCAAGGCACAGACCGGCAACGCCTTCGTCGCCATCACCAAATCCGACGCGCTGCTGCTCACTTCCAAGGTCGATGTCATCAACAAGGCTCTGGCCGCCCTTCCCGACCGCCAGCGCAAGCTCGACCTCACTCACCTGCACTCCATCATCCTCGACAAGCTTCTCGGCCTCGACGAAGAGAAGGTGCGCGAGCAGACCAACATCCGCTACCTCCGCGACGCCGCCGAAGCCGTCGATCAGCCACGCCGCGGCGAGGCAGACGTCACCTTCCTCACCAACCCGGTCACCATGGAACAGCTTCGCGAAGTCGCATTCGCCGGCGATGTCATGCCCCAGAAGTCCACCGACTTCTTTCCCAAGCTGCTCAGCGGCCTGGCCATCTACTCCTTGGACTAAGGGAATGTCCTATCAGGCAAACCCGTCGGGTGCCCCAGGTCCCTCGCATTTGGGGACCGGGGATCCAACACCCTCAACAGTCGAATCCAAACCCGCCTCAACAATGGGTGCCCCAGGTCTCGATTCTGAGACCTGGGAAAGATCTACCCTCAACCGGACCCTCTCAACCATCCAAAGCATCGCACTTCTCCTCCTCACACTTCTCCTCGTCCCTCCCGCCCACGCCCAGCGTTTCACCGTTCTCCTCGATGCCGCCCACGGCGGCGACGACTCCGGCGCTCTGCTCCCCAAAGAAAACTCCAGCCCCGCCAAAGAGAAAGACGCCACCCTGGCACTCAGCGTCCGCCTCCGCTCTCTCCTCACCGCCCGCGGCCTCACCGTCGTCACCACCCGCGAGAGCGACACAGCCGTCGACGCCCAGCAGCGCGCAGAGATAGCCAATCGCGCCCATGCTCAAGCCTGCCTCCTGATCCACGCCTCCTCTACCGGCACCGGCATCCATCTCTTTTTCTCCGCGCTCTCCCCGGCCCAACCCGGCCTTCTGCTCCCCTGGAACACCGCGCAGGCCGCGAGTGTGCAGCGCAGCATCGCACTGGCCGGCATCCTTAACACCTCGCTCCATCACGCCGGCATCAAAGTCACACTCGGCCAAGCCTCGGTCAACCCCATCGACAGCCTCAACTGCCCCGCGGTAGCTGTTGAAGTCGCTCCGGAGCCGCAGCCAGACGGCCGTTCCCTCACTCCCCAGGACACCGCCTACCAGACCCGCATCGCCGAAGCCATTGCCGCCGCCCTGCTCGAATGGCGCTCGACCGCTCCAGAGAAGGCGCGACAGCCATGACCAAACGCCACCTGATCGTGATCTTCTCGATCCTGCTGATTGCCTCGGGCATCATGGGCGGGCTGCTGTGGCAGCTTCGCAACCGCGCCCACCAGCGCCTGATCGCCAGACAGGACTCAACACCCACCCAGGCCCCCGAAGTCGCGCCCGTCGAGCAGGCAACGCTCCTCGTGGCTAACGACGCGGACGACAGCCTCGTCTCCCGCACACTTACCTTGCCGCTGCCTCCCAGTCCTCCGCAGCGCGCCCGCGCCGTTCTCGGTAAGCTCCTCGACCTCTACGCCGCGCAGGGCTCCACCCATCCTGTTCCCGGCGGAGCGGCCGGCATCACCCAGGTCTTCCTGCTCCCGGTCAGCCGGACTGCATCCGCCGCGCCCGCCGCAACCCAGAACCCGCCCAAGCCGTCTGCGGACCCCAAAGACGGCCCCCTGCTCGCAGTCGTGAACCTGACCGGCGCCTTCGCCTTCACGCACCCCTCCGGCATTGAGGCGGAATCGCTCACCGTCATCTCCATCTGCGCCACACTTCACGCCAACATGCCCAACGTCGCCCAGGTCCGCTTCCTCGTCAACGGACAGCCCCGAGACACACTCGCCGGACACGCCGACCTCTCCCGCACCTTTCTCACCGCCGACGTTGCTCCTGCCGCGGCGTCCACTTCCGGAGCAAGACCATGACCGCTACCACCAACCCCCAACCCGGCCCCATCACCATCGGCGTCTTTGACTCCGGCTTTGGCGGCCTCACCGTCCTGCGCACCCTGCTCGACCGCTTCCCCAATGCTCGCTTCGTCTTCCTCGGCGACACGGCCCGCCTCCCCTACGGCTCCAAGTCCCGCCGCACCGTCTCCCGCTACGCCGCGCAAAGCGCCCGCTTCCTCGTCGAAGAGCAGGGAGCGCAGTTCCTCGTCATCGCCTGCAACTCGGCCAGCGCTCTGGCCCTCGAGGCCATCCAGCAGGCCGTCCCCGTCCCCGTACTCGGCGTCATCGAGCCCGGAGCGGACAGCGCCCGAGCCGCCTCCACCACCGGCGACGTGCTGGTCATCGCCACCGATGCCACCACCCGCAGCCACGCCTACTCCGCCGCCTGCACCGCCCGCGGCCTGCGCGCATTCGAGAAGGCCTGCCCCCTGCTCGTCCCTCTCGTTGAAGAGGGCTGGACCAACCACCCCGTCACCACCCAGGTCATCCGAATCTATCTGGAAGAGCTGTTCAATGAAGCGCACGCCAATGGACTCACCCCCGATACGCTGGTCCTTGGCTGCACCCACTACCCTCTGCTCAGGCCCCTCATCGAGCAGGCAGTCCGCGAGTTCGCCCCCGAAGGCTTCCGCGTCATCGACTCCGCAGAAGCCACCGCCGACGCCGCCCGTGCCCTCATCGGAAACACCATCCCACCCACGACCCTCAACCAAGACCAAGAGAAAAAACAAATCCAGTGTTTTGCTACTGATTCGGTAGAAAAATTCGAGCGCCTCGGCACCAGCTTTCTCGGCCGCCCCACCGGCACGGTCCAGCTCGTAGACCTCGGCGGCTAACCACACCTGTCTTTCTCCCAACCCACCACAAATCTGGGTGTCCCAGGTCTGGATTTTCAGACCTGGGAATGAACAACACTCAACCGGCCTCTTCTCGACTACCCACAACTCTGGGTGCCCCCGGTCCCACGCTGTTCAGTTCCATGACATTGTTTACACATTGTCTCTGGACATCCTTTACACTTCCGCGCAAGCGCTAGCTTGCGCGGAGGCGTAAAGGCGATGCCTTGGAAAACGATGGAAGTCAGGCAACAGCGCGTTGAGTTTATT
>CAIMKZ010000036.1 GCA_903842065.1 uncultured Acidobacteriaceae bacterium | reverse complement strand
TGCCTATTAGTCCAGGTAACATATTCCAATGACGCGCTGCAAAAACGACCTCCCGAAATCGCTTTCGTTCTAGCGCCCGGGGTTCACGCATAAAATTTTCCAAAATTTTTTATGAATTAATATTGTGAAATCAAATACTTATCTCCACATCGATTACATCAAAACATCAACACTGGCGAAAAATCCTTGACATACCCCCTGCAGCGTGCGATAGTGCACTGAAGGGAACTATAAATTCCTTTCAAGCCTCTGCACCCGCTTGAGTGCGTGAGATGCATGCCATAACACGCCGGGGAAGATCCGGCGACCAACAGGCGCCCCGCGGCGGCACATGATCGAGTCGCCGCGACCCGGCGCTTGCTTCTCCCGAGATCCGGGCTCGGCACGATTACCCGCCGCGGGCTCCGCCCTCGAACACGAATTTTTCAACGGAGACAGGAAATGGCCGATGTCCAAAATACCCAGACTGCAGCGCCCGCAAGCATCGCCTCAGCCAGTGCCGCCGCATCTGCAACTCTCGGTGCACAAATCGACGCCGAGATTGTCCTCGTCAAGTCACGGCTCGCGCTTCTCGAGAGCGCCGGGAAAACGGATTGGGCCAAGGTCAAAGCCTGGGTCGTTGCGAACTGGCCGCACGCTGTCACTTGGGCCAGCCTTGCCGCCTCAAGCCCGACAATCGTAGACATCGCTAAGAAGTTTCTGTAGTGGCAGATCCTACGCCCGAAGAGGTCGCCCACGCCATCGACGTGCTGAAAGCACTCGAGGCGTCCCAAGAAAAAGCTGCCGAGATGGAACACGAGTCTGCACAAGCTACGGCCGCAGTCGTGCCCGTCGATAGTGAGCCGGTCTCACCGGCAGCGCCTATTGAGCCGGTTGCAGTCGATCCGTATGTGGCGCGCTCGCCGAAGCCGACGGCCACGGGGCATGAAAATCCTGGGCCACCGTTTCGAATTTACAAATAATTTTTCATAAAAACACCGCAGGAGAAGTGCGATGGGTTTGCCTCAAGTCTCGAACGAGAATGATTTGGTCACCTTGGCTGACATGTCCACGATGAACGTGTTTGCACAACTCGAGATTGATAATCCTGAGTTGGCTGAGGAGATCAAGACGGTGATCGCCGGCGAGATCCGGCGCGTAGAGATCGAGTTTTCGATCATGCTGTTTGATCTTCGCAAGAACTTCGAAGAGGACGTAGCTTCGCTCAAAGCGACCGGGCTGCTGCCGGAGGGCCATATTCTCAATGTGCTCGAGGAGCAAGCTCATGCTGGATAGCTCCACTCTTGCAAAGGCGCTCGTCGGCGCGGAAGCGTCGAACTCGGTTGCCGCCGTAAAGTATCGTGAGCCTTCAGCGAACGAGAAGGTCGTCGCCAGCGTGATCGCGGATGAAGTCGGGCGCCTCGAAGCGAAGTTGTCTGTGTTGCTCGCGCACGTGGAAGGCCACTACGAAAGTCAGGTCGCCAACCTGAAATTGAAGCTCGTCGCGGCACGCTGGTATTGGGAGACGATCGCCGCGGTGGCCGTGCTGTCCGGTGCGATGGGCTTTGTTTTGGGGAGAATCTGATGACGCAAGGTATGCAGATACAGTTACCCGAGCGTATCACGCTGCAACTGAGCACTCAAGATGCAGTAACGATCCTAGGTGCGCTACAAGAGTTCGGCCCTTACAAGGCCGTGCTCCCGGTGATTCGAAACGTCGAGCAGCAGTTGCTGGCGCAGCAGGTTCCCGCAGCAGCACCTATTCCGCCGCCGGCGGAAGAAGTCCTGCATATCCCGGTGTAGTCGGTGGCTGACGAACCCAGTTTTCTCGACATCGGCGACGAGCCCTCGTGGCTCGAGATCGATAGCCTCGAAGCACCGAAATCGGCGCTGCCCTACGATGCGCTGCGCTTCGCGTGTATGCGTGGCAGTGGGCGCGTCTGGGCGTGTGA
>CAIMKZ010000035.1 GCA_903842065.1 uncultured Acidobacteriaceae bacterium | reverse complement strand
CGTTGAAGCTGTAGAAAAACCTTATTTCGGAGCCCTCGCTGACGCAAGAAAGGCGCGGCATCGTCCGCGCTTTTCTTGCGTTTCAGATCTTCATTGCCGCTTGCGTTAGCCTTCCCGAAGCCCCCGTAGAGGCGCCGCGAAGCGGTCTCTGCCCGTCATCACTCTCTACTGCGCATACCCGTGATGCGCCAGCTTCTCGATGTTGTGAACCAGGCAGTAAAGCTTCCACTGCGTATCGACTTTCTTCCGCCCGCGCAGGGTGAATCGATTGAGCCGCTTGTTGTGCCGGAGATTGCCGAACACCGGCTCCACCGTGGCAAACCTCCCGCCATACAGCGCCCGCCCGCGCTCCGAATCGATCGCCCGCTTCATTCGATCCGTGTAACTCTCCGCCGTAGCGGCGGCCTTGCCGCGAAAGAAGCATACCTGCCGGGTCTTGGTCTTCTCCGGTGTCCTTAAACATCGGTCGCGCTGGTCACACGGCACGCAATCCCGCTGCGCGCCCTGGAACTTCACGGCAACAAAGCCGTTGTGAATGCAGTTCGCCCCGTTCTGGTAGAGCGCCTTGCCGGCAGGACAGACACAAGTGCCGGCGGTCGAGTCGTAGGCGAAGTCCTCGGGCCGGTAGTGCTTGGCCTTCTTTGCCGGCTTGGTCTTGTCGTACAACGGATCGGGCAAGCTCTTATACTTGCCCTGGTCCTTGAAGCGCTCGTCCCGACTACGCATGCCGTTGTCGGCGATCAGCGCCGGTATCTCCTGATCGGCCAGGGCCTTGAGGTTCGCTTCCGAGTGATACCCGGCATCCGCAGTCATCAGGGTTTGCAGGGTGCGGATTGCGGCGGTGGCTTCGACCACTGGCAGCAGCAGTTCGTGTTCCGAGCCGGTGCCGTGGGCTTGTGCCTCGACGATGATCTGGTGCCGGTCATCGACGGCGGCCACACCCGTATAGCCCTGGATGACGCCCTTGCTGGTCGCCATCTTGGCACTGTCGTTGTCGGTACGGTTGCTCTTCCTCACGCTGCCCTTGGCGCCGCGCCGGTCGGAGGGATTCTTCTTCAGCCATTCACGGAGTTGGGCGGCATCGTGTTGCAGGCGCTCAACGCGGCGGCCGGCTTTCTCGGCAAGACCGGGTTCTGCCGGCAGGGCATCGTTCTCACGGTGCCGCGTAAGCATGGCCTGGGCCGCTGCTTCGAGCTTGGCGGCCTGGCGTTCGAAGTCGGCCCGGGTGCCGCTCCTGCTCTTTGATGCATTGGCCGGCAGCTTGACGCCGTCTATGGCGAACATTTCGCGCCCGATCAGGCCCTGCCGGTCGCAGAGGTAGAGCACTTGGCTGAAGATGCGGGCAATGTCATCGCCCAGGGTGCGGACGAATCCTGCCAGCGTCGTGAAGTGCGGCGCGGAATCGCCGGAGAGCGCAATGAAGGTAACCTGTTCACGGCAGGCGCGCTCAATCCCGCGCGAGCTAACGATGCCCTGGCTGTACGCGAAGAGGATCACTTTGAGCAGCATCCCCGGCGGGTACGCGGCAGCACCAGTCCGGTCGTTGCCGTAACAAGCATCGAAGCCGGAAAGATCCAGTTCGCGGTCGATCAGGTGATGGAGCGCATGCTCGAAGGTGCCAGGTAACAGCTGGCGCTCTAGATCAACCGCAAGAAAGCGTGGGCTGGTGTCGATGTGTTTGTAGCGCGCCATGGGTGACTCTCCAGAATTACTTCACCTTCGAGTCTTGTTATTCCATTTGGTTCACGGCACGATGCGCGGATGAAAACACTTTTTCTACAGCTTCGTT
>CAIMKZ010000034.1 GCA_903842065.1 uncultured Acidobacteriaceae bacterium | reverse complement strand
GTAAGCGTCCTGAGTTCCCCTCTTGACTTGATTGAGTTTTCATCTCTTGAAGTGTCCACTTCTTTTTGGTGGACACCTGTTGAGTGTGTCTAAGCGGCTTGGGAGGATTGGGTCTGTAGAGATGGGACGAGGTTCCAGGGCAGGAGTTCCTCGATGCGGCTGATGGGATGGTCCGCGATCTGGGCCAGCACGGTGCGAAGATAGAGTTCCGGATCGAGGCCGTTGAGCTTGGCCGATCCAATAAGGCTGTACATGTTAGCGGCACGTTCGCCGCCGCTATCGGAGCCCACAAATAAATAGTTCTTCCGTCCAAGAGCCACGGCGCGCAAGGCCCGTTCGGCCGCGCTGTTGTCGATCTCCAGCCGTCCATCTTCGGTGTAGCGCGTGAGGGCACACCAGCGCGAGAGCGCGTATCGGATCGCACCCGCGGTCTCGCTCTTGGTCGAGAGCGAACGAAGCGACTTCTCCATCCATTTTCGCAAGTCGTCAAGTAGCGGCCTGGCTCGCGTCTGGCGGATGGCCAGCCTCAGATCGGCAGGCTTGCCGCGTATCTGGTCCTCGATAGCATAGAGTTCTCGGATGCGCTCCAGCGCTTCTGTTGTTGTGGGTGAAGGGTGGATGGCATGGATCTCGTGGAACTTGCGCCGTGCATGCGCCCAGCAAGCGACCTCATAGATGGCGCCATCGCCGTACAAGTGATGGAACCCTGCATAGGCATCTGCCTGCAGGCCGCCCTTGAAGTCCTTCAGATGCTGCCGTGGATGTTCGCCCTTGCGATCCTCTGAGTACGCGAACCAGACGGCTGGTGCGGTGTCTTCACCGGCGGGCCGGTCGTCGCGCACATAGGTCCACAGCCGTCCGGTCTTGGTCTTGCCGCTGCCGGGCGCGAGCACCGGTATCGGCGTGTCGTCTGCATGAAGCTTGCTGCCTGCGAGCACATGCTTCTGAATCGCATCCACCAGCGGCGAGAGCAACTCGCTTGCTCCACCTACCCAGCCGGCCAGCGTCGAGCGTTCGATCTCAACACCCTGACGGGCGTAGATCTCCGACTGGCGATAGAGCGGCAGATGATCAGCAAACTTGGAGACCAGCACATGGGCCAGCAGCCCAGGTCCGGCTAGGCCACGCTCGATGGGGCGGGATGGCGCAGGCGCTTCAACTACGCGGTCGCAACCGCTGCAAGCAAACTTCGGCCGCACGTGGCGAATAACCTTGAAGCTCTCGGGGATATACTCCAGTTGCTCCGTCACGTCGTGGCCGAACTGGCGCAACTGGCCGCCACAATCAGGACAGCAGTCACCGTGAGGAAGGTGCGTAACAACTTCGCGCGGGAGATGCTCGGGAAGCGGCTTGCGTCGAGGTCTCGCCTTAGGTTCCTCAGCCGGTGTCACCCGCTCGACAGCGGCTTCCATCTCGGCTTGCGAGGACTCCAGCTCTTCCAGATGGAGTTCGAGCTGTTCGAGCTGAATAACGATCTTCTCGCTCTTGACGCCGAATATCCTGCGCCGCAGCTTCTCGATGACCAGCTTCAGATGTTCTATCTGCTCGCTTCCGAAACGCAGTTCCTTGATCTGTTCGGCCAGCGCATGACTCTGCTCGGCGAGTGTCCGGCTCTGTTCGGCGAGTGCCTCTTGTTGCCTTTTCAACTCACCATGCTGTGAAATCACGAGTGCCTTCAACGCTTCCACATCAAGTGAATCGAGATCCGGCAACTGAGCGGCATCCATAGATGCAGTATGCCATAAGATAGATCGGAATGCATCAACAAAAGGCGCATGAATACAGGAGAATCACGCGTATAACTCAGACCGCGATCTGCGGCGCCCAGGTTCTCTGCGGCCTGCGCCAGTCGATGCCTTCCAGAAGCATCGACAACTGCGCGCGACTCAGACAAACGGTCCCTTCGGTAGCCTGCGGCCAGATGAATCGTCCTCGCTCCAGACGCTTGGCAAACAGACAGAGTCCGTCGCCGTCGAACCACAACAGCTTGACGATGTCACCACGGCGTCCACGGAAAACAAAGACGTGACCGGAGAACGGCTGCTGATCGAGTACGGTCTGCACTTGCGCACTCAGGCCGTCGAAACCACGACGCATATCGGTCACGCCGGCGGCGATCCATATCCTCGTTCCGGTGCGGAGTTCGATCACTTGCGCAAACTCTCAAGGATCGATCGCAACAGCACCGGATCGGCGCCGCACTCGACGCTGATCATAACCCGCCCTGGAAACTCGATGTGAATCGCGCCGCTTGCCGCCGGTTGTTCCTTCGCACCAGCATCTCGCGTCTCGCCGGCCGTCCCGCACGGAGCAGACAACGTAACAGGAAGCAATGCTGTCGGGGCCGCATCGGGTTCGACAAGTTCGCCCCTCTTCAACTCACGGCGCCACTTGAACACTTGGTTGGCGTTTACTCCGTGAGCCCGCGCCACCAGCGCCACACTCGCACCGGGCTCGAACGTTAACTCCGCGATCCGCCGCTTCTCCGATACCGATCGCCACCGGCGAACGCGACGTCCAGTTCCCGCTTCCTCTTCATGAACCATGACGACATCGTCGTCTTCATAGCCGAAGTCACGCCAGAGGGGAACTCCGGACGCTTAC
>CAIMKZ010000033.1 GCA_903842065.1 uncultured Acidobacteriaceae bacterium | reverse complement strand
GCTGGCTGTCAGTGCCGAGGTTGTACAGGTCGCTGTAGCATTGCCGGGGCCTGCGTGCCAGGTTACAGACACTGAATTGCATAGCGCACTGCCATTGTCGGTAAACGAAACCGTGCCGCCCGGCACCACTGCGCTGCTCGGCGGTGTCACCGTCGCTGTAAATGTCACCGACTCATCCACTGTCGAAGTGGGCGGTCCGCCGGCCGAAGAGGAGGCTACGGTCGTCGTGGTCGTCGCCTGATTCACCGTTTGCGACGTGGTGTTGTTGCTGGTGTTGTAATTCGCATCTCCGTTAAAGGTGGCCTTGATCGTATGCGGCGAGCCGGCCGCGGTCAGTCCAGCAGTCGAGCAGGTCGCCGTCGCATTGCTGCCGGCCCAGGTCACTGCAACCGTGTTGCAGATCGTGGTTACGCCATCGGTAAACGTCACCGTGCCGCCCACCGGCACAACTGTGGTCGGCGGCGTCACCGTAGCGGTAAAGGTAACCGAACCATCCACCGTGGACGGATTCGTACCCGACGCGGCGGCCGTGGTCGTATTCGCCTTGTTAACGGTGATATTTGCCTGTCCAGTGATCGTACCGTCCGCCTTATCCTTGGCTGTAACCGTTTGCGCGCCCGGCGTGACGAGCGTGACGCCATTCGTAAAGGTGTGCACGCCGTTATCTCCGGCCACAAAAGTGTAATCAGCAGGAAGCGACACGCCCGACCCTGCGTCCGAGGTCGTGAAGTGTATCGTCCCTGTGTAGCCTGTGGCGGTATTGCCGGCTGCATCCTGGGCCGTAACGGTTACGCTGAACCCCGCGCCTACCGTAGTGGTTGCGGAGGAGGAGACACTCAGCACCACAGTTGTACTGATGACCGTCTGCGACAGGGTAGCTGAGGTGCCAGCGCTGTATGTCGAATCTCCGCCGTAATAGGCAGTGATGCTGCGCGTGCCCGCAGGCAAAGCCGTCGTACTACAAGAAGCACTACCAGTACCATCCAACACATTGGGGTTACACCCGACCGGGATGGCTGTGCCGTTGTCTTTGAACGTGATCTGCCCGGTTGGAGTGCCAATTGGACCGGCTACAGTAGCAGTCAGCGTGACCGATTCAGTCACGTTTGAGGGATTTGGTGACGCAGTCAGCGTGATACGTACGGTCCCCGTTCCGCTCAATGCGATGCTCTGGGTGGTGTAGCTCGGTGAAGGAGCATTGAGGTTGTCGTCCTTCATCACCATGGAACCGGAGTTTGTGCCGATCGCATTGGGTATGAAGTCCACCGCATACAGGCAGTTTGCTCCCTGCGCCAAAGTAGCAACGGAACTGGACACATTCAACTGGGGACAAGTTGTGGCGCCGTTCAACGAGAATCCACTGGCCACACTTGGATTGTTGCCCGTCACCGGAACTGGAAACGTCAGATCTGTATTGCCGATGTTAGCGACGGCCACGGTCATCGGGCTGTCACTGCTTGCCGTGCCCCATTGCGTCGTCGAAAAGGTAAGGCTTGGCGGGGTAGCAACGTCTACCGCCACCACGCGATAAAGTCCTTTATCTGCGACGTAGACTTTGCCTCCCCCATCTACTGCCACACCATAGGGGTTACTCCAACCACTGCCCACTGTCACCGGCGCGCCGTAACTGC
Source organism: uncultured Acidobacteriaceae bacterium (assembly GCA_903842065.1). GTDB lineage: Bacteria > Acidobacteriota > Terriglobia > Terriglobales > Acidobacteriaceae > Telmatobacter. Next base: position 109,250 of record CAIMKZ010000033.1, on the reverse strand, counting down.
TTCCCGACCATGGAAACTTAACCACTTGTGAATCAGGTGTCTCTGTAACGTAGAGATTTCCGCCACCGTCCACTGCGATGCCATAGGGGCGCAGGCCACTGCCCACTGTCGTTTGCGTACCATAGTTAGATCCTGTCCACGGAACTTTCACCACGCGGCTATTGTCGCGATCTGTGATGTAGACGTTACCGCTGCCGTCTACGGCAACACCCCAAGTGCTGCCGAGGCCGCTTCCCACTGTTGTTTGCGTTCCGTAGCCGCTGCCAGTCCACGGCACCTTTACGACACGATGGTTGGTTGTATCCGTAATGAAAACATTGCCGTCCCCATCTACCGCCACGCCCCAGGGATAACCCAATCCGCCTGCCACTGTAGACAGTGAGCCATAGCCGCTTGCCGTCCGCGGCAGCTTCACGACACGAAGGTTGTAGGAGTCCGCAATATAGACGTTGCCGCTACCGTCCACGGCAACTCCAGAGGGGTAATTGAGGCCACTTGCAATGGTTGTTGGCGCACTATAGCCACTGCCAGTCCACAGTGCTTTCACCACCTGGTCGCCGTTGTAATCTGCGATGTACAGATTGCCCCCTGCGTCTACGGCCACACTGATGTCGCCATAGCGGGTGTCCGCGGTGGTCTGGGCTCCGTCGCCGAATGCGACTTGCGGCCCCGTGCCGGTACCGCTCAAATACACAGTGGCAAGGCTGTTGCCGCTGCCATCGAAGAACTCCACGGCGCCAAGCCGGATGCCGGGATACGCCGGAGTGAACTTCACATTGACGACACAGTTGGTGTCGGAATCGTATGTTCTGGCCGTACACGTGCTCGATCCGGCATCGGCATAGTCCTTGCCGGTAACGCCCGTAGTCATCACTGAGATGCTGCCCACTGTCGTTCCGGCGGAGATGGTAAAGTTCGAGGCTACCGTGGTGCTTGTTGTTCCCACGGCTTGGGGACCAAAGTTCACGGCCCTGGTCATGATCTCCTTCACAGCATTGTTTCCCATGTCGGAGACGAAAACGTTCCCATTCCCATCCACCGCCACGTCATTGGGTTCGCTGAAGCCGCTGCCCACAGTGTTGACCGAGGAGCTGCTGGAGACGATGCCGCCCACCGCCACAATCTCCTTCACCGCATTATTGGAAGTATCGGCGACGAAGACGTTCCCACTCCCGTCCACCTCCACGCCATAGGGACCGTTGAAGCCGCTGCCCACAGTGTTGACCGTGGAGCTGCTGGAGACGACTCCGCCCACCGCCACAATCTCCTTCACCGCATTATGGTAAGTATCGGCGACGAAGACGTTCCCGTTCCCGTCTACCGCCACGCCACTGGGATAGAGGAACCCGCTGCCCACCGTCTTGACCGTGGAGCTGCTGGAGACAATGCCGTCCACCGCTACAATCTCCTTCACCAGACTGTTAATGGTATCGGCAACGAAGACGTTTCCGTTCCCATCCACCGCCACGTTCTGGGGATAGTTGAAGTCGCTGCCCACCGTCTTAACCGTGGAGCTGCTGGAGACGATGCCGCCCACCGCCACAATCTCCTTCACCGAACTGTAGTTCCAATCGCCGACGAAGACGTTCCCGCTCCCGTCTATCGCCACGCCAATGGGTTCAACGATGCCGCTGCCCACTGTCTTAACCGTGGAGCTGCTGGAGACGCCGCCGCCCACCGCCACTATCTGCTTCACCACATGGCCGAAAGTATCAGCGAAGAAGACGTTTCCGCTCTCGTCCACCGCCACTCCACGGATTTGGCTGGAGCCACTGGCAAGCGTTGTAATCGCGCCTGAAAATTTCACCTGCGCCAATGCGATGTTGCTCGCTCCGCTTGCCATCACAACCAGCAAAATGTACAGCGCTGCCAGTCTGAACCGCTTCCATGAATATCCGAAAGCATTACGCGAGAAATGGGAAAGGAGTGCAAACTTGATGGATCTGGATGTCCTAATCATGGCAAAAGCTCCAATAATACTGCAGGAATCATGCTGTGTTTCGATACGTCACTCCGCGGAGCGTTCCTGGCGAGCGGTCATTGTTTTCAGTCGCGTGGAAACAACAGTTCCCGGGAAGAACTCACGGCGCCGTGCGTCCTGAAGGAATCCAGGATTGAATCGATTGGCTTGCCAAAGGAGGGGCGGTGGAGATTTCCGACATACGGCCATTCGTGCGCAAGTCGGGGAATTTTAGCCCACCGCTATGGGCATTCCAAGAGGTGATGGATCAGATCTGAAGAGAGGTGAGGTACTCGACTGAAGCCGTAGAGCGTGAATTTAGCTCTAGGTAAGGCGAGATTGGCTCACCGCGCCTGGATTTGAGAGATGCGCGGTCGCCCGAAAGAATCGCGATTAACCAGCCAATACTAAAAGACAGCTCAACACGCTGTTTCCCATTCCCGGCCAGCAGGAAAACCAGGCACAGGGTCAATAGGACCATGAGTATGCCAAACTCAAAGTCCTGGCCACCCGACAGTACTCGATCCCAAAGCCAGATTCCCTGCGTCACTGGAGCAGTCAGTAACGAGACAGCACTCAGCATCAACAAGAGACGACAGATATCGACGCATACACATGCGGAGCATCCAAATGCACTGATGCCCGGACAGCTCACATTGGACACGAGATGAATTAGCTCCTTAAATGTGAGCGAATACTACGCTTATCCGAATTTGCTGTCAACGTCCATGGATACGGGAGTGCGCATGATCCTGATCAGTGGCGTCACTACGGGTTCAGGCCATCTTCTGCTGCTGAACATGCAGCCTTCCATGCAAACTAATGGATGGAAATTGCACGGAATTACAAGCCGCTAAACTAGGCCACGCGCCAGGCAGCCGCGAGTGGATGAGTAGACATTGATGAAGTCATATATGAGGTGAGTATCCGGCGGATGCGCGGACCAGCGTGATTGGCGAGGACAGATTGCGCGATGCGTCGGCAGGGAATTGGCTGATCTGATGAATGGAAATCTCGATTCGGTCGCGTATCGAATTTGACGTTTCTGCCAATCATGGGACTTGGGCACAGAGAGCCGCCCCAAGAGGCTCCGGAAATCAGGATCTTGCGGCGCAAGTCTGTGCGGATTTGCAATCCTAGCGTGAGTCAAGGAAGGATATTAAACGTGCGTTCACCTTTGCGTGAATATCAATGCTTCGGACAATGTCAGTGCCCGCTGGGCAGTGAGGCACCGCATCGGAACGGACTGTGGTTGCTGTGGGTACCAGATTCGAGTCCCATTTTTCCGGGCCGGCCACCCATAGCAATTTGAGTGCGCTTTCCTTCGGTTCGGTGTTATGATCGCAACCTTAGTAATAGCTGCGAACTTCGTTTTTTGGAGGGGCCATGACAGGACTTGGGCTGGGCTGGAGTCCGGGCGAGACGCTTCTGGTCATAATGGCCGTTGGCGTAATGGCCATGGGAGTTCTGGGTGTAGACCGGATACTGTTCCGCTCCAAGAAGTCTGCTCCGCCCCGTGAACAGCCACTCCGCAGGCACCGGGTGAGCTATGTGGTCGAGGAGATGCACGAAGAGCCGGCTTCCGGGAAGTCCGCTCCCGTTCGCAAAAGCGCATCGAACGTGCCTGAACCAGAGCCTAAGCCCGCGCCGGTGGAGGACACTGTTTCCGCCCCAGAGATATTACCGCCTGAAGATCGAACATAACCAGCCGATACTCCCATGGTAGGGGCAGCTTCCAAACGCCTCTCAGCCCTCGTCTGGATATTTGTACCTGCCGGCATCGAGAGGGTACGGAATCCATTATTGGAGCCTGCTATGGAGTCGATGGAAGATCGGCGACGGCCTTCGGTCCTTGTTGTCGATGACTCAGCTAACAGTTTGAAGCTGATCTCGGAGTTGCCTAGGTTGTATCGCCATATAGGGATGGCGGCGCCGGGAGCCGATTTTCGTCGAGATCGAGGAGCGACGAACGACGGATACTGGTTGTCTCCGAGCGAGGAGCGACGCGGAGATCGGCAAAATCGGCCCCGGCCCTTCCGGTTGCGGGGAAAATTGGCTCATGCGTCGTTGTCGTCCTCGACCTTGGAGCCACCAAAGCCTTCGGACTCCGCCTAGCTTGAGCCAATTTTCCCTCGCAACGCCGTCCACCCCTATATATCGATACAACCTAGCCGAGTCGTATACGGTAACAGTTTCCAATTGCGGCGAACTGGCGCTGAAGATCGTCTCGACAAGCAGGCCGGATCTGGTGGTGCTCGACACCCGGATGCCGAAGATGGACGGCTATGAGGTGTGTCGCCGACTCCGTTCCGATGCGGGGGGCGGAGAGCATTCCGGTTCTGTTTCTGTGCTCCAGGCAGTCGATCGATGCCGAGCAGGTTATGGAGATGGACGCCGTTGACTATATCTAGAAGCCGATCAGTCCGTTGGTATTGCTGGCGCGGGTGAAGAATCTGCTGGCGCTCAAGGCGGCCGGGGATTCCGTAAGGGAAAAAGAAGCGTCGATCGAGTACGAGGTACTAAAGCGCACCACGGAGATCTGTGCCGTTCAGGATGCGGCTATACGCGTGGTGATCTCGCTGGCCGAGAGCCGGGACCAGGAGACGGGCAACCACATCCTTCGTACCCAGCACTATGTGAAGGCCATCGCCGAGAAGCTGCGCGAGAACCGGCGGTACGAGGCAGTTCTGACGCCCGCGTCGATTCAAACGATGTTCAAAGCGGCCCCACTTCACGACATCGGCAAGGTAGTGATTCCGCACGAGATATTGCTCAAACCGGGCAAGCTCACCGACGACGAGTTTGAGGCAATGAAGACGCACACCACGGTAGGAGCGGACGCCATTGCGCACGCCGAGGCCGGGCTGGGTGTGGAGTTGGGTTTACTGAAGACGGCTAGGGAGATCGCGCTCAGCCACCATGAAAAATGGAATGGTACGGGTTATCCGCACGGACTGCGCGGCGCGGCGATTCCGCTCTCAGCCAGGCTGATGGCTGTGGCCGATGTGTACGACGCGCTGGTTTCGCGCAAGGTCTACAAACAGCCGGTTTCGCACTCCGATGCGATGAAGATCATGCTTGAGGTTCGGGGCACACACTTCGATCCGGATGTCTTCGATGCCTTCCGTGCGATCGAGAAGGAGATTCGCTTAATTGCTGGACAATATCCGGACGGAGAGAGCGAGATAGCCCTGAAGAAGCAGCAGATGGCCAAGGTAACTGGCGGTAAGCCATCCGCCTGGCAGACGGTAGCTTGACGATCCGCAACTTCTTTGAATCTCCTCATGCCGGAATCAGGAAAGTAGCGTAGGATAGGGGGCAGTATTTTGCCTGCCTCTACCGTGTACGCCACTCTGGAAAAGATCGACGAGCACACAACTGCGCGACGCCGGAGAGCGGCGTGGATGGTTGCATTCGCTGTCGTGTTGGCATTTTCTGCCTGCGAGGCCGCCTTCGAGCTTCGTAGCAGATGGTTCCATCGGAATTCCGTAGCCACTGCGCGTGGCGGTGCTGCCGTTCAGTCCATAGGCGCAGGCTGGAGCGATAGCTTCGGCGACGGAACGCCGGACTTTCTGAGACTCACCGATCCGGCCGATCAGGCTGCCTTCCGGCGCTGGTTCGTCTCGATTGCTGTCTTTGAAGCCGGGGTGCCGGCGGAAAAGCTTCCAACTGAAATCGTCGACTGCGCCAGCCTGCTGCGCTTTGCTTACCGCGAGGCTTTGAAGCGTCACGACGCAGCGTGGCTCAAGGATTCGGGGATCGAAGTTGCAGCGTCGCCTGGAGAGATTCGCGCGTGGGGCTATCCGCGCACACCACTTGGCGTCGGGCTCTTCCGCGTGCGCCCGGGAGCCTTCGAGCCCGGTGACGCTGCCAACGGCGCTTTCGCCGAGTTCGCCGACGCCAAAACCCTGGTTGAACGGAACAGCTACCGTATCGGTCGCGATGCGCGCCAGGCTCTGCCCGGTGATCTGCTCTTCTATCGCCAGATTGGCCACGCCTCCCCATGGCATTCGATGATTGTGGTTCGCGGCGGCGCGCAGGCCGAGGTGGTGTACGACACCGGACCGGATCACGGCAGGCCGGGCGAGATGCGCCGCGTACTTGTCTCCGAACTCATCGACCACCCGCAGCCGGAGTGGCGGCCCGTCGCTTCGAATTCAAACTTTCTTGGTGTATATCGCTGGAATATTCTGCGAGGAGCCCTATGAAGCTCTCGAAAGTCTCTCTCATGATGCCGGTGCTTGTTGCTGCGATACTGCTCGCGGCTTTGCCGGCCGCGGCCGCGGATAAGGATGAGCCGCGCTCGTTCTCGCTCTCCACCTCGCGTACCTTCGCGCCCGGCGAAAACGTACAGATCGAGCTGATGTCGAGAAATGTGAAGGAACTCGAGTTTCGCGTCTACAAGGTGCGCGATGCGGAGAAGTTCTTCGCGGGCCTGAAGGACCTGCACAGCTTCGGACGCCGCGACTACTCGCCAGCTGAGCAGATCGACGAGCGCACGTTCGTCGAGAAGTTGCATGACTTCAAGGCGCATCTGTGGTACCTGGTGCGGCGGTTTTTCCGGGGCCAGTTTACCGACGAGGTCCGCGACAGCTTGCGCGAGCAGCAGGGCAAGATCGGCAAGCGCAGCAGCGTAGTGGGAGCATCGCAGTTCGCACAGATTCCGCTGCTCAACGAGAGTCAGCTGGTGGCCCGCTGGAAGCTTGAGGTGCCGCCGGTCATTGTGAGCGAGACACAGCGGCTGCCGATAGAAAATCTCGACTCTGGCGTATATCTGGTAGAGGCCACCGACGGAACCTACAAGGCCTATACGGTGGCGGTGGTGACGCGGATCGCGCTGGTCGAACGCACACAGAACGGCGTAGCCCAGCTTTATGTGGCCGATCGCAAGACCGGCGCGCCGGTTGAGAAGGCCGACGTGGCCATGTGGAGCGACGGAAAGCAGCAATCCACTAGTCAGTCCGACAGCAATGGTTTTGCAACACTCGTCCGGGGGGAGAATTCGGGCGGGGAGCCGGAGAACCTGTGGATTCTGGCCCGGCACGGATCGGACACGGCGATTATGGCGCCGTGGGGATATGGCTTTGGCCAGCAGAGCGAGCAGAACCAGCGCGGATACATCTATACGGACAGGCCAGTCTACCGGCCCGGACACACCGTGCATCTGAAGGCAGTTATCCGCGCAGAGCAGAACGACACGCTCGTATTGCCGCAGCAGAAGCCTGTTCAGGTTACAGTCTCGGGGCCGAACGGCAAGGAATTATTCAACAAAGGCCTACCCGTCTCCGCGCATGGAACCATTGCGGCCGACATCAACCTCGATAGTGACACCGATCTCGGGTACTACTGGATCCGCATCGATGGCGTAGACGGCAGCGGCAGTTTCTACGTCGAGGAGTACAAGAAGCCCGAGTATCAGGTTACGGTGAAGACATCGGCACAGCGCGTTCTTCAAGGCAGTGCAATTCAGGCGACGATTGAGGCTAAGTACTTCTTCGGCGAACCGGTTTCTGGAGCGAAGGTAACGTACGTTGTGCACACTTCGCCGCACTACTGGTGGGATCAGAGCCAGGACGATGAAGACTCCGATGCCGAGGGCGGCGAAGGCGGCGACTACTACGACAGCTGGGACCAGTCTGAGCAGCAGGAGCAGACGGGAGTGTTGGATGCCGACGGCCGTCTGACTGTAACTCTGCCCACGCGGCTCGACGATAAGAAGAGCGATCAGGACTTCCGCATTGAGGCCCGTGTGACGGATGCGGCTAACCGCGAAGTTGCGGGCCACTCGACGGTGCTTGCGACCTACGGCTCCTTCCGCGTGATCGCCGAGCCTACCAGCTATGTCTTCCAGACTGGGCAGCCGGTGCGCGTCAAAATCTCTGCGCAGGACTACGATGCCAATCCGGTAAAGACGCCGGTTCATGTGGTTGTGAATTCAGTTCGGTGGGATTCGGTGACTCACCAGCGCAACGTGAGTGAGACAGCCTCGCTGAACGTATCCACGGGCGCAGACGGTTCAGTGCTGGTCGATCTGCCCATCTCCGGCAGTGGCGACTTTGAGGTTGTGGCAAGCGCACAGACACCGGAAAAACGCACGGTAGAAGGCAAAACCTGGGTTTGGATCTGGAACGGCGCGGGCAGTTGGTACCAGCCTAACAAGCAGGCGCAGATAGTTGCCGACAAGAAGAGCTACAAGGTTGGAGATGTGGCGCATCTGCTGCTCGTAACTGGCCTCAGTGATGCATGGGCTGTGGTTACGGTCGAGGGCAACGCGGTGCAGTCGCGCCAACTGTTGCACGCCACTGGAGCGAGCTTTGCCTTCGACGTGCCCATCACCGCGCAGTCGCAGCCAAACGTAGTGGTCGGCGTTGTGATCGTGCACGACAACCAGATCATTACGGCACAGAAGAGCCTGAGCGTTCCGCCAGTGGCGCAGACACTAACGATAACGGCTACGCCGAGCAAACAGCAGTACCTGCCTGGAGAGAAGGCGAGCTACGATGTACAGGCAGTTGATTCCACAGGCAACCCGGTTCAGGCCGATCTGAGCTTTGGCGTGGTGGACGAGGCTCTCTACAAGGTACGGCCCGATGAGACCGGCGACGTCGTCGCTACCTTCTATCCGAAGCGCTACGTTTACATCGAGCCGCAGACATCGTTCGAGTTCTACTTCTTTGGCGAGGCGGGAACGAAGAGTCCGCAGCTGGCCTCCACCGGTCTCTATCATCCGCGCCTAGCGCAGGTGAAGCCGGGTTCCGATCTGGTGGTGCCCAAAGTACGTAAGGCATTTCCCGATACGGCCTACTGGAACCCTAATGTCCGTACAGGAGCCGACGGCCACGCACGTGTTGAGTTCAACTTCCCCGACGCGCTTACCACGTGGCGCACGACGATTCGCGCCATGACGGACGACGGCAAGGGCGGCTCTGTTGTGACGCGAGTGCTGGTTCGCAAGAACCTTATCGTGCGGCTCGCCGCGCCGCGCTTCTTCCGGCAAGGCGACGAGACCGTTCTGCGCGTCATCGCTCACAACTATCTGACGACGGCCAAGGACGTAACCTTCGCGCTCGATATTTCGGGCGTCGATCTGATGAATGGCCAGACACAGAAGATCAATGTGCCAGCACGCGGCGAGAGCTATGTGGACTGGCGTGTGAAGGCTCGCGCTACCGGCAATGCTGTGTTGACCGCCAAGGCGCTGACCAACGAAGAGTCCGACGCGCTGGAGATGACGCTGCCTGTGCTGCCCTATGGCGTAAAGCAGCGTGCCTCGGGAATAGGTGTTGTCTTCTCAGGAGCAGGGCAGAACCAGTGGAGTTACTACTATCCGGCCGCTTCCGACGCCGGTTCGCGAGGGCTCACAATTACCGTTGCGCCCTCGGTGGCGGGTACGGTCTTTTCTGCGCTCGACTACCTTACCGGCTATCCGTGGGGCTGCACTGAGCAGACCATGTCGAGCTTCCTGCCCGACCTGATCGTCGCCCAGGCTGTGGATAAGCTGCGCGTCAAGTCGCCTATCGACAGGAAGTCTCTTGATGCGATGGTGAACGCCGGTCTCGAACGGCTCTATAGCTACCAGCACGACGATGGAGGCTGGGGCTGGTGGCCTGACGATCCAAGCCGCGTCTTTATGACTGCGTACGTTGTCAGCGGCTTCGGCGAGGCCAAGCGCGCGAACTACTCCGTCGATAACGATCGAGCGAACAAAGGGCGTGTATGGCTTGCGCAGGTTTTGGCGCAGCATCCAGAGATGATTCCCGATATGCGCGCCTATGTGGTCAACGCGCTGGCCACAACTGGCAACGTGCCGGCCGGCGCACTCGACAAGGCATGGAGCGATCGCGCCAAGCTGAGCGACGAGGGCCTTGCGCTGCTTGGCCTTGCTCTCAACGCCGCCAAGGACAGCCGCGCGCACGAGGCCGCCGATCTGCTTGAGAAGAAAGCGAAGGTAACGGACATCGACGCCCACTGGGAGTCGAAGTACGACGAACTGCTCGACGACTGGGGCGACACCTCGCCGGAGACCACGGCGATGGTGCTGAAGCTTCTGGTGGCCGAGGACAAGTCGAGCGCTCTGCTGCCCAAGGCGGCGCGCTGGCTGGCCGGACATCGCAGCGGAGACTACTGGTTCTCGACCAAACAGACGGCGATGGTGATCGCCGGCCTGACCGACTATCTGATGCTGAGCGGGGAACTGGCCAACGACTCCGATGTTGAAGTAATGGTGAACGGCGCGAGCGTCGGCAAGCGGCACTTTGCGGCGGGCGACGGCTTCGCGCAGCCGTGGAAGATCGCGGTTCCAGCGGCGCAGACCGGCGCAGGCGGGCAGGTGACTGTGCGCAAGTCCGGCAACGGCATTACATACTGGACAGCGGAGTCGAGTTGGTACTCGGCCGACAAGGCGCTCTTTCAGCAGGGCAAACTCGCGCTCAACATCACGCGCGACTACTTCCTGCTCCAGAAGCGTCAAGACAAGCCCACCGACCCGATTACTTACGATCTGGTTCCACTCAAAGGCCCGGTGCACATCGGCGATATCGTCGTTGTGCGTCTGGCGCTCAACGGAAGCAAGTGGAAGTATCTGATGGCCGAGGACCCGATTCCGGCAGGCACGGAGTTTGTCAACGAGCCGGGCCTCTACAAGCTGAACAGCAAGCCCGACTGGTGGAGCGAGTGGTTTACGCGCAGAGAGTATCACGATGATCGGGCCGCGTTCTTTAACACCGACTTTGGACCGCGCAGTACTTACGTCTACCTGCTCAAGGTCGATAACCCAGGCAAGTTTGCCATCAGCCCGGCTTCGGCCGAGCCCATGTACCAGATGAACGTACAGACCACCACCGATCCCGCCATGCTGGAGGTGCAGCCATGAAACTCTGGAACGATCTGATTCGCAGCCTGCGAACGAGCCTTGGCTGGATTGCCGCGCAGTTCTGGGCCACTCTGCTGTTGATACTGGCTGGAGTTGCGTGGACCCGTCTGCCTGACAAGCACGTCTGGCAGGTGCTGCTCTCGCTTGTGATTCCGTTGCTGCTCGCTGCCGGATTTCTTGTGCTCGAAGCCGGAACCATGCGCAGGCTCTTCGGCGACGACGAGGGCCGGGCGAGGCTCTGGGCAGGCGCGCTCACTCTGCTTGCCTGGGCAGTCGTATGGTGGATCGCGTGGCAGGTGCTGAACTGGGTCGAGAGCATGGTTCCCGAGTGGGCAGGCTATCTGAACTCGCAGTCGCCGGCGCGTCTGAGGGCCAAGCTGCTCACTTACGAGCACATTTCGAACTGGCTTCTGATTCTCGTTTGGGTATGTCGCTGGATCGTGCTGCCGGCCAAGATCGTGCCGCACGTGATCGCGTCAGCTCAGTGGGGCTGGCGTATGCCGTGGCGCAAGGTGTGGCGGATGCTGCTCGACTGGCGCTGGTGGCCGGTGCCGGTGGCTGTGGCCTTGCTCTCTGTCTTACTGCCCGGCCACTTCATAGCGAACGCGCCCCATGGTACTGTTTCGCATCAAAAGTGGGCGGTGTCCTTTGAGATGGTCGGCAGCTATCTGCTCGTCGTATTGGGTTGGGTAGCATTGCTGGTCTGGTCTGCAATCTTGCTCAGGCAGCAGATCGACGGAGCCGAAGGCGCGTGGGATCGGGAGCTGTGGCAGCGTTTGAAGCTTGCACGCAGGTGGATGGCATGGCTTTGTGGCGCTACGCTCGTCGGAGTTGCGGCGGACGTCGTCTACGAGCACTTGCACCGCGGCTCGGCGCTGCAACAGGCCATCGTGAATTACTCGACGAGGCCGATCCGCATCGCCGCTCTGCTTGGGGTATTTGCCGCACTGGTCTTTGCCGCGCGTACGATGGTGACGCGTGGCGATAACAAATCGAACTGGCTGAAGGCCGCGCTCTCTGTGCTGGTATGGATCATTGTAGGCGGCGCATTGGAGGTAATTGCGGAGCTGCTGAAGAGTCCTGTACTGAAGTGGATTCTCCAGTGGATCGCGATTCCTGCCGTTATTGCTCCGTGGGCTGTGGTAACGGCTCAAACCTGTTTCCGCATTCCCTGGAAGAGGGTCGCGCTACTTCTTGCCAACTGGCGCTGGTGGCTCGGAGCCGCGGCTGCGGGAACGCTGAGTTGCCTTGTTCCGGCTCTGTTCTACGCAGTCTTCTGGAACGACGATGTGCTGATTTCACCCGTGCGCGAGTTCCTTTTCAGAAGCCTGCACGCTCTGTTCGAAATCGGCGGCTGGGTGCTGCTGTTTGGCTGGGCGGCTCTGATGTTCGATCGGTATGTCTATTCGAGCAACTTACCGACCGAGACTGGAGACAACACCGGCGGGGACGCCTGAGCGTAGCCACTGAAGCACCTGCGTGCGTCCGTAGCGCGTGATCAGTTGGTTTGCGTATGCTCCGGCAGCACGATGCGCCGCCGTTGACTCGGCTTCGCTTGCGGCGTGTGCCAGCACGGTATCTACGGAGTTGAGCGCGAGTGAGGGCTGCCTGGGCAGGCGTTCCGGGTCGCTCCATGCTTCCACAAGTCCTTCGCGGAGCCATAGCGGAGCCTCCTTGCCCGAGGCTTGCTCTACCAGTGCGTGAAGAAACTCGTGGCGTAGGGTGTCTACGAGCAGATGCCTTGCGGACAGAACAGAAAGTGGCTGTGTGGCGATCCAGTTGCCCTCGGTGAAGGCCGCGGTCCATCCCGGCGCAAGTGTTGACGAGCGGAACTGCTCGGTCGAAGGAAACGCGCGCACTACAAACGCCGCCGTCGAGCTCAGCCCCGAGCGGGCAGCTGCTTCGGCGCGTGCTTGTTCGATCTGGCGAATAAATGCCGTGTCGGAGCTTGCGAGGCTCTCAACCAGAAACCCATTGCTCTTGAACTGCTGCCATGCGCGGCCTGACGATTCATCGGCTACAGTCGCGCTGGGGAAGTACTGGGCAAGAATCTCGCTCTCCTCACGGCCTTGCGAAGCCATCGCAGCAGCGCCCTTCTGGCACAGGCCTACACCGTGGCCCCAGCCGCGACCGTGGAAGTGAAAACCGTCCTCGGCTCTGCTTAGCTCAAACCAAGTGCTCGGAATTCGGTTCCAACCCAGCGACTCGCCGACCGCGATACGAAAGTCCTCAGCGGAGATTTCGGTCGTATCGAAGCGCAGGGAGAGCACGTGTCCGGAAGAGCCGCGCCGCGCGACTGCAAGAGTCTGCCATCCCGGCTTTACGATTCCGCGAAATGCCAGGGCGGCGGTGAGCTCCGCATGAGAAGCCACAGTTACCCATTCCCGCGCGCCCTGGACGGAACAGTAGCGGTCGGGTTGCGAGCTGAGATAGGAGCGGGCCTTTGCGCGAGGCCAGATCTCCTCGACCGCGGCCGAGCGTCCGCCGCAGTCTTTACCGAAGTAGGCTTCGGCGCGCGTGCCCCGGAACCACAGCGTTTCGCTGGCCGTAGCCAGTGTTGCAGCGTGTGCGGCAGGCCTGCGTTCGCTGTTTCCTGCCCAGCGAAGAAGCTGGCAGTGAGTCGAGTCGCACAGATCGTAGTCCGGGTGCCCATGTGCTTCATGCAGCGCGAATGACCGAACCACCACGGCCAGCGCTTTGAGCGACTCCGCGCTGTCGGCGGCCGAGCTCTCACTCTCTACAACGCGCTCGATGTAGCGCTCGATAGGCAGCGTCACTGCCATCGACAAAACGCCCGCGCGATATCGTATGGTGAGCGGATTCTCGATCGTGAGTGCCTCTCCGTGCGCGCTCAACCGCACCGGACCGGAGACGGAGATCTCAGCGGCGGGACCAGTCTTGCCCGCGTTTGTCAGAACAAGTCCTGTTGCTCCGGCGGAGATTCGAACAGGTTGGGTCAGGGTGAGGGAAGCGCACTGCACACAGGTCCGCACCGTGATGCTGCCGCCTGCGATTGCGGCCGACATTGTGACATTGCGGTCATGCCACAATGTCCACAGACCTATGCGAAGGGTTGTGCGCGGTGGAGCGGGGGTTGCGCTTGCTTCGAGAGGCATCCTGCGAAGGCATGGAAGGAGCACCGCAAGCGCAACCAGCGCGGCTGAGACGAGGCGGATTCTCGTTTTTCCGCTCATCGCTTCTCCAAAGGTGAGTGCCTGAGAAATTCGCCGGCTAAGTGTGCTGCATCTGTGCCTCGGCCGCCCGGCACGAATACCACGACGATAACTTTGGGATCGACTGCGGGAGCCCATCCGGCAAACCAGCCGTTTGTCCGCCCTGATACTGGGTCGGGCGCTGTACCTGTCTTGCCTGCAACCGAGTCGCCGCCCAGACCAGCCTGCCCAGCCATGCCAAAGCTCGCGGAGTCTTCAAGCCCAGCTGCAACAACGGATGCAGCTTTGGAATTGGGATGTGAGGCCAACTGTTGGGCCAGCCACCGGTATGCAGCGGCAAGCTCAAGCGGCGTCACGCGTATCCCATCTACACCGAGCAGAGCCAACTGCTTTTGGGCGGAGTCCCTCGGCTCACGAAACTCGGCCGTGGACTCGCGGGGCGCAAGCCCTGTGGAAGCGAGCAGATTGGTTTTTGCGAGCATCCGGCCCAGATCGCCGGGCCGCAGAGCCAGCGCAACCTCGGCGAAGTAGCTATTGCAGGACCAGGTCAGAGCCTCACGGGCGTTGAAGGGAGCGTCATCAGGGTGTGTGCAGGCCATATTGTGATTACCGATTTGAAGGCTGCGTTTGCAGGCGATCCTGCGCGCAGGGTCCCACTGCCCGGACTGTACAAGGGAATAAAGGGCCAGGGGCTTCAACGTAGATCCGGGAGAGGCAAGGGTGCGAGAAGCTGCGGCAAGACCTCGGGAGGCGAGAACTTGACCTGTACCTCTGTCCAGAACCAGAATCCGGGATTGGGGTGCCTCCCGCCCGGCAGCATCCACTATGGCCTTCCAGTCTTCCGCGGGGAGGGGCAGTAAAAGACTCGACAAGACCGCGCTCAGAGCGGTATAGACAAAAGCAAGACGCAGGGATCTCCGCACAACAGGTAGTATCCCCGATCCTGCGAACTTGTGGGTAGCGAATAGAGAGTGAGGGTATTTGCAGACATTTTCACAGGCCACAATTCCGTGTGTTTGCCGTCACAGACCCATGTTCTACAGCCCCCCTAATGTAAGCGAGTTTGAATAAATCTGGACGAATCTTATCCAAATCAATACTCTCTGACTGTGGGGCAACTGGGCTATCATCCGCTGTGCTTCAATAAGTTGATGGAAGTAATTGAATTTGTTAAGGTTTTAGCCAGCTGATGCGGCACGGTTATGCTTATGGCTGGTGCGGGGTCGGTGTTGCACCCGGCGGTGAATTGAATGGGACTGACGTGGATTGCCATAGTGGCGAGCCTGTTGATGGGCGGGGGGGCTCTGCTTATCTTTATATGGGCCGTCCGGAGCCACCAGTTCAAGAGTTTTGAAAACGTGAAATATCAGGTTTTCTGGTCGGATCCCGATGAGCCCGGCAAGCCCGGCTCTGACAGGGAGCAGAAACAGAATAAAGAGGGAGCAGGGAATGGAAGCGGGAAGCAAAACAGCGGAGTGTGAAGCTAACAAGATGCCCCGTAGGGATTTTCTGGCCTGGTTGAGCGGGGCCGGAGTAGTTGGTTCGGCGCTGGCCGGACTCGTCGCCACTTTTTTCTTCATGAAGCCGCGGGTCACCTTTGGGCAGCCCAACCGTTTTCTCATCGGCAAGCCAGACGATTTTCCAGCCGGTTCGCGGCTGGCCATTGACACCAAGCGCATCTGCATCGTTCGCGACGGTGAGCGCATGGCGGCAATCTCGACCACGTGCACGCACCTGGGCTGCATCGTAGCGCCCTCTGCGACGGGTTTTCTGTGCCCCTGCCACGGCTCGCAGTACGACGTGGACGGCAATGTAACCGGCGGACCGGCGCCCAAGGCTCTGGCCTGGTACAGTGTTTCGCTTACCCCGAGCGGCGAGCTCGAGGTCGACAAGGACAACGAAGTCCAGATGGGAACCTATCTGAACGTATGAGCACAACGACTGAAAAAAAGCCCTCTGTCGTCAAGTCGGTGGTGGACCTGCCCAAGAATGTTGTCCGGTCCATCTTCCGCAATCCGCTGCCTTCGTCAGATCGCGGCCGCGCTGCCACCAGCTTCACAAACCTGTTCCTGCACATTCAACCGGTCCGAGTGAGCAAGCGGGCTCTCAAGCCCAGTTACACCATGGGCCTGGGGCTCATCAGCCTGTTCCTGTTTGGGATTCTTACGGTCACAGGCATTCTGCTGATGTTCTATTACGTGCCTTCGACCGAGATGGCCTATAACCGCATGCTCGATCTGCGCAGCTCGGTGGCCTTTGGCGTCATTCTGCGCAACATGCATCGCTGGGCCGCTCATGCCATGGTGGCGGTGGTCTTCCTGCACATGTGCAGGGTGTTCTTCACCGGCGCTTACAAGCAGCCGCGCGAGTTCAATTGGCTGGTCGGCGTGGTGCTGTTCCTGCTCACGCTGTTTTCGAGCTTCACCGGCTACCTGCTTCCGTGGGATCAGCTCGCCTTCTGGGCGATTACCGTCGGCACTTCGATCGCAGGCTATGCGCCGTTCATCGGCAAGGCGCTCAAGTTCATCCTGCTCGGCGACGTTACGGTGGGTCAGGAGGCGCTGCTGCGCTTCTACGTCCTGCACGTGGTTGTGTTGCCGCTGGTGTTGACGCTCTTTGTCGCTGTACACTTCTGGCGCATCCGCAAGGACGGCGGCCTGGCCAAGCCCGAAGAAGAGAAGAAGCAGACGGCGCAGGTTGTCACCGGCGCTGAAGCGGCCACCACCGCGGTTCCGGTTACGACTACGGTCGTCACGACGGCTTCTCCAGCGCGTCGCTTCGCCATTCAGGGCTTGGTGCGCGGACCGTTTGTGAAGGTCGGCAAGCTCGAAGAGGACACAGTCTATAGCTGGCCCAGTCTGCTCATCGCCGAGCTGTTCGTGCTCGTGCTCACCATTGTGGGCATCCTGGTGGTCTCGTTCTACTTCAACGCGCCGCTTGAGCACCCGGTCAACGTGATGCATCCGCCTAACCCTGCCAAGGCGCCCTGGTACTTCCTCGGGCTTCAGGAGCAGGTCAGCTACTCGGCCTTCTGGGGTGGTGTGGGCGTTCCGGCCATCGAACTGCTGCTGCTGGTGCTGCTGCCCTACTTCGATCGCAGCAAAAAGGGCATCGGTCGCTGGTTTGCGCGCGAACGTTTCCTGGCCAACTCCGTCTTCCTGACCTTTGTGGTCATCAACATCATCTTGATTGTGATTGGTACTTTCTTCCGCGGCGCGAACTGGGAGTTCGTGAACCCGTTCTGAGGAGCTAGAGGGATATGCGAGCAGCATTGGCCGTGGTGAGCGTTGTATTGCTGGCGGGCTCGGGAGCTGTTGTCTATAAGAACTTCCAGAGCGACTGGCAGAGCACGCAGAAGTCCTATTTCAAGCAGGCGCTGGTGCAGGTCAAGACTCCGGCTGAGAGAGCGGCACTTGAGGCGCGCCAGCCGCGCATCGAACAGACGATTGTGACTGCATTTGGCACTCAGCGCGTTGACCGCTGCGAGAGTTGCCACATTGCGGCCGACGACCCCAAATTCGCCGCCGGCAAGGAGCCTCTGCGCGCTCATCCGTATTCATCGGCGATGGGCGATGTCTTCAAGAACGGTCGCTGGGAGCGCCGCCACAAGTTCACCGACTTTGGCTGCACTGCCTGCCACGATGGCCAGGGCCGAGGACTTGATACAGAAGACGCGCATGGAGTGGCGAGCGAGTGGCCCGAGCCCTTGCTGGGCTACGTTGTGCAGGCGGACTGGGACAAGAATGCCTCAAAGCACCTACGTGACAAGGACTTCATCGAGGCCAACTGCGTGCAGTGCCACACCGACAAGAACTTCACCGGCGCGGCCTGGGTCAACCGGGGCAGGGATCTCTACTTCAGCAAGGGCTGTTTTGGCTGTCACAAGATCGAAGGCCTGTCGAGTGGTTCGCTTGGCGCGGAACTGACCGCCGAGGGCACACTGCGCAAGGTAGATTTCCTTTGGGCGCACACCGTCAATCCCCGCGACTTTACTCCGACTTCGATCATGCCGCAGTTCAAGCTTTCGAACGACGAGCTAAAGGCTTTGACGATCTTCCTCAAGAGCCTGCGCGGCAAGACTAACGCCGAGGCGCCTACTGATCGCTACAAGATGGACGTCTCGACTACGCCGCCGGTTCCGCTCAGTGTGGCCGAGGTTGATGCGCAGTTCAAGGCTGCATCTACTCCCGCGGCCCGCGGCGAACAGCTACTGCACGGCTATGCCTGCATAAGCTGCCACAAGCTCAGCGATCAGGACGGCGGCATCTCGCCCGACCTCAGCTACGAGGGACTGATCCGCGATCACGACTGGCTCATGGCGCACTTCCGCGATCCCAAATCGCGCATTCCGGACTCGAATATGCCGGCATTCGGATTGCCTGATGCAGACTTCAACGATATGTCGGCGTTCCTGCTGACCCGCACGACGCAGCCTCCGGCGATGACGCCGGCTGAGACCTTCAAGACCCTCTGCGCTCGCTGCCACGGTGAGAATGGCGACGGAAAAGGGACGAGCGCAATCTATCTCGATCCTGCGCCGCGAAACCTGACCAACGCTGAATTCTTGATCTCCAAGCCAGAGAGCCGATTCCTGACCTCGATCCGTCAGGGTGTGGGCGGCACCTCGATGCCGCCGTGGGGCAAGGTCCTCAACGACGATCAGATCAAGGGCGTCTTCGACTACATCGCGACGAACTTTGCGCATCAGCAGCGCCACGAGATCAAGCCGCGCAAGGTGCCGGATACCAACCCGGTCGCCTTCTCACCCGCTTCGGCGGCGCGAGGACAAGCGATCTTCTTGCAGCGTTGTATCGGATGCCACGGCCGCAAGGCCGACGGCAAGGGCCCCAACTCGGTCGATATCTCCCCACGGCCGCGCAACCTCAGGAACTCGGCATTTATCAATAGTGTCGGCGACCGGCGTCTGATGGAGTCCATCCTGTACGGCATCGAAGGCACACCGATGCCTTCCTGGATCGATTACGGTCTATCGCAAGACGAGGTTGGCGACATCGTCAACTTCATCCGCAGCCTGAACACCGGCACAGCCACAAAGGCTCAGGCGAGTGCAAGCAATACGGGAGGAACGAATGGCAGCATCAACAACTGATATGGCCGCCTCGGCGAGCGCGCCGGTTGTCCATACCGATACCAGCGCCAAGTGCTTCATCGTGGGTGCGATCTGTTACATGGTCGTCGCCGGCATGTTCGCTTTGGTCATTGCTTCGAAGTTCGTCTGGCCGGAGTTTCTGGGTTCGGTCCAGTACTTCACTTACGGCCGCATGCGCCCGGTGCACGTCAACGGCGTTCTGTTTGGCTGGCTGCTGGCAGCCGACATGGGTCTGGCCTTCTTTCTGGTGCCCCGCCTCTGCGGCGTCAAGCTCTGGAGCGAGAAGCTGGGTGTCGCAACCTGGTTTCTCTGGAACGTCATCATCCTCAGTGCAGTCGTGACGCTTCTTGGTGGCTATCAAAAGGGCCTTGAGTACGCTGATCTGCCTACCTGGGTCTCGGTGCTGGTGGTCATCGCCTGGGTGATGTTCGGCATCAACATCTTCGGCACCATCGCCACAAGAAAGTACCAGCAGATGTATGTGTCTACCTGGTACATCATGGGCACCATTCTGTGGACGGCCTTTGTCTACCTGACCGGCAACTTCGCCACGCTGCTCCCCGGAGTGACCGGCGTGAATCAGGCCAACCTGACGTGGATGTATACGCACAATGCAGTGGGCCTGATCTTTACTCCGATCGGTCTCGCCATTGCCTATTACTTCATCCCCCGCTCCTCCAACAGCCCGCTCTACAGCCACAAGCTGTCGATGATCGGCTTCTGGTCGCTGGCCTTTGTCTATGTGTGGACGGGCGCGCATCACATGATCCATGGGCCCATCTCACAGTGGCTTCAGACCATCTCGATCGTATTTTCGGTCATGCTGCTGATTCCGGTCTGGGCGGTGGTCTATAACTTCATCGCCACTATGAAGGGCGAGTGGCACCAGCTCAGCGATAACGTCTCGCTTAAGTTCCTCATGAGCGGCACCATCTTCTATCTGCTCACCTGCTTCCAGGGACCGATGCAAAGCCTTCGTTCGGTCAACGCCATCACTTCGAAGACCGACTGGATTCCCGGCCACGCCCACATGGCCGTGCTCGGCGCGTTCTCGTTCTTTGCAATGGCCGGCGTTTACCATGTCATTCCGCGCGTCTTCAAGACCTCGCTGCACTCCGATGCAGTGGCCAACTGGAGCTTCTGGCTCTTCCTCATCGGCGGACTGAGCATGTTCACCGCGCTGTGGCTGGGCGGCTTCTGGCAGGGCCTGCTTTGGAATAACCCCTCGATTCCCTTTATCGACACCGTTGTCTGGCTCCGGCCGGTCTGGATTGTGCGCCTGCTCTCAGGTGTATTGGTCTTTTCCGGAATGGTGCTGTTCCTCTATAACATTCTGGCCACTGTGGTCGGAGCAAAGCGGCACGCCGCCGCTCAGGCGTAAGGGAAGGGAGACATTATGCTGGGCAAAACCGATTCCAACGCAACCTGGTTTATCGTGGCGGCTCTGGGCCTGTTCTTTATCGGCGGCCTGCTGACCACGGTCGCTCCGCCGCTGCTCGACAAGAGCTGGAACACCGCCTTCGTCAATCACGACCCGAGCAAGGGCATGACCGGCGAACTGAAGCCTTATACCGAGCAGGAGAATCGCGGCTACGCGATATATATCCGTGAGGGCTGCAAGTACTGCCACACGCAGCAGGTCCGCACCCTCGAGGCCGACACGGTTCGCTCTGGCTGGAAGGGCGTCAAGGCCCCTGTCTCCACTCCGGATGAGTTCGTCAACGACTGGCGTCAGACCTTCGGCACCAAGCGCACCGGACCCGATCTGGCCCGCGTCGGCGGCAAGTACAACAAGCAGTGGCACAAGGCGCACTTCAATAACCCGCGCGATCTGGTGCCCGGATCCATCATGCCGCCTTTCCCATGGATCGCAAACAATCCCCAGGAACTCGACGACCTGGTGGCATACCTGCAAACCCGCGGACGCGCCAAAGACTGGCGTCCGGATGGCGACTACGAGAAGTGAGGCTTCACTATGCATGACTACACATGGCAGAGCATCTACTTCTCGTACCTTCTGTTCGTGATCCTCGTTGGGGGAGCGGCTGTCTTCTTCTTCCGCTCCCTCAAGGACGGCTATCTGGGCGCGAACAGCGAGGAGCCGAAGTATCAGATGCTCCAGGATGACAACGAACCGGATCCCAAGTCACTGGAGGCGCAATCGCGCCGTGGAGATCACAATGAGCAATGAACCAGAAAAACAGGACCTGCACGAGTACGCCGGCGGATGGATCACCGAGCGGAAGGGAAGCAAGACTCCTGGCTTCCTGAAGCTCGCCTATCCCATCATCATCATCGCTGTTCTCGCCTACATGTTCCTCTTTATGAATGGCGAAATTCACAACGAATCACGCGGCGCGCTTGTGCAATCTTTTAACGCCGTCACCGGCTCCGCCGACAGCTTCATGTATATCGTGGTCGGGCTGATCGCGATATTTGCAGTGATTCTGATCGCCTTCACCATGGGCAAGGACAAGCACGAGTAACTAAGGAAGGAAACCGGGGCGGCAAATGGCGGAAGCAAACGGGCAATTCGAGCAGATCGGCGGGGTCGACTACTGGTTGAAGATGGTCAAGTGCCAGGATGCCTGCCCTGTGCACACCGACGCGTGCGGGTATGTGACCGCCATTGCGGAAGGTCGCGACGAGGAAGCATATCGCATCGCGCGGGCTACCAACCCCTTCGCATCCATCTGCGGAAGAGTCTGTGGCGCGCCCTGCGAGACCAACTGCCGCCGTGCCGATCTAGACACCCCGGTTTCCATCCGCGCTCTCAAACGGTTCGTGACCACCCAGTTCGGTCCTGAGACTGGGGACTCTTCTCACTACCTCAAGGGCGCAAACCAGAAGATGTTACCCCCCAACCGCGGCGACTTCGAGCGCGTAGCCGTTGTCGGCGCGGGCGTGGCCGGCATGACCGTGGCCCACGATCTGGCCTGGCTGGGCTACAAAGTTACCGTGTTTGAAGCCTACTCCTCGCCCGGCGGCATGCTCACGGTTGGCGTGCCCGTCTTCCGTCTTCCCCGCGAAGTCGTGATGTCCGAGATCGACGCCATCCTCTCGCTCGGCGTGGAACTGAAGTGCAACCAGAAGCTCGGTCGCGACTTCACCATCGCGTCTCTGCGCGAGCAGGGCTTCAAATCCATCTTTCTCGGCATCGGCTTGCAAAAAGGCCGCAAGCTCGATCTGCCCGGCGCAGATCTCGATGGCGTCTTCGACGGCATGGATTTTCTGCGCGCCTTCAACGAAGGCAAGCCTCTGCCCGTCGGCCGCAAGATCATCGTCATCGGCGGTGGAAATGTCGCCTACGATGTGGCTCGCTCAGCCGTACGTCCGGTCGATGCAGCAGAAAGTGACACTTCGGCAGAAGACATCCATCGCGGCGAAACCACGGCCTACGACGTAGCCCGCTCAGCCATGCGCATGAGCGGCGAACGCGAAGTGAAAGTTGTCTGTCTCGAAGGCCGCCACGAGATGCCCGCCGACGAGATCGAAGTCGTCGAAGGCAGCGAGGAAGGTCTAAAGCTCTACAATTCGCGCGGTCCCCGAGAGATCGTCGGCAAGGACGGCAAGGTCACCGGCCTGCGTGTCGTCGAGTGCTCTTCGGTATTCGACGCCAATCGCCGCTTTAACCCCGTCTTCAACGAAGACAACGTCGAAGTCATCGAAGCGGACACTGTCATCTTCTCCATTGGTCAGACTTCGGATCTTGCCTTCCTCAAACCTGAAGACGGCATCGAGTCCAATCGCGGACTCATCAAGGTCGATCCGGAGACTTTTCAGACTACCGCCCCCGATGTCTTCGCTTGCGGCGACATCGCTCTCGGACCGAAGTTGTTCATCCACGCCATTCGCTCGGCGCAGCTCGCCGCCCGCTCCATGCACGACTTCCTGCGCGGAACGCACACCATTGAAACAGTAAAGTCCTCGTGGGAGCCTGCCTCCTACACCATGCGCGAGAACTGGGACCAACTGGTGCGCATCCATCCGCCCACGGTAGCCGCCAAAGAGCGCGCCAGCTCGCTCGTCGTCATCGAAGACACCTTCCCGGCCGAAGAGGCTCGCTCTCAGGCCGCTCGCTGCCTGCGTTGCAACGTCGATACCATCTTCGACACCGGCATCTGTGTCGCCTGCACCGGCTGCGTCGATGTATGCCCGGAAGATCTCATCAAACTGACCTCGGTAATCGACCTGGTAAAGACCGACGACGGCCGCGACTGGCTCGCAGGACAACTTGCTATTCCCCCCACCGAAGTCGACAAGCTCGACAAGGATCAGCTCGAAGCACTCGGCGGCGTCATGCTCAAGGACGAGCTCACCTGCATCCGTTGCGGTATGTGTGCGGCGCGCTGTCCGTCTCATGCAATTACCATGCAGCGTTTCGTCTACCAGCGAGAGTGCGTCACTCTGCCTGGCCATCATCCAAAGCTCAACTACGGAGGAGGCCCGGCCTGAGTCCCATCATGACTCCCGGCGATCTATCCCTCGCCCTCGCTTTTGGGTTCATGAGCAGTCTCCACTGTGTGTCGATGTGCGGGCCTATTGTGCTCACCTATTCGGTCGCCGCTAACACATCCTCCGGTCGCAGGACGCTTCTTGGACTGCATCTGGCCTACAACGCAGGCCGCATTGTCACATACACCCTGTTCGGCGCTTTGGCTGGTTTGGCCGGCGGCGCCATGGGCTGGGTGGGCAGCTTTGCGGGAATTGAAAACATCACTGCGATCGTTGCAGGATGCGCCATGATCCTCACCGGTATCGCAATGCTTGGCTTCATCCCCGGCTTCAGGGCGTGGAGCGGCTTCGCGATGCCAGCCCGCCTGCTTCGCCCAGTCGGCAAACTTATCTCTTCTACATCTCCGGGAGCCAAATTCACGCTCGGCCTGATGATGGGCTTTCTCCCCTGCGGCATGATCTACGCCGCGCTGATGAAGGCTATTGGAGAGGCCACTCCGCTTGGCGGCGCGCTGGTTATGTTCGCCTTCTGCATCGGCACTAGCGTCTCGCTCATTGTGGTCGGACTCGGGGCCTCGGCTGTTACGCGCAAAGTTGCGCGGTGGGGAACTCCGATCTCGGCCGTCATGGTTCTGGTCATGGGTACTCTTTTAATCGTCCGCGGGGCAGGAGCAGGCCCCATTAATCACAACCATCTGCACCACATGATGAACATGTAATGTAATCATTTTCGGAGTTTTGCCGTGTCTGCCAGCTCATCTCCTCACGCGAATAGGATCGTGCTACCCGGATCGAACTATCACCGGGTGCGCAAAGCCGTTCAAATCATCTGCGTCCTTATTTTTACCCTTCTGCCGCTCACAAACCTGATGCGCTTTGATCTGGTAAGCCAGCGCTTCTACTTCTTCGGCGTCGAACTCCGGATCAGCGAATTCGCAATCCTATTTCTAGCCATGATGTTCGTCTGGATTCTGGTCGCTGCCTCGGCCATGATCTACGGCCGCTTCTGGTGCGGCTACCTTTGCCCGCAGATGATCTTCAGCGAAGCCTCACTGAGGAGCGAGCGCGACATCCAGAATCTGGTGAAGAAAGTCTTCAAGTCTGCATCGGAAACGGCAAAGAAGCGCATTTCAAAATCCGTTTTCTATCTGCTCGGCATTCCACCTTCGATCTTCTTTGCCTTCATCTTCGTCGCCTACTTTGTCCCGTCCGCCGACCTCTTCAATCGGCTGATTCACTTTGATCTGACTACCGCTGCCGGCATCGTCTGTGCGGCCATTGCGCTTGTCACCTTTGTTGACTTCGCCATCCTGCGCACCCGCTTCTGTACCGGAATCTGTCCATACGGCTATCTGCAAAACATGCTCGCCGACAAAAACACGCTGCTTGTGCGCTACGACGACCCGGAAGGCCGATGCATCAAATGCAACAAGTGTGTCAGCGCCTGCCCGATGGAGATCGACATCCGCAACTCCTCCCATCAGTTCGAATGCACCCACTGCGCAGAGTGCATCGATGCCTGCTCGGGGATCCTCGGCAAGATGGGACGAGAGACGTTGATCAGCTATGCCTGGGGCGAGTTCCGCAGCACTGGCGGCAGGGAATCATGGTTCAGAAGGCTCGGCTTACGCGACGGAAAACGTGCGGCGATCCTTGTGCTTCTCGCTGTCTATGCCACCGGACTTGCGCTGGTTGTCTCTCTGCGCAAGCCAGTGCTGGTGCAGATTATGCCCGACCGCATGACGCTCTACACCATAGCCCCGGACGGTCTGGTGCACAATCATTTTCGGCTGATGCTCTCGAACCGCAGTCATAGTCAGATGCAGATTTCGCTTTCGGTCGAAGGACTTCAGCAGGGGGTTGTTTCCAGCGCAAACCAGCCGATTTCCTTAGCTGCCGGCGACAGTGTGCAGACGGCCTTCGATGTAATCGCGCCGGCCGGTGCCGTTGCTCCGGGTGTGAATCACATGAAGATCGTCGCTCAGGTTTCGGGCCAGAAGACCGCTTCGTTCGACGAAACCTTCATCACCCCAATGGATTCCCCAAAACCATCAGGCATGAGCAGTGAACCGCAATCAAAGAAATGAATCAACGAGGCCCTGAGGCGCGATATTCCCCGCGTGCCAAATGCCCCAACGTAACACCGGAGGTTCGATGACACCGTTAGATCAGCAAGTGAAGAGGAAGCGCGTAGCGCCGCTTACCATTGTGCTCGGCATCGTATTTGTGTTCTTTTGCGGCATTCTGATTTGGGCTTATGTGGAGACCAAGCGTGCCAACCCCATCATGCTCGACGAGCACGGCAACCCAATTAATCAGTCTTCGCCGCAGACCGCCGGCGGGAAGAAATAGGAATGGCGCAGAGCCAGCCATGCGCGCTCTGTGAGCTGGCCTGCGGGCGCCAGTTGATCGAACGCGTCTTCGATGGACGCCCGCTCGCTTTTTGCTGCATGGGCTGCGCCAACGTCTATGCCATTCTGAACGAGTGCGGCGCTATCGCCGCCGGCCAGAGCCTGCGCGAGACAGAGATCTTCCGTCGCAGCCTCGAACTTGGCCTGGTATCGAATCCCGATGGCGGAGGCGAATCCGCGCAACAAATCGATCCCGGAGCGCCAACTGAAGAGATGCTCGTTCAAGTTGGGGGCATGTGGTGTTCGGCCTGTGGCTGGCTCATTGAGCACTCACTGCGCAAGCTGCGCGGCGTAGTGTCAGCAGAAGTATTCTTCGCATCCGACCTTGCCAAGATCAGATATTGCCCGCTGTATCTGCCGCCCGATAGAATCCCAGCTCGAATTACTGAACTCGGCTACCGCGTCACTGAGTATGACGGGGAAGAGTCGGTGGGCAAGGCAGACATCCGCGACCTGCTGTTGCGTCTCGGCGTGGCCGCGTTCCTGTGGGCCAATGTCATGGCCTTCAGCGTCATCCTTTACGTCGGCTACTTCGAGCAGATTGCAGCAAGCGCCAGCCGTATTCTGCCCTGGGTGATGTTCGCGCTCACTACGCCTCTGGTTTTCTACTGTGCCTGGCCTATCCTGCGCTCGGCGGCTATCGGCTTGCGCAACCTCCAGATCCGTATGGAGGTGCTGCTCTCGCTCGGCATCCTCACCGCCTACGGTCTGAGCATTGCGCAGACATTGCGCCAGCAGACTCACGTTTACTTCGACACAGCCGCCGCCATCGTCACGCTTGTCCTCGCCGGCAAACTCATCGAGCGCGCAGCCAAGGAGCGTGCTGCTCGTTCCATCGCCGCCATGTACCGCCTCAAGCCGAAGAAAGTACGCGTCGTTTCGAACGGTGAAGAACGCTTCGTTGCTATCGAAGCCCTTGAGCCCGGCACCGTCTTTCTCGTCAAAGTTGGCGAGCGTGTACCTGCTGACGGCGTCATCCTCGAAGGTGAGAGTGAGTCGGACGAGTCGCTGTTAACCGGCGAATCGGCTCCGATTCCAAAGCTACCCGGCGATACAGTCGTCTCGGGAAGTCTCAACACCAGCGGCGCGATCCTGGTCCGCGCGCTGCGCACCGGCGATGACAGCGCGCTTGTGCAGATCATCCGGCTTGTCGAACGCGCCCTTGCCACCAAAGCGCCCATTGAACGAGCTGTCGACCGCATCTCACGCATCTTTGTTCCCACTGTGGTTGTTTTGGCGCTGGCCGAGTTCGCGATCCTCACGGCGCTCCATGGCGATCCGGGCAGCGCATTGCTGCGCGCTACGGCAATCCTTATCATCGCCTGTCCTTGCGCGCTCGGCCTGGCTACGCCGCTGGCAATCACTGCGGCGCTCGGCTTAGCCTCGCAACAGGGCATCCTTATCTCCGACAGCCGAGTACTCGAATCCATGGGCGGCATCGATCTCGCTGTTCTCGACAAAACTGGCACCATAACCAACGGCGACTTCCGACTGCTTGACTTCGTTCTCTTCTCGCCGCCAGACGATAATCCAAATGCCTTTATCTCTACATATCTCCCTGTTCTCGCGGGAATCGAACTCAACTCCGAACATCTTCTCGGACGCGCCGTCGTTCAATTTGCCCGCGAAAAATGCGTCAAACCCAGCGATGTGGATCAGGTGGAGGTCCGCAAGGGACTAGGGATCACAGCCCGTGCTAGCGGCAATACGTTCTTTCTCGGGAATCAGCGACTGGCTGAAGAACTTACTGGCGCAGTCGAACGGCGCTATTTTGATTTGGTCGAAGAGTGGCAGTGCAAGGGCAAGACCGTTGTGTACTTTGGCCTCAGCGGTTCAGTTCTCGGCGTCATCTCATTTGGAGACCGCGTAAAGTCCAACGCTGCTGCGATGATTCGTGCGCTCGCTCGACGCGGTATTGAATCCCGCCTGGTCTCAGGCGATGCAACCGCTACTACGGCGGCTATTGCTGCTCAGATTGGTTTAAGCGACTACGTCGCAGAAGCTACGCCGGAGCAGAAGGCACAACTTGTTGGTCAGTTCAAGGCAGAAGGCCGACGTGTAGTAGTTATCGGCGACGGCGTGAATGATGCACCCGCTCTGGCAGATGCAGATCTCGGCATTGCGTTGGGCACAGGAGCTGAAATTGCAATGAGCGCGGCCCCGGTGGTTCTAGCCGGTGGCAACCTCGACAAGGTTGAAGAGGCATTTCAACTGGCGGCGAAGGCCACGCGCATCGTGCGCCAGAACCTCTTCTGGGCTTTCTTCTATAACGTACTGGGAATCGGGCTGGCAATGGCTGGTCTGCTGAATCCAATCATGGCTGCCGGGGCAATGCTCTTGTCGAGTACCACGGTAATCGCAAACTCAATGCGGCTCAGTCGGCCAGACACCATTCGCAACCTTGCTGCGACCGTTACAGAGACACCTTGAATATTTATCGGGCCAGGCTTCTATCTCGATTTTAGGCAGGCGAACGATGTCAAAATGCGGCTCCTCTCTCAAACTAAACCGGTCTGCGGACTATGCGCTCCGCGCCATGATTCAACTGGCGCGTATACCCGAGGGCAGTAGAGTCATGCTGCCCGAGCTGGCACGTGAAACTGCAGTGCCGGAGAGTTTTCTTTCGAAAATTCTGCAGAGTCTTTGCCGCGCCGGGCTGGTCGTTTCGTGCCGCGGTCAGTCCGGAGGATTCGAGATTCTCCCTGCCGGCCGCACTGCCACCATCAGCACAGTCATATCCGCGGCCGACGGCCCGATACGGCTTAACGCGTGCCTGGTGGAAGGCAAGCCCTGCAGCCGCCGGAGCCATTGTCCGGCCCATCCTGTTTGGGAGAGCGCTCAGCATGCATTGCTTAACGCGCTTGACTCCCAGACTATTGAAGCCCTGGCCACGCAGCCGCATGCAAGCCAGTAGTAGAATTCCTTTTGCCGTACGAATTTGTTTTGCCCGGGGTCCAACGCATGAACGTTATCGATCAACCGTCAGCCGTACTTCCTGAGAACGCTTATCACCCGTTGAAACCTGGTGAGAGCTACACGCCGATCGTTCCCGCCGCCATGCAACAGCATGAAATGACGTGGCGCTCGGTGCTGTGGGGTGTGTTCTTCTGCGCCGTCTTCACTGTTGCTTCGGCGTATTCGACACTCAAGGTTGGGCAGGGAATGGAGGCTGCAATTCCCATCTCGATTCTCGCCATCGGCCTGGCGCGACTCTTCAAGCGTCGCTCCACGCTGCTGGAGAACGTGATCATTATCGGCATGGGTGGAGCATCAGCCGCTGTAGTCGCCGGCGCGGTGTTCACGCTGCCCGCGCTCTACTCGCTGCACCTGGATACGCATCCTCTCCAGACGGTTTTCATCTGCCTGGCCGGTGGCTGTCTCGGTGTGCTCTTCGTCATTCCTCTGCGCCGCTACTTCGTGCGCGAGATGCACGGCCGCTTTCCGTTCCCCGAAGCTACTGCCATCACCGAAGTGCTTGTAACCGGCGAGAAGGGTGGCACACAGGCGCGACTGCTGCTCGAAGCCACATGCGTCGCCGGCATCTTTGATTTCTTTGCAACC
Organism: uncultured Acidobacteriaceae bacterium; assembly: GCA_903842065.1. Taxonomy (GTDB): domain Bacteria; phylum Acidobacteriota; class Terriglobia; order Terriglobales; family Acidobacteriaceae; genus Telmatobacter. Next base: position 79,708 of record CAIMKZ010000033.1, on the reverse strand, counting down.
ACCTTCCACGTCTGGAAGGAGTACGTTAACTTCCAGTTCATCCCGATTGTGCGCAATATCGCCGATCGTGGCCGCATGGTCTTCAACTTCGACGCCATCGGCTTCATCCTCGGTCTCGGATATGTGATGGGCCTGCCCAGCGCTCTTCTCTTTTGCGCAGGAGGCGTGCTGGCCAATTTCGTCCTGGTTCCGGTCGTTTGGTATCTCGGCAGCCACATCGCCATGCCGGTCTATCCCGGCACGATCCCCGTCGATCACATGACCGCCGCCCAGATCTACTCCGGCTACGTCCGCTACATCGGCGTCGGCGCAATTGCTACAGCCGGAATCCTCGGCGTCATCAAGTCGCTGCGCGTCATTGCCGGCTCTTTCTCCATAGCACTGCGCGCATTCCACGGCGGCAAGGCCGGCGATGTTCAGGAGCGCACCGATCGCGACGTTCCCATGATCTCCATCCTCATCGGCATCCTGCTCTCAGCGCTCGCTGTTGCCATATTCTTCGGCAAGTTTCAGGTCTCGTGGACGATTCTGGGATGGGGCTTGCTTCTTACGCTGGTCTTTGCGTTCTTCTTCGCTTCGGTAGCCGCAAACGCCATTGCCACCACCGCCAACAATCCCGCGTCGGGCATGACGATGCTCACCGTGATCATCTCTTCGATCGTGTTCGTTCGCTTCGGGCTCACCGGCACTACGGGCATGTTCTTTGTCATGGCTATTGCGGGAATGGTGTGCACGGCGCTGTGCGTCTCCGGCCAGTTCATCACAGACCTCAAGGCCGGCTACTGGGTTGGCTCCACTCCTTCGGCGCAAGAGAAGGTCAAGTTCATCGGCGTTATCACAGCCGCAGCCGCGGCTGGACTCACGATTGTGATGCTGGCGCACACCTTCCAGTTTGGTGAGATCACGCCCGGCGACCCCCGCCCCCTGCTTGCAGCGCCGCAGGCATCCATCATGAAGGCTCTCGTCGTGGGCTTCATGAGCCGCCAGCCTGTTACCTGGCTTCTGTTCGGTATCGGCGCCATGATCACGCTCTGCATGGAGATGCTCGGCAAGTCTCCGCTAGTGTTTGCGCTCGGCATCTACCTGCCGCTCGGCCTTACTACGCCGATTCTGGCAGGCGGCTATCTCTCACACTTTGTCAGTAAACGTTCGATTAAACTGGGCGGCGAGGCTGGCCGCAGTGTCCGCGAACGCGGCATCATTCTGGCCTCGGGCTTGATGGCGGGCGGAGCGCTGGGCGGAGTACTGGGCGCGGCATTGAGGATGATTCCAGGGTTCCGCGAAGAGTTGATCCAGACGCCCTTTTATGACAATGACCTAATCTCGCAGCCGGTTGCGATCGTGTTGTTCGTGGGCCTTTGCGTCTACGTCTGGCTGAAGTCGCAAAAGAAGGAGGCATGATGGACGCAGTAGCAATGTACGTCGCAGACGCGGTTCTTGGCATCGATACACTCTGGGGCGGAGACGTGATGTGCCCCTCCGGCACGGGCCGCTTTATCGCTGACTCATGGTTCTCCGATGAGCCGCTGCCCGCGGCCTATACCCATCCGTCAGCGGCGCGTGTGCGCGAGACCGGTGGCGTCTCCGGCAAGACCATTGACAAGGATGCGGTTGAAGCCTATCTCATGGCCGTCGATCTGCCCGCAGCCATCTCCGGCGTGCGCGCGGAGGCAGCGAAGATCGGCGGTTTGCGCGGCGCAAATCTCGATGGCCTCGTCGTCTCTCTCGACGTAATGTGGGATCTTGCCATGGAGGTCCTGGGCAAGGGCGATCCCGTTCCTTACCCCCGCGCCGTGGAGGCATCGACGGCAAAAGCACCTGAGCCTTCGCAGCCGGAAGAGAAGCGTAGGCGCGTTTCGGCGTTGCTCGATAGCTCCGGATACAGCACAACTACACCGGGTGGCCTGCTTGCTGCCGTCGATGCATGGCGCAAGGAACGCGTCACGCCCATGGCCTCAGTAAAGGCTTTGGGTGCAGCTGTCATCAGTCACTACAACGCTCTAAGCTCGAAAAATCTGATTCCGTTCCTCCCCGCGGAGCTCGCAAACGTTCCTCGTGCCAACATCGAGTTTCAGGCCATCAAAGACGCGTGGTTCTCCGGCTCGATGAACTACATCGGCCGCGCGCGCACCGCCGCAGGCGCACCGCTCTACGAGGCGACGTATGAGATCAACGCTTCGCTTCAGATTTCGTACCCTGAGTTCGAGCAACTGGTGAGTCACGAAGTCGTCCCTGGCCACGTCACGACCTTTGCCTATCTTCAGGACCTCTACGTGCGCGGCAAGGCGGGCTTCGAGTCTACTGTACTGACCATGAACACGCGCGCCGCCACGCTCTTTGAGGGCATCGCCAACAACGCAATCCTGATCGCTTACGGCGTCACTTCTGTCGATCAACTCCCTGACGACGACCTCCAGATCGGCGTCCTTCTCTCGCTCCTGCAAGACGACGCAAAAAACCAGTCCTCGTATATGACATGGGGCGAGGGCAGGGAACAGGCCGAGGTGGCTAAGGCGCTGCGCCGCGATTTCCTCGTCAGCGAGGAGCGCGCAGGCAAGCTCTCCGGCGCATGGGGCCGCCATCCGCTGCTCGGCCGCATGTATCTGCCCGCATATCGTGCAGGAACCGACAAGGTCGCAGCACTGCGCAGCCGCTATCCGGCCCAGCGTGTGCTGCCCGCGCTCTACGGCTGCTCGGGGCTGGTCGACATTCACACCATCGACCTCGTACTCAAGGACTGACACTTTCCCGACTCCCCGTGCTCGCCCATTACGGGCGAGCACGGCAGCGCATTTACACTGATAAGCGGGGAGTCTGGGGCATTTCATGGACAGGTTCGTTATTCGCGGCGGCAATCCGCTGGTCGGCACGGTTACGGTTTCGGGTTCCAAGAACTCGGCCTTGCCGTGCATGGCCGCAGCCATCCTCACTGAAGACGAGATCGTACTCGAAAACATCCCTCAGGTCCGCGACATCGACACCGAGCGCAAGCTGCTGGCTTCGATGGGCGCGGTGCTGCACATTGGCGAGGGCTCGAACAGCGGCCAAACCACCATCAGTTGCCGCAATCTTTCAGACCCCATAGCTCGCTACGAAATCGTCAAGACCATGCGCGCCAGCTCTCTCGTGCTTGGGCCGCTCATTGCCCGCACAGGTATGGCCCGCGTCGCCATGCCGGGCGGATGCGCCATCGGCGCTCGTCCCATCGACCTGCACATTAAGGGTCTGGAAAAGATGGGCGCGGAGATCGCACAGGAGCACGGTTATCTTGAGGCACGCGCCAGTCGCCTGCACGGCGCGAACATCGTATTTGAAAAGATCACGGTTACCGGCACCGAAGACTTGCTGATGGCCGCAGTCCTGGCCGAGGGCGAGACCGTGATGGAGAACTGCGCCCGCGAGCCTGAAGTCACCGATCTGGCCGCGCTGCTTACCGCCATGGGCGCAAAGATCGAAGGCGCTGGTAGGAGCACGATTCGCGTACAGGGAGTTGAGCGTCTCGGCGGCGCGCGTTATCGCATCAACCCCGACCGCATCGAGGCAGGTACGCTGATGATTGCCGGGGCAATCACTCAGGGCGATCTCATCATCTCGAACTGCGCCACAGCTCATCTTCACGCGATCGTTTACGCGATGCGACGGGTCGGCGCTATCGTCGACGTGCTTGGGCCCGACTCAATGCGTGTGCGCGGCACCGACAGATTTCGCGGCGCGGATGTATCGACCGAAGAGTATCCCGGCTTTCCAACCGACATGCAGGCCCAGTACATGGCACTTACGACGCAGGCCAAAGGCATCAGCCGGATTACTGAGAACATCTTTGAGAACCGATTCATGCACGTGCAGGAACTGGTGCGTATGGGCGCTAACATCCGGGTCGAAGGCAAGACCGCCATTGTGCAGGGGCCAGCCAGACTCTCTTCCGCCGCTGTCATGTGTTCGGATCTGCGCGCCTCAGCCTCGCTGGTATTGGCTGCGCTGGTGGCTGACGGCGAAACCGTCATCGATCGCGTCTACCACATGGATCGCGGCTACGAGCATATTGAGCAGAAGCTTAGCAGCGTCGGAGCGCAGATACAGCGCATGGGCAACCTCTTCGATCCAGGAGAAGCGTAGCCACTATTGAGTCGTCGTTAAGATTGCTGGGAAATTCAATGGGGCAGAGCCAAACGGCCCTGCCCCATTGAATTTTCTCCATTTGTTACTGGATCTCAATGACCTCGGTATCCGTGGAGGCTGCTTCCTCGGCCAGTTGCTTCAGCTTTTCGGCGATGGCATAAAACTCGGACGCCTGTGCGCTCTTGGGGCCTGCAAGCGCCACCGGCATCCCGGTATCGCCGCCTTCGCGAATCGAAGGAATCAGCTCGATCGAGCCCAGAAACGGAACGTTGAACTGCGCCGCCGTCCGCTCCGCGCCGCCCTTTGAAAAGATGTCGATCTGGTTGCTGCAATGCGGGCACGTAAAGTGGCTCATGTTCTCCACGATGCCCAGTACCTTCACGTTCACCTGTGAGAACATCTCCAGAGCTTTGCGCGCGTCTTCAAGACTCACATCGCTCGGCGTCGATACAACTACGGCGCCGGTCAGCGGCACGGTCTGCACTAGCGACAACACCACGTCTCCGGTCCCCGGCGGAAGATCGATAATCAGGTAATCGAGTTCGCCCCACTGCACCTGCTGAAGAAACTGTCTCACGATCTGGTGCAGCATCGGGCCGCGCATCATCAACGGCTTGTCGCCCGGTGAAATGTAGCCCACCGAGATCGTCTTGATGCCGTGCGTCAGGTTGGGCACAATCATGTTGCCTTCGGTTACGCTCGGCGGCCGGCTTGATCCCATCATCAGCGGCACGTTTGGCCCATAGATGTCTGCATCGACGAGCCCGACACGATGCCCCAGTTTGGCCAGCGCGATGGCAAGGTTTACAGAGACTGTGGTCTTTCCAACGCCGCCTTTTCCCGATCCGATCGCAATTATCTTCGACACACCCGGAATCGCCATCGGCTGTGGCATCGCATTTGCTTGCGCCATATTTTCAATAGCTCCTTATTCACTTCGGTTATTGCCGGCAGCGCCGGCTTTTTGATCTCTGTTACTGCTTGTTCAGCAAGATCCTGGTAGCAGCCCGTGCTTCCTTGCGCCTCGCCGATTCGGCCTTGCGGTAGTCACGCCGCAGTAGCGCATCCTCAAACCGGCGGATTTCGTCGAGGGTCTCAGGAACTATCTGTGGTACCGGCAAACTCTTGCCGTGCTCATCGATTGCAACAAAAACCAGATATGCACTGGCTACGTGCGCGGAATATCCAGTTCGCGGGTCCTCGGCCCAGGCCTTTACCCCTACTTCCATAGATGTTTGAAAAGCTCGATTGACGCTAGATTTTAGCGTAACGCAGTGGCCGAGATGGACCGGCCGCACAAAATCGATGTGATCCATAGCCGCTGTCACCACGAATGTTCGAGCGTGGCGATATGCGGCCAGTGCTCCTGTCAGGTCGATAAAGTGCATCAATCTGCCGCCCAGCAGATTACCCAAAGGGTTGGTATCGTTAGGCAGTACGATCTCGGTCATCTCCGACTGCGAACTGGAGACTTTGCGCAACTCTGTCTTTGCTTCGCTCATCGCTTGATCCTCCTTGTTCGCGCCGGTGCGCGGGGAAGTTTGTGCATTTCTAATGCCCGGCTCTATACAATATAAAGAAACTGGTGGGAGCCGGGAATGGAGTGAACTGTGCTCCTATTCCAGTTTCGGTAATCCCTGTTATTTACGCAACTCATTTGACCTCGGAACGGTCGCGTTATTATCGGAATGGAATGAATAAGATCGCAGGACTCAAAGAAATTCTAGCGCTGGACCCCAAAAACAGCTTCGCCCGGTACGGCATCGCGATGGAAATGGCAGGGCGAGGCGAGATCGACGCAGCGCTGGCCGAGTTCGGAGTGCTGCTTGAATGCGATCCAGAGTACACCGCGGGCTACTTTATGGCCGCGCAGACTCTGGCAGGCGCGGGTCGCACGGCCGAGGCAATCGAAAAGCTCAAAGCCGGTATAAGCTGTTCGGCACGCAATGGCAACTCTCATGCAATGGGCGAAATGCAGGCTATGCTTGCCGATCTGGAACGATAGGCAGTGAGCCCGCCTTCATGCAGTGGCACTAAACCTTTGACCGTAGGGCTTTTAACCTTGCAGTAATGCTTCCGTAGCAGATTGGCTCTAACACCGTGCCCAAGTATTCAGTCGTTGTACCGTTTCATAACGAAGAAGAGAACATCACTGTTCTGTATGCCCGCCTCAAGCAGGTCATGGAACAGTTAGGAGACTCTTTCGAGTTGGTCTTTGTCGACGACGGATCATGGGACAACAGCTACAAGCTCCTCGAAGAGATAGCAGCCGTTGACAGCCGCGTGCTGGTCGTACGTCTGCGCCGAAACTTTGGGCAGACCGCGGCACTCTCGGCAGGCTTCGATCACTCTTCCGGCGACTTTGTACTTGCCATGGACGGCGACTTGCAGCACGATCCCTCTGACATCCCTCTATTTATAGCCAAACTTGAAGAGGGATACGACGTCGTCTCCGGTTGGCGCGAAAAGCGGGCAGACAATCTCTTCCTGCGCCGCATCCCCTCCCAATGCGCCAACTGGATCATGGCCAAGCTCTCCGGCGTCTCGATTCACGACTTCGGCACTACTTTCAAGGCGTATCGCCGTGAATTGATCCAGAGCATTCCGCTCTACGGCGAGATGCACCGGTTTATCCCCGCTCTCGCCAGTTGGCACGGCGCCTCTATCTGCGAAGTCCCCATCAGCAACATCAATCGAGCGCAGGGCAAGAGCCACTACGGAATAGGCCGTACCTTCCGAGTATTCTTCGACCTCATCACCATCCGCTTCCTGCTTCGTTACATGAGCCGCCCCTTGCATCTGTTCGGCGGCCTGGGACTGCTCTCTATGCTGTGCGGATCGGTTCTTGCACTACTATTGCTCGGCATGAAGCTCATCCACCCCGATCAGCATGTGATGTTCGATCACGGTCCGTGGTTTGTCATTGGCTCGGTGCTCATCGTCACCGGCATCCAACTGCTCGGGCTCGGGCTGCTCGGCGAGTTGCAGGTGCGTCACCACTTCACGAACGAGCGTCCTGCCGCTTACATCGTCGACCGAGTGGTTCGCTTGGCGTCTAGCGATGAACAGGGAATTATCACCGATCGCCGCCCCAAGAACTTCTAGCCCTTTCGCGGCTTCTCCCGCTTTCCACTTGCTCACGCCTGCCTTTTGGGTTCATGCTTAACCCTGAGATGAAAGCCATCCAGATTCACGAGACCGGCAGGCCTGAGGTTCTCAAGGTCGCCGATCTGCCAATTCCTTCACCTGGCCACGGCGAAGTGCTCATCCGCGTCGAAGCCATCGGTGTCAACTTCATCGAGGTCTACTTCCGCAAGGGACTCTACAAGTCTGCTCTGCCGCTCATTCCCGGCAGCGAGGCAGCAGGCACGATCGAGGAGCTTGGTCCGGGAGTCACAGGATTTGCCACGGGCGATCTTGTCGCTTCGGCCAGCGTGCTCGGATCCTACGCCGAATACGCGCTGGTCAATGCCGCGCACATCGTCAAGGTTCCCGAGGGACTCGCGCCGGAGAAGGCTGCTGCGGCGATGCTGCAAGGCATGACTGCGCACTATCTCAGTCACTCAACGTATGCGCTCAAAGCTGGCGATACTGCTCTGGTTCACGCGGGAGCTGGAGGCGTTGGACTTCTGCTGACGCAGCTTGCCACGCGCATCGGCGCGCGCGTTATCACCACTGTCTCAACCGCTGAGAAGGCCGAGTTCTCGCGTGAGGCTGGAGCAAGCGACGTCATTCTCTACACTGACCTGGACTTTGAGGCCGAGGTCAAGCGCCTGACCAACGGCAAAGGCGTCGATGTGGTCTACGACTCGGTCGGCAAGACTACCTTCGAGAAGAGCCTGAGCTGCTTGCATCCGCGCGGGCTTCTGGTGCTCTTTGGCGCGTCGAGCGGTCCTGTTCCTCCCTTCGATCTGGCCCAGCTTGCGGGCAAGGGATCGCTGTTCATCACGCGGCCTTCGCTCTGGCATTTTCTGGCCACGCGCAAGGAGCTCGAATGGCGCGCGGGCGATGTTCTTGGCTGGGTTGCTTCTGGCGAGCTCAAGCTGCGCATGGAGCATATCTATCCGCTGGAGCGCGCTGCGGAAGCACAGAGCGATCTCGAAGGCCGTCGAACAACAGGCAAGCTGCTGCTGGAGCCGTAAAAAGCAGCTTCTAGCTTCTAGCTCTTAGCTTCTAGCTGCTGATTGCCAGATTGCACGTTTCGGGTGAAGATCGAACACTTCTCGAATCCGCTTTTACAGTTCTCTTCCTGAGACGAGCCAAGCGGCTGAGTGAGAATCTAGCTAGAAGCTGGTTGCCAGGAGCTTGACCATGCAGAAAGTTTCCATCCTCGCAAACGACCGCGTCTTTGTTCTCACTGGAGCTGGAGTTTCGGCGGAGAGCGGAATTCAGACCTTTCGCGATTCGGACGGACTTTGGGCTGGTTATCGGATCGAGGATGTTTGCACGCCGGATGCGTGGGAAGCGAGTCCTGCGCGTGTCTGGGACTTTTACTCGGCGCGGCGCGAGGCAGCTTTCAAGGCGGAGCCGAATCCGGGACACTTTGCGCTGGCTGAGCTGGAGCAGTGGCTCGGCGAGCGGTTTTTTCTCTGCACGCAAAATGTTGACGATCTGCACGAGCGTGCGGGATCGGAGCGCCTCGTCCACATGCACGGGGAGCTGGCCATGGCCCGGTGCGAGGACGATTGCGGGCAGCCGCCGGTTTCGGATCGGACCATCTACAAGAGCTTGACAGCGGTTGGGCGCTGCTCGTGCGGAGCGCGGATGCGTCCCCACATCGTCTTCTTCGGGGAGATGCCTTTGGAGATGGGGAAGATCCAGAGGGAGATCGACCGGTCGACTCTGATGATGGTCATCGGGACGTCAGGATCGGTGTACCCGGCTGCCAACTTTGTGCGCTGGGCCCGCCAGAAGGGCGCCAGAACGGTCTACATTGGCCCGGAAGCGCCTCAGAACGCCGAGTCCTTCTCTGAGATCGTTCTCGGCAAGGCGGGGCAGGTGCTGCCCGGGCTATTCCAAGTAGAGGGGTAGTGGCAGTCGGTTCGATTCGAGGCAGGGGGCCCCTCCCCCCCCATATATTACGGCAAATTCGAGTAGATAAAGGGGTTAGCTCGGGGGTTGGCTGCTAAATTATCTCGATTGAATACTTTACCGTCAGATTAGCCAGAATCAACAACTTACGCCTTCTTTTTGATGTATTCGACGCGCCGGAAGCGCAGCGCGGTCCAGTCCTGATCGATGGAGACGGCGCGGACGGTGTCGAAGCCCAGAGCCTTGAGCGGCTCCCAGCCCGAGTCGCGGTTATAGTCGCACTTGAGGTTCTTTGACGATCCTTTTGGATAGGCGAACCATACGGTCGCGTCGCCCTGGGCGCGTTTGGCCACCATGGGGGCGAGCGCCTCGATCTGGTCCCGCCGGGTAACAAAGGCCAGAAAGAAGCCCATCGCCGCCACCGACTCCAGATGGCGGTGGATGGCCATCACCGGCAGCCGCCCCAGCTCCGGCTCAAAGGAAGCAGGCGCGTCGAGGACCACTATCTCCTGCGCGGCTCTCAGGTTCAATTTGTTGAAGATATCGCTCATAAGAACAATGGTAGGGAATTGTGCGAAATTATCGGCAAGTTGGGGCGGGAATATTTTTCGGGTCGGGGAATCTGAGCTGTAGGCCACGTCCGGAAGGGCAACCGCAGATCTTTCGACTCCGCTTCGCTCCGCTCAAGATGACAGTGGTTTTCATGTGCATTGTGCGCGGGGATGCGTCGGGAGGGACTTCGCTCAAGATGACAGTGCTTTGGGTGAGGGCTTAGCGATCCTTGTTTCGGCGACCTTCGCACTAGATGTTCAACCCAGCCTCCGTCCAAGGCCCGAAAGGCAACCGCAGATCTTTCGACTACGCTTCGCTCCGCTCAAGATGACAGCTGGTTGGGGGGCGAACTCCGCTCAAGATGACAGATGTTTATGGGGGTAGACAGCAGCCCGAGATGACAGTGGGTATGGTGGTGGCTTGTCTCTTATTCAAGATGACAGCTGAGGGGGACTGTTTCTTGCTCAAGATGACAGCTTGAGAGGGGCTTGTCATCTTGAGCGCAGGTCGCCCGCCGCGGCGGACGACCGAAGTCGAAAGATCTGCGGTTGCTTTTAGGTGTCCATACGGTCTGTTGCTCGCTTGAAGTCGGCAGGCTCTACGTCGTACCAGTCTTTGCTCAGGTCTACCCACGCTGGATTCATCTTTTCGATCAAGGCAATCTTCTTTTCGCGCCGCCATCGTTTCAACTGCTTTTCGCGGTCGATGGCGTTGCGGACATCCTGGTGGGTTTCGAACCAGACGAGACGGTCGCAGTTGTAGCGTTCGGTGAAGCCGTCGTGCTCTTTCCATTTGTGCTGGAAGACGCGTTTTTGTAAGTTGCTGGTGACGCCGATGTAGAGGGTATGGCTTCTGCTGGCGACGATGTAAACGAAATAGGTCTGCCCCGGCATGGTGGGAATGGTAAATGATTGGCGGGTCTGGTGCTGTGACGAATGGCAACCGGTTGGGTGGGTGTGGGACTGGTTTGGGGATGTACCGAAAGGCAACCGCAGATCTTTCGACTCCGCTTCGCTCCGCTCAAGATGACAGTGGCTTTTGGGAAATTGCGGTGATAAGACTTGCCCGCTCGCACGCCTGCCCTTTCCGCCTCCCAGCCCCATTCCGCTATCATTGAAGTAGCGGCCGGTTGCGGCCATTTCGCTTGCCATCATAGATTGCAACAAGGAGTTTCAGGTGCAAAAAGCTACCGAGCCGGTCGTCTCTCCAGTCTCATCCGCCCAGGAGTCTCGCGGGCAGAAGCCGCTGCGTATTGCGCTGTTTGGATTTGGGACTGTGGGCTCGTCGGTGGCGCGCATATTGGTCGAGTCGAAGCCGCCGGAGCTTGAGCTGACGCACATCTTTAACCGCAACGTGGCGCGCAAGAAGGCCGACTGGGTTCCCTCGTCAGTGACCTGGAGCGAGGACGCAGACGCCGTGCTGGCGACGGACGTGGACGTGGTGGTGGAGCTGGCCGGGGGCCTGGATACTGCGGGCGGGTGGGTGAGAAAGGCTCTGGAGGCCGGCAAGTCGGTTGTCACCGCCAACAAGAAGCTGATCAGCTATCAGGGGATCGATCTGGAGCGGCTGGCGGCGGCGCGCGGCGGGCACATCAAGTATGGCGCGGCGGTGGCTGGGGGCATCCCGGTGATTCCGGGGCTGGAGCAGGGGCTGGCCGGGGACCGCATTGAGCGGTTGGAAGGCATTTTGAACGGCACCTGCAACTTCATTCTGAGCAAGATGGAGAAGGGCGAGGACTACGCGACGGTTCTGGCCGAGGCCCAGAAGAAGGGCTATGCCGAGGCCGATCCTACGGAGGACGTGGGCGGGTTCGATGCGCGGGCCAAGCTCTCAATTTTGATGCGGCTGGCGCTGAGGGTACAGGTCAACCCCGATGAGATTGTGCCGACGCCGATTACGGCGATTACGCCGGTTGACTTTAGTTATGCTCGCGACCTGGGCTGCACGATCAGGCAGGTGGCGCGGGCGCGGCGGAACAACGGCGACCTGGCGGCGGCCGTGGGGCCGATGCTGGTGGATCTGCGCTCGCCGATGGCGTGGTCGCAGGGAACCGAGAATATGGTGATTGCCGGTGGCCACTACGCCGGGGATGTGGTCTTCTCAGGACATGGAGCGGGCGGGCATCCGACGGCGGTGGCGGTGGTGAGCGATCTGCTGGCGCTGGCGCATGGGTCGCGGCGGGTGGAGATTCCGTCGGCTCCGGCGAAGATTGGCACGGAGTTCGATGTAGCCCACTACATTCGCTTCCTGGTGCGGGACAAGCCGGGGATTGTAGCGGCGATTACGGTGGGGCTGGCCGAGGAGCACATCAACATCCGCGCCATTGTGCAGAAGCCGGGCTACCCGGCGGACGCGCTGCCGTTTGTGGTGACGGTGGAGCCGTGCAAGTCGTCGGCGCTGAGGCGCGCGCTGGCCAAGGTAAACGAGATGGACTGCATGATCTCGCCGCCGCTCGATCTGCAGATGCTGGAATAACAGGGGTCAGGGGGCAGGGTCAGGGGTCAGAAAACACATTGGGCGATCCATCCGATTCAACTGGAGGGATCGCCCAATGTCTTTGGTCTACGACGTAGGCGGCGTGGTGCAGGGGGGCGGCGGATTCTTCATCCCCATGCGGTAGTACTCGCCGGTTGCCTTGCGCTTGAAGCCGATGCGCTGGTTGAGCGGATAGACGAGTGTGAGCGCGTCCACCGGGCAGTGGACCTTGCAGTTGCCGCAGTACCAGCACTCGTCAGGATAGACGTTGATAGGCGGCTTGCCTTTGATGGGGTTGGGCACGGCGACGTCGCAGCGGCAAACTTCCACGCACTGCAAGCAGGCGATGCACTTGCTGGGGTCTCTTACGGGTCCGGCGTTGGGCGTGGCCGGGTTCGGCACCAGATATGCTTTGCTATACATGGCTCTCAACCTCCTTGGAACCGAGTTGTGCAGCCTGCGACGACAGCCCGCTGTGTTTACGGTAGTTCTCAGCGTAAGTTGAGGCGTAGGGTGCCTGGAGGAAGTAGTCGAGCGGCTTCTCTCCGATCTGCATTTCGCCGTTCACCTGTTTGAGGACAACCAGCTTCTGCCACTCCTTCGGGTCGTCCTGCGGATAGTCGGCGCGAACAAAGTTGATGGCTCGGCAACTGGCCTTGCGGCTCAGCGACGAGTGGAAGATGACTTCGCAGGTGTCGATGCGCGAGAAGCACTCCACGGTCCGCCATAGTTCGTGAGGATTGCGGGCGCAGACCTGGGCCGCTTCCTGTTCTTTGATGCTTTTGAGCCAGTAGAGCCCCATGTTCATGACGGTTTCGGTTTTGGTCTCGGTGCAGTAGTCCTGCATGATGCGGGCGAGGCCTGCTCGCAACTCGTTCCACCCGATGCCTTCGCTGTGGCTGACCGGAGCGTAGATGCGCGCCTTCTCCGCTTCAATCTGCGCCCGGTTGACAGGCAGCAGCTTCGCCGTCCTTGCATACCGGGAGCTGGTTCTGCCCGTATATCGGCCCGTTGTGGCAGCCACGGCATGATCTCCGCCCGCATAGTTGGCTTCGCCCGCCACATAGAGCCCTTCCAGGCTGCTCTTCATGTCCCAGTCAAACATCACGCCTGCGCCAACAAATCCTCCCCGCCACTGGCGCGGGCCCATGCCCTGGCTCAGAGGTTGTTGCAGCATGTCCTTGTCGGGATCGAATCCGGCCTTTTGATACGTCTCGTAGATGATGCGGCCCTTGGACTCGTGATAGACCATCAGCGCCCAGATCGCGCGCCGCTCCACCGGCGGCACGCCGGCCAGATCGGCATAGAGCGGCAGAGAGTACTCGCCCTTCGCGATGCGCTCGCTCAAATCCGGAATCAGAGACGGACCCGCAATCTCACGTGCGGATCGACCGCCGGCCCAGAAGAGCTTTTGGCCGGGTGCGGTGTGATTGCGTTGAGAAAACGTCTCCAGCGGTTTCCCATCGCGGTCAACCCAGGGAATCTCTTTGCCGTTGGAGTCGACCATGTTGCAGGGGTACCAGGTGTTGTTGGCGTTGCCGTATCCATAGAGCGGATATTCGAATCCGCCGGTAGACATCATGGGAGACCGTTCCAGCATGGTCAGCTCTGCGCCCGCACGCCAGGCGAGCGAGACCGCGTCGCCACTGCTGTTGGGGCAGGCATGGGTCGAAGCCCCTCTCAACTCCGCGGAGTAGAACCACAATCCATCCGGTCCCGAGGTACTGATGATCGTGGACTTGGCCTTGAAGATGTAGAACTCGCCGGTGCGGGTGTGCAGGCCCGTGGCTCCGATGACCCGGCCACCTTGCTTGCCGTCCTCGGTCAGCAGGCTGGTGGCCATGATGCGGTCGTAGATCTTCACTCCCTGCTTCTTCATCTCGTTGTAGTACGCGAGTTTGATGTCGGTTCCGCCTTTAACTCGGACGATATGCTTGCCGTCGTAGTCGTAGGTAAACAGCAGTTTGGTCTGCTCGTCGCGGAACTCGGCGCCCTTGAACTCGTCTTTGGTGTCGCGGATGTTCACGCCCCACGATTCCACATCGCACAGAGCCGGGTAGCTCTCGTTAAACAGGATGTAGTTGGTGATGCCGTTGCCGTACTCCTGAAAGATGTACTTGTAGCCCAGGCGATGGATCGTTTCCATCATCTCGTCGGGCGTGACCTTCGAGGTGGGATGGGTAAAGACACCGTGCCAGTGGTCTACTCCGCCGCCGCCGCAGCCGCTGCGGATGGCCGCGCCTTTTTCCATCACCACCACTTTGACGCCCTGCTTGGCGGCGGTGATGGCGGCATGGCTGCCGGCCACGCCACCGCCCAGGATCAGCACGTCGGCCTCGACAATGTTCTCCTTGCCGTAGTTCACCGGATACGGCCAGGGCTGCCGAGTTTCTTTGGCCGCTGCCGCAGTGGCGGGTTTGGCTTCGGCGGCTGTAACAGCTTCAGGAAGCCCCAGCCCGATACCCGCGGCTAAAGCCCCCTGTCCTGCCTGTTTGAGGAAATCTCTTCGATCTGAACGCGACACTTTCCCTCCTCTTGTGCTGACCCTTGTTACGAGGGAGACGCAACATTGTGCAACTCCCCGGCTCGTGCGGGGAGAGACTGTCATTTCATGCGCGTTTCCCTGATGGTTAGATTGCTGTTGCGATCACTCTACAGCAATGCAATCCAATCCGGTCAAGGTTCATATCGTATTGAATACGTACTCAGTACGTATTGCGACGCGCGCATTTACGAATTCTGTTTACCTGATTTCACTATTCAGAGCGGAGCAATGCATTTGCGCTTGTCTGAACTGAATGGAAAGGTAAGTAATAGATATCGGACTCTTCTTGCCGGGAATTACAAGGGCGGAAGGAAACTACCAGGCATGAACGGCGAGTATCTGAGGAGAACCGGCGCTGCCGCCAACGACGACGACTTTCAGGACTATCTGGAAGTTCCGCGCCGAGCGCAGATTGCGCGGAAGCAAAACGTTTAAGGATGGCGCCGTGAGTAAATTGGCAGCGGCTTCCGTGCCGTACGGCCCCAGGCCGCTCAACACCATCACCCATTGCCCTGTCTCGGAGTCCCAATAGCGGCTGATCAGTGCATAGTCCACATTGGACTGCTCCGGGCTGCCGTCAACCTTCCAATCCCGCTTCGAGGGGTTTTGTCTGTCCTCTATCCATCTCTCGCCTATCGCGCGATCTGCATGAAGGCTATACCGGAGCTTGGACAGGAACATCAGCGACCATGGATTGTTGAAGCCGCCGATCGATACAACCGGCTTCTCGCGGAACTCCCGCAGTTTGAGCCAGGAGTACGGTCGCAAGCTTGCAGATTTGCCTCTGGCGGAGAACCAGCCGGAGATTTGAAAGGCGACATTCGAGTCCATGTACAGGATCCGCGGCAGAGTATAGGGCCGGCCGGCGTTGAAAGAAGATCCACTGCTGCCTGCTGAACTGCCTTCAGCCCGAGGCTCGGCACCGCTGCTTGTGCTCGAATCCGAAACTTCATCGCGATCCGACACACATACGATCAGGTCCTGCTTCGGATCGAGAAACGGCTTCCAGACGATGTAGCTTGTGGGGCGCCCGAAATCGGAGTGGTACGCCCCGAAAAGCGAGCCGCTCACCAGCAGAATCGCGGCTCCAGACAAGAGCAACCTGCGCCAACGGCCTCTCTGGATAAGGCTTTTATCAATTTCTGGAGGTTGAACGTCTGGCTCACGCTGCGGCAACGGCTCGCTGGACTCCCGGCTTTCGTCAGCCTTCGCCGCTGAGCCCTTGCTCTCGAAATCGAACTGAGGGACATAGCTGCCGGTCACCAGTTGGATTCTGACAGAGCTCCTGTACTCCGGATTCCGATAATGAAGCTCCAGACGCTTCCTGATCTCTCTCGCGGTCCTGCGCACGATCGGGTCCGCATTCGAGTCGTAGTCTGTCAGGCGGCCGTATACGTCGATTCCTAACGTACGCTCCTTGACGCTTTCAAGGTTGCCCTCCAGTGTGTGCTCGACCAGATAGCGCAACAGAGTGACGCATCGCTGGCTTGAAGCGAATCTTGCATCGTTGAGGATGCGATGCAACTCTTCGGCAATTTCCGCTCTCTGCGCGTCCGTCCAACTGAGCTTCGTAGTCACTCCCGCGCCTTTCAGTCGAGCAAGTGCGGCATTTTGTGGAGAGATGCAATTTTAGTCCCAGGCCCCCTCAATTGCAATGAACGTAGCAGGCTCAAACCGGCCGCTTGGAACTGGTTTGTATGCAAAGCCTGGAGGGCGGTATCAACGGTGACTGGAGGAACTTATGCGCTTATTTTTGAGTTGTTTTAACTTGATGTTCACATTGCGAAGGTAGCCTTAAGACGTGAGCGCCGCCCCGCCCGAGATACGTGTAAATACCGAGATGGCTGCCCCGCAGCAGGCCGGGTCTGGCGACCCCGCTGCAAAGAGTGCTGAGCCATCGGAGGTCCGCAAGTACCTGCTCTCCCGTGGCAACTCGGCATTTGGCGACCGCGCTTTCCACGTGCTGATGGTGCTCTGCTCGCTGACGATCTTTGGCATCGTGGCCCTGATCGTCTGGCAGCTGGTTCTTCGCTCGCAGATGAGCTGGCATGCGTTCGGACTCAAGTTCTTCTTCCAGCGCTTCACAGACCCGGACACCCATCGCAGCAGCTTCTGGGATCCGATCGGCCAGCAGTTCAGCGCTCTGCCGTTTATCTTCGGCACGCTGGTATCGAGCTTTCTGGCGCTGCTGCTTGCGGTGCCTCTGGCTGTGGGAACGGCGGTCTTTCTGACCGAGATGTGTCCCAAGATTCTGCGCGGACCGCTGGCCTTTTTGACCGAGTTGCTTGCCGCCATTCCGAGCGTGATCTACGGGTTGTGGGCGGTATTTATCCTGATTCCGCAGCTGCGCGAGCACGTGAACCCGTTTTTGATATCGAAGTTCGGTTGGAGCGGGCTGTTTGACGACACGAACCCCACTGGACTGGGTTTTGTGGCATCCGGAATCATCCTGGCCATCATGATTCTGCCCATCATCTCTTCGCTGACGCGCGAGGTGATGACAGCGGTGCCTCACTCGCAGAGAGAAGCGGTACTGGCGTTGGGCGCGACGCGCTGGGAGATGATCCGCATGGGTGTATTACGCAATGCGCGGATCGGCATTGTCGGCGCGGTGATTCTGGGGCTGGGCCGCGCGCTGGGCGAGACCATGGCGGTCACGATGGTGATCGGAAATTCGGCGGAGATTCACAAGTCGCTGCTTTCGAACGGCGCTTCGATGGCCTCGGTCATCGCCAACGAGTTTGCAGAAGCTGTAGGAGATATGCACCTGAGCGCGCTGATCGAGATCGGTCTGGCGCTGTTCCTTGTAACCATCGTCGTCAACGCACTGGCCCGCGTGCTGGTGTGGGCGGTAACCGGCGGAGCCCCGCGACAGGCGCACTGATTTCATGCGTAGTGATCTTTTTCCAATCCGATCCAGGGCGCGCAAGCTCACCGACTATGCGGTGACCTCGCTGGCCGTGCTGGCTACGCTGCTGGTGGTCGCGCCGCTGGTAGGAATCTTCGGCTACCTCGTCTATAAGGGCGCAAGTTCTCTGAGCCTCGACTTCTTCCTCAAGGGGCCCAAGCCCGTGGGCGAATCAGGGGGCGGCATGGCCAACGCCATCGCCGGTTCGGCGCTGGTGCTGGGCGTGGCCAGCCTCATCGGCATTCCTCTGGGCATAGGCGGCGGCATCTTTCTGGCGGAGTTTGGCCGCGGCACCAAGCTGGCAACGGCGGTACGCTTTACGGCCGACGTGCTCAACGGCGTTCCCTCGATTGTGATGGGCCTGTCGATCTACGCGCTCATCGTTCTTCCGCAGAAGCACTTCTCAGCCTTTGCGGGCGGCGTGGCACTGGGCATCATGATGATTCCCACCGTCTGCCGAACCAGCGAAGAGATGCTGCTGATGGTGCCCAACGCCATTCGCGAGGCGGCTCTCGGTATCGGCGTACCCAACTGGCGCTCGGTTCTTTCGATCACGCTGAAAACTGCTTCGCCGGGCATCATCACCGGCTGTATGCTGGCCTTTGCACGCGTAGCAGGCGAGACGGCTCCGCTGCTCTTTACGGCGCTGGGTAACTCGTTCTGGAGCACCAACCTCAACGAGCCCATCGCGGCCCTGCCGCTTCAGATTTACGTTTACGCGCTCTCACCCTACGACGACTGGCACCGGCTGGCGTGGGCGGGCGCGCTGGTTCTCATCATCCTGATTGTTCTGGCCGTCTCGCTGGTTCGCTTTGTAACCAGCCGCGGAGTATTGAAAGGGGCAAGCTAAGTGGGCGTCGGCATCGAAGTCCAAAACCTGAACGCGTGGTATGGGTCTAACCACACGCTTCAGGACATCTGTCTGAACATCAGCGCCAACCAGGCTACTGCGCTGATTGGCCCCTCGGGATGCGGCAAGAGCACGTTTGTCCGCTGCATCAACCGTATGCACGAGACCAACCCAATCGCCCGCGTGACCGGCACGGTACGCATCGGCGATGTAGACATCTACAAGGACGCCAAGCCAGTCGAGATTCGCCGCCGGGTGGGTATGGTCTTCCAGCGGCCGAATCCTTTCCCGACGATGTCGATCTACGACAACGTCGCGGCCGGGCTCAAGCTCAATGGCTACTCGAATCGCCGCGCACTGGATGAGATTGTAGAGAAGTCTTTGCGCAACTCGGCGCTGTGGGACGAGGTCAAGGATGACCTGAGGAAGAAGTCCGGCGCAAGCCTCTCCGGTGGTCAGCAGCAGCGGCTTTGCATCGCCCGCGCGCTGGCTGTCGATCCCGAGGTTCTGCTGATGGACGAGCCCGCGAGCGCACTCGATCCTGTTTCCACTTCGAAGATTGAAGACCTCATCTTCCAGCTCAAGGCGCAGTACACGATCGTGATTGTGACTCACAATATGCAGCAGGCCGCGCGCGTGGCCGAGCAAACCGGCTTCTTTCTCAACGGCCGGATGGTCGAGTTCGACACAACACACAAGATCTTCACCAACCCCTCCGACAAGCGCACCGAAGATTACATCACCGGGAGGTTCGGATGAGCCGTATCCAGTTCCAGCAGAGTCTCGAAGAGCTCAAAGAGAACTTGCTTGTCATGGCCGGCCTGGCAGAGCAGGCTATCCAGCGCGCCATCGAGGCTTATCGGACGCACGATCTGTCTCTCTGCGAGCTGGTGATGCGCAGTGAGATGGCCATCAACCGCATGGAGCGCGATATCGATCAGCGGGCGCTGGACCTGCTAGCCATGCAGCAGCCCATGGCCGTGGATCTGCGCTTTATTCTTTCGGTTATCAAGATTAACGCCGATCTTGAGCGCATTGGCGACTCGGCCAAGAGCATCGCCGATCGTGTCCGTTTCATGTTACAGATGCCCCCGGTGGAACTGCCCGTCGATGTTCCCCGCATGGCGGCCATGGCCATCGACATGATCCGCAAGAGCCTGAAGGCGTTCATTGAGGGCGATGCCGAGCTGGCCCGTACCGTCCTTACCCTGGACTCTGCGGTTGATGCCGTGAACCGCGCCAGCTATGCGTCCTTAACCAAGGTGATGGAGGAGCAGGGGCAGGTTGCTCCTCAGGCGCTGAACACGCTGATGATCTGCCGCAGCCTGGAGCGCGTGGCCGACCACGCCACCAACATCGCAGAGGATGTGATCTTCTGGGTGCAGGGCGCAGATGTGCGCCACTACAAGAGCGTGAAGGCGGCGGAACGGGAAGCCGAGGCCGCGGGAACAAAGGAATAGCACTCTTCGCGATACAGAAAGAAAAGCCCCGCCGATGCGGGGCTTTTCTGTTGCCTGAAATCGACTTTCGCTTGTGTGGTGAATTTGAAGTTTGTTGAAGAACAACCGCAGATCCTTCGACTCCGTTTGCCGCGAAATGCGCGGCAAACTTCGCTCAGGATGACAAGGAGTTTGGGTGCGAACTTTAGAGACAGGACACTAATTCGTTGTAAACTTGACGCCCATCCCATTGAGCTTGGTTCTTGCCGCGCGCGCCTCAGGGGTCTGCGGGTGGCGCTGGATCAGCGTGCGCAACTCCTTAATCCCTGCATCGCGCTTGTTCATCGAGAGCAGCGAATAGCCCTTGTGGAGCTGGGCCGCCGGGGCCTTGGCGATTCCGCTGAAGCCTTCGAGAACGGCGTTGTAGTTATTCACGGCCTCGTTGTAGTTCTGCTGCTGATAGGCGATCTCGCCGAGGTAGAACTTGGCGCTTCCGCACAGATCGTCGAGCGGGTAGTAATGCACCACGTCCTGAAACTCGCCTGAGGCAACCGCGTAGCGGCCCGCGGTAAAGTCGCGCACGCCGGCCTGATAGGTGGCCTCAAGCGGAGGCGCCTGCGCGTTCTGAGCCGCTCCGGGCAGGGCAGAGCCAGGGCCGCCGGGCAACTGCGTGCCAGACGCGCCGGGAATGACGCCGGGAATCGCTGCTGGAGCCGGCTGGCTCTGCAACTGCTGAATCTGTGTTTGCAGGTCCTGGATCGTCTTGTCGAGCTTGGCGATGCGGGTCTTCAACTCATCGACCGAGTCGTTGAGCGCCTGCACCTGGCCTGAGACGGTCTCGGTACGCGCGTTGGCCGCCTGGGTCTGCGAATCGATCTGCTTTTGCAGGTTGGTAACCGCCACGCTCATCTTGTTGGCGGAGTCGGCGGTCTGCTCGGACAGATGCTGCAAGACGCCGAACTTGGTGTCGAGCGTGGACTGGATCATCTGCACCATGTTGAGCAGCTGCTGCACCTGCGTTTGCAGCTCAACAATCTCTTTCGCGACGGCATGAGCAGGAGTGCTTGATGCGGCCAGCATGGCGGCTAATGCCACCGTAAGAACAGCCTTGCGAATCATATGAAATCTCATGTTTCACCCAGGATTATGATACCAAGAAGCTGCGGCAGCCCAGATGGGCTGCCGCAGTCTGTTGTCCGGTTTTTGCTCCCTGGCTGACCGCTCTTATCGCGCCATCGTAAAGCCGCCACGGCGGTTCAGTTGCCAGCACTGCTCGTTCTGATCGGAGCAGAAGGGCTTTTCCTTGCCGTAGCTGACTACGCGGATCCTGCCATCGGCAACGCCCGCTTCGACCAGCGCGCTCTTGGTGGCATCTGCCCGATTCTGGCCCAGAGCAAGGTTGTACTCGTTCGATCCGCGCTCGTCGCAGTATCCGCCGATCACGACCCGGATATCCGGATGGCTGACGAGATAGTTGGCGTCCTTCTGCAAGGTGGCCTGCGCATCGCTGCGGATATCGGCCGTGTCGTAGTCAAAGAAGATGTCCTGGACGTTGGCCTTGAACTCCTCTTCCGGGGTAATGGTTGTGACGGGCACGGTGACAGCTACCGGCGCGTTCACGGTAACCCGCGCCGAGGCATCAGCTGATCCGCCCTCGCCACGCGCCACAAGATGATAGGTGGTCGACTGGGTGGGCGTTACCGTCTTAACTCCAGCTGTGGGTACGCTGCCGATTCCGTCGATGATTACCGACGTCGCGTTCATGGTGCGCCAGGTGAGCTGCACCTGATCGCCGGCCGAGATCACAGTCGGAGTCGCGGTAAGCTGCGCGATCGGCGCCGCGGGCGGCGGCGGCGGCGGCAGCACCTCAGCCTGTGTAGGCAGGGGCTTCTTATTGCAGCCGGAAAATGCAACCACGGCTATCAGCAAAACAACAATTGTGAATATTCCTCTTTTCACCTGACGACTCCTTCCTTCCTGCATGTAGGTGTCACGCTTAGGAATCACGCGAACACCGTTCAACACATCGATGAAAATCATAGCCCATCCGCGCCGGAGTTGCTAAAAAAACCAGACAGAACAGTCTACTTCAAGCTCCAATTGGGCATGAAGTTGTTGCCGGAATGGGTGAGCTGCTGCTGGTGGGTGCCGTCGGCCAGCATAGACCAGATCTGCGCGTGCCCGCCGATGGTGCGCTCAAAGACGATGTGGCGGCCATCGGGCGACCAGGCAGGGAAATCGTTGCTGCCCGACTCGTGCGTGGCCTGAAGCCAGCGTTTGCTGGCGATGTCCATGACGTAGATGTCCTGCCCGCCGGGATCGCCGGGGCCGTACTTGCGGTTCCAGCTGAAGGTGAGCAGGCCGCCGTTGGGCGCCCAGTTGGGCGAGACCGCGTAGCCGCCGTCGGTCATTCGCTGTACGTTCGAGCCGTCCATGTCCATGATGTAGATCTGGGGCAGGCCGGTCCGTCCGCTGATCCAGGCGATCTGGCTGTTGGTGCGGGGATTCCACGAAGGCGAAGTGTCGGTTCCAAACGCAGTAAGCCGGCGCAGGTTGCTGCCGCTGGCGTCGGCCACCCATATCTCTGGCTTTCCCGAGCGCGCCGAGGAGAAGGCGATCTTTGCCCCGTCAGAGGACCATGCCGGAGACTGGTTGCTTCCGCCCGCCGTACCGGCAGGGAAGCTCACCAGACGGCCCAGGTCGAACGAGTACATGCGTACCGACCAGCCACCATCCCCGAGCGCGGCAAAGGCTACACGCGAGTTGTCTGGCGAGATGCGGGGCGACAGCGCGATGGTGCCCAGATGGGTGATCTGCTGCTGGTTTTCGCCGTCGTAGTCCATCGACCAGATCTCCTTGGAGCCGGTGCGCGAACTCACAAAGTAGATTTTTGTCTCGGCGATGCCGTTTACGCCGCCGCCAAGCCGGTAGATGATGGCGTCGGCGAAGCGGTGGGCGATGGTCCGCGCCATCTCAGGGGAGGCAGCTTCGTTGAACTGCTGGCCGAAGACCTGGGGGTTGGCTGTGTTCCTGGTGTCGAAGAGCCATCCGTATACGGCCAGTTTGCCGCTGTTTACAGACAGCGCTCCGAAGGCCACCATGGCCGCGTTGGCCGGGTCGGCAGACCACTGGCTCAGCACAATCTCGTTTGGCGCGCCGGGCATCGACTGGGGCGTCAGGCTCTTGGATACCATCTCGAAGATGCCGGCGTTGTCGAGATCCTTGGCAAGCGTTGCGTCGAAGACAGACTTGAGCGTGGGAGTTTGCGGGTCAGCGCCGACGGGCTTGAAGTCCGATGCCGCCAGACGAATCGTCGTGTTGCTCAGATTCGTTCCGGTGCGAACCCAGTCCTGGGCTCCGATACCGGCACATGAAACAAACACAAGAATGCAGATAAGGGCAGGGAGGAATGCACGCAACAGAGCAGGAGCTTTCATCAGATAAATATCCTTCCAGAAAAACGGAAACACTACGTGCGTACCGGTACTGATTAGACAACTACGGCAAGGCTAAGGTTGCTCTATCCATCGCCGATTTGCGCCGGCCACTCTAATACTCACAATAATAGGAGACCTTCAGCGAGTTCTGGTTATAGCCGCCCGGCAACGAACCGAAAGTGTCAACGCGCTGCGCTCCCCGCAGGCAGGAGCGGTCAAGCGTAGGGCTGCCGCTTGAGCGGTCCACGGCGATCCCGTTCGGGCTGCCATCCCGGTTGATCGTGAATACAAGGAACACCCGCGTGCCGCGCGGCGTTCTCGGATCGACCTCCTGCCGGAACCAGGAGTTCGCCATCTTGCGGTTGATCTGGTCAACGTACCAGGGGTATTTGCTGGCAAAGTCGCCGTCGCCGACCGTGGCCGGCCCGTTCGAAGCTACCTGCTGCTGCGTCGAACGCTGCATCTGCGATCCGGCCTGCTCGCCGAACTGAGCGGTATTCGGCTTGGCCGGGACCGGATTCTTGATCGTCTTCGGTGTGGTCTGGGTCTGCGGCTTGGACTTCTTGCTGGCGATGGCGATGGCGTCCTGATCCTGCTGCCGCTGCTGCTTCTGGCTGGCCTGGGCCGGAGCCTGGCTTGGGGTCTCGGTTGCCAGTACATTCTCGTTAATCTGTTCGGCGGGCAAGGGAAGGGCGCTCGACACCAGATTTACCTGCATCGCTCCGCCAGCCCCGGCCGTGCCCCAGAAAGAGTGGTGAAACAGCCCCATAATCCATCCGTAGTAAGCGAGCATCCCGCACAGGACCACATGAAGCACGATGGCCCCTGCGGCCGGAGCGGCAATGCGCTCCGGGGTGATCTCCCGCTCCAGATGGTCTACGCTTTGAAGGATGCTCTGCATGGCTTTGGCTGACTTGCCGACTCGTTCCTACTCCCCGCTGCCCGGCTTGGTTTCTACGGGCTGGGTCACAATAGACACGTTGGTGATGCCCGACGACTTTACTGCATCCATTACGGTCGCGAAGGCACCAAAGGGCACCCGCTCGTCGCTGCGCAGGTAGATTGCCTGATGTGTGGGGTCCGTTGTTTCTCTCTTGAGCGCCAGCGGCAGCTCGTGGATGTTGATCGGCTGGTCGTTCAGAAAGATGTTCTGTTCGCGGTCGATGGTAACTACCATGCGCTGCTCGGTGATCTGGCTGACCGTGCGCGTCTTGGGCACGTTGACCTCGATCCCGGACTGCAACACCGGCTCGGTGATCATGAAGATCACCAGCAGCACCAGCACCACATCCACCAGCGGCGTGATGTTGATGTCGGCCAGCGAGGTCTGCGTCTTGCCGTTACCTGTCGAAAATGCCATCGCCTAAACTCCAGCCCTTACTCTCGTCCAACCAGCCACTACTCTCAACCAAAAGATCACCCGCACCGGAAGTGCTCAGCGTTGGGGACCACGTTCGAGATCGCGCCCGCCGTCAGGATTTCGTGGCGAGACAGGCGGTGGCGCCGCGGGCCGCGCCGGCATCTCTTCCAGCGAGTTCAACAGTTCGCGGCAGAAGTCGTCGGTAGCCGAAGCGAATATCCTGACCCGTGAAACGAACTGGTTGTAGGCCACCAGTGCCGGAACCGCTACAAACAGGCCTGCCGCCGTGGTGATGAGCGCCTCGCTGATGCCCGGGGCAACCGCCCGCAGCGTTGCCGCTCCGGATGTGCCGAGGCCATGGAAGGCGTCCACGATGCCCATTACCGTGCCAAACAGGCCGACAAACGGACTCGTAGAAGCGATCGTCGCCAGCCAGGACATCCGGCGCTCGAGCGCGGTAATCGCCTCGCTGGCAGCCGTCTGCGCGCTGCGCTCCAGCGGAGTGAGGTTTAGTGGAGGTCCCGAGCCGCCCGTCTGCCGCTTGTAGGTCTCGTAGACGTCCTCGAAGACCTGCGCCAGAGGGCTGTTTGGCGTCTCCTGGGCAAGGGAAGCGATCTCCTGAAGCCGCGTGGCCTTGCGGAAGGCGCGTACGAACTGCTTGCTCTCGTTTGTGGCCTTGCGGAAGGCCGACCACTTGGCGAAGATCAGAGTCCAGGAGTAGAGGCTGGAGATCAGCAGCAGCGTGAGCACACCGATCGCGATCGGCCCGATGTTGCTCATCATCTCGCCAAGCGCCTTGAAGCCCTGCGCCCCAAGCTCGGGGACGCCACCGCCATCAGCCTGCAAAATCAGCGCGAAAACCATGGTAGGAATTGCCGTTCACCTCACTATCCACGGTATCAGACATAGTCCTGCTGCTAAAGTGCTCAATTCGATGCCCCTTATCCATCTCGATGCGCCCGCGGCCCCGGCCCAAAAACCCCTCATCCTCTACCCCCGTCCGCCGTGCTACGCTGTGCTCGGATAACTGTCTTTCGCGGGTGCCTTCCATGCTCGTTGAACTGCGCGCTGAAAACTACGCCGTCATCGACCACGCCATCGCTTCCTTCGGGCCAGGCTTGAACCTGCTCACGGGCGAGACCGGTGCGGGCAAATCGATACTTGTGGATGCCCTTGCCCTGCTGATGGGCGGAAAGGGCTCGGCCGACGTGGTGCGCCACGGGGCGGAGAAGGCTGTCGTCTCGTGCGTCTTTGAGTCCACGCCTGCCGCCGAGGCAATCCTCGAAGTCAACGGAATCGACGCCGAGGGCGCGGAGATCATTCTCCGGCGCGAGGTTTTGGCCAGCGGCAAGGGCCGTGTATTCGTGAATAACCAGGCCGCAACCGTCCAGGTGCTCAAGCAGCTCGCCCCGGAGCTGGCGCTGGTCCACGCCCAGGCCGAGACGCTCCAGTCCTTTGACCAGACGCAGCAGCGGGCTTTGCTCGACCGCTTTGGTGGCATCGATGCCGCGCGGGTTGAGGCAGCGCACGCACACTGGCGCGGGGCTACCGACAAGCTGAACGAATTGCTCCACGGCGAGCAGGACCGCCTGCGCATGGTCGATCTGTGGAGCTACCAGCGCAAGGAGATCGAGGATGCCCGCCTGACCGCCGGCGAGGACGAGGCATTAGAGACCGAAAAGCGCGTCCTGGCCAACGCCGAAAAGCTCTACGCCGCCGCCGAAGGCGGATTCGACCAGCTCTATGAGGGCGGATCCTCGGCCGAGGTGGCACTGCGCGCGGCGCTCAAGAACGTAGAGGAACTGGCCCGCTACGACCCGCGCTTCGCTGACTCTGCCCAGCAGCTCGCTTCTGCACGCGCCGTCATCTCCGACATTGCCGCAACCCTGCGCGATTACGCCGAGGGCATCAACGCCAGCCCGGAGCGGCTGGCCGATATCGAAGATCGCCTTGCCCTGCTCGACCGGCTCAAGAAAAAGTACGGCAAGACCGTTGCCGATGTGATTGTTTTTGGCGAGGATGTGGCGCGTAAGTTGAGTGAAGTCGAGGATCGGGACGAGATACTTAAAGTGTTGCGCAAAGAAGCGGACGAGGCTGCCCATGCCTACCGCGCCGCGGCTTCTGCCCTGACAGCAGAGCGTAAAGCCGCCGCCCAAAAGCTGGCCAAGCTGGCCGAGGCCCAGATCAACTCCCTGGCCATGAAGGTGAAATTTGAGGTGGCTGTGGCGTCAGCGGATGCGACCGCCCACTGGACCGCCGCAGGCTGGGACGAGGTTACCTATCTTATCGCCACCAACGCCGGCGAACCCGTTAAGCCCCTGGTCGAGATTGCGTCCGGCGGCGAGTTGAGCCGCATCATGCTGGCTTTGAAGGTGGCTGTGGAAGAGACCTCATCGAAGACCAAGAAGATTCCTACTCCGCGGACCCTGGTCTTTGATGAGATTGACATCGGCATCGGTGGCCGGGCCGCGGAAGCTGTTGGCTCCAAGCTCAAGGCCCTGGGCCGCGGTCAGCAGGTTTTGTGTGTGACGCATTTGCCCCAGATCGCCGCCTTTGCCGACCAGCATCTGGTAGTCGAAAAGCGCGACCAGGACGGCCGCACCAAGACGCAGATCCGGGTCCTGGACGACCGCTCTCGGACTCACGAAGTGGCCCGGATGCTGAGTGGCGCAAAGGTGACGGATGCCAGCCTTCAGCATGCGGCGCAGATGATTGCGGTCAGCCGGTAGTGCGGGTCTAAAGTTCTGTTCTCATAAAGCGTGTCTAAATCGGGCACTCGTGGAGCTTCGAAGGGCGCATGAAGAAGCAAAGTATCAAATCTCATCTTGCACGATACTCTATCGTTCAGAAGAGGAAGACAACGATAAATCATGCCTTCGCTTCTGCGATTGCTCCGGTGGATGACTACAAAGAAGCAGATCTGGATGTAGGCCTTCGATTGCTAGGTCAGCCCCCCGACGGCGAACTTGTTTGCGTTTATTGCGGTTTGGTCGCAGAGACTTGGGATCACGTCGTCGGTTTGGTCGAGGGCGCTAATCTCCGAGGATATGGACACCAACTCGGCAATTTAGTCCCTTGTTGCAGGAAGTGCAACTCCGCCAAGGGCGCGAAGGACTGGCGCGATTTCCTTAGAGAAAAAATTACTGAACAAACAGCCTTTGAATCCACTCGCGAATCAATCCGCAACTACATCGACAGGTTTGCAGTTAAGGTTGATCTCGAAAAGATGGAGGAGAAGTGTCCTGAGGATTGGAAGCGATATTGCGAAATCAAAAACCAGATATTCGAACTAATGGAAGAAGCAGATGGTATTGCATACCGTCTGCGTGATGCTGTGCTCTCAAAGAAGTCGTGATTATTCCTACCCAAACAACTCACTATGCGACCCAAGCCGCGCCAGCCACAAATTCTCTTCATCGAGCTTCTTATAGATCAACAGCAGATCAGGCTTGACGTGACACTCGCGGAAACCGCTCCAATCACCAACAAGTTCGTGATCGCGGTGACGCGGCTCAAGCGGTTGATCGTTCACCAGTGCTGTTAATACCGGCACAAGGTCGTCATCGAGCGTAGCCCTGTACCGCCCTTTAGATTCGCGCTTGTAGTCGCGCTTGAATGCGGAAGATCGTTCAATCGTCCGCATGGAGGTCGTCCATCAGAGCCTTCACGCTACTGAAACTCTTCCCCTTGCCCGCTTCGAGTTCCGTCATGGCCCTGCGCGTTGTCGGATTGGGTACACGGACCTCAAACGGAAGGCGCTTCTCGTCGGCCACGCGCAGCATCATCAGACGGATGGCGTCAGAGATGGAGAGTCCCATCGCTTCCAGCGCATCGGCGGCTCGCTCCTTGGTCAGGGTATCGATCCGGGCGCGAACGTAGGTGTCGGCGATAGCCATGTTGATCCTCTGTCAATATTGTAGTCACAACGGAACCACAATGCAAATAAGAATCAATGAACTTCCCGATTGCGATACAACAGTATCGGGAGCAGCCTTTAGCGCACGCTCAGAACTCCATCTGGGTCATCATGGTGCGTACTGCGCCACGCCAGGTCTGAAGGACGGCCCGGTCGCCGAGTTTCAGCTTGCCCGCGGCCTCGGCCAGCGTAATGCGGTCTGTGTAGAGCGCATCGGTCACGCGGTCTGCCAGATCAGGAAGATACAGGCTCATTCCGCCCTGGTCCTTGATGGTGCGCTTCATCTCACTGCGCTCGTAGAGCTCAAACTTGCGGTCTTCGCCGAAGTAGCCATTCCGGATTACATGCACTCGGCCTAGTGGCATCGCCTGCATATAAGAGTCGAGCAGCTCGATGCTGTCGCGCTGGCGGTTGATCACCCAGAGCGTCACCAGTCGCCGGTTCAGCTCGCTCATGGAGTCGATCAAGACTCTGCCGAAGGACTGCACGCCTTCGTTGCTGCGCGCCGGTGTATTCACGACAAAGGTGCATTGCGGGTCGGAGTCCAGCAGGTTGACCAGATTGATCCAGCCATCTTCCTGATCGAGGTCCAGTAGTTCAGCATCCATGTTGCGGCCATAAGCGCGCCAAACATCCGGGTTCGCGAGGTCGGTTTCCACGAGCTTCACCTGACGGCCAGCCGTAGTCAGGTAATCGAGCATTGCCATGGTGACGATGGATTTTCCGACACCGCCCTTGCTTCCACTCACAAACACAATCGGGGAGTTCATGCAGTTAAAGACCTATCTTTCTTTCGTGTGCCCCTGGAATGAGGCGTTGTATTCAAAGACGCATCTCACTCCTGCAAAGACGAAAGTGAGCACAAATTGGCGAGAGGCCCAGTTACCAGCATATTAGATTTGGGCCAGACGGAAAAGCCTGTCATTTGGCGGGTAGTCAGCGTCCAGCGTTTCTATCGCCGGGCAGCGACAACCGCGGCCCAGCAGGCAGGCCATATTAGTGCGTCAGCTCCGGAAACAGATACTTTGCCGCGTACTGTTTGCCGTAGATCATGTCGTACTCAAGCAACTCGTATATCTTCATCTCCGCCTGTGCTTCCGGGGGAATATCGCGGTGGGAATTTCCATCTGGACTCACAACAAACTGGCGGTCGATGGCCAGAGCGTAGCGCTCGGCCTGGGGCAGGAATCCGGTGTAGAAGGGATGCGAGATGCCGGCCCTGCGCAGCAGCGCTACGGCCATATAGTTCATCCCAGTGATTTCAGAGGCCTGTGCAGGTGGAGCGGGTCCGGCGTTCGACCAGACGAATCCCGGAGTCGTGTGGAAGGCAAGAGCGGCTTCGGGAGAGTCGAGCGCGCTTCCTGAGCCGACTCCCAGCTTTTGCAGGGCATCTGTCCCGAGGGCGGGAAGATGATCGCCATACAGTCCAAGTACCACTGGAGTGCCGTGCTTTTCGAGGGTAGTGGCCAGGTTTCCAATGAGGCGGTCCGTCTCGTATACGCCCTGAACATACACGCCGAAGCTGGCCGCATCGGCTCCGCTGAGCTTAGTGCCGGGCACAACTTCGGGACTGGAATATCCCTTCGTCTTATCCCACGGCATGTGGTTGTGTTCCAGCTGGATGTAGATGAACTTCGGCTTTTTGGAGGGCCTGTCGAGCTCTTGAAGGGCTCTTGCGATGATGGAACTATCTGAGATCTCGCCCATAACCCCGCCCAGTTCGTCCTGGAACATTGCGCGATCAAATCCAAAGGCCTTGCTGAAAACCCACTCGTGGCGGAAGAGCGTAGATGGCGTCGGGAGGATGGCAATTGTTTGATAACCGTTATCCTTGAACACACGGGCCAGGGAAGGGACCGCGCCAGTCAGGCCATCGGCAACGGTATCTCCGGCGTTTGCCGCGAAACGCTCCGGGAACCCGGTCAATACTTCAAAATCCGCGTTGATGCTGAAGCCGCCGAAGGTTGGAGAGGCCAGAGAGCGTATCGCCGATTGCTGCTGAAGGCGATGAATGGAGCTAAGCCAGTCAACGGGATGAGAGATGTCGGGCAGAGTCGAAGGGTCCATCATCGCTTCGGCCGCAATCAGGATCACGTCGGGTCGGCGATTTGGCGGAGGCACGGGTTGGTAGTTGCCCAGCGTTTGCTGAACGATCGCAGCCATCTGCTCCGGACCATATCCGGAGGGAGCAGTTAGCTGAGCTTGAGTTCCGGCATCGCGAAGATTGACGAGGAAGACCAAAGGCACACCGTCGCGCTGGCAGGTGTAGGTCCACTCAATCCGCCACTGCTGATACATATGGATCTTCGGCAACAACGGCGCACTTGCGATAAAGAGAAGGATGATGGCCAGAGAACTTAATCCAGCCTGAATACGAAAGCGAGCTCCCCATGACGCTACTGGAAGGTACTTCTGAAGGAGCACAGTGGCTGATGCGCATACGGCGAGGTACAGATATAGGTAAATGGCCTGTCGGGAGAATAGATATGTGTTGAGGAAGGGTAGTACATCTGCGATTCTTTGGTAATCTGCCGCTGGCTTCAGAACGTCGCCCAGCGCGTTGAGTTTCTTCTGGTTGGCGTAGGAGATAAGAACCGTGAGCACAATCATGAACATTCCCGCCGCCCAGAAGCGCCGAAACAGCGCAGTAGCCATTACCAGACCGGATACAAGCAGCAGAAGGTTCAGTGTCACTACAGGCAAGAAGTGCCAATCCAGCGTAAATGCGTGTTCTCCCTTCGCAGCGGTGCTCATCTGGAGGAGCAAGAACTGAGCGGTCGCAAGTAGCAGAATCCACGTGAAGCCTCGGCTCGAGTGGCGGATATCGGCGGGTTGATCGATGATGTGCATTGAAGGGTAGCTAAGCAGAGCTACACATCTATTATTCTGCCGCTCTGTTGGATTTGCGCTGCAACTTTTCGCTTTGTGCTGTTCTACTTTTGGGGGAATCAAGTCTAAGGCCGAAACCACATAGACTTACCCCCCAAGCGCCATCACCAGATGGTTCACTACGTAGGCTGAGCCGTAGGCCAGCACCAGCATGTAGATGAACTGAATCGCCGGCCACCGCCAGCTATTCGTCTCGCGGCGCACCACGGCGATCGTCGAGGTGCACTGCATGGCGAAGGCGAAGAAGATCATCAGCGCCAGGGCGCCGCCCAGATTCATATCGTGTTGCAGCGCGGCATGCAGGCTCAGTCCCTGGGTGGCGGGATCGGTGCCGTAGAGTGTGCCCATGGTGCTGACCATGACCTCGCGCGCCAGCACGCTGGAGACGAGTCCGATGCCGATCTTCCAGTTGAAGCCGAGCGGTGCGATTGCGGGCTCGATGAAGTGGCCCAGACGGCCGATGATGCTTTGCGTGAGGTTCGGCGCTGTCAGCTCGCCGTTCACAGTCTGGATCACGGGCAGATGCGCCAGCACCCAGAGGGCGAGCGTGACGCAGATAATAATCGATCCGGCGTTTTTGATGAAGATGCGCGACCGGTCCAGAAGCCGTAGCCCGATCGACTGAAGCGTCGGACGGCGGTACTGCGGCAGCTCAAGGATGAAGGGTGTGTCGCTGGATTTGAGGATCGAACTCTTGAGCAGCCGCGCCGTGGTGAATGCCGCGATAAACCCGGCGGCGTATAGCCCGAGCATGGTCATCGTGCGCAACCCGATGAGCCCGTGCAGATAGCTTGTGTTGGGCACAAAGGCCGCGATCAGCATGAGGTAGACCGGCAGCCGAGCCGAGCAGGTCATGAAGGGAGTGACCAGGATCGTGGCAAAGCGGTCGCGCTTGTTTTCGATGGTTCTTGTTGCCATGATGGCTGGAACCGCGCAGGCGTAGCCGGAGAGCAGGGGAATGAAGGCCTTTCCGTTGAGGCCGATGGTTCGCATGACGCGGTCTGCGATGAGCGCGGCGCGGGCCAGGTAGCCGGAGTCCTCAAGGAGGCCGATAAAGAAGAACAGCAGCAGGATCTGGGGCAGAAAGACCAGTACCGAGGAGATGCCCTGCCAGATGCCGTCTACGATGAGCGATTGCAGCCAGCCGATCGTGATCATGGGCCGTACCATGGCTCCCAGCCATGTGAGCAGGTCGCCCAGACCGTCGGAGAGGGGCTGGCCGATGGCGAATACCGACTCAAAGACCGCGAAAACAACAAACAGGAACAGGAGCGGACCCCCGTACTTGTGCAGCAGAACGTCGTCGATCTTGCGGCTGGACTCGGCAGAGAGCGGCGCGTGATAGCCGGTCTTGCGGCTCACGGCAGCGGCCCACTTGTGCGTGCTTGCCGCGTTGCCAAACACCGGCAGTTCGACGGGCTGCAAATTCTCGCAGTCGGTTTGTCTGTTCAGGAAGCGTGTGATGGCATCGAGCCCGACGCCGTTCACCGCGCTGATCTGTGCAACAGGCGCGCCTAGCGCCCGCGAGAGTTCGAGCGGATCGACACGGCCCCCGCGCGACTCCATCAGGTCGGTCATGTTGAGCAGGACCAGCGTCGGCAGTCCGACAGACAATACAGGCGCGGCCAGCATCAGTTGCCGGGTAAGGTGCAGGGAGTCGAGAACCAGCAGCACCACGTCCGGCTTGGGCGTATCGGGCATGACGCCGCGGAGCACATCGACGGCCACGCGCGCGTCTTCAGAGTAGGCGGTGAGCGAGTAGATGCCGGGCAGATCGATCAGCGTAATGTCGTCGCGGCCGATTCCGGCCATGAGCCCCATGCGCTGTTCGACGGTGACGCCCGGATAGTTGGCGACCTTCTGTCTGAGCCCGGTGAGCTTGTTGAAAAGCGTGGACTTGCCAGCGTTCGGCGGGCCGATCAGCGCTACGGTTTTGACCTGTCCACATGCCTTAACAGACGAAATGGGCGATGGATTTGAAATCCCTGCTGGATCGCAGCAACCTGAAGTCATTGGGTTGCCTCGTAGACGGAAAAGGTCTCGTAGGACTTAGCAGCCGACTCAGGCTGTCGTACGCGAATGGCCGCGGCCGTCTCGCGGCGCAGCGCAATCTCCATGCCATCAATGGCATAGACGGTCGGATCGCCGGCCGGAGCGCGGCGCAAGGCCACGATCCGCGCCTCGGGCACAAAGCCCATGTGCATCAGGTGGTTCTGTACGGCTTCGGGCAGGTCCAGTGCCGCCAGTACAGCCGTTTCTCCGATCCCTAACTCGCTCAGTAAATTCAACCGCCAGACTCCATAATGCCGCAGAACCGAGGTGCGGCTGGTAAATGCGACCAGAATAGTCGGATTTCAGTATAAAGCCTAATTCCTCTCTCCTGCAACCTCAAACCGACTGGCCAGTGGTTACATTGCCTGCACAAGAAGAAAGCGGGGCGTCCATGGACGCCCCGCTTGAAATGGGATGAAACCCGATCGGTTCATCCGTGGGTGATTTAGAAGTTGATGCGCCCGCTGAGCTGGATCTGGCGCGGCTTGTTTACCTGGTAAGAGACGGTTCCGGCGCTTGCCGTGCCGATGGTGGGTCCCGGAGGAGCAAACTGCACCCGGTTCATGATGTTGAAGAATTCGAAGCGTAAGTCAAAGCTTGCCCGCTCGTAGATGGTGGTCGATTTGCCAAACGAAACGTCGAAGTTCTTCTGACCGTCGCCGCGGAGGCTTGAGTCTACACGGGACTCATTGCCGAACTGGTAGCCGTTGAAGTAGTCGAGGTTTGTGGCGCCGCCAGCCGCACTGAATGGGCTGTTGGAGCCGTTGGGAAGCAGAGTCTGACCTGCCGCCGCAAAGCAGTTGACGTTGTACCAGCCGCCGGCATTGACGCGGGCCAGGCCGGAACCGCCGATGACTTTGTTGCATCCGGGAATGATCATCGGACGCAATGTGCCGCCGCCGTAGTTTCCAAGCTGGCCGCCGTTGCTGGAGGTGAGGAAGGTGGGGAAGCCGGACTGGAAGATTGTGGTTCCGTTCAAAGTCCAACCGGATGCCATCAAGTTGCCGGCTGTGCTCAGGTTATTGGCGTACTTCTTGCCCTTGCCGAACGGCAGGCTCAGCACGTAGCTGATGACTGCGCGGTTGGTGACGTCGTAGCTGATGAGCGAGTACTCGCCCTCGATGTTGTTCCAGTCTTGTACGCCGCCGTTGCCGCTGCCGCCCTGTGTAACCGACTTGGACTCCACGAAGCCGTTCTGCGTATCCGTGTTGCCCATGTTCTTTGCACGGGTGAAGTTGGCGATGAGTACGCCGCCTGCGCCCATGCGCTTTTCAACTCGCGCCATCACCGCGCGGTAGTTCTCGCGGGCGAAGTAGCCCAGAGAGTCCGAGACGCCGTTGAAGTAAGGGAAGGGCCTCAGGCACTGGCCCGCGGTCAGCGAAAGGCCGTTCGCTGAAGCGCAAGTTGCTGTGTTCTTCAGCGCCGCACCCATCGTGTCGTAGGTATCGGGCAATGCGTTCAAGTTGTGATTTCCGGATTCAGGCAGGTTGGTGCCCTTCAGGCCGGAGTAGCTGACTTCCACCATCAAGTTGCCCTTGAACTGGTGGCTGATGGCAGCGTTCCAGTGATGCGTGTAGGGATACGGCTGGGTCGGAACAGCACCGGTGATGCTCTTGTTGAGGAATTGGGTCTTGCTCACCAGTGAGGGCAGCCCTGCTATATAGCTGTTTGCTGAGCCGCCCGGACCGCTCATGAACTGAGTGGGCTGGGAGCTGGCGGTGGCGTAGCGCCCCGGAGATGCAGGAACGCCGCCATTGGTGATAACAGTTGCCAGGTTGGTCTGCAACGGCACGGGGGTGGTGTTGGTGGGGTTGGACCATGTGGCGCTGGCGCCGTTGACGTAGGCGCCGTTCGGATTCCAGCCGCCGGAGATATCGTTAGGCAAATAAGAGATGCCATAGCCGCCGCGGATAACCGTGCTGGCGCTGGCGCGATACGCAAAGCCAATGTTCGGCGCAAACAGGTTGTGCTCGGGAGCCAGCGTGGTTCTGCCGGCGTAAAGCGAGCTGGCCACCATCGAGAGCGTTCCCGTGATGCCCGTGTTTGGATCGGCCGTGGTTGGCAGTAGGACGACGGCCCGGTTCTTTCGTTCCGCAACCGCACCGGGCAACTCGTAGCGAAGTCCGGCGTTGATGGTCAGGTTCCGGGTTGCCTGCCAGGTGTCGGTGACGTAAAAGCCCTTGTAGTAGGTGTAGGCCGCGGTTTCAAGGGCGGTTTTGAAGGTGCCTGCAGTGGAATAGCCGAGCAGGAAGTTGGCCCACTCGTCCTTCATCCAGGCGCTGTTGTTGTAAGAGAACGAGCCCGAGCCGCCGCCGTTGTAGCTCACCGAGCTCTGGTCCATCTCGCGCAGCTCAGCTCCGATCTTGATGTTGTGTGCGCCCATCATCTTGGAGAGGCTTGCGCTGATTCCGTAGGTGTTGTACCAGGTGATGCCGTCGTTGGGGTAGTTGCCCATGTTGTACAGGTTGTAGGTGCCGCCGCTGGCGTTGAACGCCGGCATGATATGAACATTCATCTGCGAACCCAGCGTGGCAAAATTGGTTCCAAACTGACTTTCATCCACGTTGGTGCTCTCGGCAAGGTTTGGCGCATACTGCCGCACGTAGTTCAGGCGAAGATCCAGCACCGTGGTCGGGTTCAGCGTGATCGTATCGCCTACCACTGCCTGGGTGGTAAAGTAGCTTGCCTTTCCATCGTGTGTCGGCCAGGTGGTGCCGTTTCCGCTGGTGGCGTTCTTGTAGCCCGTATCGAGGAACTCGTTGTGCGGCGAATCCACCGGCGACCAGTAGGTGTAGCGGGCAAACAGGCGCTGCTTGCTGCTCAGGTTGTAGTCCACACGACCGTTGTACTGGGTGTGCGATTGGCCGAGTGGGGTGGTCAGAAACCAGTTCGACGCCGCCAGAGTAGAGTTCGGTAGCGGATAGAACTGCTTCATCACCAGGTTTGTCGGGTCGCCGCAGCCGGGCTGGCCGAGGTTCGTAATGTAGGAGCCGCCGGTCGGGAACGTCATGCCATTAACCGTCTGGCCCGTGTAAGGCGCGATCGTGCACTTGCCCAGCGGATCGGCAGGCAGGCCGTTGGCGAAGACGCCGTTCTGCATGGCCAGGGTCGGTACGTTGGTGGGCGTCAGGTTACCCGTAAGAGCCTTGTAGGTCTCCCAGGTAAACATGAAGAAGATCTTGTCCTTCTTGATGGGGCCGCTGGCCGATGCGCCGAACTGATTCTGCGTGTAGACGGCGCGGGGGCTGCCTGCGCGGTTGCTAAAGAAGTCGTTTGCGTTGTAGTCGCGGTTGCGGTTGTACTCCCAGAGCGAGCCGTGCCAGGCATTGGCGCCGCTTTTGGTGGTCATATTGACCACGCCGCCGGAGTAGCGGCCAAATTCTGCGCCGGCATTGCTGCTTGCCACGTTGAACTCCTGGATGGCATCCTGCGTGGGCACGAGGGCGAGCACGTTGCCGCCAAGAAGGTTGTTTGCCACGCCGTCAATATAGTTGCCGCTCTGTCCCTGGATGGCGCCGCCTATCTGGTAGTCGCCCCATCCCGTGCCGCCGGCGGTGCGCGTTCCCTGGTTGAGTCCGACGCTGCCCATTGCGCCGCCGGTTGGCACCACGCCCGGAGCCAGAGCAATCAGGTTCATTACATTGCGCCCGTTGAGGGGGATCTGCTGCACCTGAGCACCTTCAATTGCCTGGCCCAGCGTGCTCGAATCGGTCTGGAGAAGTGGAGCCGCGGTAGTCACTTCAACTGTCTCCGTTGTGTTGCCAACCGACAACGCCGCATCGATGCGGACCGACGAGCCGACCTGCACGGGTATACCGCGCCGCTCGAAAGTCTTGAAGTTGGCCTTCGATACCGTCACCTTATATTCGGCAGGGACGAGGTTGACGACCGAGAACTTTCCGCCCGCGTCGGTCTGCACCTTACTGGCGATGTTGGTTCCTGTGTTGGTCACGGTCACGTTTGCGCCCGGTACGACTGCGCCTGAGGAATCTGTTACTGTTCCAACGACCGATCCGTAGAAGGACTGCGCCTGCAGAATCAGCGGTAGCGCTGTGGCAACGGCCACGAACAGCGCCAGCGTCAGAAGGGCGGAAGTCAGGGAAGTGACCGACCTCTTCATCCTCATGGAGTGATTTGAAGTTTTCAACATACTGGTCCTCGGCAATGTAAATTGCAAATCGTTGAGGTCTTGTGTTCCGGGTGAGCGGTACACGCCTATTGCACAGCAGAAGATACGGGGAAGCCGGGCAATGGTGCCGACCCTAACAGTGAGTGATGTAGAGGTCTAGTGCATAACCGTTACGAATTGGATACGAGCAGCCATGCGGCATAGAATCAACGCCTTGAGAGGGAACGTTAAAAGCTCTTGAGGCTCCAGCCTGCTTCGGTGCGGCCCGGAGAGAATCATTGCATGTCGAAACAGCTTCCAGCGCAAAGGCACCGCGTCGTGGCCTGATCCAACATTTCCAATAAGAATGGTTTTACTGGTTGAAAGAAAACGATTTGCATCGAAGCTGACGCTCAGGCGCTGCAGTCCATGCTCTGGGAAAAATATTCTGGGTCCGGTGCTACTCCGTACTCTCGAAGGGGAGGTTCAATATTGGTTACACCGATTAGATAAAAGATAGGTCGCATGGATGGAGCAGCTTATCGAAACTCCGCTGTGTGCAGGTACGTCATAGAATATAGAGGTTACGAGTCGGTGTTTGCAGGGGGACTGCCCTATTTCACTCGTTTCCGGATATTGAAAGAAATCTGCTTAGGGAGTTGGAAATTGCTGACAGCTCAGAGCAATCAGGCTCATGGCAAGGGCGATGGTGTTCCTTCGGCACGTCACCTGAGTCCTGCAGCTTCGTACGCCGTACGCAGCCAGCTTGAGCAGCTTCTGCGCGATCCCACCTTCCGCGGCAGCCATCGCTACAGCAACCTGCTCAGATTTGTCGTAGACCGAACTCTCGAAGGTAAGTTCCAGGACCTCAAGGAGAGGATACTCGGGATCGAAGTCTTCGGGCGCGCCCCCGACTACGATACAAGCATCGATCCGACGGTGCGCGTTGCTGCAAACGAGGTAAGAAAACGGCTAACTGCGTATTATGCCAAGCCCGGGCAGGAGCACGAGATCCGGATTGATATCCCGATTCGCTCTTACGTTGCGGAGTTTACGTTCCCGATCGAAGATGCACCCCCGGTCCAGCCACCCACAAGCCCAGCCGACGTTCCCGTGCCGCGCACGATTCGGTGGTTTCGTCACTGGTGGTTGCAGGTGCCCGCTGCAGCCGTTGTTCTGTGTCTGGCGGCTTGGGCTTCGGTACAGCTATTTACGCCCGTACCGGCGATCGACCGGTTTTGGGCGCCAGCGCTGACCGGGTCTGGCCCGCTGTTGGTTTGCATCAGTTCCGCAGGGCCAGAGTCGAGTGCGACGACTGCTGGAGCAACAGCCTCGGCTGGCGCCGGGGGGCAACTGCTTCCTTCCGGTCAAGAGGCTGCGCAGGATGTCAATGTCGCGGTCGGAATGATGGATCTGAACGCGATCAACAAACTCTCCGGTTATTTGCGGCGCAATAACAAGGATTTTGTGGTCCGTGCCGCGCAGGGAATTGACTTGGCCGACTTGCACTCCGGGCCAGCCGTTGTTTACGGAAGTTATCACGACGAATGGTCCAATCTGCTGGGAAGTTCTCTTCGCTTCCAATTTCGCGGGGAGGCTGACCCGCGCTTGAGGTGGATCGAAGACACCGGCAATCCGGCGAGCAGAAATTGGTCGATGGAGGCATCGGCGCCTTACGATCAAGCGAACCTCGATTATGCCCTGGTCACGCGTGCCCTGGATCCGAATACCGGGCAATGGTGGATTGGAATCGCTGGACTCTCCGGCCATGCCACTCTTGCCATCAATCAATACTTATTAGACTCGAATCCATGTCAGAACTTGCAGCCAATCTTCCAAAGGGTTGGGAGAAGAAGAACCTGCAAATCGTGTTCGCAATCAATGTGATCCACGGAAGCGCTGGCGCTGCCCGTGTACTTGCAAGCCAGGTCTGGTAATCGCCTGATCGATTGACCCTGACTCAGCCGAGGGAACCTGGAGCAAGCCGGTCCCACTCATGTCATTTCCTCGTTCCGTATTGTGGTTTACAGTTTTATCCCCGGTGCGCCGCATCACAGCCCCCCTGTCGTACAGGGTCGAGACTCAAACGTGGCGTAGTGTGTCTCACAACACCCCAACGAGGCTTATAAGCATGAGTGACACGAAATCTACTATCCCCCCCGTAATTGTTGACGGCAATGAGGCTGCGGCATCGGTTGCATACCGCCTCTCTGAAGTCATTGCAATCTACCCCATCACGCCTTCCTCTCCCATGGCGGAGTTCGCCGACCAATGGCGCTCGGAAGGCAAGAAGAACATCTGGGGAGCGCAACCCATCATCGAAGAGATGCAGAGCGAAGGCGGCGCCGCTGGCGCCCTTCACGGCGCGCTCCAGGCCGGCTGCTTCGCCACCACATTTACAGCCTCTCAGGGATTGCTGTTGATGATCCCGAACATGTTCAAGATCGCCGGCGAGCTTACGCCAGCGACCATGCATGTGACCGCCCGTACGCTGGCCACCCACGCGCTCTCGATCTTCGGGGATCACTCCGACGTGATGTCGTGCCGCTCGACGGGCTGGGCCATGCTGGCCTCGAACTCCGTGCAGGAGGTAGGCGACTTCGCACTCATCGCGCATATCGCTACGCTCGAGTCGCGCATCCCCTTCATGCACTTCTTCGACGGCTTCCGCACCTCGCACGAGGTCGGCAAGGTAGAGCCTCTCCCCGACGAGACTGTTCGCGCCATGCTCGATGACAAGTTCCTCATCGACTTCCGCAAGCAGGCGCTCTCTCCCGACCGGCCGATCATCCGCGGCACGGCGCAGAATCCGGACGTCTTCTTCCAGGCCCGCGAGGCATGCAGCCCCTTCTACGAGCGCTTGCCCGGTATCGTGCAGTCGGTCATGGATCGCCTTGCCAAGATCACCGGCCGCGCTTACAAGCTGTTTGATTACTACGGAGCCAAGGATGCCGACCGCGTCATCATCGTAATGGGCTCGGGGGCAGAAGCTGCCGAAGAGACCGTGGACGCGCTCAATGCACAGGGCGAGAAGGTCGGCCTGCTCAAGGTCCGCCTCTACAGGCCTTTCAACGCAACCGCCTTCCTCGCAGCGTTGCCAGCAACCGTAAAGAAGATCGCCGTCCTCGACCGTTGCAAGGAACCGGGCGGCGCGGGCGAGCCGCTTTATCAGGACATCGTTACTGTTGTCGCAGAGAACGCCGCGAGCCTGCCTTTCGCAACACCGGTCATCGTCGGCGGCCGCTATGGCCTCTCCTCAAAGGAGTTCACGCCGGCCATGGTCAAGGGCGTCTACGACGAGCTCTTGAAGCCCGCCCCGAAGAACCACTTCACCATCGGCATCGACGACGACGTCAGCCACTCGAGCCTCACCTGGGACCCGGCGTTTTCGACCGAGGACGCAAAGACCGTTCGCGCGCTGTTCTACGGACTCGGCTCCGACGGCACGGTGGGCGCAAACAAGAACTCCATCAAGATCATCGGCGAGCAGACGCCCAACTATGCGCAGGGCTACTTTGTCTACGACTCGAAGAAGTCCGGTTCGATGACGACATCTCACCTGCGCTTCGGGCCCAAGCACATCCGCTCCACGTATCTGATCTCCAAGGCCAGCTTCGTAGCCTGCCACAACTTCAGCTTCCTTGAGAAGATCGATGTGCTCGAAGCAGCGATGCCGGGCGCGGTATTCCTGCTCAACTCGCCTTTCCCGGCCTCTGAGGTCTGGAATCAGATTCCAATTACCATTCAGCAGCAGATCATCGCCAAGAAGATTCAGTTCTACGTGATCGACGGTTTCAAGGTGGCCCAGGAAGCCGGCATGGGCTCGCGCATCAACACCATCATGCAGGTCTGCTTCTTTGCCATCAGCGGCGTACTGCCCCGCGACGAGGCTATCGAGCAGATCAAGAAAGCCATCAAGAAGACCTACGGCAAGCGCGGCGAGGCGGTCATTCAGAAGAACTTTGCCGCCGTGGATGCTGCGCTGGCGCACCTTGAGAAGGTTGAGGTTCCTGCCGCTGTCTCGTCCAACTTCGATCTGATCCCGTCGATCTCGTCTGACGCGCCGGAGTTTGTGCGCGGCGTGCTCGGCGAGATTGCGGCGGGCCGCGGAGACCTGCTGCCGGTGAGCGCGCTGCCTGCCGGCGGCGCTTTCCCATCCGGAACAGCGCAGTGGGAGAAGCGCAACATCGCGCAGTCGATCCCTGTATGGGAGCCGGATCTATGCATCCAGTGCGGCAAGTGCGTCATGGTCTGCCCGCACGCCGTGATTCGCTCCAAGGTTTACAGCCCGGCGCTTGCCGACAAGTCTCCTGCCACTCTCAAGTGGGCCAAGGCCAAGTGGAAGGGAATGGAGGAGGAGCGCTACACGCTCCAGGTAGCCCCCGAGGACTGCACCGGTTGCGCGGTTTGCGTAGAGGTCTGCCCGGTCAAAAACAAGAGCAACGCCGGCCTGAAGGCCATCAACATGGCACCCCAGGCTCCTCTGCGCGCCGCCGAGCGCGACAACTGGGATTTCTTCGCCGCGCTGCCCGAGGTAGATCGCTCCAAGCTTTCTCACGGCACCGTCAAGGACGCACAGTTGCTTCAGCCTCTGTTTGAGTTCTCAGGAGCATGCGCCGGCTGCGGCGAGACGCCCTACATCAAGCTGCTCACCCAGCTCTTCGGCGACCGGCTCTACATCGCCAATGCCACCGGCTGCTCGTCGATTTACGGCGGCAACCTGCCCACGACGCCCTATACCTGCAACTCCGCGGGCCGCGGCCCCACCTGGGCCAACTCGCTGTTTGAGGACAACGCGGAGTTCGGCTTCGGCATGAGAACGGCGCTGGACCAGCAGAAGGGCTTTGCCGAGACCCTGGTCAAGCGTCTGGCTCCGTCTATCGGCGACGAGCTTGTAACGGCGCTGGTCAGCGCATCGCAGACGACCGAGACCGAGATCAACGCCCAGCGCGAGCGTGTCACCGTGCTGCGCCAGATGCTGGCAACGGTAGACTCTTCCGACGCCCGGAACCTGGCCGCGATTGCCGATACGCTGGTCCGCAAGAGCGTCTGGATACTGGGCGGCGACGGCTGGGCGTTTGACATTGGCTTCGGTGGCCTCGATCACGTTCTTGGGTCGGGCAAAAACGTTAATGTGCTTGTTATGGATACTGAGGTTTACTCAAACACCGGCGGCCAGGCCTCAAAGGCAACGCCGCGCGGTGCGGTGG
Organism: uncultured Acidobacteriaceae bacterium; assembly: GCA_903842065.1. Taxonomy (GTDB): domain Bacteria; phylum Acidobacteriota; class Terriglobia; order Terriglobales; family Acidobacteriaceae; genus Telmatobacter. Next base: position 36,817 of record CAIMKZ010000033.1, on the reverse strand, counting down.
CGCGGTTTGCCACCAGCGGCAAGTCTGTAAGCCGCAAGGACCTCGCCATGGAAGCCGTCAGCTACGGCTACGTCTATGTGGCACAGGTAGCCATGGGCGGAAACGACAGCCACGTGATCAAAGCCTTCCAGGAGGCCGAGGCCCACGACGGCCCGTCGCTTATCATCGCCTACTCAAGCTGCATCGCCCACGGCTACGACCTGGTTCACGGACTTGAGCAACAGAAGCGCGCCGTGCAATCCGGCTACTGGCCGCTGATGCGCTACAATCCGCCGCTGCGTAATGAGGGCAAGAATCCGTTCCAGCTTGACTCCAAGGCGCCGACTATCCGGCTCAAGGACTACGCCTATCGCGAGGCCCGTTACACCATCCTCGCCCGCAGCAATCCCGAACTCGCCGCCAAGCTGCTCGAAGAGGCTCAGGACGACGTGGAGCGCCAGTGGCGCGTCTACTCCGCCCGTGCCACCATGCCCGGCCGCGGCGAAACACCGCATATCGCGCCAGAAGAGAAGCCCGAAGACAAGAAGCCCGCGGTGATCTCTTCCGGAGGTGACGAATGATCGATATTTCCATGGATTACCTGGGCATGAAACTTAAATGCCCGGTTATGGTAGGCTCAACGCCGCTCACCGACCTGCCCGCCAATCTGCGCAAGATGGAGGACTCAGGGGCAGCTGCCATTGTCTTTCCATCGCTCTTCGAAGAGCAGCTCGAGATGGAGGCGCACATGCTCGATGCCGATCTGTCGCGCGGCACCGAGTCCTTCGCCGAGTCGCTCTACTATCTGCCCGAGCAGAGCGAATACCGCATGAGTCACGAGGTCTACCTCGAGCATCTACATCGCGCCAGACACGGACTTGAGATTCCCATCATCGCCAGCCTCAACGGAAACACTCCCGGAGGCTGGGTACGCTACGCTCTCGACATGGAGCGCGCCGGCGCGGCAGCCATCGAACTGAATACGTACGCTCTGGCCACCGACGCCAGTCAGACCTCCGAGCTGATCGAGAATCAACTGGTCGAGCTAGTTTCGAGCGTCTGCAAGGCCGTGAAGATTCCGATCGCGGTCAAGCTGTCGCAGAACTTTACCTCGATTCCGAGTCTGGCTTCGCGTCTGGAGCAGGCCGGAGCTGCCGGTGTTGTGCTGTTCAACCGGTTCTTCCAGCCGGACTTCGACATTGAGACCCTCGAGGTCAAGCCGACGCTTCATTTCTCGACCTCGGCCCAACTGCTGCCACGTCTGCACTGGGCGGCGATCCTCTACGGCCACGTCAAAGGCGACATCGCCATCAGCGGTGGGGTCCACTCCGCCGAAGACGTCCTCAAGTCCATCATGGCCGGCGGAAGCATTGCCCAGATGGTATCGGCTCTGCATGTCTGCGGCATCGGCCACATCTCCCGCGTTCTGGACGACCTGCGCTACTGGCTTGAGAAGCACGACTACAACTCACTGGCCGAGACTCGCGGTTGCCTCAGCCGCCGCTCTCTGCCCGACACCTCGCCCTACGACCGCGGAAACTACATCCGCACACTCACCTCGTTCAGTATGCGTACGAACGTATCGGCATTCTAAAGGCTCTTTATACGAACACGGCGTCTGCTTTCCGCAGACGCCGTTTCCTTTTGCACCAGCCCATGAGGGATGTTCGCTAGCCGCCGCTCAATGCTTCCAGCACAATCCTCTCGATACAGCGGCAAGCCTCGGGCATCATAGACGAGACATCGGTGCTGAACCCCTCACCCAGCTCCGTCGATCCCGCGCCAACCGTCAGGAGCAGGGAAGAGCGCGGAGAAACACCGTACAGCTCGCGGCAGAGCCTGAGCAGATGCGGCGCGTCGTTGTGATGGGTCGCTATTTCTCCTGCATCTTCGGCGCACTCGACCGGTGAGATGCGAACCTCGCCGGGCGTGCCATCGATCGCGCAATCGACGAACAGAACAGAGTTCGACTCGGCGATCTCCGCGGCCAGCTCCGGCGTCCACTGCATGCGCGCGATAACGCGCACGCCTGCGTTGCTGTGAAACCGCTCTTCGGCCCAACCGGCGAGCCACGGACCAGCGCCATCGTCTCCGCGGAGGGAATTTCCGCAGGCAAGAATCAAACAACGTATTCGATTTGAATCAGCCACGAAGGATGGGTACCCCAGGTCTCGATTTTGAGACCTGGGAGAGGCATAAGGCAAATGCGGGCTACAGGGAAGCGGGCTAGCCCTGCACTAAGCGGTCCACAATTTCGCCATCGGAGTTAAGCAGTTCCACGTTGAGCGGCATCTGCCCGTAGGCATGCGTCGAGCAGCTCAGGCAGGGATCGAAGGTCCTGACCACGGCCTGAATCCGGTTGAGAGCTCCCTCGGTGAACTTGCCCTTCTTCACATATGCCCGCGCCGCCTGCAACACGCCGCGGTTCATCGCGTAGTTGTTGTGGCCGGTGGCGATCATGAGGTTGGCCCAGACGATCTTGCCGTTCTCGTCCACCTTGTAGTGGTGGTGCAGAACGCCGCGCGGCGCCTCGGCGTGTCCTGCGCCTTCGAGGCGATTCACGCCCGCCGCCGCCTTTACATGCTTGTCGAGGATCTTGGGGTCAGCCATGATCCGCTCGATCATCTCGATGGCGTAGAGCATCTCGACCAGCCGCGCGTGGTGATAGAAGAACGAGCTTTCAACGGGTCCCTTGGAGAGCTGCTTGAACTCCTTGAGCTCTTTGTCGGCGCAGTCGGTTCCCATGTTCGCGACGATGTTGAGTCGCGCCAGCGGTCCCACGCGGTAGCAGCCGTCCGGGTAGCCCAGCGGCTTGTAGTAGGGGAACTTGGTAAAGCTATAAGGCTCCACGGCCTCACCGAAGACCTGAGTCACACGAATGGCCGAGATGTCGTCTTCGATCGTGTAGCCTGCCTGATCGATCAGACGCAGGTTGCCGTCGGTGTAGACGGCTGAGCCGTCGGAGTCCACCATGCCGAGATAGTTCGACGGGAAGTTGGCGAAGACCTCGATCTCCTGCTTGAACTTGTCGGCGATCTGCTTGTAGGCGGCCAGCGCCATCTGCGTGTCCCTGAGCGCTTCTGGGAGCAGGGCCAGAATGCTGTCGCGCTTCTCGGCGGTGAGTGGCTCAGTGACGCCGCCCGGCACGACCCATCCTGTGTGGATGCGCTTGCCCGACAACAATTCGATGATCGTCTGGCCGATGCGGCGCAGTGCCACGCCGGCCTTGCCCAGCACCGGAGTAGCTGCCGCAACGCCCAGCACATTTCGGGTTGTGGGGTCAGACTCCATGCCCAGCAGCAGATCGGGAGATGCGAGATAGAAGAAGCTCAGCGCGTGCGACTGTAGCAGCTGAGCCAGGTTCAGCACGCGCCTCAGTTGCGCCGCGGTGTGGGGAATGCGCACCGACATGATAGCTTCGCAGGCTTTGGCCGAGGCCAGCAGGTGCGAGACCGGGCAGATGCCGCAGACGCGCGCCATCAGGCTGGGCATCTCGTAGTAGGGACGTCCCTCGCTGAAGCGCTCAAAACCGCGCACCTGGGTCACATGGAAGAGTGCGTTCTCTACCGCGCCGCCGTCGTCCAGCATGATGGTGATCTTGCCGTGGCCTTCGAGGCGCGTAACGGGATCAATGATGACAGTCCGGCTCATCTTCAGGCTCCGAAGCGCGTCAGCGCGGGGATGTCGAGCGGCGTGCCCGCGATCAAAGCGGTCAGCGCGGCGTGAAAAGTCTGTGCCGAGGGCGGGCAGCCGGGCAGAAATACATCCACCTTCACATACTGATGGATCGGCTGCACGATGGGCAGCAGCTTGGGCAGCCCCAGCGTCGGCAGTTGCTGTTGTGTGGTTGCGTTCTCGATGTAGGCGCGCTTCATAATCGCCTCCACCCCAATCGGGTTGCGCATCGCCGGCACGTTGCCGGTAACAGCGCAGTCTCCCATCGCCACCAGCGTTTTGGTGTGCGCGCGCACCTTGCGGATCTTCTCAAGGTCGGCTTCGGATGCTACCGCGCCTTCGACGAGCGCGATGTCCACCATATCCGGATACTCCCGCGCATCGACCAATGGGCTGTAGACCAGATCGATCAGGGCGGCGAGTTCGAGAATCTTCTCGTCCAGATCGAGAAACGACATGTGGCAGCCCGAGCAGCCGTCCAGCCACACTGTTGCCAGTTTCAGTTTGCTCATCACGCATTCCTCATCAGGTTCAGATAGGGCAGGAATTCCGGCTTCTTGGGGTGCGGTGATCCAACCCGCGCCTTGTTGAACAGCGCGCCGGTCGGGCAGACCTCAACGCATTTGCCGCAGGACGTGCAGGTGCTTGCGCCCCAGTCGTCTTTAAGATCCGTAATCACCAGACAGTTGGTGCCCCGGTTCATAATGTCCCAAACGTGCGCGCCTTCAATCTCAGCACACACGCGGATGCAACGCTGACACAGGATGCATCGGTTGTGGTCTACCGTGAAGCGGATGTGTGAGGCGTCCACATCGTAGGCCGCGTTGCGGTAGGGCAGACGGATGTGCGTGAGTCCCATGGACTGCGCCATCGACTGCAACTCGCAGTGATTGTTGGCCACGCACACCGAACAGACGTGGTTGCGCTCGGCGAACAGCATCTCAAGAATCGTCCGCCGGTGCTTGCGCAGCCGCTCGGAGTCCGTGGTTATCTGCATGCCTTCCTGCACTGTGGTAACGCAGGCCGGCAGCAGTTTGGGGGAGCCGGCGATCTCCACCAGGCACAAGCGGCAGGCGCCCACATCGCTCAACCCTTCCAGGTGACACAGGGTGGGGATGGGAATCTCGTTCTCGCGGGCTACGTCGAGTACTGTTTGTCCGGCCCGCGCACTGACTTCACGCTCGTCGATGGTAAGTGTTTTGACGTCGCTGTCCGGGCTCATGCGGTCACCTCCTCGACGTGGCTAACTTTGCATATGCCGGCAGGGCAACGCTTGTGCACGATGTGCTCCTCATACTCAGCGCGGAAGTACTTGAGCGTGCTCAGCACAGGATTTGGAGCCGTTTGGCCAAGGCCGCACAGGCTCGCCTCCTTGACCGTCGCGCACAGGTCTTCTAACAGTTCGAGGTCTTCCATGCTACCGTGGCCCTCGGCGATCCGCGTCAGCAGCGTATGCATCTGCGCGGTTCCGGCACGGCAGGGAACACACTTGCCGCACGACTCCGTCATGCAGAACTCCATGAAGAACCGCGCCACGTTTACCATGCACGAGGTGTCGTCCATAACGATCATGCCGCCCGAACCCATGATCGAGCCCATCTTGAGCAGCGCGTCGTAACTTACGCCTACGTCGAGCATATTGGCCGGAATGCAGCCGCCCGAAGGGCCTCCCGTCTGGACAGCCTTGAGTTTGTGCCCCCCCGGAACGCCGCCGCCGATCTTCTCGATGATGTCCTTGAGCGAAATGCCCATGGGAACTTCAACCAGGCCGGTGTTGGCGATCTTGCCCGTCAGCGCGAAGACCTTGGTGCCCTTGCTGCGCTCCGAACCCATGTTGTGGAACCACTTACCGCCGTTGCGGATGATGGGCGCGATGTTGGCGTAGGTCTCAACGTTGTTGATCAGCGTGGGCTTGCCCCACAAGCCGCTCGATGCCGGATAGGGCGGCCTTGTGCGTGGATTGCCCCGCCGACCTTCGATCGAGGCCAGCAGCGCCGTCTCTTCGCCGCACACAAAAGCACCGGCGCCGAGACGGATCTCCACGTCGAAGTTGAAGGTCGTGTTGCAGATGTTCATACCCAGCAGACCGACCCGGCGCGCATCGCGCAGCGCGGCCGTCAGCCGGCTCACCGCCAGCGGATATTCGGCGCGAACATAGATGTATCCCTTGCTGGCTCCGATGGCGTAGCCAGCAATCGCCATGCCCTCGATGACGCGATGGGGATCGCCCTCCATCACGCTGCGGTCCATGAACGCGCCGGGATCGCCCTCGTCGCCGTTGCACACCACAAATTTGGTGTCGCCCGCGGCCTTGGCCACCGTGCCCCACTTCAGGCCGGTTGGGTATCCGCCGCCGCCGCGTCCGCGCAGGCCGCTCTCTGTGATGCGGTGGATGACGCCGTTCGGCGTCATCTCGGTCAGCATCGAAAGCAACGCCTTGTAGCCATCACGACCGATGTAGTCTTCGATTTTGCTGGGATCTATGTAGCCGGCGTTCTCAAGAACCACCCGCACCTGACCCTCGAAGTGCTCGGAGAGGTCGCATTGCAACTCGGACACCGGCTTCGAGCCCAATGCTCCAACGATCTTCTCCGCGTGCTCGCTCTTGAGCTTTCTGTAGAGTGTCTTCTCTGGATCGACGCGCACCAGCGGCCCGTGCGAGCAGGGCCCCATGCACCCGGTCCGGCGCACAAGCACATTTTTGCCCGAGGCTGCCACCGCCTGATCCAGCGCTTCCTTGATGGCTCCCGCGCCCTGGCTGGCGCAGGCCAGATCCATGCACACGTTCACTTGATAGTCGAACTTCGCGTTGTCGCGCCGGACGGATATCGCTAGCTGTTCAAGCTCTTCAATCGTCATTCGACAGTCCACCTTTCGAGCTGTGCCAGCATCTGCTCACTGGTCATCTCACCCTGAACCTCGCCGTCCATCAGAGTCACCGGAGCGCGGCTGCAAGCGCCCACGCACCGTGCCACCATCAGGCTCACCTCGCCGTCAGGAGTTGTGTGCCCGGTCTCGATGCCCAGCCGCTTCTGCGCTGTCGCAATCAGCTTGTCCGCGCCCTTGATGAAGCAGGTAGTGCCCGCGCACACCGTTACCGTGTGTCTTCCCGGAGGCTTGAGGTTGAAGTAGTGGTAGAACGTCACCACACCGTAGGCCTGGCTCAATGGCACCCGCAACGAACGCGCCACAAAGCGGATCGCATCTTCGTCCAGGTAGCCGAACGAGGACTGTACGGTGTGCAGCGTCTCAATCAGCGCGTGGCGCGCAAAGCCGTTCTTGCGCATGGTGGCATGAACAATCTTCCAACGCTTGTCGTCGCTGGGAAGAGCTGGAGGGATAAAAGAAGCCAAGGATCCTCCCCGGAGGAGCGCAGAAGGCTCTACTTATGGCGCACTCGACCTGCGAACCATTCTAAGCATGTTCTAAGCGCTGACCGTGACATTCATCACGACTCTGTGTGTCGATATCACATAGTAGTTACGAGGGTTGTAGTCATCTCTGGTGTTTGGGATCACAATGCTCTCTCCGAATCATCCCTCAGAGAGAGCTGCATCACACTCCGCCTATTTGAAAGTCGTACCGACCTCCAGGTGATACTCGCCGTAATCGATCGTCACCACCGTGCGCCCGAACAGAGCGCTCACGGACTCAGCCCGTGCATGCGTCGACATCGAAAAATCATTCAGATCCATATAGTCGCGGATCATCCGCGCGGCTCCCGCAAACGGCGCGGGGCTCTTTGTAGCCATGCCGTCGATGCGCACGACCAGACCGCTCTTAGCATCTACCCAGAGCGTTCCGTCGATCATGTTGGGCGCCTTGCGCCGGGCGTTTACCGCAAGCATGTAGCACGCCCGCCCATTGATCTGCTGCACGCCGCCGGGCTTCAACTGCATCTCATAGTTGGCCACTGTAAACCACGACTGCTCCACGTTGCCGGGCAGATTGATCTCCCGCTCATTGTCCAGCAGCGGATGCAGGACGATCCGGGCCATAAACGCCGATCCGCTCTCGTTGAGCACCTCGTAGCTCTTGCCACCCCCCTTGCGATAGGTCGTCTTCACTGTCATCTGAGCCGCGGGATGGGTCTCGTCCGTGCCGCGAAACACCGCGTAATGCTCGACATCCGTGAATCCGAGAACCTGTTCGTAGCGGTTCCGGGCTGCCGAATCGATCTGCGCGATCACCTGCGCACTGCTGGGCTCCTGTGCGGCGGCCGGCCAGCAGGCCATCACGATGAGCAGAGCACTGCCAGTACTCCGAATACAGCTCCAATCTGCCATCATTCTTCGCCTCAGCTCCGATTGTGCGCTTCCGCTGCCGTGCCTGCTGAGTCCGATGACACATCTCCGGGGCTCCTTGCGCTATCCTTGTCCCGTTCCGAGGCGAACCGAATGACCACCGAGCCCAACCCGATCCGCCGCCAAACCCTGGCCGTTAACGGCCTCGTCCAGGGCGTCGGCTTCCGCCCCTTCGTCCACCGCCTCGCCACCGAGGAGCGGCTCTCCGGCTTCGTCTCGAACAATACAGACGGCGTCACCATTGAAGTAGAAGGCTCCGCCGCCAATCTCGACAGCTTCCTCACCCGCCTCCGCGCCGAAGCCCCGCCGCTGGCCCGCATCGACTCTGTAACCGCCCGTACAATTCCACCAAACGGAGAAAAGAACTTCCACATCCTCTCAAGCGAGGTTCACGGCAGGGTTTCAACAGCCATTCCCCCCGACGCCGCCACCTGCCCCGACTGCCTCCACGATTTTTTTGACCCTTTGGACAGACGGTATCGCTACTCGTTCACTAACTGCACCAACTGCGGCCCGCGTTTCACCATCACGCGGCAGATCCCCTACGACCGGCCGCAGACCTCAATGGCCGGCTTCACCATGTGCCCGGCCTGTCAGGCCGAGTACGATAACCCTGCCGACCGCCGCTTCCACGCCCAGCCGAACGCCTGCCCGGCTTGCGGCCCGCGCCTCTGTCTAGTCGATGCCGGCGGCAGGGAACTCGAAACCCCCGATCCCGTTGCCACTGCAATCGAGATGCTGTTGGACGGCCGCATCCTCGCCATCAAAGGGATCGGCGGCATTCACCTTGCCGTTGACGCCACGAGTGAAACCGCAGTTACCCGCCTCCGCCAGCGCAAACGCCGCGACTCAAAGCCCCTGGCCGTCATGGTCCGCGATCTCGACTCCGCTCGCGCCATTTGTGAGCTGACCGAAGCCGAAGAAGCTCTGCTCAGCACCTCGGCCCGGCCCATCGTTCTAGCGCGCCACCGTGCGGAATCATCGATCGCTTCATCGGTCGCCCCTGGACTCCCGTGGCTTGGCGTCTTTCTGCCTTATGCACCGCTTCAACATCTGCTCTTCGCTGACCCGCGCGTTCAAGCCCTGGTCATGACCTCCGCCAACCTGAGCGACGAGCCCATCGCCATCGACAACGACGAGGCACTTTCGCGTCTGGCCCAGATCGCCGACGCCTTCCTCCTCCACGACCGCGAGATTCTTCAGCGCTGCGACGACTCCGTCGCAGGAGTCGTCGATGGCGCGCCCCAACTCATCCGTCGCGCCCGCGGCTACGTCCCTCTTTCGGTTCCGCTCCCAATCGACTCTCCGCCTCTGCTCGCCGTCGGCGGCCACTTGAAGAATGTCTTCACCCTCGCCCGCGGCCGTTACGCATATCAGAGCCAGCATCTAGGGGACCTCGAGAATCCCACCGGCCTGGACTTCTTCCGCGAATCACTCGCCCATCTCATGCGCACTTTCGAGATCGAGCCCGGGGCCGTTGTGCACGACCTGCACCCCGGATATCTTTCAACTGCCTGGGCCAAAGAGTTTGCCGCAGAGCGCAAACTGCCGCTCATCGCCGTTCAGCACCACCACGCCCACATCGCCGCCTGCATGGCAGAAAATCGTGTCGACGGCCCCGTCATAGGCCTCGCGCTCGACGGCACCGGCTACGGGTCTGATGGGAGAATATGGGGCGGGGAAGTCCTCATCGCCGACCTCGACTCGTGCGACCCCGCAGCCTTCCGCCGCTTCGCGCATCTCAGTTACACGCCCATGCCCGGCGGCGATGCAGCCATCCACGAACCCTGGCGCATGGCTTTCGGACATCTCGTCGCAGCCGGTTTCTTTGTAGACGAGGCCACCGAACTCACCGGCTGCTCCGACCACGAAGCGCAGATGTTTGTTCGCATGATCGACCGCGAGATCAACGCTCCGCTCACATCGAGCCTGGGCCGCCTCTTCGACGCCGTAGCCTCTGTCGTTCTAAACCGCCGAGCCGTAGACTACGAAGCCCAGGCCGCCATCGAACTCGAAGGGATCGCGATTGACTCGCGCCTCGACCTCGACGATGAATCCTATCTCCCCGAACTCGAAGACGGCTCTCCCATCCAGATCGTGACAAAGCCTCTTTGGCAAGCAATCGTCCGCGACCTCCGCGCCAACGTAGCTCCGGAAACCATCTCCGCCCGCTTCCACTCCGCTATTGCCTGCGCCTTCATTCAGTCCGCCATCCTCGCCCGCGAATCCACCGGCATCACCCAAATCGCAATGAGCGGCGGCTGCCTCCACAACCGCCGCCTCTCCCATCTCCTCCGCACGGGACTCGAATCAAACGGCTTCACCGTCCGCCGCCACAAGCAAGTCAGCCCCGGCGACGGCGGCCTAAGCTATGGCCAGGCGGTTGTCGCCTCGGCAGTTCAACGGATCGGATGAGACACTGAATCCGCCAATCACGCTTCAAGGAGTCACGCTCAATGCCGACCTTCAAAGCCGCCCATACTCGATTTTTCGCCATCGCCATGCTTGCCGCAGGTTTTTTTCTCGCAGCTCACGGACAAAAATCTGGTAGCACAACGCCTGCATCCCCTGATCCCTCCGCGCATCCCCCCTACGGTATCGATGTAATGCGCCCGCTGGTGGCCGGGGCCTGCAAGGGCTGCCCCTGGGGAGCGCTGGCTTATGCTGTTAATGCCGCCATGAAGCCATACGGTTACGACGTGCAGGTCTGCTGGGTCTGCTGGTCTACATATGGTCCGCGTGAGGTTGCCGACAAGACAAAGCCCGTCATGCCTGCCGGAGAAAGTCTCCCCTATTACATCGAGCCGCCGCCCGACGGCGTACCCGATATCGGCATCACCAGCGAGATGAATCTCGCCGACGCTTTTCTGGGCAAGGGGGCTTACGAAACCGATCACAAGCCTCGCGGCAACTACCGTATCGTTGCCACCGTACTCATGCCCAACTACATGATGGTTGCTGTCAATGCAAAATCCGGCATCAAGAGCCTGTGGGATATCAAGGATCGCACCCAGCCCACCCGCATCTGGGTTGAAAACAGCAGCGCTGCCGTCGATGCCATCCTCAAGTACTACGGCATCGATCTCCGTGCGCTTGAACTCAAGGGTGGAGGTCAAATCCGCCCGTTGCTTCTCGAGCGTGAGGAGCGGGCCTCGGCGGATGTTTACATCGGTGGTGCGGTTCTGGTGAATACTCCTGAACAGCATACCTGGTACGAAGCCACGCAGCTCGCCGACCTGAACTTCCTTCAGCTCGACGACCGGCTCCTCGACCAACTGGCGCAGATTCACGGCTTTCAGCGAGCTCTGGTGCCCATGGGATTTCTGCGAGGTGTCGATCGCCGTATTACCACCGTGATGCGCGATCGCCACGTAATCTATCTGCGCAACGATGCCCCCGAAGACTTCGCTTATACACTCGCCAAAGCATTGGACGAGCATCAGGACGAGTTCCGCAAGCTCGCTCAGCCCTACTACTACGACATCCGGCAGGTGGGCCTCAGCGACATCGTCCCAGTGCATCCCGGAGCTTTGAAGTACTACAAAGAAAGGGGCTACATCAAGTAGCCCCTGTATCCATGGTTCGCGAAATGTCGATTCGGTTACAGGTTCAGACGGTAATTTTCACCAGCTCCTGCGCGTCCTGCTTGTCACCCAGAATCGACACTCGCGGAATCCGTCCCCGTACCATCGAGACTTCGTCGCAGCGCTGCAAGCGCGGACAGTTCTGGCAGTCTTTGAATATCTTGTCGGGCAACTCGGACTTGTCTTCGACTACGCGGAAGCCGTACTTGAAGAAGAAGTCCGGGATGCGCGTGAACAGACATACCGAATGGATGCCGTGCTCTTCGGCCTCTTCGATAAGAGCTTTAAGAATCGCGCCGCCCGCGCCCTTGCCCTTGGCCCCAGCCTTCACCACAATCGAGCGCACTTCGCACAGATGCGGCCCATACAAGTGCAGCGCGCCACAGCCCAGAAACACTCCACTGTCCGACTCCGCCACTGTAAAGTCGCGGATGTTCTCGCATATCTCAGCGAACGGCCGCTTGAGCAGCGTTCCGTCGCCCGACATCGAGTTCACCAGGTCGTAGACGTTCGAAGCGTCGTGGAGCAGGGCCCTACGCACCCGCATGAGAGGCCTCCAATTTCGCAACTCGTTGCGCTGCGTCCTTCAGTGCAAGTTTCACCTGATGGCGCGCCGTTCCGCCAGTCACATCGTGGCAGTCGAGCGTTGCATCGAGAGCAACCGCCGCGTAAAAGTCCTCTTCGAACTCCGCGCCGAACTGCTTGAGTTCATCGAGCGAGAGTGCGTTGAGCTCAACGCCCTTGCCGAGCGCGAACCTTACCGCATTGCCGATCTTCTCGTGCGCCGTGCGGAAGGGCAGACCCTTGTGTACAAGATACGTCGCTGCCGCCATCGCGTTCAGATAGCCACACTCCGCAGCCTCGCGCATCTTCTCAAAATTGAACGTAAGCGCAGCCGTAAATCGCGCAAGCAGACCCAATGTCTGCGGAACAAAGTCCACGGCAAACGCAGGTTCCTGTGTCTCCTGCATGTCTTTGTTGTAGGCAAGAGGCAAGCCCTTCAACTGCATCGCCACGGTCTGCGCGGCGCCGTTGATGCGGCCGACTTTTGCGCGCAGCAACTCCGTAAAGTCGGGATTTTTCTTCTGCGGCATCGCGCTTGACCCAGTCGAGAACTTCTCCGGCAGCAGCACAAATCCATACTCCGCCGTCGCAAACAGTGTGATCTCTTCGGCGAATCGGCTCAGATGCAGGCCGACAAACGTGAGCGCGTTCAAGTACTCAAGGATGAAGTCACGGTCGCTGGTAGAATCCATCGAGTTCGCTGTCGGCGCGGTGAAGTTCAACTCCTTCGCCGCAAGCGCACGATCGAGCTTCAGCGTTGCTCCGGCAATCGCTCCGGAACCCAGCGGACACACATTCAGCCGGGCAGCGCAGTCCTGTAACCGCGATGCGTCGCGCAGCGCCATCTCGACATACGCCAGCAGCCAGTGGGCGACGAGGACGGGCTCGGCGCGCTGGAGATGCGTATAGCTGGGCATGACGGCTTCTCCGGAGGAACTGGCAAGCGCGACGAGGGCTTTAGCCCATGCGGCGAGACCATCGACCACAAGCGCGATCTGACCGCGAACGTAGAGACGGAGGTTGGTTGCGATCTGCTCGTTGCGGCTGCGGCCGGTGTGGAGCTTGAGGCCAAGAGATCCGACTTTTGTGACAAGATTGAGTTCTACGAAGTGATGGATGTCTTCGGCGGTGGCGTGGTCGCGCACCGCGGCCTTGCCCGCATCCGAAGAGTGCTCATCAGCAATCGCATCGAGCGCCGCCGCAAGCTGCTTGCGCTCAGCCTCGGTCAGCACTCCGGCCGCGCACAGCGCAGCCGCATGTGCCTTGCTCGCCGCAGCCTCTTGCGCAAGCAGCCGCCAGTCAAACACAATCGACCGCTGCCACGCTTCGAACTCCTGATCGAGCGGCTCGCGAAACCGCCCCGACCACATCTTCCCGGATTGTTCTTCGTTCGACATCGCTTCGGCTGCCTCTCGCTACTTCTTTTCTTTGCCGCTGTTCAACTGCGGCATCTCGCTGCCTACGCTCAGTGTAAGCAGTCCGGCCTTGGCGTAGGTGATCAACTTCTCGCGCGTGTCGGTAATGTCCAAGTTGCGCATCGTCAACTGTCCGATGCGGTCGCGCGGAGAAAAGACCGATTCCGTCTTCTCCATGCTCAGCCGTTCCGGATGGAAGGTCAGGTTCGGCGACTCGGTATTCAAAATCGAGTAGTCGTTGCCGCGCCGCAACTCAAGCGTCACTTCGCCGGTAACGGCCTTCGCCACCCAGCGCTGCGCGCTCTCACGCAGCATGATGGATTGGGAATCGAACCATCGGCCCTGATACAGCAGCCGTCCCAGCTTGCGGCCGTTGTCGCGATACTGCTCGATCGTGTCCTCATTGTGGATGCCCGTGATCAGCCGCTCGTAGGCAATAAACAGCAGCGCCATGCCCGGAGCCTCGTAGATGCCGCGGCTCTTGGCTTCGATGATGCGGTTCTCAATCTGATCGCTCATCCCCAGCCCGTGGCGGCCGCCGATGCGGTTGGCTTCAAGCATCAGTTCGACAGGATCGTCGTACCGCTTGCCGTTGAGCGCAACCGGGAAGCCCTCTTCGAACGTCACCGTGATCTCTTCGCGCTTGATCTCCACATCGTCGCGCCAGAAGGGAACACCCATGATGGGAACAACAATCTTGACGGACGTAGAAAGATGCTCAAGATCTTTGGCTTCATGGGTGCCGCCCAGAATATTCGAGTCGGTCGAATAAGCCTTTTCGGAAGACATCTTGTAGGAGAATCCATGCTTCGTCATGTAGGCGCTCATCTCCGCGCGCCCGCCCAGTTCGTCGATAAACGTCGCATCGAGCCACGGCTTATACACCTGAAGGTTCGGATTCACCAGCAGCCCGTAGCGATAGAACCGCTCGATGTCGTTGCCCTTGAAGGTCGATCCGTCGCCCCATATGTTGACGTCGTCTTCCTTCATCGCCGCCACCAGCATCGTGCCCGTAACCGCGCGGCCAATCGGCGTCGTGTTGAAGTAGGCAACTCCCGCCGTCGTAATGTGGAAGGCTCCAGCCTGCAGCGCGGCAATGCCCTCGCGCACCAGCGGGCCACGGCAATCGATCAGCCGCGCCTTCTCCGCGCCATACTCAAGCGCCGCGCGCGGAATCGCCTCATAGTCGCTCTCATCCGGCTGGCCGAGATTGGCTGTGTACGCATAAGGGATCGCGCCCTTCTGCCGCATCCAGTGCAGCGCGGCGGAGGTGTCAAGCCCTCCGGAAAAAGCAATGCCAACCTTCTGGCCAACGGGCAACGACTCAAGAATTACAGACATAATTTCAAAACCTCGGAGTCAAGCTTCTAGCCGCTAGCTTCTAGCAACTGGTTGAAAATTGAAAGTAATGCCAGCGGTTCAATTCACTTCCATTCGTGTCCGCGAAGCGCAGTGGCGAGGGAAGTGAGATCTTTCGGTAGGCTACTGCCCAAGACATGTTCCAAGTCGAAATAGCGATGTCCCATTATGCCGCCGCTGGATGTCTTGCGGAATTCCGTCGGCCCCATCGAGTCGCAGAGATAGAACTTGTGTCCTGATGTGATATCCCAGCCATACGATCGCGCATCGTTTGTCGCATCGATAATGCGCTCTTTCTCTTCAGGCGTAAGAGCTACGGTGTCGCCATCGACCGTTACGACGCAATGAGGCACGTCTATAGTGCAAACCGCCGTCTTGGAAATCTCGCCGATCGCGCGCACTTTCCTATCCTTGTAGATGCCAATGTATTTTGCTTTGCGGCGGCTCCATGTTGCTGGGCAGTAGTAGAGGCGCAGTCTTTCGTTCATCTCAAACGAACGGCCACATGGAGGAACGAAAAGCGTATATTGGTCCCTCGGTAACAAACCTAACTCGCTACAGAATGACTCGTAGTCGCTGATAAGAGCGCGCATCTCCTCGTCGTGCTCCGATAGACACCGGCGAACCTTCATGACAATATCGTGAAACGACGCGTGTATGAGCTGGATGTCTTGCAACTCGGCTTGCCGTCGTAGAAGGACAAGCTGGGCAGTAGGGATTTCTGCGAGGGCGGGGCTCAAGAGTATGAGAACTTTGTGCTGCTCGCCGTGGAAGACTCCGAAGTGGTTTTCGAGCTGCTGAGAATCGAAGCTGCCTTTCAACTTAGTCTCGACGGCGATTTTCAGGCTGTCCTGGGCTATAAACCCGTCTACGACGCTTTTACCCGATCCCATCTGCTGACGAAATTGCAGCCAAGAACCGGCGAGTTCTATCTCCTGGTCCTCACAGACGAGATCCATGAACTGTTCGAATTTGAACCGATTGAACTGATGAAGTCGTAGCAAAAGGAGAAGAGTGTTGTTCGTAACAACATTCTCCGGCTGCGAATAGCGCGGGAAATAATGAATTTCACTCATGCTGTCACCTTCCAGATTGCCGTGAAATGCTAGCTGTTGAATGCTTTCACATTCTTGAGTCCATCCAGCAACAGCAACAGCAGTGCCTTCTGCGCGTGCAGCCGGTTCTCCGCCTGATCGAACACTATCGACTGCGGCGAGTCCATCACTGCATCTGTAACTTCTTCATTGCGGCGCGCCGGAAGGCAGTGCATAAACACCGCGTTCGGCTTGGCCTTCGCCATCAGCGCTTCGTTTACCTGGAAGGGCCGGAAGATCGGCGCGCGCTTGGTAGACTCGTGCTCCATGCCCATACTCACGCATACATCGGTATAAATTGCATCGGCGTTCTCCGCCGCAGCGTGCGGGTCCTGCATCAGACGGATTTCGCCGCCGTTGGCCGCAGCCATCTCGCGCGCCTCAGTCACAATCTCAATCTCCGGCGAGTAGCCGCGCGGTGTCGCCACCGTGACATTTACGCCTAGTTGCGCGCCGGCTAGCATGAGCGAGTGCGCCACGTTGTTGCCGTCACCCACGTAAACAAAGTTCAGCCCCGCCACCGAGCCAAAGTGCTCCTCAAGCGCCATAAAATCCGCCAACGCCTGGCAGGGATGCTCGAAGTCGCTCAGCGCATTAATCACCGGAACGCGCGAGTTAGCAGCCATTCCGGTGATCGTGTCGTGCGCGTAGGTGCGCAGCACGATTACGTCCACCCAACGTTCCAGATTCCGCGCCACGTCGGCCAGAGTCTCTCGCTCACCCAGCGGCTGGTTCGTCTGGTCCACAAAGATGGCGTTACCGCCCATCGTGTTGATGCCGGTCTCAAATGCGAGGCGCGTGCGCAGGCTGGTTTTCTCAAACATCAGAACCATCTGCTTTGCGTCCAGTGCATGACCGTACTCACGTGGATTGCGCTTGATGTCGTGACCGAGCTTCAAAATCGCGCGCACTTCCGAGGCCGATAGATCGGAGATCGAACAAAGATCCTCGCCTGCCATGCGCTGCGCCGCCGCTAGAATATCCGGGTCCTGGTGTACCGGTACTGCCTGTTCAACAACTGCCTTGGTGCTCATGTTATTTCTCTCCCGCGACTGCCAGGGCCGCCTGTTTGCTGAAGAATCCGTCCAGTGTCGCAATCACCGCATCAACATGCTGCTTTTCAAGGATGAGCGGTGGCAGGAAGCGCAGCACCGTATCGCTGGTGCAATTAATAATGATGTGCTGCTTGAGCAGTTCGGCCACGGCTTTCTTGCCCAGTTCGGCCGAGTTGACTTCAGCCGCAAGCATGAGGCCCTGTCCGCGCACATCCACAATGCACGTGTACTTTTTGGCGAGCGTGCGTAGTTGCTCCATGAAGTACGCGCCCACTTCTTGTGCGTTCTTGACCAACCCGTCTTTCTCGATCGTGTCAATCGTTGTGACGGCCGCCGCGCAGATCAGCGGTCCGCCGCCAAACGTCGTCCCATGCATTCCCGCATGAATCGCGCGCGCCGCCTCTTCCGTACACAGCACTGCGCCCATCGGCAGACCGCCGGCCAGGGCTTTGGCCAGCATCACTACGTCTGGCTTCACATTGAAGTGCTGATAGGCGAACCACTTTCCGGTGCGCCCCATCCCCGCCTGAATCTCATCGACGATCAGAAGCGCGCCCGTCGTTTGCGTCAATTTACGCGCCTCTTCGATAAACTCCTGCGTCAGCGGCCGAACCCCGCCTTCGCCCTGAATCGCCTCAACCAGCACCGCGCACACTTCATCGGAGAACTTCGCGCGCAGGTCTTCTGGATCGTTGAAGCGCACAAACTCCACGTCCGGCACTACCGGTTCAAAGGGTTCGCGATACTTCTCCTTGTAAGTCACCGAAACCGCGCCGAAGGTCCGCCCGTGGAAGCTCTGCTCGAGCGCCAGAATCTTTGTGCCGAGCTTTGCGCCCTCGCTGCGGCGCAGCGTCGCATAGGCGCGTGCAAGCTTCAGCGCGCCCTCGCAGGCCTCAGCTCCGGAGTTGCAATAGAACGCGCGATCCATGCCCGTGCGCTCGGTCAACCGCAGTGCCAGTTCCGCCTGCCCCTCGTGAAAGAACAGGTTCGAAATATGAATCAACTTTTTGCTCTGCCGCGCAATCGTCTCTACCAGCGCCGGATGGTTGTAGCCAAGCGCGTTCACGCCGATGCCGCTCAGCAGGTCGAGATACTTCTCGCCGTTCTGGTCGATCACATACACGCCTTCGCCATCCACAAACATCGCCTGGTAGCGGTCGTAAGTTGTAAGTATCAGCTTTTGTTCCGCTGCCTTGATCTCTTCAAATGTCATTCCCATCTCCTCAGGCCACCATCACTTCTGTTCCTTGCGATACGCGCGAGCTGCAGAGGTCGGGCAGGGAGCCGGCCGCTTCCGCCGGCAAAATCCTCACTCGCTTCACGCCGTTCAGCAGCGCCTCGCGGCAAGAGCTTAACTTCGGCAACATGCCACCCGAAATCACGCCGCTCTGCGCCATCTCAGCAATCTGATCGATTGAAAGCCATCGCAGCACTTCGCCCGTCGCGCCCTTTACGCCCGGCACATCGGTAAGAAACACCAGCGCATCGGCGCCGCAGGCAACCGCGCAGGCCGAGGCCATCTCGTCGGCATTCACGTTGTAGTACTCGCCATCGAAGCCCAGCGCCACCGAGCAGAACACCGGCACCGCGTTCAACTGCCAGATTGCGTCGAGCCAGCGCGGATCGCTGGCCGCAATCTCGCCCACAAATCCTAGTTCCTCCGCAGTCCGCTTCTTGCGCGCGCGAAAAACCAGTCCATCGCCGCCGCACATTCCCACTGCAGGCTGGCCAAGAGCGCCGAGGCCCGCTACCAGGCTCTTGTTCACCTTGCCGGCCAGAACCATCACCGCAACGTCGCGCGTGGCCTTATCGGTAACGCGCAGCCCGTTCACAAACGTGCTCTCGATGCCCAGCGCCTTCAGCGTCTTGGTCAACTGCACTCCACCGCCGTGCACCACAGCCACCTGATGGCCGTCTTTCACCAGATCGGCGATCGCCCGCAGGGACCCATCGAGAAGAGCGGGAGTTTCCAGCCCCGCTCCGCCCAGTTTGACTACGTACTTCATTTTTGTCCCTCCGCGGCGAATTTCATTCAAGACCTTCAGATTCCAGCCAGCCCATCATCACATTCAGATTCTGCACAGCCTGTCCCGACGCGCCCTTGAGCAGATTGTCCAGGCAGCTCACCACGATTCCGCGCATTCCGCTTTTGTCGATCTGGAAGCCGATGTCGCAGTAGTTCGTCCGCACCGAGTATTGAATCTGCGGCAACTCCTTCGCATAGAGACGCACCATCAGGCTGCCCTTGAAGAAATCCTCGTAAACCTTAGCAACCGACTCGCGCGTCTGCTTCGCGTTGAAGCGAACGTAGATCGTCGAAAGAATTCCGCGCGGAATGGGCAGCAGATGTGGTGTAAACACAATCTGTTCGCCGGTGAGCCCGATCTGCTCCAGCAGCTCGCCCGTGTGCCTGTGCCCGAAGACCGCGTATGCCGAGAGATTATCCGCAGCATACATATAGTGCGTCTTTGGCGTGGGCGCCTTGCCCGCACCGCTCACGCCGCTCTTTGCGTCGGCCACGATGCCGTGATTGAGGTCGAGCAGCCCCGCTGCCACCAGCGGCCGCAGCGGCAGAATCACGCTGGTCGCATAGCAGCCGGGGTTTGCGATAAGCTTTGCACCGCGAATCTTCTCCCGGTGCAACTCGGGGGAGCCGTATATGGCTTGTGCCTGTATTGCCGCCGCGGCTTCCGTGCCATCGTCGTGAAACGCGTAGATGGCGCGATTGGCTGCATCAACCAGCCGCCATGCGCCGCTCAGGTCGATTACCTTGATCCCGCGTTTCAAGGCCTCAGGCGCCCACTCGCGCGACTGCTCATGCGGAGTGGCCATGAACAACACGTCGACTTTGCGCTCGACTAGTAGATCCCAACTGAACGGCTCCTGCTTCAAGCCCGCGATGCCGTAACCGCCGGCCAGTTCGGGATGGATGTCGGTCAAAGGCACTCCGCCCCGTGCCGCATCTTTTTCGTCGACGCGGCCCACAAACACCGGCGGCGCGCCTTTGAGCCTAGGATGCTTCAACAGCAATCTCGCCAGCTCCGCGCCCGCGTAACCCGTTACTCCTGCCACTGCTGTCTGCAATATCTTGGTCATGACTCCAGCATCTTTCTGATTCGTTCTTCCACGTCGCCGGCGCGCTTCACATCCGGGCAGATCACCAGCACCGTATCGTCTCCTGCCAGCGTTCCCACAACTTCCTGCCATCCGGCCCGGTCCATCGCTGCCGCTACCGGCGCCGCGCCACCCATCACCGTAACGATCACAACCTGGTTCATCGCCTGGCGCACACGCAGTCCGAAGCTGTCGATCATCTCGTTCAGTACCGGCGGAGCATCGTCGTCCAGTTCCTGGGCGCCGTTTGCGACAGATCCGGGAAGGGAATAGCCGCCCGGACCTTTCATGAGTCGCAGCTCGTGCATATCTCGAGAGAGAGTCGCCTGCGTTACGTCGATGCCACGTCGGCGCAGTTTGCGCCTCAGCTCGTCCTGGCTCGTAACCAGTGTGCTCGACAACACTTCGCGAATTGCATTCAGCCGCTGTTCTTTCATGGCGCTGCTTCTTTCAGGGTGTTCAAGATCGAAAAATACGTAGCGCGGCCCTATGTGGAACCGCATACGTATAAATATACATTGTCGATGTATAAGTATACATCACAGGCTGCCGCCGCGCCGCGATAGCTGTTGAAAACTTGCATCCGCTGCAGCATGTCAGTTCACGGAACGATTCTGTTCACGATTGCTGGGCAGCCGCGATAGAATTCACGGGTTACCGTGCCTCATACGATGCAACAGCCCACGATCTCGACCCTTAACGACCTCTTCAGCCGGGTCGTATCCTGCGCCAACCCCCGCGCTATCCTCTGGCAGGACGAGGCGGGCAATTGGCTTCCGCTCTCTTCCGATCAGATTTATCAGCGCGTGCGTGCTCTGGCACAGGCTTTTCTTGGCTGGGGCATCCGCAAGGGCGACCGTATCGCCCTGATCTGCGAGAACCGCTGGGAGTGGCCGGTCACCGACTTTGCCGCTCTGGCCATCGGCGCCGTTGATGTGCCGATCTATCCGACGCTCACAGCCGAACAGATCGCCACGCTCTTGCGCGACTCCGGCTGCCGCATCGCTGTCGTCTCCACGCTCAAGCAGTATGAAAAGCTCAATTCGGTTCGCAATCAGACTCCGCTTGAGCGCATCGTAGTGCTGGAAACGCCGACACCCGAGGGCGCTGTAGCCTTCCGCGATCTTGTCGCCGACGCCGACGCGCACGGCTCTGTACGCGATCCAGAGTTTGACGCGCTGACAAACTCGATTGGACCGGACGATCTAGCCACTCTGATCTATACCTCCGGCACCACGGGCGAGCCCAAGGGCGTGGCTCTTACCCATGGCAACATCGCCTCTAACCAGTGCATCGCAGACCGCGGTTTCAACATCGGCCCCGATGACGCCTGCATCTCGTTCCTGCCGCTCTCGCACGTTACCGCCCGCGCTCTCGACTACATCATGTTCTACCGCGGCGCTCAGGTCGCCTACTGCTCCCAGTTTGACTGGCTCGCGCAGGCCATGAGGCAGATCCGGCCCACGATCATCGTCGGCGTTCCACGAGTCTTTGAGAAGATTCGCCAGGAGGTCGAGCGCCAGGCCGGCCACACACCCATCAAGAGCCGGCTTCTTCCCGCGGCTGTCTCTATCGGGTCACACTTCGTCGAGTCTGTTTACGACGGCCAGCGTCCACAGTCGCCCTTGTGGCGGCTTGCCGACCTGCTCGTCTACTCGAAAGTGCGCAGGGCATTTGGCGGCCGTGTTCATACCTTTGTCAGCGGCGGAGCGCCTCTGGGCATCGACACCCTGCGCTGGTTCGCCTCCGTCGGAGTCGCGATCTACGAGGGCTACGGCCTCACTGAGACCTCGCCGGTCATCGCCATCGACTCGCCTGCCATTCACCGCATAGGCTCAGTCGGCCGGCCGCTCGCCAACCTTTCTGTCAAATTCGCAGAAGACGGCGAACTGCTCGTAAAAGGCCCGTCAGTCTTCCGCGGATACTGGCAACAGCCTGCGGCTACTGCCCAGTGCTTCGATGCCGAAGGCTATTTTGCCACCGGAGACATCGCCCACCTCGACGAGGACGGCTTCCTGTTTATCACGGACCGCAAGAAGGAGTTGCTCAAGACCTCTGGTGGCAAGCTAGTCGCGCCTCAGCCTATTGAAAACAGGCTCAAGAACTCGTCGCTGGTGGCCCAGGCGGCTATCGTCGGCGACCGGCACAAGTTTGTCTGTGCGCTCATCTCGCCCAACTTCGCAGCACTCGAAGACTGGGCCCGCCAGCGCCAGATCCACTTTGACTCATGTGCCGAACTTGTTACTCACCAGCAGGTAATTGCACACTTCGGTCAGATCGTCCGCGAGGTCAACGCCACGCTCGCCAACTTCGAGTCCCTCAAGCGCTTCCGCATCGTCGCTGAAGAGTGGACCCAGGAAACAGGTGAACTCACTCCCTCAATGAAGCTCAAGCGGCGGGTCATCGATGTCCGCTACGCTGCCGTTATTGACGAACTTTTCGCCGGCGAAGCCCACGCCCGCGCGGAATAGACCGTACTGTTCGCTCTGTCAGAACCAATCGGGCTGCGTTGCGGGGCGGAATCTTCATATTCTTTCTTTACAACTCAGTAGTAAACTGGTTAAGGCGTTGAAACCGGGTACGGACACTCCCCTGCGAACGCCCAATCGCGTTTCGCGCACAATTGCGCTGAAATTGCGCGAGGAGACTTTTCAACATGCGCATTGCGTTGCTTACAGGTGGTGGTGACTGTCCTGGCTTAAACGCGGTCATCTACGCGGTCGTCAAAAAGGGCATCAACTTCTATGGCGACGAGTTCATCGGCTTCCTCAACGGCTGGCGCGGCGTGCTCGACAACTACTACATGCCCCTCACCCTTGAGAACACCGACGGCATCCAGCTCAAGGGCGGCACCATCCTGCACTCCTCGCGCACCAACGTCAAAAAGATCCCCGGTGGTCTTGAGAAGGTGCAGGAAGTTCTCAAGGAAGACAAGATCGATGCGCTCATTGTCCTTGGCGGCGACGACACTCAGTCTGTCACGCTCTATCTCGCCGAGCACGGCATCAACGCCATCGGCGTACCCAAGACCATCGACAACGACATCAACGGCACCGACGCCACTTTTGGCTACGACACGGCCGTCTCGATTGCCACCGAGGCTGTAGACCGACTCCACACCACTGCCGACTCCCACAACCGCGTCATCGTCGTCGAGGTCATGGGCCGCGATGCCGGCTGGATCGCCTACGCGGCCGGTGTTGCCGGCGGCGCGCATGTTACGCTCGTGCCCGAACAGCCCATCGACATCGACCACGTCTGCGCGCTGCTCAAGTACAACTACGACCACGGCAAGCACTACGGCATCGTCGTTGTAGCAGAGGGCTGCGAACTGCCGGAGGTGGGCCAGGTGCTCGGCTCAGGCCAAGTGGACTCTTTTGGTCACGCGCGCCTCTCCGGGATCGGCGATGCGCTTGCCGACCTTATCGAGAAGAAGACAGGCTTTGAGACACGTACGGTGAATCTGGGCCACACTCAGCGCGGAGGGGTTCCCACGGCCTATGACCGCCTGCTCGGCCAGCGCTACGGCCTGCACGCCATCGATATGGTTCATCAAAGGAAGTGGGGCCGCATCGCAGTCCTGCACGGCACCGATATTACAGACATTCCCATCAAGGAAGCCATCGCCAGCAACCGACGGCTTGACCAGCGATTCTTCGACGTCATCTCGGGGCTTGAAGCCAAGGTCTAGCGCGACCCGCTCAGCCCCTCACGCACCGCGTCGTGAAACGCAGGCCTCACCTGCCGGATCAGCAGGCTCGAACGATCCGGCCAAGTCCGGTTGGTCAGCAGCACCACCGCTACCTCCGACTCCAGATCGATCCACAGCGAACATCCGCTGAACCCCAGATGCCCGATCGAGCGCGGCGAAAAATATCGTCCTGAAGAAGACGGCTCCGACGGCGTATCCCAACCCAGCGCCCGCGAACTCCCAGCTGGCCCCTGCCTCTGTGCAAATGTCCGCACCGTCTCGGGTTGGATAAGTGGACTTGGCTCCATCATCGCAGCAGAAATCTTCAATACATCTCCTACGCAAGAGAACAGCCCGGCGTGTCCCGCCACTCCGCCCAACACGGATGCATTTTCATCCTGAACTTCGCCCTGAATCAGCCGCCCGCGAAAGCCTTGGTCCATTTCGGTGGGTGGAATCGCTGTCCGGGACGCTTCTGAGGGGCAAAACCCTGTCGCGGCCATCCCCAGCGGCGCAAATATCTCCCTACTGGTCCACTGGTCGAGCGCCTCTCCTGTGACAGCCTCGATGACTTTGCCCAGCAAAATAAAGCCCGGGTCGGAGTACTCGGCGCGTGTGCCCGGCTCGGCCTCAAGTTTCAGCTTTTCGCATGCTGAGAGCAGGGAAGCGGCCGTCTTCTCGGACCGAAAGAACTCCACGATTCCCGGCAGCCCCGAACTATGCGCCAGCAGATGTCGCAGCGTTACCCGCCGCGCCGGGTCGCTTGCCTCGCGCCCCTTTACAAACTCAGGAAGAACCTCGCCCAGTCGCTGATCCACATCCAGCCGCCCGCGTTGTACCAGCAACATCGCTGCCGCGGTTGTTGCAGCCACCTTGGTCAGGCTCGCCACGTCGAAGACGGTCTCCGGCCCGACTACTTGAGATGCCTCTTCGTAGGTAAACCGGCCCAGCGCGTCCTGCAGCTCGACGCGCCCACTGGCAAGCACGCCGAAGGCGCACCCCGGGAAGGTCCGCGACGCAATCGCCTCATCGAGGATCTGGTACGCTTTACCGAATCTGCCCTGCCGTTCAGCCATGGAACCGCCCGCCGAAGAAAAAACCGCCACTCTCCGCATCCTAAACCGATCCGTTCCCGTTGATACGTTTTACTATAGAGTCAATCGTGTTGAGGCGTTGCGCGATCAGCATAGGATCGGGGTCTTCCCTGCGGTAAAGTGATATAAATCACAGCCCCTCGTCCCTAAGCCCTTTAAGGTGAGAAACAAGATGTATCTCCTCTGGTTAAGAGTAGCGGTCATCCTCTACGCTGCCGCTGCGGTGTCGATCTTCCCCTCCGTGCTCCACAACGCCGAGCGCTGGCGCAAGAGCTGCGTTCACTTCGGCGGCATGGCGTTCTTTTTCCATTTTGTCTCGCTTACTGAGATGCTCATCCAGGCCCATCGTTGGATGCCGGTGGGCGAGCGCGAGATGGAGTCGTTGCTTGGCTTCGTCGTCATCGGACTCTACTTCCTGCTCTGGTGGCTCTACGGCGCAATCTCGCTCGGCCTCTTCACTCTGCCTGCAACTTTCCTGCTCTCTTTTATTCCCGCCCTCGGCGTAACCGGATACACATTCCCCTCGCAGGGTGTGCGAATGAGCTGGCTCGTCGCGCATATCATCGCGCTGCTGCTGGCCTATGCAGCGCTCTGCCTCAGCCTTCTCACCAGCGGCCTCTATCTCGTGCAGGAACGGCGCATCAAGGCCAAGCCGAAGCCGGGCGCCAAACAGATCGCCAAGTTCTTTGAGTGGCTGCCTCCTCTCGATACGCTTGAGCGGATCGCTCTGGCCACTCTTCAATTTGGATTTCCCTGCATGACCGTCGGCCTCATCATCGGCTCAGTACTGGCCCAGGAGACGGCGCTGGGGGCGGCCTACTTCCGCGATCCCAAGGTCATCGCTTCCTTTGTTATGTGGCTCGTCTACGTGATGCTTCTGCTGGTCCGCCAGAGCGCCGGCCTTCGCGGTCGCCGCGCTGCCTACGTCTCCGGAGCGGTTCTGGTCGTCATGATGGCCGTCTGGGTGGCCAATCTCATCAGCCGCGTGCACGGGTTTGGACCGCAATGACTCTGGCGCTCATCGGTGTGAATCATAAAACGGCCCCCATCGCAGTGCGCGAGAAGGTCGCGATCCGGCGCGACGATATGCCGGAGATTCTGCGTGCGCTTGCCGCGCGGCCCGGCGTCACCGAGTGCATGATCGTCTCCACCTGCAACCGCGTGGAGATTCTCGCAGCCCTGGAAGGCCCCGATGTCTCGCTCGGCAACTTTCTGGCTGACTGCTCCGGCCTCGACCAGACCGAGCTTGCCGAGCATCTCTTCGAGTACCGCGACAAGGAAGCCGTCAGCCACCTCTTCCGCATGGCCGCATCGCTGGATTCGATGGTCGTCGGCGAGCCCCAGATACTGGGGCAAGTCAAGGAAGCATTCGCCGCCGCTCGCGATGCCGGAACCGTGGCCGGACAGCTCGGGTATCTGCTCCAATGCACATTTGCAGCGGCTAAGAAGGCCCGCTCGGAGACCGGCATCGGCGCAAACAGCGTCTCCATCGCGTCTGTAGCTGTCGAGATGGCGCGCAAGATCTTCGGCTCACTCGAGGGCCGCACCGTCTTTCTGGTCGGCGCAGGCAAGATGACCGTACTCGCCGCGCGTCACCTTTTGCAGCAGGGGGCCGGCAAAATCCTCGTCAGCAACCGCACCCGAGAGCGCGCCGAACGCATCGCCGAAGAGTTCGACGGCACAGTTATCGACTTCGACAAGCTCTACGAAGCTGCCCCTGAAGCAGACATCGTTATCAGCTCCACTGGCGCTCCGGAAGCCATCTTCCGCCCTGAGCACGGTCACGCCTTCCTGCACAAACGCCGCAACCGGCCCATGTTCTTTATCGACATCGCCGTGCCCCGCGACGTCGATCCAAAGTTGAACGATCTGGACGGCATCTTCGTCTACGACATCGACGATTTGCAGCAGGTGGCAGCCTCGCACATGCAGCAGCGCAGCCGCCAGGCCGTCGATGCCGAGTCGCTCATCGCCGCCGAGGTCGAGCGCTTCCATCAGAAGCAGCGCACCGTCAACGTGGCGCCCGCTATTGTGGCTTTGCAAAAGCGCGCCGAAGAGATTCGCCAGAGCGAACTGGCCCGCATGAGCGCCAAACTCGGCACACTAACCGCTGAGCAGAAGGCCGTTGTCGAAGCATTGACCCGCGGCCTCGTAAACAAGTTCCTGCATCCGCCCATGCAGGCCCTCAAGCAGGCCGCCCGCGAGGGCGACGCCGTCCGCCTCGAAGCCGTCTGCAATGAGTGGTCGGTACCAGCCGGCACGGCCCTTGAAGACGTGAGCGAGAGCCTCAGCAGCAACGAGAAGAGCGGCGAAGCCCATCAGGAAGACACAAGCAGCCGGGAGGCTCAGCAATGAAACTTCGCATCGGAAGCCGCGGCTCGCAACTGGCGCTCTGGCAGGCTAACCACATCTCTGCACTGCTCACCGCCGCCGGCAACACGGTCGAGATCGAGATCATCAAGACTACCGGCGACCGCTTGCAGGAAGTGACCTTCGCGCAGGTCGGCTCCAAGGGAATGTTCACCAAGGAGATCGAGGAAGCCCTCGCCGAAGGCCGCGTCGATCTCGCTGTACACTCGCTTAAAGACCTGCCCACGGAGCTGCCCGAGCCATTCGAGTTGGCCGCAACGCCGGTCCGCGTCGATCCCCGCGACGTTCTCGTCTCTGAGAAGTACTTCCGCCTCGCCGATCTGCCCGTGGGCGCGCGCGTCGGCACCAGCAGCCAGCGCCGCCGCGCGCAGTTGAAAGCTCTGCGCCCCGACATCGAAGCCCAGGAGTTTCGCGGCAACGTCGATACACGCCTGCGCAAGCTCGCCGAGGGCCAGGTGGATGCGATTTTGCTCGCCGCCGCAGGTCTCGACCGCCTCGGCCGCACAGATTGGATTCGCGAGCGGCTTGACCCGAAAGACTTCTGCCCGGCCGCCGGTCAGGGCTCGCTCGGCATTGAGATTCGCAAAGGCGACAAGGCGACGCTCGACGCAATCTCGTTTCTCGATCACGCCGACACCAGCTTTGCTGTCACGGCTGAACGCGCCGCACTCGCCGCACTTGGTGGAGGCTGTCAGGTTCCCATCGGCATCCATTGCTGCCCTGCAGTCGCTGGCGCAGGGCAGGTTGAGATCTTTGGCGTTGTCGCTTCGCCCGCGACTGGTCAGGTCGTCCGCGTGCATCACCTGGCGCCGCGCGAAACAACCGACGCTGCCTCGCTGGGCAGGCTTGTAGCGCAGAAACTCACCGACGCCGGAGCCGCTGCGATTCTCGCCGCCGGAGCCTGCTGATATGCCACGCCGAGTCCTGGTAACGCGCGCCGCGCACCAGGCCGGCAAGCTGAGCGAAGCACTGCGCGCCGCCGGTTTCGAGCCGGTTGAAGTGCCGCTGCTAGAGATGCGGCCGCCTGCCGATCCTGCTCCTCTCGATGTAGCGCTGCGATTTATCGACAGCTATGACTGGCTGATCTTGACTAGCGCCAACACTGTGAAGGCCATTGCGGAACTCGCAACTAAGTCAGGCCTTTCGCTCAACGCGTCGCCCCAACTCAAGGTGGCCTGCGTAGGCGAAGCCACAGCAACCGCAGCACGAAAGGCCGGACTTGATGTATCGGTTGTGCCCGAGAAGTTTGTTGCTGAGTCGCTGGTTGAATCTCTCGCAGGGCATGTGAACGGGAAGAGGATTCTTTACGCGAAGGCCGAACTCGCACGCGACGTAATCCCCGACGCCCTGCGCGCTGCCGGAGCTACGGTCGATGTCGTAGATGCCTACCGCAACGTAATGCCCGAGGGCTCCGCCAAACTGCTTCGCGCAGCGCTGGAGCAGGGAATCGATGCCGCCACCTTCACCAGTTCCTCAAGCGTGACGCATCTCGCTGAAGCCGCCCGCGCCGCTGGCCTCGCGTTTCCATTTTCAGGAGTAAAGGCCATCTCCATCGGCCCCATCACCAGCGCCACACTCCGAGAATCCGGCTGGGAACCCGCAGCCGAAGCTAACCCGAGTGATATACCAGGCCTCGTCGCCGCGCTTCTTTGCTCAGCCGAAAACTAACGCCGCTAACCCCGCTAGCTCCGCTTTCTTCACGACTCCCACGTCTTATCCTTAGACCGGCACACCTGCTCCAGGTTGCACTCGCCGCACTTCGGCTTTCGCGCGTCACAGACCTTGCGTCCGTGGTGAATGATCTGGTGGCTGAAGCTGATCCACCGATCTGCGGGTAGAATCTTCATCAGCTCCTGCTCCACCTTCTGCGGAGTGTCGCCTTTGGCCAGTTCAAGCCTGCGGCTGATGCGGAAGACGTGCGTGTCCACAACCACGCCCTCGGCCTTGTCGAAGCACACGCCCAGCACCACATTCGCCGTCTTGCGCGCCGCGCCGGGAATCGTGATCAGCTCATCGAGCGTTTCCGGCACGCGTCCGCCAAACTCCTTCGTGATCTTCTCCGCCGCGCCTTTGAGCGACTTGGCCTTGTTGCGGAAGAACCCGGTCGTCTTCACCAACGCCTCAAGTTCGGGCAGAGTAGCCTTTGCCATCGCAGCCGGAGTAGGGAAGCGCCGAAACAGCTCCGGCGTCACCATATTCACCCGCACGTCTGTACACTGCGCCGAAAGAATCGTCGCCGCCAGCAGCTCCCACGGCGAGCGGTGCGTGAGCGCGCAGACAGCCTCCGGGCAGGTCTCGTCGAGGCCTCGAAGAATAGCGGCCACTCGGTCCGGCGCTAAAGGACTGCGGGATGAAGTAGCGGATGGTTTGCGATTTGTCGAGGGTGAAACCGAACGGGCCATGTTCAGGAGTGTAACCGGACAGGCCCAACCTGCCGGAATGGACTGTGGACTCCATTGTGGAGTACACTCCACAGTATGGAGACCATTCAGGTCGTTCTCGACAAGAAGCTGCTGCTTGCCGCCGACCGGGCCGCACGCAAGATGAAGGCCAATCGTTCCGCGCTTGTGCGCGAGGCGCTGCGAGAGCACCTCAAGCGGCTCGCCCTCCGCGCCGAAGAAGATCGCGATTTGCGGGGCTATCAGCGAGTACCGGCGGCAGAGATCGAATCCCATCTCTGGGCGGCGGAGGCAATGTGGCCGGAAGAATAGAGCGGGGAGACGTTCGGCTCTATCGGTTCGCGCCTCCCGACAAGGAGCGCCCCGTCGTCATTCTCACCCGCAACAGCGCTCTCGACTATCTGGCATCGGTGACGGTCGCGCCCATCACCTCAACCATTCGAGGCGTACCTTCCGAAGTTGTGCTCGGCAGTGAAGACGGAATGAAGGCTCCGTGCGCGATCAATCTGCACAATGTTGTCACCGTTTCGAAGGATCGTCTCGGTAGGCGTGTCGCAGAACTGTCAGCGCCGCGCATGAGAGAGATCTGCGCGGCGCTGAGTTTTTGTCTAGGTTGTGAATCGTCTCACTGAGCGGAGCTACTTCTTCTCCTCGGCCGGCGGCGTAATGCCCGCAGCCGCGTAAGCCGCTTCCATCGTCGTAATTACCGTGCCCGTTCCGTAGACCATGATTGAGCGGCCCGCCGCTCCCGGCCACGCGTCCGTATACTCCATCTTGCCTACGTTCACCAGCCCCGAGCCACTCTGCAGCCACTTGCCCTTCAGGATGCCGTCGGCGCACGAGGCCACGTCCTGCACAAACCGCCAGTCCAGATAGCCCACATCCACCTTGGGATGGTTCGGCGCCCACCAGCCCGCGTACACGTTCTGCCACGCGTGGCCCGTATACACCTTCATCTGGTAGCGCTGCCAGGGCGTAAGGGTCGCCTTCAGCGCCTCGACCAATTTCATCGAATCCTCGGCAAACATCTTCAACGTCTCCACCCGCGGAAACGCCTGCCCGAATCCCGAGCCGATCGAGTCGCCGGTAAACAGAACCACGTCCGGCGTCAGCAGATACACTGAGCTGCCGTTCGAGTGGCCGCGCACCTGGTAGGACTTCAGCTTGCGTCCGCCGCCCAGGTCGAACTCCGTGCCCGGGGCAAAGCGCGTATAGACGGCCGGATCGATCTTGTGCTGAACCATCAGCGCGGTCTTGTCTTCGTTCTCCGGCAACCACAGCTTGACCTTCTGCGGAATGTTTAAGAGAGCGCCAGTCATGCCGTCGTGGTCAGGATGCTCGTGCGTGATCATGGCTTCGACTGGCAGCTTTCCGGCCAGCCCAAAGACCACAGCGCGGAACTCCTCGGCGGCATGGGGGCGCGGCGCGATTACGTCGGGTACGTAGCCGTCTACGTAGTTGTTGCCCAGATCGATGACCATGGCCTTGGTCTTGCCCTTGACCATGTACATGTCCACGCCCCAGGCGCCGCCCTTGCCGGTCGTCACGCCGGGATCGTTGATCTTGAAGATGCCGTCGCCAACCCTGATGACGAGGTAGGAACCGTACTTCACCTGGTCGCCGTCGTGCGCCAGGGCGGCTGCGTTAAACGGCGCAACAGCCTGCGCCACAGCGTAGACCGAGCAAAGAACTGTAAGAATGAATGCGAACACAGTGCGACGAAGCGCGCGATTGGACATAATTAGACTCCTCCAAATAGTTGGCCTTTCGGCCCGGGGCAAGTATACAACTTGGGTGGAGGAGGGACAGTGGATTCAGGACAGCAGGCGGGTGCGCTTGCCTTGCGATTGCAGTAAGGTTGCAGCCTTCTTGTCGAATGTAACGAACTCGTCTGCACCCAGGCGGAATCCCTCATGAGCTACCGCTCCATCGGCAAAATCGCCGCCTGCTTCAAGAGTTCGCAGACCGGCCTTGACGGCGAGCTGTTCCATTACTACGTTGTCGCTATCGAGAAGTTCTCGTATCGCGCTGGCGATCTCATTGGCTGAGTATTTGTAGCCACTCCGCAATACCCATACAAATTCACAAATGACCGAAGTGGGGATCGCTACGAGGGTAGCGGATTCGAGAACCTGAGCGGCTACGATTGCCTGATGCGGATCGTCCCGGAGAACATCTCGAAGTAGTACGTTAGTGTCGGCGATGATCTTCACAATTCGCCGGCCCAGCCCTTCGCAATAATTTCATTGATCTCTTCGATAGTGAGTTTAGGCCCATCCCTTCTGGCCAACATTCCACTAAAATTCTTGATCGAGCCTTTCTTGCGAACTGGTGCTAAGACAACCCGTCCGTCGGGAAGAGTTTCGGCCTCAATCTTCTGTCCGGGAGTGATGTTGAGATGCCGGAGGATCTCCTGCTTCAACGTGATCTGGCCTTTGGCGGTGACGGTAAGGGCGGTCATAATGTGCCTCTGCTAAATGGTAAGGCATTTCTGCCTTACCGTCCAGTCCGACAGGCGCGGATGTGAATAGGAATCAAGCGAATCTGATGTCCCCGTTGGCTGGGGGGAACAAAGGCGCGGCAAGATTGGAATCCACCAACTGCGGAGCTTACGGTCTTCTTTGCATTAGCTTTGCCAATTGCCGATTCATCCGCCAGAGGCGGAACCCCCGGTAACGCTTTGGAGGGTTCAGCGCCATGCGCACCAGTTTTCGATTGAGCTCAGAGAACCGGCCAGCGAAGATTCGTTCATCGATAGTGTGCATTGCGTAGTTGGTGACGTTAGTATCCCATTCGGCGAGAACGCCACCAAGTTCAAGCTCCTCTGCGATGAAGATACGGTCGCGGAGAACACGAAATGATTCGGCCTTCTTCACTTCGACCTCGTGGAGCATCTCAGGGGTGAAGAGTGAAGTTAGGCTTTCCATATCGACCCGCGCAATTGCCATATACGAAGCGACGATTGCGCTTAGTACGGCTTGATAATCCTCATATCGCTTGTCCCGGAACCATTGCTCGCGTTGCCACGCGCGTGATAAGTAATGGCCTACATAAATCCCAACAAATGGGGCAACAACGCCCCAAAGTACCAAGGGGAGTGCAAATCCGTGCAGCAACCTCACGTCCATACAGCATCTCCTGTGGAGTAGCGGCCTCTGATCGAGCTACGATCAGATTACGTCCACATGGCACATATTGCGAGTCATTGACTTCCGCTCAACCAACCGCTCAAGTTGTCGGCGGCCAGCCGCACACCCAGATAGAAATCCCCGAACAACGCATACACCGCACTGATCTCGTCGAAGCGCATCTCGTAGATCAGCTTCTTGAAGGCCACCGCGTCGTCGGCGAAGAGGCTCACGCCCCACTCCCAGTCGTCGAACCCGATCGATGCCGTCACGATCTGCCTGACGCGGTCGCCGTACCGCCGCCCGATAAGACCGTGCTCCTGCATCATGCGGGCCCTCTCGGCAAAGGGAACCGTAAACCAGTTTGCGCCGATCTCCCGCTTGCGGTTCATCGGGTAGAAGCAGAGGTACTTCGCCTCCGGAACCGCCGGGAAGATCCTGCTCTGGAGCTGACCCGCAGGGCGGCTCAGGCTCTCGGCGATGGCCGCATTCCACTCCGGCGAGTGCGGGGCGGCCTTGGCCGTGGCCGTCTCGTAGATCTTCTCGCTCGACTCGTACAGCCCCAGTTCCACCACCGAAACATACGAGTGAACCTGGGTCAGGAAGTCGTGGAACCGCGTCTGAGCCAGCTCCAACTCCACGCGGTTCAGGTCTTCCATTGTGGGGCGCAGGTGCATCAGAATCAGGTCGCCCTTGTGGCCGAGCTCGGAGAACATCGCCGACTGCACCGGACCGTCGGCGTTGGCCCGTTCAAGCTTCTTGAACGTAGCGGCAAACTCAGCCTGAATGGCCTGCTGATCTGCCGCCGGCGTCGCCTTCCAGGCCTTCCAGTCGAACCGGAAGAACTGGTGCAGTGCTGAGGAACCTTCAAGCGTAAGGGGGACAGGGGGAAAACTGGACACAACAAACCTCCGGGGAAGATCAAAGGACCTTCCTTATCGTATCAAAGCGGACAATAAAACTCCGCAATGGGCCAAATGCAAACGGGAAGGGAATCAGGACTTCTTGCGAAGGCCCAGCCTTGCGCCGATTCCGTATCCGATCAGAGCAGCCGCCGGCCATGTTCCGAGAAACGGCCCATCATTATCGATGAGTCCGCTGGGCTGCGGGATGCTTAAGAATGTACGCGTGATCTTCTCCATCGCACCGCACTCAAGGCAAGCGTATGGCCCTGTCGGCATGTCCAGAATCCACAGAGCAATGATCACGATCCAGATCAGCCCCATGAGCCATACCGAAGGAGCAAGCGCATTCTGCTGAAGCCGGTTGAAACCGTAACCGACAGCAAGGGGCACCAGGATTGAGAGCAGCAGAATCGCCAGTTGCGGAACGCCCTTTGGGTTGAGCACATATCCGAGCGCCATCAGGACAACCCAGGCAAGCAACCCCAGTAGCGTATGTCCGATAAACGCAAACGCCTGCTTCATGAGGCTTGACGATGTTGTCTCTTCTTCGCCCGTGCTGAATAGTGGCGTCATCGGCCGCTCCCGGTTCCTGAACTTGCTATTAAAGATACACTCTGCCACCGGGCGTCACAATGGAACTTTCCGGGCAGGGAAGCCGACTACAGCAGAATCCAAGTAGATGCCCTCGGGGTCACATTCGTATAGTGGCTTTTTCTTCAAGAAAAAGCCACCTGCATGAATTCAATTTAGGCACTGTTACTCGGATTCTGCTCTAGGTACAATCGAGTCATGCTGATGGATGGGATCTTCGCCGCCGTTACTACTCCGTTTTATCCAGACGAGCGCGTCTACTACCGGAAGCTTGAGGCCAACATCGACCGCTACTCCCGTAGCCTCCTGGCTGGGATGCTGGTCCTTGGCTCCACGGGCGAAGCGGCTCTTATCGATGACGCCGAGTCCGCCGACATCCTCCGCTGCGCGGCCAGTGCTGCTCGCCCGGAGAAGGTGCTCATTGCAGGTGTAGGCCGCGAGAGCCTCCGCGCCACCCTGGCTCTGGCCGAGGTAGCAGCCACGGCCGGGTACGACGCCATCCTGGTCCGCCCACCCAGCTACTACCGCAGCCAGATGACGCCCTGCGTGCTGGCAACCTACTTCCAGACAGTTGCCGACCACTCGCCGCTTCCGGTTCTGCTCTACAACATCCCCCAGTGCGCCGGAGTGGATCTGGGTGTGGAAACTGTGGCCGCCCTCGCCACACATCCCAACATTATCGGGATCAAGGACTCGATGGGCAACCTCGAACGGATTCAGCAGCTGGTCGCAGCTACTGCCGGGGCTCCCAGCAGAACTGTCCCCGTTACCCAGGTCTTCCAGGCTGTCACAGGCAGGATGCTGTCCGCAGCCCAATCCTCCGCGGATGCGGCTCTAGTCCCTGCCTCCCAGCTGACTGGAGGCGCAGCGCAAGTAGCCCTGTCGCAGACGGCAGAGCTCAAGACGCGCACCAAAGAGGTCGGCTTCCAGGTTCTCTGCGGCTCCGGTTCCATTGCGCTTGACGCGCTGGATGCCGGGGCCTGTGGCGCCATTCTCGCCTTTGCAGCCTTTGCACCGGGGGCGTGTACTGAGATTTACATGGCATGGATGGATCATGACCAGGCGCTTGCCCGCGAGAAGCAACAGCGCATTGCAGAGCCCAACCGTCGCATCGTCGTTCAGGCAGGAGTAGCCGCCGTTAAGTATGCCTGCGAGTTCAACGGTTACTTCGGCGGCTCAGTCCGCAGACCGCTTCTCGGCCTGACGGCAGAGCAGCGTTTGGAAATTGAAGGCATCTTGGCAAATATTAGAGGCTAAACAGAATAACGATTCATCCAGTCTTCGATTTCTATTTAGTGAAGAACGACCGACCACCCCTGCTGAGCTTGGGTACTTGCCGCCTCCTGCGTAAAAGAACTGGGCAGCGCACCGCCGCGCGTCGTGCCGGTACCCGTAACGTTGTGATACGGAACCTTTTGATATGTTGTGGCCAGCTCTAGCACCGCGCACGAAGTGGAACAGTTGGTAGTCAGGGCGAACAAATATGTCGTGCCTTGCTTCAGAACGCCACTCGTCGCGAACGGCAAAATGTACGTTGAGGTTCCCGAGGAGAACTTTGTCCCTGCCGTAGCGCCCAGATGCGTGACAAGGTTTCCGCTTGTATCAAATATCCCCAAGTCATAAAGATTTGCAGTGTTGTCCGCGATAACGATGCGATATGTGATATTGCTCGTTGTCATTCCGACCGCGCGGAAACTCGTATAGACAATCTTGTTTTGAACAAATGCCGCGCCTGTTCTGCCCGTAGCGTTTGCTATCCATGGCGTAAATGAGTGAGCAGCACCTTGACTGCTCGCAGAATTGCTCGATCCGCTTCCATTCCGATTCAAATATCCCGGACTGGTGGGAGAGGGACCAGCATGGCCTCGGATTTCCGAAACGGATGGCCCTGGAAATGTCCCGCCCAGGTCTCCGCTGGCCGAGCCGGTTGGCAAGGCCGATGTTATAGCTAAAGTTGCCCCCTCATTTAAAATCACTTCGCCAAGCTGAGTATTTGCGTGAGTATTTCCATGGACCTGCACATTCTTAGATCCCCAAACGTAGATAGCGGGGACATGAGAACTCGAACCCAATTGAATATCGTTTCCGATCACAATCGCGTTATCGGTGTTGCTTTCATATGGCGGTTGCCCGATCGAAATTGCCTGCACATTTCCGCCATAAATCTTATTTCCTGAGATCAGCACGGAAGGGCTATTTTCGACTGCAATCCCGATGAACCCGGATGGAACGTTGAGTATGTGGTTGTTCTTGATAACCGTGCTTGTACTTGAATGAATTTGCATTGGCAGGCCTTGTGGGTTGTTTATGACATTTCCTTCAATCACCACACCGGAATTCACAGGTTCATCTGTCAGAGCTGGCTCAGCAAATTCGGACAGGGGCATAAGTGGTGGTTCTGTTCTTCGGCAGCCTAAGATGGCTGAGAAGAGGAGAGCAGATGAGCAGGCGTCCGCGCAGGAACCACTCAGCAGCGTTCAAGGCGAAGGTGGCCTT
>CAIMKZ010000032.1 GCA_903842065.1 uncultured Acidobacteriaceae bacterium | reverse complement strand
CTCTCGCCACAACTTGACAAGCGCCACCACTTTCCGCTGACCGATGCCCCCGGTGTCCTTTATCTGCCGTCGCAGGTACGCCTTGAACGCGCGGCGCTCCAGCTCTGCGCCTTCGTGCATGGTACCGCTCTTTTTAGTCATCAATCCTCCACACTCTGAAGCAGTTCGGCGTCGTAAACACCGCCGCACAATGGGCACTTATCCATCGGAACCCACGTGATGGCTGGGCTTTCGCAGCCACACCACATGCAGCGATACTGGTCTCCGCACCTGATCTGGTACAGATGGTTCTGCTCTGAGATCCGCTGAGCTAGTGCCTGGTGTTGCTCTTGCTGAATCTGCTGGATATCGCTCATGCTAGTTCTGCACCTTCGTGCATGGTACCGATCTTTTTAGGCATGTCAATCCTCCACGCTTTGTAGTAACTCTGCGTCGTATAGAATTTGCAGGGCGCTCATTGGACTATCACATTCGTGGGACGCGCCCACATTTTCTCGAAATCCTGATTAAACGCGAGGACCTCTTTCGTGTTGGTCGTGAAGCGAAGGCTATTATCTTGGCACTTCAATCCAGACACGGACCAGTTCGCGCTGCCGTCGCGCAGCACTTTTCCGTCACTCCAGCACTTCAAATGCATGAGGTATGTCTCGGAGAGCGCCTTGACGCGCACGCTGATACTGGCGTGCCCCAGAAACATTTCTGTGACGGAAGTCTTAGAGTGCAGTTTGGCATCGAGCTCCTCGGTCCAATACTGCTCCCCATCGCGGTAAACGCGGATCAACACGCCTGCGTCCGCCATCGCAATCAGGGCTTGGGCAATGGCCGAGTCCGTGAAGGCGTACATCGCGATGTTGAGCGGAGCGCGTAACTTGAGCAGCCGCTTCGTCGCTGCCTGCAAAGCTGCGATGTCGAGGCTCCCCAAGTCAACTGCTGGCGCGAAATATATGCTGTCAGGCATCTTACAGCGCCTTCAGATCCGCAAGCAGCTGAGTCAGGTTGAACCCGGCGGGCGATTTTCCTGTCTGCACCTCGATCCATTCCGGAGAAATAATGACGTACGATTCGTCCTCATAGTCGTTCCGAAATCCCCAGTCTTCCGCCATCACCTCACCCCAAGTGACGACGCCATAAGCACATCCATTATTGCCACTCTGAGATCGCGCATCAAAAAGATCTTTTCCCGTGACGACGCAGTGACCACCCCAGCTACCTGGAGAGTTCTTTCCGCGCAGACTCTTGGGCTTGAGCCATGAGGTTGCGCCCTGCACCGCCAACGGCAGCGCCACGCCATCGAGAACACCGCCGAAGAGCCAGTTAGCCGAGGCTAACTTGGCTGTGTCGTGCAGCGGCACGCTCGCAAACGCCGTGATCTTGTGGGTTGCCCCGCCGAACTTCAGTCCGTGTTTGCGCCAGTGCGTGAGGGCGTCGAGGACGTTGCACCCCTGGTCCGTACTGGGGTCGCCGGGCACATACCCGCCGATGGCTGAGTAGGCCGCGATCACGTCGGCATCGGATGGGATGACTACGGGCAACCCAACCTGGGCGCGTTGCTGCATGGCTAGGTGCATCATGCCCGCGATGACGCAGCATCCCAACTGGTCATTGCACAGCATCCCATATTCAGGGACTTTGGCCGTCCAGTCCACATCGGGCGGCGCCAGCGGCAGGGTCGTGTAATTCGTGATCTGGAAGGTGCGAAGGTCTCGCCGTGCCGGCGACT
>CAIMKZ010000031.1 GCA_903842065.1 uncultured Acidobacteriaceae bacterium | reverse complement strand
TTTGGCCATCGTTCATTCCTCCATGTTCTACGTCTGGAGGGCGCTGCGCGATTCAAATCGCGGCAAGCGAGAATCGGCTCTACGTGTTTGATCTACCGTGGCTTATGCGATCTGATGGAGAGTTTTACCGGACAGCAGTGAGGGGGTATCTGTAGGCTGAGCGATAGTTCTGCCCAGAGTCACATAATTTGTACTCTTACCCGAAGAAGAGACACATTGAAAAATCAGACAAATACGCGCCTAAATTTTGTACAGTAACGAGCGCGTGCGTCTAATGGTCAACGAGTTACGAGCGAGCAAAAATACCCCATAAGTAATCTCGGATATCACCAGAAGGTAACTTAGTCTACGATGAACGTTCGCCTTCGTGCCGGAATTGCAAATCCGTCCGTACTATTGCTGCTAAATATCTTGACTCTGCGCGCAATACAGGATTTATTCTAAGACTATGAACATTAATGCGATTCTCTCACAGATAGATTCAGAGATTGCGCGCCTTACCCAGGCTCGCGCTTTGCTTAGCAACACGGGCCAGGTTGAAGTCCCCGCCAAGCGCGGTAAGGTTGCGGCTGCCCCCACCAAGAAGTCGAAGAGGAAGCGCAATTTGAGCCCAGAGGCACGCAAGCGCATCGCCGATGCACAGCGCAAGCGCTGGGCCGCTCTGCGGGCAAAGAAAGCCAAGTCCGCCTAAGGGCGACGGTGCTTTTCAGGGGGACGCTGCCGGGCCGTGTAATAAGTGGCACAGCAGCTCCCTATCTGGAGCTTCGCGACCGGCTAGTTTATCCGATGACAAGCGAATCGTAAGCAGCCTGAGTTTCCGGCCGTTGGAAGATGGCCTGGCTGTACGCGATGCGATTAGATGCTCGCAAGAGTTGCGGACCATCTGATTAAGGGCTAATGTGATTGCATCATTCAGCTCCATGCTGGAGGTGTATCTTGCCCCGTTTCCTGTTGCAGCCGGCAGCCATCCTGATCTGGTTTGCCGCCACACTCCCGGTGATCGCGCAATCTCAGCCTGTTTCGCCGCAGGCCTCTCCCGAGGCCCTGAAGGCAGCCTATGCTCAGGCCGTGTCTGGCAAACAGTGGCTGGCCGCCCTCTCCGCCGCGCAGAAGTTAGTGGACCTCAGCTCCTCAGCAGAAAACCTCGAACTGCTTGCCACGGCGCAACTCAACGCGCGTGCCCCAGAGGACGCTCTCGCTACAACAGACCGCGCGCTGGAGGCAGTTGAGAAAGAGAAGCCCGCAGCGGGCCAGCCAGACGCCGCATGGAAGGATCAGCAGTCGAAGATCTATCTAACCCGCGGAAACGCTTATCTGATGCTGCGCCGCAACGCTGAAGCCATCGAGGCATATAGCCGGAGCGCGGCCCTGGCTGCAAGTCCCAGTCTGGCGTACTTCAATCTCTGCGCCACCTATTACAACCAGGGCGATATGACGAACGGGCTAACTGCCTGCCGCAAGAGCGTAGAGGTTGACCCCACGCGGGCCAACGCCTGGTTCATTTTGGGTTCAATGCTATTTGCCGATGCGCAGATAAATGGAAAAGGCGGCGTTTCGATTACCGATGAAACCCGCCGGGCTCTTGACAAGTACCTTGAACTGGCCCCGGACGGACCCCACGCCGATGACGTGAAAGCCATGTTAAAGATGGCGAACTAAAGTTGGGCAGAGGCTGTGTGCGACAAAGCTAACGAAGGCTAATCGAGCGCGGGCATAACCATCATTCGCGGTTCGGTCATCTCTTCGATTGTCCAGCGGACACCCTCGCGACCGAGGCCCGACTCCTTGACGCCGCCGTAGGGCATGGGGTCGATGCGCCATGACGGAGTATCGCCAACAATCAGCGCGCCGACCTCGAGTTCGCGGTATGCCTTCATGATGCGTCCGGCGTCGCGGGTCATCAGTCCGGCCTGAAGGCCGAACTTTGAGTGATTGACTTCAGCCAGCGCGTCCTCGAAGTCGTCGTAAGGCTCGATGCACACCACCGGTCCAAATACCTCTTCGTCTCGCACCTTCATGCCGGGCTTTGTTCCGGTCAGGATGGTGGGCATGACAACGGAGCCGTTGCGCTCGCCGCCGAGGACGATCTTCGCGCCGCCCGCGACAGCTTCCTTGATCCATGACTCGACACGTTCGGCGTCAGAAAGCCGGATCAGCGGACAGATTTCCGTAGCCTCATCGCCTGCGCCGCCCATGGGCAGCTTCTTCGCGCAGTCAACAAGTTTCCACACGAAGGACTGGAAGATCGGGCGGTCGACGAAGATTCTCTGCACGCTGATGCAGGTCTGGCCCGCGTAACCAAAGGCGCCAAGGGTAGTGCGGGCAGCGGCGGCATCGAGATCGGGCCAGTCACTGTGCACGATGAGCGCGGCGTTTCCGCCAAGTTCGAGCAGCACGCGCTTGCGTCCCGAGTGCGCCTTGAGTTCCCAGCCCACGCGGGCCGAACCGGTAAAGCTGACCAGCTTGATGCGGTCTTCTTTTTCGGCGAGCCATGCAGCGTCGGCGTTATCGAGCGTGAGAACGGCGATTGCGTCTTCAGGCCATCCTGCCTTCACGATCAGCTCGCCAAGAGCCAACGCCGTAAATGGAGTCTGCGATGCAGGCTTGAGGATGATGGGGCAGCCGGCGGCCATTGCAGGCGCAACCTTGTGCGCCACCAGGTTCAGAGGAAAATTGAATGGCGTAATGCCGAGCACCGGTCCAACGGGGAAGCGCTGTATGAGTCCCCAGCGGTCTTCATTGCCCTGCGCGAGATCGAGGGGGATGCTCTCACCGCCCAGGCGCGCGGCCTCCTCGGCGGCGGTTTTGAAGGTCAGCACGGAGCGATCGACTTCGATGCGCGCCAGCCGCAAGGGCTTGCCAGCCTCGGCCACGATGAGGCTGACAAAGCGGTCCTTCTGCTCGATGAGCGCGGCGGCCACGTCTTCAAGGATCTCGCGGCGCTTCCAGCGGGGCAGCGCGCGGGTGCGGCGCAGGCTCGAGACGGCATGCTTGACGGCCTCGCGGGCATCGGCGCGTGTGGCGCGCGTAACGCGGCCAACCAGCCCCTGGTCCCACGGCGAACGCACTTCCAGAGCTTCGCCCTCGATCCACTCTTTGCCGCAGAGCAGGAATCCCGTTTGTGTTCCCGGCCGCATCTTCATGGCTTGCACCTCGCTGACTACACTCTCATGTTACTCGCAGATGTCAGGGGGGATGCACGCGGAGTTGCTCTCGTGGCATGGACCTCTTTAGACTCCTCCCATGATTCATGACGGCAGAAGCCGCAAACTTCCCTTCGACTCCTCCGCGGCGATTGCGCATCTGAGCGCGGCGGACGCCAAGCTTGGCGCATTGATCGAGCGCGCGGGACCATTCACGCTGAAGCTCGATCCGGCGCCCTCGCCGTTTGAGTCGCTGATCGAGTCGATTCTTTACCAGCAACTGCACGGGAAGGCCGCGGCTACGATTCACCGGCGGGTGCGGGAGATCTACGGCGGCGATCCCGCTCCACAGGCTCTGCTGGACACGCCCGAGGAGCGGCTGCGAGCGGCTGGTGTCTCGGCCAACAAGATCAAGGCGCTGCGCGATCTTGCCGCCAAGACGCTTGATGGAACGGTGCCTGCGCATCGTGTGATTCAGAAGATGAGCGACACGGAGATTGTGGAACACCTTACGCAGGTGCGCGGCATCGGGCCGTGGACCGTGGAGATGCTGCTGATCTTCCGCATGGGGCGGCCGGACGTGCTTCCGGTGACCGACTACGGCGTGCGCAAGGGGTACGCGCTTACGTTTATGCGCGTGCCGAAGAGCCGTGCAATCGAGGCTGCCGATCTGCCTTTGCCTGCTCAGGTGGAAAAGCGCGGGAGGCGCTGGGCGCCTTATCGCAGTGTCGCAAGCTGGTATCTGTGGCGGGCCTGCGACCTGGCGCGTAACGCCGCATCGGGCGGGCGGGCCTAAAATAAGACGACGGCGGCCTGATGGTTTTAGCTATCTCAGGCCGATAACTCTTTTATGGCGCAAGCGAAACGCTACATCTGTGTTCACGGGCACTTCTACCAGCCACCGCGGGAGAACCCGTGGCTGGAGTCGGTAGAGATTC
Source organism: uncultured Acidobacteriaceae bacterium (assembly GCA_903842065.1). Lineage (GTDB taxonomy): Bacteria > Acidobacteriota > Terriglobia > Terriglobales > Acidobacteriaceae > Telmatobacter. Next base: position 59,428 of record CAIMKZ010000031.1, on the reverse strand, counting down.
AGGACTCGGCCGCGCCCTTCCACGACTGGAACGAGCGCATCTGCTCGGAGTGCTATGCGCCGAACGGCGCGGCGCGCATTCTGAACGGCAAAAAGCTCATCGGGCGGATCGCGAACAACTACGCGCGCATCAGCTTCAACTTCGGCCCCACGCTGCTGAGCTGGCTGAGCGAAAAAGCGCCGCGCACATACGGCATGATTCAGGAGGGTGAGCGGCGCAGCCGACAGAACTTCAGCGGGCACAGCTCGGCGATGGCGCAGGCCTACAACCACACGATTCTGCCGCTGGCCAGCCATCGTGACCGGATCACGCAGATTCGCTGGGGCATCGCCGACTACGAACACCACTTTGCAGCGGAGCCGGAAGGGATGTGGCTGGCGGAGACGGCTGCCGACATGGATTCGCTGGAACTGCTGGCGCAACACGGCATAAAATTTACGGTGCTTGCGCCGCACCAGTGCCGGCGCATCCGGTTGCGTAAAGATCCGGATGCGCAGTGGACAGATACGCCTGACGCTACGGTCGATACAACGCGGCCCTACCTGGTTCACTTTCAATCGGGTGTTTCGATCGCGGTATTCTTCTACAACGGACCGAACTCGCGGGCCATTGCGTTTGAAGGACTGCTCAACTCGGGCGAGACGCTTTCGGCGCGGTTGAAGTCGGGTTTCAGAGACTCGGCCGATGCGCAGCTTTCAAGCGTTGCCACCGATGGCGAGACCTACGGCCACCATCACAAACATGGCGAGATGGCTCTGGCTTACGCGTTGACGGCGCTGGAGAAGGACAAGAGCGTACGGCTGACGAACTATGCCGCCTTTCTTTCGAAGTTTCCGCCCGAGTACGAGTGCGAGATTGTGGAGAACACTTCGTGGAGCTGCGCGCATGGAGTGGAGCGCTGGCGCTCGGACTGCGGCTGCAACGGCGGCCGTCAGGGCTGGAACCAGAAGTGGCGCACACCGCTGCGCGAGGCACTCGACGCGCTACGCGACGCGCTCATTCCCTTTACCGAGCAGGAGGGAGAGAACCTCTTCCACGACGTATGGGCCGCGCGCGACGGATACATCCATGTGATTCTGGACCGCACCCACGAGGCGCTGGAGCTGTTCTTTGGCGCGCACCAGAGCCATCCGCTCGATGCCGCCGAACGGGCCCGCGCGCTGCGGCTGATGGAGATGCAGCGCCACGCGCAACTGATGTACACGAGCTGCGGATGGTTCTTCGACGATATTTCGGGGATCGAGACCGTGCAGGTAATCGCCTACGCCGCGCGGGTGATTCAGCTTGCCGTGCAGCTCTTTGGCGAACAGGCGGCCGGGCTTGAGCCGGCCTTTCTGGCGCGGCTGGCTGAGGCAAAGTCGAACGACCCGGCAGCGGGCGACGGCGCGTCGATCTACCGTCAGTGTGTCGCGGCCAAGGGGTTGACGCTCGAGCAGGTAGCGGCGCACTACGCCATCAGCGCTGTCTTCACGTCTTACCCCGCCGAGATCGATCTCTATTGCTACAGGGTGCGGCGCATCTCGCAGGAGGTGTTTACATCTGGCCGCGGCAGGCTGGCCGTGGGCCGGGTCGCCGTTGAGAACTCGCTTACGCGCTATACGGGCAGCTTCTCCTACGCTGTGCTGCATTTTGGGGATCAGAACATCACCGCCGCGCTTCGTCCTTACTCGGCCGGAGACGCGCAGAGCTTTGAAGCGTTCACGGCGCAGGCCTCGGAGCAGGTTCTGCGCGCCGATTTCCCTGAGGTCATCCGGTTAATCGATCGGGTCTACGGCCACGCCGACTACTCGCTGACTTCCCTGTTTACCGACGAGCAGCGGCGCATTCTGCGGCTGATTCTCGACTCGACGCTCTGCGATATCGAGAACTCGCTCACCGTCATCTACGAGGACCACGCCAGCCTGCTGCACTATCTGGCGCAGGCGGGTCTGCCCAAGCCCCCGGCACTTACACTAGCCGCCGGCTTCGCCATCAACGCCGGGTTGCGGCGCATCTTCGAGACCGAGACGGTGGATGCGGCGCAGATGCGCTCGCTGCTTCAGCGCGCCAAGGCCGATCAGGTGCAGCTCGATACGCCGCTGCTCACTTACCTTGCCGACCTGCGCATGAAGCGCGCCATGGTGGAGTTGCAAGTCTCTTGCGGTTCGCTCGAACAGCTCGACAGGGCACTGGCTCTTGCGCTGGCTCTCTCGGAACTTCCCTTCGAGACCAATCTGTGGCAGGCGCAGAACATCTGGTATGAGATGCTGCGCACACCGCCCGACGAGCTGGCGCTGCTGGGCAAGGAAGAGCGCGAGCGCTGGGACCAGGAGTTCGACGAACTAGCCACATGCCTGTCTATCGATGCTGCAGATGCCCGGCTGGCACGGAAGGCTGCCGAGGCGCCCGCGGACTGAAGACGGATCTGCTCCAAACCTGACAAAAGCAGGGGCTCGAAGGCCCCTGCTTTTGTCTTGCCGTGCAAGGCGAGATCAACGCGGGCTGATCTTCAGGAAGTAGAAGATGTTGCCGTCGGGGTCCAGCACGGTTACGCTGCGCTGGTTCTGTTCAACCTTGAGGCCTGCCGCGGTTAGTTTGGCCGCCGTCTTTTCTACGTCTTCGATCTGGAAGACATACCTGGTCGCAACGCCGGCCTTGGCGGGGCGCAGCATGACACGCACCAGCGGATGACCCGGTGACGCCATACTGGCGTTTTCGCCCTCGGTCTTGCCTTCGAGGCCGACGTTTTCAAAGAACTTCTGCGCGGCAGCGACGTTGGCCACGGGCAGGTCTACGCCCATCAGCACCTTCGATACGCGCTCGGCGGTCAGGAACTTGCCAGCGGCCTTCATGGGATCGGACTCGGGCGTAAACGCAAGCGCCTCGGTCAAGCGGCCTTCGGGGTCACTGGCGCCGAACTCGGCTGTGTTGTCCGGGCCCTTGCCAACCGGAGTGGGATTGAGGCCCGCCGCCTTCCACTGGGCGTAGAGCGCGTTGGCGTCGTTGGTCTCAAAACAGATGTGGTAGAAACCCAGGGGATTGACCTGCCCGCTTGCAGTCACCTTGGGATGCACCTCGATATAGGCGCGGTCGGTGATCTTGACGAAGTAGAACGAGACCTTGCCGTCCCTTCCGATGGTCGCGGACTTCTCAAAGCCGAGTTTGGCAAGGAAGGCGAGTTCGTCGTCCATGTTCGTAACCCGCAGAGCTACATGAGCCATGCCTGTCAGCTCAGCCTTCGGCGCGCTCTGCGCAGTTGCAAATACGGTCGCGCTGAGCGCCAGCACCGCTAATCCCATCCATCCCAATCGCATCGTAATTCTCCTTCCGGCAAAGGCTGCCGGAAAACCAATGTATAAACTCGAAACTATCCTATCGCGCCGGGGCAGACGAGCGCCGTGTTCGAGCTTTGCCCTGCAAAGCGCATATATATAAGCAGAGCGGCGGAATCGGCGCAAATTGCCTCAGTTTTTCATCCCGGCAGACTTCCCACTCGCTGCTGAATCTGCTACGTTAATCGCGTATCTCGGCCGCTCGCGCGGGCGTGCAGAAAGCCCGAAGGAGAATCCATGGCTCACGACCGGAACCATCACCAGATCAGCTATATCGAATTCACCGCCCCCGACATTCAGAAGGCGAAGAAGTTCTACACGAAGGCCTTCCACTGGACCTTTCAGGACTGGGGTCCGGACTATATCAGCTTCAGCGCATACGAAGCCGGGCTCAGCGGCGGCTTCCGCCGGACCGAGCCCGGACAGACCACCGGCGAGGCTGCGCCGCTCGTGGTTCTCTACACGAGCGACCTGAAGGCAACCGAAGCAGCGATCGTGGCAGCCAGCGGCATTATTACGGTGCCAACATTCGAGTTCCCCGGCGGACGCCGCTTCCACTTCAGCGACGGAGTGGGCAACACACTGGCTGTGTGGTCGGAGTAGGGCGCATTCGCGGTTGGGAGTCGCCGAGAGTTCTGGCAGGTTGAGGGTGGCCAGTTGAGGGTCGGTCTATCCCGGGTCCCCAAATGCGAGGGACCCGGGGCACCCATTTCCGTGGTGCGTTGAGAGAAGAACAGTAAGGCCCCTTCTATAGATCGCTAGTGTCCCAGCTTGCTGGCGTCGAACTTGGCTTTGCGGAATAGCAGGACAAGAGCGGTCGAGAAGAGCGCCAGAATCGCCAGCCCCATGTAGAGATCGACGAAGGCGCGCAGCGCGCTCTGCTGGAGCAGCATGCGGTAGATGGTGCCGATGGCCGCGGGGAGTCCTGAGCCGAGATTAGCCGACTGCACGTGGAAGTAGCGCTGCATGCCGACAACTAACTGCTGCTTTTCAAGAAAGCCGGTGGTCAGGTTCTGCGCGAGCATGGTCTGGTGGAACTGGCTGCGCCGGGCCAGGAAGGTGCTGACCATGGCGATGCCTACGCTGCCGCCCACGTTGCGCATCAGGTTCATGAAGCCGGTGGCCGATCCAAGCTGATCGCGGCGCAGCGGAGCGGTGGCAAGTACGTTTACGGGCACAAAGAGAAAACCGATCGCCGAGCCGGCCAGCAACTGCGGCAGAAACACGCTATGCGGACCGATAGCGAGGCTGATGCCGGAAAACAGCCAGCCGGATAACGCGAAGATGCAGCAGCCAAGTACGACGATCAGACGCGCGTCAAACTTGGCCAGAAGAAAAGCCACCAGCACCATGGAAATGACCGCGCCGAGGCCCAGCGGCGACGTGGCCACGCCGGCCGAGTAGCTCGTATAGCCCATCAGCATCTGGAGGAACTGCGGCGTGAGCAGGCCGATTCCGTACATAAGAAAACTGGTGACGAAGATGAGAAACATACCGACGGCGTAGTTGCGATTCTTGAAGATGCGCAGCTCCACCATGGGCCGCTTGACCTTGAGCTCGCGGACAATAAACACAACAAAACCGGCAACTGCCAGCACCACCATGACGCGGATCAGAGTGGAGCCGAGCCAGTCTTCCTCCTGCCCCTTGTCGAGCGCAACCTCCTGACAGCCAAGCCACAGCGAGAGCGCCAACAGCCCCAATCTGTCGAGCGGGCCGGGTTTCGAGTTCTTGACCCACGGCGGGTCTTCGACCGTCTGCTGAATGGCCCACATGGCCAGCAAACCGATGGGCACATTGATGTAGAAGATCCAGCGCCAGGAGTAGCTGTCGGTGAGCCATCCGCCGAGTACCGGGCCGACGACCGGAGCCACAACTACGCCCAGACCAAAGAGCGCCTGCGCGATTCCCTGCTTTCTGGGCGGGAAGCTCTCCATCAGAATGGCCTGCGAGATGGGCGCCAGCGCGCCACCGCCGATGCCCTGCAAGACGCGCATGGCGAGCAGCATGGGCAGGTTGACCGAGAGTCCGCACAAGAACGATGACGCCGTAAAGAGAAAGATACAGAAGAGCAGAAAACGCTTGCGCTGAAAACGGTTGCCTAGCCAGTCGGTGAGCGGCAGAATGACGGCGTTCGAGATCAGATAGCTAGTCAGCACCCAGGTGGCTTGCGAGTACGACGACGACATGCTGCCGGCGATGTTGTTGAGCGCGACGTTGGCGATCGAGGTGTCGAGCACCTCCATGAACGTGGGCAGAATCACCGCGAGCGCGATGAGCCAGGGATTCACGGCCGGCTTCCAGGCGGAGTGATCCATCACATTCGCGCGATCGAGTTCCGCGTTCAATGTTGCCGAGGCCATCGTGCTATCTCCGCCCCTTCTGCTGAGTTTGGCTGTAGAGGTCGAGGAAATCGTCCACGGCTTCGCTCACCCGGGCGCGCAATACGCGTGGCGAGAGAGTTGTGTCCGGGTTCAGCATGGAGTTGACAACAAAGTCGCCGAGGACGAAGGAGATGAACTTGCGCGCAGTTTTTCGATAGGAGGGGCCGCCCAGCTTGTGCGAGCGCAGATAGTTGCCGAGCAAACCGTAACCGCGCTCCATGCAATCGAACCACAACCGTTGCGCAAGATCGGGGAAGCGGTGGGCCTCGGCGACGAGAATGCGGTAGAGCGCGAGAAATGTGGGATCGGCGAAGAGCCCCAGCATCATGGAGCCCATCTCATTGAGCGTCTCGCGGGGCGAGTTGCCCGACTCGACGAACTCCACATGCCGATCGAAGAGCGAATTTGTGTATCCGCCGATTACGCCGACGAAAAGATCCGCCTTGGTGGGGAAGAGCTGATAGAGGGTCTGTTTGGAGGTATGCGCCCGCTGGGCGATATCGCTCGTCGAGGCGCTCGCGAAGCCGCGCTCGAGAAAGACGGCCGCGGTAGCGTCGAGAATCCTTTGCCTGGCCTCGTCGCCCAGCGGGGGGCGGCCGCCGTGGGCTCTGGCTTTGGTCCGGGATGTCTTTTTCAGTGCGGGCATGTTTCTGTACCGGTCAGTACACTTATTCTAGACAATTATACCTCCAGGTGTGGCTGCAAATGCAATTCGGCCCTGCCGCCGGGCGGAGGCAGGGCCGAATTGGGAAATACCACACCTTGCTGTTTTACGTTAAATGCTTTTGGAAGAACTCGAGCGATCGCTCCCGCGCCAGACGGGCGGATTCGGGATGGTAGACGGAGCGGTCGTGGCAGTTGAATCCGTGGCCCGCGTCGTAGAGATAGACCGGCATCTCGGGATGCGCCGCGGCGAACTGTTCGACGCTCTCGATTGGGGTCATTGCATCGAGCCTGCCAAAGTGCAGCATGGTGGGGCACTGGGGCACGAGTTCAGGCAGCGAGAGGATTTTGGTTCCGTAGTAACAAACGGCCGCATCGGTGTTGAGCTTTGAAGCTGCCAGGTAAGCCATCGAGCCGCCGAAGCAGTAGCCGACCACGCCGACCTTGACTCTGGCGGCGCGGGCAAAGGCGATGGCTGCGTTGAGATCGAGCACACCCTTTTCGAAATCGATGCGGGGGACGAAGGATCGCGCACGGGCAAGATCGTCGCCCTCGTAGCCGAGATCGATCTGGCGCTCGATGCGGTCGAACATAGCGGGCGCAATGGCAAGGAAGCCGTCGCGCGCCCACTCGTCGGCAACGAGCCGCATGTGGCTGTTGACGCCGAAGATCTCCTGAACCACAACCAGCGCAGCTTTAGGCTCCCCTGCCGGACGCGCTACATAAGCATCGAAGTCGTGCCCGTCGGATGCGCGCAATGTAATATTCTCGCCCATCTATGTCCTCCTGATGTTTACCGCCGCATCCAAGTCGCCGGTGCCGGCTACAACATTTGCGAAAGAGCGTAACCGATCGGGTGAGTTATGGTCCATGAGTCGAACGGCGAATGTAGGTCTGGCGGGCTTTGCCTATTCTGCCACTACAGAGTTGCTCAGCACGCCGAGGCCGGGCATGCTGACTTCGACTCGATCGCCGGGCTTCAACTGGCCCACGCCTGCTGGCGTGCCGGTAAGGATGAGGTCGCCGGGCTCGAGCGTCATCACGGCGGAGATCCAGCTCAGAACAAATGGAATTGAAAAGATGAAGTCTTTTGTAGAGCCGTTCTGCCGCAGCTCGCCGTTGAGCCGGGCCTGGATGTTCTGCGGCGCGGAGAGGTCGAGCTCGTCGCTGACGATGGGGCCGACGGGGCAGAAGCTGTCGAAGCCCTTGGCGCGGGTGAAATGGACGTCGCGCTTTTGCAGGTCGCGCGCGGAGACATCGTTAGCAAGCGTGCAGCCGCGGATGGCGCCTTGCCAGTCGCCGTCGATGGGGAGTTTGTGCGTGCGTTTGCCGATGACGAGGGCCAGCTCGCCCTCGTAGTCCACCTTCTCAGAGAGCTTGGGCAGCACGATCACGCCGCCCGGCGAGAGTACGGACGAGGGCGGCTTGAAGAACAGGAGCGGCTCTTTGGGGACTTCGTTGCCAAGCTCTGCGGCGTGCTCGCTGTAGTTGCGGCCAACGCAGATGATCTTGGACGGAGTGACAGGGGCGAGCAGCTGGGCCTGGCTGAGTGGCATCGGGGTGAATGCCGCGGAGGAGCTGTCGCCGTTCTCTACGCGGAAGCGAAGATCTTCTTCGGGCGCGTCGTGGGGTGCGACGATCCAGAGTTCGCCAGAGCGATCCTCGACTCTTCCGTAGTGCGCGCGGTTGTTGAGCAGGAAACGGCAGTATTTCATGGGACCTCACAAGGGAATTGCAAAATCAGAAACTAGGCTTCCGGTACGGACTCCTGAGCTGGAGTCGACCGGGCGCTCTCGCGGCCGTTGGTGCCGATTGCCGTGACCGCGTACTCGTAGCTGTGTCCGGGCAGCACGTTGGCATCGTGGAAACCCGGCCCTGTAACAGGCTGCGTGCCGGAGATCTTCTGCCAGGCACCTTCGCCCTCGCGGCGATAGACGGCGTACCCGGCCAGCCAGGTCTCGGTGTCGGGGTGCCAGCTCAGATCGATTGCAGGAGCAGTGCCGGGCACAGCCACGGCGACCAGGCCCTCGGGGACGGCCGGAGCAAAGACGTTCACCACATCGATTCGCACAGGGGGAGAGAGCGGCCCATCGAGTTCGAACTTTGTATCGCCGGCGTTGAACCACACGATACGTTGTGCGCGGTACTCGTAGGACGGGCTGAATTGCGCGCTGCTGTCGAGAGCGCCACCGATTACGCTGCTGGATGTGACGAGGAGGTTCTGCTCGGCGGGCTCGGCAGTGGGAGCCAGAGGATTCTGTTTCTGCTTCGTGTCGGCTTGCGGCGATACGAGCTTGCGCACCAGGCGCACGGCTGTTGAAGATCCATCGGCTGAATCGGGAGTCCAATGCAGAGCCACGCCGTCACGGCGCACTTCGGCACTCAGGTTTGCGATAGCCGATGGAGCTTGCCCAGCCAACACTGTCGCCGCGTTCGACATTCCCGCCGAGCGGCCGCGCTTGTTAAGCAGCTCGATGAAATAGCTCATCGTACGCGGGCGTCCGGCGGCGAGCGGGCTGGCGAGTGTCTCGGTGAAGGTTCCCTTGGCGCCGGGAAGCAGGTTCATCTCGCCTGCTGTAGAGCATGTGCCGGAGCCCTCGGCGCGGCAGACGCGTACCGGCACAGGTTCAGTGAGTTTGAGAGGAACCTTCGACGTGTCGTTCTTGGGCATCGTCCAGGCGAGCGTGACTGTGTTGCCGGTGCGCGAGGCTGTGAGATCGGCGACAGGGACTGGAAGCTCAAGCGAAGGCGCCTTAGGCTCGCTGGGCATTCCGCAGCCGGCGAGTAGAAGCGGGAGCGCGAACGCAGCCGCACAGAGAACAGCGCCGGGTTTGGAAGTCGATCGCATCGCCTACAAGTTTAATGGAAGGCGCGAGTTTGTGGTTGGTTTAGCGTGATCCGTTTAGGTTCGTGCTCTCCCAGGTCCCCAAAAGCAAGGGACCTGGGGCACCCATTTCTGGTGTTTGGGACAGAGTAATGGGAGCCGTGCCAGCTGACAGAGCGTTGCGATTTCAGCTGATGCGCAGGCGTTCGCAGGCCTCGTCCAGCTCGGCGTCTTTTTTGGCGAAGCAGAAGCGGAGGAGGTCTTCGCCGCGGCCGGGGCGGAAGAAGGCGGAGCCGGCCACGGACGCAACTCCGGTGCGGGCCAGCAACATGCGGGCCTTCTCCGGTGCTGTCTTTCCGGGCAGATGCTCGGCATTGGCCAGGATGTAGTAAGCGCCGGGCGGGCAGTGGGGGTCCATGCCGGCGTCGCGCAGTGCCGCCGAGAGCCGCTCGCGTTTGGAGCGGTGGTCTGTGGCGAGTTGCTTGTAGAACTCAGGGCCGAGCTGTTCGAGCCCGGCGGCCACGCCATGCTGCAAAGGCGCGGGCGCGCAGACGTAGGTGAGGTCGTGGAAGTGGCCCATGGCCGGCATCCAGCGCGCGTCGGCGGTCAGGTAGCCGATGCGCCATCCGGTGATGGAGTAGGTCTTGCTGAAGCCGGAGATGGCGATAGTGCGCTCGCGCATTCCATCGAGCGTGGCGGGGGCGATATGCCGCGCGCCGTCGTAGATGAAGTACTCGTAGATCTCGTCGGTGAAGAGGAAGAGGTCGTGGTCCAGGCAGATCTGAGCGACGGCTTCAGTCTCGGCAAGCGTAAATACCTTGCCGCTTGGGTTGCCGGGCGAGTTGAGCAGGATAGCTTTGGTCTTCGGCGTAAGCGCGGCGCGCAGGGCGTCGATATCGAGAGCCCAGTCTGGCTCGGCCAGACCGGCGAAGACAGGCACCGCGCGCAACGACTTGAGTGTGTTGACGTGATAGCCATAGAAGGGCTCGAAGACGACGACTTCGTCGCCGGGATTGAGCAGGGCCATGGCTGCCACATGCAGTCCGGCGGTGGCGCCGCTGGTCACCATCACTTCGCGGTCGGCGTCGTAGTTGAGGCCGTAGTCGCGGAGCTGCTTTTGGGCGATGGCCTCGCGCAGGCGGGTGATGCCGTCGCAGCGGGTGTAGATGTTCTCGCCTGCGCGCATGGCATCGATGGCTCCGGCTTCGACGACGGCAGGGACCGGCGTGTCGCAGACGCCCTGCGAGAGGTTGATGCCGCCGATGCGGTCGCACGCGGTGGTCATGGCGCGAATTTCTGACTGGAAGGTGTGCGGGGCCAGATCGCTGAGCGCTAGGCGAGAGCCGGAAGCTGAAGTCATTTCGGGCATGGAGATAGCAGCTCCTGTGTCTATCTGTTCAGAATAAACGGAACGTCGGCGAAGCAATGAAGGCTTCGTGCCGGGGATAGATCCCCGGCCTACCGCGCCTATTTGTTCTCGTAGCCGGTGAGCCGGAAGGTGATGGTGCCCCAGAGGGCGCGGGCCTGCATCTGAACGGGCAGGTGGCGTTCGTCGTCGGTGTACCAGATCCAGATGTCGCCGCGGTTCTTGACCACTCCGGAGTCGGCGGTGGGATGCACGCGGACGGTTTTGAAGACGCCGAGCGGGGTCTTGATCTCTTCGCGGGTTTCAACCTTCATGAGCACGGGGATGGTGCGCTGGGCGTCGAAGACCGGCAGGACAAAGTTATGTCCCGGCTCCATGGGCTGGCTCGAAGCGTAATAGACACCGGTGAGCAGGTCGCTGAGGCAACCGCCGATCGCGGCCTCTTCGTGCTTGGTCTCGCCCTTGACCATGTTTTTCTGGTCCATGAATGTGCGGCCCTGGTTGTAGTCCAGCTTCAGGGTGGAGTTGATCTGGCGGCGGCCTTCAACGGTCTGCTTGTCGAACTCAAGCGTGCAACCGCGCTGCCGGTCGAATATGGACTGGAAGTGGTCGTCGATGCGGAAGATCATGTTGATTGCGCCGATGGTGTTCGCCGATGCGCTGAGCCGTTCCCGGCTGCCGTCGCTGTCAAAGTGAACCACCGCCGTGCCGGCTGAAAATACGCGCCAGTCGACGGCGTAGGTGAGCGTCTGCTTGTCGGGAAAGCTGAATCCCGGCTTTGGCGCGGGCAACTCGTAGGCCTGCTGGCTCCAGGCCGTTGCTGCCAGCGGCATTGCGCATAAGAGAGATCCGATAAGTGCACGTATATTCAACTTGGGCAGGGCTCCTTCAATCGTACTTACATATATTTATTGAAACGACAGCCCGGGCAGTGTAAAAACCACGCCTATCGGACCCAGTTGAGAACAGCCTCACATGCCGGCCGAAGAAACAGCAGGCTGAGGTAAAGCAGAGCAGCCCCCACCAGAGCATTGTACTCGCGGTGACGAAGATAGAGCGCGAGCGAGAATCTGCCTGGCTCGTCGCCGTCAGCGTTCTGTGCGGTCTCGGGCGGTGCGGGAGTGAGGCGCGGGATCAGCCGGGGAACGCGCTTGCAATATTCTTCGAACTCGGGGAACGCTGAGCGTAGAAAGCGCTCCTCCGAGGCGATGACCGGGATGTAGATGGCAGCGAAGACCACAGCAAGAAGCACTGCGAAGGCCCAGCTCTCAAGCGCCATGGCGAAGCCGGCGGCGATGAGCACAGAACCCAGATAAAGAGGATTGCGCGTGTAAGCGTAGGGGCCAGTCTGGGCCAGCTCGCGGTTCTTTTTTACGTAACCCGAGGCATAGGCGCGGAGTGCAACGCCGGGCACGACCAGCACGAGACTCCAGGCAATTGCGGAAGCCAGAGGTTCGCGTTGCCACAGCTCGAAGAGGTACAAAGCGGCCGTTAGAAACCCCAGCGGGACGCGGATTCGCCTCGCCACGCGCTGCCATTGCTCCATGCCGCCGGCTTTTTCAGTCTTGCTCATCGAACCTCGTCCTTCCCTGTCAGCTCGTCGGCTGCACGCAGCACTTCCTCGGGAGTAATTGTGAGCAGACCGGCCTCTGGCTCCTGCCGTCGGCTGTGGTCGCGCACACTGGTTGGACTCCTAAGTACGCGGTAACGAGTACCGTAGGGGCCATTTCTGCTGGGATCGGTGGGTCCGTAGATGCCGACGACGGGCCTGCCCAGCGCGCAGGCCATGTGCAGGGGGCCGGTGTCTCCACCGACAAAGAGCGCCAGCCGGCGCACCAGCGCGATCAGCTCGGCCATCGAAGCAGCCACGGGCAGCGCAGCGCCATTTGTTCCGTTCTCGATTGCGCGGGCCATCTCGTCTTCTCCGGGGCCGGCGTTAACCAGTACGCGCATACCGCGGCCGACGAGTCCGCGAGCCACCTCCGTATAGCGCTCGACAGGCCAGCGCTTTGCGCCCCAGCCGGCGCCGGGCGCGATCATAGCCAGTGGAGCAACGCCCAGCTCTTCAATCAAAGCCTCACACCAGGCTTCAGCGGCCGGGTCCACGGGCAGCAGGGGCTGGGTCCACGGCAGCGGCTTGCCTTCGAGGGCCGCGGCCATCTCAAAGTCCTGTTCGATGACGTGGTTGAGGTGGGTTACGAGCCGCTCGTTGTAAAACCATCGGGCGGGGCGTTCGCGTGGCTTGTCTTCGCCCAGAGTGCGGGGGGCGTAAGCAAAGTGCGCGACCACCGAAGACTTGATGGCTCCCTGGAGGTCGAGAACGGCGTCGTAGCCGCACTCGCGCAGCTCACGGCCGAGCGACCCGATCTGGCTTAGGGTTTCAAACGAAAGTGGCCGTTTGGCCCAGGCTTTGGCCGGAGCGAGATGGACGCGGTCAACGAGCGGGCGCAGAACCCCACGCGGAGAGAGTGACGGTCCCGGATCGGACTCCGCGGCGAGCAGCGGCATCCACTTTGGCTCGACAGCCCAGCCGATCTCCCAGTCAGGGTACGCGGAGCGCAGAGCCGTGACCGCCGGAAGGGCGTGGAGGATGTCGCCCATGGCCCCGAGACGGACCACGAGCAGGCGGAAGTGGTTCTCGCTGGTCAAAGTTAAATTTTCGCACATGCGCAATTCGTCTGGCGCGTGTGCCATGCAAAGGAGTTACCTGGCTTCGGACTTCTTTCGCGGAGCATCGAACTCGTCGCCGGTATTCCACTCTACCGATTGGGGTTGCGCGCTGGCCAGCCAGCCGAGTACGAAGCCGAACTGGGCCAGGCGGGAGTGGGCGCGGTAGTCGCCTTTGGGGTCGAACTCGTCGGAGGGCTGGTGGTAGTGACGGGCTACGAAGTCCTTGAACTGGGCATTGCCCCAGGCTTCGTCGTGGCCCTCAAAGAGGGTTCCAGAGCCGATGGTGAAAGCGGGGATTCCGACGCGGGCCAGCGAGAAGTGGTCGCTGCGATAGTAGTGGCCGGCCGAGGGGTCGGGATCGGGAGATATCTTTAGGTCGAAGATGCGGGATGTGGACTGGGTCTGGGGCCAGAAGGTAGTGCGCTCGGCTCCGGCAAGGCTTACGGAGAGGGGGATGCCGAGGGGCATCACCATGTCGTAGTTGATGTCGAGGGTGATCTGGCGGGCGGGGATGGGCAGGTGCTCGCCAAAGTACTGCGAGCCGAGCAGGCCTTGCTCCTCCGCGGTGACGGAGACGAAGTAGACGTCGTGGGGCGGCTTGATGGCGTTCTGAGCGTAGGCGCGGGCGATCTCAATGAGGATGGCGCAGCCGGAGGCGTTGTCTGCCGCACCGTTGTAGATGTTGTCGCCCTTGGCGTCGGGGTCGATGCCGAGGTGGTCGTAGTGGGCGGAGTAGAGAACAACGTTTCCGAGAGCCGAGCCCGAGAGTTTGGCGACGACATTGGTGGAGTCGTAGCGACGAGTACGGCTTTCAATGTGGGCGCGGAGACGGACGGGCAACTCAACGGCATGGAATGCGCCGGGCTTGCCTGCGCGGGCGATCTCGTCGTCAACGCTGCCGAGACCGGCGGCCTTGAAGAGCTGCTCGGCTACGTCGTGCTGGATCCATGCGGCGGCGCGGAGTGTGGCGAGGGGATCGGCCTGGAGATAGCTCTTCTCGATGGCCTGGGAGTTGCGGACGACCTCCCAGCCGTAGCTGGCCAGATCGCTGCGGTGGATGAGGATGACTCCGACGGCGCCGCGGCGGGCGGCCTCTTCGTACTTGTAAGTCCAGCGGCCGTAGTAGGTCAGAGCCTTGCCGTTGAAGAACTTCTCATCGGTGGAGGGCGGCTCGTTGACGATCATGAGCGCGATCTTGCCCTTGATGTCGATACCGGCGTAGTCGTTCCAGTTGTACTCGGGTGCGTTGATTCCGTAACCCACATAGACGATGGGGGCGTCGAAGTCGGCGGTGGGGTTGCCGGTCTGGTCCTTGGAGACGATCTCGGTTCCGTACTTGAGGTCGATGGGCGCGCCGCTTGCGGGGACGAAGGCGAACTTTGTCTTGTCTTCAATGGTGTGGACGGCGAGGAGGGGGACCTTCTGGAGGAAGGTTCCGTTGTCACCGGCTGGCTTGAGGCCGAAGAGTTCGAACTGGGTGGCGATGTAGTCGGCGGCGAGCTTGTCTCCGCGTGTGCCGGGGCCGCGGCCTTCAAGCAGATCGGAGGCGAGGAAGCGCTCCTGCGCGGCGATTCTGGCGGGGTCGATGGACTGTGCGGCGGAGCGGGCGGCGGGCGGCAGGCCCTGAACCGCGGGTACATTATTGTGTTGGGCAAGTGCGACTGTGGCCGCGAAAGCAAGAATGAGGCCGGGGAGGAGTTTTCCAGTAGGCATCGAATGATCCTTGTTTGAGATGAGAACGGCGTGCTATCCGGCCGCAATCCACAACTATATCGCAGGGATTGAGCGGACTCAAAGGATCGTTGGACTGGGGCGGAAGAGAGCGGCCGGGGCTGTGATAGGATTCGCGCAGAGAAATTGCCCGGGCGGATGCGGCCACGGGCTTTGAGGAGAGGTGTAACTTGCAGCTACCACGGGTTTTGGTTGCGACTGGCGTAATGGCGTCGTTTGTACTGTGCGGCGTTATGGGGGTGCGGGGACAGGTTCCGGCCGACCAACTGGCGAAGGCGCCGAAGGAGGCGCGGGCGTTCACGATCTTCTCGACGTCGGGCGTGAATGGGCACTCCTATGTGTGGACCGCGCCGGATGGGGCGCAGATGTCGCGGGAGAGTATTTTGCTGCGGGGCCAGGTGTGGGAGATCGATCAGGAGGTGCGGCTCGGCGCCGACCACATGCCGCGTCTGTGGGTGGTTCGCGGCGTGAATCCGAACGGAGACGCGGCAGAGTCGTTCCGCATCGAAGGGCAGCAGGCGAGCTGGAAGAGTCCGGTGGACAAGGGCGAGGCGAAGTATGCGGCCCCGGCGTTTTATTACGCGATGGGGGGAACGTCTTCAGGCGGGACGGCTGTGTTTATTGAGACCCTGCTGGCCTCGCCGGGCCGGACGATGGCTACGCTGCCGGGTGGACGCGCGCAGGCGGAAAAATTGACTGAAGCGACCGTCGGCAAAGGCGCAACCGAGCGCAAGGTGACGGCGTGGGCGGTCACGGGTCTGGGACCTTCGCCGGTGCCGATCTGGACGACGGCCGAGGGCAAGTTCTTCGGGACAGTAGGCGGGCTGGCGTGCCTGCCCGCGGGTTACGAGGACGCGCTGAAGACTCTGCAACAGGCCCAGGATGAGGCGCTTGCGGCGCGGAGTCCGGTAGTTGCGCGGCAACTGCTCAAGGATGGAAGCTCGGCGATCGCGTTTGTTCACGTACGGGCGTTTGTGGACGGCATCCGGTTCGTGGACGATCAGACGGTGGTGGTAGAGGGCGGCAAGATCACGGCGGTTGGCAGCGCGACGACGACGAAGGTTCCCGCCGGGGCCAAGGTAATCGACGGCAAGGGCAAGACGCTGACTCCGGGGTTGTGGGACGCACACCAGCACATTCTTGACGACTCCGCGGGGCCGTTTCTGCTGGCGCTTGGCATCACGTCGGTACGCGACCCAGGCAACGACAACGACCTGACTTTGGCACGCGCCAAACGCAGAGCCGCAGGAGAACTGCTGATGCCGCACGTGTACCCCTCGGTGCTGATCGACGGCAAAGGGCCGAATGCGGCGCAGCTGGGCGTGGTGGTTGGCTCACAGGAGGAGTTGCTGGCCGCTGTTCGGAAGGCCAAGGCGGAGGGGTTTCTGGGAATCAAGTTCTACGGAACGATCAAGCCGGAGTGGATTGCTCCGGCAGCCGCCGAGGCGCACAGGCTGGGGCTGCACGTTCACGGCCACGTTCCCGCCGGGATGCTGCCGAGCGAGGCGATCGCGGCCGGTTACGACGAGCTGACCCACATCTACTTTGAGTCGATGGAGGCGATGCCGAAGGATGTGGTGGCAACGTCAAACGGCATCAACCGGTTCAACGGCACCGGGCAGTTTGCGAAGGATATGGACCTTACGAAGCCACCGATGAAGACGCTGCTGGAGACGATGGTGGCAAAGAAGACCGTGGCGGACCCGACGCTGCTGGTGGCCGAGATGCTGTTTGTACCGGAGAACGGAGATCTTGCGCCTGCCTACACGCCCTATGTGGGAACGCTGCCCCCGGCCACGGAACGGAGCTTCCGGCAGGGTGGCTTCGCGGTTCCCAAGGGCGCTACGCGGGAGCAGTTCCGGCAGAGCTTCAAAAAACTCGAAGAACTTGTGGGGCTGATGCACAAAGACGGGATTCCGATCGTCGCCGGCACGGACTGGACCGGAATGGAGCTGGTGCGCGAGCTGGAACTCTATGTTGAGGCAGGGTTTACTCCGGCAGAGGCGCTGGCTGCGGCGACGATAGCTCCAGCCCGGCTGGTGGGCGTGGATGGCTCGACGGGCACAATCGCCGTGGGCCGCAACGCAGACCTGGTGCTGGTGGAGGGAGACCCCTCGAAGCGCATCGGCGACCTGAGAAACACTCGCTGGGTGGTGATGGACGGGCATCTGATGGACGCCGACGAGCTGCGGAAGGCAAGCGGGTTCTCAGGGCGACCAAAGATGGGGGATTGAGTGGACGGTCCGGTAACTGAGCAAATAGAAAAAGCTCCGGGGTTTGGGCCCCGGAGCTTTTGTATGTGTGGGTTACATGGAGACTACATTCCCGGAGGCGGACCCTGCATACCGCCCGGACCACCGGGGCCACCCTGACCGCCGGGGGCACCGGGGCCCTGCTGACGCTTGGGGGCTACGAAGGCTTCGGGGTTGATCTTGCCACGATGGCAGGAGCCGCAAGTGAACTCGGCCGGCTTTGGGGCATCCGCGGCCGTGTTTAGGGCGGCGGCCTTCTTGAGCTGGTCGGCCTTGAGGCCTTCGGTCATGGTGAACATGAGCCGCGCGATCTCCTTCTCGGGCTTGGAGTCGTCGGCGTAGTTCATCGCCGGCCGCCCGTTGGGCATCTTCTTCACGGGGTCGGCAGTGTGGCAGTCAGAGCACTCCGCGTTCAGGTCGCCTTCCCACTTCCGCATGATGTCGCGGACCTGGTCGCCGGTGAGGGTTTTGGGCAGAACCTTGAGGTTGGTGGGCGGGGGCGAGGGGGCGCGCGGTGCGCCTCCAGGACCGCCGGGACCGGCTTGAGCTCCGGGAGGCGGGCCCTGGGGAGCGGCCTGGGCGGCGTGGACGGTTGAATACGTGCAGACTGCAACTAGGCAGGCTACCAGCACAGCGGGAAGTATCAGTTTCAATCTCATGTGCGGGGAATCCTCTTGGGGTTGACGGTACGCCTAATGGATGGACGCGATTCTATCCGATAAAGACTAATTTTCTCTGAAAAAGATTTTGGGCCGGAGACGCAGGGGTGGTTGGGCAGAGCGAAGCGCAGGGGCCAGTCGACCGCCTCCTTGATGCCGATGCGGGGGGTAACAAGGTACTCACGGACCGGGAAACCGTCGTCGCGCAACTGGAGCGGGGAGTCAGAGGAGATCAGATCGAGGCCGTTATGGGTGGCGCGAGCGATGCCGAGCGCCTGGCAGAGGCGGCTGGGGCCTGAGGTGAGCTGGTGGAGAGGTGAGCCAGGTGGCAGGTTGCGGTTTGCGGCCATCTGGTCGAGCCCAGCCAGGGGTTCGAGGGCGCGGATGAGGACGCAGCCAGCCCGGCCTTCGGTTTCGCAGCTGACATTCATGCAGAAGTAGCGGCCGTAGATGGAGTAGACGTAGGCGTGCCCTGCTAGTCCAAATAAGACGGCGTTGCGAGGAGTGGGACCGCGATGGGCGTGGGCAGCGGGGTCGGGAGTGGGGTTGTGGGGGCCGAGATAGGCCTCGACCTCGACGATTCTACCGGCCAGGTTTGCCGCAACAAGCACTTTGCCAAGCAGATAGGGCGCAACCTCCTGGGGTGGTTGTTCGAGGAGGCCGCGATCAGGGATGGAGCCTAACATCTTTATTATGAGTGGTAGGAATTATTCCTACGCGTCACTGTGGGCCACTTCGGCGTTGTCGAAGGTCGTAAACCGTGAGATAAAGTTCAGAATCACGGTTCCCGTGGGGCCGTTACGCTGCTTGGAGAGGATGATCTCGGATTTGGCGAGGTCGGCCTCGGAGAGCTCTTCCTTGTTGTGGTTGTAGTAGGCCTCGCGGTGGATGAAGGCCACCACGTCGGCGTCCTGCTCGATGGATCCCGACTCGCGGAGATCGCTCAGCAGAGGGCGCTTGTCGTCGCCGCGGCGCTCGCTGGCACGGGAGAGCTGAGAGAGGGCGATGACCGGAACGTCGAGTTCCTTGGCCAGAGCTTTGAGGCCTCGGGAGATGGCGCTGACTTCCTGGGTGCGGTTCTCGTACCGCTTGCCGCCCTGAGAGGGCAGGGTGGCGGACATGAGCTGGAGGTAGTCGACGACCACCAGGTCGAGTCCTCCTGAGATCTGCTTGAGACGGCGGCACTTAGCTCGCATCTCGGCCAGGGAGATGCCGGCCGAGTCGTCGATGAAGAGGCGGGCCTCGACGAGCTGCTCGAGGGCATGCTGGAGCTTGCTCTGGTCTTCGCGGCCGAGGAAGCCAGTCTGGAGTTTTCGCTGGTCGACCCGGGCCTGGGAGGCCAGCATACGTCGCAGCAGCGACTCCTTCGACATTTCCAGGCTGAAGACGGCTACAGTCGCCTTGCCGGCGACTGCTGCGTTCTGGGCGATGTTGATGGCGAAAGCGGTCTTGCCCATGGAAGGCCGGGCGGCGATGATGACAAGTTCGCCCTTCTGAAGGCCGCTAGTCATACGGTCCAGGTCGTAGAAGTGGGTGGCCAGGCCGGTAATCTCCTTGCCCTGTTTATATAGATTATCGATGGATCCAAAGGAGTTAGCGACGATCTGATCCAGCGGCTGGAGTCCGCTGACAATTCCCTTCTGGCTAACTTCAAGGAGATTCTGCTCAGCGTAGTCGAGGACTTCAAGGGCGGTCTCGGACTGGTCTGCTGCGCGTGCGATAGCCTGCGAGCAGATGGCCATGAGGCGGCGGAGCAGGCTCTTGTTCTTGACTATGTGGATGTACTCTTCGATGACCGGGCGGCGGGGCAGACCCTCAGTCAGTGAGGCTAGATAGGCTACGCCGCCTACGGCCTCAACCTCTTTGTATCGGCTCAGCTCCTCGGTCAGGGTGACGATATCGACTTGGCGGCCGACATCGCGCAACTCGCTCATCCGTATGTAGATGCGGCGGTGCGAGTCAAGGGCGAAGTCGTCGGCCTCCAGCCTTTCGGCAGCCTCGGCGTGGGCGGAGTTATCGAGCAGGATAGCGCCAAGAATGGTCTTTTCCGCGTCGATATTCGCCGGCAGCCCGGCTTCGAGAGCGAGGTTGGGGATGGTGGCCATGGAGTGAGTTTAGGCGAGAGCGAGGCGGGCGGATACTGTGAAGATTTTGGATGAATGTTGAAATGAGGAAATCCCACCCGCCTGTGTCGGGGAGGCTCGGGAAACGTGCGCCTGGGCAATGGCGCAGAACACCTTGGCGGGGGCAATTCACCAGGCCGGAGCTGAGGTACAGTCGAGCCAGCGCCGAGTTTACTGGGGTCGGTTCACGGCTTCGAAGATTGTGTCGAAGCTGCCGGTCTTCTCGGCAAAGCGCAGGCGCCGGGCGTTATCCACAAGAATTTCTGGCGGTGTTGGGTTCTGGGCAAGAATCGACATCACTTCGGCGATGAACTGCGG
The DNA here is from genome assembly GCA_903842065.1 of uncultured Acidobacteriaceae bacterium. Taxonomy (GTDB): domain Bacteria; phylum Acidobacteriota; class Terriglobia; order Terriglobales; family Acidobacteriaceae; genus Telmatobacter. The sequence goes on along the minus strand of CAIMKZ010000031.1, from coordinate 39,127 downwards.
CAGAGGCATGGCTCGGGGGTCGTTTTCGCCGGTCATGAGCGCGGTCTGCACGTAGGGGGGGATGAGTTCGAGGACTTCGACCGAAGTTCCACGAAGCTGGCAGCGCAGGCTCTGGGTATAGGAGTGGACGGCGGCTTTCGTGGCGCAGTAGGTGGCGCGCTCGGCCAGAGGCAGAAAACCCAGCGCGGAGGAGACGTTGAGGATCGCCGCGCTGGGCTGGCTGGCCAGATGCGGCAGTAGCGCCGCTGTGAGGCGGATGGGCGCAAGCAGATTGGTGGCGAGGATGGCTTCGGCGTCATCCAGCTTGCCTTCGACGAGCCGCTCGGCGCGCATGATGCCGGCGTTGTTGAAGAGCATGTTGAGCGCGGGAAAGTCGGCGAGCACACGCGCGGCCAGGTCGCTGATGGCCGCGGCATCCGTGAGATCTACGGCGAGCCACTTGATGCCGGGGTTGGCAGCTGCGGTTTCTTCCAGCTTTTCCTTGCGCCTGCCGGCAACGATGACCTGGTTGCCGAGCTTGTGGAGCTGTTCGGCGAGTCCGCGGCCTATTCCGGTACCGCCGCCGGTGATAAGAATCGTATTATCTGTAAGCTTCATGGGTGGTTGCGCCTCACTCGCAATAATAATGGCTCGCTTCTGGCGCAATCTGAGAAGATACAACCCAAGTAGCTGATTCCGAGTAGTGATAAGCCCTCACCAGTGAGCCAACCTACGCGCCGCTTGGCGCTGATCTTCAACCCGGCATCCGGCCAACTGTCGAATCGACGGGCTGCGGCGGTGCGTGAAGCCGCCGATGTCTTTCGGGCCGCGGGCTTCGATGCCAAGTTGCTCGAAACCGACGGGCCCGGCTCGGCTGGAGAGATCGCTCGCCGCTGCGCCGAAGATGGCTTCGACACCGTGGTTGCATGCGGCGGAGACGGCACGGTGCACGAGATCGCGCAGTCGCTGGTGGGAACCCAGGTGGCTCTGGGCGTAATACCCCTGGGAACCGCGAATGTTCTGGCCGTGAATCTGGGCCTGCCCCGGTCGCCAGCAAAGGCCGCCCGCGTACTGGCTGAGGCTTGGCCCGTTCGCATCCCTGTCGGGCGGATTCACTATCTCAATACCAGGGGTGAGCCGGCGTCCAGTTACTTTCTGGTCGCGGCCGGAATCGGGGCAGACGCCCTGATGATGGCCAGCCTTGACCCATGGCTGAAGCGCCGCATCGGTTACCTGCTCTACGTCATTGAGGGCTTCCGAGTCTGGGCCACAAGCCGATTCCCTCTCTTCGAGGTCGATCTAGATACAAGGGAGGATACGCCGGAACGGGTCGAGGTCTCAGAGTTGCTTGCTGTCCGAATCCCTACCTTCGGAGGGGCTCTCGGCCGGCTGGTTCCCGGGGCCAATCTTCTAAGCCCTCGGATGCACCTGGTGGGTTTTGGCACACGCAGCCGATTTGAGTACCTGGGCTTTGTAACAGCAGCGGTCGTTGGGCGGCACAACTTCCGGCACGCGATCCGGCTTCACGAGGCGCACGCGGTGGAATGCCGCCCGCACCCCGGCCACAAGGAGACGATATATGTGGAGGCGGACGGCGAGCTGCTGGGTACACTGCCTGCCCGGATGGAGGTTGTATTGGATGCGCTGACGGTGCTGGTGCCATACGGGGCGACTTTATAAACGAGTTATAATTATCTTTATCAATAATTTAAGAAAATAACTGCACAATTCTTGCAGCACTTATTACGGGCTAATGTGTAGACATAAAAACATAAATATGTGAATATGTTTTTATGCGCACGTCCGTGGACATTCCCGATACCATCTACCGCGAGATGAAGATTCGTGCGGCTACAGAAGGCGTCACTATCCGCGAGGTGATTCTTGAGGGGCTGGATATGCGGCTTCAGCGCCCGAGTTCGGCTCCGCCCAGCCGGTTCCAGGTTCCGGTGATCCGTTCCAAGCGTCCCGGTACGCTGAACCTCACAAACGAGCAGATCGATGAACTCACTGCATTTTGCTGATGTAAATGTGTGGGTCGCGTTGCACCACGAGCTGCACGTTCACCACGATGCGGCGATGACCTGGTTTGAATCGCTCGATGGGCTGAGCATGCTTGTCTTCTGTCGTCAGACTCAGATGGGCTTCTTCCGCCTGATGACGTCCGAGGCGGTGATGGGCGACGAAGTACTTTCGCAGCGTCAGTGTTGGGCGCTTTACAAGCAATGGATTGAGGGCGGCAAAGCCCTGTTTCATCCGGAGCCGGCCGGCATGGACGAGGTATTTCAGGCTGGCACGATGAGTGACTCGGCCTCACCCAAACTTTGGATGGACGCCTATCTCGCCGCCTTCGCCGAAGCCGGGCATTTGAGGCTCGTCACCTTCGACCGCGCTCTGGCTGCAAAATCTCCCAACTCAATCCTCCTCGACTAGCAGGTCAGCGCTTCGGCGTCGCCGGAACGGAGCTCATCGACTCCGCTACGATGTCGAGCCGCGCCTTGAAGAGGTCTGGCATGGCGACGGGCTTGCCGGCGGCGGTGAAGTTCATCAGCACATCTTCGGCGGGAGAGTAGCGGGGCCAGGCGGGAAGTCCGGCGCCGTTGGGGTCCCCAGTCTTCATGAAATTCGTCCAGTACTGGATCATGGACTCTTCTACCTGCTCGTCCTGGGCAGTGGGGGTTACGCCTCGGACGGCGGCGAGGGTCTTGAAGACGTAGGGGACCTCGGTAGCGTGGTGTGCGCCGGTAACCTGGCCGCGAAGTGACTGTGCAAAGTAGGAGAAGCGGAACTCGTAGACGGGCAGGCCCTCCTGAGCGAAGATGCGAGCCTCGAAGCGTGCCGGTTCGATGGCCTGGCGGTCGCGGCCGACCATGCCCTTGAGAGTGGCGAGATCTTTTGCGCCTGCGGCGGTGTAGACCTTGCGAGCCTCATCGGCGTGCATGCCGAAGGTGCCGTAGACGCTGGCTTCGGTGTCGCCGGGGGCGGTGCCGGTGTCTTCGTCGTTTGCGCCCACAAGGATGGGGACGCGGAGGTTGTCGCCGGAGAGATAGATGTCAGGCATATCGGCGGGGACCAGCTTGCCGTCGATCATGGGGCCGGGGTAGTTGGTGCGGCCGGTGCCGTAGCCGACGTCGCCTATGACAGTGGTGGCGGGCAGGGCGCGGAGTTTTGTGAGGGTGTCGGTGCCGGCGCCTTCAATGCCGACCGCCTTCGCGAACTTGAGGCCGGTTTCTTCGGCTGAGTCTCCACCGCTTCCGATGGGCGCGCTGATCGGCGGCTGGTACATGCGGCCAAAGCCGGATTCAACGATGGCGCGAGCGAAGAGTCCGCGAGCGAGCGAGGTACCGAGCAGCATGTTGACCGAGCGTCCGCCGTGGGACTCGCCCATGACGGTAACGTTGGCGGGATCTCCGCCAAAGGCCGCGATGTTGCGCTGCACCCACTTGAGGGCGGCGATCTGGTCCATGTAGCCGTAGTTGCCGAGCAGGCCGTCGGCGTTTTCGGCGGTGAGGGCGGGGTGAGCGAAGTATCCCAGGCGGCCGAGGCGATAGTTGATGCTGACAAAGATGACGCCGTGCTTGACGAAGGCCTCACCCTGGTAGGCGACAGGCGTGGTTCCGCCGATGACCGAGCCGCCGCCGTGGATCCAGACCATAACGGGGAGTGGCGTAGTGGATTTTGCGGCAGGCGTGAGGACGTTGAGGTAGAGGCAGTCCTCTGAGGTTGGAGAAATAGGCGGCGCCTGGTCGTCGCTGAAGACATTCTGGAGGCAGTCGTGGGCAAGAGCAGTAGCGGGGCGAACGCCGGTCCAGGGCTTAACGAGCTGCGGAGCGCGCCAGCGCAGATTGCCGACGGGCGGCGCGGCGTAGGGGATTCCGCGGAAGGCGGTGATGCTGTTCTCAACGACACCCTGAAGGGTGCCGGAGTCGATGGTGATTTGCGGTCCCTGGGCAGCTGCTGTTACGGCAGCGCAGAAAGACAGTATGGCAAAGATCTGGCGGAGTGTGCCGAGAGATGACATGGAGTGCGGTCCTCTGGGGAAGATTTGCGGTCAACTCAAGGTAAAGGGGAAGAAGGTGCACTGTCAAAAGATGCCGAACGCACGCGCTGAATAACGTGCGTGACGATTTCCATATTGCCGGGGAGATTTTTCGCAGCTATGATGGCAGTCACTCGTCGAAGCCATCATTTTCAGCTCTGTTAAGGGAGATCTCCACCTATGAAATCCTGCAAGCTTCTAGTGCTTTTCGCCGCTACCGTCATGCTGTGCGCCGTTGTATCTGCCGCGCAGGACAGTCAGATCAAGACCACCTTTGTGAAGCTGGGCCAGGGCGTCCCGGGCGTCTTCTATGAGCCGGTAAATCCGGGGCCGAAGGCGCAGATCGCCGTGTTTATCATGCACAACGAGGGCGACTACCTTACGTTCTCGGGCTGCACGGAGCTCTCGAAACGCGGCTATCGCGTGCTGTGCGGCAACACCACGACCGCCAAGGCCAACGTGGGCAACGTAAATATGGATCGCGTGCTGCTCGACGCCAAGCTGGGCGTGGCCTGGCTGAGGAAGAATCCCGACGTGAAGAAGATTGTGCTGTGGGGCCACTCTGGCGGCGGCGTGCTGATGTCGAGCTACCAGGACATCGCCGAGAACGGCGTGAAGGTCTGTCAGGGGCCAGAGAAGATCGTAAAGTGCCCGGATTCGTTGGCCGGAATGCCCGCGGCCGATGGCATGATGCTGGTGGACTCGAACTGGGGCACGGCGACGATGATGCTGTTCTCGATCGACCCGTCGGTTACAAGCGAGGACAACGGCATCAAGCTGAACCCCGATCTCGACCTCTTCAACCCGAAGAACGGCTTTGTCGCCAACGGCAACTCCGACTATAGCGCGGAGTTCATCAAGAAGTGGCAGACTGCGGTGGGCAAGCGGAATAATGCGTTGATCGATTCTGCTCTGGCCAAGCTCGCCGACATTCAGGCCGGCAAGGGACCGTACAACGACGACGCGCCGTTTGATATTCCGGGCGGCAACTTTGTGGGTGCAGCAAACCGGCTGTTTGCGCAGGATGTGAATCTGATGTCGCACACAGTGAAGGCCTGGCCGCTGATTCACGCCGATGGGTCGATCACGAACGAAATTGTGCATACGGTCCGCGTCCCTGAAGGCTTCAACAACCCGACGCCGAGCTACAGCAATGGAACACTGAAGGCAACGGTTCGTAGCTTTTTGAGCACGTTCGCGCTGCGCACCGGGCCGGACTTTAGCTACAACGAGGACACGGTGAAGGGCATCGACTGGTCGTCGAGTTACAGCGCTCCGCCGGGGACCGTGGAGGGCATCGGCGTGCCGACGCTGGTGATGGGTATGACCGCCCACTGGGAGTATCTGGCCGCCGAGACCATCTACAACCACTCGAAGGCAACGGATAAAACGCTGGCGTTTGTCGAGGGCGCGACCCACGGCTACACGCCCTGCAAGAAGTGCGAGAAGACGCCGGGGCAGTATGGGGATACGATCAAGACGCTTTACGACTACGCGGACAAGTGGCTGAGCAAGCCGGGCCGCTTTATGTAAACGATTTTTTAGCGCAAAACAAAGCCGCCCCGGAGAGGAAGATCGCTCCGGGGCGGCTTTGATTGTTGGGGCTATGAGTAGGGTTTGAGTTCTGCATTCGCAGGTTATTTGGCGTGGAAGGGATCGAGGCCGGCTTTGCGGATGGCGTCGTAAGCGGCCGGAGAGGTAAGCCAGTCGATGTAAACGCGGGCCTCTTTGGGGTGCGGCGCGTTTACGGGAATGCCGGCGGAAAAGACGCTGGGCTTGGCGGCAGCGTGGGGCAGGGCGTAGACATCGACGCCCTTGATGGGCATCAGTTCGCTTACCTGCTGAATGCCCAGTTCGGCTTTGCCGTCGGCAACCGCCGCCGCTGCGCCGGTAGACATCACGGTCTTGGCCTTCATGTCGTCGGCGATGCCGAGCATGGGAAACATCACGTCGCGGACATAAACGCCGCTGACTCCTGCCGTATAAGTGATGGATTTGGCCCCTAGCAGGAACTTCTTGAGCGCCTCAAGCGTGGAGATGTCAGGCTTGGGCGCGCCAGTCTTGACCGCCACGCCGATATCGGAGTTCACCAGATCGACTTTGCTATCGGGCAAGACCTTTCCGCGGCGGATGAGATCGTCGAGCGAGGCGTCGAAGAGGATGACGACGTCAAAGATCTCGCCACGATCGAGGCGGGCGGGGATGGCGGTGCCGGTTGTGCCCATGGAGCCGCCGGTCTCGATCTTGATGGCGGTGTGGTGGTCGGCCAGGTAGCGGGGGGTGAGTTCTTCGAGGGCGGGCTGGACCGCGGGGGTGATGAGGATGTTGAGCTGGGGTTGGGCGGGGGCGCTGGGCGGGGCCTGGGCAGAGACAAGCACTGCCGCGAAGAGCACAGAAAACAGTGCCGTTGCTCTGAATGTAAGTCGCAAGCTATACGAATAATTAGATTTAGTTCTCATCGCTGAACCGTCTTTTCCGGGCCTCAAAACGAATGTCGAATGCCCTGGGGATACTAGAGCTGGGTATTTTTCGAACGACACAGGATACCACTGCCCGGGCTGAGGGAGACTGTGCAGTTTGGCAAAGGAGTACTTTATGGCAAGTAAATGCCATTTTCAATGGTAAAATGGCATTATGAATACCATTTCCAGTGCCATTGTGGAGATCGATAAGGCCGGGCGGATCGTGATTCCGAAGAAGATGCGGGATTTATTCGAACTCCACGCGGGGGTGCGTTTGACCCTCGAACGCTCCGGAGACAAGATGTCGCTGACTCCCTGCGAGAGCGAGGCCGAGCTGGTCGTCGAGAACGGAACGCCTCTGGTCTATCCGGCCGACCGCAAGCAGGCGCCCATTCTGACGCTTGAGATGGTGAATGAGGGCGTTGCCCAGGGCCGCCGGGATCGCGAGCGCCACATCATGGGGCTCGACGCGGAGGCCCGGTGATCTTTCTCGACACGTCGGTGCTGATCGCCGTTGCGCACGTGCACCATATGCATCACGCGCCGAGCCTCGAACTGTGGAACCAGTGCACGTATGCGGACACATTTGTGAACGCGCACACGCTGGCCGAGGTCTACAACGTGCTGACCGCAATGCCGAGAGGGTATCGTCTATCTCCGCGAGCCGCGGCGGATGCGGTTGACGTGTTTCTCGCACGCGTGACGCCGGTCGAGCTTACGGCAGAGGAATATGTGAAGGCGATTCGTGCAGCTTCGGCGGTGGGTGTTGCAGGCGGCAGTATCTACGACGCTTTGCACGTGGCCTGCGCGCGGAAGGTGAAAGCGGATTTCATCTACACGTGGAATCTGCGGGATTTCGAGAGGGTTGCGCCGGATCTGGCGGGGCGGATTGTGAGGCCGTGAGGGGGCGGCTTCAGGCGATTATGCTTCTTACGTTGTAGCTCCGATATCAAGCAGAATGAGTAAATCGCCAGGCTTTTCTGATCGATCCACAATAACTTCCAACGCGCGTGTTCTGAACCCGGGGGAAGAAACAATCAAGATATAGTCGCCATCCGGAAGATCGGTCGAGAACCCCCCCACGCGATCGGCGTGCAGAAGGACAACACGTTTTGCTTCCGCTCCCTTCGCAACTACATCGACCCACGCGCCGGGAATGAAGGCTCCGGATTGGTCAATCACCGATCCACGCAGCAAGGGAAGACGACCGAAAACGGGCTGTTGTTGAGCCCTGCGAATCAGGTTCAGGTCTGTTGAATCTATGGTTGGACCAATTTCCATTCGGAGTTCGCTTAATGCACTTTGATCCCGGTCGATAGGACGAGGCGGACTTCTGAGATTGTCAAAAACAATATCAGTTGTTTCGAGGAGGCTGCCGTTACATGGAATCACACATACGCTAAATCCCCCAACATATCTCGGATTATGCGCAGGCGCAGGTCCTATGGAATACACGCCCGAAGGTAGGATTGGAAGGATAATCATGCCATTCCCGTCGGTAACGAAAGAGGCAAATAGTCCTGGAGAAGGAGAAGACTTCCAGACGTCAACTTTCACGCCTGGAACTGGTTTGCCTTCGAGCATAACTCCAATCCGCGCGTTCTGTTTGGCTCTGATGAGGGGAGACGGTATGACTTCAACCGTAACCTCTACTGTGCTGCAGTAAAGCGAAGGCGTGGCTCCAAGCAACAAGACCACTAATGCCGCAAAGGAAATAACCTTATTCGCGAAGTAGTGGGCCACGGTATTCTCCGTGCAATGATATTACTCCGGTTTACGCCTTTGCCTCAGTAGGCTGTCTTATCGCGTCGGCTCCCCTGTTTACGCGGTGCTCATAGCTCGCCCTGATGAAGCGGTGGAACAGCGGGTGCGGCTCCAGAGGCTTCGACTTGAACTCGGGGTGGAACTGGCAGCCCAGGAAGTAGGGGTGGCCGGGGAGTTCTACGATCTCTACGTAGGTTTGATCGGGAGTGGAGCCGGAGATGCGGAGGCCTGCGCCGGTGAGCAGGGCTTCGTACTCGCGGTTGAACTCGTAGCGGTGGCGGTGGCGCTCGCTGATCTCGGTCTGGCCGTTGTAGGCCTCTGACGCTAGCGTGCCGGGCTGAAGCTGGCATGCCCAGGCGCCTAATCTCATAGTTCCGCCCATCTCTTCGACGCCGAGCAGTTCGCGGAGCTTATAAATGATGCGGTGGGCTGGAACGGGGTCGAACTCGCTGGAGTTGGCGCCCTTCAGGCCGCAGACGTTGCGGGCGAACTCGATGCATGCGGTTTGCATGCCGAGACAAATGCCAAAGTAGGGGACGTGCTTCTCGCGGGCGTAGCGGATGGCGTTCAACATACCTTCGATGCCGCGCTTGCCGAAGCCGCCGGGGACGAGGATGCCGTCGAAGCCTTCAAGCTTGGATTCGTAGCTGCGGTCGTCGGGCGACGCGGTTTCGAGGCCCTCGGCTTCAATCCAGGTGACCTTGAGCTTGAGGTTTTGGGCGAGCGCGCCGTGGGTGAGGGCTTCCTTGAGGGATTTGTAGCTGTCCTCGTACTCGACGTACTTGCCGACGATGCCGATCACAACTTCGTCTTTGGGGTTGTGGATGCGGTCGATGAGGGCCTGCCAATGCGTCAGGTCGGCCGGGGGCGCTTCCTTGTGGAGGTACTTGAGGATGAGCGAGTCGACGCCCTCTTTGGCGAAGTTGAGCGGGACCTCATAGATCGACGGCAGGGTGGTTGCGCCGATGACCGCGCCGTCTTCTACGTTGCAGAAGGTTGCGATCTTCTGCTTCATCTCACGGGGGAGTGGGAAGTCGGAGCGGCAGAGGAGAACGTCGGCCTGGATGCCGATCGAGAGCAACTCCTTGACGGAGTGCTGGGTGGGCTTGGTCTTGAGCTCCTGCGCGGCGGCGATCCAGGGGACGAGGGTGAGGTGGACAAAGACCGTGTTTTCGCGGCCCAGTTCCTGGCGCATCTGGCGGATGGCTTCGAGGAACGGAAGCGACTCGATGTCGCCGACGGTGCCGCCGATTTCGACGATGGTGACGTCTGCGCCGTTGGCGGCGACTTTTCGCATCGCGTTCTTTATCTCGTTGGTAACATGGGGGATAACTTGAACTGTTTTGCCCAGATAATCGCCACGCCGCTCCTTCATGATGATCTGCTCGTAGATGCGGCCCGTGGTGAGGTTGTTGTCACGGGTGAGCGGGGCGTGGGTAAACCGTTCGTAATGACCGAGATCTAGGTCAGTTTCGGCTCCGTCGTCGGTGACGAACACCTCGCCGTGCTGGAAGGGCGACATGGTGCCGGGATCGACGTTGAGGTAGGGATCGAACTTCATCATGTTGACGCGCAGGCCGCGGCACTCGAGCAGGCAGCCGATGGAGGCGGCCGCCAGACCCTTACCCAGACTGGACACAACTCCGCCCGTCACAAAGACGTACTTTGCCGACATCGCTGCAACCTCATTTTTCGATTGTGTTGGTTGGATGTTAGAGGGGTGCACAATCAAGTATGACAGAGTTCCGGGTTCGGCTCAAAAGAGAAAATGCCAAAGGTCTGTGAGAAAAGCGGAGACATTTCGCAATCCGGGAGCGTCTTCGAGAACAGACATCGGAACAGCTATACTTCCGGCAACTATCAAAGTGGTTGGCAGGCGGTTGCGAACGGCGGGATTGGTACGCGCGGCAGCCGGATTACGCCTCAGATCCTGGGGCAAAAATTTGCTTCACCATAAGGGATGAGGACTATGAAGACGAATCGCAGGGAGTTTCTGCGCACGGCAAGCGCCGGAGCGGCGGCGTTGGGGCTGGCCGGCAAGATTGCGGCGGCCGAGACGAAGGCTGGCGCAGAGAAGAAGGCCGTAAAAGCGGCGGAGACGTTCCCGGTGCATCTGGTTGGGCCGGGACGGCGGAAGATGATGTGGCCCATCAAGTCGGAGCTGAAGTCGGTGCGCATCAAGCACGATGCGCCGATCGATCCGGTGAGCTGGGCCTACATGAAGGAGCTGCGCGAGAACAACAAGACGCGGGTGATCTATCCCGTGAACCCGTACGTCGAGGTCTATACGCTGCGCAAGAACCTCTTCGGGCTGTTTACGCATAACCTGGACGGCGGCGGCGACGTGTGGATGTTTCTGACCGTAGGGCCGGAGAAGGCTCTGCTGATCGATACTGCCTACGGGCTCGGCGACCTGAAGGGTCTGTGCGACAAGCTGACCGGCGGCAAGCCGCTGTATGTGGCGAATACTCACGAGCACTTTGACCACGCCTACGGCAACGCCCGCTTCGACAAGATCTACTGCCACGAGTATCTGGCGCCGTACCTGGCCCAGCAGAACCCGCACATGTTCGACTACCTCTTCGACGACTACGGCGACAACATCTGGGTCGAGTTCGACCGCAACGATCTGCCCAAGTTCAAGAAGTACGAGATCGCGGGCGTTCCGGATGGGTACAAGTTCGACCTGGGCAAGGGCTACGAGATCGAGCTCATGTATCAGGGCGGTCACTCGGCCGGCCACGCGTGCTTCATCGACAAGCAGAACCGCATCGTCTTCACCGGCGACAACATCATCGTCGATACTTCGGGTTGCGGCACTGTGAATGCGCCGGGGCGCGGACCGCACGGCGAAGAGCAGTTGCTGAGCGCCTACCGCAAGAACCTGAAGCGGCTGGTCGATCGCGGCGCGGATTTCGATTGGGTCTATCCCTCGCACTTCATGATCGACGTGGACAAGAGCGCGCTGACCAATGAGATGGAAGCTATCGACGCCATCCTCAAGGATCCCAACGACTACGACTTCTGGGATGCGAGCTGGGGCAAGTCGGCCACCGCGCCGGCCGGGCGGTATATGAAGCACATCAATCAGTTCAGCGTTGTCTACTACGGATACAACAAGGGCTAAGCGCCGAGAGAGAGGATCGATATGGATAACCTGATGCTGCCCATTCAAGGGGCGTCGAAGGCGAAGAGAATCAAGTGGGGACCGGCGCAGAACGCGATCAGCTGGTCGTATATGAAGCTGCTGCGCGAGAACAACAAGACGCTGAAGGTGTACCCGGAGAACCCCTACATCGAGGTCTACCAGTTCCGGGAAAACGTCTACGGCCTGTTCAATCAAAACTGCGATGGCATGGGCGATGTGTGGATGTATGTGGTTGTCGGCCCGGAGAAGGCGCTGGTTGTTGATACCGCTTTTGGAATCGGCGACACCCGCGCTCTGGTCAACAAGCTGGCCGGTGGCAAGCCGCTGGTTGTGGTCAACACCCACTCGGGCCCCGACCACTGTCTGGGCAACGTCCACTTCGACACGGTCTACTGTCTCGACATCGAGTACGAGTTGATCAAGGCAAAGTGCAAGCCCGGCGCATGGGATTACATGTTCGATAAGGACGGCAAGAATATCTGGTTGCAGTTCGACAAGAAGGACCTGCCCGTCTATAAGGACTACAAGCTGGTGCCAGTGAAGAACGGGCACATCTTTAACCTGGGCGGCGACCACGATGTGGAGATCGTATGGACCGGCGGACATGCGCCCGGCCATGCCATGTTCCTGGACAAGAAGACCCGAGCGATGTTCTGCGGCGATGTGGTTTGCAGCGACGTGATCAGCGTTGGGCCGGGGCCTTCGCCGGGCAAGCCGAACGGGCAGTACTCCAACCTGACGACGTATCGCGACAACCTGGCCAAGGTGGTAACGCGGTTCGCCGAGTTCGACTACCTGTTCCCGGGGCACTTTATGGTGAACCTTGAGAACAATGTGTTTTCGGCGATTCTCGATGGGCTGAACGTGATTATCGAGAACCCGGAGCACTTCAACTACGCAGATCCGGCGACCGGCCCTGCCGGCCCGCGCATGCACAAGTACGTGAAGGGCTTCAGCACGATCGCGTATGTAAAGGACGGGGTCTATCCGCCGAAGTCGTAGGCGGCTGAACCATCTAGAAGGGCGCGGCGCTGGTTGCCGCGCCCTTCGTGTCTGTTGGCAGTAGTTGAGGGAGCTAAAAGCGAGCTGCTTGGAAATATTTCGTCACGGCTCTTCCCAAAATTTGAAACGGGTGTATGATGAAGCCGTTTCTCAATTCGGATGGGCACTGCCGGGTGCGAGGTTTGTAACTCTGGCCGCTTGCGTCGTTAGCCACAAGCTGGCGGTCTCAAGCGAACCGGCCCTGATTGCATAACTCCGCTCCTATACGGTAGGTGTGCGCCGTTCCACTCGCGCATGCTTGCGCTTGACTACGCAGTTGTTCGAGGGGGAGGAAGTCATGAGATCGATCAGGATGTTGCCGGCGGCTTTGGCGGTACTGGCGCTGGTCTTCGCCACCAGTTGCAGCAAGAAAACACCGACAGAGACCTACTACCTCATCTCAGTGAACACGCAACTGCCCTACTGGCAGACGGTGGCGCATGGTTTCATCAAAGCGGCCGCCAGCTACAAAGTCTTTACCAAAGTTGTCGGGCCGGAGAGCTACGACCCGCTCGGAGAACTCGACGCTCTGCAGCAGGCAGTCCATACTCGGCCGTCGGGGATATTGATCTCTGTATCCGACGCCTCGGTGCTCGAGCGGGAGATCGACAACGCGGTACGGATGGGGATTCCGGTGATCACGGTTGACTCGGATGCGCGGATTACGCATCGGGCCACGTTCATTGGGACAAATAATATCGACGCGGGGCGTCTGGGCGCGTCGCGGCTTATTGAGAAGCTTGGCGGCAAGGGAACGGTAGTTTTCTTCACCATCCCCGGTCAGCCCAACCTGGAAGATCGCCTGTCGGGATTCAAGCAGACATTCGCCCACTATCCAGGCATGCGTATCGTCGATATTGTCGATATCAAAACGGGGGCGAACGCTGCCTTCGACAAGGCTCAGGCATACGTTCACCGCACCGGCGCGGAGAAGATCGACGCATTTGTGTGCCTTGAAGCCATGTCGGGCAAGCCGGTTGCCGACGCGGTGAAGCGGAATCCTGCGGCGAAGATCACCGTGGTGGCATGGGATACCGATGCGGGCACGCTCGATGCTGTTCGCGAAGGAACCATCGAGGCAACCATCGCGCAGAAGCCGTACACCATGGGCTACTTCGGGCTGAAGATGCTCTACGACGTGATGCACGCACCGCCGCCGGTACTCAACAAGGACTTCCACACAGACTTCTTCTCGCCGTATCCGGCGTATGTGGATACGGGCTCAGTGCTGGTCGATAAAAGCAACGTCGATCTGTACTTCTCTGCCGAGGCGGCGAGCAAGTAGGGCGGCGCTGCCGCCCACAGATACAGGCTTCCCCTGAAACAGAACAGTGCGGTCCGCATATCGAGTGCGGTCCGCTCTGTTCTATCTACCGGAGATTAGAAGTTTAGCGAGACCTTTGCTGTTACCGCTCGTGGAGTTATATAGTGTGTGCCACTAAAGGTAGATAAGAAGTTATAAAGCGCGTACGTATTCGTAACATTAATCGCAGTAACATCGAGATCGACCTTATAGCGATCCCTGTGGAAGATATTGTCTTTGCCGATGTTCACATCGAAGAGGCTGCGCGGCGCAATGCGGGGCGGGTTGGAGTCGCTGTTGGAGGTGCCGGGCGCGGGGATGCGGATGAGGCTCGATGTGAGCTTGCCGGCAGCGCAGACGGCGGGCAGCGGCGTGGTGGGCGTAGCCTTCTGGCCGTCGCAGATGAGCCCGGCCTGGAACTGCTGGTCGGCGGTAAGTGCAATAGCGGCGTACTTGCCGGTGACGGGATTCAGTGCAGCCGGCGCGTTGTTATCGACGAGTGCGATTGCAGGCTGGCCGCCTGCGAGTACAGAGCTGTTGCCGCAGGGAGAGTTGGGATCCGTGACGCCATAGCAGGGCGCGGAGCCGGCCACCTGCCCGGAGTCGTAGCGCCAGTTGAGCCCGCCCCATACGCCGGCGAGGAGCTTGCCTCCGGGAACGGTGTACTGGATGTGCGCCGTTGAGTTGAACTTCTCGTCGTGGTCGATGCGGAAGGGCAGGCCGACCTGGCCGACGGTCGCGCCCGCTCCGGACACCTGTGGCGGGAAGAACCGCGCGGAGACGCTTGAGGCATCAAAGTATCCGCTGATGTTGTGCAGACGCGGCACCTGGAGATGCAGCGCAACGCCGGGAATCTTCGAGTTGTGCCAGTCGATGGGGAAGGCGATAGGCGTATTACCGAGCACGCTGAAGTCGAAGGCATTGTGCGTGTACTTCCAGATGTACTCGCCGGAGAAGATGATGTCTTTGCCGAGGGCCTGCTGAAAGCTCACATGAAACTCGTTGCGGAAGCCGGGGCGAAGGTTGCCATTGACGCCGGATGTGCAGGAGAGAAGCGGCGCCAGTACAGCGTCTTCGCAGCCGCGGCTTGAGAGCGCGAGGTTCTCGTTGAAGGGCGTCTCAAGTGTGCGCGCGTAGGAGATGCTGAGTACGGTGCTTGTGCGCTTAACGTGATAGGCGAGGCCCAGCCGCGGTTCGATCTGGCTTGCGGCAGCGAGGCCGTTGTACTTGTCGTCACGCACGCCGAGACGCAGGTTCCATTGGCCCAGCTTGATCTCGTCTTCCGCGTAAAAGGAGAGTTCCTTGACGTCGGCGTGCCCAAACCAGGCGTATCGCTTGCCTCCACGAGTCAGATCGTAAGGGGCGAGCGCGGCGATGAAGTTGGGATTGGCGAGGGTAGTAACGCCAGTGCACTGCGAAGTGCCGCTGTAGCCAGGGAGAGGATTGCCTGTAACCGAGTTAAGGCAAGGCGAGTTGTAAGTGCTTGCCACAATGCCCAGGGAGTCGTTCTCGCGCAGAAAGGTGGAATTATACTGCACGCCGGCCATGATGTTATGCGGGCCGTGCGCATAAGTAAAATCGATGTGGGCTCCTGCGTTGGTAAGAGTACGGAGCTGTGAGATCGACGAGGTTTGGAGATCGGCAGGGCCGAGATCGGCCAGCGGGTTCGGACTCGGGTAGTAGTTATATTCGTCGCGGCGGGTGTAGACGTTCATGTTCAGCACCGCGCTCTTGCTCAGAATGCGCATGTAGGCCGGAGCGATGTTGAATGTTCTGATCTGCGAACGCTGATCGGTATTGCCGATAACTGCAAAGACCGGGCTGGCACTGGCGCCGCCGCTCACAACGTTCCTCACCCCCAGGTTGTCGTAGGCGTTGGGATTCTGAAACCACGACCGGCTGAAGTTTAGATTCAAATGCACAGAGTCGTTCTGGGTGAAGGAGTGGTCGGAGCGATCGAATACATTCAGCTCGTTGCCCTTGTCGTGCATCACGGCGAACTCCGGCGGATCGAGGAAGCGGCCGGTGTTGAGCCCGTCGATCTCAAAGAAGTGGCCCCAGCGCTGACCGCCATAGGCGACGTTGTAACCGGCAGTGGCCGAGCCGAAGCTTCCGTACGAGGTTGAAACGCTGCCCGTTGGCCTGCTGACGCCCTGGCCGGAGCGGGTGGTGGCGACGATGACCAGGCTGGTCTTGTCGCCGTACTGCGCGGGCGGCGCGCCCTCGATCACTTCGATGGACTGCACAGCATTCGAAGGGAGCTGGTTGGAGAAGACCTTGCTCTGCTGGTCGGTGATGGGCTGGCCGTCGACGGAGAAGGAGTTCGAGGCGTGATCGCCAAGGCCGTGGAAGAGGCCGTTCGAGTCGGCGGAAACGCCCGGCGTCGTCTGGGTTACAAGCGAACTAAGTGAGGAAGAAGCGCTCTCAAGAGGAATCCGGTTGAACTGGTCGCGGTCCATCTCGGTATGAAAGGTGGAAGTATCTTCGAGCATTGGAGCGTCGGACTCAACCGTTACAGTTTCGCTGCTTTCGGCCACCTGCATGGTGAGCGCGAGACTTATCGGCTGGGTGGAGTTGATGTTCACGGTCTGGGTGATTGCGGAGAATCCTGCTGCGCGCAAATCGATCTGATAGGGATGAAAGGGCAGGTTCGGAAATTCGAACTGTCCGGCTGCATCGGTTGCAGCGGATCTGCTGAGTCCGCTGGCCTTGTTGACTAGATGCACGGTTGCGCCAGGGATGACCGCGCCGGTAGGATCGCTGACCGTGCCCTGAACCGAGCCTGTACCACTGCCCTGAGCCACAGCCGAGGCTGTGCAAAGAGCCAGCGCGAAGAGGGGAATCAAGCGCGCGTTGGCAAACAGAAACTTCATTAGACCTCACTTTACCTATATAGCTTGAGAATTTAGAATCGCCGCCGCCGAGCCTTTCCGCGCGGCATCGCCAGTGCATCCGAAGGCAATGCCCCGAGAAACGCAGCGACTGAGCAGGATCGATAAGAAAGCTGATCGGAAGTATGTTGAAGCGATCCGGCGCGGGTGTGCGTTGTGGGGATTGCTGGTCAGCCTCGGGGAGGAGGACGAGAGAAGAGCTTTGCGTACCGCGCGCGGACAGGTACCGGCACCTTGCGAAGAGGCGTCTGAATCCCTAGCCGTACCAGCGCAATGGCCGCCACGGCAGCAAACAGAATGGGAGCCGCAGTGTGCGCTACCAGGCACAGCGAACAGTGGCTGGCCTCGCTCGCGCTCTGGTGGGTGTGGGTTACCTGCACCACCGAGACAAGCGCCAGCAGGATGAGACACAGCACAACTACGGCCGAAATTCCCGGCCCGTTGTCGCGAAGATTGCCTCGGTATCCGATCATTGCACCCGTTCTCTTACAGGTTAGCGGAGCGGAGATGAAGAAAGACATAAAAATCCGCAGCGTACCTGCGATATTTTGACGCTGGAACGGGGGCAAAGGTCACATTATTCGCGGCTTGAGGCTCTTCTCGGGCCGGATTCGTCTAAACTGGAGGCCCATGGCGAACCGGATCGAGCAACGAATAGTACTTGCAGCGCTTGCCGGAGTGCTGTGCCTGGGGGCGGCGGCGCAGCGGACGACGCGGGAGATACCTTCGACGGTTCCGGCGCAGAAGCAGACAGACGAGCGGCAACCTCTGAAGCCCGACCTGCCGGGATTGCAGCGGGCCCACAGGCTCATCCTCAAAGACGGCTCCTATCAGCTGGTTCGCGAGTATCAGATTCTCGGCGAGCGGGTGCGCTACTTCTCGCAGGAGCGTGCCGACTGGGAGGAGATGCCTGCCGATCTGGTCGACTGGAATGCGACGCGCAAGTGGGAGAACGCCCACAACCCTGCCGCCGACGACAGCGAAGAACTCTCGCCGGTGATGAAGGAGGCGCGGGAGCTCGACAAGGCCGAACAGGAGGCTCGCAACGACCAGAACGGCCGCTCTCCTGAGGTTGCGCCGGGACTCGATCTGCCCGATGAAGACGGAGTATTTGCTCTGGATACATATCAGGGCGGGCCTGAGCTGGTGGAGATTCCCGCGAGCGATATGAACCTGACTGCGCGCAACAAGAAGGGTCTGGGCACGCTGAATCCGCTGGCCGGGCAGACTGCGTCGCTTGAGATTGAGGGCGCGCATGCGCGGATTCATCTGCACGTTAACGATCCGGTTCTCTATATCTCGCTCGCGACAGACAGCGGCAATGCAACGGCTGCGCCGGGTGCGATGACGATCAACACCGGCGGCAGCAAAGCTGTGAACTTCAAGCACGGGGCGCGCTCCGAGAAGTCCGGTTTTGCGATTGTCAGGGTGAGCCAGCGTAACGCCGTGCGCATGGTGGGTGCGGTACACGTTGCCCGCGACGGCACGGTGACGCAGGACGAAGACGTGATCGCGGCAACAGTCGAAGTGCTGCCCGGAAAGCACTGGCTGAAGATTCATCCCGAGCAGCCGCTCGCCATCGGCGAGTACGCGCTGGTCGAGATTCTGTCGCCAGACGACATCAACCCGACGGTGTGGGATTTCCGCGTCGATCCGACGAAGGGTAGCAATCCGGGATCGCTGACGCCGATTTTGAAGCCGGCGGGTTCGCGGAGATAACCCCACAGGAGGCGTCATGTCCATTACCCGCCGCAGGTTTGTTGAAACCACAGCGATGGGCTGTGCGGCAGTTCTAGTTCCAGGACTCTCGAAGGCAGCCACGCCGCAGATTCCCCGCCGCATTCTTGGCAAGACCGGCCTTGAGATTTCGATCCTCGCCTTCGGCGCGGGAAACCGCTACATGATGTATCAAAACGAGGACGAAGCGCAGGCGGTGCTGAACCATGCGCTCGATCTTGGGATCAACTACATCGATACCGCGCATGAGTATGGGGCCGACGGCGAGAGCGAGATACGCGTGGGCAAGGTGCTGAAAGGCCGGCGCAAAGACGTGGTGCTGGCTACCAAGTTCTCAGGCCGCGGCTACGACGAAGCGATGCGCATGATTGAGACCAGCCTGAAGCGCTTGCAAGTAGATCAAGTGGACGTGCTCAACATTCACCAGCTTGGCGGAGAGGACGACCTTGCGGCCATCGAGGCGCCGGACGGAACGCTCAAGGCGCTCTATAGGGCGCGCGACGAGAAGATGGCGCGATTCATCGGCGTAACCTGCCACAGCAGTCCGCATACGCTGGCCACAATGCTCGAGCGGCACGACCTGGACGTGACGCAGATGGCCCTGAACGCAGGCCTGGTGGGGATGGACTTCAGTCCGATGCGGGCGGTGCCGATGCCGGAGGGCAACTTTGAGACAGTGGCGCTGCCTGTGGCTGTGCGCAGGAAGATGGGCATCGTCGCCATGAAGATCTTTGGGCAGGATTTTTTACAGGGCAAGCTGCCGGCAGAGAAGCTGGTTTACTATTCGATGTCGCTGCCTGTGGCAGCGGCAGTCATCGGCATGCCGAAGCGCGAGCATCTTGAGACAAATGTGGCGCTGGCTCGTGGCTTCCGGCCGCTCTCGGATGAGGAGCGACACAGTCTATCGACTTCGATTGCCGATGAGCACAAGACGGCCATGGCGGAGTTTTTGCGTGGGCATTTGGATTGCTGAGCCGGGGACGATGTGTTGAAGGCGTCTGCCGCTTCGGCCTGGCCGGTAAAGAATCAATCCTTCGGCGGGCCGAGTCGCGCTGAAAGCCGACGTGCCTTGTCCGGGTGTCATCGGGCGCTTGCGGTGCATCAAATTACACGTCACTGCAATTTGCATCCTGCGATGCAGGGTCACGCAGCGAAAACTATTGACATAGATTTATAAAGAATTTATAAGGATCAATATAGCGGCCCTCCCCCCGCGATTGCACCGCCAGCAGACCCTTGGAGTCGCTGCCGTATCGGCGGGAATGCAACGCACAAAGACCGGGTCAGCGTTTAACGCTGACCCGGTCTTCCTTTTCTGCCAAGTTCGCGCGCGAGGCACACAAACAGCTATGCCTTGTTGTAGCCGTAGGCAATCACGCTGAAGCCGCGAATGAACTTGTAGTAGCGGATCGTCGAGCCCGCGCCGCCCTTGTTCCACTTCTCTACCTTGTAGTCGTAGCCCTCGGGGTTGGCGAGCACTGCGTCGCAGGCCTCGAGGATGTTGGTCATCAGGCTGTTCTCGAGGTTGGTCATGAAGTGGTTGGGGCAGACGTAGTCGTACTCGTCCATGCGATCGACGAGCCGCTTCATGTTGTCGCGATAGACCTTGAGCTCGGTCTGCTCGCCGTGCGGTCCGCGCCCGGGTACGTTGATCGAGCCGCAACTCGAAACATCGGAGCAGATGTTGTCTCCCGAATAGAAGATGCGGTTGCGCTTGTCGAGGAACCCGGCGTGGCCGGCCGAGTGGCCTCCGGTGAAGACGAGTTCGATGTCGTAGCCCGGGCCGAGGTTGAAGATGGCGCCATCCTTGACCGGGGCGATCTCGTACTTCTTGAAGGTGGGCAGATCTTTCTTGTCGAACTGGAGCCAGATATTGTCGCCGTAGTCGTCGAACAGATAGTCGAACATATGCGCGTTCTGCTGGGCGAGGTAGGGCGCCAGGTACTCGTGGCAGTAGACCTTGTCGAAGCGGCAGTTGCCGAAGGCGTGGTCGGGATGCTCGTGGGTGTTGACGACGATGAGCGGTTTGCCGCCGGAGAGCTGGTCGCACAGTCCCTTCACGTCGCCGAGCCCGTATCCACAGTCAATGAGCATGGCCTTCTCCGGGCCGACGATCAGGTGCATGAAGAAGTCGCCGAGTCCGTCGCAATTTTCGCTGAAGAGCTCGTAGGCGTTTTCACGCAGCGTGTAGACCTCGACGTAGGGATTGACGGGGTATATCTTGCGCGTCTTGTTGTTCTCGCGCATCTCCTTCATGTAGGCCCAGCTGATCTGATTCTGCGGTGTGTCGTATTTGATGCGTTTCGACTTGAGCTCGCTCGCTATGGGCCAGCCCTCGCGCTTGTGGTTCGCCGGCAGGGGCAGATAGTTTGTGGCGGTTCGCCCGCCCGCGTTGATGGCTTGCCCGGCCTGCGGCTCGGCTGCGGCAGCGACTGACGGCAGCACGGAAGAGAGCGAAAGCGCTGCCGCGCCCGCGCCGGCGTTGCGAAGGAAGGATCTGCGATTGGTCGTCATGAAGGGTTCCTTTCAGCGATGCGCTCAGAGGCGCTGAATGTGTCGAAATGATTGTAAAGGCGAGCGGGGCGGTCTGAGAGTGGTGTGCGACGCAGATGCGGGAAAGGCGCACTATCCCCGCAGCGTTGTGATCGAGGGATTCGTGCGCTCGGGTTGTGCGGAGCTGGGCAGTGAGCTAGTTAGGGAACTGAACCGAAGCCACCATCTGCTTCACAATCGGATCGAAGGCGCTCAACTGCGAGGGCTGGATGCCGAGAACCAGATACCAAAGGCCTGCATCGCGCGTCACCGTGAAGAGATAGACGACCTGGGCAGGCTCCTGCGTGTAAGAGGTCTTGGTAGTGATGCGCGTCCTGAGCGCCTGCTTGCCGCCCACCGTTACCGCCACCGATCTCTCCGCCTTCAGGTTAGGATCGCCTTTCGCCAGTCCGGCGATGAACTCCTGCGTGCTTGCGGCCAGCTTTACACTTGCTGCTCCGGCCTGTGGTACGTAGTAGTCGATCATGGCGCCTGCCAGCAGCTCTACTCCGCTGTTGTCGTTTGATAACGCGCCGCCCTGCGGCACGATATAGAGACTGCTGCCGGGCTGGGGCTGGCCTGCCTGCCACGCCGATGGATATGCGATCGAAAATCCGTTAGCCGGATAGTCCTTGTAGCCAGCTGGGATATTTGAGCGCGCCTGCGCGTTGTCTTTCGGCTGAATCAGCTTGCCCGGCTGCACCTTTGGCGGAGGTATCGATGCCATCAGCTGCTTGATGCGGGAGAAGTTCCCAGTGCCGGCAATGTAGCTGCGTTGCGGGTAGAACCGAATGTCATCGGAGACATACTGAATCCGGCTCCCGGTGCCGGGATGCGACGACATCCATAGTGCGAGGCCGCGGGGTTCCGAAGTCGTTCCCTGTGACGATTCGAGCTTCTCAAAAAACTTCGGCAGCTGGATGGGATCGTAGCCAGCCGAAGCCATCATCCGCGCGCCGTTCAGATCGGCGTCGCGTTCGTAGCCCCGGCTGAACTTCATCAGCACCGAGTTTGCGCCGAGGCCAGTGCCTACCTGCGTAATCTGGCATACCAGGCCGCAGTTGCCGTTCTTGTCGGTCGTCAAAGCGCCGGCAGCTAGTCCAATGAGGCCGAAGAGCGTTCCGTAGGTCTGCTGTTTGCCAATCTGCGCCGCGCCGTGACGAAGCGCGACGTGCGACATCTCGTGCGCCAGAACGCCCGCCACCTCGCCCTCGCTGTCTGCGGCTTTGAGCAGGCCGGTGTGCACATACATGGGTCCGCCGGGCAGCGCGAAGGCGTTGATCGAGTCGTCGTTGACCAGTTTGAAGTAGTACGGATAGGCGTTGGCCTCGGGCGTTTTGGCCAGCCGCTGGCCGATCTGGTTGAGCCAGCTCTCGACCTCGGGGTTACGCACTACCTCCATCTCGCGCTCAACCTGGGCGGCAAACTGCTTGCCGATCTGCATCTCCTGATCGCGTGAGAGAGACGTCTTCTGCACGTTGACTTCGACCTGTTGCGGGGGTTTCTGAGCGTAAGCGATAAGCGGCGCCGCAATGGCGATGGCAAGCAGTTTGCGGATCATGGCTGAACCTCGTAATTCAGTTGTGCAATGAAAAATCTAGGCCTGTACCTCGGGCTGTGTCAATTTGCTTCTGTCGCAAAGACGCGAGCCAATTCCGGAGAGGCCTGACCAAAGGCCGTTGCAATAGGATGGATCTGACTATGATGGAGATTCAATACACGCTGGAACCCGGTCTTGCCGCGTGCGAATTCCGTTCGCTACTGATCGCATCGACGCTTGGGGAGAGGCGTCCTGTCGAGGATATCGAACGCTTGGACAGGATGCTCCGTGCGGCCGACCTCATTGTGACCGCCCGGGATGGAGAGCGACTGGTCGGCATATCGAGAGCGATTACGGACTTCTCCTTCTGCTGCTACCTCTCCGATCTGGCCGTGGACGTGGCCTATCAGCGGAGAGGCATCGGCAAGCGGCTTATTGAAGAGACGCAACGCGCGGCAGGCGATCGAGCAACCTTGATTCTCACTGCGGCTCCCGCGGCCGA
Organism: uncultured Acidobacteriaceae bacterium; assembly: GCA_903842065.1. Taxonomy (GTDB): domain Bacteria; phylum Acidobacteriota; class Terriglobia; order Terriglobales; family Acidobacteriaceae; genus Telmatobacter. The sequence continues at coordinate 16,189 of CAIMKZ010000031.1, read as the reverse complement.
AGGCTATTACCCGAAGATCGGGATGAAACATCAGCCCAACTGCTGGACGATTCCCCGCAAGTTGTAAGAGCGCGAATGCGCTGTTCGGCTCGGCTACTCCGCCTTACGGAACGCAAGCGAGACCGAGTTGATGCAGTAGCGCAGCCCCTCTGGTCCAGGCCCGTCCGGGAAGACGTGGCCCAGATGCCCTCCGCAGCGTGCGCAGGTCACCTCGGTACGAACCATTCCAAAGCTGATGTCCTCGTGCTCATCGATGGCTTTGGATTCGGCGGGGAGAGTAAAGCTGGGCCAGCCGCAGTGGGAGTCGAACTTGGCGTCGCTCGCAAACAGCAGCGCTCCGCAGCCGGCGCAGTGGTAGCTTCCGGAATCGTGGTGATAAGTCAGCGGTCCGGTGAAGGCACGCTCGGTGCCCTTCTGGCGCAGCACATAATATTGCTCGGGCGTGAGCGTATCGCGCCACTCGGCATCGCTGCGCTCGACTTTTGGTGGTGTGTCCGGCATGGGGGGACTCCATGGAAAGATCGATATCTACTCGATTCGATTCCGCAGAGGCCCGGAACGACGCAATTGGTGCCCCGGGGCTGAAGCCCATGCCTGCACTGGAAAATTTCCGCGCCGGGGTTGAAGCCCCGGCCTGCCAGCAGTTCCCTGACCCCTGTTCTTACACTTCCGCAACGGCCTCGATCTCGACCCGCACATCTTTTGGCAGCCGAGAAACCTCAACCGTGCTGCGGGCCGGCGGAGCGGCTCCGTTGGCGCCCAGATACGTTGCATAGACAGCGTTCATCGCCGCAAAGTCGTTCATGTCCTTGAGAAAAACTGTCGTCTTAACAACGCGGTCCAGGCTGCTGCCCGCCTCTTCCAGGATCGCCTTCAGGCTATCGAGCGCGCGCGTGGTTTGCTCGGCGATGCCGCCGGCGACGACCTGCCCTGTCGCGGGATCAAGGGGAATCTGCCCTGCCGTAAACACAAATCCGCCCGCGCGTATGGCCTGGGAGTAGGGTCCGATGGCCGCGGGCGCTCCATCGGTTGCAACCGCAATCTTTGTCATGGCTACGATTTTAAGCCTTGAAGCACGGCGAAAAACAGCAGGGGCGTCCGCGCTTGCGGACGCCCCCCTCTCGACGCGACCGGCGGTTAGATGATGCCGGCCATATATGGATCGCAGGAGTACGACTCCTCCAGCTTGGCTTCAACGCCGCACTCCTCCAGCACCAGCGGAGACAGGGTCAACACCGGGCAGGGCGAGTGGGCCAGCGTCTTGTAGACTACGCCGTGCCGAGTGATGGCGGCAAAAGCCGAAGCTCCCTGCGCGCCCAGAACGATCATGTCTGCCTGGCGCGCCTTGGCCTGGAAGAGCAGCTCCTCGGTGGGATCGCCGGGCACCACGATCGTCTCGAGTTCGACTGTTTTCCGTAGTGTCTCGGGAACCAGCTCCATCAGCTGGGCTTCCACCTGTTCGATGGTGCGGCCTGCCAGCACTTCACTGCGTTCCTGTGGAGTAATTACATGCTGCAAAATCAACCGGGCCTTGTGTTCGGCCGCGGTTGCCGCGGCAAACTCCGCCACCGCTCCGCAGAACTCGTTGAGCCGCACCGCGCAAAGAACCGTGCGCGTAACAAAGTTGCGATACGATCCGCTCACCGCCTCCGGCCCCACAATAAACACCGGAATCGGCGCGCTGCGCAAAACCGCCTCGGCCACCGAGCCCACCAGCAGCTTGCCGATCGGTCCCGGCGAGTGCGTTCCCATCACAATCCGGTCGATCTGCCGCTCTCGCGTGAGCGCAAGAATCTCATCGGCCGGCAATCCGGGGCGCACCAGCACCTCGCACCCCACGTCCGCCGCCCGCGCCCTCTCGGCAAGTGGCTCAAGATGTTGTTTCTCTGCCCGCGCCGCCGCCGCACAGTCGTAGTAGCGGATTCCAGTGGACTCCGCCGCCGCGACTACCAGCGTGTCGTAAGCATGTACGATTACAAGTTGCGCGTGGAACTCTACTGCCTGTGCCAGCGCAAACTCAAAGGCCTTCTCGTTGGCTGGAATCTCGGAGGCAAACAGAATAGTCTTCGGCCGAATCCATCCCGGCTTCATCATGACCGCCATGACACACCTCCTGACAGGCCATCATGCTCCCATCCCTCCGCCATTTCAAGCCCCAGGAGCGCAAATTCCACGAATTTTGATGATATGAATTCGAACTCTTCCCACTCTGTAACTGCTTTCCTCTTCTGGTCCTTGGTCAGCCTTCACACGAGCACGGTCAGGCCTGTTCATTCTCTGGCCGGGCGGGTGATTTCAATCACCGCCCCAAGTGCCGTAAACTAGTGTTCTGGCTGGTTACCGTCGCCCAAGGCAACGGTGCTCGCGGCCGGCATTCGAATTCCCCGGCCCTTCCCCGGCCAGCAGCCCACGGAGGCTCTCCATGCAGATGCAGCCCATGCACAACATCCCCGCCCGCGGCGAGATCGACTACGACGAGTCGCCTTTTCTGGCCATCTGGGAGATCACCCAGTCCTGCGACCTGGCCTGCAAGCACTGCCGCGCCGCCGCTCAGCCGCTGCCGCACCCCGACCAGCTCTCGACCGAAGAGGCTCACGACCTCATCGACCAGATCGCAGAGATGAAGATCCCCATCTTCGTCTTCACTGGTGGCGACCCGCTCAAGCGCGCCGACGTCTTCGACCTGATCCGCTACGCCTCCAGCAAGGGCGTGCATGTAGCGCTCACCCCAAGCGCCACTCCGCTGCTCACCCGTGAAGCCATGTTCAAGCTCAAGGAAGCCGGACTGGTAAGGCTGGGGATCTCGCTCGACGGCTCCACGCCTGAGATTCACGACCACTTCCGCGGCTTCTCCGGCGCGTACGAACGCACCCTCCAGGCCATCGAGTGGGCCAGCGACGCCGGACTACCCGTCCAGGTCCACTCCACCATCAGCCGTCACAACGTGGACGACCTCGACAACCTCTGCGACCTCTTTGAAAAGCTCAAGATCGTCATGTGGAACGTCTTCTTCCTCGTCCCCGTCGGCCGCGGTCAGCAGTCTGACCTGCTTTCGGGTGAGGAGTTTGAAGCCGTCTTCGCCAAGATCTACGAGCTGAGCCACCGCGCCAACTTCCAGATCAAAACCACCGAGGCCATGCACTACCGCCGTTATCTCATCCAGCACAACTTAGAGGAGCGCAAGTTCGGGCGTCCCGGCGGTGGGCATCCGGGAGGTCATCCAGGTGGACATCCGGCTTCTGTTCCCAGGCCGACCGAGTACGAGGCGGGCACACCGACCTCCGACGCCAAGTCCCGCAACAATGCCTGGGCCACCCGCCGCGTAAACGACGGCAAGGGTTTCATGTTCATCTCGCACAAGGGCGATGTGTACCCGAGCGGGTTCCTGCCCATCTATTCGGGAAATATCCGCGAGACCCCTCTGGCCGATATCTACCGCAACTCGCCCATCTTCAAAGCCCTGCGCGACACCTCGCAGTTAGAGGGCAAATGCGGCGCCTGCGAGTTCAAGGAAATCTGCGGCGGCAGCCGTGCCCGCGCCTACGCCCTGACCGGCGACCCGCTGGCCCAGGAACCCTGCTGTATCTATCAGCCCCGCGACTGGCACCCCGAGCAGTGCAGCCACGAGTTGGTGACGAAGTAGGTATAAGCGTAAGAAGTAAAAAGCGGCGACAGGCTATCGGCCTGTCGCCGCTTTCTCTTTGCGGGATCGCAACAAGGCTAAATCCCCATTCCCTCGCCCCAACTGCCGAACACAAACTCGGCCAGATGTTTGCGTTCCCGCGTCATGGTTTCGCGCTCGATCATCGCCGGGTCGTCGAGCTTCTCTGGCTCGTCCTGATATCCCAGCGCAATCGCCGCGCCCATCACATAGTCTTCGGGGATCGCGAGCAACCCGCGGGCCTTCTCAGTGTCGTAGCCGGCCATCTGGTGAGTGCCGAGTCCGAGCGCCGACGCCTGAAGAGTAAGATGCGCCACCGCGCTGCCGAGATCGTAGAAGGCGAAACGGTTTGGCCGGTCGCCGTGCTCGAACTTGTTTGCGGCCACGGCCAGAATCAGCACTGGAGCCTTCGCCGCCCACTTCTGGTTTGACTCCATGAGCGAGGCGTAGATCTTCTCCCACGTCTCGGTTCCGCGCAGCCCGACGAGGAAGCGCCACGGCTGCTCGTTGTGCGCAGAAGCAGTCCAGCGCACGGCTTCAAATATCTTCTTCAGCGTCTCGCGGCTCACTTCTTTCTCAGCAAACGAACGCGGACTCCAACGCTCGTGAAAGACAGGCAGAACTCCGTCAACTTTAGGAGCGACCTTGCGCGCATGCGCCTCGCGTGCCGACAGTGTCATGTTTCAAGACCTCCAATATGAATGCATCAGTACGTTTAGATTCTCACGCTCGCGGAGCGATTCGGCAACGGCAGGTGAAACCCGAGAAAGCAAAAGGCCCTCGCGCATCGCGCGAAGGCCCATGTTTAATCCATTGTCGCTATTTTACGCTCCGGCAGGTTTCGGGTCTTTGCGGTCGAACTTAGCCACCTGGATCTTCTTTGCCAGGCCAAGCTTTGAGAGCAGCCAGATGCCCCAGTAGTTGGGGTCGAACTCGTACCATGCGAGTCCGTGCTTTGCGCTGACCGGGTGCGCGTGGTGGTTGTTGTGCCAGCCCTCGCCTCCAGACATGATGGCGACCCACCAGTTGTTGCGCGAGGTGTCGCGGGTCTTGAAGCGCCGCGATCCCCAGAGATGTCCGGCGGAGTTGACGAGCCATGTAGCGTGCTGGCCCACGGTAACGCGCAGCGCGACTCCCCAGAGCAGCATAGCAACGCCGTTCATCGGGCCGCCGAAGTACCAGCCGAGCGCGACCAGCAGCACTCCGCTAACCGCCAGCGGAAGCCAGTGGTACTTGCTGATCCAGACCTGGAAGCGGTCTTTGGCGAGGTCGGGCGAGTAGCGGGCCAGAGCTTGGCTCTGTGCGGCGAGTGCCTGGCCGAAGAGAATCCAGCCGGAGTGAGCCCACCACGCTCCATCGCGCGGGGAGTGAGGATCGCCCTCCTGATCGCTGAGCTGGTGATGCACGCGATGGGTCGAGACCCAGAAGATCGGTCCGCCCTCAAGCGCGAGCGTGGCGAAGATGGTCATCAGATATTCGAGCCACTTTGGGATCTGATAGCCGCGATGGGTGAGCAGGCGGTGATAGCACATGCCGATGCCCAGGTTGATGGCGACCACGTAGAGAACGATGGCAACTATAAGCCGCTGCCAGGTGAAGAGGAAGAGCGAGGCGATTGCGCCCAGATGCAGCAGCACGAGAGCCGTGATGGTGATCCAGTTGAGACCTTCGCCGACAGTTGCAGTACGGCCGAGGATGGCGCGCTCGCGGACCGGAGCGGGGGAAGAGGGATTTGTGGATGTTGCCATTTATTCAGGGAATCCTTAAGAGCGGGCGAAGTGCCCACTGCGGTTCATTCGTATATCGAAACCCGTAGTTTCGACTCTGCCTATTAGATGAACCGGAAGGACCGCGGGAACTATTTTGTCTGTGTACCGAAGAAAAGGGCTTCGGTGGCGAAGACCTGCGCAGCCTGTCCGCGCAGAACGCGGTAGAGAGCGAACTGTCGCTCGGCCTGTCCGCGCAGCTCAAAGACCAGCTCGCCGCGGTTGTCGCCCATGGCATCCACGGCGTCTATCAGTCTCATTCGAGGCTTGATGTCGAGATGCGCGCTGTCTGTCGTGATCTTTGCCAGCACGGAGACGCCGCCGTACAGATCGGGCTGGGCGATCAGGGTAACGAACTTACGAGTGGACTTCTGGCTTGCGTCCGTTACGTCGGCCCATGCGGAGAAGACCATGGTTGCGCCGCCGCCGTAGCTCAGCTCAAAGACGCGGAACTGTTCGTCCTCAAGCTCCGCTGGAGGCGGAGGCGGAGGTGGTTCAGGAGCGGGCTTTCTTTTGGCTGCTGTTGCCGGCTTCTTGGGCGCTGGCGCGGGTGCAGGTGGAGGAAGAAGACCCAGCGCCTTGCGGGCCTCGGTTTCGAGTGCCTCCTTCATGGCGCGCGGGTCGTCGGGGTTGGCCCAGGAGTAGTCCCAGGGATGGTCTTTCAGGGTCTTGGGGTCGGAGACGGCGAGCTGCTGCTTCAGGTCGGGCGGCAGGCCGATCATGGTGGGCAGAACCTCGTTGCCGTAGCCTGCTGGAGCGCCGCGCTTGAGCGTTGGACGGTCCGGGTCGCCAGAGCTGGGAATGCTGCTCACCAGGTCATCGGAATTTTGCTGCGGCTGCTTTTTGCCGAGCTTCGGTCGGTCGGGATCATCGTCCGCTGCCGGTGTGGTGGGCTTGAGCCGGGGCCGGTCAGGATCGGGCGCAGCATTGCTCGATGAGCTGCCTGTATCGCCGCCCCGGTGCAGTGTCGGTTCGCTGGAGCCGCTTTCTCCTGCTGCATCCCCACCGCGATGTAAGGTTGGCCGGTCGCCGTCTGGAAGGGGTGCTTTCTCGGTCTGCGCGGAATCGGTGGGCGTGTCGGATTCGCCGGCCGGGTGCTTGCGATGCAGGATCGGCTCGTCGCTGTCCTCGTCTTCCGCATCGATCTTGACGGCGGCGCGCTGGCGGACAAGCTCGGCCGCGGAGGGCGCGGAGGGAAGAGGCTTCCACTTGCCCTGGCCGAACCAGCCGGACTGCTGCCGGCCTGCGCCGTCGATGTCGAAGTAGCCGGTCTTGCGGCCGTTTTGCAATAACTCGTACTCGACGCCGGGGTCCAGAGCCATGGGCTGGGGCCGCGCAAGGAAGATGCCGCCGTCCTGAAACTCCTTGCCGTCCCAGACGCTGATGGGGATCAGGCGGCTGGACTTGGCCTTGCTGAGGTCGTCGCCGGTCCACTCGACCACAGCGACGGAGCGCATGGCGGGAGTTTCTTTGGGCTTGTTCGTCACCTGGCCGGGGTATTGAGCGAGGCAGGGCAAGGCGGCGAAGAACAAGGCGAGTGCTACAAACAGCTTCGTGTTGTGAATTCCGTGGCTGTTCTCGCGCATTCGGCAGATCGCTCCCTTGAACGGGGAAGTAAGTTTACTCACCATAAGAATAGACGCGCCCGACGGCACAATGCTTCATGGAAACGCTGAAGTTTCCGGCGATAGGGGCGCGGGAGTGAGCGGGTAGGCCGTCATGCGCTGAACCCTTGGGAAGAGTAAAATATATTTACAGGTATAATCGGCTCGCATGAATAAGACTATTCGCAAATTTGCCAGCCACGCCGAGCAGAAGGCTGAGGTCTACCGCTATTGGCGCAGCCGCCCGCCCGCCGAGCGGTTCCTGGCGGTTTGGGATGTCACTGCGGCAGGTTACGACTTCAAGGGGATACCGTATGATCCTACCCGAAGATCTACGCCAACTCTTACTCGCGTTGAACGCTCACGGGGTTGAGTATCTGGTCGTGGGAGGCTGGGCGGTAGGGTATTACGCCGAGCCCCGATTCACCAAAGACATCGACATCTTCATTCGCTCCAGCGTCAAGAACAGCGAAGCCGTCTTTCGCGCGCTGGCGGATTTCGGCGCTCCTCTCGCGGGCGTAACACCCGCCGATTTTTGCGATAGTTCGACCTCTGTATTCCAACTCGGATTCGCTCCCTCACGCGCCGATATTCTGCAATCCATCGACGGTGTTGACTTCGAGGAAGCGTGGGGAAAGAAGACGGCGTTCACACTGGAAGGCATTTCCGTCTACGTCATCTCCGCCGAGCACCTCATCCAGAACAAGCTGAAGTCTGGAAGACTGAGCGATCTGGCGGATGTGGAGGCGATTCGGGAGGCGGAGAAGGCGAACGAGACCAAGCGTAAATAGAATGGCAGGTCACAGCCGTGTTCGATCCAAGAGGTAGACGGCGAAGAGTCTGAGGAAATCTGTACCGCTGCTTGTAGGTCATAGCAGGAACCAGCGTGATTGAAGTACTATTACGGCCATAAGAATTATTCCCGCCAAAGGAGCCATTTATGGCTTTGCTCCGCCTAAATGACGAAGGGCGCTTATGCCTCAAGGGAGCTGTCGAGAATCAAGTTACAGAGACGCCCCTCATCAAAGACGTACTGCTCCTTATCGATACTTCAGGGAGTATGACGGGGGAGAAACTGTCCCAGGCGAAAAACGGGGCCATCGATTTTTCGAGATCTGCAACTCGCGGCGGATATGCAACCGGCTTGGCTGTGTTCGCAGATCGCGCTGCGATGGTATGCGACCCCACGGTGCAGAGTGCCAGCTTCGAAAAGAAAGTGGCCGCAGTGCGGGTTGGAATCGTCGGAGGCGGCACCAATCTGGCAGCTGGATTAGATCTCGCTGGAAAATTTAAGAATTTATCCGCTGTTGTGGTTGTGACAGATGGGCAGCCGGATTCGTGTGAAGATGCCCTTCGATCTGCCTCTGTATTGAAACGAAAAGGCGTCGAGATACTCTGTATTGGAACTGACGACGCCAATAAGGCATTTCTCGACCAGTTGGCGACTCGCAAGGGGCTCGCGCTGCACGTAAGCGCCGGCAATATTCGCGATTCGATTGGACAGGCGACTCAACTTCTGCTCGGCGGGTCACGATGAACCGTGGCGGATTCTCAATTCGGCGATTCCTGGGTATCTCCGCTATGCTTTCGAGGTTTTCGCGCATGATCGGGATACCGCTCACGAAGAGCGGCAGGCAGCGTAAGCTGGGCGCGATCATTTACCGGCTTCTGGGGCTATAGATCGAGATATGGCTGACGAAACGTACTATTCTCTGCTCGAAGTCTCAGAAACCGCATCGGCTGTGGAGATCAAAGCGGCTTACCTGCGGCTAATCCGTGAAGTTCATCCGGACCGGCTTGCAAATGCTCCAGCCTACTGGCAGCGTCAGGCCGAGGAGAAATCCAAGGAGATCAACGAAGCCTACTCGGTGCTGTCAAATCCCGCGAAGCGCAGCATATACGATGCTCAACTTGCGGCGTATCGAGGTTCGAGGAGCACGACGAGCAGACAATCCACTTCGCAGGCCTCCTCTCAGCCGCCACCGAGTTCTAGCCAACAACGATCGCGAACCTCAGCTCATTCGCAATACTATTCGGGTTCTGGTGCAAGTTCGGCGCATACTCCGCCATCTAACTCTCAGAGGTATCAGGCAGCATCTAATTCCACTACGTCTGCGAATTCACAGCCTCGCTCCTCAAGCCAACACTCTCCCAGTGGGATGAGTGCAGTCCAGCGATTCTTTTTTGCTTTTGTTGGCAGCATTTTTGGCTTAGAGGCGGCAGCTCTATTTTGGACTACTTCATCTACAGGCACAGACGTATTTACATTCCTCTTGGCAGTAGGTGTATTCTTTGGCGTTGCATGTCTGTATCAACTAAAAATCAGCAGAATATTTCTCGCCCTGCACATTAAAGGAGCAAGGCAACAGCTATGGGGCACAATAGGCATAATTGCGGTTGCTTTGCTTGTGGGAAAAGCTGTTAGTACAACGACTCAGGAGACTCCCCATAGCTTGCAAACTCTCGCCCCTAATGACCTGTCAATTTCCAGTCAGCAGGCAACTGCGCCTCTGCATGAGGATTCAAGGCCCGTCAAAACTCAGGAGCCAATAGCAGATGTCCGTTCACCACAATCTATCGCGCAAAATGATACTGACTCCCCCAGCGTGCCAAGTTCGCAATCATTATCTGTGGGACAGCAAACTAGCGCGAGTAGCAATTTCGAGCCAGTCTCACGATCCTTTTCGGATTCTCGGACTTTTCAGACGGAAAAATCTCTGACGAACCTGCAACCATCAACACCATCCAGTGATTTGAGCGGCGTCTGCGCTCCGCGTCCTGGGGAAGACTCCATCGCTTCGGGTACACGTGCGGCTTGTTGCGAGGGTAGCGGAAACGCCTGTTCAAATATGGCGCGCTTTTACGAGACGGGTGCGCAAAACTTGGCAAAGAGCCTGTCTCTCGCAAGCGAGTTCAAACAGAAAGCTTGCAAATTGGGTGCAAGGGGAGATTGCTCTACCACACCATAAGCAGATGCGTATGAAATTTACGACTATCCTTCAACCTGCCAAATGAACCTCAATGAAGCCGCTGACTCACCTGCTCGGCTCGTGCAGGGCAATTGCTTATCGCTGTTGTATATCCTCCAATTATCGGTTCGAATGGGTCAATAGAACATTGTGAATGCTTCGCAAACCCTACTACAGCAAACTCCCCTGCGCCTCCTCGTCCTTGCCGTTCAGCTCGTCGGGCGGGATGATTACCGCCGCGGCGACCTTATCGTCGGGTTCGAGGTTCAGCAACCGGACGCCTTGTGTGGCGCGGCCAGCGTTGCGGATCGTCTTGGTGTCGACGCGGATGATCTTGCCGAACTGGCTGATGACCATCAGCTCGCTGGTGTCGTCGACCAACTGAATGGAGCTGACACGGCCGATGCGCTCGGTGACGGCCATGTTCTTGACGCCCTTGCCGCCGCGGGTCTGAAGGCGATACTCCTCGACATCGGTGCGCTTGCCGAAGCCGTTATCGCTGATCGAGAGGATGCGGAATTCGCCGGGTTCATGCTCCTTGGGAGTGATGGCCACGCCGACGACGTAATCGTTCTTGCCCAGCGAGATGCCGCGCACGCCGTAGGCCGGACGGCCCATGGAACGCACGTCGCTCTCTTCGAAACGGATGGCGAGGCCGAGGTGTGTGGCGAGGAAGACGACATGCGAACCGTCGGTGATGCGCGCCGTTACCAGCTCGTCGTGGGCTTCGATTCCAATTGCAATAATGCCGCGCGCCATCACGTTCGAGAAGTCCTTCAGCGGAGTCTTCTTGACCGTGCCCATCTGCGTGGTGAAGAAGATGAACTTGCCCTCTTCTTCGAGATCGCGCACGGGCAGAATGGTGCGCACGGTTTCGCCCGGCTGCAGGCTGAGCAGGCTGGCGATTGATTTGCCCTTGCCCGCCGCGCCCACGTCGGGAATCTCGTAGACCTTGAGCCAGTAGACTCGGCCCGAGTTGGTGAAGCAGAGCAGGTAGGCGTGCGTCGAGTCGATGATGAGCTGCGAGACGAAATCTTCCTCGCGCGTCTTCATGCCCATGCGCCCGGTGCCGCCGCGGCGCTGCTGGCGATAGGTGCTGATGGGCGTGCGCTTCAGGTATCCCTGATGGCTCACCGTGACAGCGACCTGCTCGTCGGCGATCAGATCTTCAAGCTGAATGTCAGCGCTCTCGTCGATGATCTCGGTGCGGCGCTTGTCGCCGTACTTGTCGCGAACCTCTTCGAGTTCCTTGATGATGACCCCGCGCAGCTTCTTCTCGCTGCCCAGAATCTCCTCGTACTCGGCGATTCTTTTCCTGACTTCGGAAAGCTCTTTGAGAAGTTCGTCCACTGAGAGTTGCGTGAGCCGGTAGAGCTGTAACTCAAGGATCGCGTCGACCTGACGCAGCGTGAGCCCGCGCTCTTCGTGCTTGAGCCGCTCGCGGTCGAGCGTGATGATGATCTCGGTTCCCTTGCCCCAGGCGTAGAGATTCTCTCTCGCCTCTGCCCGCGAACTCGATGCGCGGATGATCTTGATGACCGTATCGAGGTTGTCGAGCGCGATCTTGAGGCCTTCCAGGATGTGCTCGCGCTCGCGCGCCTTCTTGAGCAGGAAGACCGTGCGTCGTTGCACCACGTCTACGCGGTGGTCGATGAAGACGCGAATGGCCTGGTCGAGGCTCAGCTCCCGAGGCTGGTTGTTGACCACCGCCAGCAGGATCATCGAGAAGCTTTCCTGCATCGAGGTGTGCTTGTAGAGCTGGTTGAGCACGATCTCAGGCTGCGAGCCGCGCTTGAGCTCGATGACGATGCGCATGCCGTCGCGGTCGCTCTCGTCGCGCACGTCGCTGATGTCGTCGATGATCTTGTTGTTGATCAGTTCGGCGATGCGCTCAATGAGCCGCGACTTGTTCACCTGGTAGGGAATCTCGGTGACGATGATGGCCTGTTTTTCCTTGGTCAGGCTCTCGATTGCCACGCGCGCGCGCATCATGAAGCGGCCGCGGCCGGTGTTGTATGCCTGCGCAATGCCGGCGCGTCCGTAAAGGAATCCGCCAGTCGGGAAGTCCGGCCCCTGCACGTGCTTGAGAGCTTCCGCCAACCCCGCTTTGGGGTTGTTCACCATCTCGATGGTCGCGTTTACAACTTCAGTCAGATTGTGTGGCGGAATGTTGGTCGCCATGCCCACGGCGATTCCGCTCGATCCATTGACCAGCAGATTCGGGAAGCGCGCAGGCAGAACCGACGGCTCCAGCGTGGACTCGTCGTAGTTGGGCACCATATCCACGGTGTCCATCTCGATATCGGCCAGCAGCTCACCCGCAATGCGCTGCATGCGGCACTCGGTGTAACGCATGGCGGCCGGCGGATCGCCATCGACCGAGCCAAAGTTGCCCTGTCCGTCAACCAGCGGATAGCGCAGCGAGAAGGGCTGCGCCATGCGAACGAGGGTGTCGTAGATGGCCGAGTCGCCGTGGGGATGGTAGACGCCCATCGCCTGGCCCACTACCTTGGCGCACTTGGTGTACTTCTTGTTGTGCTCCAGGCCCATCTCGCTCAGGGTGTAGAGCACGCGCCGGTGTACGGGTTTCAATCCGTCGCGAGCATCGGGCAGCGCGCGGCCGATGATGACGCTCATCGAGTAGTCGAGATACGAACGCTTCATCTCGTCTTCGATGTTGATCGGAATGAGGTTCGAGCCGCCGCTTGACGCGCCGCCTGCGAGGGGGAGCTGTGGATTCTGGTCGTCTGCCATTGGCTTTCCTGTGCTCAGTAAAAAGGCGGGAGATGAGAAAAAACTGCCGGGCCGGGCCCGCCGAGCAACACTTCCATTTTACCCTCTGGTAACCCCGGCGGGCAAGGCGGAAATCCGAAAATAAGTCGTTATTTTTCTTTTGTTTATGACCGCCGGATCGTTACTTTTGATATGCTGCCCGCGCCTGGCCTCGTCGAGACCCTTTGTGGTCATTGACAAAGAATTCCCGGCGGGCATATTGTTGATCCGTTTTGGACTGAAAGAAAGGTTTGATCATGGTTGCGTACTTTCAGCTACAGCCTGCAGAGTCGGATTTGCAGGAACTGGCAGAGGAATATTGGGAGAAGACGGGCGAGAAAGAACGCCTGCTTGAGAAGGCCGCTTTCGAGGCCGGCGAAGCGATTCGTAACGGAGAGTACACGCTCGCGAATCTCGAGGCCATCGTGCGCTGGAAGTCGGAGCGCGTGGTGCACTACCTGATCGCCAACAGCACAGAGAAGGTCCGCCGCGCGCTGGCCGTTGCTGCCAACCCCGCGAACACGACCGAAGCCGCCGTCCGCGCGCTCATCGAACTGAACGGAGTCGATATCCAGGTGGCATCTGCGATCCTGGCCGCAATCTTTCCGGAAAAATATACGGTCATGGACTTCCGCGCGCTTGAAGCGCTCGGCCACTCGCGCCACGACGTGCACTTCTATGAGGAGTACCTGGCCTTCTGCAAGCGGCTCGCGGAAAGCAACATCGTCAAGCCTCAGGAAGAGCTGCCCGGCGCAACACCGCTGCGCACGCTCGATCGAGCCCTCGGCGAGTGGTCTCGCCGCTACGCCGGCTAGCAACACAGCATGGGTGCCCCGGGTCTCGATTCTGAGACCCGGGAACGCAAGCACTCAATGTAAGAGCCTTGCCGCTGCGATACAATCCCCTCGTGAGCAACTCTTCTGCCAGCAACTCCTTTGAAATCGGCCCCGTCGCAGTCGGCACAGGGCGTCTGTTCCTGATCGCCGGCCCCTGCGTCATCGAGAGCGAAACCCACGCGCGCAAGATGGCCGATGCCATCCAGCGCATCACCTCTGACCTCAAGTTGCCCTATATCTTCAAGGCGAGTTTCGACAAGGCCAACCGCACCAGTGTGAAGAGCTATCGCGGACCTGGCCTCGAAGAGGGCGTGCGTATCCTCGGCAAGATCGCGCGCGAGACGGGCCTGCCCATCCTCACCGATGTGCACGAGCCCTACCAGTGCGAGGTGGCCGCCGCAGCCGTGGACGTGCTCCAGATCCCCGCGTTCCTCTGCCGCCAGACCGATCTCGTCGTGGCCGCTGCCAAAACCGGCCGCGCAGTCAACATCAAGAAGGGCCAGTTCGTCTCTCCGGGAGACATGAAGTATCCGGTAGAAAAAGCGCGCTCCACCGGCAACGAACGCATCTCGCTCACCGAGCGCGGCGCAAGCTTTGGCTACAACAATCTGGTGGTCGACTTCCGTGCTTTGGCAATTATGCGTAGAGACGTGCCGGTCATCTTCGATGGCACGCACTCCGTGCAGCAGCCCTCGTCGGGCAACGGCGTAAGCGGAGGACAGCCGGAGTTCATTCCCCTGCTGGTGCGCGCCGCGGTAGCGGCTGGCATCGACGGATTATTCCTCGAAGTCCACGACGACCCGGCGAACGCGAAGTCCGACGGAGCGAATTCGCTGAAGCTTGAGCAGTTGAAGCCGCTGCTGGAGACGTTGCTGGCGATCGATGCGGCTGCAAGGTAAGTAAGCGATAAATAACGAAGGACTGGACTCGCGGAATTCGTGGGCTGGGGCCAACTTCCCATTATCAATCCGTGACAGATGAGTGCATTGGCGATTGTGCACTCGTTGATTCGCACAGGGATCGCAGGACCGAAGCCCGTTTTCGAGGAGTAATCGCAAGAGTAGCCGGTAACCGCGGGTCGTTGAGTGGTTTCGGTTGTTACCTTAAATTGAGAATTCAAGGGGCAGGCTGTATCTGGTCATGAAAATCATGTGCCCTGTTGCTCTGTAACTGCAGCCCGAACTTTAGCCAGGAGATCCGCAATGTCTTTGTTTATGTCGCGCCGTTCTGTTGTTTCAAGTGCGCTTGCCCTTGGGGTAACAGCTGCTTCCACCGTCGCCCCTGTCCTCTCTTCTGCACTTTCCGCTGAGACCGCTAAAACGGGGCTGAGTACACAGGAGTTCTGGGTCACCGAAGGTGATGTCAAACTCTATGTCTATCGCAAGGTGGCCATCGGCAAAAAGGCGCATCGGCCCGTATTGGTTCTCTCCCATGGATCATCGATATCGTCTGTTCCCAGTTACGATCTTCGCGTGCCGGGAAAATCAGATTTCTCGATGATGGACTTCTTTGCCCATCGCGGCTTCGATGTTTGGACTTTCGACTATGAGGGCTACGGTAAGTCATCGCGTACCGGCGGAAACAGCAATATTGCCCGGGGAGTAATCGACCTCAAGAAGGTCGCGGATTTCATTCATACAAAGACCGGAGAGGCCAAATTGTTCTTGTATGGCGATTCCAGCGGCGCGCTGCGAGCTGGCTCATTTGCTGAGAAGTTTCCCGGCCAGGTGAGCGGCATTGCGATGGCAGCGCTTTCATATAGGGGGGCTGGCTCAACCACCTTGGCGCAACGCAAAGAGCAACTGGAGTTCTACAAGACCCACGATCGACGGCCCCGCGACAGGAATATGATCCTGAGCATTTTTACGCGCGACAAGCCTGGAACTTACGATCCGGCCGTGCCGGAAGCATTGGCGAATATGGAGCTCGCGATCCCGGACAACGATACGGTCCCGACAGGTACCTACCTGGATATGGTGACGATCCTCCCGGTGGTCGATCCTAAAAAGAACACGGTGCCAACCATTCTTTTACGTGGTGAGTATGACGGAATTGCCACCGAATCGGATGTGCTGGATTACTTCCAGAATGTTGCCTGTGCGGACCGCGAATATCGACTCATCGCAGGGGCGACACATGCCTTGAGCTTGGGCAATAGACGGGCTGTTGCGTGGCAAGCGATTGCGGACTTTTTCGAGAACGGTCGGTCTGGCACATAGTTCCGACAAGGTAGCGAACCGCCGGGCAAATCGGTTGAACCATCGAGCACAATCATCTTCGGCAGGTGGCCACGGTCTTGCCATCAAAAATCACCACGCATGCGGGTGCCCCACCCTCGCCGCGCATTTGTTTTTGCGGCTAGGGTGGGGTGGCACAATCCCAAACCCACCACTACACCCCTTCTCCCTGTCTCCCCCGGTTCCCTCTTCCCCGCCTTTCGTCCCTAGTCCCTAGTTGTGATGTTTCAATAGATTGTCCATCTGATCGAGACCTGTAAAGCTGTGTTTGCGAAGACTCAGCGAAGCAGGAGACCAGATGGACTATCACAAGAATGCACGAACCACGGTTTGGAGTCGAGAGC
>CAIMKZ010000030.1 GCA_903842065.1 uncultured Acidobacteriaceae bacterium | reverse complement strand
TGATTGAGCTGTGGAGGGGTCGAGTGGCATTGAAGACGTTTGTGAAAGAAGCACTTGGAGCCGCCGCGAGAAGAAGCGCCCTCTTCGCATTGAAGTTGTCTGTGACACTTGCCGACCCGGCGATACTGTCCTTGAAGCCCCGAGCCACCGGCATCGCCATTGAACTGAGTGAGGCAGAGCCGGCAATTGCTTGGTCCTTGAAAGCTCGAATGACAGACATGGGATCAGTCACTGTTGCGCTCGACGTGATCCCTTGAGCTTTGAAAGTGGCAGCTCGCGCCATCGCATTTGTAAACACAACTGACGAACTGAGAGAGGCTAAAAGCGGGCGTGTGGCTTTGAACGCGGTGACGGTTGCTGTGGCGCTGCTTGATGGCTGCGAAGCCATCAAGCGAAGCGGAACACCTTCGTCAAGATAAACGCCGATCCCCCCGTATTGGGAGCTATCGAACCAACCGAGCATGGTGCTTTCCAGATCCCAAGCGCCACCAAGAGCCATGGCTCAACTGTACTCGTCGATGATTACACAACCTTGCGCGCCGCTTCCACCAGCTTCCGCCGTGCCGGTCGAAGCGCCGCCCGAACCACCACCACCATAACCCGAGGGTTGGTTACCAGCCGTGTTGCCAAAAAGCACTTCTTGGCCGCCCGGACCGAGCATCGAAGCGCCGCCCATCCCGCTGTGACCAACCGTTGCACTCATCACACCCGCAAAGCCAGGGTGGCCTGTGAGGTTGAGTGTGCCGTTGGTTGCAATGATGCCGCCAGCACCGCCAAGGCGCGGCACGGTCGCCGAGTTGCCAACGATGCCTCCCGATCCGCCATAAGCAGTGATGATCGTTGCGCCGACCGTGAAGATTGTATTGGCTCCCGCACCGCCGTTCGCACCCGCCGCGCCACCAGAGCCGGCCGCGCCCGCCGTGTAGTAATAAGCGGTGCTCGGAGAGACCGTACCGGTCCACTCAGCATAGGAGCCAGAGCCACCGCCCGAACCATGTTCGCCAGTTGTCGCGGCCGAACCGCCTCCCTGACCACCGGCGCCGACCATTCGCACTCTAAGTGTGTTTGTGGTCGTTTGCGTTGTGAAAGCGGTATTCGAAGTGGTTGTAAGGACAGTTGTCTTGATAAATCGGCCAGGGCCGACAGATGTCTGAATGTTGCCGGACGAGTCGTAAAGCGTCCAACCAGAGCCCTCGTTATAGACAAGGGTGTAACCGGCTGTGAGGGAAATCTTCTGGAGCTGGACTAGGGTTGAACCGTCCGTATGTCCAACAGTGATTGTCTCAGCCGAAGCACCCGTATTCTGAATACTTAGAAACTTGACGGTGCGTTGAGTCGAAGATGCTGGAGAACCGACAATGTTCGTTTGCGAAGCTGTTGAATAGATTGTGTTTGTGCGCCCAGGAGTGACCGTTGACCCGTTTAGATCGACGTAGGACGCCTGGATGTGAAGTACCTGCGTTGAAGACGGTGTGATTACGACCGCGTCATTGGTGCCAGTGAGAAGAATCACGAGCTAAGAATAGCTCGTCGGCCAATTATGTTTCTTGGATCTGAATCGCATTTATTGCGAATGACGCCGTGTCGCCGTTTAGGACCGGTTTGTTCTCGGTCAAGGCTCCCCAGTACAGCTCATGGCCGGTTGTCAGGGAGTCGTAGAGCGCCGCAGCGACCATGTTCGAGCCCGAGGACCAGTCGCCCGTAGCCGTGGTGAACGTAAAGGCCACACCGTTCTTTTTCAGCCCCGAGGAGCTAGCCGTCCAGGTCGTACCGTTGTTGGTATTCGTTGCGCGGCCATAAGAGCCCGAGCTAGCCTCCGTGCCCGAGGCATCGGCCGCAGTCGGCGTGACGGTGTACAGAGCCACGTAGGAGTTTGCTGGCGCTGAATAGGCTGAAGCACCGCAGATTAGATCAAGCAGAGTATTGGCCCAGAATGTTGATTTACCTGTAGTCAAAGCACTTACACCTTTGTGATCATCTGTTTCAGTTCCGTCTCAGCCGCTCTAATGATGCCACGTCTCTCCATTGGAGAGAGTAAAGCGAAAAGGATGAGGATCTCGTCGTCAGCACCAGCTGAGAGAATCTCCATGCGCTCTTCGTGCGCCATGGTCGCCACTTTGAGCATCATCGAGAGGCCCGATGAGACCTTGTACTCGCTGTCTTTGCCATCAGGTGTGGGCGCCTCATAGGTGCTGCCCATCGTCATGCGCGCCGAGGGGTGAAGGGTTGCGGAAAGTTCGACTTTCGCCATCCTCGGGATTCTATCACGCCTTCTTGGGCTGCCAGATTTCGCCGCCACCTTGGCGTTTGTAGCCCGGCGCCGGTTCATCTCTTCGAGCCTTGGGCTCTTCTTCTTCCTTGGGCGCCCGGTAGTCCTCCTTGAAGAAGTTCTCAACGATACTTTTGACTCTCTGATTTTCCGTGGCGCTGTTGTACTGGCTGTACTTCTCTTCAAATTCTTGATTGTAAGGGTGTTTAGTGTTCGGGAAGGAGGAAGAAATTCGAATGGTTGGCGTCGA
>CAIMKZ010000029.1 GCA_903842065.1 uncultured Acidobacteriaceae bacterium | reverse complement strand
CTGTCCGGCGGATGTTCGAACCGTTTTACACCACCAAACCGCACAATCGCGGCCTTGGTCTTGCCGCCGTGCAGGACATCGTCCGCAGCCACCACGGCGCGCTGCGTGTCCGGAGCGCGCCAGGGGCCGGCACTGCCGTCCGGGTGTTGTTACCACTCCCGGCAGACACGGCCGGCCTGTCAGACGACGCCGCTCCGACCGGATCCGGCTGACGCAGCCATTTCCGGCTCCATTTCCTCTGTTGTCTTCTGTAAGATGGTCTGGATTTGGTTGTAGCTCCGCAACTTCAGGAAATATCCCGGCTGGTGCGTTTTAATCTAAACTGTGGCCGAGAACGCGAACGTAGCTGGTAGAGTAGGCGCGAGGTAGAGGCCTCGCGCCCCTCATCAAACCGGACGGGCGGGTTTCCCGCATCCGGCTTTCCGGGATCGTTCACCGGTCGGCTGTCGGTTTCCAAGGCGCAAGAAGCGGGAGTTGGTACAGTCCATACTGACCAACCAACCGCGCATTGGTGAAGAAGCCATAGCGCGAGTGGGTGCGACCATACTTCTGCCACAACCACGCACGCAGCCGTTCCTGGGTCCAGTGTTGGACCCGTCGGAACGTCTTTGTGCAATGACCGTAATAGAAGTATCCACCCCATCCGCGCAGCACCGCATTGAGCCGGCGCACTTTGGCCGTGCAACTTTCCCCCAGCGTCCAGTGATTGAGTGCTTCCCGCACCGTCTCACGGACCGCCGCCTGGCTCTTGCTACTGGGCTCCACGTGGACGTAGTGTCGCCCCGTTCTCGGACTCTTCCGCCAGGTTACTTCGAAGCCCAGAAACCGGAAGCTCTCGTGCTGCACATTCAGCGTGCGGGTCTTCGCTGCATTCAGTTTCAGACCCTTGGCGCCCAGATACTTTTCAAGTCGGCAGCGCAGTGCGGGCGCATGGCCCACCCTACACAGCAGCACGAAATCATCCGCATAACGCACGAGTTTTGCTCCCGTCTCCAGCTGATTAGCCTGATGATCCAGGCTGTTCAGATAGATGTTGGCCAACAGCGGCGAGATCACCCCACCTTGCGGTGTTCCGGTCTTGTTCGACGTGATCCGCTGCTTGCGCCCGACTCGTTCGACAATGGGAGCCTTCAGGAACTGTTTAACCAGTTTGAGGATGCTCCCATCGCTCACCCGCCGGGCCACCAGTTTCAACAGCCCGGCATGGTCAATGGTGTCAAAGTAGCCGCTCAGATCGGCATCAATGACCTCGTGATAACCCTGCCGGATGGCCTCCCGGATCGCTTCCAGCGCCTGGTGCGCGCTTTTGCCGGGCCGGTAGCCATAGCTGTGTTCATGGAAGTCCGCTTCGAAGATCGGCTGCAACAGAAACAGCAACCCCATCTGCACGATCCTGTCCTTCACCGTCGGAATCCCCAGCGGCCTTTGCTTGCCATCTGATTTGGGAATCCAGACCCGGAGCACCGGACTGGGCCGGTAGCTCCTCTCGCGCAACTGCGTTTGTAGTTCATCCAGGATGGCCTCCCGGCCGACGTTGACCTGCTCGACCGTGATGCCATCCGCTCCGGGCTTGCCACCGTTGCGCACAACCGCCACCAAGGCGGCCTCCAGCACATCGCGGCGGCATAAGTCCCCATAGAGGCTCCATGCACGCCACGCCTTGTTCGCCTTCGCCTTGCGGTAGAGGGTCCGTTGCAGCTTCCGAACTTTCTCCGGTGTTCTTAGCCACCACTTGGCGGCCATCACCGCGTCCTCGACTGCGCTGTTCCCTTCGACCAAGTACGGCCCCTTCGCTCCGGCGTCATTACCGCCTTCCTCGCTACTATGGGCCGCTCCGACTGCTGCGGCGGCCGGTTCGGGCCTCGCGTCTTGAACGCTTGCACCCGCCGTCGGGCTCTCACGCCCGCCCCCGCAGCTCTCATCCCTTAACCTCTCAACCCTTGTCATACGTTCCGCGCCCGCCGACCCCGCCGTGGCGTTGACCGGCGTAGTAGCCGTTGGACAGTTGCCCGGTTCCCCGGGTTGTCCCCGCCGGTCCTGGCAGCCTTCGCCTTCGCTCGAAAGGCTCAGCTCCACGGTTTGTTCGTTATCGGGGCTCATTGGATGGGCTTCACCTTCGTTGCGGACCACCTGACCAGCAGCCGGCTGCTCTCCACCTCCCCTCGCGGGGACGCAGTTGCCGGCCCTTTATCACTGAACGGCCTAATTGGTGATATGAGTTCTTTCATCTCATTGGGTCTTGAGTTTCAGGATCGCACCGAGCGCCAGCGAGTGGCGCAAGGCAGGCTCAAAGGGCATCTGCCGCGCCTCGCGGCAGAATCTTACCGCGGTCGGTTTGTAACCTATTACGTTACAAACGGGCTTGGGCGGGGAGGGATGACTTCAGGACCCATATTTCACACGG
>CAIMKZ010000028.1 GCA_903842065.1 uncultured Acidobacteriaceae bacterium | reverse complement strand
GGTCAATCCGTCTTTGGTCTGGATCGTCATTTGCTAACAGGCTCACTTTCCGCCGTAGGCTACCACGAGCGATTGCATTTGCGCAAGTACCAAACCGTACTATATGCTAATGGTGCTGGGGGAGCGCGTCATGGCGCATTTAGAACCCGTGCAATGCGGATATCCGAGACCTGAGAACCCCAGCATCAAATCGGGCTGATTTGCACAGTCCGACCAATCTGCACACGTTGCTCCACAGGCTGAGGAAATAGCAGTTCTGTAATCGCGTACACCAGCGCATCCATCCGATCTGGCGACCGGCCAAGCCCTGGCACGTATGTCGTCATCTGCGATTCGAGATCTGAAAATACTCCCATGTGATGCACCATTCCGCGCTCGTACGCCGCCGCAATCGGTTCCGCGCGGACGAGTTTGCCGTGACTAGCCCAGACCTTCTGGAACGGCGCGTTCGCCATCACGCCGCGAACGTTGCGCTCGACCAAATCGCCTCCGTTGTTTACCTCCGCCACGATCCGCGAGGCGGGCCATTGGCCATGCCTCAATACAGCCACTGCCCGATCAGCCCATTCGAGTGGCGTCCAGCGCCCAGACAAATCGTCGAACACAATGACGTGGCCCGAACGCACGATGCCCGCTACGATCATTCCGGTCTCGTCTGCTCCATCGGTCGCAGTCACGGCCGGATCGATTGCAAGCACCGTGCGTACCAGAAGATCCCATCGCACCTCGCTTCGCTTGATGCGACTCTGCTCAATCATCGCAGCCGTCCACAGCGCGCCGGGAGTGTCTGTCAGGATCTCTGCGTTGATCTCTTGGCGGCCGAGCCGCGTCCCTTCATACGGCGCGATGACGCGATCAAAGAAGCTAGGGGCCAGATTCGAGCGGTTTTCGTATGTCGATCCGCGAGTTACTACGGTCGTCGGATCATCCACGATTGACTTGTATAGCTTGAGCGGTTTCGGCGTCGTCGTAATGACGCCCTGCAATCGCCCGTGGGGGCTTTTGACCCTGAATCCGAATTGAATCTGATCCCAGGCTTCTTCGAGGAAGCGCCACGCGCAAAGCTCGTCCGCCCAAAATTTTGTGAACTGCGGGCCACGAAGGCGCTCTGGCTCGTCGGCGGATCGAAGGATGCCGGCAGCACCAGAAGGGAAGATTATGCGGCGCTTGGATGGCTCGTAGACTGGCCGACCGTCTGGCGGGTAGCATTGCAGCAGACCGCTCGGCCCCTCGATCATTGTGTCACGGACGTCGGCTCCGGTGGGCGCGATCATGAGGATTCGCTCGCTCGGCTGCTCAGCCCATTGACGCACAGTCTCGGCTCCCGTGCGAGTCTTTCCGAAGCCGCGGCCGGCGTTAATGAGCCATATCAGCCAATCGCTGCGGGGGTCGCCCGCGCCTGGAGTGCCGGGGAGAATTTGGGACGGACGTGCCCAGAAGCCGCGCCAGCTATAGAGCAGTTCCCTGCACTGGGATTCCGTCAAGTCCTCCGTCAGTTCCCTCAGATACTGGTCGCTCTCTGAGGCTAACGATTCTGCTAATGAGCGCTTCCCGTGCTGACTCACTCTTTACCTCAATGGGCTGCCCTGGAATTCCGCCGTGCGAGAGGCGGTCGGTTTGACCCAAGTATTGTTTGCCGAGCCAGATGGCCATCGTGACGTTGCCGCCTTTGAGCAGGTCAAACTGCATGCGCCGGATGCTCATGCGACCCTGACCCTGCCCGGTCTCCCATGCCTCGCGTAATTCAGGCTCGTTCTCCATGCGCTGAATAAAGTGCCGGCGCTGCAAGCCGAAGACGGAGGCGATCTCTTCCTGCGTGCACTGCATGGCGCTCAGCGCGCGCACCTGATCAGCCGTGATTACCTTTGGCTTTGGTCCGCCGCCTTCGCCCTGACGGCCTCTCTTTTTTGGTGGTGTGTTTTCCTTCAAGCAGCCTCGCGATCCGCCCGGCCAGTGGCATCAGTGAAGATTTTACCATCACTTGTGTGCTGTAGCGCTTGCCGGCCTTGAGCGCACCGACTTCCTGATAGCCACACTTGCGAAAGAATGGGATCGCCGAAGCGATCACGCGCGCGAAGTTGCACTGAAGATAGCGCACAATCGCAGCCCCTAATCAAATCGAAAGACTGACCCGTCGTAAACGATCCATCGCCACTGTGCCGGCCCGAGCATGCCGTTGGGGTCCGTCACGCCATCAAACTGTTTGATTGCAATCGGCCCCAATCCCCCGATATTCAGCGAACACCCGGTCGCACACAGCGTGTCTACAGCGAGCAGAAAGGTGTTGCCACGCTTGTATGCCTCCAGCGGCGCTACGGGTAACTGGCAGGCGTAGGCCAACGGCGAAGTCGTGACTTTCGTGGCATCACAGAAAGCGAGGTTTGACTGCACCTGGTTGATGCTCGCCGCCC
>CAIMKZ010000027.1 GCA_903842065.1 uncultured Acidobacteriaceae bacterium | reverse complement strand
GAGCACGCTGCAGAACAACGTGACCTATTGGCCAAGTGCTTGGCTGAAACGGGTCAAGATTTCCAGCGGCGCCGGCGATAAAGCCCTCACGGTCTCCGGGGCTCCACTTGACCTGGCGACCGCTGGAACCCATCAACCACCGCAACAGGAGGTAGCATGAGCAAGCTCACGGAACTTTGGAAGTCAATCAGCACCACCCTGCACTTACCGGAGCTCACCAAGCCCCTGTGGGAGCAGACCATCAAGCAGGTCGACTCGCTCGAGGAGCGCGTGACCAAACTCGAGGGCGGGACGATCGCCGCGCTGCCCGATGGCCTGATCGCCCAGCTGAAGGCGGACTGGGAGAAGTACCAGGCCCAGAAAGCGCAGCACGAGGCCGCTGCGGCCGCGCGCGTGCTCGAGCAGGAAGCGGCCATGGCTGCAATCGCCAAAGCGGTTGAGGATGCTGCGGCGTCACCAAACCAGGCTGAAGGCGAGAAGACCGAGCCGCAGACCGAGGAGCAGCCCACCGGTGATCAGGCCCAAACTACAGGGACTGCCGCGAGTGACGTGGGGGAGCCCACAGGAACGGCCGCGTCGAGTACCTGACGCTGAGCTACAAGCCATGCCCACCAGGTCAACAACCAGCTCGATTCGGATTCATCTGCCCGCGCGGCCGGGGGTGGTGTTCGGGCCTGCTTATCGAGGGCGGCGAGCTCAGGCGCAGCGGCGGTATCCCGATGTGGGGATGGAACGGCAATCGAGAGAGGCCAACCTTCACGCCGTCGATCAACTGCGGCCGCTGCGGCTGGCACGGCCACATTACTGACGGCAATTTCAACCCAGCAGCATAGGAGACCCGATGAACAAGTTTAACGAGTACCCCAAGGTAATGAAGCACCCACAGCACTCGCCGGCGGTGTGGAAGCAGCTCGAGGGCAAGGGCAAGGGCCTCTTCGCCCCCGACACGGTGTGCACTCAGCCCGAGCGCCTGCCCGACATCACGGTGACCGATATCGAGCAGGAGAAGCTCTACGCCTCGCGCGGCTATCGGCCGGCCAACAACCCGGATCCGCAAGCCTACGACCAGGCGATTCTCGATGCCCAGCCATTCAGCGGCCAGGATTTCCAGGCCTTCCCGAAGTGGAAGTATCACGCAACGCAGATCCCGGTGGTGGTGAAGACCGCGGCCGAGGAGAAGGCGCTGGGGCCTGGCTGGGCCGATGCGCCGATTCTCGCGACCGAGGATGACCTGGTCGAAGCGCCGCCGGCGCCGGACGCGGCGCGCAAGCCAGTCGACCAGATGGCCGAGTACGCGGCCAGCCGGGAGGCTGCAGCTCCGAAAGTGAAGGCGAAGAAGAAAGCGGTGCCAGCCAAGAAAGCCAAGGCACAGCACAAGGCGGCCGCCCCCGCATAACAGGAGATCACCGTGGCCGACACAGGACAGAGCGTTATTCAGAGCACCCTCGAGAAGATGAAGGTGTATGCGCCCGGCGTGTCTGTCAACGCCGCGGATTCCGCTCGCTGCCTGGACATCATGCAGAAAATGCTAGATGGCTGGTCCAACCAGCGCCTGGCCTGCTACGCCAACCTCGAGCAGTCTTTCCCGCTGGTGGCGAACAAGCAGAGTTACACGATCGGGCCCACCGGCTCACCGGACATCACGGCGCCGCGGCCGCTCGCGATCCTGACTGGCCCGGGCGCGGCTTACCTCGTCGACGTGAACCAGAACCGCTATCCGATAAACGTGATCGAGCAGGACCAATGGAACGCGATCGGCTTGCTCAATGAGACCTCGGACCTGCCGGATACCCTGTTTTATGATCCGCAGTTTCCGCTCGGCATCATCAACATCTTCCCGCTACCGTTGCTGGCCTATACCGTGTATTTCGATGCGAGGCTGCAGCTGCAATCGATCGCTAACCTGGCGACAGCTTTTAGTCTGCCACCAGGTTACATTCAGGCGATCATCGACAACCTGGCGCTCAAGGCATGGTCATATTTCAAGCAGGGAAACCCGCCGGATTGGATGGTTCTGGAAGCGCGCGAATCGCTGGGTGACATCAAGCGGACCAACATAAAGCAGTCGCCGGCGCCCTACGATACCGCCGTGGTCTCGAGGGCGGCATCTACGTACAATATATATAATGACAGTACGAACCGTGGAAATGGATAGAGTGAAGCGGTGAAGTCGCCTATCTTCAGCTCGTTCAACGAGGACCGTTCGCTTTCGAGCAGCACGGACCTGTGCATCAATCTGTTTCCCGAGACGGTGCCGGGGCCTCGTGGCCCGGTGATCGGGTTGTTGCTGAACTGTCCGGGTCTCACCACAGCGCTGGCCGCGATGGGTGCCGGGCCGGTGCGCGCCACGTACACGGCCAAGAACGGTTTGATGTACGCGGTGAGCGGCAACGGTCTTTATTCGGTGGACGCTTCCTGGAACACGACCCTGCTCGGCACGATCGCAACGGGCTCCGGGCCCTGCAGCATCATCGACAGTCCAACCCAGATCCTGGTGGTGGACGGGGTCGGCGGCTGGTGCTGGAACTTCTCCACAGCTACCTTCACTCAAGTCATCCCGAATTCGACAACGGACGACACCGGCCCGAACGTGGCGATCTACCAGGACGGCTTCGGCTTGGTGAACTCGCTCAACACGAACGAGATCTATCAGACCCAGTACAACGATCTGTCGCTGTTCGCGGCTCCGACCGG
>CAIMKZ010000026.1 GCA_903842065.1 uncultured Acidobacteriaceae bacterium | reverse complement strand
GGTTGATCATTCCCAGGTCTCAAAATCGAGACCTAGGGCACCCAGATTTGTGATGTGTTAGGAGTGGCGGGGTGAGGGTTGATCATTCCCAAGTCTCAAAATCGAGACCTGGGGCACCCAGATTTGTGATGTGTTAGGAGTGGCGGGGTGAGGGTTGATCATTCCCAAGTCTCAAAATCGAGACCTGGGGCACCCAGATTTGTGGTGGGTTAGGAGTGGCAGGGTGAAGGTCGATCCTTCCCACCCTTGCGACAAGTACAAAAGCGTCGTTTAGGATGGGACACCCATTTTCGTGGGCTAGATGGAAGTGTAAAACGCCCGTAAACGCAGAACGGCCCGGAGCATTTGCTCCGGGCCGTCGATTTGCTGAGTTGCCTTAGGCTTTGGCTGCGGTGCGTGCTGCCTTGGCGGCTGCGTTGGCCTGGCTGGCCTGAGCGACCAGATTGGTGAAGCCTGCGGCATCCTTGATGGCGATGTCGGAGAGGATCTTGCGGTCGAGTTCGATGCCGGCCTTCTTGAGGCCGCTGACGAACTGCGAGTAGCTGGTGTCATTCAGCTTGCAAGCGGCTGCGATGCGGACGATCCAGAGGGAACGAAACTGGCGCTTCTTCTCACGACGGCCCTTGTAGGCGAACTTGAGGCCGCGCTCGACGGCTTCCTGAGCTGCCTGATAGAGCTTTGATTTTGTTAGGAAATAACCACTTGCGCGTTCAAGAATCTTTTTGCGCCGGTCTTTCCTCTTAGTCCCACGTTTTACGCGAGGCATATGCTACTCCTTTGTTGCGTTCAAGAGTTACGCGGCTGGAGGCAGGTAAGGCCTCTTCACACGCTCAATTCAAGCCTGATTCCACTCGCCAGCGCGAACGCATTTCACAACCGGCGGGGGGCTAATGCAGCCCCTTCACTGCTTTCCGCGCGGCCACCCAAAAGGCTGCCGCACGCAGTGCTCAGGCGTAAGGGATCATGCGCGCTACCTTTGCGTGATCGCCGTCGGAGACAATAGCGCTCTTACCGAGCTTGCGCTTTAACTTCGGCGACTTCGACGTAAGGATGTGCCGCGTCTTCGTGTGGCCCCGCTTGATTTTGCCGGTGCCAGTCTTGCTGAAGCGCTTGGCCGCGCCCGAATGAGTTTTCAACTTGGGCATTTTGTTGTCCTGTTGTGCAGAAAAAAACCGGGGATTGAACCCCGCAAACAGTGCCAGAGACAGGGACTTCCCTGCGCTCAAGGCGCTTGGATCAGTATACAGGAAGCCGGGCTGGAGGCCAACCGGGGGGCATCGCTCAATCGGCCCAGGCGTGGGGCAGCAGGGCCGATAGCCGGGGAGCGGGCAGCGCCTCGGCCAGTTCCCTGAACTCCGCCATCTCTCTGAGCGGGGCGAGATTGGGGTCGGCGAGGATCTGGAAGAACCATGGGCAGCGGAGGCTGTCGGCGGTGCGGAGCTCGTCGATGGCGGCTGAGTAGTCTCCCATGGCGACGAGAGCGGCGGGGGCAAAGACGCGCAGGACGTGTCGTTCGCGGCTGAGCCAGTGTAGGCGGTCGAGGGCGTCACGGGCTTCGTCTTTGCGTCCGGCGCGGGCCAGCACCCATGCCTCCGCGCTGAGGGCGAGGTCTAGATAGGGGCATCTGCGGACGAGCGCCGCGGCAACCTCTGCCGCCTTGCCCGCGCTGCCGTTGCCGGAGAGGATGAGAGCGCCGAAGAGTCCCACCAGGCAGTGATCGGGAAAGCGCGAGAGCGCGAGGTTGGCCTGAGCGATGCTTTGGGGCCTGCTGCCGGCGAGGTGGAGTGCCCAGGCGAGCCTTGCATGGAGGCTGGCGGACCAGGGATCGAGGCGGATGGCGCGCTCGAGCATCTCGATGGCTTCGCTGTGGCGGCTGAGACTGAGTAGATAGTCTGTGCGCAGCCTGGTGACCCATCGGTCGTGGGGCAGATGGGCGGAGCTGGAGAAGGCCGCGTGTGCCGCCACAGGGTTGCGGTCGGCGACGAGGTAGACCCAGCCGAGGGCGGGCAGCAGCATCTCGCTGGAGTGATCTTGGGCTCCGGCGGCGGTGAGACGGATCAGTTCGGCGGCCTCACGCATCCCCATGAACCCGTATATGGCCTGGTGCGCGCAGAGGTTGACGAGATCGATGCGCGCCGGCATCCAGAGCGGAGCGGTAGCGACGGCGCAGCGAAGCCGCTGAAGTCCGTCCCTCATCTGGTGGCGCTCGAGGCTTCTCCACTCGCTGCGGGCGTGCCAGAGCAGGTCGAAAGCCTCCTGCTGATGGGGACTCACCTCTTCTTGTGAGGCCGCCAGGGCGACTCCGCCGCCGAGACGCGTGAGGATGCGGTCGGCCAGTTCGAGGCCGGCGGAAAAGAATTGCTCGGCGGAGACAAGCAGGTCTTCAGACCACAGCACCATTCTGTCGGCCACGCGGGTCAGGTTCACGCGCACGCGGCACTTTCCGGGCAGCGCCATTAGCGAGCCGCTGACAACCCAATCGGCGGCGATGGCCTCGCCAACGTCCGCGGGATTGACGTGCAGCAGTGCCAGTGTAAGGACAGAGTCCTGCTCCATGATTTCAAGCACGCCAGAGGTTTTGAGGTGTCGAATTGCCTCCTCAGCGACCGCCTCGCCAAGGTACTCGGCGACACCCGGGCCGGCAGTGAGAGGCAGAACAGCGAGTCTCGGGACCATCCGGGGGCGCTCAGGATGCCGGGGCTGGATTTGGGTGAGGAGACGGTATCCGCGCTTGTAGATGGGCTCGATGCCGGCGGCTTCTCCGATCCGGTCGTGCAGACGATGTACGATGGCGGCGATATCCGCGGAGGTGGCCTTGCGCGCATCGAGGGCGCGGCGCAACTGCGCATGAGTCACTACGTGGCCGGCATGGGCAACCAGTTCGGCCAGTACGCTTGCCTCGTCGGCAGGTAGATCGATCGCCGATTCTCCGCGAAGAAGGCGGCCACCGGGATCGATGTATAGTCCTCTCGATCCAAAGCCGGGGGACGGCTGCACCGGCGCATGCGTGTCTCTAATTCCCATGCGAACCAACGCGATCTGCGCCGCGCCGATGCAGCCTGCGGATGCGAAGAATTGCCGCATCCCTGGCCTGCCGAGGCGTCGCAATCTATCCAATCTGGGAGAAAAGCACAGCCCGCTCCCTGTACTTTCGCAGGGAGCCTATCAATAGAAAACTTGAAGATATTATCCGCCCGAGTCGAGCTTCCTGCTATCAATTGACGGGAATAAAGTCGCGAACAGTGCGTATGGCGGGGTACGACCACTACACTTTCGTAATCGACTTCACCGATTTCACCCGAGCCGACGTACACTGGATGCGAAAATCAGCAACCCGGAGCCCGCAAATGGCCAAGACCGTCTCCAAAGCGCAATGGTCCCTGGAACCGTACTCAATCGGTCTGAAGCTGCGTTCGCTGCGCGCCAACAAGCGGCTCACGCTTTCGAGACTGGCTGCCGAGACGGGACTCTCGACGGCGCTGCTTTCGAAGCTGGAAACCGACCGCATGATCCCAACGCTGCCGACGCTGGCCACCATCTGCCGTGTGTACGGGGTCGGGCTTGGACACTTCTTCTCCGATCCAGCGCGGCACAGCCTGTCCATCACGCGCAAGGCGCATCTGGAAGGGCTCGGCAGAACCAGCAGACCAGCCCGCTCGACTCCTCTGTCGGCCGACTACGCGCGCCTGAACGCGCAGCTGATCTCATTTGAGCCGGAAGCTCCGGCGACGACGCTGAGTCAGAGCAGCGAGACGTCGGGTGTGTTTTATGTTCTTGAAGGAAAACTCCGCCTCGAAGCTGGCGGAGTCGAAGAGGTTCTGGAAGCCGGCGACTGCGTGTGCATCGACACGGAGCTGCCGATCGGATGGGGGGCGGGGGACAAGCATCGGTGCCGGGTGCTGGCGGTGATGCCAACAGGCTGGCCGAAGCCGGTCGATTGAGTCAATTCCGTTGAGTCAATTCTGTGTGCGGGCAACGATCTGGAAGGAATCCAGAAAGCGCGTAGTTGAAGCATACGTCTTCTCTTTGGGCAAGGCGATCAGGGTCTGGTAAAGCGTTGTGCCCACCAGGTAGGTGCGCGCGGAGAAGTGCATGGTGTCGTTTTCGGCCTCATACTCCACGCCGTGGTAGATACCGAGGGTGATCTTTTTCCCGGTGATCAGGTGGCCGTTGATGTTGGAGATCGCGCCGCTTTGAGAGCCTTCGAGCACCGAATCCGGCTCTCTGCCCGCGACCACCGAGCCGTAATCGCAGACGCCCACAAACAGCACCGAATCGCCATCCTGCACCACGTAAGAACGCAACTCGAAGGTTCCCGCAGAGGTGGGAATGTCTTTCTTCTGTATCGTGGGTTCGGACGGGAAAGCGGCGCTGAAACCATCGGAGGAATAGCTATAGGTCTTCCAGTTCTGCGCCCGCGCGCTTGAGGCCGCGACCAGCAACAGTGTCGCGGTGAGAACCATGCAACCGGCACAGAAGCTCCGGAAGATTGTCGCTGCTTGTTTCATGGGCCTGGTTTCCCTTCTCTGGAGGCGGTCTCTTGAGAAGCGATTATAGCCCGCTTTTGGCTCAACGCGCCGCCAGCATCTGCCGCTCGGCTTCAAGCGCGCGGGGAAAGAGCAGGTTGTTTTCAAGATGGACGTGGCGGTGGAGATCCTGCTCGAATTCAACCAGACCGTGATAGAGTCCGACGGTTGTGGGGCAGGCGCCCTGCCAGGGCGTTAGGCCGTTGGTTGCGGCACGCATCTCTTCGAGCAGCGCGGCGGCCTCCTCGTGCTCGGTGAGCATCATGCGGATGGGGCTTTCGATGGTGCCGAAGCAGGCGTGGGGCGCGTCTCCCATACCGGCGCGGCTGCGCTCGAGGCCTTCGATGTAGGGGAAGAGGATCTGCTCCTCCTTCATCAGGTGCAGTTGAAGGTCTTCGCTGAGGCGGGCAAGATTGCGCTTGAGCGCGATCACTTCAGGATGCGTCTCCCCGTGCGCCGAGGCGACCTTGCGCATCAGGGTGTCGAGACGGGGCAGTTCGGTGCGGACGAAGCTGTGGTGGGTTTCGACGATATGGCGGACCAGCTGGGTGGTGGTCATCGACTGGGGATGCACTTCAGTGGGACGTGTGCCGGCCGCGGCGTCTTCGAGCGCGAGAACGACTTCAGCGGTGTTGAGGGCTTTCTCGGCGCAGGCGACGTCGAGGGTTCGGCTGCCGCCACAGCAGTAATCGAGATGGTAGCGCTCGAAGACGCGAATGGTGGCGGGCTGTTCGAGAGCGATGGCTCGCAGTGTTGTCTCTGGCGCGATCATGGGGGAATCTCCTCGAATTTGAGAGTAGGCGGGGCGAACGGCGGGAGAAGCGACTTTGGTCACTGGGAGTAGAAATAATGCAGCGCTCGCGCACGGAAGCAGTGAGGCCAGGGATGCTTCACTGACCTTTCGCAGGAACGAGTCATACCGCAGTTGAAAAAGCGCAACCGCAGATTTCCCGCTCCGGCTCGGGATGACAGGCACGAGTAGGGTACAAATGGCAGAAGGGCAGCCTGGTTGGGCTGCCCTTCTGCCATCTTGCCGACTTGCTGTTTACGGCAGGTAGTAACGGAACGAGGTGAAGATCATGTTGTCGACACCGTGCGCGCCGTTGCTGGGGTTGCCCGTACCACCTGCGCCCGACCAGAGGTCGCGGCGGATCATGCTGTACTGGATGCCCTGGCGGAGGCGGCCCTTGGCGCTGTTGTGGAAGTTGTACCAGTAGCCGACGGAGAACTCCTGGACGTCCTTGTTGTTTGCGCCGCAGTTTGCGGGGGTGCCGGGGTTGGCAGTAGCGTTGGCGGCGGTCGATGCGGGCTCGGTGTTGCAGCCCGACATGTTCACGGATGTGGTGCCGTAGCCTACCTGCGTGGCTCCGTTGAGAACGAAGTCGCGATAGATGTAGTCGCCACCGTAGTTCATGTAGACGTTGAGCTTGGGGTTGGGGTTGATCTCAACGGTGCTGAGCGCGGAGAAGGCCTTGAGCGGCTGGAGCTGTCCGGAGGGGCGGACGGTGACGTCGGCGATGGTGGAGTTGCCGTAGCGTCCTACGCCGAAGCCGTAGATACCCTTGAGACCCACGGTGACCTTCTTCTGGGCGAGGAGGCCGCGTACACTGCCGCCGAAGCCGTAACCGAGTTGCGAGTCGTTGTAGGGGGCGCTGCTCGAAGGATAGATGCGATCGCGGAAGATGCGATCGACGTTGAAGACTTCCCAGTGGCCCCAGCCGGGCTCAAAAGCTGCCTTGACGACGTAATCGGGGCTGACGTTAAAGGAGTAGTTTGCGCCGGTGTTGTAGAGGCCGCCGCCGGTGCCGCCGGTACCAACCAGAATGCTGGCAGGCAGGTTCTGGCCTGCGGGGTTGAGGGTCTCGGCGTTTTCAATCGCTGCGCCGATCCATGCCTTGCGGCCGACGTTCTTGACGAGGCGGAAGCTGGGCTGGCGGGCCCACACGAAACCTGCGGTGTACTGGGCGTCGATGGTGGAAGGCGTGACCTGTCCGCCGCGTACGATACCCGCGGCGTTCTCGGCGATCAGCGACCAGCCGGTGCCGGCGGAGAAGTCCCAGCCGTTATTGAACTTGACGTCGCCCCAGAGTTCGCGCTGGCGCAGGGTGTAGCTGTTGGACTGGTTGTTGTTGGAGGTGGTGCCGGAGGAGAGGAAGTCCGCCTCGTAGTAGCCAGTGGCGGTGAGATTGGAGAGCTTTGCGGTCGCCTTGAGAGCGAGGCGGGTCTGGCGTGCGCTGAAGAAGTTCTCAGAGAGGTTGTAGGCACCTGCGTTCTGGAGGGGGACGCCGGTCATGGCGGTGTTGATATCGCCGCCGGTGCCGCCGCTGCGCCACACGGATTCCGTAGCCAGGAAGCTGCCGGAGGGTGAGATGGCGATGCCCTTGTAGTTGATGGCGTCGGGGCTTGCGGCCGACTTGCGGATGGCCGCGGTCTGATCGGCCAGATCGCCTATGGCAAGCGCCTGCGCGTTCTTGACGTCACCGACTGTGGCTTGCAGGGTGGCGACGGCGCTGTCGTTGGCGGTAACAGCCAGCGCCTGAGCGTCGGCTGCCTGCTGGGCCTTGGCGGCGGCGGCCTGGGCTTGAGTTGCCGCCTGCTGGGCCTGACGAAGCGCTGCGTCTTTTGCTGCCAGGTCGGACTTCAGGCTATCGATCTGGACCTGAAGCTGCTGGCGCAGGGCGTTGATCTGTTCCTCTACCGAAGGTGGAGGAGGAGCCTTCACTTTGGCCGCTTTCTTTGGCGCAGGCGCTGCATCGGCTACGGAAGCACTGGTGCCGGACAGGCACACGGCCAGTACCACCGCCGCTGCCGCTTTCACAGTAAGTCTCATGTGGTCTCTCTCTCTCGTGCAAATTTGAAGTTGCGATGAAGTTTGAATGAATGTCAGTTGAACCTCAGCAACTCATCCCCGTCTCGGGATCGTCTTTGCAGGGCTCTGCTTTTGTTTCCATCACGAGAGTCTCAAAGTAATGTGAATATTTGACGAACGGAGGAAGAGCTCGGCAGGCACTGCGCCATTAACACCCAGCGAATCAGACAAATTCATCGTCCTTTAACCGGGCGGCAAGCAAATATTCATACGGCCCGCTTGAGAGGCGGGCCGTTGGTTGCGATCCACGAGAGATTCCGGCGGGCTATTATCGCTTAGCGGCCTGGTGGCCTGCGCTTAGCAGATTGGCGAGTAAGCGATACGCTCCCGGCACTAACTCAGGCGTTTGAAGGTGGAGTGCGTATGCGACGTATATATAGGTTCCCTTGCCGGGATGAGTCACGATGAGCCCGCCGCGCTGCGGGTCCTGACCGGGGTCGGCGGTCTCGGTAAGCGCCGTGTATCCGGGGTCCCAACTGTCGAGGAAGGAGTGACCGCGCTCCTCGTACCAACTGTCGAAGTCGGCGGTGGTGATTTTGTTTGGCCAGCTCAGCAGCGGGTCAGAAGGCACGAGCAGCTTGACCGGAGTTGTCTCATCGACTACTCGCTCGGGCGTCTGCCCCATGGCGAGAGGCAATGGCGCGGGGAATGTCTGGCTCTGATACTGGACGACGAGCGTGCCGCCGGCGCGCACGTATGCATCGAGCCGCGGCTGCGCCATGGAGAGTTCTGGGCGCGTGGAGTAAGCGCGGATGCCGACGACGATGGTGCTCCACTGGGAGAGATCGGCTAAGCGCAGCTCGTCTGGGGTGAGCAGATGAGGCACAACGCCCAGCTCGGTAATCGCTTCGGGCACGGCATCGCCGGGGCCCATCACGTAGGCGACTTTGAGATTCGGCGTGAGCTTTGCGTCGACCTTGCGCGTACGCACTTCTGCGGGCTTGTATTGGTTGTAAGCGGGCAGCCCAGCATAGACTGCATTGTGCCAGCCCTGGGTGTAGCGCTTGCCACCGGACTGCGCGACGGCCTGGATGGTGTACGCTCCAACGCCCGCGCCTGAGGGCTTGACGCGGAACTCGATCGGCTCTGTGTCGCCTGCTGTCTTGCGGGCAAAGTGCGCTTCGGCAGGCTCAGCGGTCCAGCCCTGGGGCAACTTGAGCGAGACGGTTCCCTCAGCCGCGCCAACAGTCTGTACCGTAACTTTGACTGCGAGCGGAGATCCATCGGCAGGCAGCAGCTTTGCTTCGGGTTCAGCGCGAACACCTACTGCAGGAGTAACGACAAGCGGCTCATAGATGCCGCCCGGCCCGGTGACGCGCTGGAGGGTTTGCACTACACCGCCGATGCGAATGGGGACGCCGTTGAAGGAGAACTCCGCCCAGGCTTCGAGCGGAAAGGGCACGAAGGAGCGCAGGCGCATGGCGGCGTTCGAGATGTCGAAGAAAGGCTGCTCTTTGGAATTGCGGGTGAAGTAGGGCGCGGTGGGGTCGGCGTCGGCAGCAGCTTCGACTTGAAAGACCGCGTCGCTGGCCGTTGCGCTGGAGGGTTGCTTCAAGCCGCCGTCGGACTTCCACGACGAGCCGTCTTTGCTCACCAGCCAGACGCGCTCTAGCTTTGCGGCGCTGAGCGCATTGGCGGTGTGAGCACGGACGCTGAAGGACTGGCCCGGCGTTACGCTGCGCGGGGACTCGTCTGCTGACGCTCCGCGATTGCCGCCACCGCCCTGGCCTTCGCGCTGCCTGGTTGTAAACGCGATCAGGTCGAGGCCGAGGAGATCCTTGAAAGCGATCTGGAACGCATCAATCTTTGCGCCGAGTTCGAAGGCGAGATCGGCTTTGGCCTTTTCGTTTAGGTCGCTCGACTGTACGCGCGCGTAGAGTTCGAGCGTCGCCTTATAAGCAGGAACAAGCTTCTGCGCGCCTTCAACGCTGGAGGGATTCGCGCCGGCGGCTTCTAGGCCGGAGGCGATCTGCTTCAGAGCATCGGTTAGCCATGCGGGAGCGACTCCTCCAGCAAGCTTAGCGAGGCCGTTGAGGCTGGTGTCTATATTGACACGTGGATTGTAGAAGAGCGTGGTCTCATCGACGATTGCGCCGGGCACCTGCTGTGCCTGCTGCGCAACGCCCCAGAGATGGTACTCGCCCTCGGCCGGGCCGCTGAGTACCGGGCTTCCGCCGCCGTTCTGCGACTTCTGCATGCCCCAGCCCTCGCGCGCGATCTGCATGTAGGTGCGACCGAGGATCGGATCCCACTGTCCGGTTGGCACGGAGACGTCGGTTGAGATTGCACCCTCAGTCCACTCGCCGGTGATGTAGTTGTGAAAGCGCGCCGGAGCCCATTTTCCGGTGGCGTAGTCGAACATGCCCTGCGCGGTGATGCGCGCGAACGGAGAACGCGAGTAGACGGCCTGCGCCTGCCAGGGTTCGATGCCGTCCTTCAACTGATCGGGAAAGACCTTTGGATCGGCCGCGGCCTTGAAGGCCTCCTGCGCGATCTCTCCCGAGACCTGGTGCTGGCCGTGGCCGTCGGTGATGCCGCCGACGAAGCCGGCGACGATGATCTGCGGCCGGGTCTTGCGGACGGCGAGCACGGCATCGTAGAGTACGCGCTCGTGGCCCCAGTTCTTGAAGGCCTCCTCCTGCGTCTTCGAGAAGCCGAAGTCAACCTCGGTGCCCCAGAGCTGGCCGGAGTTGTAGAACTGGCCGGACTTGAGCAGTTCCTGGGTGCGGATGAGGCCCATGGCGTCGTCACGTTCGGCGGACATGGCGTTCTGGCCGCCCTCACCGCGGGTGAGCGTGAGCATGGTGACACGCGCGCCATTGCCGCGCGAGAGATACGTCATGAGCGGCCCGTCTTCGTCGTCGGGGTGAGCGACGATGTAGAGCACGCTGGCCGTTGTGCTGAGCCGCTTGAGCGCCTGTTCGAGCTCGGCCTGTCCGCGATCTTCGGCCAGAGGCAGTGCGTACATCGAAGGCTCGGGGAGCGGAACCGCGCGCAGTTGATCCTGCGGGCTCTGAGCGCTCATATGTACGGCGCCAGCGAGCAGCACTACGCCGACCACGATCGCCGCCGGCACAGCAAGAAGAAGAGACTTTTGACGCTGCATAGGAAGAGACATCATCACTTCGCAGTGTACAATCCGGGCAGCACAGTTGCCTCAATGATTCCTCAAACCACAACATCTGACGGACCCCCGCTCGAGCGGCGCATCGGCCTGCGCTCGGCGATTTTGTTCAATATGCTGGAGATGATCGGCGTGGGTCCGTTCATCACCCTGCCGTTGATCATTGCCGCCGCAGGTGCGCGGTTGTCGGTGTGGGCGTGGGTGCTGGGCGCGGTTATCGCTATCGCCGACAGCCTGGTGTGGGCGGAGCTGGGCGCGGCCTTTCCGCGCGCGGGCGGCTCCTATGCGTTTTTGCGCGAGATCTACGGACCCAAAGGCCCTGGCAACTGGCTGGGCTTTCTCTACGTCTGGCAGTTGAGCTTTTCCGCGCCGCTTTCGATCGCTTCGGGCTGCATCGGACTGGCGAGCTTTCTCGGCTACTTCTGGCCGCAGCTCGACTCTGCGCCGCTGGCCGCGCTGCCGGGGCTGCACTGGTCGAGCTTTGCAGCGGCGATTGCCTGCCTGTTGGTGACTGCCCTGCTCTACCGGAACCTGAGCGCTGTAACGCGGCTGGCCTGGGTGCTGTTTGCGGGAGTGATGGCTGCGATTGTTGGCGTGATTGCGTCGGGCTTCGGCCATGCCGCGCTTACAGACGGATGGCACATGCCGCCCTCGCCCACACTGGCTCTACCGCTGGCTGTGGCGGGCCTTGCACACGCCACGCTGATTGCGACCTACGACTACTGGGGCTACTACAACATCTGCTTTCTGGGCAGCGAGGTTCGCGAGCCGAACAAGAATATTCCGCGGGCGATTTTGATTTCGGTTGTCGTGGTAAGCGTGTTTTATCTGCTGATGAACATGGCGGCGCTGCCCTCGTTCCACGACGCGGCGGCGCACACTGCCGAGAGCGCGGCGAGCCGGGTAAGGCTGGTTGCAAACATCGCCGGGTCGGCCTTTGGACACTGGGCCGGGGCGCTGATCGCCGCGCTGATTATGTGGACGGCCTTTGCCAGCGTCTTCTCGCTGCTGCTTGGCTACTCGCGCGTGCCTTTTGCCGCGGCGCGCGACGGCAACTACTTCCGGTTCCTGGCGGCGGTGCATCCGAAGCACAACATCCCACACCGGTCGCTGGTGGCGCTGGGCGTGGTGGCTACGTGCTTCTGCTTCTTCACGCTGACACAGGTTATAACGATGCTGGTGGTCACGCGCATCCTGCTTCAGTTTTTCTTGCAGCAGTTTGGGCTGATGTGGCTGAGACGGACGCGGCCGGAACTCGAACGGCCGTTCAAAGTGCCTCTCTATCCCCTGCCGCCGATTGTGGCGATCTGCGGATTTTTGTACATCGTCGTCATGCGTTCGGATTCGCTCATGGGGCTGGTTTCAGCGGCGGCGATCGGCGTGTCGGGTACCGGAATCTATCTGATCCGCGCGTGGCGGTTGAGCGAGTGGCCGTTTGCGAGCCGAGAGATATCCGGGTAATGGGAATCCGATTGTTTGACACTTAGATTCTATTTTGATATATCTAATTTTATGATGTATCTGAATACTATCGAAACATGTCAAATCGCAACCAGCCGGTTCGCCGGTCCCGGATTCCCGGACGAGAATTACCGCCGGGAACTGCTCGGCAAAGTGCCGGGGCTTGCGGCCCGCGGTGTAACGGCAGCGCTTCTATTCCCTGTTGAGGTTCTGAATTGCCTGCGCAGCGGCCGCGTTCCTGAGAGATCTGCCTGGTCGCGCTGGATGTTCTCCGCTGTGATTGTGACCAGCGGCATTGCCCTGTTGGTCTTGTCCCGCGCAACCTTCTACGACGGCCATGACCGGACGAGCGCGATCCTCGGCTATCTGCTGACACTTTGCGTGGCCACGCTTCTGAATGGGAGATTGCAGACGCGGAGCGAATCGCTTGTGCCAGCGTTGGCCGCAGCGGGCGAGGTTGCGTTTATCTTTGAGCATCGCGGACATGGGCATCATGGGCACCACGGCTCGGGACATCACGCGGGCGGGCATCATGGCGGCGGATTTTTTGGCGGGCGGCATCATGGACACCATCCGCGCCGCCAGGGAGAGAGCACCGGCCTCGCGACGCCAGCGGAGTCCGCAGGCACCGAAAACATCGCGCCGCCGCAGTCTGCCGGAGTGTGTACCGGCAACTGCCGCGAGTGCACGGAATCGATCTGCCTGAAGAGCGGCAGGCCCAAGCCAGAGAGGACGGTATGAGAGGACAAAAGGACCACGTGGGCAGGCACGGCGAAGGCAGGCACGCACTCGAGCGCGGCGGCAGGGGGTTGCACGGCGAAGGTGGCAAGAGGCTCTTTGGCCACGGCGATATTCGTTATGTGCTGCTAGCGCTGCTGGCAGAGAAGCCAACATACGGGTACGAGTTGATCAAGGCCATCGAGGAGCGCGTACAAGGAGCGTACGCTCCCAGCCCTGGCATTGTGTATCCGACGCTTGCCGCGCTTGAGGAGCTGGGTTACGCCACGAGCGAAACCAATAGCGAGGGCAAAAATCTCTACTCAGTCACGCCGCAGGGCAAGGCCTTCCTCAAGCTCAACAAACCCATTCTCGAAAAAATCTTCGCGCGCATGTCTCATGCCGCCGAACGCCACAAGCGGACCGAGAATCCGCAACTTGTTCGCGCCATCGAGAATTTGAAGCTGGCGCTGAAGCTCAAGAGCGGGTCGAGCGAGCTGAGCGACGGGCAGATACGCTCGATCGCCGGAATTCTGGACCGCGCCGCCGAAGAGATCGAGAAGTGCTGAGCGGGAGAAATAACTGAAGCGAACCCGTCGCCTAAGTGTCTAATACTCTAGCCGCACACCTCGCGCGGCGGAGGTATGTTTATGCTCATCGGCAAGCCGGCTGACATTGCTTCGGCTGAGATCACTTCCCTGTCGGACTATCGCAAGTTCATGAGCCGCAGGAAGCTGCTGAAAGGCGCGGCTCTGGCGGGTGCGGCGGCGCTTGGCGCTGAGCGTGTGGCGGAGTTTCTATCGCCGCAAACGGTCAGGGCGGGAACGAAGTTGCAGACTGTTCCCTCGCAGCTGACAACGACCGGCGAGCAACTAACCAGCTACACGGACGCGACCACTTACAACAACTACTACGAGTTTGGAGTGGACAAGGATCAGCCGGCGAAGAACGCAGGCAGGCTGCCCACGCGGCCGTGGACGGTGAAGATTGAGGGCAAGGTGGCCAAGCCGCTGACCTTCGACATTGACGCGCTGCTCAAGCTGCGCCCGCTCGAAGATCGAGTGTACCGGCACCGCTGCGTCGAGGCGTGGAGCATGGTGATTCCGTGGGTGGGCTATTCGCTCAGCGAACTGATCAAGCAGTGCAACCCGCTTTCGACGGCGATGTACGTGCAGTTTCTCTCTTACTTTGACGCGAAGGTGGAGGGCGCGTGGATGAGCCAGAGCAGCATCAGCTGGCCGTACTCCGAGGGACTGCGCATGGACGAGGCGATGCACCCGCTGACGCTGCTGACTTTCGGGATGTACGGCGAGACGCTGGCCAACCAGAACGGAGCGCCGATGCGCGTGGTGGTGCCGTGGAAGTACGGGTTCAAGTCGGCCAAGTCGATTGTGACGATTCGATTGACAGACAAGATGCCGTCGACCACGTGGAACGACATGGCGCCTGGCGAGTACGGGTTCTACTCAAATGTGAATCCGAATGTGGATCACCCGCGCTGGAGCCAGAAGACGGAGCGGCGGATCGGGCAGCCCTTCTACGCGCAGCACAAGGCTACGCTGATGTTGAACGGGTACGCGGATCAGGTTGGGTCACTGTATTCTGGGATGGATTTGAAGAGGAATTTCTGAGGCGGAGTTAGCGGTGCTGGTGGAGTTAGCGGTGTTAGAAATCCGCTTGTTACAGGAATTGAATGAATCGGACAACACTCATATCGCTGAAGACACTCGCATGGCTCGCGTGCCTGGCGCCGCTGGCGTGGCTGGTTTGGGGAGTGGTGACGAACAACCTGGGCGCGGACCAGACGCACACGATCGCTTTTGCCACAGGACGTACGGCGCTGCGGCTGCTGGCGATATCGCTGGCAATCACGCCGCTGCGCAGGCTCTGGCCGCGGCTGAGCTGGCTCGTCAAGTTCCGGAGGCTAATCGGGCTGTTCGCATTCTTCTACGCCACGCTGCATCTGCTCTGCTGGGCCGCGCTCTATGCGAATCTGGACCCGGCGGCGATGGCCGCAGACGTTGTAAAACGGCGCTATGTTACGGCCGGGATGTTGGCATGGGTGCTGCTTGTGCTGCTCGCAGCGACTTCGACACAGTGGGCGATTCGTAAACTCGGCGGGCGGAGATGGAATCGGCTGCACAGTCTGGTCTATGTGGCAGTCGTCGCGGGAATCGTGCATTACTGGTGGCAGGTAAAGCCGGGGGTACGGACTCCGCTGGCGATGACGGTGGTTGTGGCGGTGCTGCTGGTGTCACGGCCAGTGCTGGCGTGGTGGCAGAAACAGAAGAAAGCCACAGCCGCAGTAGCAAAGTCAGGCTAACTCTGCTGTTCTACTCAAACTGGAGTACGGTCTGGGCGACGGGCGCGAAGCTCTTGCGGTGCTGCGGCGTGGGGCCGAGGCGTTTGAGCGCGGCAAAGTGCTCGGCAGAACAATAGCCCTTGTGGCGGGCGATTCCGTAGCCGGGATAGACCTGATCGAGTTCGACCATCATGCGGTCGCGGTGGACCTTGGCGAGCACGCTGGCGGCGGCGATGGACTTGGCTGTGGCGTCGCCTTTGACGACGGCCTGCTGCTCGCAGGGCCAGTCGATCAAGTCGCGGCCGTCGATGAGCAGGTAGTCGGGGCCGAGCACAAGTTTTTCGACGGCCATCTTCATGGCCAGCAGCGAGGCCTCGCGGATGTTGATGCGGTCGATGGTCTCGACATCGACGGAAGCCACCGACCAGGCTACGGCGCTGCGCAGAATCTCGGTCTCGAACTCGTTGCGCAGCTTCTCGCTGAGTTTTTTTGAGTCGGTGAGGCCGGGGAGATGGCAGTCGATGGGCAGTATGACGGCAGCGGCGACGACGGGCCCGAACATCGGTCCGCGGCCTACTTCGTCGACCCCGGCGATACGCATAAATCCCCGGGCACGCGCCGCTCGTTCGAGTTTGAAGCCGCATACCGGGGATTTCGTCATACATCCAGTATATAAAGGGGATTTTGCGGCATCCATTTTGGGATTCCGGCGACTCGAACTGCCATTAAGGGAAACGTGGGAGGTTTCTCATTTTGATTTTTTGATCGAGGCCTAAAGCCGCCGCCTACACTTGCTCCAGCGCAAGCCGAGCAGCACTCTGGAACGTGGAATGGAAGTGCGGAATGGTAGTCAAGACACAATGCGTCGGACACGAACTGATCGGGCTGGAAGTGGGTGCGGCCAACGCCGACCGCTACTTTGCCCGCGACGCAGCGGAGGTCGAGTTGCAGATCGATCATCTGCGCATACAGTGCTGGCTCTCGCCTGATTTCTGGAGCGGCCGCGCGGAGATACGCGACCACCGATTGAGCTTGTGGCTGGAGCAGAAGGGCATGCGGGGCAGGAGCGGCGGACCACCGATTCCCCTGTCGATGATCCCCTCGGGGAAGAACATCTTTCGGCTCCAGTTGATCGGGAATCAGGCGAAGGATGCCGTGCAGGTACACGCGATCCCTGCCCACGCGGCGTACGGCCTGCCTATTCCAGTCCTCGAATACAGGTAGCACGCGCCTCCGAATTGAAAAACTCGGAGGTGGACACGCATGCGCTGGTTGGCAGTTGCGCGCAGAGCAAGCTGAGATCCACGATCGCCGCCTCTGTGCCTAGGTTGTATCGAGTTTGCGGACAATACCGGACGATAGCCGAATCCTACAGCCTGGAAAAGTCCAGCGTTGCGAAATAGTCGTCAATCGTCTCGGCGCGGCGAATCTGCTCGACCGTGCCATCTTCACGCAGCAACAGTTCGGCGCTTCGCAGCTTGCCGTTGTACTGGAACCCCATGGCATGGCCATGCGCGCCAGCATCGTGTATCACGAGAATATCCCCAACTTCCACGCGCGGCAGCATCCGGTCAATGGCGAACTTGTCATTGTTCTCGCAAAGCGCTCCGACCACGTCAACCATCGAGTCGGCGATAGTCTGTTCCTTGCCGAGAACGGTGATGTGGTGATAGCCGCTGCGCTGCCCCGGTTTGTAGTACATGCCCGGACGCATCAGGTTCGACATGCAGGCATCCACACCGACGTAGTTCTTGTAGGTGTGTTTCTCATGTATGGCTTGTGTCACCAGAAACCCGTACGGGCCGGTGATGCAGCGCCCATTCTCCATGTAAATTCGCAGAGGATGCAACCCTGCCGGCCGGATGCGTTCCTCGTAGAGCGCCTTCACGGCCTGGCCGAGCGCTTCCAGGTTGACGGCCTTATCGTCCGGCCAGTACGGGATGCCGATTCCTCCGCCCAGATTGACAAACTCCAGCCGAATGCCGAGTTCCTTATCCAGATCGACGGCCAAATCGAAGAGCATGCGTGCCGTTTCGACAAAGAACTCCATGTCCAGTTCGTTGGAAGCGACCATGGTGTGCAACCCGAACCGCTTGCATCCTTTCTTCCGGGCCATGGCGTACGCCTCAAAGAGTTGAGGACGCGTGAGTCCGTACTTTGCCTGCTGCGGTTCGCCGATGATGGAGTTGCCGCTGCGCAGCGATCCCGGGTTGTAGCGAAAGCAAATCAGATCGGGCAATCCCCCGGCATGCTCCTCGACATACGGTAAATGCGAAATGTCATCGATGTTGAAAATAGCGCCCAGCGCTTTGGCTCGCACGTACTCCGCGGCAGGCGTGTCGTTCGAGGTGAACATGATGTTTTCGCCGGTGATGCCGGCTCGCTCGGCCAGCTCCAACTCCGGCATACTCGAGCAGTCGGCGCCAAAGCCCTCCTCCTTCGCGATCTTGAGGATGTAAGGATTGGGCGTCGCTTTGACCGCGAAGTACTCCTTGAATCCGTCGCACCACCCGAATGCGGCATTCAATCGCCTCGCATTCTCACGAATGCCCTTCTCGTCGTAGAGGTAAAACGGCGTCGGATATTGGCGAATGATTTCGCGGACTTTTGATTCGTCAAATGGCAGTGTCTTTATGGTGTCTATGGTCATCTCTGAATTGGCCTTTGCATATCGTCTGTATGGCTCGCGCCCGAATGCTAAGTATAAATTCTTGTCATGTAAAATGAAAACACAGAGAGTGAAGATGGCAGACTTCTACGATGCCCGGGGCAATACATACTTTGTCGCTTCTCCAGAGAGTATTGGCCGGTTCGCCGAGATACCTCTCTCAGCCGCTGAGGCCGCCATGTCGCGCGCTCAATGGGCTTCTCGCGCCATCGAAAACATCTGCCGCCGGCCGAACGGCACTGAGGGCAAGAGATTTCTATCGGACGGATTACTGGTCGGACCATTCCCCGATGAGAACGTCTTAGACACCCCAACAAGCCACAACCATGCTCAGGGCCGCCGCTTCAGCATGCTGATCGTCAATACAGACGGCACGCTTGCTGAGCGCAGCGGGAACGGTCTGACGATTTTCTCCCAGTTCCTGGTTGACACCGGACAGGCCAATCGCATGGATGCTTTCGTTGTGCGCATCCATCATGACAATCCTTTGACCCCATGGGTCGAGGCTCGGATTGAAGCGGCAGTGCGGGACGGACGGAGCGGATTCTGGATCGACATGGGCGTCCCAACCGTCGGACTCTCCGCGGTCGGTGCGTCTCCCGACTACGTCGGCGTATCCGAGTTCGAAGGTCACAGTACCTCTCGTGTCTTCGCTCTCGAACAGATCGAAGCGTCGTGGTCGTCGAGCCAGTTCGTAAATGTTGGAAATCCGCATTGTGTAACTTTCCTGAAAGACCAGAGCCTCTTGCCTGCGATGGAGCAAATCGGATCGCAGGCATGGATGCCCCGTCTGACCGCCATTGCAAATAGTACCGAAAGCGATGGGGTGCGAGGCGAAGGACGTCCGTGCAAGAAGGGAATCAATCTTCAATGGGCCGCCATCCTTGGTCCGGATTCCATTGCCGCGCGGGTTTTCGAGCGTGGCGAGGGACCTACATTGTCCTCCGGAAGCAGCGCAACGGCCGTCGCGAGTGCGGCAAGGTCTCTTGGACTCGTGGATGCGAAGACCGTCGATGTTCGAATGCCGGGAGGCGTCGCACCGATCAGGTTCGATGAAAGCGATGGTATTTTGAGGCGCGTGATGTTATTTGGCGAGGCTCAA
This sequence comes from uncultured Acidobacteriaceae bacterium, assembly GCA_903842065.1. Classification (GTDB taxonomy): domain Bacteria; phylum Acidobacteriota; class Terriglobia; order Terriglobales; family Acidobacteriaceae; genus Telmatobacter. The sequence goes on along the minus strand of CAIMKZ010000026.1, from coordinate 9,889 downwards.
CGATCGAATCCGAGTTAGTAAACCCACGAAAAGGGAATGACCGAAGATGACATATATCAATGACAACTATCTCAAGCTGAATGCCGGTTACTTGTTTGTCGAAATTGCCCGCCGCGTGAAGCAATTTAGCGACGAAAACCCCTCTGCGAAGATTATCCGATTGGGTATTGGGGATGTTACCGAACCGCTTGGCCCCGCGGTGATTCAAGCCATGCATGCAGCCGTCGATGAAATGGCCGTCCGGTCGTCGTTCCGCGGCTATGGCCCCGAGCAGGGCTACGACTTTCTGCGCGAAGCCATCGCCAAAAACGACTATCGGTCTCGTGGAATCGACATTGACGCGGATGAGATCTTCGTCTCCGACGGGTCTAAGTGCGATGTGGCAAATATTCTGGATGTATTCGGAGCGAATAACGTCGTCGCAGTCCAGGACCCTGTTTACCCGGTGTACGTGGATACCAATGTGATGGCCGGCCACACCGGCCCGGCAGACGCCTCCGGCCGCTACGGCGGATTGGTTTATCTTCCGGCTACAGCGGAGAACAATTTCGTCCCTGAGCTTCCCAGGCAGCGCGTCGATCTGATCTACCTATGCTATCCAAATAACCCGACCGGCATGGTTGCAACGAAGGAGATGCTGAAACGCTGGGTCGATTATGCGCGCGAGAACGGCTCGATCATTCTGTACGACGCCGCCTATGAGGCATACATTACCGACCCGTCCATTCCGCATTCAATCTTTGAAATTGAAGGCGCAAGAGAGGTCGCGCTCGAGTTCCGCAGTTTCAGCAAGACAGCCGGCTTCACTGGTGTTCGGTGTGCCTTCACCGTCATTCCGAAAGGTCTCAAGGCAAAGACACAGGATGGCCGCGAAGCTGCGATTCATCCGCTGTGGAATCGACGGCACTGCACTAAGTTCAATGGCGTCTCTTATCCCGTTCAGCGTGGCGCGGAGGCGATTTACTCGCCGGAAGGCAAGCGGCAGACCCGGGAAACCATCGAGTTTTACCTCACCAACGCCAGGCTGGTGCGTGAAGCACTCACGAAGCTGGGGATACAAGCCTACGGCGGCATCAACGCACCCTACGTGTGGCTAAAGACCCCCGGCGGTTTGAGCAGTTGGGACTTCTTCGACAAACTGCTGCACGAAGCTCACTTGGTAGGAACCCCAGGAAGCGGATTCGGGACCTGCGGGGAAGGGTATTTCCGTTTGAGCGCATTCAACAGCCGAGCCAACGTTGAAGAAGCCACACACCGCTTCGCTAAAATCACGTAGGTTGTCCTGCGCGCGAAATTTCATGAAAAGCTGACCGTCATCGACTGGATCCAAACCGGCCGCTCGACGCCCGGCCACATCTATGAAATCACGCAGCAAGCTGGCGGGGTTAGCGCGGTGGCTTGCTGTAGGAGTAGATCGTCTTCAGTAGCCGGTAGCGGTCGCGCGTGACTTTGGCGCGGATTGCATCGGCGGATGCCGGGTAGCGAAGGCGAGCAAATGCGGCCCATGCATCGCGATAGCTTTCCCAGGCCTTTTCTACCTTGGAGAGATTCTCCGCAGAGACCGCGCCGATGTTTATGTCTTCCTTCGTCTGAGCCGCAAGGCTCTTGTGCAAATTCTCAAACTCTCGCCGCAGTAATCCGTCTGCCGATGCAATCTGTGCAGGACTCAGCGCCGGAAACTGCTTACGCTCGTTGTGAACCACATCGGTGCGGAAGAGATCTTCGAGGATGTTCATCGAGCTCATGGTTCGGATGCCGCGAATCGTACCGCCTTGATCGACTTCTTTGGCATGGACCTTGATATAGGCGACTTTTGCGGCTAGAAGTTTCTCGAAGGCTGCCTTCTGATCTGCTGGCATAGAAGCCTTCACGGAGTTGTAATAACGATTGAGATGGTCCTCCCCTATTTCGTTGGCGTAGCTGAAACAGTAGTTCATCGTTATCGTTGTAGCTGCATAATCGCAGAACTCGAAAGGCTCCTTTCCTGGAAGTTTTGTGTCGAGTTTCGGGATATATTTCAGGGCTAACTGAGCCATTTGATTGTCGGATTCGCACGCAAAATGTAGAGCCAGCGGAATGTCGCGCTTGACTCCAGCGCCGTTGTAGTACATGTCGGCGAGGATCAGCGATCCTCCTACAATCCATGCTCGATATTCCTCTGGGTATTTATCGAGGCCAGTCTGCAGCGCGGCCCGCTCCTGCCATGCGCAGGCTCGAGCTTTGGAGTAATTCACCGGCCGGCCAATGCCGCGATAGGAACGGTAGGAGTCGCAGGTTGGAAACACCTTCGGGGCGACAACCTTTTCAGCCTCTACGGGCAGCGTAGCCGAATCGTACGCCGAACAATTGGCGGGTAGATCGGCAGCCGTGGTCTGGCTGAAGAGCGTGGGAGCAAGTGCCAGAACCGCAGCCAGCGCGCCTGTGTAGCGTTTGTAACAGCCAATGCGGTGAAGATAGAGCGAGGGCATTTGTGGGAAGTATATGCCAAATGCCCGCGCCATCTCTTTTTAGTGCTTCCAACCGCTAGCTCCGCTCCATCGCATACCTTCCACGAACTTCGTACTTTGCGCCCCGGTGCCGAGGTGGCTCTCGTAGAGCAGGAACTCATCGGCTTTAAACGCCGATAGATGCGGCGCTGACTGGGCCTGCGCTTTAAGGTCGCGCAGTTGGCGGCGGGCTTCGGGTTTGGCTCGGGCCAGCGTGATGTGCGGGCGGTAGGGGCGGTCTTGGGGCGCGAAACCGCAGGGTTGCGTAGATTCGACGACCTTCCTGGCGAGCGCAACCAGTTCGGGCGATGGCTCGACTTCGATGAGAAAAACTCCGGCGCGCTCAAAGACTCCGAGGTTGCCGAGGTGGACGGGAACCACAGGCGAGCGCACCCCGGCGAGCTGCTGCTTCACACATTCGAACTGGCTGTCGGTTGTGTTGCCGAGAAACTGCAGGGTGATGTGCCAGGACTCGGGCGCGGTCCAGCGAAGGCCGTTTCCCGAGCGGCGCAGGCGTGCGCTGAGGCGGGCGATCTCGGCGGAGAGCTTCTCGGGAAGCGGTATTCCTACGAAGAGACGCATGGCGAAACCAGTGTAGGGCATGAACGGCTGAATATGCGCCGGAATCCGCCTTTAATCCTGGGCTGCACGCTGTGTATCCGGTCACACCGTCACCCCCCTCCAGACGGCGTAAAATCCCTCTTTGTTCAAGCAATTAAAGGCTGAGAAAGGCACACGATGCCTGTTGAGGAAATCCTTCTTACCCAGAGCTACGCGCGCGGACCGGAACGGCCGCTGCTTGAGATCACGATTGGCGATCTGCTTACCCAAACGGCTAGCCGGTTTCCAGACCAGTTGGCCGTTGCTTCGATGCACCAGGGCAAGCGCTTTACCTGGGCCGAGCTGAGCCGCGAGGCCGACCGCGTGGCGCGGGGCCTGTACTCGCTCGGCATCCGGAAGGGCGACCGCGTCGGACTCTGGTCGACCAACTGCATCGAGTGGGTGATGATGCACATGGGCACGGCGCGGGCCGGAGCCACGCTGGTCAACATCAATCCCGCCTACCGCTCGCACGAGCTCGGGTTCGCGCTTACGCGCTCGCGGATGAAGGCGCTCTTCCTGTGGCACAAAGATAAACATGCCGACTACGTGGAGATTCTGGGCCGCGCCACGCATGGGCTCGATCTTAAGCTTGAGCACACCATCTACTTCGACTCGCCGGAGTGGTCCGCCCTGCTCGACGCCGACGGCAAGCTCGCCGAGAACGTGCGCTTCGACGAGATCGCCAACATCCAGTACACCAGCGGCACAACCGGAATGCCCAAGGGCGTGATGCTCACCCACCACAACGTGGTGAACAACGGGCAGTTTCTGGCGCAGGGCTTCCACTACACCGAGCAGGACAAGATCGTGCTCCCCGTTCCGCTCTTCCACTGCTTCGGTTGCGTGATCGGTTCCATGACTTCTCTGAACACGGGCGCGGCTTTGGTGCTACCCAACTGGACCTTCGACGCGCGGGCCACGCTTGAGGCCGTACACAAGGAGCGGGCGACGAGCGTCTATGGCGTTCCGGCCATGTATGTGGCCGAGTTTGCGCTGCCGGACTTTGCGAGCTTCGACCTCACCAGCCTGCGCACCGGCATGATGAGCGGCGCGCCCTGTCCCATTGAGCTGATGAAGCGGGTGCTAAACGAGATGCACATCGGCGAACTGGTCATCGCCTACGGACAGACCGAGACCTCTCCGGTGGTGACCATGAGCGACGCCGACGACACCATCGAGGTGCGCGTGAACACCGTGGGCCGGGCGATGCCGCAGACCGAGATCATGATCTCATCGCTTGAAACAACAGAGCCGATGCCGACCGGCAAGCAGGGCGAGGTCTGCGTGCGCGGCTACGCGCTGATGCAGGGCTACGACGGTGACGAGTCGGCGACGAAGCACGTCATCCAGACAGACGGCTGGCTGCGAACGGGAGACTTAGGAGTCATGCGCCCCGACGGCTGTATCCACATCACCGGACGGTCGCGCGACGTGATTATCCGCGGCGGCGAGAACATCTACCCGCGCGAGGTCGAGGAGTTCCTCTACACCAACCCCAAGGTAGGCGAGGTGCAGGTGGTGGGAATTCCCCACGCGCGGCTGGGCGAGATTGTTTGTGCGTGGGTTCGTCTGCGCCCCGGAACCGAAGCGACCGAAGAAGAGATTCGTACCTTCTGCCAGGGCCAGATCGCGTACTACAAGGTGCCCGAACACGTGCGGTTTGTCGACGAGTTCCCTGCTACCTTGTCTGGCAAGATACAGAAGTACAAGATGCGGGAGTTCGAGATCGAGGCGCGCGGGTTACAGGACGTGGCACGGACGGCGATGGCGTAGCTTTCACCCCAGGTCTGAAAAGCATCGAGACCTGGCCTGCCCGCATTTGTTATATAGTGCATAGGGTCAACTGCCATTGGAACGGATTGACATGAAGAATCGCAGCATTACCGTTCAGGGCGCTGAAGTTGCAATCGCAACTCGGCATGAGCAGGACTACATCTCGCTGACCGATATGGTGAAGCGCTTCGACGGCGGCAGCGCACTGATCGAGCAGTGGCTGAAAAATAAGGACACGGTGCTGTTCCTCGGCGTATGGGAACAGATCAACAACCCCACTTTCAATTCCCTCGAATTCGAGGGAATTAGAAATGATGCCGGACGCAACAGTTTCTATCTTTCGGCAAAGAGGTGGATCGACGCCACCGGAGCCATCGGTTTGTACGCCAGGGCCGGCAGATACGGTGGAACCTTTGCCCATCGCGACATTGCCTTCGAGTTCGGATCCTGGCTCAGTCCCGAGTTCAAGCTCTACCTCATAGTCGAATTCCAGCGGCTCAAAGAGGAAGAAGCGCGAGCGGCATCGCTGGATTGGAGTTTCCAGCGAACGCTGGCCAAAATCAATTACCGCATTCATACGGATGCGATCAAGGAAAGGCTGATTCCGCCGCAACTGACCAAGGCCCAGATCGTTACCGTCTATGCCAGTGAGGCGGACTTGCTCAATGTAGCCTTGTTTGGCACAACTGCCGCGCAGTGGCGGCAGACCAACCCACAGTTGCCGGGTAACATGCGTGACGGCGCGACAATCGAACAACTGGTAGTGCTGTCCAATCTGGAAAGCATCAACGCTGTGCTGATCCACCAGGGACTGGCGATGCCTGAACGCCTGAAGCTACTGAACGCAACTGCCATCTCTCAGATGCGCTCCCTGATCGGGGCCGCTTCAGTGAAGCGATTGGGGAACACGAGAAAATTGCCGACGTAATTCTGGAATACGTGCACTTCGTCACAGTGTTTCGGGCGACCTTGTTGGGCAAGATACAGAAGTACAAGATGCGCGAGTTCGAGATCGAGGCGCGGGGGTTGCAGGACGTGGCTAACACCACAATGGCCTGAGTTCATGGAGCCGTTTATGCTGCGTAAGTTGAACTGGTGTTACGCTGCATTGCTCGTCAGCCTTATCGTGCTCGGCTGGCTGATCGTGCACTCAGGGATACACTTGACGGGCTCTGATGGTACTGAAACTGATTGCTACAACTGTATTGAATCGGACGGGGATCTCTTCGAATTTGGAGAGTACGTCTTTGCCGGTCTCCTGTTTCTGCGTCTTCTACGATGGAAAAAGAGAGTCAGCCAGGTGGAGTCTATTGCAGCCCTTCTTTTCTGGCTCTTCGTGGGCATGCTGCTACTGCGGATGAATGTTGCTTCGATCCTTATGACCATTCGTGTCGGCAACTGACTTCTGCTCACTTGGATGGCTTGCTATCTTTCGGTTTCTCCTGTGCTAATTGCTCTCAGATATGCATCTGGCGATGAGCAAAGCCAAAAATGACAAGAACGTGCATAATTGATTCGAAGCCACGTCGAGGCGACCAACATCCGGTGCGTGCACCTCACGCAGCCCGCGGCGTCAACTTGATGCCGAGCGCCTTCATCACGCCCAGAAATGTTGAGAGCCGTGGATCGCCGGTGGCCGACAGTGCCTTGTAGAGAGCCTCGCGCGTGACCCCGGCGCGGCCGGCAATCTCGGTCATTCCCATGGCGCGCGCAATATCGCGGGAGCGCGGCGGCGATCAAAGCCGGATCGTCATCCTCAAAGGCCGCTTCGAGATAGGCGGCTTGGCGCAAGGGGCTATCGAGATGCTCCGAAGGATCCCAGAGAGCGCGTTTTATGCGCCATCTAGAGCCTCCTTCCTACTTTGCCCCCGCCCGATGCGCCTCTAGCATCTCCCGCCGCAGGATTGCATTGATCCGCGACTGATAGCCCTTGCCTTGCCCCTTGAGCCACGCCAGCACGTCTGCATCCACGCGCGCCGTGATCTGGCGCTTTACCGGGCGGTAGAAGTGCCCGCGCTCGGCATTCTTCCATTGCTCGTCGGTCATCTCTGGAATGTCGCTGAGGTCGATCTCGCTATCTGGCCGGCTAGCGAGAGCCTTCAGACTAGCCCGTCGCGCCTCGGTTAGAGGCGGCAGCGTCTCCAGCGTGTAGCTAACCATTTTCGTCTTCATAACGTTGTCTCTCCTTTCGCGATGCGCGCCGGGCCGAGATGATGCGTATCACCTCGACAGTTTGACCACTCTCATCGATTTCTTTGACGGTGTGCGCCACCATGATGAGCAAACAACCGTCGACCTCACCGTACGTCTGCCAGCGCTGCTCTCCGTCCACGATGCGATCCTTCAACGACACGAACAGCGGGTCTCGGAACACTTCGCTCGCATCTTCGAAGCAGACGCCGTGCTTGCGCTGGTTGGAGAGGTTTTTGGCCTCGTCCCACTCGAACCGGATTTCCGTCACGCCATAATTATAACTACAAATATGGCATGATTCAAGTAGGCCGATTCAACCGAACATTTTTCTTAAGATTGAAAATTTCGATAGAGAGCCAGGATAGGGCTCTTGGGGGCAGGGTTGTCCGCAACTCAGCTTTCTCAGCTTTCCCGCTCGATCATCTCGACCTTGCGGCGGTAGCGGCCGGAGAGGCGGTTCCAGCGAATCTGGGCCAGTTCGCGGAGCATATGCATACCGTCGCGGAAGTAGCTCATTTTGGTGCGCTCGTCGTGGGCCCAGTTGACCGGGATCTCTTTGACCTTGTAGCCGCGCTTGAGGGCGATGAACAGGATCTCGGGATCGAAGCCCCAGCCCTCGATGGTCTGGAGCTGGAAGCAGGTCTGCGCGGCCTCGCGGGTGAAGGCCTTGAAGCCGCATTGGGTGTCGGCGAAGGGAAGGTGCATTACGGCGCGGGTGACGGCGTTGAAGCAGCGGCCGAAGAAGCGGCGGTAGAGAGGCTGGCGAAGGGTCTGGCGGGACTTATCGAGCCAGCGCGAGCCGATGGCAACGTCTGCGCCGGCTGCGATGGCGTCGGCCAGAGCCTGAGCTTCGGCGATGGGCGAGGAGAGGTCGGCGTCGGTGAACATAACGAAATCGCCCAGTGCGTGCAACATGCCGTTGCGGACGGCGAAACCCTTGCCGCGGTTGCCGGGGTTCTCGATCAGGCGAATCTGGGGAGCGCGGGCTGCGAACTCGCGGACGAGCTGGGCGGTGCGATCGCTTGAGCCATCGTTAACAACGATGACTTCGGCGTCCCACTCGTGGTCGCGGAGGAAGACGAGGACGGCTTCGAGCGTGGGCGGAAGCCGCCGCTCTTCGTTGTAAGCCGGGATGACGATCGAGTATTTTGGGTACGGCATTGCGAGCTGCCTTCGCGGGCCGAGGCAACAGCTGGGGGCCCGTGCCGCGGGATTTCCTGGGACTGTGGACATAATAACCCATGCAAGCGCGGATGCGTGAGGACAGTGGTACGACCTCAGGAGGTTGGCAACTAGTTGACCGCAAAGGGCTAATTTGACAAAGGGGCTTGCATTTTCCCGCGCGGCAGAGGAAAATCCTCGTAGGCTGGTAACGGAGGCGAACGAGAGATGACGAAGGCAGATCTGGTGGAGAAGGTAACCTCGCTGGGCGATCTTACACGCCGTGACGGCGAAGTAATCGTGGACACCATCTTCGGCTCCGTGATCGGAGCCCTGCAACGCGGCGACAAGATCGAGATCCGCGGGTTTGGATCGTTCCGGATCCGGCAGCGGAATCCGCGCATCGGCCGCAACCCGAAGACCGGCGACCGCGTCGAGGTTCCGGCCAAGAAAGTTCCCTACTTCAAGCCATCGAAGGAGCTGCGCGACCTGGTGAATCCAGAAGAGGCAGCAGCGCGGGCAGCAGCCGGCCAGGAGTAGAAATCCCTTTTCTTTGCAGAACGCCGCGGTCCCTTAGAGGGCCCGGTATACGTGTGCCCGATCGGCTAGAGTGAACGCATGACACCCTTGCAGGACCAGCTCGACGAGATCACGCAGCGGACGCGCGCTCTGGTTCCGGCCGAGCGGATGGCTCCGGCTGAGCGGTCCGTGGAAGAGCTGTTTGCCTCCGGGGCCGAGCAGCGGATTCTGCCGGTCGGTTCGCGTGCGCCGGAGTTCGCGCTGGCCAACGCGCAGGGGCGGTTGACGCGGTCGGCAGACCTGCTGGCGCTAGGGCCGCTGATTATCAAATTCTTCCGCGGGCGCTGGTGCCCGTACTGCGTGACCGAGCTCGAAGCATGGCGGGAGCTGTACCCGCGGGTGCGCGAGGCCGGTGCGCTGATGGTGGCCGTGAGTCCGCAGACCAACCGGCAGAGCGACTTTATGGCGGCGCAGCATGAGCTGCCGTTTGCGCTGCTGAGCGATCCGGGGTGCCGGGTGGCGGGGGAGTTCGGGCTGGCCTGGGATATTCCCGAGTACCTGCGGGAGTACTACCGTGGCATCCTGATCAACATCCCGTTCATTCACGGGGGCGAGAGCTGGCGGCTGCCGTTGCCGGGGACCTTTGTGGTCGGGCGGGACGGGTGGATTGTCTACTCCGAGGCCCATGCAGACTTCCGGGTGAGGCCGGAGCCGGAAGAAGCCTTAAAGGCGGCTGCTAGCTGTTAGCTGTTAGCTTCTGCCGTGGCGGGTTGGCGGTGTGGCCGGTATGTACCCCCCTGCCCCCCCGATATCCCCCCCCCCACCGTATCTCGTGCCGGGGACCTTTGAAATCAACGAGATAGATCTCCCGGAAGTGGGTCATCTATCCCGGAATCAATACTTTATAGCGTACTATCCTGTTTTCAATACTTTACGGTCAATTTTGCATCTTGAGCGGGCGATTTCGCCGCGGCCCTCCGGGACGCGATGGACGTATTTGCCCGTTTTCCCGGGGTTTCACCCCGGGCTACTATCGATTCACCCCTCCGGGGTGATTTGGACGAGCTATTTCCATTGTGCCGTTTTTTGGGACAGTATCTGCAAGGTTTCCGGGAAAATTTTTCAGGGGTCAGGGGTCAGGGGTCAGGGGTCAG
>CAIMKZ010000025.1 GCA_903842065.1 uncultured Acidobacteriaceae bacterium | reverse complement strand
TTGACCTGCGCCGGCCACGCGTAGTCCAGCTTGCCCTCGCTCACCTCTTGCATGAACTCGCCGGGAACCTCGCCCAGCGTGACGATGTCGTTGCGCCAGTCGTGTACCCGGAACAGGTCGCGCGGCACGGGGCCGAACATCGTCTGGATCTCGTGGTCGGTCATCGCCTTGTGTGTGCCCAGCGCGGGCAGCACGTCGGTCAGCGCGTCGCCGTAGTAGTTCCACGCGTACTCGGTCAGCTTGCCCGCCATGGCGTGCATGCGGGTGAAGTCCGGCGGCACGGCCAGCACTTTTTTGCGCGCCCCAAGCTTGTCAAACGCACTGGCGAGGGCTGCTTTAATCTCGGCGGGGGTGAATTCGGTGGTGGGCGATCCGGCGGCGAAATAGAGGCTCATAGCACCAATTCTACTCGCGCCGCGCCGCCGCTGGCAGTCGTCTTAGCGGTCCTGCGCGAAGCAGTCCGTCCCTTCGCAATCCGAATAAAATCGTTCGGCGTAATCTGGTGGGCGAGGCGGGAATCGAACCCACAACCACCAGCTTAGAAGGCTGGTGCTCTATCCAGTTGAGCTACTCGCCCGAATGAAGAGATCGGAAGGCACAACCGCACGCGCCCTCGATAGTATTGTATCTGCAACTACAAAATTCCAGCTCGACCTGTAGGTAGATTCGCAAGGAGTGGCGCCAGAGTAAGCGCACGCAATTAAGAATTGCGCTGGGCAGGGCCAGGCCCCACAATGGATTGCACACCCGGCCCCCTCACGAGGAGCACCATGGACGCACTAAGTCTCCACCGAATCCACTTCGCCTTCACCATCACCTATCACTACCTCTTCCCCCAGCTCACCATGGGCCTGGCGTTGCTCATCGTCGTCCTGAAGTCTCTGGCGCTGAAGACGCACGACGCAAAGTACGACGTCGCGGCCCGCTTCTGGGCCAGGATCTTCGCCGTCAACTTCCTGCTCGGCGTCGTCACCGGAATCCCCATGGAGTTCCAATTCGGAACTAACTGGGCTGAGTTCTCCCGCCGCACCGGCGGCGTCATCGGAATGCCGCTGGCCATGGAGGGCATCTTCTCCTTCTTCCTCGAATCCGCCTTCCTCGGCCTCTTTCTCTTCGGCGAGAAGCGGCTCTCGCGCTGGATGCACTGGACCTCCGCCTTTTTCGTCTTTCTCGGCTCCTGGATCTCCGGCTTCTTCATCATCGTCACCGACGCGTGGATGCAACATCCCGTCGCCTATCGCATTCTGCCCGGCGGCGTCTTCGAGGTCAGCAGCTTTTGGGGCCTCATGCTGAATCCCTGGGCGTGGCTGCAGTACGCGCATAACATGTGCGGATCGGTGGTCACGGCCTCGTTTGTCATGGCGTCGGTCGGAGCGCTCTACGTCCTGCAATACCGTGACGAAAGATACGGCCGCACCTTCCTTAAGCTGGGAGTCGTCGCCGGAATTATCTCCTGCATCCTTCAAATCTTTCCCACCGGCGACCTGCACGGCAAGTATGTGGCCACGCACCAGCCCGCCGCGATGGCGGGCATGGAGGGCCTCTTTAACTCCGAGAAGGGCGCGCCGCTGGTTCTCCTGGG
>CAIMKZ010000024.1 GCA_903842065.1 uncultured Acidobacteriaceae bacterium | reverse complement strand
GAAATGCGCCGCACGCGCCTGCCGGTGAAGTACCACGCCATGTTCGGGCTGCGCTAACCGCAATGCGGTTCGCTTAAGCCAGCTCCAGAGGAGCGATAGACTCTACCCCACGGCGCACCTTGATGGCCTCTTCGTGGATGACCTCTTTATAAGCCTCGCTGTAGCCCCTGCGGTTGTTGACATCCCATCCAAGGGCCTCGAAAAAGGGGTCGATGAACGTAAGCGTTAGAGCAACCCATCTGTTCCCGCGCCGCCGTTCGTGATGCAGTGGAAGGGTGGACGAGCAAACACAGGTGGTGGAAGTGCGGCGCCGCCGGAGTCGCGCGGAAGCCGGGCAGTTGGTGGCCGAATACGAAGCGAGCGGGCTGAGCCGGGTTGAGTTCTGCAAAAAGCAAGGGCTTAGCTTGGCCACGCTGGCCCGCTATCGGAAGCGGCAGACGCAAGGCAGCCCGGCGGCCGGGACCCGCTGGGTGGAGGTGAAGGAGTCCGCAGGCCGCCCGGCACTGGGGATTCCAGCCAGCAGCGGTCTGGCGGTGGCCTTGCCGAGCGGCCGTCGGATCGAAGTCGGGCGCGGGTTTGACGCCCACACCTTGGCGCAGTTGCTGGACGTGCTGGAGCGGCTCTAAGCGTGTTCGGCTGGGGGCCGGCGACGCGAATCTATCTGGCGGCGGGGGCCACGGACATGCGCAAGGGCTTCGAAGGTCTCTACGGGCTGGCTCGCGACCGGCTGCTATGCGATCCCCTGAGCGGGCATGTGTTCCTGTTCGCCAACGCGCAAAGGAACCGCCTGAAACTCCTGTTCTGGGATGGCAGTGGGCTGTGGGTCTGCGCCAAGCGTCTGGAGAAGGGGCGGTTCCGCTGGCCGGAGCCTGCGAGCGGGCAGGCCAAGGTGATACTCAGCCACGAGGAGCTGGCGCTGCTGTTAGGGGGCATCGACTTGGCCCAGACCAGGCGTCGGCGATGGTACCGGACACTAAGTCAAGACGAACAGATTCCCGCATAAGTTACACTCACATATTATTCACAAAGTACTTGTCAGTTGTCACACTCCATGTTATGTTAGTACTTACTCGCCGTGAGCTGCTTATCTTCCACTACGCTATCCGAGACCGAGCAGATCATACAGCTCCAGAAGAAACTCGCCTGGGCCGAGTTGAAGATCCAAGTTCTGGAGGCGCAATTGCGTTTGCAGCGGATCAAGAAGTACGGTCCCGGCAGCGAGAAGCTCAGCGATGCGCAACTCAGCCTGCTGGAACTCGAGCCGGGAGTGAGCAATGTCGAAGTCCGGGCGGAAAGCGTTCGCGAGCCGCTGCCGGCATCGACGAACCGGAAGCCCCGTCCGCATCCGGGCCGGCAGGAACTGCCCGCCGAATTGCCGCGCGTGGAGCGCGTGATTGCCTGCGTGCCAGAACAGTGCACCTGCAAGGCCTGCGGCCAACCCACGGCGGTGATCGGCTACGACGTCAGCGAGCAGTTGGAGGTCGAACCCGCCAAGTACTTCGTGGTGGTGACCAAGCGCGAAAAGCGGGCCTGCCAACATTGCGAGGAAGGCGGCGTGGCGGCGGCCCCAGTTCCGGCGCGGATCATCGAAAAGGGTCTGGTCAGCGACGGGGTGGTGATCAACACATTGGTCTCCAAATACAGCGATCATCTGCCGCTGTACCGCCAGAGCGTGATTCTGGAGCGCGAGGCGGGCGTGGAGATCAGCCGGGCTACGATGGACGGATGGTTGATGCGGGTGGGCGAGTTGCTCATACCCATCGCCGAAGCGCTGGGTCGGGAGTTACTCGGCGGCAGTTACATTCAGGCCGATGAAACGACGGTGGATGTGCAGATGCACGATGGGAGGGGGCAGAACCATCAGGCCTACTTATGGCAATACGGCAGACCGGGAGGCGGTGTGGTGTTCGACTTCCGCCTGGGGCGGGGGCGCGACGGACCCAAGGAGTTTCTGGGACAGTTCGAAGGCATCTTGCAGACCGACGGCTATGTCGCCTATGACGGCGTGGGCGGGCCGAAGATGGTGCATGCCGCCTGCTGGGCGCACGCGCGCAGGAAGTTCTTCGAGGCAGCCAAGCTCAATCCCAGCGACGTGGCGGCCACGCGCATTGTGAAGTTGATCGATGACCTGTTCGGCATCGACGCCCAGGCGCGCGAACTGAACCTCGACCACGCCGCGCGCCATGCGCTACGTCTGGAATTGGCCCAGCCATTGCTGAAGGTCATTCGCGGGGATGTCGAGGCAGCCCGCGACGCTTGCTTGCCTTCCAGCGCGTTGGGGAAGGCGGCGAACTACACGCTCTCGCTCTGGGGGAAGCTCACGCGCTTCCTGGAGTATCCCGAGTTGGAACTGAGCAACAATCTGGCGGAGAACTCGATGCGCCCGGTGGCTCTGGGCCGGAAGAACTGGATCCACGTAGGGAGCCGGCAGGCCGGGCCGAAAGTGGCGGCCATCCTATCCATCGTGGAAAGCTGCCGCCGGTTGAAGATTCCGATCCGGGACTATCTGAGTGGCGTACTGCCTGGCTTGGCCGACAGGTCCGTTCAGCGACTCGCGGAACTCACACCCACGGCATGGGCGGCGGCGCGGCAATAGCGCAGACCGCCGCCCCTGTCAACCTGTAGTTCCTCTGACGCATACGTTCCAGTGCTAGGTTTTCCAATTCAGGCCGCCACTCCGGTGGCATCACGAAGGTGGGTGGGAACGCGTGAGTTGCCCTCTCCTCGAAAACGCGACGCGCTGCACCAGCGGTAGCAGGGTAGTCAAGTTCCCCAAGCGTGTAGATCAGCAGAATGTCCAATACGTCCCTGGCGCGTCCCGCTGCAGCGGGACCAGTGCAGGCATGGAGTTTCTGCGCAACCTGCTCTGGGAGACCCAAACATCGCACAGATGTTATGACCGGAATCCCGAGTTCCACGAGACCTCGGACCCTGGGTTCAATCTGGTCAACGTGGCCGACGTTGGCAGGCCCAAGATCCACTTCGATCGTCTGCCAGGAGCGTGTTCGATACTGGATGGCTACGGAGACCCGGATTGTATCCGCCTCTTCCATATCGCGGGTTTGGGCCTTGACTCGAAATGTAAACTGATCGAAGCCGAGGCCCAGACCCTGCGATAATGCTTCGAGCCGGTTCGCGCGTGGGCCTTCCATGCCCAGATCCAGATCCTTTGTGGCACGGGCGCGTTCCGCGAAGCGCAGTTCCATCGCGACCCCGCCTTTCAGGTAGTAGCCGCCGAGAACGCCGGCTTGAGTGGCCCGGTCGAGGGCCCCGCAGAGCGCCAGAAAGGAAACCCACCGGCGCAGGCGTTCCTGATCGAGACCCTGTTCCCGCGCAACTCGAGCCAGCGTCTTTTCCAATCGCTCCGGCGGTTTGGGTCTGGAACTCACGCGTTGGTCGGCTCCACCTTCTTGGCTGAATTATGTACCAACTTGAGGTGTGCTTCGATCTGCCGCCGAAGCTTCCCCGCCTCGGCATCGCGGATGTACCCTTCGCGGCGCGCATCGGAGATGGCTTGCCGGAGCAGATCGATCCGGCTACCAGAACGGAGAAGGTCCGTCACGGTTTTGCTGATCG
>CAIMKZ010000023.1 GCA_903842065.1 uncultured Acidobacteriaceae bacterium | reverse complement strand
CGGCAATCGTAATGCCCTTCGTTGATTGAACTCAGGAGAAGAGACAATGAAATCGCAATTATCGAAATTTTTTATTTCATGCGTCGCGATGGTTCTGCTGGCAACTGTTGCGCCCCTTGCATCGGCGCAGTTGAAGGCCGGCGCGTCGCGTGTCGATATCACGCCTGCGGTCGCCGATCTGCCGGCTCCATTTACTACGATCTTGACCAACGTCTATGTCCGCTCTCTGGTGTTGGATGACGCGGGCAAGCGGGTCGTGATCATCGTGGCTGATCTGCCTACCACCGACCCGGAGATGCTCGACGACCTCTTCAAGCGGATCTCCGCCACTGCCAGCGTTCCGGCCGCAAACGTGATCATGGCCGTGACTCACACCCATAACGGAGTCAGGCTGGCCAACGATGGATTGGGCGTCATTCTTCCCGGCTCCACGAAGATTGCGAAGATGGTGAACGAGCGGATCATCGAATCCGTTCAGCAGGCTATCGCCAATCTTCAACCCGCGCGCGCCGGATTCGCCACCGGCATCTTCCACCTGGGCACCTCGCGCGCTCAGTCCGCAGCCGCGGGTCAGGGCCCAGCGTCTGAGCCAGCCACCCTTGGCGTCTTCAAGGTTGAAAGCGCAACCGGCGACCTCATCTCGATGATCGTCAGCGGCGGCCCCGAGCCGGTCATGGGCATGAGCATGAACACGAAGATCGGCGCCGACGTCGCCGGTGTCATGGAGCGGTACATCGAACAGCGCTTCGGCGACAAGCCCGTCGTACTGTATAGCGTGGCCTCTCCGCCCCAGCTTGTCGTCAACAGCCGCCAGCGCATTCCGGGCGCCGCGCCTGCCGACCCCGTCGCGCTCATGTCTGCTGTCGGCACTATCCTCGGCGAAGAGGCTCTCACTACCTCAACGCGCATCAAGACCAGCCCTGAGCTGCCGCTGTCTGGAGCGGTCAAGGTGCTCACCTGCCCCGGCAAGGCCACCTCGCCGCTCAACAACGCCGCTTCGTGTTCGGATGCGCCCGGCTCCAAGCTGCCGAAGTGCGTCTTCACGGATAAGGACACGGATCCGGTGGACCTTCGCATCGGCGTCATCCGGCTGGGCGATCTCTCGATCGTGACGACGGACGCCAACATCGGCGCGGTGGTCTGGCAAGAGGTGATGGACCGCGTGCCTGCTCCCGCAAACACCATGCTGCTGGCCCTGACCTACGGGCCAGTGCACTATGTTGTGCCGGACGCCGAATATCCCACCAACAGCTACCAGGCCACGGCATCGATGGTGAAACGCGGCTGCGCGGAGAAGGGTTTTGTCGCCGATGTTCTCTCGTTGCTGAAGCCGGAAGCGAAGTAGTTTCTGATCAACTCGCGAACAGATCGACCGGCGTGTGGCCGGGTTGCGTCCCGCACAGAATCCGGCCCGGTCGATCGAATACCATGATCCTTGCGCAGTGATCAGGCAAAAATAGAACAGGGAAAATACATGTCCAGTCCGAAAATCTTTATCTTTGCTCCAGTTCATCGCATGGGCGCTTCCTACAAGGCCTATGACGTTCTCGAAGAGTCTGGGGCCGAGATTCTCTACGGCAGCGCGTCGTGGAGCACGCCGCAGGGCAACAACGAAGACGAGATGATCGCCATGGCCGCGGGCGCGGATGCACTCACCGGCGGTTCGATTAAGAGCAGCCCGATCACTGCCAGGGTTATGGACAGCGCGCCGGAGCTGCGCATCGTCGCCAAGTGTTCGATCGGCGTGGACGACGTGGACGTGGATGCGGCCACCGAGCGCGGCATCCTGGTCACGCATGGTCCTACAGAATCGAACTGGTCCGGCGTCGCCGAAGGCACCATGGCCATGATGCTCACGCTGCTCAAAAAGGTTCGCGAGCGCGATGAGAACGTGAAAAAGGGCGGCTGGCGCGATCCTTCTTTGCAGGGCATCTCGCTCGGCCGCCATCAGGACGGATACGCGGGCATCACCGTCGGCATCGTCGGTCTGGGCCGGATCGGCCGCCGCTTCGCGGACCTGCTGGCTCCGTGGCGGGTGCGCATTCTGACCTGCGATCCGTATGTCGAGGAGTCGGAGTTCATCCGCGTAAACGCCGAGCGTGTCGATTTGCCGACCCTGCTGAAAGAGTCCGACGTGGTGAGCCTGCATGTTGTTCTCAACAGCGAGACACATCATCAGATCGGCGCGGAGCAGTTGGCGCAGATGAAGCCGTCGGCGGTGCTCATCAACACGGCACGCGGCGGAGTGGTGGATACAGCGGCGCTGGCCAAGGCGCTTGAAGGCGGACGCATTGCCGCCGCCGCGCTCGATGTGTGCGAGGTGGAGCCACTGCCTGCCGATTCGCCGCTGCTCAAGCTGGGCCACAAGATTCTGCTGTCGCCGCACATGGCTTCGTCGAATCTCGACGGTGGCCTGAAGCAGGGCATCATCTGGGCCAACCATGCGGTGCTTGAGGCTATGGCAGGCAAGGTGCCCGAGCACGTCTACAACAAGGAAGTCATCCCGAAGTGGATCGAGCGCTTCGGCGGACGAAAGATTCTCTAACCTCACAACCAGCAGCGATCGGAGCACAGCGGGCTTATGGCGGATATCAGCACAGCAACAGCAGTCACCCGGAGAATGACCTACACGGAGTTCCTCGACGAGTCGCCGATGTCTCCCTTTCTCTGGCTGCTGCTCATCGGCTGCATCGTTGCGCAGATCCTCGACGGGTTCAACTTCCAAAGCACGTCGTTTGTGCTGCCGCTGGTGATTAAGGAGTTCGGGATCAACCAGACGCAGGCCGGCGCGCTGGGAACGTTTACCAACCTCGGCCTCATGTTTGGCGCGCTCATCGCCGGGCCCATCTCCGACCGTATCGGCCGCAGGCCGATGTTTCAGGCGGTTGTATTTACTTACGCATTCGGTACGCTCCTGAGCGCGCTTTCTCACAACTACGGTTTCCTGCTCGCGGCGCGCTTCGTGACGGGGCTGGGCATCGGCGGCGAGTTCCCGGTAGTAGCCACCATGCTGGCTGAGTTTGCGCCCAAGAATCTACGCCATGTCTTTGTGGGCATGTTCACCATCGGCTACTCGCTGGGCTGGTTTGTGTGCGCGGCGGCGGCCAACCTGGTTGTGCAGCCCTTCGGCTGGCGCGCGCTTTACCTCCTCGGCGTTGCGCCTGCGCTGCTCATCCTCTACGTCCGAGCGTTTATTCCTGAGTCGGTGCGCTTCCTGCTCGATAAGGGCCGCGTGAAAGAAGCCGGCGATGTGGTACAGCAGATCGCGCGGAGAAACAAGCGGACGGACGTCGAACTGGTGCTTCCGCCGGCGTCGCAGCTCAAGGCAGGCATTGGCTTCAGGAAACAGTACTCGATGCTGAGCATCGTCGCCGTGCCGCTCATCGTACTGGCCTTCTTCCATATGTCGAACAACGTGCAGGTGGTCGGCTTCCAGACCTGGCTGCCTTCAATCTTTGTCAAAGCCGGCTTCACGCTGACCAAGAGCTTCAAGTTCACCATGATCGTACTGGCAGTTACCCCGCTCGGTCAGCTCTTCGCCATCTGGCTGCAGGATAAGATGCCCCGCAAATGGGCCATGATGCTGCTGTCGGCCACCAGCGCGCTGTGCTTCGTAGTCACAGGTCTGGGCTTCGAGTTCAAGTATCCGATCGCCGCCATCATCGCCTGCTACGTCGGCTACCAGTTCTTCTCCGGCGGCGTTTCGCCGATTCTGTCGACATTGGCAACGGAGATCTTCCCGACTAAGGTACGCAGTCTGGCCTATGGAATTCTCTCGGCCTGCGCGCGCATCGGCTCAGCCACCGGACCGTTGATCCTCGGATTCTTCCTGACGCTGGGCACCGAGATTCACCAGATCATCTACTACTTCGCGCTGCCGCTGGTTGTTGCTGCCGTCGTGGTCGTGATCTTTATCAAGACCGACTTGCGGCATAAAGGGCTGGAGGAAGCTGTGGAGGCATAGCCCTCTCGTTAGCCGGAGTCGCGGGCGCCGCGCCGGGGTTGCG
>CAIMKZ010000022.1 GCA_903842065.1 uncultured Acidobacteriaceae bacterium | reverse complement strand
GTTTTAACCCCGCTGCGCCGAGTTGCACATCTTCATTCCGGCGTTCGCCTGCCGCTCGCCTCCGCGGTCCTTCTCGATCACGTCGAAACCTGTCACCCCCACCAGGACACTCGCGCCGAATTCTACGGCTCTCGTCGATCACCCTCTGGCGCGCCATTGGACGAAGTCTTTTGCAGCAAGGTCAATAACCTTCTACGAGTGTCCTGGTGGAGGTGCCGGCATCGAAGCCGGGTCCGCGACCGATATCTCCCGCATCAACGGCTGAGCTCGAAAAGTCAATTGTATCACGGAATTTGTCTCGCGAAACCGCGAAAGATTCCGCGCTCAGTCCACCACGTAGCTGCTCTCGGACAAATCCCTCGCGATGCCCTTCCAGTCATGCTTGACGCGCACGAGCTTGCCGCCGCGATTGTGGATGTTGTGCGACGCGCAGCCTGCACACATGTAGTACGACCGTCGATCCTTGTCGTGGTGGACTATCGCCACAGCTGGTCCGTTGCATGGGATGTAGCTGTCCCTCGAGAACACGGATGCCTCCTGGCACCTCATCCCAGCAGGGATGGGCTCGGAGGCACTGCACGGTCCGATTTCGAATGGCATGCTAGTGCTCCTGCCTTCCCCAGAAGAGGAGGAAGTTGTTGATCAGCTCGACCAGCGGCGCAACTGATGCTGGCCTCGCGATGTACCAGTCCTCCTCGAACTTGTGGCCTGCCCTGGACTGGCGCCAGATGTGCATGCCGGCGTCATAGTCGGCACGGTCGTCTGCCGCCCGCTGGAGCAGGCCGTCGAACGGCAGGAAGATGGCGTCGACTCGGGCAGTTCTGCTGAACACCTCGAGCAGCACTCCCGAATAGTGGTCCGCGTACCCATTGTTGCACGGCTCCACCTTCACGATGATGCCGCGGGCTGGCCGGATGTACAGCGCGTTTGCGACCAGCATCGAGCACGTGACACCAACCTTCAAGCCTCCCCTGATCTCTTTCATCAGGTCGAGGCGGCCGTAGGGAGGGACTTCAGCTGATCTCGGCACTTTCGATTTCTCACTTTCTCCAGTATACCGGCCAAGGCAGTAGTCACAACTGCCACAGCCGCCGTCTTGGCAGCTATACATGCTTCTACCTCTCGTCCACGCGCACCGGCGCGCAGGCAATCGCGTTGAACGAGTCAACTGGGTTGCGCCCGTTGTAGATGAAGAACCAGAACTTTTGGCCCGCCCGCCATGCCCGCTTCCAGGGCCCCCGCTTCGGATTATTCTGGACCTGCTCAGCACCAGTGTACTCGACGTCGCCGTCAGGAACGACGAGCATGGTGTCCGTCTTCGTGAGGTACCAGCCCGGTCCCAAGAACTTGAAGTTCGTCAGCTCATGCTCCGCCTCTGAGGCGGTCCAGCACCTCGCCCAGTCGGGTTCGAAATTTCTCACTTCCATGTCAAATCTCCACTTCGCGCACATCTACTTCTTTCAAGTTTTAGGGCGGGCAGTCTCTGGGCTCCTCTGGTGGGTTTTTCACCAGCCGCTACGGGATTTGGAACCGAAGCTCCCTGCCGGGTTCAATACCATATCGCTCCCGCCCTATTGCCGCATGCCCCGCGCGGGGCATTGTCGCAGAACGGACCACCACGCCCGAGTTGCGGCGGCAAACCCTCAGCTCACCCTGATCATGCCGACAGAGACGAGCTTGCCCTTGTAGTAGGCAAGGATGCGCATCGGATCCTGCTTGGTGCGCAGCAGGGCTGCGACTTCCGGAACCTTCAGTCTCGCTTCCAGAGCCGCGCCGCCAAAGCTCGCGGAGCCGAGCTCCTTGGCCAGGTCGGCCATGATGGAGACCAGGGCGCGCGCCTGCGGCGCCAGCCCGCGCACGACCTCGTCCAAGTTCGCCGGCTGCAGGAGCTCGAACGTGTCGG
>CAIMKZ010000021.1 GCA_903842065.1 uncultured Acidobacteriaceae bacterium | reverse complement strand
TTTGGCCATCGTTCATTCCTCCATGTTCTACGTCTGGAGGGCGCTGCGCGATTCAAATCGCGGCAAGCGAGAATCGGCTCTACGTGTTTGATCTACCGTGGCTTATGCGATCTGATGGAGAGTTTTACCGGACAGCAGTGATAGGCGATGATGTCTGGATAGGCGCACGCAGTATCATTCTGCCCGGCGTCACGGTCGGAAATGGAGCTGTGCTGGCGGCTGGTGCCGTTGTCGCAAAGGATGTTCCCGCAAACGCGATTGTGGGGGGCGTCCCTGCTCAGGTGCTCCGGTACCGAACCGCGGTCAATGTGACGCGGACAGGCAGTTGAATCTATATGAGTTGACAGCCGTACAAGTACTACAGAATATTCCTATACCGAACTAAATCACTGTTTATGTCTAAAGGCTAATATGAACATTGAAGAACAATCACAAGACATCGCAGTGTCAGTCGTAATTCCCATGCGTAACGAGGAGAGGTTCATCGGTCGATGCTTGGACAGCATCTCTGCTACAACCTTTGAACCCAAGCAATATGAAATTATCGTTGTTGACGGCGCATCGGATGATAGGTCCCGTGAGGTGGTTCTTGCCAAAGCCGAAATTTTCCGCAATATTCGACTGATATACAATCCCGAAAAGATTGTCCCTGCCGGCATGAACGTAGGTATTCGCGCGGCGCGAGGTCAGTACATAATTCGCATGGATGCACATGCAGAGTATCCCGCGGAATATATCACAAACTGTCTTGCCGAGCTGAAGCGCACAGGAGCTGGAAACGTCGGTGGTCGCTTGGTCACGCTTCCGGGTAGCGATACGCTGATGGCCAAAGCAATATCGCTGTTTACTCAGATTCCGGTCGGAGTGGGCAACTCATCCTATCGCCTGGGCCACGGGGACAGAGATGTTGATACAGTCCCGTTCGGCGCATTTCCGCGCGAGGTCTTTGAAAGAGTTGGATATTACCGCGAGGATTTGATTCGCAACCAGGACTTCGAGTTGAATGCCCGCATTCGGCAGGCAGGCTATCGAATCTATCTGTCAAACAAGATCTGGATGTCGTACTACAACTCTGGGTCCTATAGAAAGTTCATGCATCAAGCATGGGTAAACGGCATATGGTCGCCGCGCATGTGGTTTGGCTTTCCGGCCAGCTTCTGCTGGCGACACGCTGCTCCTTTAGCTTTTGTATCAACACTGCTGTCACTCTTTCTGGTGGGGCTGTGGTCTCAATTTGTGCTTTATGTCGGCATGGGCTTGCTTGGAATCTATCTTGCGGTTACCATCGCCACCTCAATCTGGGTTGGAGCGCGGAAGGATTGGAAATGCGCTCCCTACGTCGCATTGATTATGCCTTCTTATCACATTCTCTACGGACTGGGTACGTTATATGGACTAGCTGTAGCTAGCTGTATGAATGCGATGCGGCAGAAGATCAATTAAAGTAGGTGGCTCGTCTGCAGCGCCGTAGCAGTATAAGTCACTAGCTTCTAAACAAATAAGTAGATATAGTCAATACCCTGAAAGTACGGCAAGCAAAAAACTCATAATATTTCAAAATAGTTGGGCATATAGATCTTCATAAGAAAATGTCGAGGTAGTATTCGAGAGATGAAAATGACACGAGTCTATGAAGCCAGTGGAAAGCGCTTATTCGATATCCTTGCCTCATGTTTAGGACTAATTATTCTGGCGCCGGTGTTGGCGGTAATCGCCGTTGCGCTTTGGGGCAGCTCGAGCCGCCCCATTCTGTATCGTGGTCTGAGAGTTGGCCGAGGTAGCAAATCATTTTATATGTATAAGTTCAGAACCATGATTCGCGGAGCAGAAATTACTGGAATATATGCAACCGCAGATGATGATAGTCGGATCACTCCGCTCGGTAAATACTTACGCAAGTCAAAACTTGACGAGCTGCCGCAGCTGGTAAATGTACTAATCGGAGATATGGGCCTGGTAGGCCCAAGGCCGGAAGTCTGGGAGTGCGCAGCTCTTTCTAAGGGCTATCTGGAAGTGGTTGATCGAATACGGCCTGGGCTGACTGACTGGGCTACGTTATGGAACACGGACGAAGGCGCAGTACTGTATGGGAGCGACGACCCCAACGAAGAGTATCAAGTGAGAATATTGCCCGTGAAAACAGCGTTTCAGCTAAAGTACTTGGACGAACTATCATTCAAAACAGATATATCCATTCTTGTATGTACCCTTGCACGAATTATCTGGAGAAGTCTGCGCGTCAAGAGAGTTGAGGCGCTTCTAAAGGAGTTCGCATCGAACATGGAACAGCCATTGACTAGTAGGGCGCGGACAGAGAGAGACGCACCTAGATCTGCGCTACCTAACGGGGGCAGCAATGCAGCTGAATGATTGAACCTATCTGTCTGCTGAATATATATTGCTGGATTACGTACCAGGTAGTGGATAGCAGATGTACTATGTTGTTTAGCGGATCGAATGGAGTCACGGTCTTCGTAAGTGCGGCTGGCAGTGCATCGCGTGAGTGTCATAGTTGCAAACTCTAGGTAGCTCAACTCAACCGGCTAATGTATCTGGACAAGAATATGGAATTGACAAATAAGCGCATTCTCGTAATTGCCCCGCACACGGATGACGGCGAGTTCGGTTGCGGAGGTACAATCAGCAGGGCGATCGAGCAAGGTTGTCGCGTCAAATATGCCGCATTTTCTGCAGCCGAAGCATCTCTTCCCAAGGGCGCCGCTGATGACACTCTGCGCATTGAGGCGCAGGTAGCAACAAAACAATTAGGCATTCCAGCTGACGACCTTGTGATTTATGGCTACTCGGTGCGTAGATTTGGAGAGTACCGGCAGCAAATCCTTGACGACATGCTCGGCCTGAGACGAGACTTCGATCCTCACCTCGTATTCCTGCCTTCCAGGCACGATACTCATCAGGATCATCAGGTGATATCAGCTGAAGGCTTCAGGGCGTTTAAGGGCATCTCAATACTCGGTTACGAATTGCCTTGGAACAATGTGACTTTTGATACGGCAATCTTTAACGTACTGAGTTCACGTCATGTTGCCGCAAAAATCTCTGCCTTGCGGTGCTACGAGTCCCAACGTATGCGCCCGTATTCAGCCCCGGAGTTTATTCAAAGTCTTGCCCGTGTCCGTGGTACGCAGGTGGGGGTAGAGTTTGCAGAAGTATTCGAATGTATCCGGATCGTATTACCACTTAATTCAAGCACTATTTGCTAGGACCGGTTAAGCTCAGATGCGAGTCGCCATACACCAACCGAATTATGCTCCGTGGTGCGGATATTTCACAAAACTGCGGATGGCGGATGTGTTTGTATTATTGGATGACGCGCAAATGCCTGGCGGTCAGAGCTATGTATCTAGAACACGAATCTGGAATGCAGGACAGGTTCGTTGGCTATCGGTACCGACAACATATAAACTTGGCGAACAAATTCATGATGTTCACTGCGCAGGCGGTGAATGGACTACAAAGCATTTCACAACGCTTCGATGTGCATACTCGAAGTCGCGATATGGCAAGGAGATACTTGCCCTGCTGGCGCCGTTATATGCAGAGCCGTCTACATCTCTGGCGGAATTCAACATAAGGTTGATTCAGACGATTTGTTCCTACCTGGGACTGGAAACACGCATGGTGCGCTCAAGCGAACTGAGCGTAAGCGGTCTAAGCGATGACCGTCTGATAGCGATAACCAAGACACTTGGTGGCACCACTTATTTATCCGGAAAAGGCGGCGCCAATTACCAGGATCCACGGAAGTTCGCAGAAGCTTCGATAGCATTGGATGTTCGTGAGTATCACCCACTGCCTTATGAGCATATCTCAGGCATTCAACAACCTGGGCTAAGCATTCTCGACGCTCTTTTTCATATGGGAAGAAACGCTGTGTCACATCTCAATTACTGATCTGATACAAGGCAGTCAATGAACGTATGGTTGATCAAAGTCGGCGAGCCTCTACCAACAGACTCTGTTGGTATTCATCTGAATCGAAACGGGCTCCTGGCGAATGCGCTGATTCAGCGTGAACATCGAGTGACTTGGTGGACCTCCAGCGTAAACCATCAGCAAAAGCAGCAGAGGTGTCTGGCGGACAGAGTTGTAGAAGTGCATCCGGGCTACGAAATCCGCATTCTGGCCACACCGCTATATCGCCGCAATGTAAGCTTGGCTCGTATCAGGAGCGAGACTACCGTTGCGCGCAAGTTTGCTCTGCAGGCTAAACTGATCGAGCAGCCTGACATCATCGTAAGTTCACTTCCAACACCAGACCTGTGTGCGTCTGCGGTTGAATATGGAAGACATCATTCTATCCCGGTCGTGCTCGATATACGGGACCTCTGGCCGGAGGCCATTGCACAGCTGGCTCCACGCGTTTTGAGGCCATTGGCCCGAATATGCCTTACAGGCCAGTACAGACAACTACGTTCCGCTTGCTCCGGTGCAGCGGCAATCGTTGGAGTAACGGACGCCTTTGTAGACTGGGGACTTGCCCATGCTAACCGGCCGCGGTCGGAGATGGACCAGCATTTCCCCCTTGGGGCAACTCACCAGCCTCCAACTTTGCACGAGCAGGAAGAGTCACTGGCGTTTTGGGGCAAGTATGGCATCAGACCAGAGATGGATGAGCTTCTCATTGCTTATGTTGGAGTACTCGGCGGCAGAAACCTGGAAGAGTTCAAGTCGGTAATCAAGGCAGCAGAAATCTTGCAAGATCGGGACATACCAGTGCGTATTGTCCTGGCTGGTGACGGCGACAAGATGTCGTATTTCCAGAAGCGAGCAGCAGGAGCCTCGAACATTGTCTTCCCCGGGTGGATCAACAAGGCGCAAGCATGGACACTAATGCAGTGCGCTGGGGCAGGTATCATACCCTATGAAAGCTCATTTGACTTTTGCCGATCCTTTCCAAATAAGATTATTGAGTATCTTTCCGCCGGACTACCTGTCATATCAAGTATAAGAGGCGTAGCCTCGGAATACCTCGATGCTAAAAAATGCGGAATTACTTATCCGAACAAAGATGCATCCGCTCTTGCAAATGTGATTCAGATGCTAGAAGCGAATCGCGGATCTCTAGGCGAGATGTCAGAACGGGCAATGTCCGCATATAAACACGAATTTATAGCCGATACTGTGTATGGTCGCATGGCCGAGCATCTAGAGAAGCTGACAATGCAGGCAGATGTCGTGATGTCAGACGCGCGTCAATATGCAGTGAATGGCAAGCAATGACAGCAGTCAGTCAGTCGATCAGAAAGGGATTAGAATGATTCAGCTGGAAACGGAGCGAACGGTAGCGCCGTCATCCGGAATATACAAATCGTATGGCAAGCGGCTTATGGATATAATTCTCAGTGCGCTGGGACTTCTGCTTCTCTCGCCTGTCTATGTGGTAATTGCTATAGCTGTACGGATGAATATGGGAAGTCCTGTCTTGTTTCGACAGCCAAGGCCTGGGCTCGGTGAGCAGACTTTTGTAATGCTCAAGTTTCGTACTATGGCCGATACTTGTGACCGGAATGGTGGCCCGCTTCCGGATACCGAGCGAGTTACATGGTTTGGAAAGTTATTGCGGGCAACCAGTCTGGACGAACTACCCGAACTGTGGCTTGTCTTAACCGGGAAAATGAGCTTGGTGGGTCCACGCCCACTCTTGGTTGAGTACCTTCCCTTTTATTCGGAAGAGGAACGCCGCCGTCATTCAGTTCGGCCCGGCATCACCGGTCTTGCTCAAATCACCGGGCGTAATGAAACTACCTGGGGGAGGCGCTTGCAACTGGACATATTCTATGTTGATCACTGCAGCGTGCTGCTGGACTGCAGGATAATTATTCAAACAATAGTAGTAATATTCAGGGGTGACGGAGGTATAGGGGCGGTTGAAAAGCTCGGCCGTTTTCGTGGAACAAATGGCTTATAGTGTATAGAATTCCAAATAGTAACGCGTTTTAGGTTGTACCGCGTTGCATGCTCTATTACTCAAAGAAGATCCGAGATACTGACAACTGAATAAATTATTGCGGCTTTATCGAAGTAGCATTCGTATGTCATTGGAACAGGTAATACAGAGGTAGAAGTAGGGGAAGGCAGCAAGATTTCTAGCAAAATGCAAACGACACCACACATTGCAGCAATCCTCAGCCCTGACGATCCTCGGTGGCTCGCGGCCCTTGGGCGCGTGAAGCACGATATTTACCACTTGCCTGGTTATGTCGCATCGGCATCAGAATGGGAGAGGGATACTCAGCCTGCTGCCTTCTACGCGGAGTTGTCAGGCGAAGTGTGCTTAATTCCGCTGCTTATCAAGAAGTTGCCAATACAGTTGCAGTTGCCAGACTTCTGGTGTGACTTCGCGTCGCCTTATGGTTATCCCGCACCTGTTTTTTCTTGCCCGGATGACACGGAACTAATTGCCTCGTTCGTGGAGCTCTTTCGTCAGGAATCAGATAAAGCAGGCGCCTGTTCAGTATTTCTGCGCATGCACCCGCTGCTAGAGTCGAGGCTGCCGCTTCATAGTCCAATGTCGCGAATAGTGACTCATGGTGAGACCGTTATATGCGATCTGATGCTGCAGGAAGAAGAGACACTCCACGAAACGAGGAGCGGTCATCTATACGACATTAAGCGCTTGGAGAAGATGAAATTCGCAATCTCCATCGACGATTGGTCACAATACGATGAGTTTATCCGCATCTATCGCGAAACCATGATTCGAGTAGAAGCGGACCAGTACTATCTATTTGATTCAAAGTATTTCGCCTCTCTGCGAGCCTCTTTGGGTGACTCCCTACACTTATGCTGCGCGTTATCACCAGACGGCAAAATTGTAGCAGGCGGACTGTTTACTGAAGTCGGAGATATCATTCAATATTATCTAGGCGGCAGTTGTCAGGAGTATCGAAAATATGGCGCCATGAAATATGTGATTCATTTCATGCGCCTTTGGGGAAATCGTAAAGGGTGTGCAGTTCTACACTTGGGGGGCGGTGCAGGAGCCCGATCTGACAGCCTCTTCCAGTTCAAGGCGGGCTTTTCGCCCCTCAGGCGGAAATTCCAGACCTACAGAATGATTCCCAATGAATCACGCTATGCTTCGCTGTGCCAGAGCGTGGGTCGCATCGCTGATCTTGAAGCCGACCTAACCTCAACTTTCTTTCCACCTCATCGGGATGGCAGTGCTGCTTCTCTTGATCTGGGATCATAGGATGAACTCAATTCTGAGTCTCATTTCGTGCGGGAAGTCTCCGGATCGCAGACGAGTTGGGGGTTTCATCGGCGGCCGGATCGAGGAGAGACTCACGACTAATCCAACCGTTTCGGGCTGATGTGGTGGGGGACGATCTTATCGAAATCTGGCCGATGTCTGCGAACAGTTACGTCAGGACCTGTATTGCAGCGGACCATTGAGCAAGGGAATAGACGCCATCGAGGTATCTGACGAGTTAAAAGTTGGCGAATTGACTACCATGTCCACCGAAAACGTGCCAAAGTGGAACTCAGTCTTGAATACGGTCCGGTGTGGTGTGTTAAATCTACACCTCAAGGCATACCATCGGATATCCGAGGTCGTGCCAGAGTGAGGGAAGAGGACATCACGCTGGAGCAGTGCTCTGGATTGCCACGATCTAGTCCAATCATCGGCGCAAGCAGGCGTGGATCATCGTCTGGATGGTCAGGCAGTACGCGTAGCTTGTTCAATGGGGAGCTCGGCACTGCACGAGTGGGTATACACATCCCGAACTGCCGGAAACTTGCCTATGGTCGCGCAGACGCGCTCGGATAGCTGTCGAGAAGTCTGCTCATCGGCAATTCTCTGAGGTTCAGAGGTACCTTGAGGCATTATCTCTTTCGAATGGGTGTATGGTCGGGAGGTATTCATGAATTGGGCTCAAATTGTTCTCAAGTCCGTGTTGCTGCTCCTTGTGGCGGCGGGTGTGCGGAATGCTACTGCGCAGACGGTTTATGACGCCACGGAAGGATCGCTGCCGCTGAGAGTTGGTGCCGGTATCTCCGATTACTACACGGAGATTTACCCCAATCACTTTAAGGGGCCCACTGTTTGGGCTGACTGGACATTTCGCCGCGTTCCCAAAATCATGCAAGGTATCGGCATCGAGGGCGAAGGCAGGGAACTGATCTGGGGTCAGCCCAAGGGTTCTAGCTGGTCGTTCGTCACTTTTGGTGGTGGGCCGATATACTCTCGCACCTATCATCGGGTTCTTCGTCCCTATGCCAAGATCCTAGTGAACTACAGTGAGCAGAGGCATATTCAAGGAGCACAATTCGCGGCTTCGTATCAAGCCGACAAGTGGTTGACTTTTGCCCCGGGCGGAGGCGTCGATGTGCATGCCTGGCGCCATATCTGGGTTCGTGCCGATTACGAATATCAGTTCTGGAAGGTGATGTGGACTAACGATCACTTCCTCAATCCCCAAGGGGTAACGCTGGGCCTCGCCTACGATTTTCGGGTTAACCGGGGAGCAAGAAGGTAAGTAAGGCCCAGAATGTTGAATAGCTAGCGCGGGCAGCATCCTGAAACCTCAGTTCGTCCGCTGTGTATTCCTTGCGGCCTGGGAGCATAATAATAGTGGGTTGGCTCTCGCCCCGTGGAGTTGCTGCTCCTGGGTGCCGCACCCTTTCGACATTGCACGCATCTTTTCTATAACAGAGCAGTTGTGCGAGGCTCAGTATCTAATCGAATTTTCTGCTCTTCTGGCCGCGAATTGAGTGTGGCTGTAAATTCAGAAAAGCCGATTGGATGATGATTCAGGAGCGCCCGATGAACGGAATAGTTGCAGAATCCTACGCTGGCAGATCTACGCCTGGGGCGGCATGTGCCACCTCGGACCGATTCTCGCTGTGCCGGGCCGTTGCTCAACGCAGCGTTCTCTTTTTCGGCATCGTCATCGGTTCCATGGCAGCGACGGCCGCGGCACAGAGTGCCACCGCCCTTCCCGAGTCGCCCTGCCAGAATTCCAGCCTCGGCTCGCCATACGTGGACGTGGATTCGTGGGTCTACTCTGCTGTTTGGCGTCTCTATGCGCTTGGATATGTCGATCGTGTCTATTTGGGTATGAGGCCATGGCCTCGGGCCAGCATCGGACGGATGCTCGACGAAGTACGAGACCGGCTTGAAGGAGCGGAAGACGGCGACGCATCTTCAGAGGCACGTACATTGCTTAAGTCGCTCCAGCGAGAATTCGCCGACGACCTCTCTGGCCCATGCCCTGCCCACCAGGGATATGCCCGCATCGTGTCCTCCTATTCGACTTTCAGGGCCATGAGCGGAACGCCTCTGCGCGATAGCTTCCATCTTGGATCGACGGTAGTGAACGACTATGGCCGCCCATATCAAAACGGCCTGAATAACTACTCCGGCCTGAGCGGTTACGCTACACGCGGACGGTTTACGATCTATGCTCGCGGCGAGTTTCAGGGCGCCCCCGCCGGCACAGGCTACTCGACCGCTTTGGCGAAGACGCTATCGGCGCTCGACGTGATGCCATATATCAATCCCCTTACAAATCAACCATATAATCAGGCCACCATTCCGGCAGGCTCAATTGCCACCAATACCAAGGGGCGAGTCATGGAGGCCTATGTTGCCGCACGGGTTCTCAATCATGAGATATCGTTTGGCAAGCAGGACTACTGGCTCGGGCCGAGTCAGGGTGGCGCATCTGCGTACTCCAACAATGCGGAGAATATCTATTCGTTCCAAATCAACCGTGTCGAACCGCTTTGGGTGCCGCTGCTGTCAAAGTTGACCGGGCCATTCCGATACGACTTCCTGGTTGGATCGCTGAAGGGGCATGTCTATCCCAACGCTCCCTGGATACACGCTGAGAAGATCAGCTTTCGACCCACTTCGAATCTTGAGTTCGGGTTCGAACGCACCGTGATCTGGGGTGGCAAGGGCCATGTGCCAATTACTGTGCGCTCATTTCTGACTAGCTTTTTCAGCGTCACGGCACCTGGCAGCGCGGTGAAGTATAGCCGCAAGGATCCCGGAGCACGCTTCGGTTCATTTGATTTCTCCTATCGATTGCCCTTTGTAAGAAACTGGCTCACTCTCTACGCGGATGGCTGGGTACACGACGATATCTCGCCCATCGATGCGCCACGGCGGGCATCATGGCGGCCGGGCCTGTATCTGTCCCATGTCCCGGGACTGCCGCGTCTGGATGTGCGCGCCGAGGCCGCTTATAGCGATCCGCCGGTGTCCCCCAGCTATGGCGGCGGATTCATGTACTGGGAGTCGGTGCAGAGGCAGGGCTATACCAACCAGGGCCAGATATTAGGCGATTGGGTCGGACGCGAAGGCAAGGGTGGCCAGGCATGGATGACCTGGCATCTGAGCGGCAACGAGTGGATCCAGACGAACTTCAGGCATCACAAGACCGCAAGAGACTTCATCGCCGCGGATGACGCGCATCAATACGGCTCGACGATAAACGACTTCGGATTTCAGGTTGTGAAACGGATTCGGCCCGATCTTGAAATCAACGGCACCTTCTCGCTCGAGCGCTACAAGCAGCCCATCTACTTGCCTGGACCGCAGACTGTTACGACAACCAACATTCAGTTGACGTGGTATCCGGGGCGTAAGCTGCGGTTTTGACAGTGTATCCGGAACTCACGCCAGGACGGTCTGTTTGAATGCAATGGGAAAATCTGCCTGTAGGTGCTGAGAACCTGATGTGGAGAGAAGAAGGCCGAGTTGCAGTAAGGCATAGAACGGTATCGATGTGATTGAGGTTGTGGTTGCCAAGGTAATTCTGCGGCCGTTGTCACAGCAGGTGGCCGATGTACGGAAAAAGACGTTCCGTGGCGGTCGTGCTATGGTACGTTTTTAATGGGAGCAAAACAGACGTAAGGTGCTTTCGAAACAACTCGGTCAGGTTATTGTTTGCTACTAGTTTCCAACTGGCAGTTCATTCTGCGGAGGATTAGGCATGAAATCTTGTGTTTTGAGATCGTTAGGGTTGTACATGGTATTGGCTGCGCTTGTGATGATTCCAATGGTCGTCTCAGCTCAGGTTGCGGCCGCTGCAAAGGGATCGTCAGCGGATAGCCAGTATGCCTCCCGCTGGGACATCTTTGCCGGATATAGCTACCTTGCCCCTCAGGGCACGGTTCAAATTCCCACTTCAAGTGGAACGCCCATTCCTGTCTCCTACAAGGCTGTAAATGTAGGTGGACTGTTCAGCGGTGCGTACTATTTCAACCGTTTCCTGGGTGTTCAGGCTGAGTTTGCCGAGCATAAGTTCGGAACATGGACCTCGAACACATCGGGCTCGATTGGCACGCTAGGGAATAACGACGGATTCTATACCCTGGCCGGTGGTCTGATCGCGCGCCATCGTTCGGGCAATATCACGCCATTTGTACATGCGTTAGTGAATCTCAATCAGGTGGAAGGCCCCGCCCACAATCTGCCCAAGTGGGGTCCGGGCGCAACCGCAGGCGGCGGCTTGGATTATGAACTTCCCTGGCTGAATCATCACATGGCATTCCGGCTCTTCCAGGCCGATTACGAGTACATGCATGCCAACTTCGGCCCGCAGATCAACCCTCCGGGTGGCCGGGCTAGCATCAATGCAGCGCGTCTGAGCACGGGCGTTGTGTTCCATGCCGGTTCGATCGCGCCTCCGGTGCCTGTGACCCTTGGTTGCACAGTGAGCCCCAACTCGGTATTTCCTGGCGAGACCGTTACGCTTACCGCGGCGGGTGGCAACATCCTCCCCAAGGAAAACGCGATCTATAGCTGGAGCGGTCAGGGAGTGACCGGCAATGGCGCTACGGCGACCGTCGCCACCGCCAACCTTGCCCCCGGCACGTATACCGCCACCGCCAACCTGAAGGCCGGCAAGGCCGGCAAAGAAGGCCTGAAGCCCTGGCAGAGCGCCAGCTGCACGGCCAGCTTTACCGTGAAGGCCTTCGAGCCCCCGACGATCAGCTGCTCGGTCAGCCCGACGACCATGCAGCCCGGTGGTGTTGCCACCGTTACCGCCCGCGGCGTGAGCCCGCAGAATCGCCCGCTGACTTACAGCTACGCGACTTCGGCCGGCTCGATCAGCGGCAGCGGCACCACGGCGCAGTACTCTTCAGCCGGAGCGCCCACGGGTGCTGTAGGCATCACTTGCAACGTGGCAGACGACAAGGGGCACACTGCGACGGCCAGCACTGGCCTGAACATCGTGGCGCCGCCTCCTCCGCCGCAGCCCCACACTCAGGCCCTTTGCTCGATCGGCTTCGGCAACGATATCAAGCGGCCCACCCGTGTTGATAACGAAGCCAAGGCCTGCCTCGACCAGGTTGCGCTGAGCCTCAAGCAGCAGTCGACGGCCAAGGCCGTAATCATCGCCGACTCCAACGCCAAGGAAAAGGATACCGAGGCCAAGGAGCAGAAGAAGGCGCTTCGCAACAAGCGTGTGGTTGTCGAGAACTTTGCCGGCCAGCGCGCCGTCAACGCCAAGGAATACCTCGTCACCGAGCAGGGCATCGATCCCTCCCGCATCACTTTGATGACCGGAGCGGGCGATGACCAGACGGCTAAGAACTATCTGGTTCCGGCTGGCGCGAACTTTGCGAAGGACGTCCAGGCTGGTACGCCGGTTGACGAAACCACCGTCAAGCCGGAAGTCCGCAAGGCTCTGCCGTTGCGGCACCGCTAAACACGGGTACGCCCAACGGGCGCTGCGCGTGAATCTCAGTCAGACTCCCAGCTCGATGCCGGGAGCCTGACGGCCTAAATCCAAACCAATTCAACGGCCCGTGCTCAAAGCACGGGCCGTTTTTTTGTATGCTTGAAGTTTCGATGCGGATGGATAAGAGTGCAGCTTCAATCAGAAGTGGATATTTTTAGTCGCCAATGGAATCCGCGTTGGTATATGATCGCCTTGCAAAAACACACTTCAGGAGCGGCTTTATGGCCAGAATCATCGGCGGAATCGCAACCTCGCACTCACCAACCATCGGCTTTGCACTGGACGCCGGCAAGCAGGACGACCCTGTCTGGGCGCCCATCTTCGAGGGGTTCGCGCCGGTACAAAAATGGCTGGCCGAGAAGAAGCCCGACCTGATCTTCTACATCTACAACGACCACATCACGTCGTTCTTCTTCGACCATTACTCGCACTTTGCCCTTGGCACCGGAGAAGAGTATCCGCCCGCGGACGAGGGGGGCGGTCCGCGCAAAGTCCCACCCATCAAGGGCGATCCCGAGTTCGCCGAGCATATCGCATACTCTCTGGTGGCCGATGAGTTCGACTTGTCGTACTTTCAGGGCAAGGGGATGGACCACGGGGCCTTTTCGCCGATCTCCATGATGATGCCCAAAAAGGAATGGCCCTGCCCGATTGTGCCCTTCCAGGTGGGCGTGCTGGAGGTGCCCATCCCCACTGCCAAGCGCTGCTGGAAGCTGGGCCAGGCGCTGCGCCGCGCCATCATGAGCTACCCGAAGGACGTCAACGTAGTGGTGATTTCAACCGGCGGACTGTCGCATCAGGTACATGGCGAGCGCTCCGGCTTCAACAACGTTCCCTGGGACATGCAGTTCCTGGACATGATCACCGGCGATCCGATGCGCCTGACCGAGATGACGATTGCCGATTACGCGCGGCTGGGCGGGCAGGAAGGCGCCGAGATCATCATGTGGCTAATCATGCGCGGCGCGCTTTCGATGAATGTCAAGAAGGTTCATCAAAGCTACTATCTGCCCACCATGACCGGTCTGGCGACGCTGATTCTGGAAGACCAGTCCATCGAACCTCCGGCAGAGACCATCAGCGCCCATCGAGAGCACATGTTTGCCGAGTACAAGGGCATCGAGAAGCTGGAGGGCAACTATCCTTACACGGTCTCGCGCATGGCGAAGTCCTTCCGGATTAATACGTTCCTGCACAGGCTGATCGACCCCGAGCATCGCAGGCGCTTCAAGGAAGATATCGAGACCCTCTTCGAGGAGTGGAAGCTGACCGAGGAGGAGCGTTCTCTGATCCGCAACCACGAGTGGCAGAAGATGATCCACTACGGTGTCTGCTTCTTCATGCTGGAAAAGATGGCAGCGGTGCTCGGAACATCGAACCTGCACGTCTACGCGGCCATGGCCGGCAAGCCGCTTGAGGAGTTCCTCAAGACCCGCAACGCGCCGGGCGCTCTATACTCTGTAACCGGCAAAGTGCCCACGAAGTTCGAGAAGGCCAGGGACGATCAGAAGGACGTGCCCGAATCTGTTGTGAAGAAGTAACTGTCGGGAAACTGATGGAGGCTACGCGCCGCGGACTTGTCCGCGGCCGTTTGCTTTTGCAGCATACATTCGGCTGTCCGCTGTGCCGATAATCGCGTGGATCGTAGTGCCGTCGGCTGGAGCCGAAGCGACACCGATGCTGGCGCTTACGCTGAGCGAAAGACCGCACTGCATGCGCAGCTCGGATCCCATGAGCGCGCCGAGCATGGCTGACGCCGCCGATAGTGCCGCCTCTTGCCCGGTCTCGGGCATCACTACAACGAACTCATCGCCGCCGTAGCGGAAGCATTTGTCCTGCGGACGACTTAGCTCCTCGATCCGCTTTGCGGCACAGGCCAGCAGTTCGCTGCCAATCAGGTGGCCGTGTCTGTCGTTCACCAGCTTGAAGCGGTCGAGGTCAAGAAAAAGGAGGCCCACCGGCTTTTGCGCTGAGGCGCACTCGGCCAGCTCGGCCGCAAGCACGTTGTATAGATGGCGCACGTTGAACAGCCCGGTGGTGTCGTCGGTGATAGTGAGCTGCTGGATGCGAGTGACGTCCTGCGCGTTTTCGATCGCGATGGCGGCGTGGTCGGCCAGAATATGCAGGAACGCGATTGCGTAATCGTTCATCTGCTCGGTACGGGGATTGAATATCTCAATCACGCCGTGCGTACCTCTGCGGCCGCGAAGCGGTAGCGCGATGAGCGACTTGATCTTGGGTTCTTTGGCCGCGCCAAAGCGTATGACGCGGGGATCGCCGTGGGCCTCGGGGATGATGAGTGTCTCTCCGTGCTGAGCCACCCAACCGGCTGTTCCCTCGCCGACTTTAACGCGAAGGTCGCTTAAAGCGGAGTGTTTGCCGCCGCCGGCAACAGCATAGTAGAGCTCCTGCGTGGCCTTGTCGAGCATAAGAAGCGTCCACAGCTCAGCCTGTATGGTGCGCTCCATCTGCTCGAGTATGGTGCGAAGAATTGCATCCAGATCTAGGCTCGAAGTGAGCGAGCGCGTGAGCTGATGAAAGACAAGCAGATCGGCAAGCGGGATGCGTCCTTCCGTCTTGGTTCCCATGGGGCCTCGCAGAGACAGAAACATTCTCCCATATCAGGCCTGCGGTTACCGATTGTTGTGCGCGGACGCGCCAGAGACACAAGCTCCCGCACGTCTGCTAGCCGCCGATATGGACCATGGAGCGGGAGGGCTTGAGGAAGCCGGGCTCGCCGATGTGATGGCGTGCCTCCTTGCCCTGGACGGTGCGATGGATGAAGGCTCGCAGTTGCTCGTCGCTGGCACCGGCGCGCACCTGTCCGTAAAGGTCGTGCTCTGCCTGCGAGAAAAGGCAGGTGCGGATCTTGCCGTCGGAGGTGAGCCTCACTCTGCTGCATGCTCCACAGAAGGGCTGCGAAACCGGTGCGATGATGCCGATCTCGCCTCTGCCGTCGGTAAAGCCGTAACGGCGCGCGGTCTCGCTGGAGTCGCGTGGAGTGAGTTCCACCAAAGGCAGCACGCGGTGAATGCGCTCAACGATCTCGTTAAGCGGAACAACAATCTCCGGAGTCCACAGCCGGCCCTCTTCGAGCGGCATGAACTCGATGAAGCGCACGATCACGTCTTCCTCGCGCGCGAAATGGGCAAAGCCCTCGATCTGGTCGTCGTTGAATCCGCGCAGGAGAACGCAGTTGATCTTGAGCGGTGTCAGGCCCGCCGCGCGGGCGGCGCGAACCCCGCTTAGTACAGCGTTGAAGCTTCCCGGCACACGGGTTATGCGTTCGAAAGTGCCTGCTTCGACAGCGTCCATGCTTACGGTGACCCGGTTCAGGCCGGCAGCTTTGAGCGGTGCGGCGAGAGAGTCGAGCAGATGCCCGTTGGTGGTCACAGCCAGCTCTAAAGGCTCACCCCACAGCGTGCGCATCTTGGCAAGTTCGCCGATGATTTCGAGGATGCCGTGCCGGAGCAGGGGCTCGCCGCCTGTAAGTCGCACTTTCGTGATGCCAAGCGAAACAAAGAGCCGTATCATGCGCAAGTACTCCGCGCCGGGCAGCTCCGCGAACTGCGGGCCCTCCTGGCCGGTTCGGCAGTAGATGCACTTGTAGTTACATCTGTCGGTTAGAGAGACGCGGAGATCGTGAATTACGCGGCCGTGGCTGTCAGTTAGCCGCGCATCGGAAGAAACGATGGAAGATACCATGGTTGGGGAAGTGGACATCTGAACCTA
The DNA here is from genome assembly GCA_903842065.1 of uncultured Acidobacteriaceae bacterium. GTDB lineage: Bacteria > Acidobacteriota > Terriglobia > Terriglobales > Acidobacteriaceae > Telmatobacter. Next base: position 16,022 of record CAIMKZ010000021.1, on the reverse strand, counting down.
ATCAACAAAACAATTTGTCTATGCCCTACCGGAGAGCTTGCTGACCAGGCACGATCGTTCCGGAATGGCTACTGGCTAATTGAAGCGCGGCGTGCCGCGGCGCAGATACAATCCCGATGCGCCGAGGATCAGAGATAGCACCACGGCAAACAGGAAGTAGTAGTAGATCGGATGAGCTCGTTCCGGGGAGTAGCTCAGATCCTGGCCGACCCACAGGAGAAGAACGATCGTAACAGCAGCAAATTGCCCTGCCATGACCAGAAGTGTGTGGCCAAAGTCTCTGCGCCTGTCCAGCGAAACGACCTGTGCGGGTGTCAGATTGCGCTCGTTGGGGGGAAGCAGGTGGTGAGACATGAACTCTCCTGGCAGGCACAGCTTGCCTGATGATTTGATTAGAACATGGGGGTTGAAGTTTCAACCAATTGTGAGCCTGAGCAGGCAAAGTCGTCTCGGATGTCTCAGGCGGCAGGCAGGATCTTCCCGCCGCGCGGCATGGCGGCGGGAAGATCCTGGAGAAAGCGGACTATTGCACCGGAAAACCGACCGTCTGAAGATACAGAGGGGCGTGATCCGCGTCGAGGTTTAATGCGGTGGAGACGGCAGCTACGGCCGGGGCTCCATGCATCGTGTAGAACCAGGAGTTCAGCCCCTCGGAAGCGGCCCAGAGATAGATGTTCTGGCCGATGAATCCGGTATCGACCTGGGCGAAGGGACTGTCCTTGGCCGGAGCCACGAAGACGATGGTAACCGCCGCCTTAGCCGCTGCGCCGGTAACAACCTGGGCGCGCACGTCGCCGGTCGAGACCGGCTTGAGCTGGTTCTGAAGATAGTCGTAGAGGTAGGCGCCACTGGGCAGAACCGCATAGATCAGAATTTCCTGGCGATTGCTGCCGGAGGGGGCTGTGCGGCCGGGCTTGGGCTCCGGAGGGGCGCTTTGAGCGGCGGGGGCAGCGGTCCCGTTTGCCGCGGGCGGCGCTGGCGGACGGGGCGCCACAGCCATTTCCTTGCGATTGACACCAAAGGCCGCCCAAAGCAGGTTCGAGAGCTGCTGCGGAGAGAGCGCCTTATCGCTGAAGGTGCGGGTGGTAATGCGCTTGGCCAGAGCCTGCATGAGCGGCATGCCGCCAGTCATCTGCGGGGCGGGCAGCACGATAGGAGTGAGAGGTGCGGGAGCTGCGGCGGTCTGGCTGTGGCCAACCAGGCAGGCGGAACCGATTACAACAACTGCGAGCAGGACAGCACTGGCGCGCTGGGCGAAACGCATAAAAGCAGGCATAACTTCCCCCGGTACTTGCGGTGTGCGCACTCGCCTCCGAAGTGCGCGTGATGGGGAAGCAACGGGATTCTTCAACCTGTGGCTATGGACGTTCAAAGCGAATGAAGGGACGCCGTAGAGCGCCCGCAGCGCTGTGCGGGGCCTACTCCTGAAGGAAGGCAAGCGACTGAAGCGCAGTAATCTCAAAGGGCTTGCGGCAGCGGATGTTCTGGCAGGCCAGTTTGTCGTCGCGCCGGACCATGTAGGACTGGGCTTTGGCGAAGCGGGCGCGGTCGCGTTCGTCTGCACCGCGGGGAATCTGCTGGCGCTTGCGTCGAACGACCCAGGTGACCTTGTACTCGCCGGGCTGGCCGCACTTCGGGCAGACAAGATTGTGCGTGCGCTGCTCGACGGTCTCGTTGAAGAAATCCCGCTCTTCCATGGTGGCAATCTCCGTAAGCCTGGGCCGGGGCTTTGCCCGGCAAGGGCCGGTTCCTCCATACTAAACCTCCGGGAGAAGACGTGGACGCGGGAGGGCGAGATGGCGAAGCGCAAGGTGGATAAGTTTTCCGTGACGAAGGCGGTGAAGGCGAACGCGCGTGAGCGCGTCGGGCAGCCCAAGCCCTCCCGCGTAGTGGCGGACACGCCCCGCACGGGCCGCTCTGTGAAGCACAAGGAGAAGCTCGAGGACCTGCTAACAGGTCGAGTAGAGTGAGGTCTGGTCTACGGGAGGGTTAGATCTCTCGTAGGGCATTTGTACTGTCTGACTTGTGTCCTGCAAATGGAATGCGCCGCCCTGCAATGGGCGGCGCAATGTCTTACGCCGGGATTCTACGTCTTACCGGCTGTCTTACAACTCACCGGCTACTGGGGCGGGTGTTGAACGCTGTACGGCCCCGGAAGCACTGGTTCAGACGGCTTTTTCTCCTCGGATTCCGCCGCGGGTTTGGGAGCCGCGAGGGCTGCCGTACGTTTGGAGTAGATCCGGAACTGGACGACGAGGTCGAGCAGCACGGCGACAGGTTGGCCGTTTTTGATGGCAGGCTCGAATTTGGCTTTACGGATGTCGTCGACGGCGTTCTCGTCGAGTCCGAAGCCGATGGGCCTGCCGACCGCGATCTCCTGTATCTTTCCGTCGGGTCCGATTACTGCGTGGTAGAGCGCCATGCCGGCGACGCCGTTCTCCTGCGCCCACTGGTTTGACTCGGGTTCAAAGGCAGAGACCAGGCGGGCCTTTTTGTCTACGTTGCTCTGGCGCAGGACCTTCGGATCCGTCGGCCGGTAATCGGACCGGGCGGACTGGGCCTGATAGTAGAGCTTCCAGAAGTCGGGCATGGCGGCCATCATGCGGGCGTCGAGTCCGGGAGCGAAGATCGAGTCCAGCGCGGTGTCGAGAAGCTGGGCAGCGTGGGCCGGAGAAGTTGTCGTGGTCATGCTCTTGGGATCGGCGGGGCGATCGGCCTCAGGCTCGGCGGCGATGGCGGCTTTAAGCTGTTCGGCCGGAGAGAGTTCGGGCGCACTGTCATCGTCTGCCTGAGCGGGTGCCTGCTCGGTTGCTGGGGCAGCCTGCTCTCCGGCCGATGGTGCGGGTTCGGGTGCAGGCGCTTCAGCGGCGGCCGCCGGTGCTTCGACGGGCTCAGGAGCTGGAGCAGTTGAAGTCTCAGGAGGCGCTGCGTGGCTGGCTGCTGCAACGGGCGTGCTCGTTGGAGCCGCTGGCTGTGCGGCTTCCGTTGCGGGTTGGACTTTAGCCCTGGACTTGCCTGGCTTCTCTGACTTCGGCTTCTCCGGCTTGACCATTTTCGGCTTCACGACCTGCTCGCGGTCGATGGTGATGTGGACGGTCTTCTTTTTAGGCGTAATGCGGACCTTGTCGAAGGCCTTGTCCGGGTCTTCGTAAGGCAGTGCGCCGAGGAAGTGAAGTGCATAGCGGACGCCCTCGATCTCGACCTTGTGTTTGAGCAGGCGGATGCGGCCGATCTGGATGAGGCTGAGCGTGTAGGAGCCCTTTGGCGACTGACCGGAGAGGACGCCGCGCTCGTTGAACTTGAGCGAGTCGTCGAGGAATCCGCCGCGGAGGTAGAAGGTCTTGCCGACCAGCCTCTGCTTGAGCTGCTCCTCGGTGATATCGCCGGTTGCGGGCGCAGCCGGCGGCGTATACACAGGCAGCGCAGGCTGTGGCGCTGTGGCCTGAGACGGCGTGGGTGATTGAAGGTCGGTTGCGGCCGGAGTCTGCTGGGCGGTCGCGAAGGCGACGAGCGCCAGAAGGGCTGCTGTGGCGGCTGCAAGCAGCATCGGAGACAAAGCGCGGCGGAGAAAGCGGGATTGCATCAGGGAGCCTTTGAGGGCAACTTTAGCAGGACTGCATGAAGATTGCGTAGTGAAATCTGACCGTATTCCGCGGCGAATTTATGGTTGCTCGGAGCTCTGGCGGAGGCGGTAGAGGATGCGCCGGAAGAGGCCAAGAAGGCGGCGGGCGTCGCGGACATTGGGGTTGAGGCGGCGGAGGAGGAGATCGAGGTCGTGGCGGTTGGCGGCGCGCATGGCGGCGGGGGAGTAGTTGGCGGCTTCCATGGTCTCGGCGGCCAGCTGGGCCAGCTGGTCGAGGTGGGCGGCGTCGGTGCGGGGGACGATACCATCCCAGGTGTCCAAGTGCGAGGCACCTGGGGCAGCCGCTTCTGTGATTTGGATATCTGGCTTGTTGAGGCGGGTTGTCAGCTCGTAGAGGCAGACGGCGACGGCCTGGCCGAGGTTCATGGAGGGTTGCGGGTCCGCGGTGGGGATGACGAGGATGCTGTGGGTGAGGGCGAGGTCTTCGAGGGAGAGTCCGTGGTTCTCTGGGCCGAAGAGGAGGGCGAGTCTGCCGCCTTGGGCCAGCTCGGAGGCGACTGTAAGACAAACGTCTGGCAGATGTAAGACAGGCTGTTCGGGGCTTCGGAAGGTAAGGCTGGCGGTGCCGAGGACCAGGGTTGCGGAGGCGACGGCTTCGGCTACGTTAGCTGTTTCTCTTGCATTTTCAAGAACTTGCGAGCATTGGACGGCGGAGCGTGCCTCGCGCCAGTGGGGTTCGTAGGGGTGAACGACGGTGAGGCGGGAGAAGCCGAAGTTGGCCATGGCGCGGGCGGCGGCGCCGATGTTGAGGGGGTTGCGGGGGCGAACGAGGACGACGTCGATCTGGTCGAAACTGAGCCGACCGGGCAGGGCGGGTCCGGGTTGGGGTGGTTGAGCCAAGAATCGATTGTAGAACGGGAGCGGTGGAGGGGAGGAAATATTGTGGAAGAATTGCGTAAGTGTATGATATAAAACGAGTTTCCTTTTTGTCGCATGTAAGTGCATGGAAATAAATAAGTTACATTTGTAGTGCTTGTAAGCGCAGAAAATAAAGGGGTTGTATTGAACTGGAATGCCGATGGAGCCGAAAAGACGAAGTTTGGGCATGGCTAAATGGCGGGAAATTGTGTAAGTGCAGGAAATAAACGGGTTACGTTTTTGTGGTCTTGCAAGTGCAGAAAACAAACGAGTTACGTGGAGTTGTCGCGTAAGTTCTGGATGTAAAGGAGTTATGGGAAGGGAAGGGAGATCGGGAATGAGATGGCGCGGGTCGGTTTGGAGGGGCCGGTACATGAGGTTAGTTTGCGCTATTAGGGGGTAATTATCGGCAGGGAGCAAGGGACTGAGGGACTGAGAGAAGTGGGTTGAGGAAAAGGCAACCGCAGGTCCTTCGACTCATCGTCCGCCACGGTGGACGATTCTCTCAGGATGACAGGTGATTTTGTGGTTGGTTGAGACGGCGGAGTGAGGGCACAGGGTAGTCGTGGGCCGCTCCTTGTAATATTTTTTATATGGACACCGTACAGTATCATCTGCCCGCCAGCAGGATTCCCCGTGCCTGGTACAACATTGTGGCCGACTTGCCGTCGCCGCCAGCGCCGCCGCTTCATCCCGGCACGCTCCAGCCCCTCGGACCTGAGGACCTCTCGCCCATCTTCCCGATGAATCTGATCGAGCAGGAAGTGAGCCGTGAACGCGAGATCGAGATTCCTGGCGAAGTGCGCGACATCTACGCGCAGTGGCGTCCATCGCCGCTTTATCGTGCGCGCAGGCTTGAGAAGGCTCTCGATACGCCGGCACATATTTATTTCAAGTACGAAGGCTGTAGCCCGGCGGGATCGCACAAGCTGAACACCGCTGTGGCGCAGGCGTGGTACAACCGCGAGGCAGGCGTAAAGTATCTCTCGACCGAGACGGGCGCGGGACAGTGGGGCTCGTCGCTGGCGATGGCCTGCTCGTTCTTCGGCCTGGAGTGCAAGGTGTACATGGTGCGGGTGAGCTACGACCAGAAGCCCTATCGGCGTGCGCTGATGGAGGCCTTTGGCGCAACTGTAAGCGCCAGCCCGTCGAATGAGACCGAGTCGGGGCGCGCGATTCTTGCGGCGCATCCGGATTCGCGCGGATCGCTGGGCATTGCCATCTCAGAGGCTGTCGAGGTTGCGGTCAAGGACCCGAAGACGAAGTATGCGCTGGGCAGCGTGCTGAACCATGTGCTGCTGCACCAGACAGTGATTGGGCTTGAGGCGATTGAGCAGATGGAGCTGGCCGGCGACGCGCCGGACGTGCTGATTGGCTGCGCGGGCGGCGGCTCGAACTTTGCCGGACTGGTGACGCCGTTCCTGGGACTGAAGCTCAAGGGCAAGTGCAACGCGCGCGTGATTGCTGTTGAGCCTTCGGCCTGCCCGTCGATGACCAAGGGCCACTTTACTTACGACTTTGGCGATACGAGCCATCTGACGCCGCTGGTGAAGATGCATACGCTCGGCTCGACGTTTATTCCGCCGGGCATCCACGCGGGGGGACTGCGCTACCACGGCATGGCGCCGCTGGTATCGCACCTTCTGGACCTTGGGCTTGCCGAAGCGACCACGGTGCAGCAGCTCGATGCATTTGCTGCCGGCATTCGCTTTGCCCGCGCCGAGGGCATTGTGCCGGCACCGGAGGCCAACCACGCCGTTGCCGTGGCCATCGACCAAGCTCTTGAGGCCAAGGCCGAAGGCAAGCAGCGGACGATCCTGTTTAACCTGAGCGGACATGGGCACTTCGACATGCAGTCGTACATCGACTACAACGCGGGCAAGCTTGTGAACTACGAGTACCCGGCGGAGGAGATTGCGATGGCGCTGGCGGGGCTGCCGCCGACCGGCAGGTAAGCTGGCTTTACGCTGTAGAAAACGAGGGACCGGAGAGCCTGGCTCTCCGGTCCCTCGTTTTTTTAATTACTTTGGATTACCTGCGTTGCATTCGAAAAAACAGTTCCGGGGTAATATAGATCAACCTAAACCCTTGAGTGAGACATGACGAACGATAGCAGCCCGCGTAGAAGTATAGAAGAAATTCAAAAACACATCGAAGATCTCGGCATTACAGAGCAAGACATTCTTGATGCCATCAAGTGGGCGCGTTCTGAGGGAGGAATGGCCCAACCGGCAGATAAGGACCGACGGCAGTCTATGGTGGGCTCAAAAAGAAATTCAGACCCAGAACAGCGCTAGTACAGCAGCCTTTCCTATTCCCAAGTCCCTTACTCCCCTCACCCCAGCCACTTTTTGGTATTGAGCATCTGGCGGTTGTCGAGGGACCAGACTTTGCCGGTCATCTCGTCGCCGGGGCGGCCTTCGCGTTCGCACTTGTCGAACTCCTGCTCGACGGCCATCATCTTGGCGTCGAAGTCGTCAACGAAGCTGAGGGCGAGGGCTTCGGCGGTCATGGGCAGCTTGGGTGAGCCGAACTCGAGCTTGCCGTGGTGGGAGAGGATGAGGTGCACGACCATGGCGCGGAGCCGCTCGGGGAAGCCGGGGAGCGATGCAATGGTCTTCTCGACGAGATCGACGCCCATCTGAATGTGGCCGAGCAGGACGCCTTCAACGGAGTAGTCGAAGCCCGTGTCCCAGGTGAGTTCGCGGATCTTGCCGATGTCGTGCAGGATGACGCCGGTGAGGAGCAGGTCGCGGTCGAGGATGGGATAGTGGGCCGCGACGCGGTCGGCGAGCTTGAGCAGGCTGACTACGTGTTCGAGCAGGCCGCCGAGCCAGGCATGATGCAACATCCGCGCCGCGGGGGCTTCGCGGTAGGCTTTGCCGATCGCGGCGTCGTCGAGCAGAGCGGACAACAATCGCTTGAGGTCGGGGTTCGCCATGCCGTCTACTGTCTGTTCGAGCTGGCTCCACAACACGGCAATGTCGAACTGGGTGGCCTTGAGAAGATCGCTTTTTGGGACCTCGCCATCCTGCGCCTTGCGCAGTTGATCGACCTTGATCTGCACGCGCTCGTCGAAGCGCGTAACGGCGCCGCGAATCTTGACCGTGTCGCCGCGCTCGAAGTCTTTGGCGATGCGGGGATCGTTCATGTCCCACACGCGGGCTTCGACGTCGCCGGTTCTGTCGGCCAGGATGAGGTTGAGATAGGGCTTGTTGGTCTTGGTGGTTCGCTGCTGCTTCTGGATGACGAGGAAGTGCGAGTCGAACGGACGGTTCTCTTCAAAACCGGAGAGGTCGCTGATGTAGATGTCTTTCATGCTGCCCGCAGCATACAGCATTGGCGCGAAAAAAAAACAGGCCCGGGAGCGATCCCGGGCCTGATGGCTTGCTGAGTTGAAGCTTACTGTTGCGGCTTGGGTGCGTCGGCGGGAGCGGGTGCGCCCTGGACGGCGGGAGCAGGCGTCATCTGTACGGGCGTCTTCTCCTTGGGAGTCTGCTGCTTCGACAGGCGGGTCTTCTCGCCGGTTGTGGCAGCGGGTGCCTTCTTTTTCTTGGTGGCGGTGTCGCCGTTGAGGCCGAGTGGAGCTACCTGTGCCGAGCGGTCCGCTACTTCGGTTGCCTCTGGCGCGGGTGCGTTGAACTTGACGGCAGTCGGATCGGGCGCGACGGTCTTGGTCTTCTTCTCGGTGAGAGCGCGCTTGCTGAAGCGGGTCTTTCTGGTATCAGCCTGCGGCTCGAGGGGATTGACAGGCTCGTCGGCGTTCGCGCTCGAAGCCACCTCCTGCTCAGGCAGCGCGCCGGCGTTCACGGTCTCCGACTTTGCCGAAGCGGCGGGAAGCGTCGCGCGCGGAGCCTGTCCGAAGCGGATCTTTTCCTTCTTGCCGGGCTTCAGGATGCCAGTGAGCTTATCCTTTACGCTCTTCTTCTCGGGTGCAGCAGCCGGCGCAGGCGCGGCGGTAGCAGCAGTCTTTGCCGCCGGCTCTTCAGGCAACGGCTCAACCTTGGTCTTCTGCCGGAAGGTGCGCGTGTTCTCGCGGAAGCGGGTGCGCTCGACCTTCGCCTTTTTCTTGGGAGCGGGAGGAACGTAGGCGCTGAAGATGGGCTTGGTTTCGTTGGGGCTGGCGCCGGTGTCAGTGTATCCGGTCTTGATGTCGATGAAGGCCTCTTCGCGCATCTTGGTCAGATACGAGCGGATGGCCGGTTCCATGCGCTCCATGTAGAGCGTCTCTTCAACCTGCTGCTGGACGTCCTTGAATGGGGCCGGGCCGCCGCCGACACGCTGCGTGACCTTGAGAACGATATAGCCCTGGCGGGTGCGAATGGGGTCGGTCCACTGGCCTTCCTTCAGAGAGAAGGTCGCGTCCTCAAGCAGCTTGGCGAGCGCGCCGCGCTTGAACTGGCCGAGATCGCCGCCCTGGGGCGCGGTGGGTCCGTCGCTGAAGTTGCGAGCGAGCTGCGCGAAGTCGCTGCCGGCGCGCAGGCGCGATTCCACATCGTCTGCCTTGGCTTTGGCGGCATCGAGCTTTGCCTGGTCAGGATCGTCTCCGGTGGAGATCATGATCTCGCTCAGGCGAACGCTCTCCTGCTGTGTGTACTGCTGCTTGTGCTGCTCGTAGTACTGCTCAGCCTCGCCCGGAGTGAACTGGATACGTGCGCCGACCTGCTGGCGCATCACTTCCTGGGTGATGATCTGGTTGCGGATGTTCTGCTTGAAGTCCTCGTAGCTGACGCCCTGCTGCTTGGCGGCATCTTCCAACTCTTCGAGGGTGGACAAGTTGTATTGCTTTCGGATCTCGTCGAGACGCTTGATGAGCTCAGTCTCTCCGGTGATACTCAGCTCTTTGCCCTTGGATAGCCAAAGCTGCTGGTCGATGAGGCTGCGCAGAAGGTCTTTGTGCGCGGCGGAGATCTGCTGCATGGTGCGGCCCTGCTGCCGGCCGTCTGCATCCATCTCCTGCATCGCGCGCTCGTAGTCCGACTGCGAAATGATCTGGTTGTTGACACGCGCCACGATGTCCTGGACGACGGTGCCGCCGTAGGGGCTTTGGGGCTGGCTGGCCTGGGTCTGAGCCAAGGCACCGGCGGCAGCCGCTACGACGCCGCACAACACAACCATCCGAACTGATAAAAATCTTTGTCTCATAGCTTCCGCTAGGGCAAAACCGCCCCTTCTTGACGTTGAAGTCATTGTAAATGGACGAGCCTCCTGTTTGCCGAACTCCTTTCCGCCGTGCCGTAAATGCTTTTAATCGGCGGTTCCGGCTACCCTCCTGTGCCCGGGCCCGTCAATATATGCGGTGCTATACTCAACGTGAGAACAGCTCTGTGGCTCGCGAGCCCCGGCGGATTCCCGAAGAGCGCTGGCCTTGCCCATTGTCGGCAAGGCTATTTCTTCATCTGCCGCCTGTCCCGCTGAGCTGCCTGCCTGGAGGTCTCTCTGTCTATGCCGCAACGCGTACGCCGCGCCGCTTTTACCGTCATTCTCTTCCTGGCTGTCTGCGCCGTAACTGGCTCCCTGCTTCAGCGCAGGGTCGGCGCGCAGGCCACGACTGAGGCCGGCGACTTCCGGGACAGCTACAAGCAGTTCACCGATGTCTACGCACTGGTGGAGCAGAACTACGCCGAGCCCCTGACCGGCGACCGGGCCGAAGAAGCCATCTACGACGGCGCCATCCCCGGAATGCTGCATGTGCTGGACCCGCACTCGAACTTCTACGATCCCAAGGCTTTTGCGCGGTTGCGCGAGGATCAGCGCGGGCGCTACTACGGCGTCGGGATGGTGATTCAGCAGCAGGGTGACAAGGTCTTTGTTATTACTCCCTACGAGGGCACGCCCAGCTTCCGCGCCGGCATCCACCCGGCCGACCAGATAGCGGCGGTGGACGGCAAGGCCACGGAGGGCTGGAACTCCGACCAGGTGGCCAAGGCTCTCAAGGGGCCGAAGGGTACGCACGTCCAGGTGACGATGGTTCGCTTCGGGCAAGCCAACCCTATGGTGTTCGACCTTGTCCGCGACGAGATTCCGCATCCTTCGGTCGACCTCAAATACGAGATTCGCCCCGGCGTGGGCTATATTCACTTGACGCAGTTCCAGGAGACTTCAGGCGACGAGATTACGGAAGCCATTCAGGGCTTTGGCGAACTCAAGGGCCTGCTTCTCGACCTGCGCGGAAACCCCGGCGGGTTGCTGAACCAGGCCGTGGACATATGCGACCATCTGCTGGCCAAGGGACAGGGAATCGTAAGTCAGCGCGGACGGGCTTATCCGGACCAGAACTACACCGCCACGCACGGCAACGGCGGCAAGACCTTCCCGATTGTGGTGCTGGTGAACCGCAACACGGCATCGGCGGCGGAGATCGTCTCCGGCGCGTTGCAGGACCACGATCGCGCGCTGATTGTAGGTGAGACCACGTTTGGCAAGGGGCTGGTGCAGACCGTTTACACGCTCTCTGATGAAACCGGGCTGGCGCTGACCACGTACCACTACTACACGCCATCGGGCCGGCTGATTCAGCGCAACTACTCCGGCGTCTCGCTCTACGACTACTACTACCAGCACGCAGGCGCGTCCGCGCCCGGAGCGGCTAACCGCGAAGTAAAGCTGACGGACGCGGGACGCACCGTGTATGGCGGCGGCGGCATCACGCCGGACGAGAAGATCGCCGCGCAAGACAACAACAAGTTCCAGGATCAACTGCTGATTAAAAACGCCTTCTTCCGTTTCGCCCCGGTTTACGTGGCCAGCCACTCGGTCGAGAAGAACTTCCAGGTGGACGATGCGGTGATGCGCGAGTTCCGCAAGTTTCTTGCGGAGCAGACTATCGATGCCACGGACGCGGACATCAACGGGGTCGCGGACTGGGTTAAGGCGCACATCAAGCAGCAGATTGTAACGACACAGTTCGGCCAGGTGCAGGGTCTGCGCATCCTTGCCGACTGGGACCCGGAGATTCAGAAGGCGCTCAGCTACCTGCCCGAGGCGCAGTCGCTGGAGAGCAATGCGCAGAAGGTGATGGCGCAGAAGGCCGAAGCGCGGGCACCGGAGAATCCAGCGGCGCAGTCGCAGAAGTAGATTCGTTCTTTGCAGTGGGCAATGGCCATCCCTTACGGGATGGCCATTGCGCTTTTGGTCTGGATTGTCACGACGCCGGGGTTCCGCGAAGACAGGCTCTCAGTTCCACGCTCCCGCCTGTTTTAATAACTACAAGTTGACTCGCTACTCATTCGACGTTGTGATTCTTGGCGCTGGCGCCGCCGGGCTGATGGCCGCAATCGAGGCCGGACGGCGCGGGCGGCGTGTTGCTGTGCTTGAACGCGCCGCACACGCAGGGAAAAAGATTCTCATCTCGGGCGGAGGCCGCTCGAACTTTACCAACCTGCACACAAAGGCTGAGAACTACATCTCGGCGAATGCGCACTTTGCGAAGTCGGCGCTGGCACGATATACGCCCGCGGATTTTGTTGCGCTGGTGGAGCGTTACGGCATCGGGTACCACGAGAAGACATTGGGGCAGTTGTTTTGCGATGGGCCGGCACGGCAGCTTGTGGAGATGCTGCTGGCAGAGTGTTCTGCCGCGGGCGTGCAGGCATTTCTTTCGACTGCGGTCACCGAGGTGCGGCGAGAGGATACGACGGCGGAGTTTACGGTTGAGAGCGCGGGCGGGAGCTTTACCGCGCCAAAGCTGATTGTTGCTACCGGTGGATTGTCGATTCCAAAGATCGGCTCGACGGCATTTGGATATGAATTGGCGCGGCAGTTTGGAGCTGCTGTGGAGCCTTGCCGGCCGGCGCTTGTGCCGCTTACGCTTACGGCGGCGGACCGCACGATGTATGGCGATTTAGCCGGGCTTTCGGCTGATGTCTCGGTTACGTGCGGCCGCAAGAGCTTTCGCGAGTCGCTGCTGGTTACGCATCGGGGGCTGAGCGGCCCTGCGATTCTGCAGATCTCTTCGTACTGGAAGCAGCCCGCGGCGATTGTTATCGACTGGGCGCCGAAGAAAAAACTGCTTGCGCCGCTGCTGGCTGCGAAGGCCCGACGCGATGCGACGGCGGCGAAGACGGCGTTGCGGGCGCATCTTGCTGCGCGGTTGGCCGATCGGCTGATCGACATTGCCGCGCCGACTTCGTGGACGAATCATGCACTGGAGGAGTTGGAGCGGCGGCTGCATGCGTGGACGATTCTGCCAGCAGGCACCGAGGGCTACGACAAGGCCGAAGTCACGGCAGGCGGCGTGAGCACAGAGGCACTCTCAGCGCAGACGATGGAGTGCAGCGCGGTTGCCGGGCTATATTTCATTGGGGAAGTGGTGGACGTGACCGGGCAACTGGGCGGGTTTAATTTTCAGTGGGCGTGGGCTTCAGGCGCAGCGGCGGGACGGGCTGTTTGAAATGACGTGTTGGGGGTAGATCAATCCCCGGTCACTCCGCCACGGCGGACGAGGGACCGGGGGCACCCGCAGGATGGTATCAGCGGAATTGCTTAGCTGCCGCCCAACTGGATTCAGTCAGCTGGATTCAATCCGCTGCGGGCGGGGCGACAGCAGCGTCATGCTGGCCCGTTTCGTCGAGCGCGCGCCGCACCTGGCCTGAGGCCTTCATCTCTTCAATGAAGGCCCGGACGTATGCTGCGCCCGCAGCGCGGCCCTTTGGCACGCCGATGGCCTGATCGATGCGCGAAAAGCTGTCACCGAGAACCTTCAGCTCCGGCCTGCCTTTGGCGTAACCAGCCAGAGCCTGCCGGACTCCCGCCGCGGCTTCCAGTTGCTCGTCGACAAACAACTGCATTGCGGCATCGCCGGTGGGGGCGCGGAGAAGTTGCGCGTTCTTGAGCGTGCGGCTGAGGTAGAGATCGTAAGCCGCGCCGCGCCCAACCGCGATGCGCACTCCGGGCCGATCGAGGTCGGCGGACTTCTGAAACGCGGAGTCCTTGCGCACCATGTAGGTGCCTTCAATAAAGACATAGGCCGGAGAAAACTCCACCTTCGTCGCCCGCTCCGGCTCTATCGCCATAAACGCAACGTCCCACGTATCCTTGTCGAGCGCGTCGAAGACTGCTCCGGCTGCTGTAAAGGGGATCATGTCCAGCGGCAGGTTCAGGCGCTGGGCCAGAAGCCGCGCCAGAATTACGGAGATTCCGGCGAGCTCGCCTTTTGCATCCCGCTGGGCCAGAACGCTGTTACCAAGATTGATGGCCACACGCAGCCGTCCGTTCGGCGCAAGACTGAGCGCTGCTTCGGCGACGGACTCGGCGGAGGCCGCATGGACTCCGAACCAGGCGCTGAACAAACTGTTTCGAAAACCGAGCCCGGCAGGAGCACCGGCGGCGCGCGCAAGGGCGGGCAGAGCGAGCGTGAGGGGAACCAGCGCAAAGCGGCGTCGCGTGATGCTCATGTGTACCTTACCTCGCTGTACGCGCCACAGCCTGCGAGGTTTGCGCGGCGGACGGGCGTCGTCGGCTTTCCCTGACATCATAAATCAGATCGAAGTGCGGTGGTTCCGGCAAACAGCGGACGGAGAGCGGATGGTGATAAGCGATTGTCATGAGTAATTGACACGTCGGTGACTGTGCCATCCTCGGTCCCTCCGCCACGGCGGACGAGGGACCGAGGACACCCTCATTGGTGGTTTGGAAGGGACGAAAGACCGTGGCCACCCGCCCGAAGAAGAATCATTGCTCGAAGAGCCAATGGTCTAAAGCAAGTCGAAAGCCGTCAGAATGCCAGCTATTGGACTCTCCGCACTTGTATCCACGCAAACTACTAGCGGGAGCTTCTCATCAACGAGTCTCTTCAGAGCATCTGATAAAGCTGTTCTGGGCGTACAAGGTATTGTCGGATTCAGTTTGATACCTGACTCCTTGAGGGTCTTAGCTAATAAATTGTTTCTCTGACGTCCATCAGTACCCAGAAAACGCGCAACTTCTAGGTCGGAGATTAAGCGCCAGTGTTTTTCAATCTTCACTGGCATGAATGTGAATGAATTGGCCAACATCTGCTGTCGGATGAAGCTGATCGGTTGCCATTCTTCCGCACAAATCACGTTGCGTACCATGTAATCGCCAACTGTCATATCGCTAAAGCCCTGTCGCAGGGCATCCTCCAAAACAAGAGTAAGCTGAATTGCATGGCCGGTCAGTCGTCGAGCAACCGCGCCTTGATGAAGTGCAGCGTTGCGTGCATATTGCACAAGGTCATAGAGCCGGGGAAAAGAGACATGAAACACCGGGTGAATGGCTGGAACATCGATTGCCAAAGCAGACAAACGAGCTAGCTCAACAAGCTTTGGCTTGTATTCTCCAAGGTTTTCAATTGCGCACATACAATAGCTTCCCAATCGCTCCACGACGTGAATAATCTCATCAAATGCTTCCGAATCACGAAGTGCGTTTCCCCTTGCATCGCGCAGTTGGTTGGCAAAACAAATTGCGGAATCACGTTCCATATTGATCCTCATCTCAAGCGCTAGGGAGACGCCTGGCAAATCGCGAAATGCACATCAGGGTAATTTCCTCATATTTATACAGGCCTCGCTGACTCCACCGTCGCATGCCTTCTTGTAAAATACATGCGCTAGCGGGGTGTCTCGCTCTAATCCTCCAATGCCCTTCTCGTAGAACTTGCCCAAATTGTTGCAGCCGCCCATATCACCACCGCGACATGCCTTCTCGAACACTTTCCGTTGGCTAATACATGCTTCGACGACCCCACCTTCACATGCCTGCATGTATAACTTGTTAGCATACGAGATGTCTTGCTCTATTCCCCCAAGGCCCTTTTCGTAGAACTTGCCCAAATTGTTGCAGCCGTTCATATCGCCTCCGTTGCACGCCTTCTCGAACAGTGGTCTGGCATACCATGCCTCCTGTGGGACGCCATTACCAGCAACAAACGGGTGCGCTAGATAGTGTTCTCCCATAGCTGTACATCCCGCCATATAATCACCGAAACAAGATCTTTGGAATAGTACGTCAGATTGTCTTTGGTCCCTCACTACACCTTGACCTCGTTCATAAAGCCAACCGAGAGCAGTGCAGCCTGCAAGGCTACCACCATCGCAAGCTTTTGAAAGCAAAGCGAAGGCACGAGCATCATCCTCTCCCGTTCCTAATCCATCCCGGTAGAGTATGCCCAGATTGGCGCAGCCATTCACGTCCCCACCATCACAAGCCTTCTCAAACAAACTCTTGGCGTCAGCATAGAATTTGCCTCGGTAGAGTGTCACCCCTTGCTCGTTGACTTTTTTGGCCTCAGTCCTCATCCGCTCACTCCGTGGAGGCTGGAGCTCGATTCGAACTAGCGTTTGACCATAAGTCTTGATGAATATTTCTTTCTCGACTCTATCTAGTCCATCAATAGAAAGTGCGTCAATCAGGTGCTGACTGAGGTGGTCCCGGTAGTTCGGACAGTTTTTGCCTTTTCCTTAAGTGGAAGTTCTTGTTTTTGTTTTTAGGCTGCCATTGATTCTGGCAGGCGGTTGAAGTATACCTGATCGGGCGTTTGCGCTTTCAAGCTGGAGTG
>CAIMKZ010000020.1 GCA_903842065.1 uncultured Acidobacteriaceae bacterium | reverse complement strand
CATCCAGTCGATGAAGCTGAAGAACACCCTGCGGCACATCATGGGCGCGGACCTGATCACGCACCTTGGCCTGGAGTACTACGACTAGGCCGTACAGCGGAATGCACGACGAAAAAGCCCCACCGGAAGGTGGGGCTTTTTGCTGCATTGAAAGTACAGTAGCGGTTCAGGCGACGACGGGTTCCGGGTCGAGAACGGTTGCTACGGGAGCCACCGGTCCGACCGGAACATGGACTCCGTTCATGGGCGGGCTCGGGTGAGCATGCCCCTTACCGGTAAGCCGGTGAGCGAAGTGGTAAGGCGGCCAGGGGCCGGAGAGCTGCATGTGGCAGCCGTGCATGGCGGCGCTGGTGGCGGCAAACTTGTTCATGTAGCGGTCGACGTGCTTTCTGTCGACGAGGTGGGCGATGTCGAGCAGCATCTTGCCGTTGTCGTGGAGCCGGCAGCTGACTTCTTCGTCGAGTGGCAGGAACTGGCGGTGCATCTGGAAGCTGACGGCGCGTGCCTTGGTCTGCCGCTCACGGGTACGGACGGCGTTCTCGCGCAGCGTGGTCAGATACTCGCGGCCGATACCGTCCTTCACGTGGTGCTCGAACTCTTTGGTGCAGCAGTCGTCGACGTAGATCTTCAGGTGCATCTCCGCTTTGCCGCGCAGCTTTTCGAGATGAGAGATAAATTGGCGCTGGTTGGAGCGGATGGAGCGGCGCAGCGACTCGTCGTCCTGGAAGACTGTGCCAAATCGGAAGGGCAGCACGGTGGAGTGGTGAAAGCAGTCAGAGATGACTCGGGCGTGGTCCAAGCCAGATTTCTGGTTAAAGGACTCCGCCGGGTTGTGTTCGCTGACGATTACCGCCAGGTCACTGGCAGGGTAGAGGAAAACCTGATTCCCGCTTACGCCAAGGACAGATCCAAGGGGTACAGGCTTACGATGACGTTCCAATTCCGGAAAGGCTTGTTTTTCACCGATACAGTATGCGTACCAAGCCATGAGGAGTACTCCAATCACGCGCGTGGGAGCAGGCGAGCGCCGCTCGTTGATGAAGTTCTTTGAAAGTGGAAACTACCAATAGCATATAGACAGTGCCAGAGGTCTGGAGTGGAAAAATGTCCCATCAGACTAAACGCATGTTAGATTGCGGGGAACAGGGCTGGCAACGATGGAGAACACAGGAGCCTGAAATTAGGCTGTAAAATTGGAAAGTCTGTTTTATGGGATGAAATAAACGTAAAGCGACATTAAAACCAGTTGCAGTGAAGAGGAGGTTAAGAGTCTGCCGCTGGATTGGAATGTGCTCGGAAAAAGGGGACACACCTCAAATTGAGGGCGGTGCGTGTATCTCTATGGAAGTACGCGCTGAATGTGGAGGTACAGTACCAGGTTGAGAATGAGTGATACGAGCAGGAGCGCGACAACGATCAGGGTGACGATGTTGACCTTTTTCCCGACGTACTTCAGGTCCTCCATGAGTTCCTGCTGTTCGAGAGTGTTTCGGTCGGTTGCCTCGCGTACCATCTCAAGCTGGTCTTCGACCTTGCGCAGCGAGGCACTCTGTTCGACGACCTGTTCGTGGAGTTCGCGCTGATGGATCTGCAGGTCGTTGATGCCCTCCTGAAGGGGAACGAGGCTGACCTGAGCAGTGGGCCGTTGCGGCGGAAGAGGCTGAATCTGTTGTTGCTGCTGGACCTGCGGAGGCTTCTGGTTGAGGACGCTGGCTATCGCACTGCCGATGTTTCCGTCGAGCAGCGGCAGAATGCGCTGAACAAAAGGAATGGCAGCGCGCATGGCCTGCAAAGCGCGCTGCACGGTCGAGGAACCGTCCGTTGGAACTTCTTCTTCAGCCCCGGAGGAGAGTGAACGGTCAGCGTACGCAGTTGGTGGAGCTTCGTAGCCCTCGGTGATCTCAGCAAAGGGCTGACGGCGCACCGGCCCGCGGGCAAGAGGCGAACCGACAGCACGAGGTTGAGCCTGAGCTCTGCGCCGTCCATCCTGAACGAGATGTGGATCCTTACGATTCGCCATGACCGTGTCCGAGCCAATTTGATGAGTCAAATAAGATTTATAGCCGATTTCGCTGAGAATAGATAGGTGAGCGGGCGAAAGCGAGCGGACATCTCAGGAATACCTTGTCTCAAGGCGCGGAATCGGTCCTTCAAAGTGTCGATATGGCAGGACCGCGAAGGATGGGACGTTCCGCTTCTTTGCGTGTTAGGATTTCCCCAATCCCGGCAAGGCGGGCGAACCAAATCCGCAAGAGTTCACTGACCGGGCATGCAGTTTTGAGGCTATTGACGTGATCAACCGAACGATTCGCAGTTTACAGAACCAGATACTGGCCGGAATTCTAACCATCGGGCCCTTGTTTGTTACCTGGCTGATCTTCAGCTTTCTCTTCCGGACTCTGGCGCAGGCGGGGCTGCCGGCCGTGAAGTTGCTGGCCGCTCTCTTCTCAGAGCAGTGGTTGCAGGAGGCGTGGCTGGAGTACGTTCTGGCGATCGTACTGACCCTGGTGGTGCTGTACGTGGTGGGCCGTCTGACTTCGATGGTCATTGGCAGGCAGGCCTTCAATCTCTTCGAGACAGTTCTCGAACGGCTGCCCTTCATCGCCAAGGTGTATACCTCTGTGCGCCAGCTGCTGGACACGATGATGGCTAAAAAGGAGACCAGCCAGCGGGTGGTGCTGGTGGATTTTCCCATCGTGGGGCAGAGGAGCATCGGTTTCCTGACGCGGACGCTGGAGGACGAAGCGACAGGCGAGAAACTGGCGGCCGTGCTTCTGCCGAACGCAATCAACCCGACCTCGGCATTTCTGCAACTGCTACCCTTGGACCGCGTAGTGGAGACGGACCTGACGATGGAGCAGGCGATGAGCATGCTGATGACCGGCGGAGCTGTGGGTCCGGATAAGATTCAATTCCGAGGCGAAGCAGCGAAGAGCTGAACTACTTTCAGACGCGCGCCGTCTCCTCGGCCTGTTCGATTTCCTCTTCGGCCTGCTCGCTTTCCTGGGCTATCTTGCGGAAGCTGACGTGGTCGAAACGTGCCCAGATGAGTCCCGCGGGGACTACACAGAGAAATGTAACCAGCAGCAGGATGGCAGCGCAGGCCGTAGAAGCCTCGGCGCTGGCTCCGAGCACTGCGCTGATGGCTGCGGCGACGATGCCGATCTGAGTGAACCATCCCAGAACAGGAAGCTGAAAGATGCTGGCGCCGCCCGAGGCGATCATGAGCAGCACCGTGCGGGAGAAGGAGGCCGTGGCCAGCTCGGGGCTGGCTACGAAGGCCCGGCACCCGACGAAATAGCAAACCGCGATGAGCACCCACATTCCAATCGACAGCGATGCTGTGACCGCGAAGTCTGAGAAGGTGCGCATGGTGTCGAGTCCCGCGTGGAAGGCTCGGATTTTGTGAGCCACGGCATGGGCGGCGCGCTTTGAGACCAGGCCGAGCGACCGCTCGATGAAAGAGGCGACGGATTCGCCAGCCAATCGTACGAGGACGAGGAAGAGCGCGCCGAACAGGGTTAACGCAAGGCCCGAGTAACGTGTGGCGAAGGCCGCCAATGCGGGGTGATGGGAAGCGAGTGAGGCCAGTGCGCCCGTGTGGAGGAGTACGCGGTCGATGTCGGCCTGTGGCACGGAGAGCATGGCGAAGGAGAAGACCAGAGCCATGGAGCCGGCGTCAAAGAGCCGCTCGACAATGTAGACGGCGATCTGGCTGCTGAGGGGAAGAGAGGTCTTGCGCGCAACCAGGTAGGGGCGTACCAGGTCGGCCACTCGTCCGATGAGGGCGACTGCGGTGAACCCGATTACCTGGGTTCCGACGAGCGAGAGAGGCGGGACCTGCTTGTTGTGCCGGATGAGCCGGGCCCAGCGCGCCGAGCGGAAGATGTAGGCCGCATAGATGCCGGCGATTCCCAGGGCAATGTATCCCCAGTTGGCTTGGGAGACCTGCGCCCAGAAGACGGCGAAGTCAAAATGGATGCGGCTGCGACCCCATACAACGAGAGCGACCATTGCGACAAGCAGGATGAGGCCGGCGATCCAACGATGCTTCTTCAATCAAACTCCAGAGGAGGTAATCCTCTTATTAGTTTAAGAGATGCGGCCCGGAACAGATGGGACGACGGTGCGCTATTTACCCGATGTTGATCTCTGGCTTTGGCGCAGGAGGATGCGGCGATTGAACTCGTGAATGACGCGGGCGACGTAGGCGCGGGTCTCGGCGTAGGGAGGAATGCCGTGGTACTTGTCGACGGCCTCGGGTCCGGCGTTGTATGCGGCGAGAGCGAGGGCGAGATTGTCGTGGTAGCGCTTCAGCAGTGCGTCAAGATATGCCGAGCCGCCCTGAACGTTTTCGCCGGGGGAGAAAGAGTCATGTACACCCAGAGAGGCGGCGGTCTGGGGCATGAGCTGCATGAGGCCCTGTGCTCCGGCGCGGCTGACGGCATGCGCGTTGCCGTTACTCTCCGCCTTGATGACGCTCGACAGCAGATCGACGTCGAGGTTGTGGTCCTTGCCGGCATGGGCGAGAACTTCACTGATGTCCGCCTTGGTTAGATTGATCGCGGGCACAGGTGTTGCCGGCTGCGCGGGAGGCTGTGGCAGCGGCTCTAAGGAGACGACGTCGGAGGCGAGGAGATCGATATAACTGTCTTCGGCGGCGCTCGGGAAGAGGCGGATGCGGCCGTTGATGGCGGAGTGGTGGTCGCAGACTTCGACGAATCCGTTGGCAAGAGTGACACGCTCGGCGGCAGAAGCGGACTGCACGGCGAAAAGAATGGCCGTGAGAGCAAGGGTCGAGATTGGAGAGAGGTTGCGCATCGGTTTACGATTCGTTAGACGCGGGCTGATAGCCGTTGCGGAGCACGCGTTCAAGTACAACGGCTACGCCGTCGTCGTCGTTCGACGGCGCCAGCTTCCAGCCGCGGAGCCTGGCCATGGCCCGGAGTTCCTCCGAGGCGTTGGCCATGACCCAGGCCTGGCCGGCCCAGGTTAGCATGCCTTCGTCGTTCCAGTTGTCGCCGATGGCCATGACCTCTTTTCGGTCGATACCGAGCCTCGCGGCGAGGCGCTGGAGGGCCCAGACTTTGGAGATGCCCACGGGGAGCAGGTCGAGGATGGAGATGTCGCGGGCCGGATACTCGGTGCGGGTCCATCCGCACTCGGTGGCCCAGGGGCTGGCCTTGAGCGCGGCTTCAGCGGCGCGCATCTGGTGGATGGAGCCGGCAACCATGCCCTGAATGGGGTCGTGACCGTCGATGAGGGCGTCTTCGAGGGGCTTGACGATCTCGATGGCGTGGCGGTTGGCCTCGACCCACATGGCGATGCGGCCGTGGGCCTGATCGATGTCTTCGAGCACGAGTTCGCCTCTGCCGGGGCAGTCAAAGGTGAATACGATTGCGCCGTATGGCCGCAACAAGCCACAGATAGCTCGGCCGACGCGGGAGCTCATGTGGCAGCGGTCGATGTGCTCGCCACCAAGGGTGCGGACGATTGCTCCGTTTGAGGCGATGAGTGGGGTGTCGTGACGAAGGCCGTGATTTTCAATGAGCGGAACCGTGTAGGCAGCGCGGCGACCGGTGGCGATGGCGACGGTGATGCCGGCCTGCTGCACGGCGCGGAGTGCGGCGGCGTTGCGCGGGCTTAGATGCGTACTTGTGGTTGGCAGCAGCGTGCCATCCATGTCGATGGCCACCAGGCGAGGGCGAGGGTGCATGGAACTAGTTTAAGGGACTGAGGGACTAAGGGACTGATGGAGTAGGCTTTTGATATGGAGAGAGTTTGCAGCTCGTGCCACGCGGTAGCGGCTGAGGAGACGAAGGGCGACTGGTGTCCGGCGTGCGGCGGCGCGCTGGTGGAGCGCGCCGCGCTTGTTGAGTCAGCCAGGGTGAAGCCGGAGATCGATCACCGGGGCATCGTGCTGCCTCGGCGTCACGCCGTTGGCGGGATCATCTCGCCGCAGTAGGAGAGCGGCAAAGTTGAAGGCTACTTCAACTTAGGCTGGATCTTTGCGACGCCGGCGCTGGCGCATTTCTCTTCTTCAAAGCCTGTGCCGCCGCTTGCGCCGATTGCTCCGAGTACCTTGTCGCCAACCATGATCGGCACCGCGCCGGGAAATACGCTCATGGCAGGGGTGATCTTGGCGCGCATGGCCGGGTCGGCAAGGAACTTATCCTTCAGAGCTGAATTCTTATCCTTGAAAGTAGCTGCGGTAATGGCCTTGCGAACAGCCGTGTAGGCGCGGCTGGCTGCGGCTCCGTCTGCGTTCATGCCGACGATCAGGTTGCCGTTCTGGTCGATGACGGCGACGCCGACGTGAAAGCCATCGGCTGTGCAGGTGTCGATGGCTGCCTGCGCGGCTTCAAGCGCCAGAGCCATAGGAATCGGTGGCGGGGGAACGGGCTTCTCCTCGGCGTGGGCGCTGGCCGCTGTGGGAGCAGCTGAGACGTGTAGCTGGAAGTCGATGACGGGCATGGGCGAGTCGCCAGGCATGGGTCCTGGCTGATAGGTTGCAGGCGGACCGCCCTGGGCGGATGCGCAGGCGGCAAAGAGGGCAAGGCTAAGAACGGCTAGGGCGGCCTTGAAGTTGGGCATGAGTACGAACCTCGGATGAGATGTATGGATAGACGTTCCCAATGTAATTCAGCGGGGTATGGGGGGCAAAACGGGTAGGTTCAGGTTGAGGTGTCGAGGCCGACGGCTTCGGCGAGACGGGCCTGCCGGTCGTCGAAGGTCCAGAACTTTTCTGCGCGGAGTTCGAGGGCAGTGGCGACGTGGAGCGAGTCGAGGGTGCGCACGCCAAGCGTTGGGCCGAAGCGGCGGGCCAGGTCGATGCAGCGTTCAAATGTATGCTTTGAAAGGTCTGAAATTTCGAACAATCCGGCGGCGATATCTTGGTCGAACGCAGCGATCGCTTTTTCCGCCTCTAAGGCCGTCGCCTTCTTCCAAAACACATGCAAAAAAGCAGCGCTGGCAAACTCAGCGCGGTGAAGTGGCGTAAGCAATAAAACAGGTCTCTCCGACATGCGCCTCCACACTTCCGTGGAATGCCGGTCGATGATGTGCAGTGAGACGAAGAAGCTACTGTCAGCGTAGATGGTCAATAGCGGCTACGCTCTCTTTCCTCGATCAGCAGATCGGCTCCGGGCAGGATACGGTCTCCAAAGTTCGCTTTGGCGCGGGCTTTGAAGTCGGGCCAGACCACAGGCTCAATGCGGGGCGATTCGGGCACGATGCGGGCGACGATGCGGTCGCGCTTGCGCAGCTCGACAACCTCGCCGGCCTCAAGCCAGGCTAGAAGCTGGGGGGTGTTGCGCAGTTCTCTGAGATTCACGCTTGGCATGATATAAATGTGTCACAAAATGTGTCACATTGCAAGAGTAAAGCAACATCTTGTTTGTTTTCAAACTAATAAAGCGAGTTATGCAGTGGCGCTACTCGTATCTCAGCGCCTCGGCTGGCAGAATTCTTGAGGCTGAGGTCGAAGGATACAGCGTCGCCAGCAGAGAGATGCCGACCGAAACCACTGATACAATCACACCGTCCAGTGCGCGCGGCGCGAAAGGCAGGGTGTCGATGGAGTAGACCTCAGCCGAGAGGTGGATGAAGTGGTAGTGGCCGCCTGCCCACGCGGCCGCGTAGCCGAGCACGAGGCCAATTGCGGTTCCAATCACGCTGATCAGAAGCCCCTGAAGCATGAAGATGCGGCGGACCTGCGCCGGGTCGACGCCGAAGCTCATCAGCACGGCGATGTCGCGGGTCTTCTCCATGACCATCATGGTGAGGGCGATGAGGATGTTGAGCGCGGCCACGATGACGATCAACGCGATCACGATGAAGGTTACGATCTGTTCGAGCTTCAATGCGCGGAAGAGTTCGCGGTTCTGCTCGATCCAGTTCGTGGTCATGTAGCCCTGGCCCGCTGCCTGCTCGATCTCGCGCCCAATCTCAGGCGCGTTATAGAGGTCGTCGATGCGGAAGCTGACCACGGTGATGAGGTCGGGCTCGCTGAACAGCCGCTGCGTGTCGGCCAGGCGCATAAAGCCCATGGCGGAGTCGTACTGGTAGAAGCCGGAGTGGAAGATTCCGGCGACGCGGAAGCGCTGGTACCTGGGCGCGAGGCCGAGTGGAGTGAGTTCACCCTGGGGGCTGGTGACGAGGACACTGTCAGATACCTGCGCCCCGATCTGCTCGGCCAGATCGCTGCCGAGGACGATGGGAGGCTCGGGGCGGTTGATTGCGGTTTCGCCGGAGACTGGCTCGGATATCTGGTTCTGCGCTTCGGGATTGAGATCGCTGGCCGAGCCGGAGGTGATGGTGTCGAGGAGGCGGGATACGCGACGCTCGTCGGCGGGCACGACTCCTTTTACTAACGCAAAGCCCGCGCGGGGGCCACGGGAGACGAGAACCTGACCGAAGAGACCCGGCGCGACGGCTGCAACGTGCGGCTGCGCGCGAAGCTTTTCGAGCAGAGATCGCCAGTCCTGGATGCCGTCCGACTCGACGCGCATGAGATCGACAGCGGAGGTGGAACCGAGGAGCTTGTCCTGAAGGTCGCGGCGCATACCGGTGGTGATAGCGAGAGCGATGATGAGCGCTGCGACTCCGGCGGCAACTCCGGCAACAGAGATAGCCGTAACGACGCCCACGACGGCCTGGCGGCGCTTGGCCTTGAGGTAGCGGGCGGCGATGAAGAGTTCGAAGCGCATGGCTTACTTCCCAGCGGGCACGATGGCTCTCGCCACGCCCACGTTGTCATAGCGGTCCGCGGCGCGAACAGTAATGAGGTGCTCTGAGGCGCGGTTGGCAGATTCGGCGGCAGGCACATGGAGCTCGTAGTGCTCGTGGCGGGAATCAGAGAGCTTGCCGACGGGGGCAAGGAACTGCCAGGGGCCTGCGTCGATCGAGTACTCGGCGCGGGCGATAGGCGAGGTGGCGTCGTCGGCGTCGAAGGAGATGGCGAGAGATTGAGTGCAGACGCCGGCGGCGCACTGAACGGCGCTCCCGCTGGCTTTGACGTTGGCTAGAACCGGGGGCGTGGTGTCGACGACGAAGCGGGGGCTGATCTTCTCGGCGCTGAGTTCGTCGCCGGGGTTGTGCGCGGGAGCATCCGAGGCGATGACTCTGACCTGATAGCCGCCGTCGGGGATGCGCGTTGCATCAAAGCTCAGGGCCTTGTCGGAGATCTTGTCTTTGACGAGGCGCCATGCGGATTCACCGTCGCCGCGCAGATAGAGCGCGTAGGTTAGCTCGTCGCCGTCGTCGTCGTGTGTGGCCCAGCGCGCAGTGACGGAAGCGCGGTCCTTGGCGGCTTGCAGTGGAGTGACGGCGGAGGGGTCGGTGGTCGTTGCCGTCTGTACAGGGGCTGCGAAGGAGATGTTGACGGTCGCCGAACCTGCTGCGACGGCCTGCGAACTCCAGCGTGCTCCGGAGACCGCAAGGATGTCGTCGACAACGGGCGCGGTGTTGACGGGCAGAAAATTGACGCCGACGGCGGCGAGCGAGCCTTTCGCTTCCAGCACTGCCTTCCACTGTAAGAAACGGCCTGCGGGCGAGGCGACGACGCCGTCTTTGAGGGGCTGCCAGTCTGCCCAGCCGCGAGCGGGCTGTTCTATGTTGCCGGTGCGGGTGAAGATCTCGAAGCCAGAAGAGGCGGGATCGAACTCGACGCGGCCGAAGCGGGCGAAGGCCTTGGCGTCGAGGATGTCACTCAGATACTCGCTGTGCGTGGCGGGGGCGAGGCGGACTAGTTTGCCGGTGTTGCCGGTGCCGATGAGGACCGAGGAGCTTGAGAGAGCAAAGCCAAGACCCTGCTGCGCGGCGAGGTGGCCGATGTCGGCGTAGCTGCCGTTGGCGGCTATCGAGAGGATGCGGCCGCGGTTGCCGGTGAGGGCGAGGAGGTCATTGGTCCGGGCGAGGAGTGCGTAGACGATATCGTCTTTCGATGCCCAGAGTTTGCGCGGGGCCTGATCGTCTTTGAGCGCGTAGATCTCAGAGCCGTCGGGCAGGGAACTGCTGGTGTTCGCAGCGGATAAGGATGGAGGCTGAACGGCATTGACGGACGCGTTGCCTGGACTCTGCACGGGAAGCTGGGGCAAAGCTATGCGGCCCTTTTCGCCGACGCAGGCTGCGTAGATTGTGCCATCGAGCGCAACGGCGAGCGATGTGACCTCGCGGCGCGGCGAGTCGAAGAGAACGTAGCCCTTTCCGTCGGGGGAGATGCGATAGACAAGGCCGGTGCCTTCCGATCCGGCGAGAAGGATGCCTTTCGTGTCCCATGTGAGGGAGCGGATGTGCGCTTCGTCGGAAGAGAAAAAGGTCTCAGGGGCTGCGGTGGGTTTTGCAGGGTCGATCCGGTAGACAGCTGCGGGTCCTCCGGTGCCGATGTAGAGGCGGCCCTGCGCGTCGAAAATCATGTCC
Source organism: uncultured Acidobacteriaceae bacterium (assembly GCA_903842065.1). GTDB lineage: Bacteria > Acidobacteriota > Terriglobia > Terriglobales > Acidobacteriaceae > Telmatobacter. The sequence goes on along the minus strand of CAIMKZ010000020.1, from coordinate 27,743 downwards.
CAGATGTAGTGGGGTTTGGCGTCAGGCCTCTTCTCGGCTGCTGCTGGGGCTGGGTCAAGCTTCGCCATGTCAAAGACGACAGTGGCGTTTGATTCGTCCTGCGCGTCGGTGGCGGCGGGGTTGAGCTTGTAAACCCTGCCGCCGGGCAGCGTGGCCGCGTAGAGCGCACCATCGGGGGCGATGCGGACAACCTGCACAGCTACGTCTTTGGTCTTGAAGATGGCGACAGGCTTGTTGTCGGCACCCACGCGAAGCACTGTAGCCGGCGAGCCGGTGGCCAGGTATGCAGTGCCGGATTTATCGGCGGCGACGGACCAGACCAAGGTCGAGGGAGTGGAGGCGAGATCGGTGAGGCCGGGTCCGGCTGTGAGGCGTCCGTCACTCGATATGGAGACGGCCTGGGGCGTGCCTTTTTCGAACTCCTCGAAGCGGGACTGGGTCCAGAGGCGGGTGTTCTGAGCGGAGGCGGCGGCGGCAAGGCCGATGAGGAGGGCGAGCGAAGGAAGGGTACGAGAGAGCGAGGCCATTCTGGGGTTGAGTCTACTAAACCGGACCGGATGCGAGCCACGACTGATGCACCGCGCTAGAGTTCGAGGACGTTGTCCTCAATGGCCAGCCGCACATTGCCGTCGGATTTTGCGAGGCGGCGGACGGCTTCCGGCTTGTCTACGCGGGCCTTAAGCATGACGAGGGCGATGGGGACGCTGCGTCCGGCGCTCTTGATGGTCTCCACGGCACGGGCGCGGTCGATCTTGCAGGCTTCCATCAGGATGCGGATGCCGCGTTCAACGAGCTTGGAGTTCTGCATGTGCAGGTTGACCATCAGGTTGTCGTAGACCAGACCCAGACGCGTCATGGCGCCGGTGGTGATCATGTTGAGGACCATCTTCTGGGCGGTTCCTGCCTTCATGCGCGTGGAACCGGAGATGACCTCGGGGCCGACATCGACGATGATCGAGATGTCTGCCGCTGCGGTGATGGGAGCGTTGTGGTTGCAGGTAACGGCGGCGGTCCTGGCGCCGCGGGCGCGCGCGTAGGCCACGGCGGCAACTACATAAGGAGTGCGTCCGGAGGCCGAGACGCCGACAACTACATCCTTGCGCGTGGGGCGGCGACGGGCTATGTCCCTCTGTCCAAGCTCTTCGGAGTCCTCGTTGACTTCGACGGCCGAGGCCAGAGCCTTGGGTCCGCCGGCCATGATGTACTGCACCATGCCGTGGGGGGTCGAGTAGGAGGGCGGACACTCGGCTGAGTCGAGGGCGGCGATCCGGCCGCTCGATCCTGCGCCGATGTAGATGAGCCGTCCACCGTCGCGGAGGGCGCGGGCAACCTGATCGATAACCTGAGCGATCTCGGGCAGGGCCTTCTTGACTGCCGCTGAGATCTTCGAGTCTTCGTGGTTGATGATACGGGCGATGTCGATGGCCGACTTGGTGTCGAGGCCCAGAGAGGCTTCGTTCTTGCTCTCCGTGACGAGTTGCTGCAAAACTGCTGCCGGATCAGGCCCGGTGGCTGTGTTGCTCGTGCCGGCCGTTCCCGGCATGGAAGTACTCGTTCCCATCCGCAGTCCCCAGTTTTTGATTGTACCCGCAAAGGGCGCAAGGGGAAAACGAAATCGCGTTGTGCGGAGATATCTGTCTGTGTAGTGCTCATTGCCGTTTCGGGAAGGTGACCGGCCCGCCTCCCATTCCAGCATCGCAATCTGAATTTCCACTTAAGTTCTCTTGAGTCCACCCGCCGCTTAAGGGAAGGTTGAGTTGCAGTCCATGAGCGCCTGTTAATGACAAGGCTCTGATGACTGGCGATTGACACGCAACAGACAACGATCATTGGGCGGCTCGCGCTTCAAGTGTGCCGCCGCGGGGAAAAGCAGACTATGAGACTTCTGATCGCCGACGACGACAAAGCGCTTTGCCTGTTCCTGAGCCGGGGCCTGGAATCGGACGGACATCGAGTGCGGGTGGCCCACGACGGAGCCGCCGCTGTAGAGGCCTACCGGGACGACCTTCCGGACCTGACGATCCTTGACCTGAATCTTCCGGTCATGGACGGAGAGCGCGCGCTCGAGGAGATGCGCGCCCTGGACCGGGATCTTCCGGTGCTGATCCTGACCTCGCGCCAGGAGGTGGAGGCTCGGGTACGATGCCTCGATCTGGGCGCCGACGACCTGATGGTGAAGCCCTTCAGCCTGCACGAACTCAGGGCGCGGTGCCGGGTACTGCTCAGGCGCAAGCGCGAGGCGCGGCTGCATCTGAAGGCCGGGGACCTCGAACTGGACCGGCTGGAACACGTGGCCCGCCGTGGCGGCGTGACGATCGAGCTGACCAACAAGGAGTTCGCGCTGCTCGAGCACCTGATGATCCACCGGGGCCAGTGTGTCACACGTGTCGAACTGCTCGATTCGGTGTGGAAGATGGAGCCGGCACAGACGACCAACATCGTGGATGTGTACATCAATTATCTGAGACGCAAGCTGAAGGATCCACCTCCGGGACGTCTGCTGCGCACGGTGCGCGGACAGGGCTACATGATTCCCTCCGAGATCGAGCTGAGCCAGTCGCTGGCGGCTCTGGCGGCGCAGGCCGAGCTTGCGCAGACGCTGGCCACGGCAGTCTGACATTCACCCATTTCAACCTGAATCGAAGGAGACACGATGCAGACCGTTCCCGTATCCCTGCTTACCCCCCGGCCGCAGACGCGGCAGCGCACCGTCATTCTGACCAGCGCGGACGTGAGCTTCCGTCGCCGACTGAACCACGTACTCTCCGGTCTGCGCTGGCAGGTTCGCGAGGCTGAGAGCGGTGCGCAGGCCTGGGCCGAGGCCGAGACCCGGACGCCGGAAGCGATGATCTCCGATGCATGGCTGCCCGATCTGGAGTTGAAGGAGTTTCTCAAGGAGTTCCGGCTGCGCTTTCCGAACGTGGATATGGTTTCGAGCGGAGGCACGGAGATCGAGAGTCCGCGGGGTCCGTGGCGGCAGGAACTGTTGCACGCGCTGCGCCAGTGTCAGGACTCGGATACAGCGGCCTGGAATACGGTGCCGCTGGTTATGGAGCAGATGGCCGGTATCTCCGATGCCGCTCCGGGGCTGCTCATCGCTCCTCCAGCCGTCGAACGCGCTACCGACGCCGAGCTGAGCGGCAGATTGCCGGAGATGATCGGCAATGCGCCGGCGATGCTTGAGGTGAGCCGCCGTGTGCGTCTGGTTGCGCCGCGCATGACGCCGGTGCTGATCGAAGGACCGACGGGGTCGGGAAAAGAGCTGGTGGCTGAGGCGCTGCACCGTCTGTCGACGCGCAATCGCAAGCCGTTCATTACCATTAACTGCGCGGCCATCCCCGGTGAGTTGCTCGAAGCCGAGCTGTTCGGCCACACCCGCGGAGCCTTCACCGGCGCCGTGCAGGGCCGCGTGGGAAGGATCGAGGCTGCCGACGGGGGAACGCTGTTTCTCGACGAGATCGGCGAGATGCCTCTCGGTTTGCAGGCCAAGCTGCTGCGCTTTGTCGAGTGCGGCGAGTTGCAGCGCGTGGGCGACAACGACCGGGTGAAGGTGGACGTGCGCATTGTGGCGGCGACCCATCGCAAGCTGGCCGAGCAGGCAGCCAGAGGCGACTTCCGCTCCGATCTTTACTTCCGTCTGGCTGTCTTTCTGATCCGGACTCCTTCGCTGGGCTCGCATATCGAGGATCTCCCCGCTCTGGTCGGGCACTTTCTCGAGAAGCTGGGGAGAGAGGAGCCGGTGAAGCAGGCCGACGCGAGCGCGATGGCCAAGCTGGCCGGACACCCCTGGCCGGGCAATGTGCGCGAGCTTGAGCACGTGCTCGAGCGGGCAGCCATTCTGGCAGGCGATGCACCGGTGCTGTCGGCAATCGATATCGACTTTGGACTGTCGGAGAACTAGGCGTATCTGGAGAGGAGGCGTGCGATGCATATCGGCATCTCAACCACTATGGGCGACGAGCTGGCGCGGTATCTCGATCTGGCCGCTGCCCAGACCAAGCTGACGGCGGCCAACATGGCCAACCTCGATACGCCGGGTTACAAGACCGTGGGCTTCGACTTCGACGCCGAGATGCGCAAGGCCATCGCCGGCGCCGAAGCAGACTTGCCCGCCACGACGCCGAAGGCGAGCCACGTGGACGGACTGGTATCGCGGCCGGACGGCAACAACGTCTCAATGGACCGCGAGGGATTGAACCTGGCCGACGCGCAGCTGAAGTACAGGACCGGCGTGTCGCTGCTAAGGGTCGAATATCAGCGGACGATGGACGCGATCCACGCGCAGGACAGGTAGAAACGGGGTTACGGCTGGGAAGGGAGCGCGGACGATGAATCTGTTTGGATTGATGACGACTTCGGGCTCGGCTATGCAGGCCGAGAGGATGCGGGCCGAGGTGGTGGCGGCCAACATGGCCAACGCCGAGACCACGCGCACGGCCGAGGGCGGCCCCTATCGACGCCAGCAGGTGGTCTTCGCGGCCGACAGGGGCGACGGCAGCTTTTTGAACTCGATGGTCTCGGCCTCGGGATCAATGCCGGCAAGTATCGGAGCGAACAGCGGGATGGCAGTTGCGCCGGGAGTGCATGTCTCGGCGGTTGTGACCGATCCCTCGCCTCCGCTGAAGCGCTACGACCCCGGCCACCCGGATGCCGATGCCGAGGGATACGTCTCTTACCCGGATATCAACCCGGTTGCGGAGATGGTGGACCTGATGGGCGCCACACGGGCCTATGGATTGAATGGATCGGCCGTGCAGGCCGAGAAGAGCATGATCGCCTCCGCGCTTGAGATTGTGAAGACCTAAGCGCGCGGAAGAGAGCCAAGGGAGAGAACTATGTCGATTGCCATGCAGGCGTTGAACGCGGTTGGGGGAGGAAAGGCCGAATCCGCAGCCTTCGCGCTGCCGGATGTGGGAGGCAAGGGAGATGGGAGCGCGGCGAGTCCCTTTGCTGGGCTGTTCACAGACGCCGTCGGCCAGGTCGATTCGCTCGACACCCAGGCCCGCTCTGCCGTCGAGGGACTGATGACAGGCAGCGGCGTAGACGTGCACCAGGCAATGATCGCCACCGAGAAGGCGGATATGGCCTTTGAACTGGCGCTCGCGGTGCGCAACAAGGCCGTGTCGGCCTATCAGCAGGTGATGGGGATGCAGTTTTAAAGGCAGCGTTTAGCTTCCAGCTACTAGCCTCTAGCTGCTTGGGTGGCGCAAAGAAAAAACGCGGAGAATCACGGCTAATCGTACAGGCGGCAGCGAGTCTCTGAGTTGATGCGATTGCGGATACCAGACGAATCATGCCTCGAACATGTGAGCCGCGGAAGCGGCAATCAGAACGACAAAGCTAACAGCTAGGAGCTAACAGCTAGAAGCTGTTCTTAAAATGGCGACCGGGACACAACTCGACAAAAGCCCGAACACGATGCCCATGCCGGCCGACTTCTGGGGCCGGGTGAAGGTGCTCTGGACCCGCACACGGGTGTGGTGGGCGTCTCTGAATCGGCGTCAGCGGGGCTGGACGATCGTGACGGCTTTGGGCCTCGCGGCTCTGGTCGGATCGCTGGCTTGGTACGGATTGCGGACAGACTGGCGGACGCTCTACACGGGGCTGGACGCCGAGGATGCCCGGCAGATGGGCGCGATCCTGTCGGCGGCGCAGATCGGATACGACGTGACTGACAGCGGCGCCGGAATCCGCGTACCCGCCGCGCAGCTGGACAAAGCGCGGCTGGCGACCGCGGCCAAGGGCGGCGCGAGAAGCGGGCGGCTGGGCTTTGAACTCTTCGACAAGCCCAACTGGGTGGGCTCGGAGTTCGACGAGCAGGTGAACTATCAGCGCGCGCTTGAGGGCGAACTCGAACACACGGTCGCGACACTGTCCGACGTCGAATCGGCGCGGGTGCATCTGGTTTTGGCCCACGACTCGCTCTTCCGCGACAACCAGCGTCCGGCCAAGGCCTCGGTGGTCCTAAAACTTCGCCACCGCTCGCTGGCCGACGGGGAGCCGGAGGCGATCAGAAATCTGGTTTCGTCTGCCGTCGACGGACTCACGGCGGATCACGTGGTGCTGGTGGATGCGGCCGGCAATCTGCCCCTGGGACCGAAGACGGCCGAACTGGTGCAGCTTGCGGCCGAACAGTCGCTTGAAGAAAAGCTCATCTCGACGCTCGAACCGGTAACCGGGGCGGGCAATGTGCGGGCCTCGGTGACGCTGGACTACAACCCTGCGGCCAGCGACGAGACCCAGGAGAGCTACGATCCGAATCAGTCGGTGACGCTGTCGATGCAGCGAACCGAGCAGGCCAGCGGAGCGCAGGCTGTGGCGGCAGGAGTTCCGGGGGCGAGCTCAAATGCGCCCAACACGCAGGCCGTGCCGGTTCTTCCCCACGAGACCACGCAACCCGAGTCGGCACGCACCGAGGCAAGCACCTACGGGGTTTCAAAGACGGTCAAGCATCTGGTCGAAGGGCCGGGGCGCATACGGCGGCTGACCGCAGCAATCGTGATCAACGACAGAATGGTGAAGGCCGCCGACGCAAAAACTGCCGCCCAGTGGCAGGCCCGCACCGCGGACGAGCTGCACAATCTGACGGCGCTGGCCCAGGCGGCAGTGGGCTTCGATCAGGCGCGCGGTGATGTGCTGACGGTCCAGGATATTGCATTTGACGCCAATCGCCCGGCGGCCGCCGAGAGTCTTGTGAACCGTCTGCTGCGCATGGTGGAGTCTTCGCCGCTTCTGGTCAAGTACATCGCATTGCTTGTCTTTCTGATGCTGGTGCTCTGGTTCGGCGTGCGGCCAGCGGTGCGTCAGATCGGCACGGAACCTAAGAGGAAGGCCCTGCCGGGAGGCGAACACGCGGCTAAAGAGCTGGCTGCCGCAGTACCCCAGATGGTGCTGCCTCCCGAGCTGGAGGTGGATCCGGATCGCCAGCGCAAGCAGGAGATCTTCGAGCAGGTTACACAGCATCTCAAGCGGGAGCCGACGCAGAGTTCGCGACTGCTGCAGAGCTGGATTCACTCGGAGTAGGACAGGACATACGGAAGGGGCGGGGAGAGTTGGCAGAGATCAGCGAATCCGGAGGCGCGCGGAAGCGGACTGCCGGACAGATGTCCGGGATACGCAAGGCGGCCATCCTTCTGGTAGCGGTCGGCGAGGACCAGGCCAAGGAGGTTCTGCGCACACTGCCCGACGCCGACGTCGAGCGGTTGACCGAAGAGCTGGCCGATATCCGCGGCGTTACGCGCGATCTGGCTACCGAGGTGATCGAGGAGTTCTGGGCGATGCTCGAGACCCGGGACTTCATGGTCCACGGGGGCATCGATTATGCCAGCCGGCTGCTGATGGAGACCTTTGGCAAGGAGCGTGCCGACGATCTGCTCATGCTGGTTCGTCGCTCGCAGGAGGCAGCGCAGGGCGACCTGGCCAAGCTACAGCGCACCGACCCGCAGCAGTTGGGCAAGCTGTTGGACACCGAGCACCCGCAGACGATCGCGCTGGTGCTGGCCCACCTCGACCCGCTCCGCGCCTCGACCGTGCTCGACAACCTGAGCGAAGACCACAAAGTGGTGGCCGTGCAGCGACTAGCCGAGATGCGTCAGTTCTCACCCGAGATGGCGCAGAAGGTGGCCCAGATCCTGCACCGGCGTCTGGAAAACATGGGCGACAACAAGCGCAAGAGCTACTCGGGGTTCAAGGCGGTCGCCGACCTTCTCAACCGTCTCGACGCCGAGGAAGCGCGCAGGATTCTAGAGACGATCGAAGAGGGCCAGCCCGACCTGGCGCTGAGCATCCGCAATCTGATGTTCACCTTCGAGGACCTGCTCACGGTTCCGGCCGCAAGCATCCGCGAAGTGGTCTCGAATGTGGATAAACGCATGCTGGCTCTGGCGCTGCGCGGCGCCAATGACGAGCTGCGGGCGCAGATATTCAAGGCCATGAGCTCGCGCGCAGTCGAGATGCTCAAGGAAGACATGGAGGTTCTTGGGCCGGTGCGATCCCGCGAGGTGGCGCAGTCCCAGCAGGAGATTCTGAGTATCGCCCGCCGGCTTGAGGCCGAGGGCAAGATCGTGCTCAAGCTCGACACCGGAGACGAGATGCTGGCGTAAAAGCAGGGATCAGGGTTCAGGGCATAGCGATTGATAACTAGAGATGCGGCGGGGTCGAGCCGCAGCGGGGCAGGCGATGACAGAGCGGGGCGGCGTGCCGGTAGATGCGGAGGGTATCGGCTGGCTGCGCTTCGATTACCCGGAGAGCGAAGCGGCATGGACTCCAGCGTGGAGCGGGTGGGACGACTCGGCGCCCGCGCCAGGCCATCAGCAGGAGAGTGCAGGTACGGCCCATGCCGGTCTTGAGCAGCGGCTGATCGAGGAGTCGGAGAAGGCCTTCGAGGCGGGGCGCAGGCGCGGGATCGAAGAGGGGCTAAGGACAGAGCGCGAGGCCCAGGCCGCGGCGCTCTCTGCCGCCGAAGAGGAGCGTATCCGTGCCGTAAACGATCTGTCGTGCGGCTTCGACCGGGAACGCGAGACTTACTTCAAGGCAGTTGAGCAAGAGGTTGTGAAGCTGGCTCTGGCCGTGGCCGCGCGGATTCTGCGCCGGGAGGCGCAGAGCGATCCGCTGCTGCTGGTGGGCGCGGTGCGTGTTGCGCTGGGTGCGCTCGGCGCCGCGACCGAGATCCAGGTCCGGGTGCCACCGGCAGATCACGAACTATGGACCGAGGCTATCGCACTGATTCCCAGCCGCGGAACGAGGCCGATTGTGGTCGCGGCCGATGGGATGAGGCTCGGCGAGTGCCGGCTGGAGACAAACCTTGGCAGCACGGATCTCGGGATTCCAAGCCAGCTGGGCGAGATCGAGCGGCATCTGCTGGAGACGAAAGCCCACCGGACATCGGAGAAAGCAGCGGAGACCGGGTATCTGCATCAGGAGCCGGAGGCCAGCCATGAACACGCTGCTTGAGAGCTACTTTGAGCGGCTGGAGCACTGCCGGCCGTGGCGCTGGCAGGGCCGGGTTCTCGATGCGCTGGGCCAGACGATCGAGTCGGCGGGGCCCATGGCCTCTGTGGGCGAGTGCGCCGAGATCGTCGATCACCGTGGCGGCAGACATGGAGCAGAGGTGATAGGCTTCCGGGGATCGAATGTTCTCTCAATGCCGCTCGAGTCGGCCGAGGGGATTCGCTTTGGGGATACGGTCGTGGCGCTGGGAACGCGGCCCCGGATCGAGGCCGGGCCAGCGTTGAAGGGCCGCGTACTCGACTCCGAGGGCGAGCCGCTGGACGGGCTGGCGCGACCGCGAACAGGGACGAAGCTGCTTCTGGAGGGAGCGGTGCGGCCGGCGCTCGAACGGGTTGCCATTCGCGAGCCGCTCGGCACCGGCATACGGGTGATCGACTCGCTGCTTACGGTTGGCCGGGGCCAGCGCGTAGGCATCTTCGGCGGCTCCGGAGTAGGCAAAAGCACGCTGGTGGGCATGATGACCCGCAACACCGAGGCCGATGTGACGGTGGTAGGGCTGGTGGGGGAACGGGGCAGGGAGGTGGGTGAATTTCTGGAGGAGGCGCTTGGTGAGGAGGGAAGGCGGCGCTCGGTGGTTGTGGTTTCGACCTCCGACGAGTCGCCGCTGAGGCGCATGCGCGCCGCCCTGGCCGCCACCACTATCGCCGAGTCCTTCGCGGCCGAAGGGGCGCATGTGCTTCTGGTGCTCGACTCGCTGACGCGCTACGCGATGGCGGCTCGGGAGGTGGGTCTGGCAGCCGGTGAGCCACCTACGGCAAAGGGATACACGCCAAGCGTCTTTGCGCGGCTGGCGAAGTTGATCGAGCGGGCAGGGCACTTCGGGACAGGGTCGATTACGGCATTCTATTCCGTATTGATGGAAGGCGACGACCAGCAGGACCCGCTGGTGGACGCGGTCCGTTCGCTGCTCGACGGCCATATCGTCCTGTCGCGCATGCTGGCATCCGAGGGCTGGTATCCTCCGGTCGAGGTTCTTGACTCGATCAGCAGGCTGATGCCGGCGGTCTCCGCTCCGGCACAGCGGGAGCATGCGGCGCTCATCCGCAAACTGATGGCCGTCTACGCGCGATCCGAGGATCTGGTCCGGATCGGTGCCTACAAGACGGGCGCGGACCCCGAACTCGACCGCGCGGTCGGGGCACGGGAGCGTATCCGGGCCTTTCTGGCTCAGAACGCCCGCGAGACCACCAGCTTCGCCGATTCGCTGGACGGGCTTGCTCGGCTAGCTCGGGAGGTCTGAGTAGTGGCCGCCGGGAAGGGAATGCGGCGACTGGTTAGGCTGCTTCTTCTTGAGGAGGAGCAGGCCGAGCGTGCTCTTGCAGCGTCGATAGCGACCGCAAGGGAGCTTGAGGCCGGGATCACGGCGGCGCACGGGCGGGAGCAGATGGGGCGCGGCCTGGTGAGACTGAGCGCCGGTGCGGGCGAGCCCCTGGACCGGGTAGCCGGACTTGAAGAGGTCAAGGCAGGAGAACGGATCCGGCAGGCTTTGCTCCCCAGGCTGGCCGAGGCGGAGATGATTGTGGTGGCGCGCCGGGAGCAGTACCTGAACAAGCGGGTGGAGCGGCGCCAGGCCGAGACCGTGGTGCAGGAGGCCGAAGCAGGGGCGGCCAGGGAAGCATCGCGTCGCAACCAGGAGTCCCTCGACGACATGTATCTGGGCCGGATGCGGCGGGACGCCGTCGCGCATCCCGGTAGATAACCTCGCCTGAGGGAAAGTTCACGGTTCCCTGATTTCCGAATTGAATACTCCCTCATGATCTTCTTCCAAGTTGGCACGCGGGGGTTTGGCAACGCTGATGCATTGATTCTGGGCATGGACCTGACAGCAACGATCGAATCTGGACTGGGCGGAAATGGAGCCACACTAGGGCCATTAGGCGCCGGCACGCTGGTAACAGGAGTCAGAGGCAGTGCGACCGGCAGTCAGACCGGCGCCCAGGCAGGAGCCGACGGATTCCATTCGCGCTGGATGGAGGCGTTGAGCAACGCGGGCGCTGAGACTACGGGAGATACGAATCCAGCCGCGGATAGCTTGGGAGGCCAGGTCAAGCTGCTTACCGCCCCCCTGGGTAAACTCATTCCGACTCCCGCGGAGCTGGGCGTGGAACTAGTTCCTGCATCCGGCGTTGCGACTGAGGCTGGTGCCGGAGGCAGAACTCAAGCAGAACTTGCAGATATCGCCTCTGACACGTTGATAACGAAGGAGATCGAGGAATCGTCAGATGACACGCAGTCTGCGCCCGCGTCGGGATCGACCTCGGCGATCACGGCAAAGAAGGGTACGGGAGGGAGCAAAGTCGCCAGCCTGAACGATGACGAGAAGCCCGCGGCCGCGCCGCAGGCGTTGCCGTCTGACCCGATCTTGATTGCATTGGCGACGCCCATCCCGGTCGCAGCTCAGCCGCCGAATGTCTCCACTCCAGCAAGTGAGCCGGTTGCCGGCAACTGGGGCTTGAACAGGGAGCAGCATACTCAGACTGTTGATACGGCCAGCACGGTAGACGCTCTCGTCCCGGCAGACGGGGCAGAGAACTCGGCCAGCTCGATGAAGGCCACTCTTCCGGCAGGAGCTCTCAGCAAAAGCACGGGTGGCGGATCGGCGGCAACTCTGGAAGTGGGCAATCCGGGGAGCGGAGATTTGCAGGAACTTCACCTGAAGGATGGGACCGAGGGGGGGGCGAATCAGGCCAGGCCGACTGATTTCAGCTCAGTACATGGTCTTGGATCGGGGGCGGTCACTGAATCTATCCTAGGGCTCAAGTCAGAGATGCAGTCAGATGTCAATCCACAGATGCCTGTCAAACTACAGCCGACGAATCAGGGGACAGTTCAACAATCGGTACTATCTGATGACATAAAAGGACTTAGCGAGAGAACCACAGGCAAAGAAACCACTTTGAGCGACCTTGGGACCCGGTTGTCGAAGGGTGACAGTACGCGGACCTCAGCCAAAGCGCAGATCGCGAGCGCTACAGGACCTCAGGCGAGTATGGATTCGGCGGGTGCGTATACGCGGGATCCGAGTCTTGTCCAGCCGGCTGCCGGCGCAACGGAAATGCGAGGCACACATGCTCGCGAGTCGGCGACTGAGACCTTCCAGGCTCTTGATACAGCGGGCAGCCGGGGGCAGTTTACCTGGACCCGGGCTGGAGCGCACGAGGCAGAGGCAGGATTCAACGATCCGGTTTTAGGCTGGGTAGCTGTCAGGGCTGAACCCCGGAGCGGTGGGGTGCAGGCGTCCGTCCTGGTATCGAGTGCGGAGTCGGCGTCGGCGCTGAGTGGAGAGCTTTCCGGGGTCCAGGCACACCTTGCCGAGCGGCAGATATCTGTCCATTCGGTAACCGTCGGGACGGATGGAGGAACAGGAATGGCCTGGGGCGGATCTTCGGGCGAGGGAAGTCACAGCCGGGAGCAGGGACAGGCGGTTCCACCTCAAATTAAGGACAATCCCTGGTCTTGGCAGGGCAGATCGTCTGAGCCCGCTGCAACGGAAGCAGACCGAGTTGCGATACCGGCTGCGGGCAGTTTGGGCAGGCATATCTCGGTTCGAGTTTAACAACCGGCTTAGCCGGAAAGGGGGAAGTATGACGGTGGGAACTCAAGCAAGTGCACTATCCATGGCGGGAGTATCCGGGGCTTTGCCCACTCCAATCAGCGGCAGTTCCAGCTCGGGGACTGGACAGTCGGCGGCGATTACGGCAAACGACTTTCTCACCTTGCTGGTGACGGAGATGAAGAACCAGGATCCAACCGCCACCCGCGATCCTAACGAGTACATCACACAGTTGGTCCAGGTGAACAGTCTGCAACAGTTGATCGGTATTAACGACACGCTCTCTGCTGCTTATGGAACCACAACCCAGGGAAGCGCAACGCCGCTAGCAAGCCCGCTGTCCAGTCCGCCTTCGGCAGGAAGCGTCCAATCGTTGGGCTTGCCTAATCAAGAGGCGGGAACGAGCATTACGGCCAATTTGACCAGCAACAGCGGAAATCTAAGCGTCCCCAGCTCAAATCCATCTGCCGCCGGAATTGCAAGTGCGCTGAATGGACGAGTAGGAAATATTCATACCGGCATTCGAGGCTATGGAATGTAGCCGCTAACCACACGCCGGCAACAGAAACAAGCGAACCACAAAACAGAGTTAACCATTGAGGAGACAGATAGATGGCAAGCTTCTTCATTCCGCTGACAGGATTACAGGCAGATACAACGGCCCTGAACACAATCGCAAACAACCTGGCCAACATGAACACAACGGCCTTCAAGTCGGAGTCAACCAATTTTGCTGATCTCTTCTACCAGCATGTCGGCTCGACCGGTGCAGGCAACCCGATTTTGATGGGAGCGGGCGTAAAGGTAGCCTCGAACTCCATCACCTACACCCAGGGATCGATCAACTCGACCGGCAACTCGACAGATGTGGCGCTGAACGGAAGCGGCTTCTTTGTTCTCGGCAATGGATCGGGGTCGTATGAGCTGAGCCGGGCGGGGAACTTCTCGGTGGACAGCAAAGGGAACCTGCTCTCTCAATCCGGCAGTTACGTTATGGGCTATCCGGCGGTTAACGGGGTAGTCAACACAACGGCAGCTCTGGTTCCAGTCAATATACCGGTCGGCCAGGTACAGGAGCCTCGGGCGACCAGCGAGATCGGGATGACGGCGAATCTGAATGCCGCATCCGCGACTGGAACCCAGTTTCCCACTCAGGTGACGATCTATGACTCGCTGGGCGAGCAGCATGTCGTCAGTATCCAGTACCAGCAGACGGCTCCAAACACCTGGACCTACTCGGCTTCGCTGCCGACATCCGATTTCACCTCGGGTGTTTCGATCCCGGTTACCGGGACGATGGTCTTTGACTCGAGCGGCAATCTCTCCACCGTAGCTCAGGGATCGGGCACTGCGAAGACGGTTGGCACGGCGCCTGGCGACGTAAAGTCGGTTGCTCTGTCGTTCACCGGCCTGATGGACAAGTCGGCCGATCTGAGCATCCAGTGGAATCTGCTTGGCTCAACCAACACGCCTACAATCAGTCAGGTAGCGACAACATCGGCGGTATCGGCCACGACCCAGAACGGCTTCCAGAGCGGCCAGTATCAGAGCTTTTCAGTCGAAACCGACGGCACTGTGACGGTCTCCTACGCGAATGGCCAGAAACAGAGCGTTGGGCAGATCGCTCTTGGTAACGTGTCGAATACGCAGGGGTTAGAGCTGCAGGGGGATGGGAATTACGTAACCACCCGCGCCAGCGGTGCGATATCGATCGGAGTCTCGGGTGCGGCCGGTTTGGGCACTCTGCAAAACAGCGCTCTAGAGGCGTCTAACGTTAACATTTCAAGGGAGTTCTCTAACCTGATCATCGCTCAGCGGGCATTCGAGGCGAATGCCAAGTCGGTGACCACCTTCGACACCGTCACCCAGGACACGATCAACATCATTCGATAGGATGACTCACTGCGTTGTTTGCTTGAGGGGGCAGCCTTAACGGTTGCCCCCTTCGGTTTCTGGCCTTGTGACCTCAAGAAAGAGCGCCTTACCGCGGGCCAGGAGCTTGCCATCCTTGTCTATAACTTTGCCCTCGGTCCAGTGCTTGCGGCCCTCATTATGGGTAACTCGGCCCTCGATGCGGAGCGGAGTGGAGGAGGGAACCGGTCGCAGGTAGTCGACCTCGATATGCCGGGTCACGGCCGTAAAGCCTTTGGCACGAACGGATTTGCTCATTACCTCGTCGAGCAGGGTGGCGATGATGCCACCATGGACGTGGCCCGGATAGCCGTCATACCTGGCAGGGATGACCGGGAAGCCGTAGACCGAGCGGTCCGCGTCGAGCAGGAACTCAATCTGCAGGCCGTCGGGATTAGCTATTCCACACGCAAAGCAATGATTCTGCGGGCGTTGATCGAATCTGAGAAGATCTTCTTTGTTAATGCTCATATGGTCAAGTGGTCTCGAAATCTGAATCCCGGCCGATGCCGGGAGCATCCTGAAAGGAACGAGCTTAGTTCAGGATACCCGCCGGGCGACAATCCGCAAACCGGTTTGACACGCGGAACCAGACCTCAGCTTGACATGAAGCGGTGATCGGCGTGGATCCATGGCCATTTCCCGGCCTTGCGACGGTCACGACGGAGGTTATTGCAATGCAGAAGATCGACCGCCGGACCGCGATGGTCCAGATGAGCGCCCTTGCCGGCGCGGCAATTCTCGCCCCAGGACGGCTGGCCCAGGCACAACAGTCAGCTGCAACAGCCCCGGCTACGGCCCCGTTTACGCTCCCCGCTCTGCCCTATAGCTACGACGCGCTGGAACCCTACTTCGACGCAGAAACCATGCATTTGCATCACGATAAGCACCACCAGACCTACGTGAACAACCTGAACGCGGCAGTTGCCGGGCATCCCGAGCTGGCCGGCAAGTCAGTTGAGGATCTGGTGTCGAACCTTGCAGCCCTCCCCGAGTCGATCCGCACCGCTATCCAGAACAACGGTGGCGGCCATGCCAACCACTCCCTCTGGTGGAAGACTCTCAGCAAGGGCGGGGCAGCTCCCACGGGCGAGCTGGCCAAGGCTATCGATGCCCGCTTCGGGTCGGTTTCAGGCTTACAGGAGAAGCTGACTGCTTCGGCGCTCTCGATCTTCGGCAGCGGATGGGCCTGGCTGGTGAAGAAAGCAGACGGCACGCTGGACACCGAGATTACCCACAACCAGGACAGCCCGTTGACCCTTGGGCACACTCCGGTTCTGGCCATCGACGTCTGGGAGCACGCCTACTACCTCAAGTACCACAACGTCCGGGCAGACTATGTGAAGGCCTACTTCCAGGTAGTCAACTGGGATTTCGTTAGCGGGCAGTTTGCAGGGAAAGTCTAGCCGAACTTGAGGCATTGAGCGGGCCGCGGTCTGCCTGAGGCACAATCGTATCCCGCTCTTTATGAACCATTTATGGATAGCCAAGCGCCTTCTTCACCCGCATAGGTGGGGTGGGGATCCGCAGACATGAGTTGCCGTGGCAAAGGCGCTCAGCCAGGGTCTCACGTAGGTCAGAATTCCGTTCTGATACACGAGCACGGTGTAGTTGTAGTTCGCTCCAATGGCAAGCACCGAATAGAACGGGTAAAAGCTACAGGAAAACGAGACATCCTGGTCGGTTCTGCCCATGACGGGAGTGCCGCAGTCCAGAGTCAATTCAGCCGGCATGACCATATCGCTATCAAACAGAATCTGAACCGAGACGAGTCCCGTCTCGCCTGTAGGCAGTGTCTTGACCGTCACCGTCGCATTGAGCTGCTCACCGCGATTGTCCTTGGTCCATCGCTCGCCGTATGCGTAGGGAAGGCCGTAGATCCCGGTGACAGTATCCACAAACGGCTCGAGCCTGCCGATATCCTCTGAAGCGTGCTCACCGGAGAATAGGGATCGAGAAGCCTGGCCCCAGTACTCGGTAGCCTGAAGCGCATCGTCCCGGCTATAGGCCTCATACCGGTACTGCCCTGGTTGAAGGTCGTTGAACTGGGCTTTGTGGGAGCTATCGGTATCGGCCTCCTGAAGCAGGGAGGAACCGCTGTAAAGCTTTACGTGACCTAATCCTACGGCGGGTACGGTTGCGTTCCAGGGATCGTGGAGAGTGACCGCCAAAGTGGCAGCCTGGGGATTCTGAACAGAAGTCTGTTGTTGTTGATTGTGTGCACATCCGCAAACGAGTCCGGACAATAGCAGTATGGACAGGATCAGCGAAGGGCGAACTGGAGTCATACCAGCCATAAACATCTCCCATCGTAATCATGGTTACAAAATCGGGATCAGCATAGCATGGATTTGGCAGATGAGATGCAGGCTGTTTTAATCTCATCAAAACCAACGCAAATTAACTCTAAGACACTTGTACGGGCGGCTAGCGCGGCGTGCAACAGAAATTCCCTGACGATATACTTGAGCCATGACGACGGTGCCTGACAAGACGTTCTATTTAGAGACCTTCGGGTGCCAGATGAATGCTCACGACTCCGAAAAGGTGATCGGAACGCTAGAGCGTGAGGGCTACAGGCGGGTCGAGAGTGAGGAAGAGGCTAGCCTGATCCTCTACAACACCTGCTCGGTGCGGGATAAGGCTGAACAGAAGGTCTTCCACCGGCTCAACGACTATAAGTTCATGCGCAAGAAAGGGAAGCGCTTCGCCGTTCTCGGCTGCGTGGCCCAGCAGGAGGGCGAAAATATCTTCTCCCGGGCGCCATACGTCTCGCTGGTCTCCGGCTCAGCCTCCTACCGGAAGCTGCCCGAGATGCTGGCTCGGCTCGAAGCAGGCGAGGAGCGGATCACGGGGCTGGACGACCGGCAGAGCGAAGAGACATTCGATACCGACGCCACCAACCGCCAGAATCCTTACCGGGGCTACATCACAATCATCGAAGGGTGCGACAAGTTCTGCACCTACTGCGTGGTGCCGTTCACCCGGGGCAAGGAGCGCAGCCGCAGCTCGTCGTCTGTTCTGGACGAGGCACGGCGGATCGCCGACCAGGGGTATACAGAGATTCAACTCCTCGGGCAGAACGTGAACTCTTACCTGGATCCTGAAGAAAAGAAGAACTTTGCGGAACTGCTGGCTGCCGTGGGGCAATTGCAGGGAATCCGCAGGGTTCGGTTCATGACCAGCCATCCGAAGGACTTTACCCGCGATATAGTGGAGGCGATTGACGCCTATCCGACCCTGTGCGACCAGGTTCATCTGCCGGTGCAGTCGGGTTCGGCCCGCGTGCTGAAGGCAATGGCACGCGAGTACACACCGGAGTGGTATCTGGAGCGGATCGCCTGGATCAAGGCTGCTCGGCGCAAGATATCTATCTCGACCGACATAATCGTAGGCTTCCCGGGCGAGACTGCCGAAGACTTCGTCCAGACGATGGAACTATTAGGGCAAGTGGAGTACGATTGCGTCTTCTCGTTCAAGTACTCTCCGCGGCCTAACACGCCAGCGCTGGCATTGATTGACACACTGAGCGAGGCGGAGACAGATAAACGGCTTCAAGTGTTACTTGACCGTCAACGTGAGATACAAAGGATCAACTATTCGAAGCATATAGGGGAGCTGATGGAAGTTATGGTGGAGGGCCACAATCCAGTACGGGCCCAGATTTCCACAAGAAGCAGCCAGAACAAGACGGTGAACGTGACCTGGAGCCAGCCGATTGCACCCGCTCCGGGAACATACCTGCAAGTGAGGATTACTGCGGCACATCCCAATAGCCTTATCGGTGTGGTTGAGTCGAGCATTTAGAGATGCCGAAGTGAGGTATTTCGGCTAAACAATTGAAAGCGTTCGAGAAAGGTGAGCGATGGAGATTGAAGTTCGCATTCGCGGCCTCATGATGGACCCAACGACCAGTATGCCCGTAGTTGTACTGAAAGAGGTTGGGTCCGATGCGGTGATCCCGATCTGGGTGGGTCTGTTCGAAGCCAACTCCATCGCTATCGAGATCGAGAAGACGGTTCCGCCCCGGCCTTTTACCCACGACCTGATCAAGAATCTCATCGGGCACTTGAACGGCAGTCTGGAACGCGTAGTTATTACAGAAGTTAAAGATGACACCTTTTATGCGCTGCTATGGATTCGTCAGGGAAGCGACATGGTGAGTGTCGACGTTAGACCGTCGGATGCGCTGGCGCTGGCCATGCGTGCCGATTGCCCCATCTTCGTTACAGAGGAAGTGATGCGGAAGGCCAAGGCAAACACGGCTGCCGCTGTCGATGGTCCCACAGCAGAACAGCTTCGCAAGTGGCTGGAGGGGCTGAACGACGATGACCTGGGCCGCTACAAGATGTAAAGCCAGACAAACCCAAGGGGAGAGAAGCCCCAATCTCCCTGCAAGAAGCCTCTTGAATCTCGGCTTGCGATCGCTAGATTACCTTACCTGAGCCAAGTGTACAGAATATCTGTTATCGGACGTAACAAAGGAGACTGAATGAAAATGCGGAATTCCAAAGGATGCTTTCTCGCATTCACAGTATTTGCAGGTTTTATCGCGACAGCAGCCATGGCCCAGAGCCAATCGTGCCCAACGGTCAGGGTGAAAGAGGGCGTTCTCGCAGGAAGCTGCGATGCAAAAGTAGCAGCCTATAAAGCGATCCCCTATGCACAGCCGCCGACGGGGGATCTGCGCTGGAAGGCGCCGCAGCCGCCATCGCCATGGAAGGGTGTCCGGCAGGCCACAGAATTTTCCGCCAGCTGCATTCAGGACCTGCAAAGGGAGCGACTTCCCTGGACCAAGCCCTTCATGACCCAGAACGACATGAGCGAGGACTGCCTCTACCTGAATGTCTGGGCGCCTGTCACTGCATCCAAAGGCAAGTTCCCTGTCTATCTCTTCATTCACGGCGGCGGAAACACGGAAGGGTCGGGCGAGATACCGGTTTATGACGGCCAAAACCTTGCAACGCACGGCGTTGTTGTTGTGAACCTGAACTACCGGCTAGGGTTCCTTGGATATCTCGCCCATCCCGAGCTGACGGCTGAATCTGCCCATCACGCCAGCGGAAACTATGGCATTTTGGACCAGATTGCCGCCCTGCGCTGGATACAGGAGAACATCGCGCAATTTGGCGGCGATCCGTCGCGGGTAACGATCAGTGGACAGTCGGGTGGCTCGGCAGATGTGCATGTTCTTAGCGCTTCCCCTCTGGCAAAGGGCCTCTTTACGGGCGCGATCGCCGAGAGCGGCAGCAGCGTGCCAACAGCCTCGACCACAACCCTGGCCCAGGCTGAACAGGCCGGCGTCGAAGTTGCCAGGAAGCTTGGAGCCAGCTCGCTGGCCGAGCTTCGCAAAGCGCCTGCAAGCGCATTTGTGCCGGGAGGCCCTGCTGGAAAACCGGGCACCCTGATTGTAGACGGCTATGTTTTGCCCGAGGAAGTGATGAGCATCTTTGCGGAAGGGCGCGAGAACCAGGTGCATTGGATCACGGGCATGCAGGCCGATGAAGGCAGCTCGCAGCCGACGTACGGCAAGATTCCGGCTAACGAGTTCCGCAAGCAGGTAGAGGCGCGTTATGGAGAGATGGCCAAGCGCTTCCTGGCACTTTATCCGGCGGAGACTCCGGACTCGCAGAAACAGAGTGCACGGGACCGCGGATTGGCGTCTATGTATCTGTGGGCAACTGCCACAGCCAAGACGAACAAGTTCCCTATCTACACCTACTACTTCACTGAGCCCACCCCGTGGCCGGAGCATCCGGAGTTCGCGGCCTTCCACACATCGGAGATCGCGTTCGATCTCGATAACCTGGACAAAGTGAATCATCCCTATGGTCCGAAGGATCATGAGGTCTCGAAGACCATGTCCCAGTACTGGGTCAACTTCTTTACTACCGGAGATCCAAACGGCAATGGAGTTCCAGCCTGGCAACCGTTTGACCCGAACGCGCCCAAGACGGAAGAGATTGGCGTGAACCCGGGCATGCGGCCGCTCATGAGCCCGGAGAAGCTGGCCTTCTGGAAGGAATATTTCAACTCACCCATCAGCAGGAATACCGGGGTGTTTTAAAAGTATTTCCACGCACTTGGGCGTATTGTTAAAGATGGCTTCTTCCCCCCGGAAGAAGCCATCTTCAACAGCGTTACTATATTCGACGCACACCCCGAACAGGAAGAATGTCCCGGAAGCAGCAGGGATCATGAATCGTTTGTTGTGGGACTTCTCAACACGGCACTAGAGTCGCACCTATGGCGCAATACGCATCACGTTTTTACTTCAAGTCTTTTTGAATGGCAGGAGATATTGTGATCAAGAAATTTGCCCTTATCGCCCTAATCGTGTCGGCGACCGTGGCCTTTGCCGCCAACGATCCCGTTAAGATCGATACTGGCCTGGTATCGGGAAAGCCGGGGAATAACCCCACCATCGAGGCGTACGAAGGTATTCCGTATGCAACGCCACCGGTGGACAACCTGCGCTGGCACGCGCCACTCCCCGCGGCTCCGTGGCAGGGCGTACTCAAGGCTGACCATTTCGGCAACAACTGCATGCAGCAGAAATTCATGCCGGAACCGGTCATCGCCGAGGTGAAGGCCGGAAAGGCGCCCTGGACTCCGGAGTTCTATGCTTGGCGTCAGCCGCTGAGCGAAGACTGTCTCTACCTGAACGTATGGACCGGAGCCAAGTCCGCAGACGCAAAACTGCCGGTGTTCGTTTATATCCACGGCGGTGGATTTCAGCAGGGTTCGGGTGCGGTGGATATATATGACGGTGAGGGCCTGGCATCCAAAGGACTTGTTGTTGTCACCATCAACTACCGGCTCGGCGTCTTCGGCTTCTTCGCGCACCCTGAACTGACCAAAGAGTCTAAACAGCATGTGTCCGGCAACTACGGATTGCTCGATCAGATTGCTGCCTTGGAGTGGGTTCATACAAACATTGCCGCATTCGGCGGAGACCCGGGCAACGTCACTATCAACGGCCAGTCCGCGGGCGCACACAGCATCAACTACCTCGTCGCCACTCCCCTCACGCATGGCCTCATCCACCGCGCCATCTCCGAGAGCGGTGGCATGTTCATTCCTTCGGTTCCGGGGGAGACACGGCGGGCCTCTCCAGCGGACGCACTCCGTACCTCAAAGACGCCGAAGAGCAGGGCCTGAAATTTGCTCAGAGTCACAACGCCGATTCGATTGCCGAACTCCGCGCCAAGCCCGCGGCCGAATTAATGGGCAATGGCGCCACGACTGCACCCGTGATTGACGGCTATGTTCTGCCAACCGACGTTTACACCATCTTCGCTAACGGCAAACAGAACGATATTCCGATGATCGTCGGTTGGAACTCCGGTGACGGCGCTCCATTCGCGAACAACTCCGGCCTGCCTCCCACCGCCGCCGGATTTGTTGAAGCCGCGCAGAAAAAGTTTGGCCCCATGGCCGACGACTTCCTGAAGGCCTTCCCGGTGAAGACGGATGCCGACGCAGTCAATGCACGGGCGGCTGTCTCACGCGACCAGATGTTTGGTTGGAGTTCTCGCACCTGGGGCCGCCTGCAAGCCAAGACCGGAAGAAGCAAGATTTATCTCTTTTATTGGGACCACATGCCGCCAGTGGCTCCAGAAACAAAACCCTTTGGCGCTTTCCACTCTTCTGAAATTACCTATGCGCAGAACAACCTCAAAACATGGAATCTGCCCTGGACGCCGGTTGACCGAGCGCTGGCAGGCACCATGTCTTCCTATTGGGTAAACTTTGCAAAGACCGGCGATCCCAACGAAAAAGGGCTGCCGCCATGGACTCCATTCGATCCAGGCAACGAACGGTCCATGCACTTCGCAAACAAGATCGGCATGTTCCCGACGCCACTCAAGCAGGAACTCGATTTCTTCGATGCGTGGTTCGCGAGCCAGCGAAAATAGCGGGGTTCTACCCACGCAGTGCTCACGACAGGCCCGGCAAGGGTACAGACGTTCCATGCCGACGGGATATCCGAATTGTGTCATAAATTTTGGCCTTTACACATCATCCATTTATTCCGTATAAACAAAGACGCATGTGATCTGCAAACATGCACGATGCTGGGACATGTGTTAAGCACGGATGCCTGTTGGCGTTTAGCCCAACAACCGTTTAGCCGGCTGCGAAAGAAAGGCTGCAGTCGGCTGGGTCCTATTACAGAAGTACTGTCCGTCGTTTGGCTGGCAGCCTGTAGCGGACGGTAAGATGATTCCGGCACCGGCGTTGTTCCTGGCTGCACCCTTGATCACGAAGATCTTTCCACTGCTGATCGAATCAACGCTGAATGAAATAAACTTTGGAACTTCCCTCGCAATACCACCAGGAGGCTCTAGCCATGAAGTCACTCGCACTATATCTGCGGATGTATCACTCTAAGTTCAACCAAAAAGTAGCCGGAATACGCCCGGTACAAATCGCTATTCTGGCCATTTGCGCTTGCGGCTTGTTTCTTGCCTCCGCGTCTGCCGGAGCACAGGTTTTGACAGCAGACGTGGTCGGCACCGTCACGGACTCTGCCGGTTCGGTCCTGCCCAATGCCACTGTCACGGTGACGAACCGAGGTACAAACCAGGCTCACGTTACCAAGAGCTCCGACAACGGCGATTTTGCGGTCACGTTACTCCCCGTAGGAAACTACTCGGTCAAGGTCGAGTCCCCGGGCTTCAAAGTCTTCGTCACAACTATGTCGCTCTCCGGTGGAGACCGCGGCCGTGTCGAGGCAAAGCTTTCAATTGGTCAAACATCGGAGACGATCGAAGTCACGACCCAGGCTCCCGCGCTGCAGACCGACACCTCCACGCTAGCGCAGACCGTGACTCAGGCCGCCGTTCAGAATCTTCCTCTGAATGGACGTAACTTCATCACCCTGGCAACGCTTGCCCCCGGTGCAACACAGGGCGGACCGAATGCGATGTCCGGCGGCAACCGTCCGGACGATCGGCGTCAAAGCTCGGCGATCTCGGTCAACGGCCAGTACGAGACCATGAACAACTACATGATCGACGGCATGGACGACAACGACCGTTACATCGGAACCATCGGTATTCGCCCGTCGGTCGACGCTATACAGGAGTTCAACGTTAAGACGAACCTTTATAGCGCGGATGTGACCCGCACCGCAGGCGGCGTGATCAACGTTATCACCAAGGCCGGCAGCAACGAGTTGCACGGCACACTCTTTGAGTTCCTGCGTAACGATATCGTTGACGCAAATGCGGGCTACAACTTCTCGGGCAGCGCCGTTCCGTTAAAGAAAGGCAAATATCGCCAGAACCAGTTTGGCGGCAGCGTCGGCGGACCAATCATTAAGAACAAGACCTTCTTCTTCGGCGATTACGAGAATCTGCGCATTATCCAGGGCATAGCATTTACCGATCGCCAGGTTCCAACCGCGGATCAAAGGCGCGGTGACTTCTCCGCGCTTCTTGCAAAAGGGATTTACATCAACGATCCCGCCATTTGCCCTTCAGGAGCAGCAGTTCCTGATCCGAGGTGCAAACTCACAGGCGCCGCCGGTCCAGTATTTGCGGGAAATATAATCCCTACCAGCCGCCTGGATTCCACCATCAAGAACCTTCTCACTCTCTTTCCGGATCCGACGAGCAGCGCAGTGGCGGCCGTCAACTACCAGAACAATGTGAATCGCACGCAGTTCCAAACCACGTTTGACGTACGCGTAGATCATCACATCTCTGACAGGGATATGATCTTTGGCCGCTACTCATATAACGACACGCCTACATTTACGCCGAACGCGTTCCCGATTGTCGGCGGAGTCAATGGCGGCGGTTGCAACTGCGCAACCGGCAACGGCCAGACGTTGTCGCCCACGGGCAGTTTTTCCGGTAATGCGAAGCAGCGGTCTCAGAACGCGCAGATCAATTTCTCGCATGTCTTCTCGCCTTCGCTTGTGCTCCAGTCCCGCGTAGGTTATTTGCGTTATGCCATGCAGTCTTTGCCCGACAACACGCTTGGTGCTCCAAATGCCGCTACCACGATGGGCATCCCGAACGTGAACAATGGCACCAGCTTCGGCAAGGGCCTGCCGCAAATGACGCTCTATCCGTATGCGTCGCTCGGCGATCAGCTGTTCATCCCTGAGTTCGTGTATGAAGACACCTATCAACACAACGACGACCTGCACTATACAAAAGGCGCACATTCGATCGCGGCGGGCTTCTCGTTTATTCGCCGTTTCGTCTTCTTGAACCAGTCGCAGCAGCCCAGGGGTTGGTGGGCGTTCAACTCCACCGCGCCCTCCGGCTATACCGTGGGTACGAATGACACGTTCGCTGACTTCCTTCTCGATATGCCGCAGACATTCCAAAGAGCGATCCAGCTCGTAGACTTCGGCAGCATCGGAAATGAATGGGGTTCGTATGTCCAGGACGATTGGCGCGCAACCAAGAACCTCACACTGAACATGGGTGTGCGTTGGGACTACTTCTCGCCGTTCTCTGCACGCAACGGGTATATGGCAGGCTGGAGCACAGACCTGAACCAGTTGCTGATACCTGGCCAGTCGGGAGTGAACAACCACGCCAATACCCCTTCGGACTATAAGGATTTCGCGCCCCGCCTTGGCTTTGCAGCTACAGTGGCCCAGGGCCTTGTGCTCCGCGGTGGATTCGGCATGAGCTTCTACCCGGGCACTACCTCGAATGCACCGTACCTCGAGAACGTGCCCTTCTTCTTCTCCTCCAACGGAAACTGCGGCGTAGGGCAAACTGCTGCTTGCCCAACTCTGAAGACGGGTTCGCCCGTCGTTCCAAGCAGTGTGGATATGACCCTTGCGCAGAATGCCAACATCACCGGAACGGTGAGCGGCTTGTCGACGAAGCTGAAGTCGGCCTACGTCGAGCAGTGGAGCCTGAACTTACAGAAGGACTTTCGCGGAAACGTGGTGAGCATAGGCTACGTGGGTAACGCCGGGCATCGCGGGCTTGCGCAGCAGAACCAGAACATCGGTGTGAATCCATCATCGGTGGTCACTCCGGCTTCGCCATCAACAGCTGTTCCCCGTCCTCTGACGACAGCGGGAATATTCAAAAACGCGTCAGGCGGAAACAATAGTCCGACCGTCAACGTGCAGAAGAACGTGGTGTCGACGAACTACAACTCGATGCAGATCACCCTCGATCGCCGCACCTCGCGCGGCCTGACGATAAACGCTCAATATACGTTTGCCAAGGCGATGAGCAACTCAGGCGGCACACAATCGATCTCCGGCGGAGGCACCGGCCAGTGGATCGCGAACCTGGCCAGGTTCGACTACGGCCGCACCGGCCTGGATGCCCGGCACCATATCGCGGTTCTGCTTGCCTATGAGTTGCCCTTTGCCAAAGGTATGTCCGGCCCAGTCGGTTACGTCTTGAAGGGATGGCAGGTGAATACGGTGTACCAGTACCGTTCAGGTCTGCCGTTCACAGTCCTTAATCCTTCCAACCGGCTGAACATCACCGGCGGCGGTGCGGATCGCCCGAACAGGATCGCGGCTGTTCAATATCCTCACACACTCAAGCAGTGGTTCAGCCCCGCTGCCTTCAAGTTGAACGATATTGGGTACCCTGGAACCGAGCAGGCGTTCAGCCTTGAGGGAGCACCGTATCGGACCTGGGATCTCTCGGCTTCGAAGAATTTCCCAATCAGAGAGGGAGACTACTTGCAGTTCCGCGTTGAGGGCTTCAATATTCTCAACACGCCGAACTTCCTTAATCCGAGCGCAACGATTCCGAATACGTCATTCGATCCAGCTACACCTTCGACATGGGGCACGATGGGAAATATCACTGGCTTGACCGGTGCTCCCCGTCAGTTCCAGTTCGCCGCCAAGGTGGTCTTCTAGACCAGTTTTGCGTAGTGGGTTATCAACCCGAAGGCCCCGGTCATAAACCGGGGCCTTCTTTTCTCGGGGAAACCTGCTCGCGAGTTCAGCGGAACGGCGGCGACCGTGGACACACTGCCGGCCGCTCCCGGTATGGCTGGCTGAGACCCATCCTGTAGAGGCTACTGGCTGTGCAAAGGGGACCGGACCTGCATAACGCCATTCCTTTATAGTCTCTTCTGTTCCCTGGGCAGCAACCGGGACGCGCCTCTTCCTGGTGCGCCCCGCAAGTTCAGTGAGGTCAAGAATGAAAACTATGCTTCGTGTTCCGGTAGCTTTTGCACTTTTCTGGCTTGTCGTTCCTACCCTCTACTGTCAAAACGACAGGGTGATCCATACGAACGGAACAGGGGTGGAAAATGCAGTGAGTCTCTCCGCTACAGCCGGCGCCAATCCTACGAAATCTTTAGAGGCGGGAATGTCGATCGCATCGGCTTTAACTACTCTCGCCTCGGGCGGAAAACTAGTTCTTGACTGCGGAACGTTCGCGGGCGGATTCACAGTCAACAAGAGCGTTGCAATCGTCGGGGCTGGTCCTTGTACGAGAATTGTCGCGCCATCCAATTCAGACGGAATCTATGTAACCGTCAGCGGCGTAGTTCTTCAAAACTTCACGGTGACCTCCCCTGCTTGCATTGGTTCGTGCAACTATAAGGGCGTGAAAGTTGGAGTGAATACAGGCTCGAGGGTGAACGGTTTCACAGCCAATAATTTGACGATCTCCGGTGCGCCATCTGACGGCCTGGCTGTCTACAACTCATCGAATATTACCGTGACCGGAGGCGTATTTTCAGGCAATGGCTTGACGGTGTGGGGTTCGGCTGGTCTTTTCCTGCATGACGTGACGGGAGCGGTTATTGACGGCGTGACCGCGAACGGGAATGGGCCGAGTAAACCGCTCGCTGGCGTCGGCGTCAAAGTCGATTCGACAAATGGCTCATCGAATATAGTTTTCAAAAACAGCACTGCGAACGGGAACGGCTATTGGGGTTTTTGCGCGGTGGGAATACACACTTCCGGGGTGAAAGTGCTGAATAACTCCGCCGCTGGAAATGCCTACGAGGATTACGACTTCCACCGCTCTCAAAATCTTATTATCTCTAACAACTATGGAGACGGAACGACTGGGGTCGGTCAAGGAATTGGGCTTCAGGCTGACCAGAATGTGACTGTTGCCGGTAATGTCCTGGAAAACTACTACGAACAAAGTCTACTCGTGTCGGCAACGACTGAGGTGGTCCCGGTAGTTCGGACAGTTTTTGCCTTTTCCTTAAGTGGAAGTTCTTGTTTTTGTTTTTAGGCTGCCATTGATTCTGGCAGGCGGTTGAAGTATACCTGATCGGGCGTTTGCGCTTTCAAGCTGGAGTG
>CAIMKZ010000019.1 GCA_903842065.1 uncultured Acidobacteriaceae bacterium | reverse complement strand
GGCCACCTTCGCCTTGAACGCTGCTGAGTGGTTCCTGCGCGGACGCCTGCTCATCTGCTCTCCTCTTCTCAGCCATCTTAGGCTGCCGAAGAACAGAACCACCACTTATGCCCCTGTCCGAATTTGCTGAGCCAGCTCTCTCTGTTGGCCGTAGGGATTTCAGGAAGGCTGGCCGCGCAGTCCACAACCGCGACGGTGGTCGGCACGGTCACCGATCCGTCCGGTTCCGCGATTCCGGGAGCCGATATTACGGTTACCCGCAAGGGCACCGGAGAAGTCCGCAAGGTGAAGTCGGGAGCAAGCGGGGACTACGCTGTTCCGCTTCTGCCTCCCGGGGCCTACTCAATCTCGGTGATCTCGGCCTCGTTTAAGAAGTATGAGGTTCCGAATCTGGTACTTGCAGCCGGCGATACGCCGCGAATCAATGCCCAGCTGGCGGTCGGAAATGCCACCGAGACCATCTCGGTCGAGGCGGTTACGCCGCTGCTCCAGTCTGAGTCCGCAACCCTGCAAAGCTCGGTGAACCAGCTTGCCGTGCAGGACATGCCGCTGAACGGCCGCAACTTTGTCCAGCTGGTGCAGATGATTCCCGGCGCCAACGAAGGGCCGCCCAACAGCCTCACCAACGGCGCCAAGCCCGATGACCGCCGCCAGTCGGCCGCGATCTCGGTCAACGGCCAGTCCGACGTGCTGAATAACAACATGGTTGACGGCATGGACAACAACGAGAGGCTGATTGGGTCGCTCGGCGTTCGTCCGTCGGTTGACGCCATCTCGGAGCTGCGCGTGCAGTCCAGCGTTTACAGCGCTGACTCGGGCCGCACCCCGGGCGCGGTGATCAACATCATCACCAAGTCCGGCACCAACAACTTCCACGGCACGGTGTACGAGTACTTCCGTAACGACATCTTCAACACCTATCCGTACCAGTTCGCCGCTCATAACCCCAAGCAGCGCCTTCGCCAGAATCAGTTTGGCGGCAGCGTGGGCGGGCCGATCCTTCGGAACAAGATGTTCTTCTTCGGCGACTACGAAGGCTTCCGGCAGGTGTCCTGGGGCGTTCCGACATCCGCGGTTGTTCCCACGCTGGCTCAGCAGCAGAATCCGAGCAGCGTCTACGCGGGCGTGATCGATCCGGTCGGACTGGCCTACTTCAAGATGTTCCCGGCGCCCAATAATCCGAATGGCTCCAACCAGTACATCGGCAACTCGCACAATACGCAGACCAGCGACGTATTTGACGGCCGCGTTGACCATCAGATTAATGCCAACAACAATATTTTTGCCCGGTACAGCTACAACAAGGTGTACTCTGCCGTACCCGGCATTCTGCCCTTCGTGACAGAGAACCTGGGGACCGGCGGCTCCGCGGTCACATTCAATCCGAACACCGGCGGCGGATATGCTCCCGACCAGGGCCAGCAGGCCGTGCTCGGCTACGTTCACACCTTCTCGTCCAACCTGCTGCTTACGGCGCAGGCGGGCTATCTGCGTGTGGACAATGAAAACTATCCGGTCGGCTTTGGCTATGGCAACAAAGTGGGCCCGAATATAGCCGCGATGATGGGCCAGCAGAATATCAACGTCTCCGGTCTCACGTCGGGATTTGGCCGCGTTACCGTCAGCGGATACCAGGGCCTTGGTGGATCGGTGTTCAGTCCCCTGGTGGACTTCTCTCAGGCCTACCAGTATCAGGCAGCCTTGACCTACACGCGCGGCTTCCATACCTTCAAGTTTGGCGCCCAGTCGATTCGACGTCAGGCCACCAGCCTGCAGAGCACTTCGGCGACGCCGCAGTGGACCTTCCCCACCCTGGCGAGCATGCTGCAAGGGCAGGGCTACACCAACGTCACGCGTGGTATTTCTCTGGCCAACCCGCACTATCGCTGGTGGGAGATTAGCGGCTACGCGCAGGACGACTGGCACATTCTGCCTAACGTGACGCTGAATCTGGGCGTTCGCTACGATCTGTTCACCAACAAGACCGCGATCAACAACCAGATGTCGAACTGGGATTACGTCGCGCAGCAGATCATTGTCCCCGGCACAACCGGCGTTAATGCGATGGGTAATCTGAGCAACACGTACACGCAGTTTGCTCCGCGCATCGGCATTGCCTACACCGTCAGGCCGGGCCTTGTCATACGCGGCGGCTTCGGCATGTCGTACTACCCGACCGATATCACCTCCAATGCCAGCATGAAGAACGCTCCGTTCCTGTCGGCCTATGGACCGTACACCTACGCGGGCATGCTTGCCATCCCGGCCTATGCGCCGTATGCGCAGCTCTCGGCCGGCGCTCCGCCAGCAACGGTTGTGTCCGCGAGCGCGCCGTTTGGTCCGCAGCGCGGCGTGGCTCTGAATTACCGTCCCGCAGAGGCGATTCAGTTCAACATCTCGATCCAGAAGGACTTCCATGGAAACGTTCTGACGGTGGCCGGCGTGGGCATCGAAGGACGGCATCTTGCGCAGTCGTTCCTGGACGTGAACGCGCCTCCTCCGGGCGTCTACACATCGGGTAATCCGGCCCAGAACAATCGCCCCGCCTACGCCAAGAACCCCGGCGTGACCACGGTTGCCATGTACGGGTCGTCTGGCGTTTCCCATTATTATGGCGGCACGGCCTCCATCGAGCGCCGGCTCAGCAACGGCCTCAGCTACAGCGTGAACTATACGCATTCCAGGCTGCTCGACAACGCGCTTGGCCTGAGCAACCAGGGCAACGAAGGCTATGGCCTGAACTACAACAAGTTCGACGACAAGTACGAATACGGCAATAGCGATCTCGATCTACGTAATCGTCTTGCGGCGACCGGAACCTATCAGATTCCTTTCTTCAAGCAGTCGACCGGCATCAAGAAGTGGGCCCTCTCCCGCTGGTCGACCAATCTGCTGCTCGGCTGGAGCGCCGGACAGCCCATCACCATCACGTCGGCCTCCGACATCTCGGGCCAGGGATCGGGCGCGGCAAACTCAAGCCGTCCCAACATGATTGCGAATCCTGTCCTGAACGCATCGGCGCGGTCGATCAACCAGTACTTCAACACGGCCGCATTCGCCGCTCAGACAGCTGGAACCATCGGCAATGCACCGCGCAACCCGGTCTACGGCCCGCACTATCGCCACGTGGACTTCTCTCTCATCAAGACCTTCCCGGTCCACGATTCCATCAATGTGGAGTTCCGTACCGAGGGTTACAACATCACCAACACGGCTAACTACGCCACGCCGGGCGCCAGCTGGAACACCTCGACATTTGGCAAGATCACTGCCATGTCGACGGCCTACACGCCGCGCGTTCTTCAGTTTGCGCTGAAGGTGGTTTACTAGAACCCCGCCGGCTGCCTTGCGCTGGTTTTTCGGCAAGGCAGCCGGTCCCTCTTGCACGATCAGCAACACCACCGAGAATCATCGTTCGCTGCCGGCCGGCGAGGTCCTTATAATCAGGCCGGGCTGCCGGCGGCGAATGTTCCAGTCTTGAACGCGGCTTCCCCGTTACATCATGAGTATTTGAGCGAGCTGCCCCTCAAAGGGGCGCAGGAGTGAGTGCTGCACATGGAATCATACAAGCCTGTTGAGAAGAAGCTTACGCGCCGGTCGCTGCTTGGCGGCGCTGCGGCGCTGGGCGGAGGAGCCGCGCTATCCGCGGCTGCGGCTCCGGCCGCACTGGCCGCACCGGCCGTCGTCAGCAACGAGAACAAGTTCCATCCCATCGTCGCCTCGTCGACGAAAAACATCGCAGAGACCGACAGCGGCAAAGTCTACGGGTACTCCCGTGACGGCGTCATCGGCTACCGCGGCATCCCGTACGGCGGAGATACGAGCGGCAAGAACCGCTTTATGCCCCCGACCAAGCCAAAGCCCTGGACCGGCGTGCGTTCGGCGCTCTACTGGGGCTGGGTAAGCCCCACCACGCAGAACGCCACATGGGACGGCCGCCGCGCTTCCTGGGCCCACGACGACGAAGCCTTCATGTTTGAGTGGGACGACGGACAGCCCTCAGAGGACTGCCTGCGCATCAACGTCTGGACGCCGGCGCTGGACAACAAGAAGCGCCCGGTCCTGTTCTGGATTCACGGCGGCGGCATGACCTCCGGCTCCGACAACGAGCTGCGCGCCTACGACGGCGAAAACCTGGCCCGCAGCAACAACGTGGTTGTGGTCAGTATCAATCACCGGCTCGGCGTACTCGGCTTCCTCAACCTGATGGAGTACGGCGACCAGTACGCCTCCTCGCCCAACGTCTCGATGCTCGACATCATCCAGGGGCTCAAGTGGGTCGGGACTAACATCTCGAACTTCGGCGGCGACCCGGGGCACGTAATGATCTTCGGCCAGTCGGGCGGCGGCTCGAAAGTCGGAACGATCATGGGCATGCCCGCGGCCAAGGGGCTCTTCCATCGCGCTTCGATCCAGAGCGGATCGGGCCTGCGTCAGAACACCCCGGACGTTGCGGCCAAAGTGGCTCATGCAACTCTCGCCGAGCTTGGAATCACCAAAGACACCCTCGGCAAGCTGCACACCGACTTTACCTTCCAGCAGATCGTGCAGGCGGGGATGATTGGGCAGCGGAAGGCCGCCGCTGGCACCAGCGCATTTCCCGGGACGCTGGGCATGAGCTGGGGACCGGTGGTCGATGGCAAGCTGCTCCCGCGCAACACCTGGGACCCCGCTGCTCCGGATGCGAGCGCCGGCGTTCCGCTGATCGTGGGAACGGTTTTGAACGAGAGCTACAACACCGTGCAGATGGGCAACTCCGCGCTGGAAGATGTGGACGCCGAGGGAGCGAAGAAGCTGCTTGCTCCCATCATGGGCGCGCATACCGACCAGGTCTTTGCTGTGGCCCAGAAGCTGTTTGCCAAAGCAAAACCATTCGAACAGTTCTCTCGCGCGGCGGCTATGCGGCAGAGGTTGAGCGCACTCCGTCAGGCCGAGCTCAAGACCAAACAGGGCGGAGCGGCGTATCACTATCGCTTCGACTTCCAGTCGCCGCTTTGCGACGGCCGGGCGCGCGCCTTCCACACCAGCGAGCTGCCCTTCTGCTTCCGCAACGCGACGCTGTGCGCCAAGCTGACCGGCAACGGGCCGGAGTCGCACCAGTTGTCCGGCAAGGTGGCCACGGCATGGGCATCGTTCGCGGCAAACGGCGATCCGAACCATGCGGGCATTCCTAAATGGGAGGCGTTCAACGACAAGACGCCCACCATGCTCTTCGATACCGTGTGCTCGCTTGAGCACGATCCGGACGGAGAGCTGCGCAAGGCCGTGATGGAAGCGACAACCCTGTAGATCAGCCAGCAGGCATCCGGAGCGGATGCCTTGCGAGGGAGCAGAGATGAAGAGAGTAGAAAATCCGCAGAAGGATTCGAAGCAGCAGCTTTCGCGGCGCGCGGTGCTTGAAGGCGCGGCGGCGGTTACGGCAGCAGCAGTGCTTGCGCCGGCCGTGGCCCGGGCCGACAGCCACGAGGCCGAGTCCCAGCGCTACACGGGCGACAAGCCGGTAGCTTCAATCAGGAAAAACATTGCTGAAACCGACTCGGGCAAAGTGGCCGGCTTCGAGAGCGGCGGCATCGTCAGCTTCAAGGGCGTTCCCTACGGCGCGTCGACGGCAGGCAAGAACCGCTTTATGCCGCCGCAGAAGCCCGTTCCCTGGACCGGCGTTCGCAGCGCCTGGCACTGGGGCTGGGTGGCGCCGCAGAACGTGAACAGCAGCTGGGGCGGACGCCGCGGCGGTTGGGACCACGACGACGAAGCCCTCATGTTCCAGTGGACCGACGGCAACCCCAGCGAGGAGTGCCTGAACCTGAACGTCTGGACTCCGGCGCTCGACAACAAGAAGCGCCCGGTCATGTTCTGGATCCACGGCGGCGGTTTTGTGAACGGCAGCTCAAACGAGCAGGCCTGCTACGACGGCGAGAACCTCTCGCGCCGCGGCGACGTGGTCGTGGTCAGCGTGAATCACCGCCTGGGACCGCTCGGCTTTATGAATCTGGCCGAGTATAGCGATCAGTACGCAGACTCGGGCAACGTGGGAGTACTCGACCTGGTTGCGGCGCTCAAGTGGGTCAAGACCAACATCGGGAACTTCGGCGGCGATCCGGGCACGGTCATGATCTTTGGCCAGTCCGGTGGCGGCGGCAAGGTTTCGACGCTGATGGGCATGCCCGGTGCAAAGGGCCTCTTCCATCGCGCCACCATCGAGAGCAGCGGCACGCCCATTCACCAGCTCACCACTGAAACCAGCGCGAAGACTACAGCCATGATGCTCAAGGATCTCGGCATCGACAAGTCCAGCCTGAGCAAGCTGCACGACCTGCGCTTTGAGGACATCATCGAGGCCTCAGTTCGCCTGGCTAAAGCTGCCGGTACAAACGGCACGCCCGGCATCGGCGGCTGGGGGCCGGTGATCGACGGCCACAACCTGCTGCGCCACGTCTGGGATCCGGCTGCGCCGGAGCCTTCCGCCATGGTGCCTCTGTTGGTGGGTTCTGTGCTCAATGAGATGGGCAATAGCGTGCAGATGGGCGACCCCGCCCTTGAAGAGATGCCTATGGACGAAGTCAGACGCCGGCTCTTGAAGCAGTTCCCCAAGGGCGACGCCGTGATCGACGCCATCCAGAAGGCCCACACCATCCGCAAGCCCTTCGACATCTTCTCGCTGGCGCAGGGGCTGCCGAGGCGCATGGATGCGATCAAGATGGCGGGGCTCAAAACCGAGCAGGCCAAGGCTCCGGCCTTTGTCTACAAGTTCGTCTGGCAGAGTCCGATGGTCGACGGCCGCGCCCGCGCCTATCACTGCTCAGAGATCCCCTTCGCATTCTTCAACAGCGAGCGGGCCTCTTCCATGACCGGCGGCGGCCCGGGGCCAATGGCCCTGGCCGAGAAGGTCTCCGATGCGTGGATCAACTTTGCCCGCAAAGGCGACCCCAACCACGC
This sequence comes from uncultured Acidobacteriaceae bacterium, assembly GCA_903842065.1. GTDB lineage: Bacteria > Acidobacteriota > Terriglobia > Terriglobales > Acidobacteriaceae > Telmatobacter. The sequence goes on along the minus strand of CAIMKZ010000019.1, from coordinate 47,243 downwards.
CGGCCTGCCGAAGTGGGACGCCTTCCAAAAGGACGCGAAGCCGACCATGGTCTTTGACACCCGCTGCGAGCTGAAGAAGAACATGGACGACGCGCAGGTGGAGGCGGCCACCGGATACACGTCGCTCTAGATTAACGGGCATCACAAAATAAGGGCCGGCCAACGCATCGTACCAAGCGTTGGCCGGCCCTTTTTGCACTCGCCTAGAACGGTATGTCGTCGTCGGAGATGCCGCCGGTCTGAGCAAAGTCCTCGCCGCCCGCCGCCGGGCGCTGGTCCATGCTCGCGGAGCCGCCCGACTTGCTGTAGCCGCCACCGCCAGAACCCTCTTCGCGGCCGGAGAGCAGCGAGAGGTCGTTGACGATGATTTCGGTGCGGTACTTCTTCTGGCCGGTCTCTTTGTCGTCCCAGCTGCGGTTCTGGATCTTGCCTTCGATGAAGAGCTTTGACCCCTTCTTCACGTAGTCGCGGACGATCTCGGCGGTGCGGCCGAAGGTGACCAGGTTGTGCCACTCGGTCTTGTCCTGCCAGTTACCCTGCGCGTCCTTCTGGCGGTCGCTGGTGGCCAGAGTAAGGCTGCCTACCATCATGCCGCCCGGCGTGGTGCGAATCTCAGGATCCTTGCCCACGTTGCCCAGCAAAAAGACTTTATTCACGCTCTTGGCCATCTCGAATTCTCCCTTGCATGCCGTTGCTCCAGGCGCTCCCGCGCGCCGGAGTTGCAAGCAAAATCATACACTACTGTAAGATCGCTCTGAGCGGAGGAAGGCATGCCAACTACCAGCAAATACCCCAGACAAGGCCTCCAGACGCGGCATGGCCACCCATGGCTCCGGCGCATCTTCTTCTTTGTTCTGGTCATCGGCACAGGGCTCATGGTCTGGGCTGCCGTGGAGCGGGTGCTCGCGCCCGCATCGAACACTTCGCAGGACCACTTCGACGCCATCGTAGTCCTCGGCTACCCGGCCGACTCCGACGGCAACCCCAGTCCGGCCATGCTCGCCCGCGTCACCGAGGCCGTCCACGAGTACGAGCGCGGTGTCGCGCCAAGGCTCATCATGACGGGCGGCGCGGCACACACCAACGTCATCGAGGCCGATGCGATGGCGGAGGTGGCAAGGGCTCAGGGCGTGCCTCCTGCCGCCATCGTCGAGGAGCGCGAGGCCCTCGACACCATCCAGAACGCCTGCTACGCCGGACGCATCATGAAGGACAAAAACTGGACCTCGGCCGAGATCGTCTCCAGCCCCGAACACCTGCCCCGGGCGGCGATGATCTTCAGCCAGTTGCCCTTCTCGTGGCGTGCGCATCCGGCCCCCGATCTTCGTCCGAACGGGGAGATGGTTCAGACCGCGACATCGTTTGTCGAGATTGTTAAGACCGCGCGTTACCTGGTCTGGGCGAAGTGGCAAGAGCAGTGCCAGCCCTGAAGCCTGCCGTGGCCGCGATGAGGAAACGCCTGCTCGCCTGGTACCAGGCCAACCGCCGCGACCTGCCCTGGCGTCGGACCCTCGATCCCTACGCCATCTGGGTTTCGGAGATCATGCTCCAGCAGACCCGCGTGGCCGCGGTCGTCGAGCGCTACACGGCATTTCTCAGCCGCTTTCCGACCGTGGCCTCGCTCGCCGCTTCCAGTGAGGAAGAGGTGCTGGCTCTGTGGAGCGGCCTTGGCTACTACCGACGCGCGCGGATGCTGCATCGGGCCGCGCAGGAAGTGATGGCGGAGTACGGCGGAGTTCTGCCGGAGAACTTTGAGGTGTTGCGCAAGCTTCCCGGTATTGGCACCTACACGGCCGCCGCCATCGCCAGCATCGCGCATGGTGAGCCGGTTGCGGTGGTGGACGGCAACGTGGAGCGGGTGCTGTGCCGACTTGAGGGGCTCGATGCTTCGACGAAAGCTGCGGCCTCGCTCCGGCGCACAGTGCAGGCGCTGGCGGATACGCTCGTCGATCCCCGCCGCCCCGGCGACTTCAATCAGGCCATGATGGAGTTGGGAGCGACCCTTTGCCTGCCGCGCAATCCCCGCTGTGCAGAGTGCCCCGTCGCCGCTCACTGCCAGACCCGCGGCGAACACAAGACCACCAAGCGCAAGCCGATGCGGGCCGAACTGGCCGCCTGCGCTCTGGTTCTGCGCAAAGAACCAGACGGATCCGCCACGCAGATACTGCTCGAACGCCGGGCGGCAGAGCAGACCATAATGCCCGGCCTGTGGGAACTGCCCGCGCTGCGCGATACGGAAGTTCCAGCAGATGAGCTAGCCATGACCCTCCGCCACGCCATCATGCAGGTCAACTACACGGTTCTCGTCCGCTCCGTGGCACAGAAAGACTTGACGCGGCTGGCGGTGCGCGGTGGAGCGCGGCGCTGGGTCGCGCTTGAGGAAGCAGCCACAATGGCGTTGACCGGGCTGGCGCGTAAAGTAGTGGCTAGCATTCAACTGCCTGACCGGAAAAAACAGAAATCGGGGTAGACTAGAGGTGCAGGAGGAGCAAAGCGCCCTTTATGAGGCCTTCTGAAGCATTGCCGTTGCACCGGGAGACGATCCGCCGGCTAGTCATCGAGGCTGGGATGGCGAACCCTCGCGTCTTCGGCAGCGTACTGCGAGGCGATGACACCGAGGCGAGCGATCTGGACATTCTGGTCGATCCCGCACCCAGAACCAGCCTGCTCGATGTGGTACGTGCACAGCGGTTGATAGAAACAGCCATCCACGTAAAGGTGGACCTGTTGACTCCGGGGGATCTGCCGCTCAAGTTCCGGGCGCGGGTGGTTGCCGAGGCTCTACCGCTATGACGGACGAGATCCGGAAGTCCGACCTGCGCGCGCCGGATTACGCCGCACACATGATTCAGGCCTGCGACAAGATTCTGCAATATACATCGGGGATCACACACGACCAATTCATAGCGGACTCAATGGTTCAGGACGCGGTGCTGCGCAACATTGAAATCCTGGGTGAAGCGACCAGAAACCTGCTTGAGTTGTTGCCGAACCTGCAATCCGCCTATTCCGATGTCCCCTGGATTGACATCTACGGAATGCGGAACCGGGTCACACACGCCTACTTCTTCATTAATCTGGAGCTCGTATGGGCGGTTGCTGTCGGGAATGTGCCGGAACTGCGGAAGCAGATTGAAAAGGTGCTTGGGGAGATGCAATCGGGAGGCTGAACGAGAACTGCCGGGAACATCCGTTATGATTTCCGGCCGCAAGGAATGACGATGGAAGAGCAAGCCCCTCAACAAGCCGAAGACCTGGTGAAGTCTGAGGGGTTGCTCTATCACTACACCGATCAACGCGGCCTCGATGGGATTCTCGCCTCTGATACCATCTGGGCTACGCATTATCGCTTTCTGAACGATCTCACAGAACGCAAAATTGGATTTGATACTTATCTCAACGCCATTGAAAAGGTCCTCAATTCCAGGCAACACTTGCTCCCCGGGAGCATCGATGCTTGGAGAAAGATAGCGTTGAATTATTTCGAAGCAAGTGCGGCATTTAGCGTTTCATTCTCAAGAGACCGCGAGAACGAGAAGACTGGTCAGGCCGGGGACCGACTTAGCCAATGGAGAGGCTACGCCCCTGGAAGGCAAGGATATTGCCTCGGGTTTCGCCGCCGATCAATTGAGAATATCTCCAGAATGTCGCCCGATAGATTGCGTTTGGCCGGATTTTTAGCGGATTGCAACTACTCGATGGAAATAACTGCAGAAAGAAGCGAGTCCAGCACAAGAGAGCATTTCGACAAGATCGCAGGGATCAAAGACAACTACTTCAAGAAGCGTCCCCTTGAAACGTCTTATCGCCCTTACGATGATGACAATATCCGTGTAGCCATCAGAGAATATGCCAGCAATATGCTTCTGCAATGCAGCATCTTCAAACATCATGGTTTTGAGGAAGAAAACGAAACAAGACTGATTCTCATATTTGTGATTGGCACTTCAAATTGCGCCTTGATTGAATATCGTCCCGGTAATAGAGTTCAAACTCCTTATATCAGTGTCCCCTTGGGCATTCGGGAAGATTCAAGCTTGTGCAGGATCGTTATTGGTCCGTCCGCCAATCAGGAGCAAGCTATAACTGTTCTCAAGTTTCGTTTGCTACAGATGGGACTTCCCGATGTAGAAGTCGTCCCCTCCAAAATCCCTTACCGCAACTGGTAAACCCCGAACCCCAAAAGCAAAACTGGAGGTCAGCTCACCGCGCGCTTTCGATCTGCCGGGAAATCCACCGGCTCAAACTCACGCCCTCGACCGCCGCGCGCAGGGCTGCTTTGCGGTGCAGTTCCGGCTCGGTGCGCACCAGAATCTTTCCGTTGAAAGGGCGGTCGGCCTGCTGGCCGGTCTCGGCGCAAAGCTCCAGATAGCTGTCGATGCTCTCCCGGAAGGCGCGCTCCAGTTCCGTGGCCGTCCTGCCCTCGAAATGAATGACATCGCGAAGCCCGGCTACCGTGCCGGAAAATGTCTTGTCGTCCGGATCGAAATCGATGGGTCCGGCGGCATACCCCTTGTACTCCATCATGGCTTCACCCCCGCATTGATGAGGAATTGGCGAACGGCATCGACCGCGCCTTTCTTGGTTTCAGGCCGCGGATGCGGACGGTGGAAGACGGCGGTCACGCCGTTCAATCTTGCCGCAACCCGGCTGCCGGCGCGCTCCGTAACCTCGCCGCCCAATGCGCGAATCAGCGATTCAATCGCGGACCAGCGAATGTCCGCTCGTGTTGGACGGACAAAAAGGTCGTTCAGCGTGCCCTGTTGCGTCTTGTTCATGGCAAAGCAAACCAGCCCTTTATGGTTCCAGCGGTCCGAGAAAACGATAGCACATACCGCTATCGCTCGTCGAGATAGGATTTGGAATGCGGCGCCTGGCACTGCGAAAAACCGGACTGCGCTAAACTAACAACTGGCAGGAGGACCGGGCGGTCGCTGCCGGGTTCTGCGCGCAAGCGTGGTAACCCGGGGGAGGAAAGTCCGAACTCCGCAGGGCAGTGTGCCGGATAACGTCCGGGACGCGGGCGTCAAGGCCCGTGGACGGCCAGTGCCACAGAGAAGATACCGCCAGTGCCAACCCCTCTTCGGAGGGACGACCCGGAGCAGCCAATGGATTCGTCCAAAGGATTGCTCCATGCAATGGTAAGGGTGAAAAGGTGCGGTAAGAGCGCACCGCTCCGGCAGTAATGCCGGGGGCAGGGTAAACCCCACACGGAGCAAGACCAAATAGGGAGGGAAGCGCGAGCCAAGAGCCAGGCTTGCGTTGCGTACCGGCCCGGTACGCCCAGGCGGCTTGAGCAATTGCCGAAACCTCCGGGTAGGTCGCTGATGAACGCCCGTCGCGAGACGGCGTCTAGAGGAATGACCGCATAGCTGGCTTAATGCCTGCGAACAAAATTCGGCTTATAGGTCCTTTTGCCGAATTGCAACGACAGCCCTGGTGAGGGAACCATCCCTTGCCGGGGCTGGCCATTTTTGCCCGCCTCCGGCACGGTCCGTGAACCAAACCACCCAATCTGCCGTATCTCCATCCAGACGGCTGCCGGGCGCAGTGCTCCGTAGCTGCTGCCCGCAACCATCTGCGTGGAGGACCACGGCCTTGAAGCAGTTTGAGAGTTTTGTGCTCGATACGGCGAACGAGTGCCTGTGGCGCGAGGGCGAGAAGATATTCCTCCCGCCCAAACCCTTCGCCGTGCTGCGTTATCTGGTCGACAACCCCGGCAGGCTCATCACTCATAAAGAACTGCTCAAAGCGTTATGGCCCGACACTTACGTGCAGATGCCGATCCTGCGCACCTACATATTGGATCTGCGCCGCATCCTTGGCGACGATCCCGCTCATCCGCAATTCATTCAGACGCTTCCCAAACGCGGCTACTGCTTTGTGCCGACGGTCATTGAGAATGCGCCGCACGCGCAGAGTGATGCATCGGCTTCTTCCGGAACCGATCGAGACGACACGCACGATGTCGAACTTGTGAGCCAGGCGGCGGATCTGCTGGAGCGCGCCCTGCGCGTGCTCGAGGCCCACGACCGCTCGGCTGAGACGATCCTCACTCTTCGCCAGGCGCTGGTCGCCGCGCGCATGGCCGCGGCCGACGCGGAAAGTTTGACATCTTCTTGACGCGGATTTGACAACTTTGATCGGTGCGATCCGTACCTATCTTTCAGTCAGGAGGTACTTAACATGCGGATCAATCTTTACTCAATGTTTCTGGCCCCGGCAGTTCTGGCGGTCGCAGTCTTCACCGCTCAGCCCGTGCTGGCTTCAGCGCCATGCAAGGTTCAGGTTCCGTTCGACTTTATCGTGGATGGCAAGACAATGCCTGCCGGCGAATACCAGGTGCGGCATGACGAACGGCTCAACACCGTGGCGCTCGAAGGCAACTCGGCGGCATTTGGCTGGATCACCGGTCCCGGCGTGGATAAGCCCGCTGAAGGACGCGTGATCCTTACGTTCGACAACTTCGGCAGCAGCCATGTGCTGCGCACGGTCCAGGCCGGCTCCCGCATCACAGCCCGGCTCGACACCAAGTACTCGCACTCGCGGGAAGCGGAGATTCAGATTACGGGCGGAGAGAATTAGGCGCACGCTCTTTCTCTGCTGACAAGCCACAACGGCAACCTGGAGGGCAAAATCGCTTCGGCGGTCGCCCTCCTTTTTCTTGCGTCGCGCTGGTCCGGGCAAAGCGCTGACGGTACTCCTCGGCAGTTCGAGTTGCGGAATCCGTGAACAAATCAGCGCTGCTCTGCGTATACCCTGTTGCAGCGGGTGTCCGGCCCGCTGCTCCCTGGTGTCCCAAGTGGACACGATTATGGAGGGCGCATCGCTGCGGCGGTCGCCCTCCTTTTTCATTTGGCGGCATCGCGGCCGCACTCGTGCCTTAGGATCGATACATGCTCCGTGTCAAACGACTGGACCCCTCGGCCCGCCTTCCCGAAGTTGCCCATCCGGGCGAGGACCTCGGCTACGACGTCTTTGCACTTAAGGGTGCGGTCCTTCGCCCGAGAAATACGGTACGGCTGCGAACCGGCATCGCCGTCGAGGCCCGCGATCCCAGAACTGGCTCGCCGCTGGGGCTTCTGGTTCGCGACCGCTCGTCCATGGCCGCCAAAGGGCTGGCCACAACCGGCGGCGTAATCGACTCCGGCTACCGCGGCGAGGTCCTGATCGTCATGACCAACCTTGGCGAGGCAGCCATTACCATCAAGGCCGGCGACAAGATCGCCCAGATGGTGCCGGTTCCCGTCCTGACCGGTCCGGTCGAGGAGATCGACACCCTCGAGGCCTCTGCCCGGGCAGAAAAGGGCTTCGGCAGCTCCGGCTAAGTCCGAGATCCCCTATCCCGGAAAGGCTCCAGGGAACCAATTCCGGCCGGATGCGTATTACCAGATATGGGACCGCGTGCGTCCCCCGGCCCCTGTTTCCGTACACTGTGAGGACAGGGCAAAACCGGCATCGAGCCGGATACGCACCGCAGGCACAGGAGCCATGAAGTACATCGAGGCCTTGAAACTCGCGCTACAGTCGCTCTGGGCGAATAAGCTCCGCTCGGTGCTGACGCTGGTCGGCGTCATCATCGGCGTCGGCTCGGTGATCATGGTCGTCACCCTGGCCAACGGCGCCAAGGAGTTTGTCACATCGAAGGTGAACAGCTACGGGGCCGCCACCATCACCATCAGCCGGATGCCTCAGTCCTTCATGACCATTGAGGAGTACGTCGAGTTTCAGAAGCGCAAGTTCGTAACCTACGAGGACTACCGCGCCGTACTCTCCGACTGCCGCGGCTGCGTCACGGTAGGCGCGCAGCGGAACAGCGTCGGCAAGGTGGTCTTCGGCAAGCGCTCCGCCACAGACACGCAGATTCGCGGCTGGACCTGGACCATGCCCTCGCTCTCGAACCTCGATCTGGCCCTGGGCCGCGGGTTCACTGAAGCTGAGGACTCGCACGCCGCCCACGTAGCCATCGTCGGCTCCGACGTTGTGGACAACATCCTCGGGACCGGCGATCCGCTGGGCAAAGAGATTCACGTCGACGGCGTCCCCTTCACGGTCATCGGAGTGGGCGAGCACCAGGGCAAGATGCTGGGCACCAGCCTCGACAACTGGGTCTCGGTTCCGCTGACCAGCTACCTGCACATCTATGGCTCCAACCTGAGCATGGCCATCTACGTCGATGCCGGAGGAGGCGGACTTGTGATGCAGGGCGTACAGGACGAACTGCGTTCGCTGATGCGCGTGCGCCGCCATCTGGCCCCCGGCAAGCCCGACACCTTCAACATCGATTCCAGCGCCACCTTCCAGAACCTGCTCGGCACCATCCTCACCAACTTCGGCGCGGTCGTGGCAGCCATCGCATCCGTCTCGCTCGTGGTTGGCGGCATCGTCATCATGAACATCATGCTGGTCAGCGTCACCGAACGCACCCGCGAGATCGGCGTGCGCAAGGCTGTGGGCGCAAAGCGCAACGACATCCTGCTCCAGTTCCTCATCGAGTCCTCGATCCTGGCTGCAATCGGAGGTCTGCTGGGCATCCTGCTTGGCGTCGGCGGAGCCAAGGCCATTACCCTGGCCATCGGCTTCCCGTCGGTGATTGCGCTGTGGTCGGTGTTTGTGGCGCTGTTTGTCTCCACGGCCATCGGACTGTTCTTCGGCATCTACCCGGCCCACAAGGCCTCGGCACTGGACCCGATCGTGGCCCTGAGAGCGGAGCTGTAACCATGCGACTGCACGAAAGCCAGGAATCGATCCGCATGGCACTCTCCACCCTGCGAGCCAACAAGCTGCGCTCGGCGCTCACCATCCTCGGCATTCTCATCGGCATCTCGACCGTCATCCTCATCTCCTCGGCCATCAACGGGCTGAACTCCAACATCGACCAATTCGTCAACAAGCTGGGAACGAACGTGCTCTGGGTCTACCACTTCGAGCCCTTCGGCCACCGGCCCACTACCGAGGAGCTCAACCGCAAGAAGGTCAGCTACGACGACGCCGTAGCTATGCGAAATCTCCCCCATGTAACCTCGGTCGATCCCGAACTTACCTACCAGAACTTTCAGACCGGCCTCGGCAACGTTTCGCTGAAGCACGGTAACCATAAGATCCAGAACACCATCCTGAGTGGCGCCACTACCGAAGTCACCAGAGTGCAGGATATCGAGCTGATCGACGGCCGCATGTGGACGCCCTCGGAAGAGGAGCGCGCCGCCAACGTCGCCATTCTGGGCCACGACGCCGCCGAGGACCTCTTCCCCGGCGAATCGCCCGTCGGCCAGGAGATCGAGTGCAGCGGTGAGGTATTCCAGATCATCGGAGTGATGGACCTTCAGCCCCAGCCCTTCGGCAGCGGGCGCAATACCCAGGACAACTCCATCTACTTTCCCCTCGAGACCTTCCACAAGATTCACCCCGAGATCACCGATTACTGGGTAGTAATCAAGTACGACAACCCGGCAAATAAGGAACTGGTCACAGAGGAGATCCGGGAGCTGCTGCGCATCCATCGCGGCCTGCGCACCGAACAGGACGACAACTTCGCCATCTTCGGCCCCGAGTCGCTCACCCGGCTCTGGAACCAGATCACCGGCGGACTGTTCCTGTTCATGGTGGCCGTCTCCTGCGTGGGCCTCATGGTCGGCGGCGTGGGCGTAATGAACATCATGCTGGTCAGCGTTACCGAGCGCACCCGCGAGATCGGCGTACGCAAGGCCATCGGCGCCAGCCGCAAGGTGATCCTGCTCCAGTTCACGCTGGAGGCTATTGTGCTTTGCCTCATCGGCGGACTGCTCGGCATCTTCTTCGGCGCGCTGTTCACGCTCATCCTGCACTTCGCGGTCTCGTTCCTGCACGCCGCCCTCTCCTGGCTCTGGGTCATGATCGCGCTGGTGGTGTCCGTCGCCATCGGACTGGTCTTCGGCATCTATCCGGCATGGAAGGCAGCCAACCTCGATCCCATCGAGGCGCTCAGGTACGAGTAAGGCAGTTGTCAGCTGTCAGTTGTCAGTTATCAGCACCCCGCACAGGATTCGCTGACAACTGACAACTGTAGACTAGCGACATGCTCCACCTGCTAGTCCGCGCCCTGGTGATCGCGACTGCGGTTCTCGCCGTTGCGGGTCTGGGCTATTTCATCGCGGTGATGCTTGCAACCCGCGCATATCTGCGCATCCGCCGCAAAGGGATGCTGAGCATTGCAGCGGCTCCGCAGACTCAGATTGGCGTCAGCATCCTCAAGTCGCTCAAGGGACTCGATCCCGGAATGATCGATGCCTTTCGCAGCCACTGCCGCCAGAAGTATTCCGGCCCCTTCGAACTGCTCTTCGGCGTACAGTCGCTGGCTGATCCTGCCGCTGCCGCGGTCGAGCAACTCAAGGGCGAGTTCCCTTCCATCCCGATCTCGCTGATCGAGTGTCCTGAGCAGCTTGGAGCCAACGGCAAGGTCAGCACACTGGTGCAGCTTGCCCGTCATGCGCGCCACGAAATTCTGCTCATCAACGACTCCGACATCACGGTCAGCCCTCGCTATCTTGAGCGCGTGGTTGCCGGTTTTGAGTTCAATCGCGAAGGCAGCGGAAAGCCCGTGGGCCTGGTAACGGCGCTCTATCGCGGTCGCGCTCACGGCGCGTTGCCGGCCGGACTTCCGGCGCGGCTTGAGGCGCTTGGCATTGCTACGGACTTCATGGCCTCGGTGCTGCTGGCTCGCGTGGTCGAGCGCGGGCTGCACTACGGGCTTGGCTCCACGCTGGCCGTGAGGCGCGAGGCGCTGGACGCCATCGGCGGCCTCACTCCGCTCGTGGACCAGCTGGCCGACGACTACGAGCTGGGCGCGCGTATCGCCGCGGCCGGTTTCCGCGTCGAACTTTGCGCCGACGTGGTCGAGACGGCGGTTCCGGAGTACAGTTGGCGCGGATTCATCGACCACCAGTTGCGCTGGCTGCGCACCGTGCGCGACGCGCGGCCAGGCGGTTACCTGGGGCTGATCTTTACCCACGGATTCGCCTGGGCCGTAGTGAATGTGCTGGCCAGCGGGCTGAACCACTGGAGCCTGTGGCTGCTGGCTCTGAGCCTTGGCCAGCGGCTGGCGATGGCCATCACCGTTGGTGTCGAGGCGCTCTCCGACATCGAAGTTGTCTCGTGGCTGTGGTTGCTGCCCTTGCGCGATCTTGTCGCCTTCGGGCTGTGGGTCGCCGGTTTTGCCGGCAATACGGTCGTTTGGCGAGGCGAGCGCTTCCGCCTGCGCGACGGAAGACTGGACCGTCTCTCGCGCTGAACATTTGTTTGCGGCACTGGTTGATTTTCGCACCGACTATCGTTTGCCACTCCCCCGGCGCGAATTCTCGTGCTCCGAAGACAAAATCCGGCCTATAATTCGTGGCAAGATAACTTCGTCGATTTGTTTGTGCCTGTAAGCAGGCGATCGCCGAGTTGGAGTGCTGTCATGTTGAAGTCAGTTGGATATATCTTCGCGGGAGCGATGGTTGCACTAGCCGCACTGGCCGGCGTGAGCCAGGCGCCACAGAGCTCCGCCCCGTCCGCAACCGCTACTGCTCCGGCGGTAAAGAACCCTGTCAAGCCGACGGCCGAATCCCAGGCCAAGGCCAAGGAACTCTATTCAATCGACTGTGCCTTGTGCCACAACGACAACGGCAACGGCAAGACCGACGTAGCCAGCAGCATGGGTCTGAAACTGGCCGACATGACCGACGCGAACTCCATGAGCGCCCTCTCTGACCAGGACATCTTCAACATCATTCGCAACGGCAAAGACAAGATGCCTGCCGAAGACGCGGGCCGCGCCAAGGACAACGAGGTCTGGAACATCGTCATCTACCTGCGCAACATGTCAAAGCCAGCCGCCCCGGCCAAGTAGCAGGAAGTCTCTTCCGTTCCGCGGCAGGTGCCAAGCCTCACCTGCCGCCAGACCATCTTCCCTTTGCAATTTGATTCTCTAGGCGAGTTCCCGCGCCAACTTTAGCGCCTCTTCTGAGTTCGCTGTCAGGCGTAGCAGTGCGCGGTTTTCCGGGGTAATGAAGCCCTGCTCCACCGCCGTGTCGAGGAATGCGAGCAGGCCGTCCCAGTAGCCGAGCGTATTGACCACGATGCAGGGCTTGCGGTGGATGCCGATCTGCGCCCAGGTGACGGCCTCCATCAGCTCGTCCAGAGTCCCGTAGCCGCCGGGCAGGGCAATTAAAGCGTCGGAAAGTTCGTTGATGCGCGCTTTCCGCTCGTGCATGGTAGAGACGAGTTCAAGCCGCGTAAGGCCGGTGTGACCGATCTCGCGGCCGTCCAGCGCGCTGGGCAGCACGCCGATGACTTCAGCCCCGCCTGCGAGGGCAGCGTCGGCCAGAACACCCATCAATCCGCGGCCGGAGCCGCCGTAGACCAGCCCCAGACCGGCCTGGGCGATGGCGCTGCCCATCGCTTCAGCTTCGGCGCGAAAGGCCGGGTTGGTTCCAATTGCGGATGCGCAGTAGACGCCGATGCGGCTGAGAGGATTGCTGTTTGTGTTCATCGAGATTCAGGATAGCGCGGGACGGGGCGCGAGGAATGAGGCAAGGCGATAAAATGGACGAAGGAAGTTCAATATTCCGACAAGCCAGTAACAACATCGTCCCTCAGGGGCTAAAGCCCAATTGCTTTTGCAGGCCTTTACGGCACGAATGAAGTCGTGCCCTTTCAAAACAACAGCTTCTTCAACATTCTCGGAAAAATCCGCGTCTGGTTCCCATCTTGCATTCTCTGCTTGCCAATCTGAATCCCGAACAGCGCGCCGCGGTTGAAACCACCGAGGGGCCGCTGCTGATTCTTGCCGGAGCGGGCTCGGGCAAGACGCGCGTCATTACCCACCGCATCGCATGGCTCATCGAGGAGCGCGGCGTCGCGCCCGACTCCATCCTCGCCGTCACCTTTACCAACAAGGCCTCAGCGGAGATGGGCGAGCGCGTCAACAAGCTGCTCGGACACTCGGCGCTGGCCAAGCCGCTCATCGCCACCTTCCACTCGCTGTGTGTGCGCATCCTGCGGCGCGACGTTGAGGCGTTGCAGATCGGCGGCAAGGGGCTGACGCGGAACTTCGCCATCTTTGACGAGAACGATCAGCAGGGCATCGTGAAGCAGGTGATGAAGCGGATGGGGCTGGACACCAAGCAGCTCACGCCGCGCACCGTGCTGGGCAAGATCTCCTGGGCCAAGAACCATATGGTCGATCCCCAGGATTATTTTCTCTCGTCCAAAGACCCGAACAGCGAGCGCATCGCGCACATCTACAAGCAGTACCAGACCGAACTCGGCAAAAACAACGCGATGGACTTCGACGACCTGCTGCTTGAGGCGGCGCGGTTGCTCAAGTCTTCGGCGGAAGTAAGAGAGCGCTACCAGCGGCGGTATCGCTATCTGCTGGTAGACGAGTATCAGGACACCAACCGCCCCCAGTACGAGCTGATGAAGCTGCTCGCCGGCGCGCACAAGAACGTCTGCGCGGTGGGCGACGAGGACCAGAGCATCTACTCCTGGCGCGGCGCGGACATTCGCAATATTCTGGAGTTTGAGCAGGACTTTCCGAACGCCACCATCATTCGTCTTGAACAGAACTACCGCTCGACACAGATCATTCTTGAGGCGGCCGGCGCCGTGGTTGCCAACAACCTGAAGCGCAAGGGCAAGAAGCTGTGGACCGAACAGCAGGGCGGCTCCAAGATCGGCTACTACGAAGCTCCCGACGGCGAGAACGAGGCGCTGTTTATCGCCGATAAGATTCAGACATATCTACGGGCACAAGACTCGTCCGAAACAGAAGAGCGCGGGGAGCGCCATTGCGCGGTGCTGTATAGGACCAACTCGCAGTCGCGGCTGGTGGAAGAGGCTCTGCGCCGGTACAACATCTCGTACACCATGGTTGGCGGCTTCAGCTTTTACGAGCGCGCCGAGATCAAGGATCTGCTCGGCTACCTGCGGCTGGTACGCAATCCGCACGACTCGATGGCTCTGAACCGCGTGGTGAATACGCCGGTGCGGGGCATCGGCAAGACCTCGCTTGAGACGGTGGAGCGGATCGCGCTTGAGACCGGCCGGTCTATGTGGGAGGCGATCGAGGTTGCTGTCCGCGACCGGCTGATTCCGCCGCGTGCCGCGTCGGCGCTGGACTCCTTCCGGCACATGATTCTGGACGCGCAGGCGATGATGGACCCCGACTTCGCCGGCAAGCTCTCTGCCGATGTGGCCGCGATTGACGCGGGCGATACAGATTTCTCGTTTGGCGCAGAAGTAGAGGAAGAAGCTGCCGATACGAGCTTTGGCGGCGACTACAGCCAGATGGCATTGCTTGACGCCTCGCACTTTTCGCCCTTCAAGGAAACCCAGAAGCGGCCGTTCCTGAAGATGCCGCAGAAGCAGGCAGAGGAAACAGCAGAACCGTCGAAGGATTCGGGGCAGGATGACAAAAAGACATTCCGCGACCCCGGCGACGCAGCCACTCTGCCGGAACTGATCCGCTTTATCAACGACCGTTCGGGATACATCAAGGCCCTTGAGACCGAGGGAACGCCCGAGACGGTCAGCCGTATCGAAAACCTGAAGGAACTTGCCAACGCGGCACACGACGCCGAAGCCCGCGGCGAGACGCTGGCGGACTTCCTCGACCATGCGGCCCTGGCCAGCGACTCCGACCAGTACGATCCCGATGCGCGCGTGACGCTGATGACGCTGCACGCCGCCAAGGGTCTGGAGTTTCCGCTGGTGTTTCTCGCCGGTCTTGAAGAGGGTCTCTTCCCGCACTCGCGCACGCTGAACAGCCCCGACGAGCTTGAAGAGGAGCGCCGCCTCTGCTACGTAGGCATGACGCGGGCGATGAAGAACCTGATCCTGACCCGCGCCCACTATCGGCGCCGCTACGGCAACGACGCGCCCGAGGCCAGCATTCCCTCGCGGTTCCTTGAAGAGGTTCCTCCGGCGCTGATCGAGAATCTGGGAGGCAACAGCCCTGCGTGGTCCACACCGGGTTATAGCGGCGCATACGGCAAGAACCGCCGCGCCGGCCGCTTCAGCGAGGGCGACGAGAGCCGCCACTACAACTACGAAGATGAGAGCCAGGAGATTCCCACGCCGCGCGCAGGTGCGCCCGGCAAGGCACCGGGCCCGGACAAAAATTCGATCGATAACATTGCGCGGTTCTTTGGTGCACGGCCCGGTTCGCGTCCGAGCACAATTGTGAGGCCGACTATGGATGTACCTGAAACAAAGGGCGCGAAGGGTTTAAGGCAGGGTCAGAAAGTGCGCCACGCCAAGTACGGCGAGGGCCAGATAGTTATGCGTGAGGGCTCAGGCGAAGACACCAAACTCACCGTCATCTTCCCCCGCCACGGCTTGAAGAAGCTGATGGAGAAGTTCGCGAATCTGGAGAGGATCTAAACGGCCTACTCCGCAACAAACCGCCGCGCCTCTTCCTCCCCGTCCAGCACCCGAAACACCCCATCGGCCAGCGCCCGCAGCTCGTCTTCGCCGGCGTAGACCTTGACCGGCGCGATCCACTCAATCTGCGGCCTGAGCAGGTCCAGCACTCGGCGCGAGTGCGCCATGCCCCCGGTGAGCAGAATAGCGTCCACCTTGCCGGCTAGCACAACAGCCATTGCGCCGGCCTGCTTGGCAATCTGGTAGACCATGGCTTCAAAGATCGCAGCGGCCTTCGCATCGCCCGCATCGATCCTGCGTTCCACTTCCATCAGATCGTTTGTCCCCAGCAGCGCGAGCAGCCCGCCTTCGCCGAAGACATGGCGGTCGGCCTCCGTCTCGGTCATCTTGCCGCTGTAGCAGAGCCGTACCAGCGCCCGCGAAGGCAGCGATCCGGTGCGATCCGGCCCGAAGGGGCCCTCTTCGATGGAGTTGCTGTCGATGGCTCTGCCTTCGCTATGTGCCGAGACGGTGATGCCGCTGCCCATGTGCGCCACGATCAGCCGCAGGTCGCTGTAGGCGCGGCCCTGTTCATGAGTAAAGCGTTTGGCCACAGCCTTAGTGTTGAGCCAGTGACCCACCGAGGTGCGCGCCACCAGCGGCGAGCCGGTGACGCGCGCTACGGGCTGCCACTCATCCACGGTTACGGGATCGACGATATAAGCCGAGACCCCGGCCACCTGGGCAAATCCCAGGGCCAGAGACGCGCCAAGATTAGAGGCATGCTGGCCGCGAAGTCCCCGGCGCAGCTCGTCGATCATTGCTTCATCTACAAGGTAGGTTCCGCAGGCCATGGGTGGCAGCAAGCCACCCCGCGCCCCAACCGCCACAAGCCCTGCCGCAAGATCAAAGCCCGCCTCCCGCAGCGCGGCCTCGATCAGCCCCGCCCGGTAGTCGAGTTGATCGAAGATCGGCTGGCAGCGGAATGGCTCCATCTCTTCGCCGGAGTGGCGGATGGTGATTGCGAACAGCTCAGCCGCCCGGCTGAGGACGCCTATCTTGGTGGAGGTGCTCCCCGGGTTGATAGCAAGAACCGGGAGTTCGCCGCCTGACTGTTGCGCCACGTTCTTCAAAACAATACCTCAAAGCCGCCCGCAAAGGGCCGAGGATGAGTGTAAGCCAAAGCACCTGCCGATTGCTGTGCCTGTGCGGCAAAGGGAGATGTCGGCCTAAGTCAGAAAAGTCAAGTAACTGTGGATTGTTATGAACTGAGATTGGTGCAATTTGTCTTTCGCTACTTATTACGGCACGTCAGATTCGCGAAATTTCAGCCCAAAACAAAGCCGCTCTCGCACGAATTTGCTACATAGCTAGAGCACTTTTTCGTTCCTGACTTAGAAAGTCATGTTAGTTGCACTGGCTTTGGTGATAATCACAGATTTTATGGATTTTTGCACTTGCTTCCACAGATTGAACGGAAGTACTGTCGGTCCAACTGATGATCCTGCAAGGAAGCGAGCAGGAATCGCCGGATTGGCGAGTGGGTATGACGGCCGGTTGCAAAACCGGAGACTCAGCCGCCGCCAAGTCAGAATGTGCAACCGACGGTGCGAACCAATGGTTGAGAACGCTGACACGGCCAGAGAGATGAAAACGCCGGTGAAAGCCGGGCAGTTCCTAGCTGGTGCAGTTCCGGAGATGAGTGAGAGCGTAGCGCGAATACTCATCGGCGGCGCAAGCCGACGATGCAAGGTCCGGGTGAAACTCTTGAAGCTCATCGCAGGCCTAGCCGGAAGATGGACCTTCGATGTAAACCGAAGGTTACCAGCCGGACGGTGACGGAGGGTGGACCAAAGGCGCAAGCCCGAGATCGCCGCCGCACCGGGAGCCGAAGGATCGCCGCAGGCGCAAGCCGGCGGATGATCATACAGGCCTAGCCGGAAGATGGACGCTCGGGGCTCAGACCCGGGGGGTTCCAGCCGGTCTAGCCGATGGGAACGGCACAGGGCGTATGCCCGGTGCAGGCCTCGGTGACGAGCTGAATGGGTTCAGGTTCGATGCGAGGCGGAGATTCGGCCTCTGGCCACGAGCCAGGGGACGCGAACTCCGAAGAGAGCCGGGTTCAGCCTGTGGGCGAAAGCTCGCCGGCAAGGACAACTGGCTGACTTGCGAGTTATCACGATGTGAAGGCGCTAGGGGCTTCGGTCTCTGGCGTTTTCATTTGTGCGCTGCTGCGGTCCAGCTTTCGATGCGGAGTAGGATGGTCTGATCGGAGGAGCGATTGGCCCACAGGCATCCACGCCGCAGCAGGCCGGCAGACCGCGTAAAGCCACGAAGCGGCCGAGGCGCTCGCCTGCTGTTACTGCTGCTTGCCCTCGCAGCCCTCCTGGCCATTCTGCTGCGCCTGGCGGAGTTTTCCAGCAAGCGCATCGGGCACAGGTCGTCGAGCGCACCGCCAGCCACAGTGTTCCATGCAGGCTGATCCCGGCAGGTGCCGAAATCGCGGCTCTGACGATTTCATGGCAAGTCTCATCGTCTGATCCCCTTCCGCACGCCGGACCGCGCAAAGATGGAATAATGGCAGGGATGCGAATCGCGGTGATAGGCGGCGGAACGGCAGGACTTGCTGCCGCATACGAACTCGAGAAGGCGCGCGCGGCCGGCCGGCCCGTGGAGTACACGGTCTTTGAGGCCCGGCCCAGGCTGGGCGGAGCTTTGTCTTCGGAGATCGTCCAGGGCGCAGTACTCGAGCGCGGCCCGGACTCGTTTCTGACCGAAAAGCCAGCGGCCGCCGAACTCTGCCGCGAACTCGGGCTGGGCGGAGATCTCACCCCGTCGAACGACGGCGCGCGCAAGACCTTTGTGGTTGTGCGCAACCGGCTGGTCGCGTTGCCCGATGGGCTCATGTTCCTGGTTCCTACCAAACTGCTGCCTACTGCGCTGACGCGCCTTTTCAGCCTGCCGACCAAGATTCGCATGGGGCTCGAGCTGCTGCATCCGCCGCGCGCGGTAGATGGCGACGAGTCGGTTGCGGCGCTGGTTAAGCGGCACTACGGGCAGGAAGCGGTGGACCGGCTGGCCGATCCCCTGCTCAGCGGCATCTACGGCGGCGACTCCACGCAGTTGAGCGCGCGCACCGTGCTGCCGCGCCTCGTTGACATGGAGAAGAAGTACGGCTCGCTGACCCGCGGAATGCTGGCCGCGCACAAGAAGATGCGCGAGATGGTAAAGATCTCCTCCAAAACGCCAAGGGCCGGAGGCCCCCCGCCGATCTTCACCGCGATGCGCGGCGGTATGCAGCAGATCGTGGATGCGCTCACCAGCCGCATCGATCCCGCATGTGTCCGTACAAGTACGCCGGTGGAGCGAGTCGAGCGAGACGGTGAAACGTGGCGTGTCGTTGCCGGCGGAGAGACACACACTTTCGACGGCATCATCATCGCTTCCGCAGCCTGGGCGACGGGGCCAATGCTGGCCGGCGTGGACGCGGAGCTTGCCGCCGACCTCTCTGCGATCCCCTACTCGTCTTCGATCACGGTGAACCTGATCTACGACGAAAAGAAGATCGGTACGCTGCCTGAAGGCTTCGGCTTCCTGGTTCCCGCCGTCGAGGGCCGGTCGATGCTGGCCTGCACCTTCGTTCACCGCAAGTTTCTGGGCCGCACGCCTGAGGGCAAGGCGGTCTTTCGCGCCTTTCTTGGCGGAGCGCGCGGCGAAGAGCTGCTCGGCAAGAGCGATGAGGAGCTTATCTCCACCGTGCGGCGGGAGCTCGGCGAGATTCTTGGCGCAAATGTTCTCGGTCTGGCGATGGAGCCAGAGCACGTGCAGATCACGCGCTGGCGCCGCGCAATGGCGCAGTACACCGTGGGGCATCAGGAGCGCATTGCGCGGATCAGAAAACATGTTGCCGCGCTGCCCGGCCTGCGGCTGGCCGGCAACGCCTACGACGGCATCGGCGTTCCAGACTGCATCCGCCTGGGACGGCAGGCGGCGAGCGACCTTGCCGCAATCAGCTAACTGAAACACGATCGGACTCGCGCCCGCAGCGGTTCCTGACTTTATACTCGGCTTAGAGTATGCCAGCAGATACCGTTTTATCCACGATTCTTGAGCGGACACGCGCCACCGTGGCAGCGGCAAAGAAGACCGCGAACACGGCCGAGATGGAGCGCCGCGCCGCGCGTCACCATCCGCGCGGATGGGCCGCTGCTCTGCGCGCACAAGCCGCAACCGGTCCGGCGGTGATCGCCGAGATCAAGAAAGCCTCGCCGTCCAAGGGGTTGATCCGCGCCGACTTCGATCCACAGTGGCTTGCCCGCCGCTACAAGGCCGGCGGAGCCGCTGCGCTCTCCGTGCTTACCGACGAGCCCTTCTTTCAGGGCAGTCTGCACAACCTGATGCTGGCCTCGGCGGCCGTTCCCCTGCCCTGCCTTCGCAAAGACTTCATGGTCGACGAGTACCAGATCGTCGAGGCCCGCGCTCACCGCGCCGACGCGATTCTGTTGATTGCTGCAGCGCTCGACGATGCCGAGTTGCTACATCTCTCGCAGGTTGCCGACGGCTTCTCGCTCGACGTGCTGGTCGAAGTACACACGGCCGAAGAGCTTGACCGCGTTTTGAATGTTCTGGGAACCGATGGAGCAAGCGCGATCGGCGTGAACAACCGCGACCTGAAAACCTTCAAAGTCGATCTCGATACTTCGCTCTCGCTGGCGAAGAAGATACCGGCCAATTTTGTTCGCGTGGCAGAGAGCGGCATCGCAAGCGGCGCTGACATCGCAAAACTTCGCGCGGCCGGGTTCGACGCGTTTCTCATCGGCGAGACGCTGATGCGGCAAGCGGACCCCGGAACTGCATTGGCCGAGCTGATTGCGGCGGCTGAAAAGCCATGAGCATCTGGATCAAAATCTGCGCCAACACCTCGCTGGCCGATGCGATGCTGGCCGCAGATGCCGGAGCCGACGCGGTGGGCTTCGTTTTTGCGCCCAGTAAGAGGCGGGTGACGGCGGAGCAGGTTGCAGCCATCGTTCCGCATCTACCGCAAGGCACCGAAAAGATCGGTGTCTTTGCTGAAGCGCCATTTGAAGAGATTGCGGCAACCACCGCCGCCTCGGGGCTCACCGGCATCCAGCTTCACTTTGAAGCGCAGCCCGCGCTCATCGCCGATCTGCGCCGCCACTTCGGCCCCGGCATGCGCATCATCCGCACGGTGCACTTTGTGCTCGGCGGACCCGCGCCCTCGCTCGAAGCCGTCGAAGCCGACCCGAACATCGACGCCATCCTCATCGACTCCAAGGTTGGCGCGGAGACCGGCGGAACCGGGCAGGCCTTTGATTGGGAACTAGCCGCCACTTCCCTCTTCCAAAACGCGAAAGTGCACAAGCACCGCATCACTGCGGGAGGACTGACGCCGGAGAACGTCGCCAAGGCGATTCGCATCCTCAAACCCTGGGGCGTGGACGTGGCCAGCGGGGTTGAGGCTGAGCCGGGGCGCAAGGATGCGGGGAAAGTGTGCGGTTTTATCGCGAATGCCAGAAATTCGTGGGGTACGACAGCGATTCATTGAAAGCGGGGCAATGGGATAGTCCAGTGTGCCGCACCGATGGCTTGTGTTAAGTCGACTAGACGCATAGCTTTGAAGCGTAAAGCGAAATGGATTCTGCTTTACACATTTCGGGTTGCATGTTAGCGTGGTTCGTATGAAACCCTTTGTTCCTCAGCAACTTCCAATCACCGAGGTCCAGTGGGAACCGCTCATTCCCCTGATCGGTAAGGCGAACAGGCATCTTGCCGAGTTTAAGGGTTTGCTAACAACTCTTCCTAATCCAGAGCTATTGCTGTCCCCGCTGACCACCCAAGAGGCCGTACTCTCCTCCAGGATTGAGGGCACACAAGCAACTTTGGGCGATGTGCTCAAGTTTGAAGCCGGACAGGAGCCAGAGTCGGAAGCCAAGTCACAGGATATTGGCGAAATTATCAACTATCGCAAAGCCCTCCGCGAGGCCGAAGAAGAGCTCCGGACGCGTCCATTCAATCTGAATCTTTTGTTGCGTCTTCACTCAACTCTGCTTGATAGTGTTCGCGGGAGAAACAAGGGCAGGGGCAGCTTCCGCGTCGAACAGAACTGGATTGGCGCTCCGGGCAGCACGATGGAGCAGGCAGAGTTTGTGCCTCCCGCGCCGGGCCAAAACCTGATTGACGCTCTCTACAACTGGGAAAGCTACTACCACAGCGATCGCCCCGATGCACTGGTTCAACTCGCCGTTATTCATGCTCAATTCGAGATATTGCACCCATTTCTTGATGGAAATGGACGACTCGGTCGCATTCTTGTCCCGATCTTTCTTTATGAAAAGAAATTGCTCTCACGCCCAATTTTCTATCTCTCCGGGTTTTTTGAAAATAATCGCGACATCTATGTCGATCGCCTACGTTCAATCGGAGCTGCCGAGGACGCGTGGAACCGGTGGATTGCATTTTTTCTCGGTGGGGTCGTCGAACAGGCTCAGGCCAATATTGCAAAGGCGCGCGCTATTCACGCATTGTACGAGAAACTGAAACAGCAGATTCTAGACTTGACCCACTCCCAATTTGCCGCCCCCTTGCTAGACAATATTTTTCGGATGCCCGTCTTTCCAAGCTCCTACCTGGCTACACGTACAAATATGCCCAGCAAGCCAATGATCATGAACATGCTGGCAAAGCTAAAGCAATCGGGAATCTTGAAAATATTGGAAGAAGGGCGGGGACCGCACGCTCAGGTTCTTGCGCTCGCGAAGCTTATCAATCTGTGCGAAGGGCGGGACGTCATCTAAATTAGGCAGATAAACTAGAACTATTACGTCCTACTGCACAGGCGCAGGAGTTTTCATGGCATCCACCATTCATCCGGCAGACCCCACGGCACCGCGCGCAGGCCGCTTCGGCGCATACGGGGGCCGCTACGTGCCAGAGACCCTCATGGCCGCGCTCACCGAGCTTGAGCACGAGTACGAGATCGCGCGCAACGACCCAGCGTTTCAGGCTGAACTCACAGACCTGCTGAACAATTACGCGGGCCGGCCAACGCCGCTCTACTATGCCAAGCGGCTCACCGAATCACTAGGCGGCGCGAAGATCTACATCAAGCGCGAGGACCTGCTGCACACCGGCGCGCACAAGATCAACAACGCGCTGGGCCAGGGACTGCTCGCAAAGCGCATGGGCAAAAAGCGCATCATTGCAGAGACCGGCGCAGGCCAGCATGGAGTGGCCACAGCCACTGTCTGCGCTCTGCTCGGCCTTGAATGCGTCGTCTACATGGGCGAAGTGGACATGGCCCGCCAGGAGCTGAACGTGATGCGCATGAAGCTGCTGGGCGCAGAGGTTCGCGGCGTCGCGGCAGGTTCGCGCACGCTCAAGGACGCCATCAGCGAAGCCATGCGCGACTGGGTCACAAACGTCCTCACTACTTTTTACATCCTCGGCTCGGCGCTCGGCGCGCATCCTTATCCGACCATGGTGCGCGACTTCCAGCGCGTGATAGGCAAAGAGATCAAGGAACAGATCCTCGCCAAAGAGGGCCGTCTGCCGAATACGATCGTGGCGTGCGTGGGCGGCGGCTCGAACGCCATCGGCGCGTTCTACGACTTTATCAACGACAAGCAGGTGCGGCTCATCGGAGTCGAGGCAGGCGGCCGCGGAACAGGCCTCGGCGAACATGCGGCCCGCTTCCAGGGCGGAGTGCCGGGCGTCTTGCAGGGAACGTACTCCTACGTGCTTCAGGACGAGAACGGTCAGATCTCGCTCACACACTCGGTCTCTGCTGGTTTGGACTATGCATCGGTGGGGCCGGAGCATGCTGAACTGCACGACACAGGCCGCGCCGAGTACACCTCTGTCGACGATGCAGGCGCGCTCGATGCTGTAGTGAAGCTGGCGCGGACCGAAGGCATTCTGCCCGCGCTCGAAAGCGCTCATGCGGTAGCCGAAGTGCTGCGCATCGCGCCCACAATGCCGAAGCATGAAATACTGGTAGTGAATTTGTCAGGGCGCGGCGACAAGGATATGGGAATTCTGGTCAACGAGCTGAAATTGTAGGGATATGTAGTTCTGTGGTCTCCCGTGTCCCCAAATGCGAGGGACCCGGGGCACCCACCTCTGTGGTTGCGTTAGAAGAAATATGCCGATACGTTTCGATCACAAACCGGGACTGGTCGTTTATCTAACGGCTGGAGATCCATCGCTGGATGCGACGCGCGAGATCGCAATCGCCGCCATCGATGCGGGCGCGGATGTGATCGAACTGGGCGTGCCATTCAGCGATCCGCTCGCCGACGGGCCGGTGATTCAGCGCGCCATGGAGCGCGCCGTTGCCAAAGGCACGAGTCTCGCCGACGTGATCGGAGTTGCAAAGCAGATTCGCGCGGCGCGCCCCAATGCGGGTCTGGTGATCTTCAGCTATCTGAATCCGATTCTGCGCTACGGCTTGAAGAAGTTTGCCGATGATGCGAAGGCAGCAGGCGCAGATGGTGTGCTCGCGACCGACATGATCGTCGAAGAGGCCACTGAATACCTGGCCGAGATGGACCGCGTGGGACTAGCGCCCGTGTTTCTGGCAGCGCCTACGAGTCCCGACGAGCGGCTTGAGGCCATCGCCAAGCACAGCAAGGGATTCATCTACGCCATCTCGCGCGCCGGAGTAACCGGCACGCAGCAGAGCATGACCGGCGACGCGACGAGTCTGGTCGAGCGCATCCGGCGATGGAGCAAGCTGCCGGTGGCCGTTGGTTTTGGCATCTCGAACGCGGATCACGTCGCGCAAGTGACGGAATTCGCAGATGCAGCGGTGGTCGGCAGCGCCATAGTGGAGCTTGTGGAACGCTCCACACCGGAGTCAGCGCCCGGCGCCGTAGCCCGATTTATCAAGGGTCTGCGCCGCGAATAGCAGGCGTCGGCCCGGTGACAAGAGTAGCCATTAGCTCTTAGCCATTAGCTTCTAGCTTTTTCGTGCCTGATTCTGTCGCTACGGCTTTCATCTGCACCCTGGAGCTAACAGCTAAGAGCTAAGAGCTCACGCCAGTTGTTCCGCATCCCGAGGACGCTTATGACGCTCGAAGAACTGCGTATGCAAATCGATGTTCTGGATCGCCAACTGGTTGATCTGCTCAACCGGCGGGCGCAGGTCGCGCAGAGGATCGGTCTTTTAAAGGCAACGACCGCGCAGGTGGTCTATGAACCGAACCGCGAGAGGCTGGTGTACGAAAACGTGCGCGCGGCCAACGCAGGACCTCTGCCCGACCTCGAGCTTCACCATATCTACGAGCGAATCCTCGACGTGATGCGGGCGCTACAGCGCAACGAGCTGGCGTCGGATAGAAATGCCAAGGGTCTACAGGAAGACCTCAATGGCCTCGCCGCGGGCCCCGCGCCCGAGACAGGAAAATCTAAATGATTATCGCAATGCAGGAGAATGCAACCGAGGAACAGATCTTCGCCGTAGTCGAGGAGATGGAAGAGAACGGCGTTAAAGTCCACCGCACCACCGGCGCGCAACAGACGATTCTGGCGGCCGTGGGAGCCACGGCAGGGCTCGACATCACCCAGTTCGAAGCGCTCCCCGGCGTGTTTCATGTACACCGCATCAGCGCGCCCTACAAGCTGGCCGGCCGCGCCTTCCGCCCCGAGGGAACGGTAGTCGAGTTCGCAAACGGCGCAACAATCGGCAGCACGCACGTGGGCCTCATCGGCGGGCCGTGCTCGGTTGAGACGGAAGATCAGATCTTTGCCATCGCCAAGTGCGTCAAGGCCGTGGGTGGAGAGTTTCTGCGCGGCGGCGCATTCAAGCCCCGCACTTCGCCTTACGCATTTCAGGGCCTGGGCATCGATGGCCTCAAGGTGATGCGCGCGGCTGCCGATCAATATGGTCTGGCAACCGTCACCGAAGTCATGGAGATCGCTCAGATCGAGCCTATGCTCGAGTACGTTGACTGCTTCCAGGTGGGAGCGCGCAATATGCAGAACTTCAACCTGCTGCGCGAACTCGGCCTGATACGCAAGCCGGTGCTCTTGAAGCGCGGCATCGCAGCCACTATCGATGAACTGCTCATGAGCGCCGAGTACATCCTCTCGGGCGGCAACTACGAAGTGATTCTGTGTGAGCGCGGTATCCGGACGTACGAAACCTCGACGCGCAATACCATGGACATCGCGGCCATTCCGGTACTCAAGAAGCTGACCCATCTGCCCGTGATCGCCGACCCATCGCACGCCACCGGCCGCCGCGACATGGTTGCTCCCATGGCCAAGGCCTCGCTGGCAGCGGGCGCGGATGGATTGTTGATCGAGATCCACCCCAACGCCGACAAGGCCTGGTCCGACGCAGCGCAGACGCTCTACTTCGACCAGTTTGAAAAGCTGATCGGCGAGCTCAAGCTGATCGGTCAGGCCATCGGGCGCACGCTGTAAGATGGAGCGAGAGAAGCGGCGTTAGCGGGGCTAGCGGAGTTAGCGGTGTTAACAAAGGCCGGTGAAGGGCCTGACACCGCTAACGCGCGCGAAGCGCGGCTAACACCGCTAACACCGCTAACATGCTCTCACGCATCTCCATTCTCGGCACCGGCCTTCTCGGCACCTCAGTGGGCCTTGCCCTGCGCGCCAGCGGCTTCACCGGCTCCATAGTGGGCTGGAACCGCAGCCCGGTGCACGCGCATCAGGCGCTCAAGATGGGCGCGCTCGACTCCGTGGCCGCCGATCCCATCGAAGCGGCAAAGGCAAGCCAGGTTGTCGTACTTTCCCTTCCCATCTACGCCACGCTCGACTTCATGGAGAAGCTAGCCCCAGTACTCGGCCCCGGCCATCTGGTCACGGATGTGGGCAGCACCAAACGCACCATCGCCGAGGCCGGCACGCGACTCTACAACACGCCAGAGCGCGCGGCCTTTCTGCCCGGCCACCCCATGGCAGGCAAGGAGCGCGGCGGCGCGGCATTGGGAGATGCGCAATTATTCAGCGGAGCGGCCTGGCTGTTCACCGACGTTCCCGGCACGCAGCATTCTGCCGAAGGCGCGACTCTGGTTGCCGAGTGGCGCAAGTGGGTCGCCGCCATGGGTTCGCGGATTCTCGATCTCGACGCCGCACGGCACGACGAACTCGTTTCGTGGGTAAGCCATCTGCCGCAGTTTCTTTCGACGGCGCTCAGCGCGCTGCTTGAAGAGGAAGTGGGCCAGGTGCCGGAGCTGAACGAGGTAGGTGGCCGCGCCATGCGCGAGATGACGCGCCTCGGCGCAAGCCCCTACTCGATGTGGCGCGACATCGCCTACACAAACACCGAGGCCGTCTCCCTTGCTCTCGAAAAGCTCGAGCAGCGGCTCGCCTATCTGCGCGAAAACCTGAAGACCCCCGAGCTGCGCGATGAGTTCGAGCGCGCGAACCGGTTTCGGCAGGGCGGCTAGACGGCATCGCTCTGCCCAGAAATCAAGCCCTGTCCTGCGCCATACGCTCGTAAACCAGTCATGACAAGGCACATATTCCATCGCCTGCGTTGCACGGAATTACCTGTCTCTGCACTACTCTATACTTGTTGTGCGAATGGTCTCCCGGAGTCGTATCGCAAGCTGCCCCGAAGCCTTCGCCAACCCCTTATTTTTCAAGACCGGTATATCTCATCCCGCTGAAAAGAAAGATTTTAGCGTAGGGTGTCACCCTCTAACCCGCTGAAAACAAAGATGATCAGGCCTGATGGTAGGGGGAGGGGGTATCCCCTGTGGGGGGTCATATCGAAACGGGCAAGGATGGGTGTTGGTCGCCTCGGGGGCTTCGCTCAAAAAACCGCGCTAGCGAGTGATCTGCGTGGTTGTCTTGTCGGTCTTGAAGGTGTATGCGTCGGCAGGCTGTGCCTGATTCATCCTGAAATTCGAGTAGAGGCAGATGCGCTGCTGGCCCGAGCCTTCGTCGAAGACCTGCTTCAGGCTGATGCCGCGATCCAGGTCCATCCACAGCGTCACCTTGGGCACATTTTTGCGGACCGCCGGGTCTTTAGCCACCAACTCCAGCTTTTCGGTCTTGATGCCGTTGATCGTCTCAGTGCCCGCATCAGTGATGGTCCACTTGGAAGCAAGTTCCACGCCGCTGGCGCCGAAGCCCAGCATGAACCAGCTCTCGTACTGGCCAAGCTTGGTGAGCGTGGTGACCTGGTTCAGTTTCTGCTCGAAGAGTTTTACTGTGCTGTTCTGGCAGCAGACGATGACCTTCGGCACGGGCTGGCCGTTCACCAGGGCGATATGCACTCCGACCTGCGAGACCGACGCTGCGCGCTTGTAGTGCACCACGCCCTTCTGCACGTCCTTGTCGTAGATGGGCTCGGTCTGGATGCTGTCGAACTCGAAGTCCGCGGTGAGGGTGTGGAAGCTGGCCGCAGCCTCGTCGAGCTTGGCAAGGGTGGCCTTCAGGTCGCCGGCGGCAAAGGCGGCGCGCCCCGGCACCAGAAGCAAAGCAACCACTCCAGCAAAAACAAGCCTTCCCCACGCAAATCGCATCGCAGTTTCCTTTTCTCTTGGGTTGAACACGAGGGCCGCTCCGAAGACTCGCTCAGGCTCTAGCGGTGGGCCCAGATCTGCCACGCCAGATGGCCGTGCTCGTCGGTGATCGTCCGCCAGCGATCGACGAAGACCGCATCGCCGGTCACCGGCTCCATGGCCTTGCGCAGGGCACGCCTGATATCGGATTCGGCGGCGTTGGCCGGAACGCGAACATCGGAGGCCTCGACAGTGACGATCAATCCATGCGAGCCGTATCCGGAGATCTGGATCGGATGTCCAACGCCGGTTACGGGCGTGGGCTTGCCGCCAAAGTCGAAGAAGCGGGGAGTCACAAAGATGAACAGCAGAATCACCGTCACCATGATGTCGTAGTGGAAGCTGCCGCGCTTATAGGTCCACCACAGATAACTGGCAAGCACCTGCCCAAAGCTCCGGCGAGCCTTCGGTTCCGCCCCGCTATGGTTCGAAGAAGACATTACAGTTCCTTCGTTATTTTATCTCTGCCGCCCATGTATGGGCGCAGAACTTCGGGGACGGCCACCGAGCCGTCGGCCTGCTGGTAGTTCTCAATGACGGCCAGCCAGGTGCGGCCCACGGCCAGTCCGCTGCCGTTGATCGTATGCACAAAGTCGAGCTTTGCCTTGGGACCGCCCGGCCTGAAGCGGATGTTGGCCCGCCGCGCCTGGAAGTCGCCGAAGTTCGAGCAGGAGGAGATCTCGCGGTAGACCTGCTGCCCCGGCAGCCAGACTTCGAGGTCGTAGGTCTTTGCCGCCGAGAACCCGGTGTCGCCGGTGCACAGTAACATTCGCCGGTAAGGCAGGTCCAAAAGTTCTAGAATTTCTTCGGCGTGGCGAGTCAGCAGTTCGTGCTGGGCGTCGGACTCTTCGGGCCGCACAAACTTTACCAGCTCCACCTTCTGAAACTGGTGCTGGCGAATGATGCCGCGTGTGTCCCTGCCGGCAGCACCGGCCTCGGCACGGAAGCAGGGCGTGTAAGCCGTCAGCGAGATGGGCAGCCGCGTCTCGTCCAGAATCTCGTCGCGGTAGAGATTGGTAACGGGGACCTCGGCGGTCGGAATCAGCCAGTGGTCGTTGTCGCGGAACTCGCCGCGCGCGGCGGCCTCAGCATCGGTGTCGGAGCAGCGGAAGAGGTCCTCGGCGAACTTGGGCAACTGCCCGGTGCCGAAGAGCGACTTCGAGTTCACCATGAACGGCGGCAGCACCTCGGTATAGCCGTGCTTCGCGGTGTGCAGGTCGAGCATGAAGCTGATGAGCGCCCGCTCCAGCCGTGCTCCGGCGCCCATGTAGACCGCGAACCGCGCGCCCGAAAGCTTGGCGGCGCGCTCCAGGTCCAGAATGCCCAGCGCTTCGCCGACCTCCCAGTGAGGTTTGGGCTCAAAGTCGTAGGTCCGCTTCTCGCCCCAGCTCTTCACGACGGCGTTGTCGGCCTCTGAGGTTCCGACAGGCACCTCGTCGCGTACCAGGTTCGGAACGCGCGCCAGTGACAGGCGCAGCTGCTCGTCGAGTTCCGTGGCAGTGCGGTCCAGCGCGTCGAGTTGGTCCTTCAGGGCGCGGGTCTCGTCCATCACGGCGGCGGCTTCGTCGTTCTTGCCGGCCTTCTTGAGCGCGCCCACCTGCTGGCTCAGCTCGTTCCGCCGGGCCTTGGCCTGTTCGGACTGGGTGATGGCCGCGCGGCGGCTCTGGTCGAGGGTCTTGAAGTCGCCCAGCAGCGCGGCCGGATCGGCGCCGCGTGCACGCAACTTAGCTTCCACCAACTCCAGGTTGGCGCGGACAAAAGACAGATCAAGCATGACTCTTCCAGTTTACGACGGAGAATGCACTGGCCGCTGACCTCTGCCCCGGGAGGCTGATACGATTCACCTTATGATCGCTGGAGCAACCTGGGGCTGGTGGATCGGATTTCACGCCGTAGTGGCGGTATTTCTGATCGTGGACAGCCTGTATGCCGACCGGCTCCGCAAGAGTCCGCGGGCGGTGTGGCTGGTTCCGACTCTGGTGGTGGTTGCAGCACTGGCCATGGCGCTCTGGATCGGCCTCAGCCGGGGACGGACGAGCGGCCTTGAGTTTCTGGCCGGCTATACGGTCGAGCTGTCGCTAAGCATAGATAACCTGTTTGTTTTCATGGTCCTGATGGAAGGGTTTTCACTCAGCACGGCCCGCCAGGGAACCGCCCTGCGCTGGGGCGTTGCCGGAGCCATGGTCATGCGCGCAGTCTTTGTGGCCGCCGGAGTGGCGCTGCTCACCCACTTCAGTTGGGTCGCCTGGATCTTCGGCACGTTCCTGGTCTTTGCCGCCTGGAGGCTCATGCGCGGCAGCTCGCCCGAGGCCGCCATCCCTGCTTGGATCCGCAACCTTCAGCCGGCGCGGGGATCGTTGTGGCCGGTCATCATCGCCATCGAATTCACCGATGTGGTCTTCGCCACCGACTCAGTCCCAGCGGTTCTCTCCATCACGCACAACCCCTTTCTTGCCTACACCTCGAACATCGTGGCGATTCTGGGGCTGCGGTCGCTGTACTTTGCCGTGACGGGGCTGCTCAGGCGGCTGCGATTCCTGCACCTGGCGCTCGCCTCCCTGCTCGGCTTTGTTGGGCTCAAGATGCTCGTCAGCCACTGGTTTGAGATTTCAATTGTGGCATCGCTTGTAGTGATCGGGGCCATTCTGGCCATCTTCGCGCTGGCCAGCGCATGCTGGCCTGCCCGGAACAATCACTAAAGCACTCGGCGAGCGGAACTACTGCTTCGGCGGCTCCTGCTGGCTGACGAGAAGCTGCTGAAACTCTGGATTGTCGCGCAGGCTCTGAAAGGCGGGATCGGCGGCCAGTTTCTTCGCCGTGATATACCCCTGATTGAGCGCGGCGCGCAGGGCTTTGATGGTGCAATCGGTCTGGGCGGCGCGCACGCAGCCAAGCGCCGTATAGTAGCTCAGTGCTCCGCGATCCTGCACGCTGCTGGGGTTTGAGACGCGCGGGCTGCCGTTGTCCTCAAAGATCGTTGGATCGAGACTCAGCGCCTGCGTGTAGGCTTCCATGCCCTTCTTGTACTTCTTCTGGGTCATCAGGTTGGTGCCCAGATTTTTGTAGATGATGGCGTTCTTCGGGTTGATCTTCAGGGCCTTGCGATAATTCTTCTCGGCCTGACCGTAATCCTTCATCGAGTCGTAGACCGTGGCCAGATTGTTCAACACCGAGGCATTCTTCGAGTCCATCTTGATCGACTGCTTGTAGCATCGGATCGCGTTGCTGGTGTTGAACATCATCTGGTAGGCGATGCCCATCTTGTTCCACACCATGGCGCTGGGGCGGGGAATCTTCACGTACTCGGCGATCGCAGCCTGATAGCGCTGGTGGGCTGCCAGGGCGTCGCCAACCTCCTCGGGCGTCGGAGGCGGCTCATTCGGCCGCACGATCTGCACCAAAGGCGCAGCCGCGGGAGCAGGCTGTTCGGTCTGGGCGTAAATCGGCAGTGCGAGTGCGGCGGCGATTCCCACCGCCAGGAGACTGTAAACTTGGCGTTCCCTGCTCATACGCGAATCCGTGCCATCGGCGCTCAAACCGCACCTTCAGACACAGATTAGATCATCTATATAAAAAACGGAGAAGTTTCTTGGCCTGCCTCGAGCAAGCCCGCCTCTACTGCACGCTTTCGAGTAGTGCCGCGACCCTCAGGAAGTTCGCCTTTACCGTCTGGCTGATTCGGGACTCCTGTTTGGCGCTTCCGAGCGGCCGGTGCTGCCCTTGCATGCCCGCGCTTCCCGGCGCCGGACCTGCTGCTCGATTCGATGCCGGGACCAGTGCGGCAGCAAAGAGCAGCGGACCCAGCACGGCCAGCAGAACCGCAGGCGCATAGCGCACGAATCGCTTCTGAAGTACAGATTTCAGCTTCATCGTGAATCTCCGTTGGGCAATATTCCGGTCTGGCAGTTGGCAGGCGGGCAGCTATGGTTCGCTGCCCGCCTGCGTGTGGCTTAGAAGTTAAACATCACCTGGAAATCGATGCTGCGGTTGGATGAGGAGCTTCCGAACATGCCTCCCGCGATCGAATTCGACTTGCCGAACGACGAATTGGTGAGAGCGGGCAGATTGTTTGTGTAGTTCGACTGCAACGCCGACAACGACGGAAGATTGCTGATCGGGTTGGCCAGGTTCACGTTGTTCATCACGTTTCGGCCCATGGCGGTAAAGGTAAGCGAATAGCGCCGCGCCGCCGCCTGCTGATTCGAGCGCCAGCCGCCGCCGCCGCTTCCACTCAGCCCGCCTGGCCCAAGTCCGCCGCCCGGCATTCCGCCGCCGCCGCCCGGAGGCGGTCCGCCCGGTCCTCCCGGCCCGCCAGGTCCACCCTGACCGCCGGAGCTGCCGCCCAGTGCTTTCACCAGTTTGGGGCCGATGCCGATGCTCTTGCTGATCCTCATGTTCAATCCGATATTGGACGGCCCGGTTCCAGCGTTATAAGCGATGCGGCTCGCATTCCATGCCGGATTCACGTCGAAGGTTCCATAAGCCGTCACCACCTGGTTCGCGGCAGCCGTAGCGCTGGTGGCAAATGCCGGCCGGTCGTTGAACTTGTTGTCTCCGTTCAGATCGTCTGAGAGCGTGATATTGAACGGCGACCCGGAGTTGTATTCAAACATCGGGTTGAACGTGATGCCGTAAGGTCCGGAGATATTTCCGCCGAACATCGCCCGGTTGCGCACGTCGAAGTTCGCCCGTCCCCAGTCCGCCATGGGGTTGTACTGGTTCGACGGAAAGTAGCCTGCGCCGGAGGTATCGGCATTGGCAAAGGTCAGCGCGTAGAAGCCGAACAGCGACACGCGCTTTGCCGATACGCTGTAGTTCACCATCAGCTGATTCTGCTTGTACAGCCCGCCGGACTGGTACTGATAGATGTTCTCGTTGATGCCGTTGGGCCGGACGCCGGTTTGCGTCGTCGGGTTGTAGGTCCCGTTCTCATAGGCGTTCACGTTTTCGCTCATGAACTGGTGAACGCCGCGTGAGTTGATGTACGTGGCGGAAACCGTGGCGATCTTGCCGAACTGATGCTCGACGCCAATAGCGGCCTGCATATTCAGTGAAGCCCTCAGGTTGGGCGAGATCTGGTAGATGCTGGGCGTTGGCGTGCTGGTTATGGCTCCGCTAGGCGAATACGCGGTTACAGTCTGCTGCTGGTTAACCCCGTTCTGGCGAATGGTGTTGAGAACGTTGTTCGAGTTGAAGCGGTCAAAGAACCACCCATAGCCGCCGCGAATGACGGTCTTGGTCTTCGCTCCACCCGGCGCCCACGCCAGGCTGAACCGCGGAGCCCAGTCGTTGTGGTCGTTGATCTGGTTCTGCGTCTCGTAGCGCAGGCCGTAGCTCAGGGTCAGATTGGGGCTGAACTTGTAGTCGTCCTGAAAGAACAAGCCGAGGTCGTACATGGAGACCAGCGCCTTGGGGTTGCCCGTCGTTACGCTGTACTGCGAGGGGTTGCCGGCGGCGTACTGTTGCAGCGAGCTATACGTGTAAGTGCCGTTGAAGCCGGCGTTTGAGAAGTTGGCGTCGCGATAATACCGGAAACGCACGCCGTACTGGATGGCATGGGCCTTGGCGGCCATCGTGGTGTAGTTGTCGATCTCCAGATTGTCCTGGTGATCGCGTATAGTGCCGGCCGCGTTGCCGCCGCCCATGAACCCTCCCTGCACAATGATGGAGGGTGCGGTGCTCAACGGCGTCTGGCTGCTTATGGAACGGCGATAGCTCAACCGCGTCTCATTCACAGTGTTGCTGCTGATCACCTGCGAGTCGCTGAGCTGCAAACTGTTGTCCCAACCGGATCGGTTGTAGCCTTGCGTCGGCAGAGTGTTCGTCGAGATGCCGCTATTGGTAGACGTCTGGCGGCCCAGCGAGTAGCGCACCGTCAGCGTGTTCTTGCTGCCGATCTGAAGATCGAAGCGCGGGCTGATATCCAGCCGCGATTCCGGACTGGCCACTGCCGCGGAGTAGTAGTACGTCTGCCCTGTTGCCGTATCGATGGTCGGAGCGTTGATGATCGCGTTTGCCGCGTTGTCGCGGTAGAACGTGCTGGCGTACCACGAGGTCTTGCTGTTCAACGAGCCGCCCACGCCGCCCATCCCGAAAACTGAGTGATAGGCAGGTTCCGATTTCACAAACGGGTTGAGCGAGTTGAACACGTTGTCGTTGCCCGCGAGCATCATGTTACCGTGCAGCTTGTCGGTGCCCGGCTTGGTCAGAATCTCGATGCGCCCGTAGCCCAGCTTGTCGTACTGCGCCGAAAACGGATTCTGATTGACGCGGATCTCGCGGATCGAAGACTTCGGCGGAAGCGTGCCGCCCGTGAACCCATCAATAAAAATCTGCGCGCCGTTGGGACCGGCTGCGGGACCGGCCAGCGCCGCAAGCTCACTCTGCAACTCATCGGGATCGTCCGACAGTGCATTCAGATCCTTGCCCTTGATCACGATCGAGCTGGCGTTGCTTCCCGAGTCGGTGTTAATGGCTACCGTGTCTTCGTTCACCTCAACCTGCTGCTCAGCAACCGAAATATCGAGCGCTACATTCTGAAGAACCGCGCGGCCCGCTGCCACTGAGATGTTTGTCGCCGTACCCAGCGAGAATCCCGGCGCAGAAGCCGTAAGCTGATACGTCCCCGGCGCAACCGCGGTAAAGCGGTAGGCGCCGTCGCGGCCGGTCGTCGCCGTCCTGGCCGATCCGTCGGCCGAGTTCAGCATCACCGTCGCCGACTGAATCAGCGCGCCCGAAGGATCCGTGACCGTGCCGTGAACCTCGCCCGTTCCGGCCTGCGCCAGCACCGGAGTCGCGGCCAGAGTGACTGCCAGTATGAATGCGCCCAGTGTCAACGCAACGGCAATTTGCTTGATCATCGAATTCCTCCCGCTCAATTGGCATCGTGAAAACTGCCATTGGGCTGTATTCAGAAGAAACCCGATCGCGGAAGAGCGCGGTCACGATGCGTAACGCTTTGTAAAGATTTGTAATATCCCCGTGACTATTCTTTACACTTTTCCTGTGCTATAGGCACCGCTTCGTCGTAGCCTCAATACAGGATTCCAACTGTGGAAGAGATTCTCCTCATAGACGATGACGTGGAGCTGTGCTCGATGCTGACCGAGTACCTGGGCAAGAACGGCTTTCGCGTCAAGGCCGTGCACCGCGGCGATGCCGGCCTCAAGGCCGCGCAGCAGCGCCCCTGGCCGCTCATTCTGCTCGACGTCATGCTCCCCGGCATGGACGGTTTCGAGGTCCTCAAGCGAATTCGCGCCGAGTCCTCGGTGAACGTGCTGTTGCTTACCGCGCGCGGTGAAGATGTGGATCGCATCGTCGGACTTGAGATCGGCGCCGACGATTACATTCCCAAGCCCTTCAACCCCCGCGAGCTGCTGGCCCGGATGCGCGCCGTGCTCCGCCGCGCCGCACCGGCGGCCGCTTCGGTTGCCGAGGTGCTGCGCGTCGACGACCTCGAGCTGGATTCGGCCGCGCGAAGGGTCCTGAAAGGCGAACACAAACTCGAACTCACCGATGTCGAGTTTGGACTGCTCGAAGCTCTCATGCGCTCGGCCGGGACAGTGGTCAGCCGTGAAGACCTCTCGCAGACCGTGCTCGGCCGCGCCTTCGACCCCTTCGATCGCAGCCTCGACATGCACGTCAGCCGGCTAAGGAAGAAGCTCGGTCGCGGCGACGCGGACGACGAACAGATCAAGACCATTCGCGGCGCTGGATACCAGTTGGCCTTCGAACGGCAGGGAGATTGAGCACATGCGCGGACTGTTTCTAAAAATCTTCACTCTCTTCTGGATTGCGCAGAGCCTCATCTTCGTCATCTCCACGGCCGTCATCATCAATCGCCGCATGCCCCGCCAGGATTTTATGGTCGATCCCGCTCAGTACGAGCAGGAGTCGGTTGAGGCCGTACAGTCCTACAACGCATCGGGGTGCGCCGGCTTCCGGGGCTACGAACGCGGACACCGCGCCATGGCCGGACTCGTCGATGCCACTGGATCGCTGATCTGCGAGCAGGGCATACTCAATCTGCCGCCACATGCCACATTCGCTGAAGGGCTGCGCGCCCAGCAGGTAGACAACGACACCCTCTGGTCCATCCCCATTGCCGCCGCCAACGGCCAAAAACTTGTCTACGCGGTTAAGGTGCCACGCCGCTGGGAGCCGCGCGGATGGTGGGACAGCATTACACGCTTCGCTTCCCCGCAGTTGCCGGTGGCCATCGCGGTCGGTGGCTTGACTACATTCATCCTGGTGCTGATCTTCACGCGGCCGGTGATTCGCCTGCGCCGCGCAGCCACACAGCTGGCCCGAGGCAAACTCAACACGCGCATCCGCCAGACCCGATGGGGGAGCTTCTTCGAGGGCGAGGAGTTCAATGCGCTGGTACTCGACTTTAACCACATGGCGGAGCGGCTCCAGTGGCTCGTCGACGCGCAGAAGCTGCTGCTGCGCGATGTGTCGCACGAGCTGCGCTCGCCACTGGCGCGCCTGAGCCTGGCTCTCGAGCTGGCCCGCGGCGACGCCGACACCACTATGGGCATCCACCTCGACCGCATCGAGCGCGAGACCGAGCGCCTCAACCAGCTCATCGGTCAGCTGCTTTCTCTGTCGTCCATGGAAGCCGCCGAGAGCCTGGAAAAGGCGCAGCGCGTGTCTCTGAAGCAACTCCTCGACGAGATCCTCATTGACGCCGAGTACGAGGCCCAGCAGCGCGATGCCGGTGTTACTTTGCAGTCGGTATGCGAGTGCGAGGTCGATGGACGCCGCGAGCTGCTGTACCGCGCCGTCGAAAACATCGTGCGCAACGCCATCCGCTACACCGAACCCGGCTCGCAGGTTGAAATCTGTCTGCGCAAAGACGAGTCCTGCCGCACCGCCGTAATCGAAGTCAGCGATCGCGGGCCCGGCATTCCAGAGTCCGAGTTGGAGGCAATCTTCCGGCCCTTCTACCGCATCGACCTTGCCCGCGCCGCGCAGACCGGCGGCTTCGGGGTCGGCCTGGCCATCGCCGAGCGCGCCGTAAAGCTGCACAACGGCCGCATCAGCGCCTCGAATCGCGCGGGCGGCGGAGCCACCATTCAGATCGCGATTCCAATTGCCGGGTGATTGCTCGAATTATTTACCAGAAGCGATACTGCCGGATAGATTGAGATCGACGTGTACCTCTTTGGCAACCTTGAGAATCATGATGCTTGGATCCTTCAGGCCCCACTGCACGTAAGGCACAACGAAGCTTCCCTTGGTGTTCAGGGCTGAACCTTCGAAGTGCAGTTGCATCGGCACGGTAATGGGATGAGGCGTGCCGTGCAGCGTGAAGATTCCCGATACCTGAATGGTTGAGTCCCCGTTGGGCGCAATCGTCCCCGTGTAGCTCTTTGGTTCAAAGGTCACATCGGCAAAGTGCTCCACGTCGAGCACTGCGTTGTGCATGTTCTTGTCGCGTCCCTTGTCGCCGCTGTCGCCGCTCGCCGCCGAAACCACAATGGAGCCGGATATCTGTGCTGCGGTGCGATCAAACTGGATTGCGCCGCTGCTCACGTGGAAAGTGCCATGGACTTCATGCCCGGTGCCGGTAAGGCCGAAGGCCACGCTGCTCTGCTCGGGATTCACGGTAAAGGTCTGCTGCTGCGCAGATGCGCTCAACGATGCAAATGCCAGAGCGAGGGCGATCGAGAGAGTCTTTGCAAATGTCTTCATCTAATTCTGTCTCCTAGTGAGTCTCGGTTGTGAGGGGAAGCGGCTGCGCAGGGGACTGCGACAGCCAGATGGCGAGAGAAGCAATCTCGCCTTCGCTGAGAAACTCGTGTCCGGGCATGTCCGTACCGGCAATGCCAAAGCGAACGACCTGGGCCAGTTGCGCGCGAGAGTGCTTGCCGGCGTATGCGTGCATCGCCGGCGGATCTTTCGGAAAGTGATTGAACTGGGCGGCCCACTGCTGGCGCACCTCTCCGCCGCTGTCGTGGCACGTTGAACAATGGCGCTTGTAGAGAGTCGCACCGTCATCGGCGCTTGCAGATTGCCAGGCGATTTCTGGCGGCTGCCACGCCGCCTGCATCTGCGCCTGTGCGGAGTCGCGAGACGCGAGGCTGGCCATGTAGGCAACAAGATCGTCACCGCGGCCATCGCGGAAGAGAACTGCATACGAAGGCATAGGTGAGTCGCTGCTCAGAGACGCCGGCGCGATGAGATGCGCCTTCAGCCAAAGAGGCGAACGACGCGATCCGATCTCGGCGAGGTCCGGACCCTGGCGGCGATTGCCTATCAGTGGCGGCGACTGTTGGTGAACCTGTTCGAGCGATTGCACCGGGCCCCACATCAACTGGTCGGCGGTGCCAGGCCGAACATACTGCGAGTGACAGCTGATGCAGCCCTCTGAGATGTATACCTGCCTGCCACGCTCCGCCGCAGCGGCCGGCACGGCGATCGGTGTGGCGGGAAGCATCCGCCAAACGATAAATGCCAGTACTGCTGCCAACGCGGCCACCGCCGCTTCACGCGTGCGTGTGTGCAGCAAGATCAGCAGTGCGGGCACGAGCACCACGGCTCCGGCGATGGCAACGAAGAGCACCGGCACCTCTCCGAGGTGCTGCCCCATGCCGATGCCCAGTGCCGAAGCCACCCAACCCGCCAGCGCGTAGATCCATCCCGCGCGGCGCGCGCGGTCCCGGAGTGAAACAGAGCCGCTCAGAAACGCCGGATAAGCAACCAGCGCAACCGAGTAGAACGAGACGCCTGCGGGATAGAACAACGAGGCAGACAGGCTCAGATCTGGACGATGAAGCAAGATACAGGCAAATCCCAGCGCCAGTACAGCCGCTGCAAGCACCAGACTCACTCGCCGCGACCCAAGCAGCAGCGCGGCCAGGATCGCGGCAGCCAGATGGATGCAGGCGTTGGCCCAGAGATGCAGATCGCCCATCCATGTGCCGGCCTTGAGTGCGGCGGTGTGCTGAATGATGTAGAACGCGGCCGAGTCGAGCCAAACAAGCGCGGCAAAACTCAGTAGCGCCAGCCGAAAGGAAAGCGCGGCGGCTGGAGCTGGAACTTCTTCCGTCTCCGCAACCTCCGCTGGCAGCAACAGCCCGGCCGCACAGAGCAGTGCCGCGAGCAGCGCCTGACTGCTGGGCGAAGCTGTGAATACAGCCGGGACGTTGCAGATAAAGTAGGCGATGCCGGCGCCGACACCGGCCATGAGTACGGGATTGCGCCGCCCCGCCCAGCGCGGCAGATGCGAAACGACTGTGATGGTGAGCAGGCCGAGACCGGATCCTGCTAAAAAGGCCACGGCAATCGCGGCGGGATAGTTTAACGGGGCAAGTGACAGGAGTGCGGCCAGTGCGCAGGCAGCCAATCCGAAGCGAAGCAACCGCGCTGCGGCAAAGCGAATCACAAGGGCCGGTGTGAGCAGGCTGAAGAGTACGCCGCCTGCGGCCATCGCCGCCATAACGGTCTTCAGCGCCGTCTCTGCCACTCCGCACTCGCCAAGGCGGGCGAGAAACGCGAACTGGGCAAAGATCAGAAAATAAACGTAGGTGATGGCGACCAGCGCCGCGCCGCGCCATCCGTCCAGCCTCTCACTGGCACGACGCACGCAGCCACCCCTTTCGCACACCAACAACCTGCACCACCGCGCAGGCGCCGTCGAACAGCGCGACGCCGATCCAGCCCGGCTCCAGACGCAGAGTTGCGACGCTGGAAGCAACGTATGCAGCCACCATGGCGCGCGCGATTGCAGTGATCAGCCAGACCGTCTCAAGCCGCACCGGCTCGCACCGCCGCGTCAGCAGGCGCACTCCGTACAGGCAAGCCAGTCCGACAGAAAAAACAAATGCGCCGATGTAGGAGATGTAGACGATCGCGTCCGCCGGAGCTTGAACGCCCATCATGCGCAGCGTAAATTCGGGAGCAAGCAGCAGCATGATCCCGGTTCCGGCATCGGACAGCGCGGTCAGCCATTGATACCCGAGCAGCAGGGTTCGTTTCATGCAGCCTCCACATCCACAGCGGTTGAAATGGCAGCAACGTGGGGACCGGTCATGCGAATAGCGGCCAGCATCCAGTCGAGCGAGGCCGCCAGCA
The DNA here is from genome assembly GCA_903842065.1 of uncultured Acidobacteriaceae bacterium. Classification (GTDB taxonomy): domain Bacteria; phylum Acidobacteriota; class Terriglobia; order Terriglobales; family Acidobacteriaceae; genus Telmatobacter. Next base: position 7,227 of record CAIMKZ010000019.1, on the reverse strand, counting down.
TCGCCGCTCCGGTCAAAACGCGAATCCAGTACGCCACGTTGCGAGCGATGCCGGGCACAAAGGTGAACTCGGGATGCGCTCCCTCAATCCATCCTGTGACCGTCATGAGCAGCACGTACGCAAGCACGCCCAGATTCCACGCATAAAAGGACCACGTTGCGTTGAAGAGCCTGGCGCCATAGTCGCCCGTGAGTTCGATCAGGATGAATGCCAGGTACGCCGTCAGGCAGCCTGCCACCGCTGTGAGCGAGTGGCCAACCAGCCCGTCTGTAAACTTGAACCTGTCGAGAACACCCGGAAGAAAGAAGATACATCCGGAGACGACAAGTCCTATCCACCAGGCGAGAAAAGCCGTCCTCCAGCGCCGCGTCTCCGCACGCCACGCAAACAGGTTGTAGTACGCAGGCACCAGCGCAGCCCAGACAATCAGGCTGCTCACCCCGAGCCACTGACCAGGTGCGCGATGGCTTGCATCCGCGCGTCCCAGCGCCGCACAAAGCATCGCTTGCACAATCAACACAGTCCAGGCCAGCGGCAGAATCCCTCGCCGCGTCGGCATCTTTATCGAAGCGATCCCGAGCGGCAGCAGCAGCAGAAGCAGAACGATCCCCAGCGAAGACTCAAGCTGGCTCTGGCCTGTGGGGCCGCCCGTATCGGGGTTTATATATGGATATCCGCCGGGCCCTGAAGCTGTGTAAATGACAAACGGCACAGCCAGCAGAATGACGAGCCCCAGCATCTTCGCCGTCACTGCCGCCCAGCCTGCCTTCGGCCCGATCCGTACTCCGCGTACAAAAGCGAGCGCGAGAACCACCCAGAGTCCGAACATCACAGCCGGAAAGAAGACCCGCGAGTAGCCCGACCAGTCGAGGAAGAGCTTGCCGCTGGACTCGCCGCTGAGCCAGGAGCAGGAACCCGCCACCAGCGCCGCCGACCACAGCCAGACCGCCGGACGGCACCACTGAGCTGTCACTCCGCGTTCCGCCCCGTACACACGAAACAGAAAACCAATCAGCGGCAGGCTGCACCACCCAAACAGCAGCACGTTCATGTGGACCATCATCCAGCGCCCGTAGGTCCATTCGCCCAGAAATGAGTTCAGCCTCGGCAACACCAGCAGCACGGCGAGCATCAGTCCAATCGTGTTGCCCAGTGTCAGCCACGCAATCGCATGGACCGCGGCGCTCGATACTCCCGGCGAAACACGCTCGAAGCCTGTCTCAGCGTTCTTCACAAATCCTTCCATCGTGCATCTCGATCATGCGGTCGCAGACCTGTGCCAGTCCGCGGTCGTGGGTGGCCATCAGCAGTGTCACGCCCTGATTGCGCGTCAGCCCCAGCAGCAACTCAAAGACTGCGCCGCTGGTTCGTTCGTCGAGCGAGCCGGTAGGCTCATCGGCCAGCAGAATCGACGGCTCGTTCATCAAGGCTCTACAGATAGCGGTGCGCTGCCGCTCTCCGCCTGAGAGTTTCTGAATGCGATGGTGCAAACGATCCTGCATCCCGGTCTGCACGGCCAGTTGCCCAAGCCGCTCTTTTGCCGCCTTGCGGCTGCGGCCTGCCGCAATCGCCGGCAGCAGGCAGTTTTCTTCCATGGTGAGATCGGCGATAAGGTTATGCAGCTGAAAGACGAAACCAATCTCGTGGCGCAGGAAATGCACCATGTCGCGCTTCTTGCTCAGGTCTTCGCCCTTCACCGTGACCGTGCCCCGGTCGGGCAGGTCGAGGCCGCCAACCAGATGCAGCAGCGTGCTCTTGCCGCAGCCAGAGGGGCCGCAAAGCGCAACCGCATGGCCGGGCTCGATCTCCAGATCGATCCCGTTCAACACCGCGATCGCGCCGTTGTCATAACTCTTCCAGACATCCCGCGTGCGAATGATTGCCTGCGAAGCTGGAACCGGATTGTGCATATCGCTCATTCGAATCGCAGCGCCTCCACCGCACGGATGCGCATCGCATAGATGGCCGGATACAGCGCTCCGGCGATTCCGGTGACCAGCGCCAGAGCCACTACCACCAGAAGAACAAGCGGCTGCATGGTGGCGTCGATATAGCCGTCGAGCGCAGAGATGTTCTTGAGCGCAAACAGCAGTGCGCTGCCCGCCGCCAGCCCAGCGGCCGCCCCCACGGCTGAAACCAGCGCCGATTCACCAAGCACGACGCCGCCCACCTGCAACCGCGAAAATCCGTTCACGCGCAGAATCGCGATCTCGCGAATCCGCGTGAATACCGACATGATCATGGTGTTGGCGATACCCATGCCGCCCAGCAGCAGTCCGCATCCGCCCACCGCCCATGCCGTCGCCTTCAATATCTTGAACTGCGAGTAAGAGTGCGAGAACTCTTCGTTCTCAAGCGCAATCAGATTTCCGCTGAGCGCGCTGACGGATTCCTTGAAGGCCTTGGCGTCATTGTTATTGCGCAGCTTCACCGTCACCACCGACGATGTTCCTTCCTTGTGGAAGAAGGTCTGCGCATCTCCGAGCGGCATGAACACTCCGCCATCCTCGAATCCGTTGGCGGTCTTCAGAACTCCGATCACATGAAAGCTTGAGTGGCCGATAGGAACCGTGCTTCCCACGCCGGCCTTGAGAAACCCCGCGGCGCGCTGCCCCAGCACAATGCCTCCCTGGCTCTGTCCAAAGCTTCCGGGATCGCCCGCAACCCACGAGGCTCGCGCCAGGCGCGCATCGGTTTTCGTTACTCCAAAGCAGGTAATGATCGGGTGCCCTGCACTTGATACGATGCCGAACAAAACAGGGTCGGCGCGCTGTACCGTAGGCAGTGCCGCAATCCGGCTGGCGGCATCGGCGGGAACGCTTGAGAAGAACAGATCCGACACATCGCGCTCGAAGACGATCATCTCGCTGTCGCTCGACAGGATGCCTGAGAACATGCGTACCGAGCCTTGCAGAATGGTCACCACCGTCAGCATGGCGGCCACGCTGAACGCGATTCCCGCCATACTCAGCACTGTACGGATCGAGTGGCGCATCAGGTTCGTAATAATCAGCTTGAGAAAGATCACAGGCAGGCTCCCGCCAGCGGCTTGCAACTGGTCAACATGCCCGCAAGCTCCTCATCGAGTTTGTTGCCGAGCGATTTGAGGCCGCCCAGTTGACTGCGCGTGGCCTGCAACCGGCAAAGAGCGCGGCTTCCCGCGCGCAACAGTCTTTCGGCCCGGTCCAGAGCGGCTTCGGCGCCCATCAGCACGGCCGCGTTCGGCCGCCCCAGCAGTACATCGCGCGCCACGGTCTTGCCGGCTTGCTCCGTGCTTTGCAGCAGGTCTTTCAGGTCGTCCAGAACCTGATAGCTAAGCCCCCACAGCGCCGCCATTCGTTCCAGTTGCTGCTCTTCGCGCGCCGTGGCATCGCCAAGCATAGCCGGAAGCACCAGCGTCAGCCGGATGAGCGAAACCGTCTTTCCCCGTGCGATCGCATCGGTCGTCTCCCGGCTCTGCGGCAGTTGCGAGTAGTGCAGGTCCATACTTTGTCCGTTCAGCAGGCCCTCGACGCCCAGGCATTGCTCAATGAAAGCAAGCGCTCTCTGCTGCCTGTCTGCCGTGCTGCCCGCAACCGCACGCCAGGCCAGCGCGTAGGCGCGATTAATCAGCGCCAGCGCCGCCAGAATCGCCCCGGACTCGCCATACACGCGATGCGCGCAGGGTACTCCGCGCCGCTCCAGCGCGTTGTCCATGCACGGCAGGTCGTCGAACAGCAGCGAGGCGGAGTGGAAGTACTCGATTGCAATGGCAAGATCGGTGGCGCGCTCTTCTTCCACGCCGAAGGCCGCGGCAATCTCCACAATCAGCCGGGGCCGGATCAAGCTGCCCGGGTGATCCAGCACGTGGCGAAGCGCCTCCTCAAGATGGGAATCGCCGCTCACCGGAATGGGCAGGGATTCGCGAAACACTCCGGAGAGTGACTCTATGCACGCTCTTTCTTCACTGGACAGGGAAAGCAAAGTGAAGTCGACCTCCGATGGGGAATATGGATGTCGTGGGTTCGGCAAATTCTGAAACAGGGATGGGACCTTTACTAACTATAGGACGGGGATAAGCAGGCATGGATAGCGAATCTACTTTTCTTTTGTTCACTTAACATTGTGCGTAATCGATTTTTCGGCGAATCTTTATGTTCTATTTACAAATCAGGCCTCGTCTCCACAGGTACGGCATCCCGAACGGCGTCATCGCCGATGTTGCGCGCAGGCCAGCAACCGGTTCCCCTCGAATCCAGCCGCCGCGCATATCATCCAATACATATGCTCCTTCAACCCGCTCGGCGCAAGGGTCGCCGGTTTCTCAATCCGGTTCCGACCACCCTGGGCGGGCTCTCCATCATGTTCAAAATCGGCCCGCGCTTCTTCCTTGGAGCGCGGTCGCGATCGCCCCAGCAGGCTCCCGGCCCGTTCCGCACCGATCCCGGCATCTATTCCACCCAGCCCCGCTCGGGCCTGCGCATCACCTGGATGGGCCACTCCACCTCCATCGTTGAGATCGATGGCACGCGCATCCTCATCGATCCGGTCTGGGAGCAGCGCGCCTCGCCTGTTCGCTGGACAGGCCCAAAAAGGTTCTTCCCCGCCCCGCTCAAGCTGCACGATCTTCCAGCCATCGACGCGGTCGTCATCTCGCACGATCATTACGACCACCTCGGCGAATCCACCATCCGGGCGTTGACCCAGCTCCCTGCGCTCAACCGTGCTCGATGGATCATGCCGCTCGGTGTCGCGGCGCTCCTCAAACCGCTTGGCGTTCTCGCGGCCCAATGCAGCGAATTGAACTGGATGGACAGCGAAACAGTCGGCGCAGTCGAGATCACGGCCCTGCCCGCGCGGCACTTCTCAGGCCGCAGCCTCCTCAACCGCTTCCATACGCTCTGGGCCTCGTTCGCGCTCGCCGGGCCAAAGCACCGTGTTTACTATGGCGCGGACTCCGGAGAGTGGCCGGGCTTCGCTGAAATCGGGGAACAGTTCGGGCCCTTCGATCTGTCCATGCTGGAGATTGGCGCTTCGAATCCGCTCTGGGACCAGATTCACCTGGGCCCCGAGGGCGCCGCGCGCATCTTTGCGGCGCTCGGCGGCATGGGCCTTCTCATGCCTATCCACTGGGGACTCTTCGATCTCGCCCTGCATCCATGGAAAGAGCCTGCCGAAACTTTATGGGAGTTGCCCGGACTCCCGCTGTGGTCTCCTGTTCCGGGCGTACCCTCCGACGTGCTGGGGAGCGAAGAGCTGCGCTCCGATTGGTGGCGATAACCGGAGCAGGCTGCATGGCGACATGCAAGCAGGATCAAATCCAATGGACGCCAATCGCCCGGGAAAGATGGCGAGAGGATCATCTGAATCCTGATTGTGATGAGTTTATTGGTGGACCTGGTCGGGATCGAACCGACGACCTCTTCCATGCCATGGAAGCGCGCTCCCAAACTGCGCCACAGGCCCACAAAGGAAGGAATACAACTTCTCTATTGTCTACGACGGACCGCCCGGAGTCAAACCCGGGGCCGCCCTCAGAAATAGGCCGCCAGCTTCGGGAACGCATCCAGCTCGATCAGCGTCTGCCCGGCGGGCGCCGGGTCCAGCTCGGCGTGCTCCAGCACCCAGGTGTCCTTATGGAACAGGAACACCGCGTTAAGCCCTGCCGCCAGCGCCGGGTTAATGTCGCTCTTCGGGCTGTTGCCGAGCATCCAGGTGGTTCGCGTGTCCAGCCCGTGGCGTTCAAGCACGGCTTTGTACATCGCCGGCTCCTTCTCAGGCACAATCTCGACTGCTGAAAAATAGCGCGCCAGTCCCGAGCGCGATACCTTGTCGGCCTGCTCGGCGTGGTTGCCCTTGGTCATCAGAATCAGCCGGTGCCGGCTGGCCAGCTCGCCAAGCGTCTCATCCACGCCAGCCAGCAGCTCGATCTCCTGCACAGCGATGGCGCGGGCAAATCCGCGAATCCGCTCGCGCTGGTCGTCGGTCGTAGGCTCGGGATTCAGCCGCTCAAAGCAATCCACCAGCGAGCGCGTAAAGCTGGCGAGGCCGTAGCCGTGGGCAAGAATGTTCGCTCGCTCACAGGCGTTCAGCGTCTGGCGAACCTCATAGGGCGTGTGCTCGCGGTGGTCAAGAAAGCTAGTGAACGCGGCGATAGCCCGCTCAAAGTAGATGTTGTTCTCCCACAACGTATCGTCGGCATCGATCAGCAGTGTCTGGCCGGCAGCAATCTTCTCCATATGTCGAGGATAAAAGGTCAGGGGACAGGGGTCAGGGATCGGGGATCACAAACGTCCGTTCGTGGCCGGATATGATGAGGAACATGAGTCTTAGCAGGTCAGCTTCGTTCATCGCATTGGGAACGATGCTGTTCTGCGCTTCATTTGGGATATTCGCGCAATCGGCACGCACCGCAGGCGCGTCGGCAAAAGCGCCGGTGACGGTTCCCTTCGTCGGCTGCGCGTCGGACGGGCAGACCGGGCCCACCGATCCACCGCTCGGCAAGCCCCACCTGGTTTCCATCGCGCCGCCGCTCGCCCGGCAGCTTGCCTGGTACGAGGCTTCGGATGGCATCGGCGTGCTCGCGCCACGGGGCTGGCATTGCTTTGGAGTCTACGGTTCCAACGGCTCCACGCTCTTTGTCACACCGGTCCCAATTGATCCCAATGCGCCATTTTCCAATAACTGGAAGGGCTTCGACGGTCCCGCGATTCAAATCTCGGTTTCCGTTGGCGGAACCTCAGGCAGGTTCGCGGTGGCGCGGATGATCGCCCGCGTCTTCCCCGAGCACATGGCATTTGTACGCGGTGTGATCGCGGAGAGAATCGAACCAGCCACCGAGTTTCCCCGAGGCCCTTACCCAACCGATAAACTCACCTACCACGGCAGCGAGGTTGTCGAGTATGAGACCCCGCCTCAAACTACCGGCCTCGGCACAAACTCCCGGCTCCAGAAGAACGACTCTCCCATTCGTGGTGTCGCAATGCTTGGCGGAGCCGACACCAACCTGCTTCAACTCTCCATGCGCCTGCCCGCAACCATGTCCGCACTCGAAGACACAATCATCCAGCAGACCGAACTCGAATCCGCCTCCATACCCGCGGACAACTAGTTGTGATGTTTCAATAGATTGTCCATCTGATCGAGACCTGTAAAGCTGTGTTTGCGAAGACTCAGCGAAGCAGGAGACCAGATGGACTATCACAAGAATGCACGAACCACGGTTTGGAGTCGAGAGCGGATGGCAAG
>CAIMKZ010000018.1 GCA_903842065.1 uncultured Acidobacteriaceae bacterium | reverse complement strand
CATCCAGTCGATGAAGCTGAAGAACACCCTGCGGCACATCATGGGCGCGGACCTGATCACGCACCTTGGCCTGGAGTACTACGACTAGGCCGTACAGCGGAATGCACGACGAAAAAGCCCCACCGGAAGGTGGGGCTTTTTCGTCTAGAGGGCCTTCGCCCAAGCTCTCAATTTTATGACCATCGACGGGCATCGATCCCTCGGCCTGATGCGCGCACACTGTGGCATCCGTTCCCTGGATGCTACTCCTGAATGGCTCATAGGCAATGAATTAGCATAGAGAAACGCAAGATATTTAGAAAATCTGAAATGGATTGTGAATTGTGATTGTCGATTATGTGGCTGAGATCTCGCGGTTGAAACGCGAGTTGAACGCGGTGATTCTGGCGCACTACTATCAGGACTCCGAGATTCAGGATCTGGCGGATTTTGTGGGCGATAGCCTGGAGCTATCTCGCCAGGCGGCTGCGACCCAGGCCGATGTGATTGTCTTCTGCGGCGTCGTGTTCATGGCCGAGACGGCGAAGATCCTGAACCCGGGCAAACTGGTGCTGCTGCCCGACATGAATGCCGGCTGCTCGCTGGCCGACGGCTGCCCGGCAGAGCAGTTCCGCGCGGTGCGCGAGCGCTATCCAGATCATGTGGCGGTGAGTTACATCAACTGTAGCGCCGGGGTGAAGGCGTTGAGCGACATCATCTGCACGTCGGGAAACGCGGAAAAGATCATCCGGCAGATCCCCGAGGACAAGCCCATTCTGTTTGCGCCGGACCGGCACCTGGGCGCGTTTTTAGAGAAAAAGACAGGCCGCAAGATGCGCCTGTGGCAGGGCACGTGCAGCGTGCACGATATGTTCAGCGAGCGCGCCGTGGTGCAGTTGAAGGTGCGGCATCCCGAGGCGCTGGTCATCGCCCATCCGGAGTGCGACGAGGCGGTTCTGCGGCACGCCGATTTTGTGGGTTCTACGAAGGCATTGCTGAACTTCGCCTCTGGATCGGAAGCGCGGGAGTTCATCGTGGTGACCGAGAGCGGGATTCTGCACCAGATGCAGAAGGCCTGCCCGGAGAAGGTGTTTCACGCCGCACCGGCTAACGACAACTGCGCGTGCAACCTGTGCCCGCACATGCGGCTGAACACGATGGAGAAGCTCTACGAATGCATGACGACGCGCGGCCCGGAGATCCGGATCGACGAGGAGTTGCGTCAGGCAGCACTGAAGCCCATGCAGCGAATGCTGGAGATGAGCTGAGACAGCGGCGTTAAGAAATTTCGAAGGAAGTGATGGAAGAGACTCTGAAACCACCAATCAATAGCGAAGAGCTTCGGCGCTTTCTTGCCGAGGATATGCCGGCGGGCGACATCACCACCGAGCCCATCGTTGGAGCTGAGCGCTATGCTCGTGGTGAACTGCTGGCCAAGGCCGCGCTAACGCTGGCCGGCACTGAGGTCTTCGCGGCAGTGTTTCGGCTGCTGGACCCGGAGGCGCAGATTGAGATGAGCGCGGCCGAAGGCGAGGAGATCGAGCCGGGGCGGATTCCGATCCGCGTTCGGGCGCGGGCGAGGGCTCTGCTCGGCGGCGAGCGCACAGCGCTGAACCTGGTGCAGAGGATGAGCGGAATCGCTACTGCCACTCGGCGCTACGTGAAGGCCGTGGAAGGCACAGGCGCAAGAATTCTGGATACACGCAAGACGATGCCAGGACTGCGCTCGCTCGACAAGTACGCGGTCGCGGTAGGCGGTGGGCAGAATCATCGCCGCGATCTGAGCCACGCAGTGCTCATCAAGGAGAACCACATCCGCGTGGCGGGCGGCGTGAAGGCGGCTCTCGAAGCTGTTGCTCCGCAACGCGGCCGGGCGGCGTGGATCGAGATCGAAGTGACAAATCAGGATGAACTGTGGGCCGCGATCGAAGGCGCACCCGACGTGATCCTGCTCGACAACATGACGCCGGTACAAACGGCCGCGTGCGTAGGGATAGTGCGTGAATCCGGTAAGCAGATATTGACAGAGGCCTCAGGCGGGATCACGCTTGCCAATGTGCGCAGCTACGCTGAGGCCGGCGTGGACTGGATCAGTATCGGGGCGTTGACGCATTCAACACCGTCTGTTGATCTGAGCTTTGAGATCGAACCCGAGTGAGGCCCATGAACTTTCCCGAACAAACCGATGTGCTGGTGCTTGGCGGAGGCCTGGCTGGGCTCTCCGCTGCGTGGGAGGCGGCGCGTCGAGGCTGCTCGGTGACGCTCGTGGTTCGCGCGGCAGGGCCGTCGGAGAGCAACACCTATCACGCGCAGGGCGGCATCATCTATCGCGCGCCCGGTGAAGACCGTGAGCTGCTGGTCGATGACATTCTGACAGCAGGCGCGGGACTATCGAGCCGCGCGGCAGCCTCGGAACTCAGTTACGAAGGGCCCGATCTCGTCCGCAAAGTTCTGATAGAGGAGATGCAGGTTCCCTTCGACCTGGCGCCGGATGGCTCCGGCGATCCGCATCTGACGCGCGAAGCCGGGCACTCGCTGGCGCGGATCATTCATTGTAAGGATCAGACAGGCAAGGCGATCGAGCTGGCGTGCTTCGAGCGCGTGCGGAGCCACCCGAAGATTACGCTGCTGACCGGCGCGACGGCTGTCGATCTGCTGACAGCGGCGCACCACTCGCTTGAGCCGACGGACGTGTACCGTCCGCTGGCCTGCGAGGGCGCGTATGTGCTCGACCAGAAGAGCGGAAAGATCGCTCCCATCCTCGCACGGGAGACAATTCTAGCCACGGGAGGCGTGGGCGGCGTGTTTCTGCACACCACCAATCCAGATGGCGCTCGCGGCGACGGCATCGCGATGGCCTGGCGGGCCGGGGCGCGCATCATCAACATGCAGTACGTGCAGTTTCATCCCACTGCGCTCTATGCGCCGGGCGGAAGGTTTCTCATCTCGGAGACGGTGCGCGGCGAGGGCGGCCGGCTGGTCGACCGGCACGGCAACGAGTTCATGCAGCGCTTCCACGCCGACGGAGTGCTTGCTCCGCGCGATGTGGCGGCGCGGGCGATCTACCAGGTGATGCTCGAGAGCGGCGATCCCTGCGCGTATCTCGACATCACACACCGCAAGCCTGAAGAGCTGCGGGAGCGGTTCCCCGGCATCTACGCGGCCTGCATGGAGCAAGGCATAGACATGGCGCGCGAGCCGATTCCCGTGGTGCCCGTGGCGCACTACAGCTGCGGCGGAGTGGTTGTTGATGGCGACGGGCGCACAACCATCGACCGGCTGCGCGCGGCCGGCGAAGTGGCCTGCACAGGACTGCACGGCGCCAACCGGCTGGCGAGCACATCGTTGCTCGAATGTCTGGTGTGGGGTACGCGAGCAGGGGCTGGAGCGGCGGAGCGCGTACGTTCGGGCGCGGGCGTTGAGTTTCCGCGCATCGCTCCGTGGCAGTACGAGACCGAGCCAGCCGACCCGGCGCTGATCGCGCAGGACTGGCTGACCATCAAACAGACGATGTGGAACTATGTGGGCCTGATCCGAAGCGAGAAGCGGATGAATCGCGCGTGGCGCGTGCTGAGCGAACTCGATCTCGAGATCGACCGCTTCTATCACAAGTGCGAGATCAGCGATGCGATGATCGGCCTGCGCAACGGGATCGTAACGGCGCGGCTGATTCTGGAGCAGGCTCGGCAGTGCATGGAGAGCCGCGGCTGCCACTACCGCGCTGACTAAACAGCGAGCGGCGGCTGGGCGGCGGCTTCAGCAGCCTGGAACGACCGGGGAAGCTCAGAGGGATTGAATTCAACTCCGTCCGCAACCAGAATCTTTGCCGTCTCGGCGAGCGAAGCACGCTTCGTGATCAGCTTATGCTTGGCGCCCTCGCGATCGGCGTCCGTGTCGAACTGGAGGTAATTCTCCAGGTAGGCAATTTTGCGATCGTAGAAGTCGATCTCCTGATGAAGCGATTTGAGGTAGAACTTGTCGCGCGGCACTTCTTTTTTCATGAGGTACTCCTGGATAGAAAGTTGGGCCGTCTAAAGCGGAGATGAGACGACCGGGAGCGGACGGCCGGAACCCGGCGCAGTCCGCGGTCAGTTCATGACGCCGCGAACAGGGGAAGATAAGTGGAAACCATATGCAGGGATCGCAGGCCGCCTCAACTCTGAAAGGAAGAGTGCGGCCCGATCCGTGCAGATAATTCAGATGCTCTAACGGCCTCGGCCAAAGCTCCGCCGGCTGTTGCCGCCGCCGCTGGGTTTACGAGACTGGAAGCAGGTCTGGCAGTACACGGGACGATCGCCGCGGGGCTCGAATGGAACCGTGGTTTGCTGTCCGCAACCGGAGCAGATCACGCTGGTTTCCTGCGTTGCGCTGCGCTGGTAGCCGCCGCCACCGCCGCCGTAGCCGCCGCCACCGTAGCCGCCGCCGCCGCCCGACTGCTCATTCTTCTTTGCCGCGCGACATGCTTTGCAGCGCTTGGGCGCCGAGTAGCCGCGATCACGGAAGAACTCTTGATCCTCTGACGTAAACGTAAACGATTGCCCGCAATCACTGCATTGGAGGTGCTGATCTTCAGCCATTGTGTTCCTTTCACCGGTGCTTCTGTTTTGTACTGCGTTCGAAGTGGGATGGGACCTTGCCGAGTTACCCGGTTTCAATAGAACGCATTCTAGAGATCCGCGGCAGAGTCCTTTGCGCTGGTTGACTTGTTTTACGATCACCGGGTCAGGCAGGGTCCGCCGTAGTTGGGAAACGAATCGGCTTCTGCGATCAGGCAAGGGGTTGGCAGGATGTGCGAAAGATTTCACGCCTTACAATGAACCGGACAGCAAGAGCCGACGGCGGCAGTGATTTCCGTAATCCCGGCACAGACGGGCGAGAATTGGGAAGAGGCCGCTGACAGCTTCTTCCCGGCGGAAGCTGATATTAGAGAACCTGAACGTTCTCAGCCTGCCAGCCCTTGGGGCCCTTCACTACGTCGAACTGGACCGCCTGGCCTTCCTTGAGCGAGCGGAATCCGCTGCTCTTGATGGCGGTGTGATGCACAAACACGTCTTCGCCGTTGGCGCGGCTCAGAAAGCCAAAGCCCTTCGCGTCATTGAACCATTTAACGATTCCCTGTTCCATTGCTATTCCTTGTGTTGCCTGAAGTATCGCTGAACTCTAGTGGAATTGATTGCGAGTCGAGCGGGATAGCAGAACAGGCAAGAACACCAAGTCGGATTCGACGACCAGTATCCAGTGTATCACTACTCGGAACAGCCAGGGGGGAGTAGATGATAGCGGCGGCTCATCGCTGCCGGCCGAAACGAGGGCTTTCGCCGATCTAAAGGAGTTGCGCGGGTTCCCGGCAGCGATTAGGAGAAGCGTCTGAATCAGCGTATGCTGAGAACTAAGGGATAAGCAGGATTGTCCCTTTCTTCAGCCTCCTCCTCCTTGTGTTTCCGAAGCGGACTGCGATGCGCAGCTTACTGGTTCAGTGGACTACACCGAGACGAGCCCGGCTCAGGCAAACGCAAGACCAGCAGGAATTGGGGCTTACATGCGATCGGAACTGGTATTTTTGGCTGGGATTAAAATCGAAAACCGCTTTTTGTTATCTTCCACGGTGATGCGCGCGGTGCGCATGTTGCACATCAACTCCACGCGGACAGAAGACACCGTCAATCGCGTGTTTGAGGAAGTCGGCAAGGGTTGCTACGCACACGGGGAGCTGCCGGAGATCGTGCCTCCGCCTCCTATCGATGTGCTGATGATCGCTCCGCTGGTCTAAAGGCCGGCTGCTGCGGTCAATCAATCACACAGTTATATGCAAATCGCGTCCCGGAGTTCTACTCCGGGACGCGATTTCGTTTCAGCGACCGTACTCTACGGGCGCACTCACCAGACCTTGCACATCTCCTTCTCAGGACGCACCATCGGCTGGCCGGCTTTGCAGTTGAAGGCTTTTTGGAACTCCGGCATGTTGGCAACTACGCCGTTGATGCGGAAACGGCCCGGGGCGTGGGGGTCGGTGGCGGCGCGGACGCGAAGATCTTCCGGACGCATGTTGGAGCAGTCCCACTGAGCAAAGCCGATGAAGAAGCGCTGCTCCGGGGTCAGGCCGTCGATGGGCTTCAGATCCAGACCGGCGGTCTTGGCCTGCCAGGCCATATAGCCAAGAATCTCGCCCCCCAGATCGGCCACGTTTTCACCCAAAGTGAGCTTGCCGTTGACGTGCACGTCGTCCACTGCAATATAGGAGGAGTACTGATCGTCAACGCACTGCGTGCGGGCGTCGAAGTTCTTGCGATCCTCCTCGGTCCACCAGTTCTTCAGGTTGCCGCCGGCGTCAAACTGGCTGCCCTCGTCGTCGAAGGCGTGGGTTAGTTCGTGGCCGATGGTGCCGCCCGTGTCGCCGTAGTTGGGCGCAAGATCGATGCGCAGATCGAAGAGCGGCGGCTGAAGAACGCCGGCCGGAAAGTTGATGTCGTTCATCTGGGGGTTGTAGTAGGCGTTGACGGTAGCGGCCGACATATCCCACTCGCCGTGATCTACGGGTTTACCGATCTTGTTGATCTGGCGATGCTGCTCGAAGGCGCCTGCGCGCTCGATATCGCCCGCAAAATCGTCGGCGGTAAGCCGAATGGATGAGTAGTCGCGCCACTTGTCGGGATAGCCGATCTTGTTCCTCATGCGCTCAAGCTTGATCACGGCCTGCTTCTTCGTCGTGTCGCTCATCCAGTCGAGTTGCTGCACGCGGGCGCGCATGGCGTCTTCGATGCGCGTGACCATATCGAGGGCCTGAGCCTTCAACTCGGGCGAAAAGACCTTGGCAACGTAGGCCTGACCCAGGGCCTCGCCCAGGTTGTAGTCGGTGTACTGCACGCAGCGCCGCCAGCGCGGCTGCTGCTCCTTTGCGCCGCGCAGATAGGCGTTGTAAAAGTTGAAGTTCTCGTCGATAAACGGCTGCGAAAGGAAGCGCGAGTATGCATCTACGAGGTGGAAGCTGAGATAGGCCTCCCAGTTGTCGAGAGGCTCGGTCTTGATCAGCTCGTTGACCTGCTTGAAGAACTTGGGCGACTCCACGTTGACGATCTCAAACTTGGGATACTTCGCTTCGCGGAAATAAACGGGCCAGTTGAAGGCGGGTGCAAGCTTCTCAAGGCCGGCCAGATCGAGCTTGTCTTTGAGGTTGTAGGGGTTGCGCTTTTCGACGCGTGTCCACGAGGCCTGGGCCATCGCGGTCTCCATGCGCATCACTACCTCGGCATGGGCCTTTGCGGCATCGGGCTTTTCGCCGAGCAGTTCAAAGACCTTCTGGACGTGCACGAGATAGCGGGCGCGAATCTCGACGGACTTGGCGTCCTGCTTGGTGTAGTAGTCGCGGTCGGGCAGGCCCAGACCGCCCTCGCCAAGGTCGGCGATCACCTTCTCTGAGTCGTCGGGGTCCTGCGTGGAGCCGCTGTCAAAGAGCAGCGTTCCGCCAAAGGGTAGCACTATGGAAGCGGTGAGCGGAGCGATCTGGCTCGCCCCTTGCAAGCCGTTGATGGATTTGAGCTGTGGCCGAATTGCTTCAAGGCCACGCTGGTTCACCAGCGACTCGTTCATGCAGGCGCCGTAGAAGTCGCCGATCTCTCGCGTTGCCTCGTTGCGGCCAGTCTTGGTGGCGGCCGCCTGATCGAGAATCCCGCGCAAAAACTGAAGATTGTCCTGGTAAAGCTTGCCGTAGACGCTCCACGAGGTCTGGTCGGGTGGAATTGGGTTGGCCTTCTGCCACCCGCCGCAGGAGTAGGCGTAAAAGTCCACGCAGGGATCGACGCTCTTGTCCATCGAGGTGAGGTCGAGGCTGGGCGAGTAGGGCAGCGCGGGTGAAGCGGGCGACTGCGCAAAGGCCGCCGCCGATAGCGCGAGAACAGCTAGAAGACTGGCAAAT
The DNA here is from genome assembly GCA_903842065.1 of uncultured Acidobacteriaceae bacterium. Classification (GTDB taxonomy): domain Bacteria; phylum Acidobacteriota; class Terriglobia; order Terriglobales; family Acidobacteriaceae; genus Telmatobacter. Next base: position 5,538 of record CAIMKZ010000018.1, on the reverse strand, counting down.
CTGAGGTTCATTCATCCCCCGGAACTGGCAACAATATATGTCGAATCGAATGATAAATCTTCGCGCGGCCGGGCACGCGAACAAAGTGCGGTGCAATGGGCGCGCGGTTGCCGGTTCAGCATGTTCGGAATTGGAGTAGGCCGAAAGCACACACTCAAGTGGCATTTTCATCAAGAACAAGCCACCTTTCACAGTCCTGAATAAGTCTACGTGGATTCCGAAAATGCTCTAAAATGGCGAGGGTGGCAGGAGGCTGTTTCGTGGGCTACTTCGAGAACGTGATAGAGGCGGCGGCGCTGCTGCGTCAGCGGCTGGGCAAACTTGAGCCGAAGATCGGAATCGTGCTCGGGTCCGGGCTGGGCGCGGTGGCCGATGCGGTCGCACACCCGGTTGTTGTGCCCTACGCCGAAATTCCGCACTTCCCGCAATCGACCGTTGCCGGCCACTCGGGCAGAATTGTGGCCGGACAATTGAACGGCGTACCAGTTGCCGTGATGCAGGGCCGCGTCCACTACTACGAAGGCTACTCGCCGCTTGAAGTGACGTTCCCGATGCGCGTGCTGGGCGCACTCGGCGTACGGGCAGTTGTCCTGACCAACGCCGCCGGAGGCATCGCCGAGGGCTACCGCCAGGGGCAGCTTGTGCTTCTCGGCGACCACATCAACCAGATGGGCTGGAATCCGCTCATCGGGCCGAATGAAGCCAGGTTCAGCTTCCAGCCCGGTGCCGGACTGCGCTTCTTCGACATGACCGAGGCCTACAGCCGCCACCTGCGCGATCTTGCAAAAGATGCGGCGCGCGATGAGGGCTTCGATCTCGCCGAAGGCGTTTATCTGGCGACGACTGGGCCGAGCTTCGAAACGCCTGCCGAAATTCGCGCCTTCCGCTCACTTGGCGCCACGCTGGTAGGCATGTCTACTGTTCCCGAAACAATCGTCGCGCGGCACATGGGCTTGGAAGTTGTCGGAATTTCTTGCGTGACCAATCTGGCCGCAGGATTGAGCGCCACGCCGCTGAGCCACGAAGAGGTATCTGAAACCGGACGCCAGGTGGAGCAGCGTCTGGCCGGGTTGTTGAAACGGCTGATGCCAAAGATGGAAGCACAACTCGGAGCGTAAGAATGGCGATCAAGGAAAACGTAACGCCGGGGTTGCCGTTTCCGCCGGTTGTAGTGGGAATCGCAGGCTGCTCGGGCTCAGGCAAGACAACACTGGCAAGAGAGATCGCGCGAACGCTCGAAGGCATTCACTTCCACCTCGACGACTACTACCTCGACCTCGGCCACATGCCGTACTCCGAGCGGGTGAAACAAAACTTCGACGATCCGAAGCTGATCGAGAGCGAACTTCTGGTGCATCATGTGGGGTCGCTGGCGCGGGGCGAGGCGATCGAGAGGCCCATCTATGACTTTTCCACGCACACGCGGGTGATTGGCAGGACGACGCACGTCGAGCCAGGGCGTTTTCTGGTGGTGGAGGGGCTGTTCGCGCTCTACTATGCGGACCTCGTGCCCATCTACCAGATGCGGGTCTATATTGATACGCCGGACGATCTGTGCTTCGAACGGCGGATGAAGCGCGACACCGTGGAACGAGGACGTAGCCCGGAGAGCGTGAAGGCGCAGTACGATGCTACGGTACGGCCTTCGAGCGAAAAATTCGTTCGGCCTTCAGCCGCCAACGCCGAGATCAGCGTAGACGGGCGCGATGCGCTCGACTGGAAGGTGGAGCGGGTTCTGGGCGAGATGCGCAAGCGCGGGCTGCTGAGAATGCAAGGATAGACGCTTCAAACCAGATTGCACCCGCGGCACCACCAGATGCACCGCATAGAATTGTGGAGTGGGCCTGAGCTTTGAAGTAATTCGAGAGAGCGACGCGGGCGGCCGTCGCGGGCAGATCGATCTGCCGCATCAGACCGTCCAGACGCCGGTGTTCATGCCCGTGGGCACGGCGGGCACGGTCAAGGCAGTCGAGCAGGGCGTGATCGAGTCGCTCGGCGCAGAGATCATCCTCGGAAACACCTACCATCTTTATCTGCGCCCCGGTCACGAGGCCATCCGCCGCATGGGCGGGCTGCACAAGTTCATCAGCTGGCCGCGCGCCATGCTGACCGACTCGGGCGGCTTTCAGGTGTTCTCGCTCTCCGAACTGCGCAAGGTCACCGACGACGGCGTCAAGTTCCGCTCGCACCTCAATGGCAGTTCGCACTTCTTCACGCCCGAGCACTCCATGGGCGTGCAGATCGCGCTGGGCGCGGATATCGCCATGGCCTTCGACGAGTGCACCGAGTATCCTGCCGAGCGTAAGCGCGCCGAAGAGAGCCTGCGGCTCACCATGGCCTGGGCGCAGCGCTCGATCGACCACTTCCGCGCCCACCAGCACGAAGTTCCCTGGCACGAGGAGCTGGGCGGGCGCAGGCAGTCCCTCTTCGGCATCGTGCAGGGCGGCATGTACACAGATCTGCGCCGCGAGTGCGCCGAGCGCCTCGTCGAGATGGACTTTGACGGCTACGCCATCGGCGGCCTGAGCGTGGGCGAGCCGCGGGATCTGACACTCGAGATGATCTCCGAAGTTCTGCCGCTGCTGCCCAAAGACAAGCCGCGCTATGTGATGGGCGTCGGCTATCCGGACGAGATCGAGCAGTACGCGCGCCTCGGCGTGGACATGATGGACTGCGTGCTGCCCACCCGCGCCGCGCGACATGGACTGCTGTTCACCAGCGAAGGGCGGATCAACATCAAGGGCAAGCGATACGCAGAAGACCAGTCACCGCCCGATCCCAACTGCGATTGCATGGTTTGCCGGCGCTACTCGCGGGCCTATCTGCGCCACCTGATGCACTCCGGCGAGCCGCTCTCAGCCGTGCTGAACTCGATCCACAATCTCGCGTATTATCTGGGGATTATGAAACGTGTCCGCGCCGATCTGGCCGGAACAACGATTTAGCTGACCGCTGACAACTGTTCCCTGTCTTTTTCATCGCGGTCTCTCCACGGTCACTCCGCCTCGGTCCGCCACGTCGGAAGGAACCGCTGGCCCCCTCATTCGTAGTTATTCGATGGCAGGACCGTGGAAACCCGCTGCACATAGCCCCCCTACACCCGGGGTGGGGGGGCTACTAACGGGATGTAAGTTCTTTCTTTTGAGTGGCCTACCTGATGGACTTTGCGTTTAAGTTCTTCCTTTTGAAGACTTTAGGATCAGAAGGTCTGCCCCCCGGGAGCCTGGTTTGCGGCGCGCGTCAAGACTGTCAGTTTCCAGAGTCAAGCCTGTCAGTTTCCAGAGTAGATCGCGAGAGGGTAATGATCGGCAAAGTGGTGGGCTGAAGGATGCCGAGTCGATTGAAAGAGATACGGGCAGATGGGAGGGGGCGGGGGTTGACGGCAATAGGCATGGCCCAGAACGCGGGGACGAAAAGCAGGCGGGTGGCACATCCGAGCTACGCCGGGGTGGGCGCCACAACCCCACCCCAGCCACAGACCTGACCGCAGATCACTGACCTCTGATCTCTGACCACTGACAACTGTCTTTCAGATCGCTCCGCCGAGCAGGACCTTGAGGGCCTGCACGTACTCGCTCAGAGCCTCGCGGCCCGCTTCGGTGATGCGGTAAGTGGTCTGCGGCTTGCGCTGGACGAACTTCTTCTCCATCGACACATAGCCGACTTCTTCGAGTTTAGTAAGCTGCGCGCCCAGGTTGCCGTCCGTCGAGCCGGTCTTGGTGCGCAGCCAGGTGAACTCCGCCTCATCCACTCCCGTGAGCAGCGAGAGCAGCGCCAGGCGCAGCTTGCCGTGGATGACGGGGTTCAACTCTGGCAGCTCAGGCATGGGCCACGCTCCGCGCGCGCCTCTGGGACTCGTTATACATGCCGTAGATGCCGAAGACGATCTGCCCGAAGAAGACCGCGGCAAGAAAGTCCACCATGAGCACGAAGCCGTTACCGTAGCAGGCGACGATGGCGGCCGCCCACCATACGATGGCGCAGACCATCTGCGCCTTCCAGCGCAGCGTCAAGGCGGAGGCGGCGTTGGCAAGGCCCAGCATCGCCGCAAAGACGGCGATCATTGAGTGGGCTTCAGAGAGGCGTCCGCTGTAGCCGAGCGAGCAGAGCACGATGAACAACGAGCAGCCGGTGGCAGCCCAGATGGAGCCGATAGCGCGGCTGAGAGTCGTGGCCGGGGAGCTCGCGCGGCGACGCGAGACGATATACATCGTGAGCGCGCCGGCGGCCAGCATGGTAATGGGCCACGCGTAGCGGCCGTGGCCCCACCCACCCCAGAAGAAGGCGATGTAGTAGGCCACGCCCCAGAGCAAAAAGGTCCAGCTCCAGCTTTCCACTTTGCGGCGGCCCTCGGCCATCATCGATTCAATGAGGTTGAGGCGTTCGGCCAGTTCATTGGTCGGAAGAGAATCTGTCATTGGTAGTCTCCTTGGACTGAATCAAGCTTACATAAAGCACTCTATGCAATAGAGCGCTTTATGTCAAGAGAAATTATGATTGTATTTCGTCTCCGATCAAATCTATTGAAAAACAATCACTTACGGTTTTATTTGGCTAGCGGAAGAGGCGGGAGAACAAGGTACCGTCTATCTTCGCTCCTTGAATTACATGGGAATCATGTAGCACTTGCTGGAAAGTCCCCACACCAGACTGAGATGCCACCTATAGTCATCACGTCGTGGTATGATCCTCTAGGGATAGTTCTGAGGGAGCGCAATGCAAGAAGAGTCAATCAGTGCCTTTGCACAATTCGAATCGTTATTAGGTCCTGCGGACTATTGCGCGCCTGGGATTCGGCTGTACAATCAGGACTGTCTTCTGGCAATGCGCAAACTGCCAAGGTCTCTTATTAATCTGACGGTTACCTCGCCGCCTTATAATATTGGAAAAGAATACGAGCAAGCGTTGGATTTGAATACTTATTTAGATTGGTGCCAGCAGTGGATCGAAGAGTTATATCGCTTAACCTCTGATCGAGGTGCCTTCTGGTTGAATCTCGGATATATTGAGAAGCCGGGAAAAGCGAGAGCCGTTCCGATTCCATATTTGCTTTGGGACAGAATACGTTTCTTTCTTATCCAGGAGATTATCTGGCATTATGGAGCTGGTGTTGCCGCGCGCCGCGGTTTCTCTCCGCGCAACGAAAAGTTCCTATGGTATGTCAAGAACGAGCTTGAATACACATTCAACCTAGACAATGTGCGCGACCAGAATGTAAAGTACCCAAACCAGAAGAAAAATGGAAAGCTGAAATGCAACCCATTAGGAAAGAATCCCTCTGATGTATGGCTCTTCCCAAAAGTAACGTCAGGAACGGATAGAGCATCACCTGAAAGAACAGATCATCCAGCTCAGTTTCCGGTTGCTGTCATTGAAAGAATTATCAAAGCTTGCAGCAACTGAGGTGGTCCCGGTAGTTCGGACAGTTTTTGCCTTTTCCTTAAGTGGAAGTTCTTGTTTTTGTTTTTAGGCTGCCATTGATTCTGGCAGGCGGTTGAAGTATACCTGATCGGGCGTTTGCGCTTTCAAGCTGGAGTG
>CAIMKZ010000017.1 GCA_903842065.1 uncultured Acidobacteriaceae bacterium | reverse complement strand
GCAGAACGCTCGGCTCAACTTCTACCCTGGATACACGAATACAACTGGCACAGACCTCATGCCGGGATTAACCACCACACCCCTATCAGTAGGGCAGGTCTCGATAGGAACAATCTGTTGACACTGCACAACTAGTCCCTGCTTTTCCCCGTCAACCCCCTAGCCCTGCCATTTACCCGTATCTCTATCAATCTACTCAGCATTCTCCCGCCCACCCCTTTGCCGATCATTTCCCTCTTTCGGTCTACTCTGAAACTGAGAAGCCAAACTTTGCGGCGAAACCCAGGCTCCCTGGGGCGGACTTTCAGATCCTAAAGTCTTCAAAGGAAAGAACTTCGAAGCAAAGTCAGTTCGCTAAATCGCTCTAAAGAAGGAACTTGCATCTCTTTAGCAGCCCCCCCACCCCGGGTGTGGGGGGGCTTGTAGCTGTCCGAAAGGAGAAAATCCGATGGCCGCCTCCAAACTCTGTCGCCACCTTATGCCTACCGGCCGCACCTGCCACTCCCCCGCCATGGGCGGCAGTGCCTACTGCTACTACCACGGCCCCAAAGCCGCTCCCCGGCGCGCCGCGCGCAAGACCCCGCAGCCCGTCGAAGACGAGCTCGATCTCGTTCCCGCTTCCGAACCCTCGTGCATCGACCTCAACAGCCAGCGAATTCTCTTCGCCCTGGCTTCCAATCGCATCTCCGTGGGCCGGGCCACCACCATGCTCCAATGCCTCCAGACCTCTCTGGCCAGCATTCGCGAACAGAGGCAGTTCAACCTTGACATGGCAGACGCCGGCGTTATCTTCGAGACCGCGCCTGAAGAGACTTCAGCCGCGAACTAATTTCGAGCACTCACACAAGACGGCTCAACGCAAGCTCCGCCACCCGCACGCATAATCCGTCGTAGCCGTCTTTCCATCCAGCACAAAGCACGAAGCTCCGTCGATATCCGTGCGGTATGTTCGCGTGTGCGCCGACTGCAACTCCGCCAGCACCTCCTGCCGGGGATGCCCGTAGCGGTTATGCGGCCCGGCCGAGATCACAGCCCACTGCGGAGACACGCGCGCCAAAAACTCCGGAGTCGATGACGTAACGCTGCCGTGATGGCCCACCTTGAGGAGTGTGCTCTCAAGTCCCGTCTCGGAGAGCATGGCTTTTTCGATGGGCGCTTCGGCGTCGCCTTCGAGTAACACCGATGTTGCACCATACTTTGCGTGCAGCACCAGCGAATCGTTGTTGGCGGGCTCGACACCGGGATGGTAACTGTCCACCGGGGCCAGCACCTCGAACTTCACCTCGCCTAGCGAGAGCGCATCGCCGGCTCGCAGTGTGTGAAGCTTTGCCCCGAAGCCTTCAGCCTCGCTGAGCAGCGCATCGTAAGCCGCGAAGTGCGGATTATCGCCCACCCACAACTCGGAAGGATGGAAGTTGCGCACCACTGCCGCCATGCCGCCCATGTGGTCCGAGTGAGCGTGGCTCAACGCCACCACGTCGAGATGCCGTATGCCGCGCGCCCACAACGCAGGCGAGACGACCTCCTCACCGATATCGAACTCCTGCGGAGCCTGGCGCGGACCTCCGCCGAAGCCTCCGGCATCGACCAGCATCGTCTTGCCATCCGGCGTAATCAGCAGCATGGAGTCGCCCTGGCCCACGTCGATGGCCTCAACCAGCAACGCACCGCGAGGATGCTCGATGGGCCGCGGAACAACTCCGGCGCACGCAGCCACGAGCAGCGCCGCCCAGGCCGCATGAAACATCCATCTCCTCCGAGCGTTTCCCGCTGCAAGCGCAATTGCCGCGGCAAGCAGAAGCCAGAAGGCCGCCTGCTGCACCGGAAGCGGCTCAGGGATGCGAATGTCTCCCATTTCCATGGATCCGAAGAGGCGAACCAGCCCGACGCCCAGATGCAGAAGCACCGCTGTAACCGCACCGGGGACAAACGCTATGGGAGGCCACACAACCAGCGCAAGCAGAGTGAGCAGCGCAACAGGCATCAGAAACGTGAGCAGCGGCAGAATAGCCAAATTTACCGGCAGCGCATAGATCGTGATGCGATGGAAGTAGATGGCCATGGGCAGCGTCATCGCCATCTCAACCACATAGGCGATCAGAACCAACTCGATGAAGCGCACCACTGAGCGAATCATCCACGGAAAGACTCGCCAGCCCGCGAAGCCGCCGGCAATCGTTGCAAGGCGTGCCGCCATCATACGCAGAACCACGCGATAGGCGGCGAGACGCGGAGCCAGTTTGATGTCGAGAGCGCTCAGGCGCAGGTCGCGAGCCGCACTTCCATAAGGATGCACAGTAGAGCTGAGCAGCGGCGCTGCAATGCCTGCAATTGCCACCACGGCCAGCAACGTCATCTGGAAGCTGGCGTCGAAGAGGCTGCGCGGACTCACCGCCAGCAGACACAGCGCCGCAAAGCCAATCACGTTCAGCGGGTTGCGGTCGCGGTAGAAGAGCCTGCCCACCAGATAGAGCGCCACCATCCAGAACGAGCGCTGAATCGGTGTGGCGAAGCCTGTGAAGAGCGCGTAGGCAAACGACACGCCGATAGTAACCAGGGTCGCGGGCAGCTGCGGCAGACGCAATCGCCGCGCGAACCAGAAGATGCAGGCAGCCACAATCGCTAAGTGAAATCCTGACACCACAAGCATGTGGAACGAGCCGGTGCGTTCAAAGCCAACGCGCAAAGAATTGGTAAGGTAGGTGCGATCACCGGCCACAATCGCGGCCAGCATCGCAGCATCTTCTGCATTCATGCGTAGCGCACCGGAGAGATGGCGCATCGCAGCGGGCAGCGCCAGCAGGCGGTCGGTTGCGGCATGTTGCAACAAGCCCAGCCGGCAGGTAAGATACACTCCCGGCGACCAGCCCAGCCTCTCCACTCGGTCGGCTGTCAGGGAGGCGCTTGAGGTAATGCCCTGGTCTAGCTGATACTCCTCGCTGCTCCACGCGCCGGGATCGTGATAGTCCTCAGGCGGCAGCAGCCGTGCTGCAACGCGGATGCGCTCCCCGCACGTAAACGGCCGCGACTCCGCTCCCTGCGGCCAGCGCACCGTCAGCCGCACTCCGCCATCGGCAGGAATCTGCTCGTCGGCGTCATCGCTTACCTGCTCGAGTGTCGCCACGCGCAGATCGATACGCTGCGCGGGCGCAACCGGCGAGGGCTCGTCGAGATTCTGCTCAACCTGGCTGCGCACCGGGCTGCTGTCAATCACCGTGCCTTCGACGACGCGCAGTAGTCCATCAGAGAGAACGCGCAGCGTGGGAGCGGGCGCAGGATGCGGCTCCATCTCCGCACTCCACGCGCCGGCCAGCAACCACACCAGCGCCAGCGGGAGCCACACAATGCGCTGTGCAAGCAGCGCGGCTGTCACGCATAGCAGAACCCCAAGAGCCAACGCAACAAGAGCCAAACTGGGGCGGAACCAGAACCAGTGCGCCAGCACAATGCCGCAGGCGAACAGCCACGCAGCGTGAAACAGAGGCACGCCCGCGGATGCAGTGGGAGCTGCACCTCCGGAACGCGTGCCGAGACTGATTTGTGTGGTCGCCATGCAGATCAAACGTATGTGACCTGGAGAAAGAGATCCGGCTAGTACAGTGCGTGACCGCTCCGGCTTTCGCCGGGCAAGTCATCGTTTGCTGAGTTCGACGATTGTCTCCAGATGATACGTCTGGGGAAAGAGATCGGCAAGCGCGATCGCATCGATCGCATAGCCCGCGGCGATGAGGCCGTGCAGATCGCGTGCCAGAGTCGCCGGATCGCAGGAGACATACACGATTTTCGGAGCTTCCACAGCGGCCAGCAGTGCGACCGTTTCAGGACCAAGTCCGGTGCGCGGCGGGTCTACGACGATAAGATCGGGCCGCGTTCCTGTCCGTTTACGTTTTAGAAACTCGAGCGTCGAAGCGAGAATCGGCTCGGCATTCGTGCCGCTGAGATTCGACATAAGTGCAGCCCGCGAAGACAGCGCAACCTCAACGGCGACTACTCGCTCAAAGCTTGCTGCGAGCTGCTGCGCAAACAGGCCCACTCCTGCGTAGAGGTCCCAGGCAAGCTTGCCGCTGCGGCACTGCGTAACGCGGTCTGTGAGTGCATCCACAAGCCAGCGGTTCACCTGAAAAAATGCGCCACGATCAACGCGATAGTCGAAGTCCGCAGCACGATATACCAGAGACGGGTTGCCCCACTGCGCAAGTGTCTGCTGGTTGCCTTCGCGGTCCTCGGCGACCAGTTCCATCCCTTGCAGCGCGGGCACGCGCTCCTTCATCGCAATGCAGAGCTTCGCAAGGTCCACCTTTACCGGTTGCGCGGCGATGATGCTGGCCAACAAAGCGGTTTCGTCACGGTCACAAAAAAGAGCAATCTCGGCGGGCCATAATGCAGGCAGCAATTCCCTGATCAGCAGCGCAAGCTCCTTCGCCGCCGCGACCAGTAGCGGTGCGGCGATCGGGCACTCTGTGATGGGGACAACCGTGTGAGAGCGCCGGCCGCGATAGCCCGGTTCGCCGTTGCTATCGAGAGCGAGCCGGATGCGATTGCGATAGCCCCAGGGCTCGGCGGCCAACACTTCAATCTGTTCGGGCGGCGCTACTCCGGCGCGCTCCAGCGTCTCGCGCAGAATCGCCTGCTTCAAGACGAGCTGGTTCTCGTAGCTTGCGTGCTGGTAGTTGCATCCGCCGCAGACCGCAAAGTGCGGGCAGCGGGGAGCGATGCGTTCGGGAGCAGCCGCGGCGATCTCTTCGACCTCTGCCGTCGCGTAGCCGCGTTTGCCTTCAACGATGCGCACCAGCGCCTGCTCGCCGGGCAGCACGAGCGGCACAAAGATCGCTTTGCCATCGAGCCGTGTAAGAAACGAACCGCCGTAGATGGGCTTTTCAATATGTACAAGCACGGGCGGGCCGGGCTGCGGAGGTTTCGGTGCGCGATCGTGAGTGCGTGTAACTGGACGACGTGGTTTCATTGTTGACGCATATAGAAAAGGCTAAGGCGCGGTAGCGCGTAGTGGACGAGCAGCTGCTTCTGCACAAATTGATGTTCCACCTGGCGCAGCTGCGTAACGTTCATGCGACCGCGGTAGGGCGCAAGCTCTCTGGCGGCGTGTTCCTTGAGCCCGACCAGTAATTCCTCGGGCGCAGCCGCAGTGAGTGCTGCGTAGAGTTTTTCTTCAAGCACAGTCAACGAGCGCTCCAGCGACTCCAGGTCGGGCGCATCTGTGCCTCGCACCGCAACGGCCAGCTCTCTCAGCCGGATTGCTGTGGCGCGGCAGGATTCAGGTGCATCTGCCGCGGAGTCGAGTGCTGCAGCCGCCGCATCCAGATGCGCGGCCACGCGCTCGTGCTCGAATCCAGAATCGCGCGCAGCCGATGTAACGGGCGTGCTGCCTGCCCCCGCCTCTTTCAGATCTTCAGCCGCCTCCATTACCGCCTGCGAGCACCACGCAAGACCGTTGATGCGCCTCACGCGTCCGCGCTGCTGCCGGGCTTCGTATTTGTCGAAGGCCGCGTCGATGCCGCGCAGCACCGCTTCAAGCGGAATGCCTGCCTCGCTCCAGCTCTCGATCAGCGCCCAGTCGATCGTCGAGAGCAGCAGCAGCGAACCCCGCCGCTGCTGAAAGCGTTCCTCGATCTCGGTGAAGTAGTTGAAATAGTTGCGCACGGCTAGCGCCTCACTTCGCCGGGCCCTGGTTGCGCTCCCACAGGATGCGCAGCCCATCGAGGGTGAGCATCTGGTCGACTTCGGTGATGAAGCGCGAGTCGGTAGCGATCATGCGCGCCATGATGCCGCTGGCTACGATGCGCGGCTGCGTACCCAACTCCGCCACGATGCGTTCCAGGATTCCGTCGACCAGTCCGGTGTAGCCCCAGTAGAGGCCGGTCTGTACGTGGCCGGCTGTGTTGGTCCCGATCACCTTCTCCGGCCGCCGGATGTCGACGCGGCTCAGCTTGGCGGCGCGGGAGAACAAGGCTTCGGCGCTCAGGCTCAACCCCGGCGCAATGGCTCCGCCGATGTACTCCAGCTTCTCGGTGATGACCTCGAACTTGGTAGCCGTGCCAAACTCAACAACGATCACAGGGCCGCCGTAGCGCGCCACAGCGCCTACCGAGCAGGCCAGGCGGTCGGCGCCCAACTCGTTCGGGTGGTCGATCTTGAGCGTCAAACCTGAATCCATGAGCGCTGAGACAACCAGCGGCTCGAGATGGAAGTACACCTGGCACATCTGCCGCAAAGTAAAGTCGATGGGCGGCACTACCGACGAGATAATGATGTGCTTCACGCAGGCCGGGTCGATCTTGCGCAGTTCGAACATGCGCAGCAGTAGTGCGCCGTACTCGTCCGTGGTCTGAACGTGCGTGGTTAGACGCCAGTTCGCAACCAGCTCCCGGCCGTCGAGCCGGTAGAGGCCCAGCTTAATGTTGGTGTTGCCGACATCGAGTACAAGTAGCATGACTCACTCCATGGTAGAGGAATCGGGCGACGCAGCGCGAATTCCGCCGGTTTGTACGGTGAATATTCCTTTGGCGGTCTCGACGCGCAGAAAGCCGTGCTCGTCTAGGCCGGCCGTGGTGCCGGTGCAGGCTTGCGGCCCGTGAACCTCGACATTGCGGCCAGTGATCCATGTAGACATTCGGGCTACGCGGTCGGGAATCTCGATTGCCAGGGCCAGATTGGCCAAAGCCTCGGCCTCCCGCGCCAGCGCTTTGAGCAGTTCCACCAGCACTGCTTGCCGCGAGATTCGCTTGCCTGTCTCAAGATCGAGCGAGGTGGCCGGAGTTGCCAGCCCGTCAGGAAAGCTCTGCTGATGCACATTGATGCCGATGCCGACGACAGCGAATCCGCTCGCCGCTTCAGCCAGTATGCCGGCGATCTTGCGCGGGCCGATGAGCAGATCGTTGGGCCAGCGCAGATCGGCTTCGAGGCCCGCCGCAGTGCGAACCGATTGCGCAGCCGCCAGCCCTGACGCCAGCGGCAGCAGCAACAGCCGCGCCGGTGGAATCCCGAGGCGCAGCAGCACACTTACATAGAGTCCCTCGCCCGCCGTCGAGAGCCATTCGTGATCCGAACGTCCCCGGCCAGCCGTCTGCTCGTCCGCAATCCATACTGAACCGTGTGGCGCGCCTGCACGTCCGGCGGCCACCGCGTCGATGTTGGTGGACCCGGTCGTGCGCAGGTGGTGCAGCTTGCCAGCGAAGATCGTGCCGGTCAGTGCGGCGTTGATGGCGTTTGTATCGAGCATCCCTGTCAGGCTATCGCACACCGGTTGGGAGCTGAAAACAGGAAACCCCGGCGAGCGGCCGGGGCTTCCTGTTTTGCTGGTTGTAGATTTAGATGCTGGTCAGCGCAATTCCCGCCGGCTTCTCTTCGCTGTTCGACTCGTCAGCGCTCACCGGGCGGTAGAAGAGCTGGTTGGCATCGAGATAGACCTCGAGGAATGCTGGCCGGCTCGAAATCTGGCCGGCGATAAGTGCCTCTGAAAGCGGATCCTCGATGTACTTCTGCAAAGCCCTGCGCAACGGACGCGCACCGTAGGTACGGTCGCCCAGGGTCTTCTCCAGAATCCACTTCTTGGCCTCTTCGGTCACCGAGATGGTGATCGCCTTCTGTGCCAGATTGCCGTTCAGCTGCTGAACCAAAAGCTCCACGATCTGAATCAGGTCGGCGTCCGTGAGCGACTGGAAGAGAATGGTTTCGTCGAGGCGGTTAAGGAATTCAGGGTTGAATGCCTTCTTTACCTCGGCCATAACATTCTTCTCAACAGCTTCGTTGACCTGATCATCGCTATCGCCGTGGAAGCCGAGCGCCTTCTTCTCCTTCACCAGGTACTTGGCGCCGATGTTCGACGTCATGATCAGGATCGTGTTCTTGAAGTCGACCGTATTGCCGAGGCCATCGGTCAACTGGCCATCTTCAAATACCTGCAACAGGATGTTGAAGACATCTGGATGCGCCTTCTCGATCTCGTCGAGCAAGACCACCGAATACGGCGAACGCTTGACGCGCTCGGTGAGCTGGCCGCCCTCCTCGTAGCCCACGTATCCCGGAGGCGAACCGATCAGCTTCGATACTGAGTGCTTCTCCATGAACTCTGACATGTCGAAGCGGATGAGCGCTTTGTCGCTGCCGAACAGGAACTGCGCCAGCGTGCGGGCCATCTCTGTTTTACCCACGCCGGTTGGACCCAGGAAGAGGAACGAGCCGATGGGCCGGTTTGGACTCTTGAGTCCCGCACGCGAGCGGCGAATGGCGCGGGCCAGCGCGCTGATGGCCTTATCCTGCGAGATCACGCGCTTGTGCAGCTCTTCTTCCACGCGCAGCAGCTTCTGCGTCTCTTCTTCCTTGATGCTGGTGATGGGCACACCCGTCCAGCGGCTGACCACGTCTTCAATGTCCTCGCGGCCGACGATGCCGCTGGCCGAGTCGTCCAGGTGGTACTTGTCGCGCAGCGCGCGCAGGTTCTCGCGCTCTTTGCGTTCCTCGTCGGAGTAGAAGCGGGCCTTCTCGAACTCGTGATTGGCGATTGCCGAGTCCATGCGGTGCACGATGAACTTGATGCGCTTCTGCACTTCTGTAATTTCATCGGGTAATGAGGTCTGGCGCAGCTTCACCCGCGCCCCGGCCTCGTCGATCAGGTCGATGGCCTTGTCGGGCAGGAAGCGATCGGGAATATATCGGCTCGAGTGCGAAACCGAGAACTCAATGGCGTCGTCGGTGTAGCTCACTGCGTGGAACTTCTCGTAGCGTTCCTTGATGCCCATGAGAATCTTCACCGCGTCAGCCTCGTTGGGGGGGGGAACCTTTACTGCCTGGAAGCGGCGCTCAAGCGAGCGATCTTTCTCGATCGACTTGCGGAACTCAGCCGGTGTGGTTGCGCCGATGCACTGAATCTCTCCGCGCGAGAGCGCCGGCTTCAGAATGTTGGCCGCGTCGAGCGAACCTTCGGCGGAGCCCGCGCCAACCAGCGTGTGCAACTCGTCGATAAAGACGATGGAGTTCTGGTTCTCCATCAGCTCTTTCATGATGGTCTTGAGTCGCTCCTCGAACTGGCCGCGGTATTTGGTTCCCGCCACAACCAGCGAGAGATCGAGGCCCAAAACTCGCTTTTCGGCCAGGAAGCTCGGCACCTCGCCGTCGGCGATGCGCTGTGCCAACCCTTCGACGATGGCGGTCTTGCCTACGCCCGGCTCGCCGATCAACACAGGATTGTTTTTCGTCCGGCGGCAGAGAATCTGGATTACACGTTCCAACTCGGCTTCGCGTCCGACAAGCGGATCGAGCTGGCCGTCTGCGGCGGCCTGGGTAAGGTCGCGGCTGAACTCGGCCAGCAACGAGCTCTCGCGCTGGCGTTGCTGCTGCTGTTGCTGCTGCGGAGCCTTCTCCTGAGTCACGCGCGCCATCTCCTCGCGGATCGCGCCCAGCTTCAGCCCGCGCTCCTGCAAGATCTCTGAGGCAAAGCACTTCTCTTCGCGCAGCAGGCCCAATAGCAAATGCTCGGTGCCGATGTGCTTGTGGCCCAGCCGCTCGGCCTCTTCTGCCGCGAAGGCCAGCACCCGCTTGCACTCGTTCGAGAGCGGAAGGTCCACGCTCGTCGAAACCTTCTCGCGGATCGTTGTGTGCGCCTCAATCTGCTTCCGGATGGACTCCACGGAGGCATGCGAGCGCAGAAAGCGGTTGGTCAGAGCCTTGTCTTCGCGCAGCAGGCCCAGCAGCAGGTGTTCCGTCTCAATATAGGGCGACCCGAACTGGCTGGCCTCGTACCGCGCAAAGAAGATTACGCGCCGCGCTTTCTCTGTATAGCGTTCAAACATGGAAATACTCCAAGGCCTTTGTGATGGGATGAATACGTCCTTCTAATTCTTCGACTCCGGCGGCCAATACCGTGAGCCGAGGCTGGAAAGACACCCATACATTGATGTGACCCGGATAAAGGCTCCGGATCGAGTGGACCTAAGTATATGACTCTTGACCGGCCCGGAAAGGTGCGTTTCTTCTCAGTTACCGGGCTGCGGGTTCGATGGTTGCCGGGGAATAAAGGACTTCAATCGCCCGCCCTCAAAGCGAAGAACGCGCGTACATCGGGCGGCTAACTCCATATTATGCGTTACCAGGATCGAAGTCAGGTTGTGAGTCCTGTGCAACCGCTCGATCAGCTCGAAGACGCGATTGGCCGTCGCCTCGTCCAGATCGCCTGTCGGCTCGTCGGCCAGCAGGAGCCGGGGGTGGTTGACGAGTGCCCGGGCCAGCGCCACACGCTGCTGTTCCCCGCCCGAGAGCTCGCCCGGCCGGTGGGTGAGCCGGTCTTCGAGATCCACTTCCTTGAGCCAATCGGCTGCCGCGGCAAGGGCGTCAGCCTTGTTCACGCCCCGGGCCAGCAGCGGCAGGGCCACGTTCTCCAGCGCCGTGAACTCCGGCAGCAGATAGTGGAACTGCCACACGTAGCCGATCTCGCGGTTGCGGAACTGCGCAGCCTGCTTCGCGCCTAGTTCTGCCACGTTGGTCGACGCGCAGAAGACCCGCCCCTCGGTTGGTGCATCGAGCGCTCCCAGAATGTGCAACAGGGTGCTTTTGCCTGTGCCGGACTGGCCCACAATCGCCAGCATCTCGCCTTGCTCAACCGTCAGATCGAGACCGCTGAACAGATGGATCGGCCCGCGGGCGTTTTGATAGGTTTTGCCCAGCCCCTCGACACGAATCACCGGCGCACACGAGTTCGCGTCCCGCTCTGGGCGGGCCTGTTCGCCGGCAACCGCTGGAACCATATCAGCCATCTTTACGCCTGATTCTACCGGAGCCGGGCCGGGGCAATACCGGTATGCTGGACTTCAAGCAAGAATCGCGATGAGTGTTGAGAACGGCAAAGTCGATCAGCCACAGTGGCCTATCTACATCGTCTCGCTCGTCCGCGCCACCGAGCGCCGGGCGCGATGCACGGCGACGATGGAGCGCCTCGGGCTTGCCTTCGAATTCTTTGACGCTGTCGAGGGCGCGCAACTCGCGAATGGCGAGACTGCGCAAGTCTACGATGCCGAAAGAAATACTCGCCTCTACAAGCACCCGCTCACTCGCCCCGAGATCGGATGCACGCTCAGCCACCTTGCGCTCTGGCAGCGGATCGCAGCCGGCGAGTCCGGTGGCGCATTCATACTGGAAGACGACTTTGAGGCTTCGCCCGATCTGCCAGCGATCCTCACAGCCATCTCCACCGCCAACCTTGAAAACGCGATGATCAAGCTCTTTGCGAGCAGACCGGCGAAGGGAACAAACATCGGTCCGATCACCGCCGGTCACTGGCTGGTGATGCCCGATCACATACCCGGCCAGACGCTGGGCTACGCCGTCGATCGCGTCGCGGCAGGGAAGCTCGCCTCCGGCATCCTCCCCATGGCACGGCCCGTCGATATGGAGATCAAGCACTGGTGGCAGTTCGATGTTCCCGTGCTCTCCGTAGAGCCTTCGCCGCTCAAGGTGAACCTGCGCGAGACCGGCAGCAACATCGAAGCCGCGCGCATTGGGGAGAAGTCAAGCGGTATCGCCCGCGCCTGGCGCAACCTCCGCTACCAGATCGCCTACAACCTCGGCGTCCTGCGCAATCGCAGCCACAAGCGGATGCACGCGCGGCGGCTTCAGGCAATGCTGAAAGGCGGCGAGCCGCGATGAGCCACGAACCAAAGAAGAACCTCGTCGTGGTGCGCGTGGGCAGGAACTCGCTCCACCCAGCGTGGCTTGCGGGTGAGACTGATCGCAACTGGGACCTGATCGTAAGCGCCTACGATTCTGCGGCTAAGTTCGAAGAAGCGCCCGGCGTGAGTGCCGTTCTCCAGCCGGGCGGCAAATGGGACGGGCTGCACGCGCTCTTTGAAGGCTCCGATCTGCTCAGCCGGTACGAGTACATCTGGTTGCCTGACGACGACATTGCTACGACGTGCGAAGACATCAATGCGATCTTCGATTCGATGCGGCGCTACAACCTTGAAGTTGCCCAACCTGCGCTTACGTGGAAGAGCTACTTCTCGCACTTCCTTTTCATGCAGTGCCCGGGCTTCGAACTTCGCTACACCAATTCTGTCGAGATCATGGTGCCGTGCCTTCACTCGGGGCTTCTAGCTCAGGTGCTTGATGATTTTCGCGATTCGCAGAGCGGCTTCGGCATGGACACGATCTGGACCCGCCTCTCCGCGGACCCGCGCTACAAGGCAGCAATTCTGGACTCTGTCGCCGTGCATCACACGCGGCCTGTGGGCAAGGTTCTGCGCGGCAACATGGCGGGCCGAGGTGCAACGCCGGAAGAGGAGCGCGGAAAACTGGAAGCACGCTATAACGTGCGCGAACGCATACTCCCGCTCATCTACGCTGCAATTGAGAGCAACGGCGCACGCCGCGAGGGTTGCGTGTCACTCGGATTCGCGATGGCGTGGCGGTATTTGAAGGTTTTCAATCGCTTCCGTCAGCGTGCGAAGGCGGCAGAAAAGATATTGCAGATTGTGCGGCGGCAGTTGAGGAAGCGATTGAACCCGGACCCGCTCCGCAGGATGTTGTAGCAGGAACAAAGAACAAACAACCGCAGATCCCCACCACGGCGGGCAAGTTTTCGACTTCGGTCGCCGCGGCGACCTTTGCTCAGGATGACAACGCTTTTTTTGGGGGAGTTCTTCACGGCTCAACAAAGAACGCCGGCATCTCCGCACCCTCGCGAATGCACTCCAGCATCCGATCCGCCGCTGCAAGCGCTTCGGCGATCGACACATCCATATCGATATACCGGAACGAGCCCAGCCGCCCCACAAAGCTCACGCCCTTCGTCGCACGCGCTCGCTCCACATAGCTCTGCAACAAACTATCTTCTCCAGCAAACCGAATCGGATAGTAGGGGATGTCCTCAGCCCCGCAGGCGCGGCTGAACTCGCGATAGCAGATCGTCTTCGCCAGCGAGTCCGCTTCCCATGGCGCAAAGTGCTTGTGCTCGGTGATGCGTGTGTACGGCACATGCTCTGCGCAGTAATTCACCACCGCCGCATTTTGATAACTGCCCTCGGCGCGAAAGACCTCAAAGTCCAGCGTCCGATAAGCCAGCCGCCCCAGCTCGTATTTGAAATAGCTATCTACCGGTCCGCTGTAGATAACATGCGCGAACTCTTCCGTCAGTTCTTCGAACTTCACGCCCAGCTGCACCTCGATGTTCGGCGCGTCGAGAATCGCTGCCACCATCTCTGTGTAGCCGCGCTCGGGAATCGCCTGGTGGGGATGGTCGTAGTACGTTTCGTCCGAGTTGAAGCGTAGCGGCAGGCGGCGAAAGATTGAAGCCGGCAGTTCTTTCGGCTTCATGCCCCACTGCTTGATCGTGTAGCCGCGGAAGAAGGCGTGATAGAGTTCGCGGCCGATCATGGTGAGGGCTTGCTCTTCAAAGTTGGCCGGCCATACGATCTTCTCCGTCTTAGAGGCGATTAACGCGCGCGCCCCATCCGGCCCCTTCGACGTGCCGAAGAACTCGTTGATCGTGGTGAGGTTGACGGGCAGTCCGTAGTTTTTGCCATTCGCCGCAATCGCCCTCACACGATGCTGGTAGGGCCGCATTGTGGCAAACCGCTGAACGTAGCTCCACACCCGCTCGTCGCCGGTATGGAAGATGTGCGGCCCGTAGACGTGGGTCATGACGCCGGTCTCGGGGTCCCGCGTGGTGTGCGAGTTTCCGGCCACGTGCGCGCGCTCGTCGACGACAAGAACCTTATGCCCGGCCTCGGCCAGAGCGCGAGCGCTCACTGCTCCCGAAAACCCGGCCCCCACAATGCAATAGCGCATGGGCTCAAGTATTCCGTTCCGGGGGCGCAACAAGCAAGGCCATTACCGATAATAGAAATACGATGGCGCTCGATTGGGAATCCGGCGAGTTGGCGGCAGGTCTGGCATGTTATCGCAGCCAGGAGTATTTCCAGGCGCACGAGCACTGGGAGACCGTTTGGCTGCGCTCCGTCAAGCCCGAAAAGATTTTTCTACAGGCTCTTATTCATGTCACGGCGGCTTTTCATCATCTGCGGCAGGGAAATGCATCTGGTGCATCGAGTCAGCTTGGCCGTGCTCTGAATAAGCTCGGCCCCTATCCGGCAGAGTATGGCGGTGTGCAAGTGGAGGCTGTGCGGCAGAGCCTTGCGGCCTGGATCGAGTCGCTTGCCGCCGGAGAAGCAAGCCCCCAACTACCCGTTCCACCCATCTGATTCCGGCCCAAACCGCCAGGAACCGCTATTCTGAACTAGATGCCTTATACGACACAGTTTTTGCTCTCGGCGATGGCCGACTCGCAGTTCCCCACCCCCTCCGTGCCAGAGATCGCCTTCCTCGGCCGCTCGAACGTCGGCAAATCGAGTTTGCTGAACGCGCTCGTGGGCGAGAATGCCGCTAAAGTCTCCTCCACTCCCGGCCGCACACGCGCCATCAACTTCTTTGCGCTGGGGGACGAGCGCGGACGCACGAAGCTGGTCTTTGCCGATCTGCCCGGCTACGGCTATGCCAAGATTTCTAAGGCCATCTCCGCGGAGTGGCCCAAGTTCATTGAGCCGTATCTGGCCGCGCGCCCCACGCTCGCGCTCTGCGTCTGTCTGGTGGACTCGAACATCCCCCCGCGCCCTGCCGACAAGCTGCTGCTCGACTGGCTCCGCTCCGTAGATCGCGAGTTTGTAGTGGTGGCGACAAAAGCTGACCGGCTCAGCGGCAACGAGCGCACGCGCAATTTAGCCGCGCTAAGGAAGGGCTTGGAAATAGATGGGATTCTGCCTGTCTCCGCGAAGACCGGCGCAGGACTCAAGGAGCTGTGGGGAGTGATTGAAGAGGCAGGGGCTGAAGAACTAAGCGACTAGGGACCAGGGGAAAAAGCGAGGGCGCGCCGATTGCGGCGCGCCCTCTGCTTTTTGACCAGCTACTTTGTTGCGGCCTGATACATCGGCAGGTAGGTGGTTTCGAGTTTCTTGAACGCATCCGCAAGCGCCGGAGCAGCGCAGCCCGGCTTCAGCCGGTTGCGTGCCGCCATCTGCGAGGGCAGCGTGAATGCCAGGTCGCTGGGGATGTAACCCGCATCGTCGGGCAGCAGCGTCGGAATCAGGATGCGGTCGAAGATCGACTCGCGCTTGATCTGTTGGCCTACGTCGTTGAACAGCTCGGCCGCTGCGCCAGCCACTGCGATGTCGTTGACCATCACTAGACCGATGTTGATATTGACCGGGTCGCCGTCAACTGCCTGCATGGGCGCATTGCTCGGGCCGCGCTGCGCGGGCTGTGCAGGTTGCGCTGCCTCTCCGCCGATGGGAACAAACTTGCGTCCTGGGCAGGAGACGGTGGACTGTCCGCCCCAGAGCACAACCTTCTCTTGCGTGTTCGCGATGTTTTTGGTTACGCGCACAACCTCTTCGCCGAGGCGGCGCGAGAGCACGTCGAGGATGGCCCAACCGGCAGCGCCTTCGTCGTGAGTCTCAGGGCCGCTCTGGTTGTAATACGCCATGAAGAGTGGATTTTGGTCGCCGGCCGGGCCCATGGTGAACAGGCCGACCGAGCCGGGGAAGTGGGCTTCAACGTAATTCGAGGTCCATCCGGCCAGGTCGCTGGTCACCTCGGTCATGCCGTCTTTGGTCTTGGCCAGGAACATTACCACCGAGTGCACCGGATAGTTGGCGTAGATGGCGATGGGCTCGCCGTTGGGCTTGGTCACGCTCACCACGGTCACAGTCTTGTCGGACACACCCTCGGGCGCGTAGCCCATCTTGTAGCTGTCGCCGATCTTCTGGTCGCGGTTAGTGTTCACGTAGGCCTTGCCGGTGCCGTAGCCGATGCGAGCGGGCTGAAGATTGGCGTTGGCCTGGTGCGCTGCCTCTATCATGCTTTTCTTCACGAGATCGAAGAAGGGCAGCTTGGTGGGCGCCTGGCCGAACCCGCCGCCGTTTAGCGAGGGCGAGTTGTGATTGTGCGTACCGCTGAGGATCAGGTTCGCAGCGGGAATCTTCAACTCGTCCGTGGCGGCCTGAACCAGTTCCGCGCCAAAAGTCAGCTGGGTGACTTCAAGAACGATCAGCGCTACCTTGGTCTTCCCGTTGTCGAGCACCAGCGCGCGCGCGTAGATGGGGTCGTGCACGTCGGCGAACTTCTGCTTGTCGGTGATGGGAAACATGCTGGCCGGGATCGATATTTCAACCTTGGCGGCTCCAGCGCGAAGCGGGCCTGCCTGCGCGGTTGCAAATAAGGATGAGAGCATAAGCGCCGCAACCGCAGCTCCACAATAGAGCAGTTTCGATTTCATGAAGAGAACTCCTTGGTTCTGTCTCTGAGACGTGCCGGCCCGCGGATTGGACCCAAAAACACAAATGCCAGGACGCACTGCGCGCCCCGGCATTTGTGGAGTGAAGTCTACTTGGTTGCGGCCTGATAGATGGGCAGGTAGGCGGTTTCCAGCTTCTTGAACGCATCCACTATCGACGGCTCGGCGCACCCGGGCTTGATGGCGTTGGTAATCGCCTTCTCGCTCGGCATCAGATACGCCTTGTCTGTCGGGATGTAGCCGATGCCATTCGGCAGCATGGTTACCATGAATGTGCGATCGAAGAGCGAGTCCTTCTTGACGTGCTCGCCGATCTCGGTGAAGACCTCGCCCGCTACAGCGGTGATTGCGATGTCGTTCACCATCAAGAGCTGCATGGGGATGGTGACCGGGTTGCCGTCAATCATGGCCACCTTCGCCGGACCACGCCAGCCAGCCTGCGGAACGCCAGGCGCCGGAGGCTCGGCGCGCTTCTGTCCGGGGCAGGTAACGGAGGAGCTTGCTGCCCACAGAACGGCCTTGCTGGATGTTTTCTGGACATTCTTCGTGACGCGGACAACTTCCTCGCCCACGCGGCGCGAAAGCACATCGAGAATGGCAAAGCCGCCCTCGCCCTCTTCATGCACGTCGGGAGCGTCCTGGTTGTAGTCGGTCTGGAAGAGCGGATTCTGGTCGCCGGCCGCTGCCATCGTCCAAAGAGCCACTGCGCCCTTGAAGTGGTCCTCAACATAATTCGAGGCCCAGCCGCCGAGGTCGCTGGTGATCTGAATCTGTCCGTCCTTGGTGTGGTTGCGATACATTACCACCGAGTGCACGGCGTAGCTTGAGTAGATCGCGATCGGCTCGCCCGTAGGCTTGGTGACTACCAAAATGGCAACGGTCTTGTCGGAAGGGCCGTCGGGCGCATAGCCCATGTGGTAGCCCTCGCCGATCTTTTCGTCGCGGTTGGTGTTGATGTAGGCTTTGCCCGTTCCGAAGCCGATGCGCGCCGGCTGCAGGCTGGCGTTGGCGTCATGAGCGGCCTTGGTAATGCCCTTGATGAGAATGTCGAAGTAGGGGTTCTTGGCCGTGGCGGCGCCACCGAATCCGCCTGCGCCAGCCGGAGAGTTGTGATCGTGGGTGCCGTTAAGCAGGACGTTGGCGGCCGGAATCTTTAGCTCGTCGGTGACGGCCTTGATCAGCTCATCGCCGAAGGGGAAGTGGATGGAGTCGCAGCTGATGAGCGCGATTTTTGTGGCGCCGTTGTCGAGCACAAGGGCACGGGCAAACAGTGGATCGTGCAGACTGCCGTAGTTCTGCATGTTAGTGAAAGGAAACATGCTGGGGGCGGGCGAGATATCGACTTTGGCCGCGCCGGCGCGGAGGGGACCGGCCTGGGCCATCGATAACGAGGCGGACACAGCGAGAGCGAGGGCCACCAGGCCGCTCAATAAAAACTTTGCCTTCATACCGAATTTCTCCTTGTGGTGTTAAACAGGTCTGGCGGCACGATCTTATCAGGCGGGACCAACCCGGTGCGCGAAGTTTTTAGCTGCGCGCACCGGCCGGGGAACTACTTGAGGCTCTGGTTCATCATCTCTGCGAGGTTGTTCACAATGGCTTTTTCGGCGCAACCGCGCACAAACGCCTGCCCGCCAGGTCCCTGGTGATCCCAGCCGGCGTCGTCGGGGATGTAGCCCGCGCGATCATTCGACAGCGTGATCATCAAGTTGTTTGGGAAGGGCGAAACCTGCTTGAGGTGAACCAGGATCTGCGAGCCCACTTCGCCGGACACGCCGGAGATGGTGAGTTGATTGATCCGGATCAGGCTCAGGTGGATGTCGAGCTTGTCGCCCACCTGGGGATCGGGAAGCAGATGCTTGGCCGGCACCGTGGGCGGCCTTGGGGGACCGGCCGGTGCGGCTTGTGCGCCGGGAGCGCCGGTGCCGGCAGGTGCCGCGGATCCACCCGGACCGCCCGGAGCAGCGCCGGGAGTGTTCTGGACGGGCGGCTTCACATTCATCTCGCAGGGTACGGCGCGGCCCGCAGCGTACAGCGTCACGGCATCCGTCGTCTCGGTGGTGCGCTTGACAACCTTCATCACCTCGCCGCCGAGCATCGAGCCCATAATCTCAACCGGCGCGTAGGGTGAGGCCTTGTCGTCGAGCTGCCCCATATCTTCGTTGAACTTGGGATACTCATCAGCCGCGGCGCCCATGCTCCATAGCGCCACCACCTTGCCCTTGTACTGGTTCTCGACAAACTTCTCGGCGTTGCCGGCAATGTCGCCGTGGATCGTGTTGTTAAATACGCCGGTCATCGAGTTGGAGTGCACGGCATAGTTCATCAGAATCGCGATCGGGTCGCCCGCCGCATTCACAAACTTCACCACAGCCAGCGTCTTGTCGCTGAAACCCTCTTCGTTGGTGTTCTCGCGCCAGCCGCGCTCGGGGGTGTAGCCGTAGCGCTGCACGCTCACATCCACCTTGCCGGTTCCGTAGCCCACCTTCGCGGGCTGGAGCCCAGCCTTGGCCTGCTTGAGAGCCTCAACGACCGAGTCCTCGACCTGCTTGACGTACTCCGGCGTCGCGTACGGGCGACCTGCGGCCGACGATGTTCCCGGCGTCGGCGGTCCGCTGCGCGGCGCGCTGTGGTCGTGGCTGGCGTTGATGATGATGTTGCCGGCGGGAATTCCTACTTCCTTCTCGATCCGCTGGCGCAGCAAGGTGGTGTCGCCCACCTCCACGAGATCGACTGCAACTATGGCGGCCTTAACTGCACCGTTGTCCAGCATCAGTGCACGGGCGTAGAGCGGCTCATGTATCGCGCTGAAAGGCCTGTTCGGAATCCCCACCAGCCCGGTCAGGTCCTTCGGCGTAATGTCTATCTTGATAACGCCAACTTGCAGCGCATGAGACTCTGCTCCGTGCATCGGTAGAGCGGTGAGCATAAGGCAAGCACATACTGCTATTGCAAAAGATAACTTCAAACCCTTCATTACACGCATCTTCCAGTTCCCTTCCTTTGTTGCTTATCTCAAATGCTCAACTTATCGAACATACATTCGCTGTCCCGCGCCCACACTGTGCGATGCCGGTCAGACGTGCGAGATCATTCTGCACCGATTCGTGCGGTTTGTAATGTCAGAAACAGTTGTATACAGAGTGGAAGCGTTGTTTCAGCCTTCGGCAAGGCTGTTGAGATGCAGGAGAACGCCTTTAGCGCGGCACAGATCGCAGTCTGCGCGCCGCGGCGGGCAGATAGCGCGGCGCAAGCCGCAGCCAGCGCCGGTTCAACTCGTCGCCTGGCGGGAGACCGGCGAGGAGTTGGTCGTCGAAGGCAGCTGCGGAGAGGGTCCAGTCGGCTGGAATCGAAAAGATCTGAAAGCTGCCCGGCGCGATCAGTACCGGCTCAACCAGACGAGTTCCCCGGGCAACGAAGGCCTCCAGTTCCTGCCTCGGACTCAGGTTTCCGGCGAGCAGGTTGGGTTGTACGCCCCGCTCCAGCATCTCGCGCTCGATGGCGCCGGTTTCAACGGTCACGCCGACGGCGACCGGCTCGTGCTTGCGGAGTTCGTTTTTGAGGATGCGGAGAGCTTCGTCGAGGGAGGTGACGACAAAGTCCAGAGCGCTCTCGCGCATGAGGCGGCGGAGAAGGGTTGAGTCGGCCGAGGCGGCCAGCGAGGCAGCGCCGGCGATGTTGGCGGCGCGCAGGAGTGCGGGGCCGGATTCGGCAGGATCGGCTGCGTAGAGGAAGCTGCCGCCGAGGCCGGTCGCGGGGTCAAGGTTGCGAGCGAGCGCCGCGTAGAGGCTGTAGACGGACTCGATCTCGCGTTCGATGGGGGCGGAATTCTGGAGCGGCTGGGGCATCGATGTGAGTGTAAATAATGGGGCTTGTGGGAGCGCGGCAGGGGGTGGTTTTCCGGGCTATTACTGACGGCCCGGACGAACCGCATTGCGGCGCTATATTTGCAAGTGTATGAATATAGGCTGGTTATGTTGGATTATATATTTACTACGTAAGATTAAGATAATAAACGACTTTCCTATATTCAATATGTAAGTGCATGATTATAAGCACATTATATGTGCACGGTTTTGCGGCCTCCGGCGAGTGGAATTGGCAATACTTTCAGGATACGCGAGGGCAGGAATTAATCGGCAACAGTCAGGGAAAAGGATTCGTTTGTCAGGTGACAGTGAAGTGCTTGCGGTGTGAAGGTGGGGGGGCAAGTTGAATGCGATTATAGTGCGAATAAAATGCGTTTATATTGCGATTATTTTTGGGACGCGACTGGAGAGGAGAGAGGAAAAGCCGGAGATGTGAGCGGTCGAGTGTTGCGCGATCCCATGTGCCTCTGCCGCGCCACGGCGGGCAGGCCAGGCAAACGAGGCACATGGGGCAGCTGCATTTGTGGGGGAACGAGTTTTCAAAAAACGAGCCGAGCTACTTCAGCCCTTTTCGGCGGGCTGCCAGAGTTCGACGCGGTTGCCTTCGGGGTCGGTGAACCAGCCGAACTTGCCGAAGTCGTAGCTGTCGCGTTTGGGATCGACCGTAACGCCCGCGGCTGTGAGGCGGTCGAGGAGTGCGTCAAGGTCGTCGACCTGGAGGTTGATCATCGCCGGCTGGGATGGGGGGAAGTAGGCGTCTTCTTTCGAGAAGAAGGAGAAGACGACGTCTCCACGCTGGGCGGAGGCTGGGAAGGTGAAGCAGCCGTGGGTCCGAGTGAGGCCGAGGTGCTGTTCGTACCACTCGTAGAGAGCTTTGGGGTCTTTGGCGCGAAGGAACGCTCCGCCAAAACCGGTGACCGATGCCATGGAGTCTCCTTGTGAGGCGCGGTTGGGAAGAGTGAGAGCCTCAAGGATGACAGTGTAACGGAAGTGGTTTCCGGGTCTCATCCGCCTCGGCGGACGAGACCCAGGGCAGCCAGATTTTGTGGAGGGTTTGCTTTTGAAAAGACTACGGTGGAATTCTGTGGTCTCCCAGGTCTCAGAATCAAGACCTGGGGCACCCAGGTTCAGTAGTTGGTGAAGAGTGGCTGGCGTGAGCAATCCGGTCTTCAGGAGGTCTTAGACCCCTGGAAGCCGGCGAGGATCTGGGTCATTAAGTCGTTGACCGTGCCGGGAGAGCTGGGCAGGAAGATGGTGCTGGACTTGCCCACTACGCCTACCTCGCGCATGGTGTCGAAGTACTGGGTCATGAGGACCATGGCCATGATGTCCTTGGCGGTGGAGCCTTCGACGGCGGTTTTGAACTCTTCGACCGAGGCCTGGAGGCCTTTGATGATGGCCTGGCGCTGGCGGGCGGTGCCGTCGCCTTGCAGGGCCTTGGACTCGGCTTCGGCTTCGGCCTGCTTGACCTTCATGATCTTTTCGGCCTCGCCGCGGGCCTGGGCGGCGATCTGCTCGCGCTGAGCGGCGTTGATGTCGTTCATGGCCGACTTGACCTTGGCGTCGGGCACGATGTCGGTGACCAGGGCGCGGAGGATGTTGTATCCGAAGTTGTCCATGACCACGTCGAGGTCTTTTTTAACAGCGGCGGAGATCTGCTGCTGCTGCTCGAAGGCCACGTCGAGGGTGAGCGTGGGCACGTGGCCGAGGATCGAGCTGTAGACGTATGCCTCGATCTGGCGCTGTGGGTCGCTGAGCTTGTAGAAGGCGTCAAAGACCTTAGCCTCGACGACCTGGTACTGCACCGAGACGGGAATGGTGACGAAGACGTTGTCCTTGGTCTTGGTTTCGACGTTGACGATGGCCTGCTTGACCTGTAGATCGACGAGGCGGACGGTCTCGCAGTAGGGGACGAGGAACTGCAATCCGGGCCGGGCGACGCGGTTGAACTTGCCGAAGCGCTCGACGACGCCGGCGGTATAAGTGCGGACCGTGTAGAAGGACTTGAAGACGGTGACCAGAACGAAGAGAAGTGCAACGCCGATGACAAAGAGCACGAAGACGCCAGTTGGCTCGAAGCCGGGTTCCATGGATGATCTGCCTTTCAGAGCGCGCCGTTAAGGGGCGCGACTTCGGAGGAATTGTAAAACAGAAGGGGCGAAGGCTCAGGCGGCGAGCTCAGCGATGAGATAAGGAACGAACTCCGCATCTGCCGTGCGCATGTGCTCGTAGATGCACTCTTTCAGGCTGTCCAATGCGGTCAGGAGCATTCCTTCGGCCATGCCTTCGTCGAGCCGCTTTTGAAAGCCCGCAGCCCAAAGCTTCATCTCATCGTGCTCTTTCTTGTGGTGGACGGCGCGTGGATAGGCTGTCGCCATAAACAGCCGCTCTTCGCGCGCGAAGTGCTCGATTGCTTGAGCGGTGAGCCGGTCGAGGCACCGTGAGATTCGCTGCCTGGAGTTTACCGATTCGACAGAATCATGCAGGTCGTTGAAGATGGCGACCATGGTCTTGTGCTCTGTGTCCAGCTCTGCAATTCCGGTCGCAAAGGATTCATTCCAGGTAAGGGTTGCCATCGGTTCACTCGCCTTTCGGCCGGCTGGGGTGTGGGAGCGGCGCCGGGATAGGAAGTCCATCGGCCCCGGGGGCTCAAATATTAGCCGGACCCAATTCATGGCCGGAGCGGGACAGGCGAGCCGGAAACCAGCTTAAAATTCTCCAATTGGAACCAACGGAGAAAATACTGCGTACCACCACCCATGCAGTGCGTTGGTACATTAAGCTGGTCGATGTTCCCCCTGGCAGCCTCTCCAAGCCGGGGAGGCCGAGAGCCGCAAGCGCGGACGGCATGGGAGCGGCGTGACCTGGGCGTAACGGCAACGGAAGCCGAAAGCGCCGGGAGGATCGTGGACGGAGCGATCGAGATCGACGGAGTCCAGCTTGTCCGGCAGTGCATGGACGGGGATTCGAGCGCGTGGGCGCTGATGGTCCGTACGCATCACCGGCGGGTCTACGGCCTCTGCTACCGGTTTACGGGGAACCAGGCCGACGCCGAGGATCTGACCCAGGACGTGTTCCTGAAGATCTACTCGAACCTTGCGTCGTTTGACTCCGCGCGGGGCAGTTTGCCGGTGTGGATCACGACGATGACCCGCAACCTGCTGGTGGATAACTTCCGGCGGACGCGGAATCAGCGGGCGACCAACTCGCTGGACGAGGGCTGGGGCGAGGACGACGAACTGAAGCCCGCCGACCGGCTGATGGCCTCCGGGCCTTCGCCGCACGATTCGGCGGTACGGAAAGAGCTGGAGTCGATGGTGCAGCGGGCGCTGGCGCAGGTGTCGCCAGAGCTGCGCGAGGCAGTGATTCTAAGAGATTTGCAGGACCTGGACTACAAGGAGATTGCACAGGTACTGAGTATTCCCGAAGGGACCGTGAAGTCCCGCATCAGCAGGGGCCGGGCGGAACTAGCCCGCCTGCTGGAACGTAACAAGAGAGAGGTGATGTAGCCATGACTGAGCGCACATTCATTCCGAGCTCTCCGGCCTGCGGGCTGTGGGAGACGCTGTTGGCGGACGCGCTCGACGGGTTGCTTCGTCCAGAGGACGAGGCCGAGTTCACGGGGCACATGGCCACGTGCTCGTCCTGCACGGCGCTGTTTGACGAGGCCCGCCGGGGCCGGGAGTGGCTGGAGTTTTTGTCAGACGAGCCCGCGGTTCCGGCTGATCTGGCCGACCGGATTCTGGCGCGTACCGGGCCTGGGCATAAGGCCGAGCCGGTCTTTGCCGGGGCCGGGATGCAGGAACTTCCGGCCGGAGTACATGCCGGGTTTATCGGCTATATTCGCCGCTGGGCTGAACCGCGGCTGATGATGACCGCCGCGATGGCCTTCTTCTCGATCGCGCTGACGCTGAATTTGAGCGGCGTAAAGATCACAGAGCTTCGCCTGGCCGACCTGCGGCCCAGCACGATGCGCTCTTACCTTGAGCGGCGTGTGAACATGGCGTCTGTTCCGCTGGTTCGCTACTACGATCACCTGCGGTTTGTTTACGAGGTGCAATCGCGCGTGCGCGGGCTGAAGAGCCGGGGCGAAGAGGTGCTGCCGAGCGAGAGTTCGCCGGCGCCGGGCGAGTCGCGCCAAGACCCTAAAGGCGGCGGATCGAAAGCCGATCCGCCGCAGCAATCGGCCCAACCGGCCAATGACCCCTATTTAATTGAAACCTCCCTCGACCCGAACGTGAAGGCACGCGCACTCTGGCGGCTCCGGAACTCCACGACTGGCGAAACGGAAAGGAGCTAACAATGGACTGCGTAAATCACCCCGGCAATACTTCGGTGGCCTACTGCCAGAGTTGTGGCAAGGCTCTGTGCGCGGCCTGTGAGCGCCGCGAACCCTCAGGACGCGTGTTGTGCGATCCCTGCCGTACAGCGTGGCAGGGCGTACCGCCCGGCTTTGCGCCCGCCGCGCCGCCTCCTGGCATGCCTAACCCCATAGCGGCCGCATGGCTCGGCCTCATCCCCGGCGTGGGAGCTTTTTACAACGGCCAGTTCGTCAAGGGCTTTCTGCATGTGATCGTCTTCGCCATTCTGGTGAGCATGTCGCACGCTGTGGATGTGCTGGGCTTGCTGGTGATGGCCTGGATGTTCTACCAGGTGTTCGACGCCTTCCAGACGGCGAAGGCGCGGCGCGACGGCCAGCCGCTGCCCGATCCTCTGGGGATCAACGAGCTGGTGAACTGGCTGACGCATGAGATGCAGCGGGGCAGGGTGATTCCTCCTCAGGGTCCCGGTCAGGCGCAGGGTCAGCAGCAGGCGGCCTATCAGCCTCCGGCGGCGAGCTATACGCCTCCGGTGCAGCCTCCTCCGGCACAGAATCCCTGGCAGGGCGCATATCAGCAGCCGCCTTACTCGGGATACGCCGGCTACCCGTCGCCGCAGGCGCAGGGATATGTTCCCCCCATGCCGCCTGTTCCGCCGGGCACCTGGCGCCGCAGGGAGCCGATCGCGGCCATCGTGCTCATCGCCATCGGCGTGATGTTCCTGCTGGGGCAGTTCTCCAGCCGGGTCTTTGAGTTCACCGGCCCCATCGTGCTCATCGCGCTTGGCGTGTGGCTGGCGATCCGCCGCGTTCGCGACGCGCGCTCTATGATGCCGCCTGCGCAGCCTGTCGCGGCCGCTACTGAAAACCATTCCACCGAACCCGGACAGCAACCGCTCGATAACGACGTACAAGGAGATTCGAAATGAACCGTTATCTCTTGATTCACCGCTTGATGGGTCCGGCGATTCTGCTGCTTCTGGGTATCATCGCGCTGCTGCATCAGGCAGGCGTGGCAAGCTGGCACCTGTTTGTGCCGCTGCTGCTGATTCTGATTGGAGTGATCAAGCTGGCCGAGCGCGCGGCGCTGGCATCCGAGCCGCCTCCGCAGATGCCGTATCCGGGCATGCCGTATCAGTCTCCCGGAGCAGTTCCCCCGGCGGCGACCACCACGGATGCAACCACCAGCGTGGAAGGAGACAGGTTATGAGTACCGTACCTCCTCCGCCCCCGGGCGGATACCCTCCGTACGATCCGAAGACCCAGTGGCGCATCTACCGCGAACAGCAGAAGGCTGCATGGCGGGCACAGCGGGACTCCGCCAAGGCCCAGGCCCAGGCCTGGAAGATGAACTACAAGGGCTGCTACGGACCGCGCGTTCCCTCCGTGGTGGGGCCGATCATTCTCATCGCCGCGGGCGTCATCTGGATGCTGGTCTACAGCGGACACATTGTGGCGGCTGACTTCTGGAGCTGGTACAGCCGCTGGTGGCCGATGCTGCTCATCGTTGCCGGCCTGGCACTGCTGGGCGAGTGGGCGCTCGACGTGCGCCGCGCGATCCCCGTGCGTCGCAGCACAGGGTTTGTCGGCATCCTCATCTTCCTCGCCATCCTCGGGCTGTGCGCCAGCGCGTCCACTCACATGGGCAACATCGCCGGGCCGTGGAACTGGGGCAACGACAACGGCGACTTGTTCAATATGTTCGGTCTGCCCGAACATGAGACCGACGAGCAGCCGATTGAGCAGACCGTTCCGTCCAATGCATCGATCGACATCGAGAACCCCCGCGGCGACGTAAGCGTTACAGCCGAGGCCGGATCGACTTTGAAGATCGAGGCCCACGAGATCGCCTATGCCAACTCCGACAGCGCGGCACAGAAGATCTTCGACGCTGAAAAGACCGCGGTGAAGATCAACGGCTCCTCAGTCCTTGTGCAGTCTGTTGGTAACGACCACGGCCGAGTGAATCTGGCGGTAGTTGTGCCGGCGGGCGCGCACGTCACCATCAATGCCCAGCGCGGCGACGTGGCCGCGGACGGCATCGGAGCGGGCATCGATATTACCGCGCCCCACGGCGACGTGAAGGTAAACACCATCACCGGCGGCGTGCAGGCGCATCTATCGAGTGGCGAGTTCTCTGTGCACAACGTACAGGGCGACGTGACCGGCGAGGGATCGTGCGGCGATTTGACCTTCGCCGACGTGAAGGGCAGCCTGACGCTGAGCTGCAACTTCTTCAACGATATGCACATGGAGCGCGTCTCCGGAGCGGTGCACTTCAAGACATCGAAGACCGACGTGCAGATAGCCAGCCTACCCGGCGACCTGAGCCTCAACGACGACTCGTTGAACATTACCGAGGCCACCGGAACGGTACGCGTGGTGACACACTCGCGCGACATCGACTTGAGCCAGATCTACGGCGACACGTTCGTTGAGAACAGCGCCGGATCGATCGCCATCTCGCCGGCCGGAGCGTACAACGTCGAGGCCCGCAACACCAAGGGAGATGTTGTGGTCACGCTGCCGCCGAACGCATCGGGAACCGTTGATGGCCGCGCCCACAACGGCGACATCGTTACCGAGTACGCGCTCACCATCAGCGGCAGCACCGATAAGACCGTCAACGGCCGCATCGGTGCGGGCGCTTCGCGCATCGTGCTCAGTTCGAGCAACGGCGACCTGCATATCAAGAAGGGTACGGCCTTCCCGGCCACACCTCCTCCGCCGGTTACCGCAGCTCCGCCTGCGCCACCTGCCGCTCCAGCGGCGCCCAACGCCCGCCACCTGAAGGTGGGCAAGGAGCCGCCCTCTCCGCCGGTAGCGCAATAACACCGCAGGAAACACTTAGTTCGCAGTTCGCGGCCGGATTTTTCGGCTACGGACTGCGAACTTTGTGTTTGGCGGCATAAAGCGTTTGCCAGCGCCGGAGCGCGATACAGAGCAAAGCCAGTAAACTGTGCATACCCGCATAGAGCACACCGTTTGCCATAGCCGGAGTTTCAGTTTGGCCTTGCTTCCCCGCTACTTCAGAACCGCGCACTACCGCTGGATCATTGCCCTGACCGGCATCCCGGTGATGATGTCCGCCATCGGGCTGGGCAGGCTGGCCTTCGGGATCGAGCTGCCGGGGATGCAGGCGGGGATGCATCTGACCGCGGCGCAGATGGGCGCGATCGGCACCGCAAATTTTGCAGGCTATCTGGCCTCAGTGTTCTTTGCGCCTTACCTGGTGCGGCGCTTCCGTCCGCGAGTGAGCGTCGTCGTTGGGCTTATCGTTGTGGGCTTGTCGCTCGCCGCAATGGGACGCAGCCAGAGCTTTCTTTCACTCGCCGTCTCTTTCACGATCACCGGCATGGGGACAGGGCTGGCCAATATCGCCATGATGGCGCTGTTGCAGAGCTGGTTCCCCAACAACGAGCGCGGCAAGGCCACCGGCATCGTGCTGTGGGGCAACAGCATGGGCATCATCCTCGCCGGTTTTCTGGTTCCCCGCTTTAATCACGCTTATGGAATCGACGGCTGGCGCGTGGGATGGGTGGTGCTGGGGCTGATCGGACTGGTCTCGGCCGCCGTCTCCGGCGTGCTGCTGCGCAACAGTCCCCGCGAGCTGGGTCTAGAACCGGTCGGCAGCGCTCCGCTCTCGGCAGGCGGCAGCCATGGCACTCTGGCGCGGCACAGCAGCCGTGGAGCGCTGGCGCGGCTCAGCCTCATCTACATGGGCTTCGGCCTCACCACTTCGGTCTACAGTGCCTTCATCGTCTTCAGCATGATTCACGAGTACGGGCTGAGCGTGCCGGCCGCCGGCTACTACTGGTCGTGGATGGGAATTTGCAGCTTCTTCTCCGGCGTGGGATTCGGCTCGCTGTCGGATCGCATCGGACGCCGCCATGGTCTGGCCGTCGTCTTTGCTGTCTACACCGCGTCGTATGTGCTGGCCGGACTCAAGCTCGGCCCCGCCGCTCTGTTTGTTTCTGTTGTTCTGTATGGGCTGTCGATCTTCGGCTCAGTGGCAATCGTCACCGCCGCGGTCGGCGACTACTTTGAGACCTCCACGGTAGCTCATGCGCTCTCGCTCGCCACCATGATCTACGCCATTGGGCAGACCGTCGGACCCATCGCCGCGGGCGCGATCGCCACGTCCAGCGGGCTGTTCACCCGCGCCTACCTGATCTCCGCGCTCATCACGGCGGCGGCGGCGCTGTTTGCATTTACGCTGCCCGCCAAACATAGATGAAGATCAGGCGAGGGTCGGGAGACCGGCGGTACAGGGCTTGGGTTCTGTGAGAGACGCGGCTTAAACCGCGACGCGCGGCACCCGCGGCCCAATGCTGGTGAAGATCTGGTAGGGAATCGTTCCTGCCACGGCTGCATGATCGAAGGCCGAGATCGTCTCGCTTCCCTGCGCACCGATGAGGATCACTTCGTCGCCGGCTTTGGCTTCAGGAAGATCTGTCACGTCGATGACGGCCTGATCCATGCTGACGCGGCCCACCAGCGGCGCCTGCTCGCCGCGTACCAGCAGATGGAAGCGGTTGCCAAGTCGCCGGTCTAAGCCGTCGGCGTATCCGGCGGCGATCAGCGCAAGACGCATCGGTTCAGTGGCGACAAAGGTCGCGTTGTATCCAACTACCGTTCCCACGGGCACATCGCGTACGCCGACGATGCGTGTCTTCCAGGTCATTACGGGTTTGAGATTCGCGAGGGCAGCGGCCAGCGTGGCCGGCTCTTCGGTAAAGGGCGGTGTGTACGCAGGCGCCACGCCGTAGAGCGTGAGTCCGGGACGCAGCATGGCTCTC
Organism: uncultured Acidobacteriaceae bacterium; assembly: GCA_903842065.1. Taxonomy (GTDB): domain Bacteria; phylum Acidobacteriota; class Terriglobia; order Terriglobales; family Acidobacteriaceae; genus Telmatobacter. The sequence continues at coordinate 143,105 of CAIMKZ010000017.1, read as the reverse complement.
ATGCCGTGGCGGGCGGCGAGCTCCGCAACCGCGGCGGCCTGCCCTGCAAGCAGCGCGGCGGAGTTGCCGACGTTGAGCCACTCGGCAAAGTGCCCTGCGGCGGAGATGGCTCCAAGCGCCTCGTCGAGGGTGGCGAGCTGCTCTGCGGTCACGCGCCCGTCAGACTCGTCGGCGGCGAAGAGGTGCGTCATGATGGCTTCAAGCTGCAGCGCCGAGCCGGGTGAGAACCGCGCCAGCACCGGATCGAGCGCGCGCGGGTCAACTCCCTGACGGCTCATGCCGGTATCGATCTCAAGATGAACGGGAAGCGTGCCCGGTCCCAAACCCGCGGCCTGCGCCGCGATTTCAAGGTCTTCAAGCTGCCACAGCTCCCACGCAACGGCGGTGAGGTTGTGGCGGATGAGCTCGGCCGCCTGGCCGGGAAAGACTCCGCAGATAACGAGGATGCGGGCCTCAGGGCAGACGGCGCGCGCGGCCACGCCCTCTTCCACGCTGGTAACGCCCAGCCACTTTGCTCCGGCGCGAACGGCGGCCGGCGCGCAAAGCTCGAGCGAGTGGCCGTAGGCATCGGCCTTTACGATGGCCAGCAGCTCGGCGTGCGGCGCGGCCAGCGATTCAAGCAGGCGGAAGTTTTCTTCAACGGCGCGAGTGTCAATCTCGGCCCAGCAGGGACGCATTTGCATGTGATATTCCAAGCACTAGTTTACGGCAAAAGGGGATGGGGAGGGTCTGTGCGCAGCGGTCGGTGTGGCGCAATACTGAGGTCGAGGGCGTCGAACGCAACTCCGAGCCGGCTCAGTATCATATGTGTGAAAGCCGGAACTGCAATCCATCGTCGGCAACGCGCAGACAGGGTCGCGGCTGGCGCGCGCTTTCCAGGCACTCTCAAAGAATCAAACCGTCATGAGGAGAAGCGAAGATGAAGATGCAACGAAGCGCAATTCTGTTCTTTCTGGTATGTGTGCTTGGAATCCTGAGCGCGCAGGCGCAACTGCGCGTGGGCGCGGCCAGGGTGGATGTAACCGGGAAGGTTGGCCCGTCGCAGACGGGCAAGTACGATCACGAGCGGGTGTATGTGCGGGCCATCGTACTCGACAACGGCTTCGCGCGGGCGGCGCTGATCAGCTCCGAGGGAGATACCGGCGGGCAGGCCACTATAGATGCCGTTGCCAAAGAACTGGATTGCTCGGCGCAGAACGTCATCATCTCGTCGACGCACACGCACAGCCCCAAGATCACTCCTCCGGCGACGCCGATCCCCGGCGGGGCCAGCACCGCCGCTCCCGGCAGGCAGCGCGAGCAAACGCTCAACCCGTCGATGCTTGAAGCCGTTCGCCAAGCCAAAGCAAAGCTGGAGCCGGCGCGGGTGGGATACAGCACCGGCGCTTCGTATCTCAACGTCAACCGCGACGCCATCGACCCCGAGACGCGCAAGTGGATACAGTACTCGAACCTTGACGCGGCATCCGACAAGACGGTCGCGGTTCTCACCTTTGAAAAGCCGACGGGCGAGCCGATTGCCGTGTATGTGAATTACGCCATGCATCCCATCGACGGCTACGTGCTCGATATCGTGAGCGGAGACTTTGCCGGCGCCATGTCGCGGTATGTAGAGAAGGCCTTTGGCGACAAGATCGTGGTGGCGTTCACGCAGGGCGCATCGGGAGATCAGAATCCGCTTTATCTGCGCCCTTCGAACAACGCCATGGCCAGCCGGGTAGGCAATCCCATCACAGGATTTGAGATCAGCCGCGAAAAGAGCGAAGGGCCCCTGCGCTCGGTGCAATATGGGGTGGCCGAGGGCGAGATGCCCAAGGCGACCGAGCCCGATCCCAAGGTGATTGACGATATGTTCCGCTTCATCGAGAGCGAGGGCCAGGTTCTGGGCGAGGAAGTAATCCGCGTGATGACCTGGACCGGCCGCTGGTCAACCGATGTGCGCATCCAAGGCCTGGAGAAGGACGTGAACTGCCCGGGGCGCAAGCGGACCAACGGAAATCCGTATAGCGCCACCAGCCGCGAGGGCGTGGAGGGCACCTATGTGGATGGGCCGCCGCGGGTCTTCCAGATCGGCGTTCTTGGCATCGGCCCCACGGCCGTGGCCTGGATCAATGGCGAGATCTTCACACTGATCGGCCAAAAGATGAAGCACGAGGCGCCGATGAACGACACGATGTTCGCGACTATCTCGAACGCCGTTATCGGGGGCTACACTCCGGACGACGCGTCCTACGGCAAGCAGACCTTCCAGGTGCTCGACAGCGTGGTGAAGCCGGGCTGCGCGGAGACGGCCATTATCAAAACCGTAGGCGACCTCGAGACTCAGTACTTGAATCTGAACGCTAAGTAAACAGCGCGCACTTTACCATATCTACTCGCGGCACGGCGAAGTATCGGCCGTGCCCGCGGGTATAGCGTTCAACTGCGCTTCGATCGTCTGAATTCTGGTTACGATGGACTTCATCCGCTCGCCGTTCTGGCGCACGAGATCGAGAAACTGGTTTGAGTTGTGGTCTAGCTGCTCCACCCTCTCGCTGGTTGCGGCGACATCCATGAAGTCGTAGACGTTATCGATTACAGCCTTGCCGGCGCGCACATACGACATAGCCTCGTTTGAAAGTCCAACGTGGTCAGCTAACTGCCGCGCGCCGTCTTCGATCATCGCCCAGTTGTTCTTGTCTTCCATCACCCACTTGCGAAAGTCGTCGAAGCTTTTGATGTCCTTGGCGAGCAGGAGCCTGCGCAACTGCTCTTTGTCGAAGGCCGTCATCTTGTTGTGGTCTTTGAGGACCTCGAACTCGGCCTCTTTCGAGTCGATGAAGCCATCGATCAGGCCCTGGGTCCATAGGTCGAAGATGCGCCCCTTCACGCGATCGAGGCCGGCCTGCGCTTCATCCTGCCAGACAGCAAACTCCTTCTGGTCGAGCTGAATGGTGCGGTTGAACCGCACGATGGTGTTGCGCAGACTCTCAAGCTGGGCGTGACGGACGGCAAGCTCGGTCTGCAACTGCTGACGCGTTGGAATCGCCTTTGCGCCGCCGGGCGGGCAGGAGAGAGGTTTGACTGCGACTGCGGCGACAGCCGGTTTTGATGCCGGTTGCGAAACCGTATTGGCAGGCATGGTGAGGATTGGAGCCGACGCCGGTGAAGTGATTGTTCCACTAAGCGGTTTTGGATCGGCAGCAATGTTTGCCGGAGGTTGAGGTAGTGCCACAACAGCAACCGGGGCCGAGAGATGCGGCAGTGCCGCGCCCGGCCCCACGTTTCCATTCGCTGCCTGATCGAAACCAACTCCCGCGTTTGCTCTGGCGGCTTCAAGACTCTGCGATGTGGCTGCCGTTTGCGATGCGCCGGCGATCTGCTGCAACTGCGCGGCTGCTGGTTGATTGAGCGCCGCGCCTGCGAGAGGCTGGCTCGCAGTGGTGCTTGCAGCGGCTTGCGAGTTGGCGGCAGCCGCCGCCATCAACTGCTGTTGTTGTTCGGGCGGAAGTTTGCTGACCAGTGTGGCCGCATCGGCCAACTGCTGCGGCGTCATGTTTTGCGGATCGCGGATCGCCTCCGCCAGCCCCGCTGGAATCTCGTCGCCTGCGGGCGGCGTCGGCGGTGCGTGTACGCGTTCTGCGCCGGAGTGAGCCTGCGGTGCGCTCTCATCGCCAGTCTTTAACTGCAACGTGCTCTGGGTAAGAGTGCCGCTGCCTGAGCCGGGTCCATTGGTATAGATGCCCGGCAGTCCTGGAATTCCATACGGAGTGCTGCCGCCGTTTCCGGTGCTGTCGTTCAGAGCGATCCCCGGCAGGCCGGGCACGCCAACGTGCCCTTCGGCATCGTCGCCGAGTTTCAATTTGAGACCGCCGCCGGATGCATTGACGTCTGCTTTCAACTGAAGGTTGGGAATGCCGGTCAGCTTGAGCGTTGCAGAGAGCCGGTTGCAGATCTCTGCCAGCCGCCTGGCCTCCTCGATGTTGTGCTGCTGTATGGCTTCGGCCTGGCGGTTGGCAAGCTCGTTCATCATCTGCTGCTTTTGCGCGTCCGCCTTGGGGCTGGGGCTGCTGAAGATAAATTTCAGAAAGGCATCGGCGATGGTGAGCGTCATCTGCTGCTGGAGCGATAGACCGCCCATGCCCGAACTGTGTGAGACGCTGGAGCCGGGACAGGGCATCCCCGGAACCGGAACACATTCGATGCCGGTCGGCATGGGGATTTGAGCGGCCGAGATAGCAACCAGAAGAAAGAAGGCGACTGGTAAGAGAGCGGCGCGAAGCAGACGCGAAGGGATCATATTGACCTCTGTTGCGAAACGTGAGGTGCGATGATTGTAGCGCGCAGATGCGGCGGCGGATTCTGGACTGAAGTGGTGGGCTTGTGCGCTGCTTCGATGCATGCGCAGCGAGGCAGTCATGCCGCATGGCATAGACATGTAAACGAAAACAGCGTACTCTACGGGCCGACACTCAGGAGTCAAAATGAAGCACGGATACATGGCGTTCGTTTGCTCGTCTTTAGTGGCATTTCTGCTTCATCCCGCGATAGGAGCTTTCGGTCAGGCAGCAGGTGCTTCCAAAAATATCGAGATTATGTCCGTCTTGCGGGCTCGCCGCACGGTGACCGCGGCTGCCGTATTCCATCCCGACAGGTACCACCCCAAAGATTTCTGGTACCAAAGCGACCGCCATTTCCTGGTCTACGGCACGAGCTTTCGTTTCACTTACGACGCGCTCGAGTTCGACGAGGTCAGCGTCAAGCTGGGAACCAGACATTCAAGTCTCGATCTCAAGACCCTGGTCCCTATGTCCGCCACGTGCGAAGACCCGACCTATTACAGTAGTTTTCCCTGTGATCTAAATCCATTGACGGGGAAGCCTTTTGGAAAGGATCGCCTGATGCCGTCCTTGGCAGCGTCTGTCTGGACCCAAAGCATGATAGACCCCGCTTGTCATCTAGCAATACCGGGGGATCCGCCAATACCGGAGTATCCCGCTTGCGTGCCTGAGCGGCGTCACTTCGCGTCGCTGCTTGCCGCTGCCTTTACACGTTTGGGCGAATTTGCAAACGATGCAAACGCGCCCTTGCGCACGTACACAGAGCGGGCAGAGGCCTGGCGGGCGTTATCCGTAAAGCCAGCGATCCCCGAAGATGTGCGTGTGCGGCGGTTGGCCGCCGAAGATGCCCTGAAGAACAAGAATCTGGAAGAGGCTCTGGCGCACTACGAGATTGGGCTGGAGCTGTATCCGACCTGGCCTCAGGGCTACTTCAACGCAGCGCTGATCGCGGCCGAGTTGGGCTATTTCCAGCAAGCTATCGAACACATGCAGGCGTATGTAGACCTGGTACCCGATGCTGCCGATGCGCAGGCGGCGCGCGATCAGATCGCGATCTGGAAGTTTAAGACAAAGTAACAGGCAGTCGAGGCGCTGTAACTCGGATCGTCAGCAAGCCGTGCAGCCGTTGCGCCTGCGCGAAGGAGAATCGGATGAAACGGATTGCCGGAACAATTGCGGGGTCGGTGCTTCTGGCCGTGCTGCTGATGCCTGCGGCCTACGCAGCAACCAAGAGCACGACAGTTACTCCCGCGCCCAGCATGTCGGCTGCGCAGTCTCGGCTGGCGGTTCAGGCGGCCATCGAAATTCTTTGGGCGCCGATCAAGCCGGGTATGTACCAGAAGGTCGGCAAGGAGAGCCTTCACATCTCACGAGGCGGCATCGTTTTCAATAACCATTACGACACTTCAACCAATGGCGGTCAGCACAGGTACACAATCGTCTATACACGATATACATCCATCTCTGCCATATGCTATGGGCGGAACGCTTGCAGCGATATTGCCAGCGATCCGCCGGGAACCCTGGCCCGCTCCGAAGGTGGAGAGATGGTTGGCGAGTTTATGTTCAAAGACAACGAAGGGCGAAACCCCTGTTCGGCATCTTGCTACGATATTGTGCTGAACTTCGCGACCGCGCTTAACAGTCTGCATGCAATCGCAGTTGCACGGCAGAATGCTGCGGGCGATTTGCATCGGCAGGCGGCAGACTGGCGTGCGCTCTCCTCCAAGCCGCCGCTCCCCGAGGAGGTTCGGACTCACCGCATCCTGGCCGAGAACGCGGTCAAGGAAAAGAAGCTCGATGACGCGCTGGAACACTACGAAGCCGGACTGGATCTTTTCTACGCCTGGCCCCAGGGTCACTTCAACGCAGCGCTCATCTCGGCGGAGTTAGGCTTCTACGAGCAGGCGGTGGAACACATGCAGTCGTATCTGGAACTGACGCCCGATGCGCCGGACGCTGAGGCCGCGCGCGACCAGATCGTGATCTGGCGGGACAAGGCGAAGTGACTAGCATCTAGTGCAGTACTGACAGGCAGGCTGTGCGGAGGGCGTACCCCCTCAATCCCTGCCGACGATGCCTCTTTTTGAAGGAGATAGGATGAAACGCATTGCCGGAACAATTGCGGAGTCGGTGTTTCTGGCGGTGTTGCTGGCGCCTGCGGCCTTTGCTGCAACCAACAGCACGACTGTTACTCCCGCGCCCAGCATGTCTGTCGCGCAGGCCCTTCAGGCAGTGCGTGCGGCCGCAACATTACTTATGGTTCCTCCGAAGATCGGCGGTCTTGTCAATAAGATCAACGCGGAGAGCATGTATGTAGCGCGGAGTGGAATCGTCTTCGATGGCCCTCCGACAGACCAATACAACGGTGGCCAGCATCGCTACACGGTTGTCTTTACAAGATTCACCTCGGCATCCGCGGGCTGCTACAAAAAGGTCTGCGATGAAGTGACCAGTGCCCCGTCCGGGTCTCTGGCCCGCGACGAAGCAGGAGATCCGGTTAGCAGCTTTCTCTTTCGCGATTATCCCGGCATCTGCTCGGCCTCGTGCCAGGCGATTGTGATGAACTTCGCAACCGCCCTGAATAGCCTGCGTGCCATTGCCATTGCCCGGCGCGAGGCAGCAGGGGTACTTCATCAGCAGGCCACGGACTGGCGAGCGCTTCCGGTCAAGCCGCCGCTCCCCGAAGAGGTTCGTGTACAGCGCATCCTGGCCGAGAACGCGGTCAAGGAAAAGAAGCTCGATGATGCGCTGGAGCACTACGAATCCGGACTGGATCTTTTCTACACCTGGCCCCAGGGTCACTTCAACGCCGCACTCATTGCGGCAGAGATAGGCTTCTACGAGCAGGCGGTGGAACACATGCAGTCGTATCTGGAACTGGTTCCCGATGCGCCGGACGCAGAGGCTGCGCGCGACCAGGTCGTGATCTGGAGAGACAAAGCGAAGTAGGATGTACTCTGTGCAATGCATGCGGAAGAACCGCGACGGAGTGAGAGAGCCAGATGAGACCAATTGCCGGATCGATCTTTGCAGTCATGCTTCTAGCGCGGGTGTTGATGCCCGCGGCCAATGCAGAAAAAATTACGCCCGCGCCAATTATGCAGGCAGCTCAGGCCCGGCAGGCGGTGATGGCGGCAGCCGCTCGCTTTCAGGTTTCCGTGAATCCCACTCTGAGACAGTCGATCCCGGAAAAGAGTGTGCGCATCTCCCAGACCGGGATTGTGTTTGACGGCGCTGCCGCCGATCAATACAACCACGGCGCGCACCGCTACACCATCGATTTCACCGGCTTCACGTCCGCTTACATGGATTGTTCGAGATCCAGTTGCGTTGTTACCAGCGATCCGCAAGGAACGCTGGCCCGCAATGAAGCAGGTTCACCGATGCGCGAGTTTACCTTCATCGACGAAGTTGTGGGAACCGTCCACAGCACCAGCTGTTCCGCGCCGTGCAAGACTCTCGCGCTGAACTTCGCGACCGCCCTCAACAGCCTGCGCGCGCTTGCACTGTCGAATCCGGTAGCGGCCACCGACTTCCACCAGCTGGCGGCGGCCTGGCGCGCGCTCGACCCCAAGCCGCCACTGCCCAACGACGTGCGCGTTCGGCGTCTGCTGGCCGAAGATGCCGTCAAGGCACACAGTCCACAAGATGCACTCCGGTTCTACGAAGAGGGGCTGGCGCTCTATCGGACATGGCCGCAGGGTTGCTTCAATGCCGCTCTCATCGCCGCCGAGCTGGGCTTTTACTCCGACGCGGTCGAGTACATGCAGCAGTACCTTGAGCTGTTGCCCGACGCTCCGGATGCGCAATCCGCGCGCGACCAGGTGGACATCTGGAGCTACAAGGCTAAGAGCGGAGTGGCTGCGAGCGGCAACTAAAGTCAACTCACCTTGTAAGCTCCACAAGGTTGACTCTACGGTCGGTTTCTCTCTGTTGTGGCTACGCTGCGGAATTTGGCGATGTTGAAACAAATGGCGCGGTAGATAAGTAGTCGATGTTGAACCGCAGTCACGCGCTGAGGAGAGCGATTGAGATGAGACAAATCGGAAATGCAATTACTTTGCTTGTTTTATCGATCCTTGCGATGGCGCCGATGGCAATCGCCCAGCAACAGCCTGCGTCAAAGATGAGCTACCGGCAGGCAAACGGTCCATAGTATCGGCGCTGCGGTACGCTGCCGTAACAGTCTACCTCCGGAACGGCGAGCCTCCGGTGACTCAGGGAAGTGTGCGACTCACGCAAGATACGTTGGAGTTTGATGCCGGCAGCGTGCATTACACCATTCCACTCAAGGAGCTTCCCAAAGTGATTGCTGCTTGCGGTGATTATGCTTGTAGGGTGGACATGGTAGATGACAAGAAGAGTTGGCTTCTGACTAACTTCAATGCCAAGAAGAAGCGTGCGGATATTGTGTTTCGCGATGTGCAAGGCCACGAATGCTGGCAGGCGCCGTACCGTGATGAGTGCAAGAACGCAACGGCACAGTTAGTAGATGTCTTGACGAGCTTGCACATCTACTCGTTGATGCCAACGAAGCCATATGAGGACTTTCATCAGCAGGCTGTGGCATGGCGGGCACTGGCCGAAAAGCCGGCGCTCCCGGATGCGGCGCGAGTCTACCGCCTAATGGCCGAGGATGCCATCAAGAACAAAAAACCGGAAGCGGCACTGTCGTACTACGAACAGGCGCTGGAAACATTCCCCACCTGGCCTGAGGGCTGGTTCAACGCTGCCCTGCTGGCAGGAGAGTTAGGTTTCAATAATGACGCCGCCGGCAATATGCAGAACTACCTGGAATTGACGCCAGACGTAAAAGACGCACAGGTATCGCGCGACCAGATCGACATCTGGCGCTTCAAGGCAAAGAGCGGCGCGGCAGCGCAGCTAACGCAGTAGCGCAAAAGCTACCACGGTCTCGCGATCTCCGCCGGCTTTGGCAAGCAATTTGGCTTCAATCTTGTGCGGAACCTGCATCTCGGAGGCGGCGATCTGTTCTGTGGTTGCCGTGGTGAAGCACAGCTCGCAGTGGCCCAGGCCTTCGTCGCCATCTTCGTTTACGGAGCGCACGGGCGGCCCAAAGAGCCTGCAAGTCATGGGCCGCCATGCGTACACATCGCAGCGGCCGGTCGCCGGATCGAGTGCCGGACAGGGCGCGTCGTTGGCGAACTCTTCAAAGCTGGCTTGCTCTTCTTCGCTTGTGCCCAGCAGGCCGGTCTCGGTGTTGCCGGGAAAGTCCGCGTCATACTCGGCGATCCACGCGCGGGCACGCTGCTTAACGGCCGCGGCGATTGCAGGCTCCGCTCGACGCATTGCTTCACTCAGACGCAGCGCGTCAAGCGTGTTGACAGCGAATGCACCGTGACAGCACTGCGTACAGCCGATGCGGCAGGCGAGATGCGTGCCCGAGCGGCGGGCGGCATCGGCGAAGTTCGCGTCGATGATTTGGAGGAGTTCGCGGTCTCGCGGGGGAGGGGGCATGGATGCAGGATAAACGAAGAGTGTTTGGTTGGTTGAGAGGGAGAGGTTGAGTGTCGATCTTTCCCAGGTCTCAGAATCGAGACCTGGGGCACCCAGTGTGTTTCTACTGCTAAATCTGATATCAGGCGATCTCGGTGTCCCAGTTCTCGAGGATGCGCTTGAACTCCAGCATGAAGCCGCAGGCGTCCGCGCCGTCGATCAGCCGGTGGTCGAAACCGAGTGTAAAGTGCTGCATCGAGCGGATGGAAATCGTGTCGTTGCCCTCGGCGTCGGTTAGCACCACCGGTTCTTTCTTGAGCGAGCTGATGCACAGAATCGCCGACTCCGGCTGATTGATGATGGGCAGGGAGAACTCGTCGCCGAAGATGCCGGAGTTGGTGAGAGTAAACGTGGATCCGCCGACTTCGTCGGGGCTCAGTTTCTTGGTCCGCGCGCGCCCGGCTAGATCGGCCACCATGCGGGCCACGTCGGCGAATGTGCGCTGCTGGGCCTGGCGGATCACCGGCACAATCAGGCCCCACTCAAGCGCCACCGCGATGCCGAGGTTGATATCGGCGTGATAGTGAATCGATCCGTCGATGAGCGATGCGTTGAGGATCGGAAACTTTTTGAGCGACGCAAGCACCGCCGAAGTTACAAAGGGCAGATAGGTAAGCTTGACGCCGTGGCGCTTCTCGAAGGCTGTTTTGGCGCGTTCGCGGGCGCGCACCACGCGGGTCATGTCAATTTTATAAATCGTGTGAACGTGCGGGCTGATGCGCTTGCTCTCTAACATGCGCTCGGCGATGATGGCGCGCATGCGCGTGAGCGGCACCACCTTGCGGTCAACGGGCGCGGCGGTGGGCCGTGGCGAATCAAGATAAGCGAGGATGTCGGCCTTGGTGATGCGGCCGTTTCCTCCCGTGCCGGGCACGAGGGCCAGATCGATCGAGTTCTCTTCTGCGATGCGCCGCACCAGCGGCGAGGAGCGCAACTTGCCGCCCGGCCTCACAATCGGCGCGGCCGCCGGCTCCGCCGCCGGCTCCGCCGCTTCAAGTTCTTGACTGGGTTCGGTGGCGGTTACGGCTTCCGGCGCGGGTGCGGCCGCCACAATCTCGCCGCCCATCACCGCGACAACCGTGTTGATGGCGACGGTCTGGCCTTCGGCAAAGCGAATCTCGCTCAGCACGCCTGAGACCGGCGCGGGGATCTCGGCATCGACCTTGTCGGTCGAGATCTCAAAGAGCGGCTCATCTTTTTCCACCTGGTCGCCGACCTTCTTGAGCCACTTGGTAATCGTGCCTTCGAAGATCGATTCGCCCATCTGGGGCATAACTACGTCGGTTGCCATCGAGGACCTCTCCCACGCGACGCAAGGGGATCGCGGCGCGCTCTAGCAGCAGACGCGCTGCATACAAGCTTCTGGGGGCGATTATAAATCGCCGGCTGTTGCGGCAAGCCGGGCCGGACGAGAGTCGAAGGTTCCCAGGTGCCCAAAGGCGAGGCACCTGGGGCACCCAGTTATATGGTTGGTTGAAAGAGAAACAGCTAGTAGTTGTGTCTGTGTCTACTTCTTCTTCCAGGCCCCCACAATCGCGCCCATCAGGATCATGCCCACCAGCCAGAAGCCGTAGTTGATGCCCACCAGGCTCCACGGGCGCACCTCGAAGACGTACTCGGTGGTGAAGGTGGTGACAACGATTCCCAGCCAGAGCATGAAGCCCATTCGAATGCCGCGCAGGGCCGTCTGCGGGCCGGTGATCTGCGTGAGGCAGGAGATGGAACCGGCGATAGCGACAGCGCAGACCAGCGCCACCAGATATTGCAGGTTGGGGTTCACGCCCGAGGCCATCAGCCACTCGCGGGTGCGGCCGATGCCGTTCAACCAGCCGTTCATGAAGACCGAGTACCAGATGGCTTCAAAGACAAAGTTTGCGACTCCGGCAACCAGAATCGCCCAGTAGTTCATGCGGATGGATTTTGCATTTTCGGTCATTTGTACCTCCGCCGGCCACGGGGTGTTTGGGGAAGGCCGGCGAAGGCATGGTATCGAATCAAAGCGCGGTCTACAAGCGGATTTGTTGGCGCGGGCACCGCTACTGTTCGTCGGTGAAGATATCCTCGATTGCCAGGCCGAAGAGCCGTGCCAGTTTGAAGGCCAGCGGCAGGCTGGGGTCAAACTTGCCGGTCTCGATGGCGTTCACGCTCTGCCGCGAGACCTCGAGGCGCACGGCCAGATCGGCCTGCGACCACTCCCGTTCGGCGCGCAATACCCTTAGACGATTTTTCACGACCGGACCCTCATCCAGAGAACAGCGGCGGTCAGGCCAGTGGCGACCCAGAACAGCGGGTAGACCATAAACAGGTCGAAGTGCTGGGCGTGCACGAACTTCTCAAGGAATCCCCAGACGCTGACCACCGACAGGGTCACTCCGGTTCCACCGAGCAGGGCCTGAACCTGAAGGTTGCGCATGAACTCGTCTTTCTCTTCGGCCAGGTAGATGCCCATGACGATGAGCGAGGCGATGATGGGCAGGGCGGGCAGGACAGCGAGGGCATAGGCCGGCACTCCGGTGGGCTGGAAGTGCTTGAGCGCCAGAACCGACACCAGCAGCAAGACTATGTAGATCGTCATGCAGACGGCGAATCGGATGAGGTAGCGGCGTTGCGCCGGGTTATTTGTTGAGCAGACCATGTCGCGTCTCCTTTTCATAAAGACAAGATCACTTTACATATATTACGGGGCGATGTCAAGTGTGGTCGACATATTTTTTCTTTTCTGGCTTGGCTCGGAGTGGATTCGACCATTCCGGCAGACTTTTGGTTCAGCGGTTGGGCAGCGAAAGCGGCATCTCGGCTATTCTCAACACGTGGGCTTTCAGGACTTTATCGGCAACGCGACGGCTGTGGGGCATCTGCGCGAGAGCATTCGCGTGGACCGCTTCCCCCATTCGATGATCCTTGCCGGCCCTAAGGGCGCGGGCAAGTACACGCTGGCCGTGATGCTGGCCCAGGCCGTGAACTGCACCGAGAAGCCACTGACAGACGGCCTGCCGGACTTTTGCGGCGCGTGCGCCAACTGTGTGCGCATCGGCGAGTCGCGGAACCTCGATGAACTGGTTGATGCCGCCGTCTCGGCCCGCGACGAGATGCGCGACACCGACAAGCGCGAGACGCGGGTGCTGATCCAGACGCATCCGGATGTGTTGATTGTTCCGCCCGATCCGCCGCAACTGCTCATCAAACTCGGCCAGGTGCGGCAGGCGATCCATGTGGCCTACTACCGCCCGCCTATCGAAGCGCGGCGTTCGTTTACGATCTTTACTTCTTCGGCCTTCATGAAGGAGGCAGCGAACAGCCTGCTGAAACTTCTGGAGGAACCGCCGGAGCACACGTCGCTCATCTTGCTGACGGAAAATCCCCAGGAGCTGCTGCCGACGATTCGGTCGCGGGCCGTGATTCACCGCCTGGGCGCGCTCGCTCCGGCAGAGATTGAAGCGGTGCTGGCGCAAAGGCGGCCCGAGTTGAGCGCCAGAGACCGGGCTCTCACGGCACGTCTTGCGGAGGGCGCAGTGGGCCGTGCTCTTGGCATTGAGCTATCGGCTTATTTGGCCGGACGGCAGGAGGCGCTGCTGATTCTGCGCACCGCGCTGCGCGATCCGGACTACACAGCTCTCTTCCACGTAACCGAGACCTACCGCGGCGGCGCAGACGGGCAGCAAAAGACAGTGAACCTGCTCCGCGCCATGGGCGCACTGGTTGAAGACCTTCTTCTCACCATCGCGGGAACTCCCGAGCTGGTGCGCAACGTCGATATTGCAGCGGAACTCGCCAAGCTGGCCGAAGGGCTCACCGTGGAGTGGATCGACGGCGCGGCACGCGCTCTGGGTCAGGTGGAGCAGGGGATGCGGCGCAACCTGCTGCGATCGCTCTCGCTCGACGCCATGGCCGTGGGGCTGGAGCGGAACTAAGGCACAGTCCGGTGCATCTGCGCGCTTCGCGGTTGTGTACTTGTTGGTGAGTCTTCTATCCTTCGTGCAAGAGACAAGCGCAACAGATTCTGATTTTCCGTGGCCAGTGAGCCGCGCAAAGAGAGGTTCTCTGCCCATGCCGTTGAAGCTAACTGCCGATACCTATCAAGCCGGTACGCCAAAGCATCAGGCGGAGCTGTTTTATCTCCAGAAGCAGATTCAGACCCGTACGCCCATGGTGATTGTGCTCGAAGACGGCGAGAAGATCGAGGGCTGCATCGAGTGGTACGACGCGGACTCGATCAAGGTTCGGGGCAAGACCAAGGTGCTCGTCTATAAGCAGGCGATTAAGTATATGTATAAGGTCGGGGATCAGGGGTAGAAGCAGGGACTAAGGGACTGCTTCCGGAGGAATACGCTCCTGCGCGCTTATGGCTCGGGAACGAGTTGGAAGCGCATGGTGCGGTAGTCGAAGGTATAGCTCTGGAACTGGCTCAGAGCGTCAACTCCCAGAATTCCGTACACATCGTCGAGCGCGGCGCGGCCCAGCGGCTCGGTAAGCACATGGACAAAATGGAGCGTAAACGACGTCTTGCCCAGGCGCAGGGGCACGTTTTCTGCCACGTAGGCGGGCTGCGGCTTCTCGCCGGGTACCGTGTAGTCCGCCACCTGTAGCGTGTTGAAGTCGGAGGCGTGCTCGTCGAAGTAGCGCGCGGTCAGGTAGGTCTGCTGGCCGCCGGCGTCCACGGCGTACATGCGGTCGTCGGTGTCGGGATTCGCTGCGTCGCCAACGCGGCCCATGGCTACGATGACCTGGTCGCCGTCAAGGTAGAAGGGGCTGCCGGCGTTGAGCAGCTCGGGGTCTTCGTTCGGGTCCACTCGCTTGGAGGGTAGAACCTTGATGGTGGAAGCGTCGGTAATGCTGACCGCGCCGAGGGCCGAGAGCGCCGGATAACCGATCACGCCTTCCACCTGGTACTTGTTGATCGGGAAGTAGTAGTCGGCATCGTCGAAGACGAATGCTGTCATGTTGCGAAAGGTGAGCCGGCCGCCGATGGTGATGCGCGGAATCACCGTCATGTGAACCTGGATGGGCTTGCCGGTAAGCGTGTGAATCGTCGCGAAATCTTCTGAGATTTTGAGGCCCACCAGCCGCGCCGAGTTGCGGTCGATGAGGTTGAAGGGCGCGGTGGGATCGAGCATCCAGCTGCGCGGCAACGAATCGACGAAGACCGGAACGTCGGTCAGGCCCAGCGGATCGCGATCGACCTGCATCGAAAATCCGTTGCAGGGCTCGATTGTCATCGGCGGATTGTCCTTGGCTAAAGGCAGCAACCGTACCGGCAGCTCGATTGCATCCTGCTCATCCTCGCTGAGGACCGATCCAACGCGGGTTTCGAGCGTAGCGTAGGCGGCGGCGGCTTTGCTGTAGTCGCCCAGGCGCAGGTAGTCCTCGCTGAGCGCTACGCGCAGCAGCTTTTCGTGGGTCAGATCGCCGGCCGCGGCAAATTTTTCGGCCAGCGGCTCAAGCGTTTCGATTGAACCCTTGAGATTGTTCGAGCGATTAGCCAGAATGCCGCGGTAGAGCTGGGCCTGATCGGCGGGGAGCTGCCCGAGCTGGGCGGCGATCTGCGCGTACTGATGAGCGGCCAGCAGGTTCTGGATGCGGACGTCGAGCGAGAGGCCCGAGGAAGTTCCGGTGCGCACCTGGGCGTTCTGGCCCGGCGCGGGCTCTTGCCCGTGGCTGGCCGGCATGGCGATAAGTACGAACAGCGCGCATGTATAGGCCGCGAACCGTACGCCTCGGCGCTGCTTGCTGGCAATCGCTTCCCTGACGGCAGACATAATCACTCTCGAAGGTAACAGATTGGCTTCAGCGGCGGCATTGAGTCTTTCGATGCCTGCGGACTGAAGCTGTACGGCTTTGTGGGACGCCGCAACGTCCGGCTGCACTTCTGACGAGACGGTAGTTCGCACAGCCGGATACACTTGCTCTGACGATGAAGCGGAAGACGATAGCGCACTACGAAGTGGTCCGCCGCCTCGGCTCAGGCGGAAGCGGAACCGTGTATCTGGCCACCGACAAGCTGCTTGAGCGGCCGGTGGTGCTCAAGGTGCTGCGCGCCGGCGTGCTGAGCGCCGAAGAGACGCTCAACACCGTGCTCCGCGAAGCCCGTCTGGCCTCTGCGATCGATCATCCGAATATCTGCGCCATCTACGAAGCCGGCGAAAGCGACGGCGAAGCCTGGATCGCGATGCAGTTTGTGCCCGGCCAGTCGCTCGACCAGCTCATCGCGCAGGGTCCCTCATCCGCGCAACTGGTTCTCTCGGTGGGAATCCAGATTGCCGACGGCCTTGAGGCGGCGCACTCGCACGGCATCTTTCACCGCGACCTGAAGCCGCAGAACGTGATGCTGACCGACGGCGGCCTTGCGCGGATTCTCGACTTCGGCCTGGCCCGGCGACTGAGTCCCGAGGAGGCGACCTTCGACCCCTCGCGCAGCAGCCCGCTCCAGCAGCCCACCAACTCGCCGCCCACTTTTACCGTGCATGGCGGCACTATCCGCTATATGGCGCCGGAGCAGTTTGTCACCGGCCGCTCGAGCGTGCAGTCCGACGTCTGGGCGCTGGGCGTGGTGCTCTACGAGCTGGCAAGTGGCCGCCACCCTTTTGTGCGCCAGGACGCCGACGACTCCGAAGCCATCCGCGCCATCCAATACCTGGAGCCCGAAGATCTGAGCGCGATCGTGCCCGGAATCCCGGCCGGCTTGAAGAGCGCAATCGGCCGCTGCCTCGAAAAGAATCCCGCCGCGCGTTATCTTTCGGCCGGCGAAGTGCGCGAGGCGCTGCGTACGGCGATGCGCGGTCTTCACGCGGACGGCGGCATGATGGTGCAGCGCACGCAAGCCAACCTGCCTGAGCCGGAGAAGCGCGGCGCGGGAATTCTTTCGATGCTGACCGAAGTCTTCCGCGAGCCGGTGGTGCGCGAGACAAACAAGTCCATCGTGGTCGCTCCATTTGAAAATCTTGACAGCGCCGGCGTTGCGCCGTTCTTCGGCCTGGCGCTGGCCGATGCAATTGCCGCGCGGCTGGCCAGGATTCCCTCGCTCGTGGTGCGGCCTTCGCGCACCGTAGCCGCAATAGGCGGGGGGGGGATCGATCCCCTTGCCGCTGGGCAGCGCCTGATGGTCTCCTTCGTGCTGGCCGGAAGCTTCGCGCGTTCTGAGAGCGGCTTCGACCTCAACTGGCAACTGCTCGACGTAGTCGAGCAGCGCGTCCGCTCCGGCGGCTCCATGCGCGTCGGCTCGCTCGACCTGATCGCGGTGCAGGCCGAGATGGCCAATGAGGTGTTCGCCGCACTGCACGGCCTGAGTTCCGGCGAAGGCCTCAAGCCCGATGGTGTTCGCATGACGCCTGAAGCCGCCTCGCTCTCAGGCGATTCGAGCGAAACTTATCTACAAGCGCGGGCCATGCTCAACGCCTTCCGCATGAGATCGGGCTCGCGCGGCGACCTCGACCACGCCCACGATCTCTTCGCTTCGGTTACGGAATCGAACCCCGGGTTTGCCGACGGCTGGAGCGGCCTTGCCATCACCGAAGTGCAGTACGTGCGGAGCGGCTTCGGCGGCCAGGTGCACGTGATGCGCGCCCGCCGCGCCATCGACCAGGCGCTCAAGTTGGATCCGTCGTCGAAAGAGGCCAACCTCTATCGCATCTTCCTGCTTCAGTCGCGCGGAGAAAAGGAGTCGGCGCGGCACGGCATCGCCGAGCTGCTTGAGAACGCCGGAAACGACTGGAACGTGCAGCGCATTGCCGGCATCACGCTGCGCACCGACGGCATGTACGAGGAGTCGCTACGCCGCTACAGCCGCTCGCTCACGCTGAACCCCGGCCACGCCGCCATTCTCTACAACGACCGCGCCCGCGTCTATCACTACCTGGGCAGAATGGACCAGGCTATTGCCGATCTTGAAAAGGGGCTGGCCATCGAGCCCGAGCATCCGCTGCTGCGCACCTCAGTGGGCTACCAGCAGTTGCGGGAAGGCAACCTGAAGGCCGCCATTCAAACCCTTGAAGGCGTACTGCGCGACGACGCCACTGCGCGCATCGCCGTACCCACGCTGGCGCTCTGCTACGTGCAGACCGGCAACCGCGCCGCCGCCGCAAAGCTGATCGACGACAGCACTCTGGCCGCCGCCGAAGCCGATAACGAGATGGCTTACCGGCTCGCTACCTTCTTTGCCGTCGAAGGCGACTCGAGCGAAGCGCTGCACTGGCTCCGACGCTCTATCTACCTCGGCAACGAAAATTATCCGTGGTTCATCAAGAACCCCGCCTGGGATGTGCTCAAGACCAACGCCGACTTCTCGCGTATCCTCGACGATCTGAAAAAAGGCTTCCGCCGCAACCAGAAGACCTGGGCGCGGTTGCTGGCGCATGTGAATGCGGTTGAGTAAGAGCGGATCGTGCGAACGGCTGCATGAAACAATCAACACAATGACCGGCCCAAACAAGAACTCGGCGGGAATCTACATCTCCATTCCCTTCTGCCGCTCCAAATGCACCTACTGCAACTTCGCTTCGGGTGTCTATCCGGCCAGCGAGCACGCTCGGTACGTTGATCGGCTTGTCGCCGACCTGGGCAGCGCGCACAAGGTGGCCGAAGAACTGGGCGCAACCCTCCCCAGCCGCGTCGATACTATTTACCTTGGCGGCGGAACCCCAAGCCTGCTTGCGCCGGAGCTGCTCACCAAGCTCTTCGGCGCCATCCGCGGCAGCTTTGACGTGGACCCCGATGCCGAGATCACGATGGAGTGCGCGCCGGGGCAGTTTGCGGACGCGACACTCGATGCCATGACGGCCTGCGGAGTCAATCGCGTCAGTCTCGGTGTGCAGTCGTTTGTTGACGCCGAGGCGCGAGGCAGCGGCAGACTGCACGATCGCGCAACAGTGGAGCTGGATCTCGCCCGCCTGCGCGCGGCAGGAATCGCCAACATCAATGTTGATCTCATTGCCGGCCTCGCCGGCCAGACGCTCGCATCCTGGGAAACATCGCTCACAGCGCTGATTGACTGCGCCGCGCCCCATGCCAGCGTCTACATGCTTGAGGTGGACGAGGACTCGCGCCTGGGCCGCGAACTGCTGGCAGGCGGGGCAAAGTACGGCGCGGAACTCGTGCCCGAAGATGAGATCGTCGCGCATATGTACCAGCAGGCCTGCGAACGGCTCGCCGCAGCGGGCATTGCCCAGTACGAGATCTCGAACTTTGCGCGCGCCGGAGCCGAGTCCCGCCACAACCTGCGCTACTGGCGCCGCGAGCCGTATCTTGGCGTGGGCGTCGATGCCTCATCGATGCTGCGCGTGGGGCAGGACATTTTGCGCTGGACGGCGACCAGCGATCTGCAAGAGTATCTCGATGGCGTGGGCGAGCAGGAGGCGCAGTTGCTTCCTTTGGACCGCCAGCACGAAGAGGCGTGGTTCCTTGGTCTCCGGTTGAATGAGGGTGTCGAGATAGCGACCCTCGAACGGGAGTTTGGCGCGGCGCGGGTTAACCCGGCGATGGAGTCGGCGCGACGGCTGGCGGAAGAGGGCCTGGTCGATATCGCCAACGGCCGGGTGCGGCTGACCGCGGAGGGAAGGCTCTTTTCAAACGATGTTTTTGCTGAGTTTCTCGAAGATGTGTCCGACGAAGTCGCCTTGCTTGACCCTGATCCGGAGCAGGAAAGCTGCTAGCTGCTGCTCACACAATCGGCGCATCGTTCTCCATAAGCTCATGCACCAAATGCCGAATCTGCTCGGCCTTTCGCGGCGTCACCTGGGCAAACTCGATCCCCACACGCCGCTCTTGCCGCCGCGTATTCCGTATCACGCCTCCCAGCAGAACTCGGATGCCAAAAATCGTCAGGCAGACTTCAACCGCCGCCTGGTTCACCCGCGGCACCGGCTGGTCGCAGTCGATCGAGCAGCCGCTCATGCTCAGCTCCACCATGACCCCGCTCACACGCACTTTCTGCACCAGAAACCGGATCTCGGCCGCACCCTTGCTGCGCAGTCGCGGGTGACGGCGGCGGTCGTCCGGGGCAGCTCCCACGTAGGGACGGATATACTCCGGTGTTGCGGTTTCGCGTTCCATCCACGCCTCTTGGGTCAGGTTCCAGGCACAGGACCTAAGACTTTTTATCGGCAAGGCGGGCAGATACGTTAATCCGCTACTAACTAATTGAATTGAAAATCTGTATAGGCTGAACAGCCAACACGCGCGCTAGTGTCCGCCGGCCGTCTCCCACGGTCGCCCGCCCTTGGCGGCGCCCTCGTCACGGCCACGCACGCGGTCGTAGACATACCGGTCGCTCGTCGAGCCTATCGACTCGTTGTACAGGCTCGTGCCCCCGGCCAGTTCCTTCAGCTCCAGGCTGAACGCATGCACCGACTGCAACTGCGTTGCCGTCGCAGGCAGCTCGTAGTGGCCCGCCTCAAGAAACTTCTGGTATCCCCGGTCTAGCAGCCTTGCCACCTCGCCGCCCACCATGGCGCCCGGTCTCACCACGAACTCCGCACCGCCGGAGCCGGCCTTCAGCACCGCTCCCGCGCCGAATTTTGTCACAAGCGTACCGGCCTGTGCCTGGCTCACTTTGAACCCTTTGGAGCGCAGCGCATCCAGAATCTCTTCAAACCCTGCCAGGGAAGACTTCTTCTTCATCTCTCCGCGACCTCGTCGGCAGGGCTTGGGGATTCGCATCCCTGCTCTTCTTCAATCTCGCACACCGCCACGGTAGCGGGCAATTTTACTCGGCCCGGCGTCTCACGGCTCGCGCCTCAGCAGCCTGTTGAAAAGCGACGCCCGCCGGTACACCGTCTCGCCGCCGCGGTTCGTAATTGTCAGTTCGCCGTTGCCGCTCAACCGCCACCGCTCGGTCTCTCCGGGCTTCGCCGACCCCGAGATATCGCGCACTTCGGTCGTCAG
Source organism: uncultured Acidobacteriaceae bacterium (assembly GCA_903842065.1). GTDB lineage: Bacteria > Acidobacteriota > Terriglobia > Terriglobales > Acidobacteriaceae > Telmatobacter. The sequence continues at coordinate 122,391 of CAIMKZ010000017.1, read as the reverse complement.
CACAAAGCTACCCGCCTCGAACCGCGCCGCGTAGAACTTCCGCCAGCGGCGCGACCGAACATCCGGCTCTCCCCACTCGTGCTCTTTGCCGTCGGCGATGAGCCGGTAGGTCTGGTACTCGGCCGCTCCGGGAAGCGTCTCGCTCAGCACGCCGTCGAGGACCGTGACCTTGATCTCCTCCGGCATCCAGGCTTCGCCGCCAGACCGCACAAACCCCATCGAACCCCGAGCCATGCGGCACAAGAGATGCCACCACCAGGGCAACCACCGCCAAGCCCGCGATCGAGACAGTCCACTCCATTGTCCGGCGCCGGGAGCCGCGCCGCTCGACTATCGCCTCGAATACCTGCCTCTCGTCCACGCACGGAGTGTACCTCCAGCCCGGCTCGCAAACAAGATTCGATGCACATCTTGTCACGCGCCGGCAGGGGGCATGTCTATGGAACCCGTTCATTTCAAGAGGCTTTTCTCAGCAAGCCCACAGAGCCCCCTGCGGCCGTGACCGACCGCAAAAAACACAAACAGCCGGGACGAATCCCGGCTGTTCGATGGAACTGATTTGGCTGTACGCCGCCTCGTGGGCGGCGCTACGGCTTAGGCCTTCGCCGTCACAAGCGCCTTCAGGCGCGCGTTCAAACGGCTCTTGTAACGCGAGACCGTGTTGTCGTGCAGAACACCCTTCTGGATGCTCTTGTCCAGCGTCGAAACCGTGGTCCGGTACTGCTCCTGAGCGGCCTTCACGTCGCCCTTGACCAGTGCCTCGCGCATCGCACGCAGGCTGGTGCGCACGCGGCTGCGGTTGGCGCGGTTGGTTGCGGTACGGGTCTCGGTCTGACGGACGCGCTTCAGCGCGGATACGTGGTTTGCCATTATGCTTCCTTCTGATCTTTTGCCTGTTGGGAGGCGAAATTGTGGGCTGCCTGGGTACAGGCTGCCCGTGCGGTCGGCCATGCAGCCCTGAGCCGCACCTCTCGCAATTACTAAGTTTACGGGATTCCGCCCACCCGGTCAATCCGGACCCGCCCTGACCGGCCGAAACGCCGCCTCGCTGCCCTGGGGGGAGACTGAGATGGTACGCCTGTCACCAAATCTTAAGACGGCTATCATTGACGCCCGCTCCCGCCCGCGCTACTCTCTACCCCAGATAAAGGAATTGGTCGCCAACGCCATCCCGCGTACCCTTCCGGCCTACCCGGCAACTGCCGGTCCGGCATCTGCGCTCCGTAACCCCTGCCTGCTGCCTGCCCATACCCTCCCGAACACACGGCCGGAGAGCCAACCCCTCTCCGGCCCTAACCTGTTCCTCCAACCCCACACGGAGGCATTTTGAAACTTGCTCTGGAGATCACGCCGAACCTTGAGCCCCTCTTCGGGACCCGCGATGAAAACCTCAGACTGATGGAAGACTCGCTCGGCGTCCGCATCGATCTCCGCTCCGACGCCGTTCACGTTCAAGGCCCCGAAGACGCCGTCGCGCGCGTCCGCGGCATCTTCGAGGACTTCGAGTCGCTCCGCAAGCAAGGCATCAACCCCCACAACGGCGACCTCAACGCCATGCTCAAGCTGGTCGTCGCCGATTCGGCGGTCACTCTGCGCTCCATCGCCGACTCAGGCAAGCAGCGCTCAGCCGGAGTCAAGCGCATCGTTCATCCGCGCTCCACCAACCAGCGCAAGTACGTCGAAGCCATCGAGGCCAACGACATGGTCTTCGGCGTCGGCCCGGCCGGAACCGGAAAGACCTACCTCGCAGTCGCCATGGCCATCGCGGCAATCCTCGCCAAGCGCGTCAGCCGCATCGTCTTGGTTCGCCCCGCGGTTGAAGCCGGAGAACGGCTCGGATTTCTGCCCGGAACCCTTCAGGAGAAGGTAGATCCTTATCTTCGCCCACTCTACGACGCTCTCTACGACCTGCTCGACCCGGAGAAGGTCGACAAGATGCTGGAGAAGAACGTCATCGAGATTGCGCCGCTGGCCTTCATGCGCGGCCGAACCCTCAACGACGCCTTCATCATCATGGACGAGGCCCAGAACACCACCATCGAGCAGATGAAGATGTTCCTTACGCGCCTGGGCAACAACTCGAAGGCGGTCATCACCGGCGACATCACCCAGATCGATCTGCCCAATCCGCGCCGCTCGGGTTTGCTCGACGCTATCAATATCCTCGACGGAGTGGAAGGCATCGCCTTCTGCCACTTCGAAGAGGTCGATGTCGTCCGCCACGCGCTGGTGCAGCGGATTGTGCGCGCCTATGACAGGGTCAAGAGCCAGCAGCAGGAGCTGCCGCTTGCCATCGGCGAACCTATCGAGATTGGCTCCGCTTCCATCGAGCCGGTCCACGTTCACCCGGCCAAGCCGCAGTAATTGTTACGCATCGCCACAGCAGAAGCGCGGGCCATTCGGTCCGCGCTTCTGCCATTTACCGAGAATTACCCCAACTTCGCGTATCATCCTCGTTAGTAGTCGAGTCAGCGCAATGATCCTTCTCGATCCAGACCTCGAAGCCGGTACACGCTCCAGCACGAAACTCGCGCTCTGGTCCGATCGCATCCCTACGCCCCGCACACTGGCCCGCTTTCTGGCCGAAGCTCAAGCCACCGTCCGTCTGCGCGGCGAAGTCACCGTCCTGCTTACTACCGACCGCAAGATTCGCCAGCTCAACCGCGACTTCCGCGGCAAGAACAAAGCCACAGACGTTCTCAGCTTCCCTGCCGACGAGTTCATCCGCAAGCAGGAAGGCATTGTGGGCGATCTGGCCGTCAGCATCGACACTGCGCGCAAGCAAGCCGCTCAGCAAGATCACGCGCTTACCTGCGAGTTGAAGGTGCTTATGCTCCACGGCCTGCTGCATCTGGCCGGATACGACCACGAGACCGACTCCGGCCAGATGGCGCGTAAAGAACGGCTGTTGCGCGCAAAGTTGAGGCTGCCGCTGGGGCTGATTGAGCGGACTGAGACACCTAAGACAAAGACAACCACAGGTCCTTCGACTCCGGCCGCCAGGGCGGCCTCCGCTCAGGATGACAGTGCAAGAGGAAGAGCTGCTGGTGGGCGTAGGAAAGCTGCCGATAGAACATCCGTTCGGAGCCGGAAGCCATGACCGCGCTCCTGCTGCTCCTCGTCGCCGTGGCCGCGCTGGCCGCGTATATCCGGCGTGTCTACGCTGAGTTCGGCAAGATTCTTACCCGCGAGATCGAAGAAAACCTCGATGCGTGGGAGGAGCATATCGAGCCGCGGCTCGGCCTCGACCGCGACCACGCCGCGCTCTCCGCCTCCATCCTCGAGCAGCTCGCCATCGGCCTCATCGCGCTCGACCTGAGCGCGGTGCTCTTTCTGCATCCCGCCCAAATCGACGCCCCATCGCCGGCCGAGATCGCGCAGGCGGTTCTGGCCTTCATCCTCATCGTTGTCTTTGCCTGCCAGTTCATCCCGGCGCTGCTGTTCAATCGCACTCGCGGACTCTGGGTTGTGCGCATCCTCTGGCCCATCCTTCTCGCGTTCTGGATCGTCTGGCCGGTGAGCGCGGTGATCAGCTTCTTCTTCTCGATCTCCGCCCTCACCGAGCACTCCATCGACAGCGACAGCGACTCCACGCCCGACGTAGACGACCTTATTGAGGCCGGCGAGGAGGAAGGCATTCTGGAGCAGTCCGACCGCGAACTGGTGCGCTCTGCCGTCGAGTTCGGCGACATGCTGGTGCGCGAGCTGATGACTCCGCGGCCGGAGATCTTTGCTGTTCCCGCCGAGACCACGCTCGAAGAGTTTCTGGTGCTGCTGCGCGAGCACAACTACTCGCGAGTTCCGGTCTACGCGGGCACGCTCGACAACATCACCGGCATCGCATTCGCCCACGATTTGCTGCAAATCACCGACGTCGATGCCCGCACCCGCACTGTCGCCTCCATCCAGCATCCGGCCGTCTTTGTGCCCGAGACCAAGCGCGGCTACGAGCTGCTGCGCGAGATGCAGCGCCACAAGCGGCACATGTGCATGGTGGTCGATGAGTACGGCGCAATTGCCGGCGTCGTTACCATCGAAAATCTGCTGGAAGAGATTGTGGGCGACATCCGCGACGAGCACGAGCCCGACTTCCAGCACGAGGACCCGGTGCGCGAGCCTTCGGGCGCATGGCTGCTGCCCGGCAGCTTCCCAGTAAGCCAGTTGGATGAGATTGCGGGCGCGCCTGTCGAGCTGGAGGAAGACTACGAAGCCGCGACGTTAGGCGGCCTGGTAAGCGAGATCGAAGGCCGCATCCCGCTTGCCGGCGAAGTCATTGTGATTCTCGAAGCCGGTCTGCGCATCGAGGTGGTTGCTGCAACGGGGCATCGCGTGGAGAAGCTGCGGGTGTTTCCTACGAACTCCGCCAGCGACGCTAACCCCGCTAACTCCGCTTAGATCTCGAGAATCACCGGCATGATCATCGGCCGCCGTCCGGTCGTCTTTTGGATCAGCCGCTTCAAATCGGCGCGAACCTTGTCGTTCACCATGCCGTAGTCGGACTTCTGCTCGCTGGTCAACCCGTCGAGGGTCTTCATCACGGCCTCGCGAGCCTCCTCGGCGATGTCGCCGCCGCCGAAGCCGCGCATCAGCACTTCGGGCTCGCGCTCCACCTTGCCGGTCTTCTTGTTGATGGCCATCACGGCCAGCACCACGCCGTCTTCCGACAGAATGCGCCGGTCGCGGATCACCAGATCCTCAACCACGTCGATCGACGAGCCGGAGTCGATGAGGATGCGGCCCGCGGTTACCTTGTCCTTGACGCGTGCGTCGTCCTTGTCGAGTTCGAGCACATCGCCGTCTTCGATCACGATGGCGTGTTCAACAGCGCCGGTCTCCATGGCCATGTTGGCATGACGGCGGAGGTTGCGGTAGTCGCCGTGCACGGGGATGAAGAACTTTGGCCGGACGAGGTTCATGATCAGCCGCAGCTCTTCCTGGCTGCCGTGTCCGCTGACGTGGATGAGCCCCTGCTGCCCGTCGTCGTAGATCACCTGCGCATCGCGGCGGCTGAGGTGGTCGATGACGCGGAAGATGCCCTTTTCGTTGCCGGGGATGATGCGCGAACTCAGCAGCACGGTGTCGCCCGGATCGATCTTGGCGTGCTTGTGGTTGTCGACCGCGGCACGGCTCAGCGCGCTCATCGGCTCGCCCTGCGTGCCGCTGATGAGCACCATCACCTGCTCGGGCGCAAAGTCGCGAATCTGCCCGGGGTTGATGAGCAGCCCGTTGGGCACTTCGATGTAGCCGAGGTCCTGCGCGATCTCACTGCTCTCGACCATCGACCTGCCGATGATGGCCACCTTGCGCGAATGTTTGCGAGCCAGCTCCAGCGCAATGCGAATGCGGTAGATGGACGACGAGAAGCAACTGAAGAACAGCTTTTTCTTGGTCTGGTTGAAGATCTCATCGAGCCGAGGAATTACGGCTCGCTCGCCGGGCGTGTAGCCCTTCCGGTCCACATTCGTCGAGTCCTGCAAAAGCGCCAGCACGCCGCGCTTGCCGTACTCGGCAAAGGCGTGCAGGTCAAAGGGCTTGTCGTCGAGCGGCGCCAGATCGATCTTGAAGTCGCCGGTATGGATGATGACGCCGACGGGCGTCTCGATGGCCAGCGAGACGGCATCCACCAGCGAGTGGGTCACATGGATCGGCTCGATGGTGAAGGGGCCGATGGTGAACTTCTCGCGCGGGGTGATCTCAATCAGCTCGGTCTCGTCGAGGAGCTTGTGCTCTTCGAGCTTGCCGTCGACAAAGGCCAGAGTGAACTCGGTGGCGTAGATCGGCACTTTGAGCTCGTTGAGGATCCAGGGCAGCCCGCCGATGTGATCTTCGTGGCCGTGGGTGAGCACGATGCCGCGCACGTGCTGCTTGTTCTCGATCAGGTAAGTGATATCGGGCACGACGATGTCGACGCCCAGAAGCTCTGACTCGGGAAACATAAGGCCGGCGTCGATGACGATGATGTCGTCTTGCCAGCGAACGGCCAGGCAGTTCATTCCGAACTCGCCAAGGCCCCCCAGGGGAATGATTTGCAGCTTATTGTTTGACATTCTATTCAGTTCTGATGCTACCACTCAGGCCAGATCGGTATTTCACGGCTGGAAGCGATTTCCGGGTTGCCGTTGCTGAAAAGTTCGCAACTGCCGTGGGCGCGGCAGCATCGAATCTACGAGGTCAAATCATGATCGAAGTGAACAAGAAGGTTGCGGATTTTACCGTTCAGACGGACGAGGGCAAGACGGTGAAGCTGTCAGACTATGCCGGCCAGCCAGTGGTGCTGTTCTTTTATCCCAGGGCCAATACGCCGGGGTGCACGGTTGAGGCATGCGGCTTCCGAGATGCTTTCAAGAAGTTGCAGACTTCGGGCACGGTGGTACTGGGCATCTCTCGAGATACGGTGAAGGCGCAGGCTAACTTCAAGGCCAAGTACGATCTGCCGTACACGCTACTGGCCGACGCCGACGAGAAAGTGTGCAACCAGTTCGGCGTGCTCAAGGAAAAGAATATGTATGGCAAAAAGGTCATCGGGATCGAGCGGACGACGTTTCTAATCGGGCCGGACCGGACGCTGATCCACATCTTCCCGAAGGTGAAGCCTGAGGGCCACGCCGAGGAGGTTCTGGCGGTGCTCAAGGAGTGGGACAAGGAACCAAAATAAGGGATTAGTGGGTCGCGGCCGGGGATTAGATTTCCAGTAGTGACGCAGGGCACAGGCCGGGGTTTGTTTGGGCACGAGACCTGTGATACAGGCCGCATCCCAGTGTCCCATCGCCGCACTAGGATATGACTGCTCGGGAGATTTTCCCGGAATTATACCCGGCGGCGAGGCATTAGTGACGCATCAGTCTGTATCTCATAAGTCATCCAAGCGCAAGATTATCGTTCATACCCATCTGGCCGGGCTGGACCTTCTGCTCAACGCACGTCTCAACAAGGGCACAGCATTTACCGAGGAAGAGCGCACCGTCTTCGGCCTGCACGGATTCCTGCCTCCGGTGATCGGCACGCTCGAAGAGCAGCGCACCCGCCGCATGAAGGCGCTGGACCGGGAGACGACGGCCTTTGGCAAGTACGCCGTAATGCGCGGACTTCAGGACAACGACGAGGTCTTGTTCTACTCGCTGATCGCGCACAACATCGAGGAGCTGCTTCCGGTCGTCTACACACCGGCGGTAGGCGAGGGCTGCCAGCGCTATTCGGAGATCCTACGCAAGCCGCGCGGGCTTTTCATCAGCTACAAGAACCGGCACATCATCGACAGCATTCTGGCCGATTCGCGCTTCGACAAGGTTCGCGCCATTGTGGTGAGCGACGGCGAGCGGATTCTGGGCCTTGGCGACCAGGGCGCCGGCGGCATGGGAATCCCGATCGGCAAGCTGGCGCTGTATACGGCACTGGGCGGAGTTCCGCCGGAGCAGTGCCTTCCGATTCTGCTCGACGTGGGCACGGACAACGAGGCGTTGCTTCACGATCCGATTTATATTGGCTGCCAGCACAAGCGCATCCGCGGGCAGGAGTACGACGACTTCATCGATGCGTTCGTGACGGCCGTCAAGCGGCGCTGGCCGAACATCCTGTTGCAGTGGGAGGACTTTGCCGGCGAGAACGCGCTGCGCCTGCTGGACCGCTACCGCGACCAGCTGTGCACCTTCAACGACGACGTGCAGGGCACGGCGGCAGTTACCACCGGAACGCTGCTGGCGGCGGTGAACGCCACCGGCAAGCCGCTCAGCGAACAGCGTATCGCGATGTTCGGCTCAGGCTCGGCCGGCGTGGGTATTGCAACCATGCTGATCGCCGCGCTCCGCGAGCAGGGCCTCACAGATGCAGAGGCGCGGTCGCATATCTATGCGTTCAATCGCAACGGACTTATCGTCGAGGGCGACCCGAGCCTGCGCGGAAGCCAGATTCCGCTGGCGCACAGCCAGGCAGAGATCGCCGGCTGGGACTGGTCGAAGAACGGGCAGCCGTCGCTTTTGGAGACGATTCGGAACGCCGGCATTACGGTGCTGGTGGGAACCAGCGCGCAGCCCGGAGCCTTCACTGAGGATGTGGTGCGGGCGATGGCAGCCAGCTCCGAGCGGCCGATCATCTTCCCGCTCTCGAACCCGACGTCGAAGTGCGAAGCGGCTCCGGCCGATGTGCTGCGCTGGACCGCCGGCCGGGCGCTGGTTGGAACCGGAAGTCCGTCCGCGCCGGTTGAGATCAACGGGCGGCTGGTCCAGATATCGCAGATCAACAACTCGTACATCTTCCCCGGCCTTGCGCTGGGAATCCTGATCTCGAACGCGAAGCGGGTCACCGACGGCATGCTGATGGCCGCGGCCAAGCAGCTTGCCGCGCTCTCACCCGCTCTCACCGATCCGACCAAGTCGCTGCTGCCAAAGATGGCGCGGTCGCGGGAGATCAGCCGCGCCGTGGCCCACGCGGTTGTGAATCAGGCGGTCAATGAAGGGCTGGCCACGATCGATCCCGGCGCGGACATCGACGAGTTGATCGGCGACTATGTCTGGGAGCCGATCTACCATCCGTATGAGCGGGTGGGTACGTTCTTCTAGCCCGAGCAACAATCAGCCGGCCGATCCTGCGGGTCTATGACCTGCGCGGTCGGCCGGCTTTTGTATTGCCTAAAGTTCGTTGAGGATGAGCGCGACGCGGCCTGCGACCAGGTCTGAGGGGGATTCGCCTGGGGCGATCTCGACCAGGTCCACGGGGAAGGCTATGCTCAGCGGGCGCAGAACCAGGCGGTTGGTTAGAAAGTCCACGTAGCGCAGGATGAGGTGCGCGCCATGGCGGACGGCGTAGAGGGTGGGCCGGTTGGGCCGGTAGGGGAGCAGCGAGTTGTAGTGCCGGTCGATGAGGGCGATGGCGTCAGGGAGCACCAGCGGGTCCATAGCCAGCGCGTCGGCCGAAGGGATGCGCACGGCGACGAATCGCTGCCAGGCCCGGCGGTTCTGTGAGGTGCGGGCACGGATGGTATCGAGAGCGCCAGCGGGCAGGTGCAGCATAGACTGGACGGCCGAGGGCCGGACCACCGGCTCAAAGAGCGCAACCGCATGGGAGACGACCGGGACGGAGTCACGGCCTGGATCGGTGGAAGAAGTTATGGCGGCCCGGGCCGGCGGCAGCAAGTCGGCCGCGGTAAGGTGCTGGGCGGCCAGAATCCGGTCCATGGCCTCAAGCGAAAGCTGGCGTCGGCCGTGGATAAAGTTCGAAATATGGGCCTGTGCAAAGCCGGATTGGCGAGCGAGCAGGGATACACTGAGCGACCCGCGCTGAATCCTCCGCATCACTTCCATGCGGAGCCGCTCGTGCATTTGGGTAAAGTTCATCTGTGGATCATTCGCCACCGGCTATGACAGCAAATGCTTTCGTAGTTCCCAGAGAAAAGCAAATTGAGACAAATAGCCAGCAAATTACGCCATTCGACAGCGGTCGTACCGCGGAACAGCAGAATAGTCCACAGTTCCATTGACCTAAAAGAACCATAACTCTAGATTGGGTTTACTTCATCACGTACGGCTTGTGGGAATTATTTGGTAACCCCTTCATGGTTGTGCATTTCAGGCTGAAAACCCGCAAATGGCGGGAATCAGGTTCTGATCGGCCCTGAGACGTGGTTGCCAACCCACGGAGCCGAGTCCATTTAGGAGGACGCGGCTGCTTTGGCTGGTACGTTATTCCAGAATCTGCGCACGAAGGTCATGACACACAGAACAACAAACCGGACGGCAATCCCCCATCAGGCGGGAAATCTGAGTTGCCGTTTCCGGATCCCCCGGACCCTGGGATGCAAACAGGAGGCATCGACAGGCAAGGGGAGAATATGGAGAACGAGTCGTGGAAGTGCGCGTGCAATTAAAAATATGCGAGAGCTGCGGTTGCTTTTGGTACCGCTGCCAGGGTGAAGGCAATGTATATTGCCGTGAGTGCAGAACCAGGCTGAGGGACTTTCCGACGCCTCAAAGCCGGAAGCGGCGAGGCAGGCCGGTCCGGCGAGAGGTGGCCAGGATATGGGGCGTAGCAGAAGCCTCGGGAGGTGACGCATGAGCGCCGCCGTCCAGATGCCAATGTGGGGAGCTGGACTGTCGGAGACGGTTTGGCGGATTGAAAGGCAACATCCCGCGAGAAAGGCGCGGGAGAGAGTAAAAGCGGTCCTGCTGAACGAACCGGAAGCGGGGCTTGCGTTTTACAGGAGACACACGGAGGCAATGCTTCGGCGGTACCTCTATGCTTCGACACAGGTGGGCCGGGCGCCATCGGTGCTCAGCAATCCGGTTAGCCGGGGATGGGCATCGAGCCGGCCGATCAAGAGCTTCGAAGACGCGATCATCTTCGTGCTGGACATCGAAGCCTGCCTCGAGCGGCTCGACTGGATGGACAAGGAGCTGATCAGCCGAATCGTGCTGCAGGAGTACACGCAGTCAGAGACGGCGGGGATGATGGGCATGTGCGTTCGCACCGTCTCATCGAGGCTGGGCAAGGCGCTGGACCGGCTTACGGATCAGCTTCTGACGGCGGGTCTGTTGATCATCGCAAAGTAGACAACCGAACTGCCGGGACCTGCCGGAAGACAAACACTCCGGGGCGCGAGAGAAGATTCTCCGCCCCGGAGCGACCAAAAGATTACCCCTTGCCCCGAGATCCGACCGCAGCCGACGGCGGAACTCCGGCCCTCCAGGACGGCGCAAAGAACAAATCCGGCATATAATCGCTCTCAGAACCACTTTCCTTTTCCCAGCTGCGCGTTTCAGGAGCTGAACGCGTGAGCTCAAGCGCTGTCATTTTTCGAAATCCCTCCGCCAGGATCGCGCGGTTCTGCGCGCGTCTTCGGTCAACTGTGCGCGGCAAGATGCAGCTTCAATCCACGGCTGCCTTCCAACTATTCCCGAAGCGATGTATCGATGTTGTGGGAGCCCTGCTGCTGCTTGCGGCGGGCGCGCCTGTGCTTACTGTCGCCATACTGCTGGTGTGGATCACGTCGCGGGGGCCTGTGGTCTTTCAGCAGGTGCGCGTGGGCAAGAATGGGCGCGAGTTCGGGATTCTGAAGCTGCGCACCATGGTGATGGACGCCGAACAGAAGACCGGCCCGGTACTTTCGAGAGAAGACGATCCACGGGTGACGCGCGTGGGCCGCTGGCTGCGGCTGACGCACATCGACGAACTGCCGCAACTGGTGAACGTGCTGGCCGGGGAGATGAGCCTGGTGGGGCCAAGGCCCGAGCGGCCGCACTTTGTGTCCCTCTTCAGTAAACAGTTGCCGGGATATCGGTCGCGGCTCGCTGTCAGGCCGGGAATCACAGGTCTCGCGCAGGTGAACGGATGCAGCTCGCTCGCGCCGGAGCGGAAGCTCGAATTCGACCTGGAATACCTTCGCGAATCTTCGCTTGTTTTCGATGGGAAAATTCTGTTGAAGACGGCGTGGCTTGTGATCCGCGCGGGGCTAACGGGAATTCCTGCTGAGTCGAATGCGACCGCGGTCTGGAAGCGGCAGGCTGATCACGTCGTGCGGCTCGAGCTGGAGTAACGGCGGTCTGCTGCCTAAGACAGATACGCCGGGCCCGATCTCTCAAGCCCGGCGCGAGTCAGCGAGAAAGCTTAGGTTCGCCGGGCGTGGTGCTTTCTGCTCTTGCCGGGCCTGGTCTTGCTGTCTTTCTGCTTTTGCTTTTGGTCGTCGGTCAGCAAGGCATTGATCCGGGTCTTCGCGTCCTGCCGGATGGTGCGCAGTTGCTGATTGCGGTCGCTCTTGGCGAGCGAGGTGTTGGCGCGTAAGTCGGCGATTTTCTTATCCCGCTCGACGAGGATAGGCTCGATCTGCTTCTGCTGATCGGCGCTGAGCGCGTACTTGTTCGCAATGTCCTGAAGCTGCTTAGCGGGATCTGGCGTCCTGGTCTTAGTTTCCGAAGCCGGTATTGTGCTCTTCTGCTTCTGGGCGTCGGTGAGCAGGGCGTTGATTTTGATCTGCGCGTCCAGCCGGATAGCGCGGAGCTGGAGGTTGCGGTCACTACTGGCGAGCGCGGTGTTGGCGCGTACATCGGCGATCTTCTTGTCCCGCTCGGCGAGGATAGGCTCGATCTGCTTCTGCTGATCGGCGGAGAGATCGAGCTTCTTTGAGAGGTTTTCGGTCTGCTTGTTGGGGTCGGCGGTGTTCTGCTTCGGGGTACGCTGTCTGGAGTTGCGCTGCTTCGACGCGCGCTGATTCTCAGCTCTCCGGTTAGCGTGCCGCGACGTGGTGGCTGAAGGTGTGGTGGCAGTAGACGTGGACGCGGCGGCGCCGGTCTGTTGCTGCGGCGGTGTTGCGGCCGTCTGCTGTGCCATTACAACAGCGCTCGAAAGCAGTGCGGCGATGAGCGCATATGCTGTGCGTGACTTCATAATTCCTGGGTTCTCCTATGTGGCTTCGGTGCGCGCTCGGAAGCCGGTGATGGAGTTTAGACGCAGGATCTAGCGGAAGGTTTGGAGAAGCCGCTGACTGGCGCGCGCTGACCGTTTGTAATGAAGCCGAGTGAGGCAAGGTAAGGCCGGCGGCCTCCCAGGTCTGAATAGGCAGACCTGGGCACCCAATCCTGATTGCGATTGAGATTGTGACCACACGGCTATTCACGACAAAAATCTGTGGAAGACAACCCCTACGCAGAGTCTCTGACTCCGGCACATGGCTTACGCTTCCACATCCGGCCGATCAGCGCTCCGGCTGCAATGCCTGCAACGAAAGTCGCCAGGACGGTTTCAATCGGATGCCGTCTTACATTGCACTTCGTGTTATCGAGAAGCTCGGTTGCCGCATAGCCGGCTTTCCTTGCGGCACGCCGCGCGGCTATTACACCATCCTCGATCCCGTCCTTAACGGCAGATGCGGCGCGAGAAGCCTCGTGCGCGGTCTCCGCAACTTTTTCGCTTACTTGTTCCAATACCGACTGCGTCATTTTCTCTTGACCTTTCGCGCCTTCGATTTCGATTTCGATGTTCATACACTTACACTCCTGCGGATTTCTCGATCTTGCCGATACAGTTCTGCACTTTTCCGACACACTTCTCAGCCTTGCCCTCGGCAGTGAGTTTGGGGTTGTTGGTAAGCTCGCCGGCCTTCTGCTTGATTGCGCCTTTTACCACGTGCAACGTGCCTTTTGCGCGATCGTTCGTGCTCGGTTTCATCATGGAATATCTCCTCTGAATCGTCTGCGGCAAGGTAAGACTCTCTTTCAGGAGGCTTCCACGCCCGATGCAGAGCACAAGTATGGAACGATGCGAATGCGGAATGCTGGTCTGAATAGCTCGCAGGGGCGTGCGCGGGCGCGCAGCCGCAAGATCTGCCGTGTGGCGGATGGGAAAAGGTACGAAGTTACAAGGTCAGGAGCTAATAAAACAGATACTTGCGCCAGCGGTCGTCGCCGTGGCCTAACATGCGCATGATCTGACGGCTGGTGTGGAGCGAGAACGACTTTGGCTCACGCAGCAGGATCATGTCGTCGATCTCGTCGAGCAGGCGGTTGCCTTTGCGGCGATTGCAGGGATGGCAGCAGGCTACGAGGTTGTCCCAGCTGCTGTTACCGCCCCGGGAGCGCGGGATGACGTGGTCGAGCGTCAGCTCGTTGGACTGGAAGATGTCTCCGCAGTACTGGCAGGTGTTGCGATCGCGCAGCAGGATGTTCTTGCGGGAGAGGGCGCGGGTCTGGTGGGGTATGCGGCGATATTCCAGCAGGCGGATGACCGAAGGCATGGCGATGAAGCTGCGCTGGGCGCGAAGGTTGAGGCCGTGCTCCTCCTCGGTGCGGGCGATGCCCTTGAGCACCAGAACCAGTGCGCGGCGCGCTCCGCAGATGTTGATGGGCTCGTAGGATGCATTGAGCACCAGCACCGGCATCTGGAGGATATGAACGCTCGGGTGATGAACGACCGCGTGTTCCTGCGTAAGCTGCGCGGCGGCGCGGACGATGGCCTTCTGCTTGCGGGCGTGGATCATGGCTTTGCCTAACGACATACGGGGTCTCCGGTCAAATAGGTTCTTGCCTGGTTGCTGGTCGAGCTCCTGATAGTCGTGCTGCCGCTGCGGTGTAAGCGCTGTCGGGCTGAGAGTTGAGGTCGTCTTCATCCATGTGCGCGAATGCATCTGGAGCGGAGCTGCGGCGAGCGCGGGCGAGCGTTGCGACCCAGATGCTTGCTGCTCCTGCCTGGGCGAGAGCGCGAGCGGCGGAGCGGGCGGTTGCGCCGGTGGTGAGGATATCGTCGACCAGCAGGACGTGCTTCAAGGTGACGGCTGAGTGATCGCTTACCGAGAAGGCTCCGCGGACGTTGATGCGGCGCTGGCGCGGCGTGAGACCTGCCTGACTCTCGGTGGCGCGCAGACGCATGAGCGCGCTGGGCGCGAGCGTGAGCTTCCATTCGGGATGCGTGCGGCGCAACTGCTGGATGGCTTCGCGGGCCAATGCGCGAGCCTGATTGAAGCCGCGGGCGGCGTGCTTTGAGCGGTGCAGCGGCACGGGAACGACGAGCAGTTCGGTGGGAGCTTCGCCGGCCAGTTGCGCGATGGATTGGGCGAGCAGGCGGCCGAGTCGACTCGATGCGGCGTGCAGGCGGTTGTACTTGAGCGCTTGGATGGCGTCTCTCATGCGGCCTTCGTATAGGCCGAAGGAGACGGCGCGAGTGAAGGGCGGCGGAGCGAGCCGGCAGGAGCGGCACAGGTTAGAAAATCCGGAAAGTCCAAGGGAATCCAAGACATCGCCGCAGCGCGAGCAGGCGTCGCCGGAGAGCACGGGAAGCTCATCCCAGCAGCAATTACAAATTGGCACGGAAGAGAGGCGCGGCAAAGGGGAGCCGCAGAGGGCACAGGAGGAGGGAAGGAGGGCACAGGCTACGACGTCCCCGGTACTTCGAAGCACGCTCACTACTGCGCGCCACCGGGCGGTGCCTGATGGCGGTAGATTGATCGCGCGTGTACCGGAGTCCCTGTGGAAGACACACCTCACGCCGGGAGTAGAAGCTCCCTTGGCGTCAAGTATAGCGCCGGCGCGGTTTGGATGCCAGAAGGCCGCGCCGGAATTCATGCAGTGTTTGCATGAAACCGGAGCGGCCTTTGTGGATAAGCTGTTACGCCAGTTCGAGTTCGATCTTTTTGGCTTCGGGGTTGAGTTTGGTGATTTTGAAGCTGCGGATCTGGCTGGCGGCCAGCGGCTCGGGCCCGGAAGTGGCGGCGGGAGCGTTGCCCTTCCAGCGGGCGCTGAGCAACGACGAGAGAGCGGAGAGGTTGGGTTTTCCGTCTGGCACCTGCGGTGCGGCAGCCTCTTGGACGGCGGCCTTGGCTGGTACTTTGCAGGTGGCGCGGATGCCGTCGCCGATCTCGACTACTGCGCTGGCGCCGGTGACATCGACGACGCGGCCGGAGACCTTGTCGCCGGGCTTGTGCTCGGCGATGAACTCGTCGATCGAGGCGGGGATGAGCTGCTTGATCGAGAGCTTCATCTGGCGCTTCTCGGGATCGATGCCGAGGACCATTGCCTGAACGCGCTGGCCCACGCGTAGCTCGTCTCCAGGGTGGTTGACGCGCTTGTCGGGCACGATCTCGCTGATGTGGACCAGGCCTTCGATGCCGTCGGCTACTTCAACGAAGGCGCCGAAGTTCATGATCTTGGTTACCGGGCCTTCGACCTGCGAACCGATGGAGAAGTTCTTCTGGGCTTCGAGCCAGGGGTCGGCGAGGGTCTGCTTGAGGCCGAGGGCGATGCGACGCTCTTCCGGTTTTACGGAGAGGACAATGGCATCGACGCGGTCGCCGGCCTTGAGAATGTCTTTGGGGTGGTTGACCTTCTTGTTCCAGGCCATCTCGGAGACGTGGATGAGGCCTTCGACGCCGGGTTCGAGCTCGACAAAGGCGCCGAAGTCCATGAGGCGCGAGACGGTGCCGGAGACGCGCTGGCCGGAGGCGTAGCGCGAGGGCGCGGTCTCCCACGGCTCGGGCTGTAGCTGCTTGAGACCGAGGGAGAGTTTGCCGGTGTCGGCGTCGATTTTGAGAATGCGAACCTGAACTTTCTGGCCGACGGAGAGCACGTCTTCGGGCTTGTTGACGCGGGACCAGGAGATGTCGCTGACGTGGAGGAGGCCGTCTATTCCGCCGAGGTCGACGAATGCGCCGTAGGGCATGAGCGAGCGGACGGTTCCTTCGAGGGCTTCGCCAACCTGCATGGAGGCGAGGCGCACCTGAAGCTCGGCGCGCATCTGCTCTTCGAGAACGGAGCGGCGATCGACGACGACGTCTTCGTCGGCGACGTCGAGCTTGGTGATGCGGCAGTTGATGGTCTGGCCGATGAGGTCGGCCATCTCTGCTGCGTCGCGGGTGCCGGTGCGCGAAGCGGGCATGAAGGCGCGGACGCCGACATCGACCGTCAGGCCGCCCTTGACGATGGCGGTGACGGTGCCGGCGATGGCGACCTTGTCTGCGAAGGCGGATTCAAGGGCCGCCCAGTCTGTGACCCGGCGGACGCGGTGGCGGGAGAGGGTGTAGTAACCGCCCTCGTCGCGGCCAGTGATGGAGACCGACATCTTGTCGCCGGGCTTTACTTCATCGGCGTTGTTGGGGAAGGCGGAGCGGGGAAGGACGCCTTCGACCTTGTAGCCCACGTCGAGAAAGACCTGATCGGCAGAGACGGAGACGACCATGCCTTCAAGCTGCTTGAGCTGATCGCGATGGGTGTTCTCGCTGTCGAAGGCCTTGAGCAGGTCGGCGAAGTTCTCGGCGGGCTCTTCGGGCTCTGGCTCGGGGGCAGGGGCCGTGATGGCTACTTGCACTGGCACCGTGACGGCTTCCGGTAAGGCTTCGGGGCTGGGTGAGAGTGGCTGGACAAGTGTCGATCTCTCCCAGGTCCCCAAAGGCGAGGGACCTGGGGCACCCAATTCTGTGGAAGGCTGAGTCGGGATGGCCGTGGCACCCAGTTCCGTGGAGGGCTGAGTCTGGACAGTTTCGGCTTCGCTGGAGGGCTGGTTGGTGAGGTTAATATCGTCGCTCATGGTTTCACTACAATTTTCCCATGCTGGGGCGGGTAAAGGAATGGGCGAGGCAGTTTTGGGGCTTTGTGGGTTGGGATTCCGTCTCAGTTGTAGAGTGAGGGGAGCGGAGCGGGTGCGATGAGGATTGTTCGTGCAGCGGCGGTGGGATTGATGGGGCTGGCTATGGCGCAGGCGGGGCTTTGCGCCGGGCCTGCACTGACGCCCGAGCAGGCGCAGACGCTTGCCGCGGCACGGCAGTACGCGCTGGCGTATACGAACTGGCTGCCTGACTTTATCTGTACGCAGTACACGTTGCGGACGCGGACGACGCAGTTGACGGCGAGCGCGATTGCGCCGCGCGGGGGCGCGAACTGGATTCCGCCGTGGGGTCCGGGGGCGGGCAACGACAAGATCGTGGAGCGGCTGACGTACTTCAACCACAGGGAGAACTACGAGGTGGTGAGCATCAATGACAGGCCGGTGAAGGGCGTGGATCACATGGCGCTGGGCGGAGCGATGTCGTCGGGCGAGTTTGGGACGGCACTGAGCGAGATCTTCGAGGGGGATTCAAAGGCTGAGTTCAGCTGGCACGCGAAGATGACCGTGCGCGGGCATCAGACGGAGGTCTTCGATTTCGAGATTCCTAAAGACGGCGGGATTATGGTCCGCAGCACAGGGCCTGGAGAAGTGGCGCAGGTAGGGTACAGGGGCCAGGTGTTTGTGGACGAGAGCAGCCGTGAGGTTGTGAGGATTGCGTACACGCTGGACCTGCCGCCGGGTTTTACGATCAACTTTGCCCAGCGGAGCGTGGACTACGAGCCGGTGAAGATTGTGGGTAAGAGCTATATGCTGCCTTGGCGCTCGAATGTACGCATGGAGAGCGGCAGTTCGACTTATGTGAACAGTATCGAGTTCAAAGAGTACCGGAAGTTCGAGACCGAATCGACGATTCACTACGAAGGCGAGCCGGGCGGCGGGGAACGGTAGAGCACAGCCTATAATTTTTGAAGGGCCGGATGGACGTGGGCCCCACCCTGGCCGCAAAAACAAAAGCGCGGCGAGGATGGGGCACCGGGCTTTCATTTTCGGGCTCGCGAGATTGATGGAGTTGAGGGGAATATGGCATCGGTTATTGAAGCTATCGAAGTAAAGCGGAAGATGTACTTTGAGATGGAGAACACGCCTTTTTACTGCATGGACGTTGAGGTTTCAACGCCGACAGCGCGGGGCGGCCAGACACTGGTGCGGCTGAAGATGCGCAACCTGCTGACGCGGGCGGTCTTCGACAAGACGTTCAAGGCGGGAGAGAAGTTCACCGAGCCGGACCTGGAGACCGTGGAGGCGAGCTATCTGTACAGCGACAGCGAGGGCTCGTACTTTCTGGACCAGGAGAGCTTCGATACGCACAGGCTGACTCCGCAGATGATGGGCGAGGGGCTTGAGTTTCTGGTGGAGGGCGTGATTATTCAACTGCACAAGTACAACGGGAACCCGATCGGGCTGGATCTGCCGGAGAAGGTGGAGTTGACGGTGACGTATACCGAGCCGGGGGCGCGCGGCAACACCAGCGGCAATGTGACGAAGCTGGCGCGGCTCGAGACGGGACTCGAGATTCAGGCGCCGCTTTATATACAAGAGGGCGAGCGCGTAAAGGTGTATACGGAGACGCGGGAGTTTGCGGGCCGGGCGTAGGAGCGCGTGAACTGAGTGGTCCCCGTCCTAGCCGCAAAGACAAAGACGCGGCGAGGATGGGGCACCTGGCGCGGGAACTTAGTCGGCGGTACTAGAATCTCAGCATGAAACTTGATGCGATGCAGGCCGCGCTCCGCGAGGCGGGCGTTGACGGCTGGCTTTTCTACGATCACCATCACCGCGATCCGATAGCGGAAGGAATCCTGGGGCTGGACCCCACGGCGCACATCACGCGGCGCTGGTACTACTTTGTGCCGGCCAAGGGCGAGCCGAAGAAGCTTGTTCACCGCGTGGAATCGGGGCGGCTGGATGCGCTGCCCGGCGCGAAGTGCGCCTACTCAAGCTGGCAGGAACTGCACGCGAACTTGGCAGCGATGCTGGACGGCGCGCGGCGGCTGGCCATGCAGTACTCGCCAAACAACGACATCATGTACGTCTCAATGGTGGACGCGGGGACGGTGGAGTTTCTGCGCGGGCTGGGCAAGGAGATTGTGAGTTCGGCCGATCTCGTCAGTCAATTTGAAGCCGTGCTTACGCCTGAGCAGGTGGAGAGCCACTTCGTGGCGCAGAGAGCGATCGACGGGATTGTGGCCGAGGCCTGGAAGGAGATTGGGCGGAGGCTGCGGCCAGCGTCGGGCGGCGCGGGACGGGTGACCGAGTTCGACATGGTGCAGTGGCTGGGCGAGGCGATGCGGCGCGAAGGCCTGGTGTGGGAGAACGGGCCGGACGTGAGCGTGAACGCCAACACTTCTGACTCGCACTACGAGCCTACGGCGGAGAATTCGGCGGCGATTTGCGAGGGTGATTTTCTGCTGATCGACATCTGGGGCCGGGTGGATAAGCCGGGCTCGATCTGGTACGACATTACCTGGACCGGCGTGGTAGGCCGGGAGCCTTCAGAGCGAGAGCAACTAGTCTTTGAGACCGTGCGCAATGCGCGCGATGCGGCGATTGCTCGGGTGGAAGCCGCATTTGCTCAGGGAAGGGCGATTCGTGGCTGGGAGGCTGACGATGCGGCGCGGGATGTGATTCGCGCGGCGGGGTTTGGCGAGTACTTTACGCATCGCACGGGCCACAACATCGAGCGCGAGCTACATGGGGCCGGAGCGCATCTCGATAACCTGGAGACCCACGACGAGCGTCGGCTGCTGGCGAATACTTGTTTTTCGGTGGAGCCGGGGATCTATCTGCCGGAGTTTGGGGTGCGCAGCGAGATCGACATGATGACGGAGTCGGGGCGGGCTTGGGTGACGGGGAAGATGCAGCGGGAGCTGGTTAGGATTTAGGGCGGAGCAGGCTCGTCGAAGGGCAACCGCAGGTCCTTCGACTCTCTTCCGCTACGCGTCCGGTCGTTCAGGATGACAACTTCAGACAATGATGACGGCTCTTGCAAATATTAAGGGCACGGAACTTTAGAGTTCCGTGCCCTTTTGTTATTCGTGTACTCGCGAGGTGCGGACTTTCTAGCTGGCGGTCTGCGCGTGTTTTGAGCCGGAGACGCCGTACCAGGCGATGTAGAGGTAGCCGATGACCGGGATGATGAGGGCGATCATGTAGCTGGACTGTCCAACGATCCAGTTGATGAGCACCGGGACGATTGCGCCGCCGACGACGGCCATGGAGATGATGCCGGAGCCGCGGCTGGTCATGGGTCCGAGACCGGCGACGCCGAGGGCGAAGATGGTCGGGAACATGATGGAGTTGAAGAAGCCGCAGAGTATCAGCGCGCCAACGGCGGCATAGCCGGGGGTGAAGATTCCGACTACGACGAGGAGCGCGGCGACCAGGCCGAAGATGCCGAGCAGCTTGCCGGCCTTGGCCTTGGCGAGCATAGCGGGGGCGAGGAGACGGCCGACGAGCGCGCCCATCCAGTAGAAGGTGACGAGCTTTTGCGCGGCAGGCAGGGTGAGAATGTTGAGGCCATTGTGCGCGGCGCTGGAGAAGTATCCGACCATGACGACCGCCAGGCCGACTTCAACGCCGACGTAGAGGAAGATGCCGAGCGCACCGAGAACTGTGTGGCGGTAGCTCCAGATGCTGCGCTTGGCGGCGGGAGCGGCGTCGGTCTGCTGTTCGCCAGTGACGTGGGGCAGGCGGGCAAAGCCGATGGCGATGCCGAGCAGCACCAGCACGACAGCCACAATGATGTAGGGCATGCGCACAGTGCCTGCGATGCCCATCTGGTAGATGTGGCGCTCGGCGGCGGAGGCGTTGGTGAGCGTGGCTGGGTCGCGGTCAACACTTGTGAGGATGAATGCGCCCACGATGTACGGGGCGATGGTTGCGCCGACGGAGTTGCAGGCCTGGCCGAGGTTGAGGCGGACTGCCGAAGTTTCCTCGGGCCCGAGCAGGGCGGCGTACGGGTTGACCGACGTCTGGAGACCCGCAACGCCCGCGCCGATGACGAAGATGGCGACGAGGAAGAGCTTGAAGGAGACGAATTGCGCGGCGGGCAGGAAGAGCAGCGCGCCGATGACCTGCACGAAGAGCGCGGTCATCATGGTTCCCTTGTAACCGATCTTCTCAATGAGCAAGGCGGTCGGGGTGGCGAAGACGAAGTAGGCCAGGAAGAATGCCGCGCTGGCCAGCGTTGCCTGCCACAGAGGAATGCTCTCGATGGCGAAGACCTTCTGCAATTCGGGGACGAGGCCCTGGCTGGTGAGGTTGGTGACAAAGCCAAAGAGGAAGTACAGCGTGGTGATGGCGATGAACGGGACAAAGAGTCCGGGCGATGTTAGCCGGGCTTTGGGTTTTGCTTCAGTTGCCATAATTTTTGCTCTCCGCTTGCTGTTGATTCGGGCCGATGGCCTCGATGCGCCGCACACAGGAGATTCCTGCGCCGGCTGAACCGGTTGAAACAGTAGCCGGAGAGGAGTTTCCGGCCGATTTCCGCTGCATCAACACTATACGGGAGACGGCGGGGGTGGGAAGTGAAATTGGATGCAGGAGTTTGTGGCGGCGGGCGAGGGGATTTCGCGCAGGGATGGGCGGTGCATACAATTAGGACGTTGAGTGCGTTTTTTGAGGGGGTCAATCGTGGGTCAGTGCGCGCGGAGGATTGTGTGCGCCGGGGCGGCGGCTTTGAACATCTCTATAGAAACGCGAGCGGAGGATAGGAATGGCTGAAGTGGCGATGAACCCGGCAAGAGTAAAGAAGATTATTGAGGCAATCGAGAGCAACTGGCAGGCCGAGATGGAGGCTTACCACACGTATAACGCTCTTGCGGACCGCGATGCGGATGCTGTGCGGGCGCAGGTGCTGCGGCATCTGGCTGTTGCAGAGTTGGACCATGCGAAGTTGTGGGGCGAGCGCATCAAGGAACTGGGCGGGGCGGAGCCAGTCTACAAGGGCGCGCCGGGAGGCGAGGCGGACTCGCTGGCCAACCGGGCCGGCGGCGTACGCATGGCGCTAAGGCGGCTTGAGATTGAGGAGAGCCGGCACATTGCCACCTACGGCGAGCAGTTGAAGGCGCTGGGCGACGAGGGTTCGATCGCCATTCTGGACCACGTGATCGAGGAGGAGAAGGACCACTACCGGGAGCTGGGTTCTCTGCTGCGGGGTCACTACCAGGCACCGGCAGGCGCGCCGAAGATCGAGGCCAAGGCGGTGCTGGAAGAGATGCTGGCCAAGCGCAACCAGGGGCGCAAGCAACCGGGCGACTGGATCGGCGACGCCGTCTACGGCGTGAACGACGGGCTGGGAGCGATCTTCGGGATCGTGTCGGGCGTATCGGGCGCGACGGCAGGAGACAGCAAGTATGTGCTGCTGGCGGGACTCTCAGGGCTGATTGCTTCGGCACTGTCGATGGGTTCGGGCGCGTATCTTGCGGCCAAGAGCAAGCGGGAGATCTTCGACGCCGAAGTGGAGCGCGAGCGCGAAGCCATTAACATGAACGGCCCGGAGGCGCGCGAGCTGCTGGCGCTCTACTACCAGGTGAAGGGACTGCCCGAGGACGCGGCGCACGCCACGGTGAACCACATTGCCAGCGACCCCGAGCAACTGCTGCGCGCTCTGACCAGCGAGCGGCTGGGCTCAAGCGAGGAAGCGCTGGCGAATCCGATTGTCTCGGCCTGTTCGGGCGCGCTATCGACGGCTGTTGGAGCGGCGATTCCGATTATTCCCTTCTTCTTTATGAACGGTATCTCAGCGGTGATTGCGGCGGCGGTGATTTCGCTGGTGGCGCACTTTGCTGTGGGCGCGGCCAAGAGTTTGATCACAGTGCGGTCGTGGTGGTCGTCGGGCATGGAGATGACGGTGGTGGGCGCGGTTGAAGGCGCTGTGACCTATGGCGTCGGCTTGCTGCTGGGCGCGGGCGGAATGTGATGGAGTTGATCCAGATTGAGCCAGCGCTGCGCACACCGGCACCGAAACCGGATTGGCTGCGCGTGCCCTCGCCACATGGGGAGAACTACCACGAGCTGAAGCGGCTGGCACGGTCGCTGAACCTGCACACGGTTTGCGAGAGCGCACACTGCCCGAACATCGGCGAGTGCTGGCACCACCGTACCGCTACGTTCATGCTGCTCGGCAATCTCTGTACGCGGCGATGCGGATTCTGCGCGGTGCCAAAGGGACGGCCCGATCCGATCGACTTCGACGAGCCACGGCGGGTGGCGGAAGCTATCGCAACGCTCTCGCTGGAGTTTGCCGTCATTACCAGCGTGAATCGCGACGACGATCTGCTGGGCGGCGCGCGCGTCTTCGCCATGGTGATTGAGGAGATACGCCGCTTAAGTCCCAACTGCAAGGTTGAGGTGCTGATCCCCGACTTTCAGGGTGACCCGGAGTCGATCCGCTCCGTTGTCGATGCCCGGCCCGACATTTTGAACCACAACATCGAGTCTGTGCCGCGGCTCTACCCGGTGGTGCGCTCGGGAGCGCGATATCAGCGGTCGCTTGAACTGCTGCGCTACGCAAAAGAGCTGAATCCCTTAGGGGCGACAAAGTCCGGAGTGATGGTTGGGCTCGGCGAGGAGACCCGCGAGCTGCTTGAAGTCTTCCGCGATCTTGCCCAAGTGGGCTGCAACATTCTGACGATCGGCCAGTATCTGCGCCCCTCGCGCGATCATCTGCCGATGACGCGGCTCTATACGCCGGGGGAGTTTGCCGAGTTGAAGCGCGAGGCGCTGGCGCTGGGATTCCGGCACGTGGAGAGCGGGCCGCTGGTGCGGTCGAGTTATCACGCGCATGAGCAGTCGGCGGCGGCCGATAGCCGCTGAACGAATCGCGCGCCCGCAGTGCGTTGCGCCAGCGATTGATCCACCCTTGCATCGCTATAATCGCTGCAACCATTTGCCCGTCCTGCGCGCGAGCCTGCAATCCGCCGTGGCGCGGGCATATCTCTATCAAATCGCGGAGAGTCAGCATGAACCAGGAACAGCCGCAGCAGAGCAAGCAAGCCACTTCAGTGAGCGAAGGCAAGTTGGCGCAGTTTGGACTGAAGTTAGCGGTGTGGAGCGAGCGTTGGTTTCCCGATCCGCTGGTGTTTGCGCTGGCGGGGGTTGTGGTTGTGTTTCTCTTCGGCCTGCTGCTGGGCATCTCGCCGTCGACTCTGGCTGTGCAGGGCGGGAAAAACTTCTGGGCGCTGGTTCCCTTCACCATGCAAATGGTGATGGTGATTATCGGCGGCTATGTAGTGGCCACAACGCCGGTCGTCAGCCGGCTCATCCGCATCCTCGCCGCCATCCCCAAGACCGGACGCGGCGCAGTCGCCTTCATCGCGCTCTTCTCGATGCTGACCTCGTTTCTCTCCTGGGGGTTGAGCCTGATCTTCAGCGGACTGCTCTGCCGGGAGATGGCGCATCGCATCAAGACGCTGGACTACCGCGCCGCCGGAGCCGCTGGCTATCTCGGGCTGGGCGCTGTGTGGGCGCTGGGGCTCTCGTCTTCGGCGGCGATGATGATGGCTACCAAGAGCGCCATCCCGGCTTCGCTGTTTGCAATCGCGGGCGTGATTCCGCTGCGGCAGACGATCTTTTTGTGGCAGGGCATTTTTATGGCGCTGTCGCTTGTGGTTGCATCGACGATCGTCGCTTACTTCAGCTGCCCTTCTGCGGCCAACTCCAAAACCGCCGGGCAGTTCGGCATCGACTGTGAGCCCGAGACG
The DNA here is from genome assembly GCA_903842065.1 of uncultured Acidobacteriaceae bacterium. GTDB lineage: Bacteria > Acidobacteriota > Terriglobia > Terriglobales > Acidobacteriaceae > Telmatobacter. Next base: position 97,615 of record CAIMKZ010000017.1, on the reverse strand, counting down.
CACACAATGGAGCCGCGTACCAAGCCTGGCGAATGGCTGGAGTACAGCCCGCTGCTCACGCTGATAGTGGTCGGGATTCTGGGCTGGTATATCGTCGATGTCTTCCGCTCGTCGCCGCAGGGCGCTCTGGCGGCACTGGACCTGAACACCTACAACCTGATCTTCATTGCTGTGGGTTTGCTGCTGCACTGGCGTCCGAGAAACTTTATCCGCGCCGTTGCAGATTGCATTCCCGCCACCGGCGGCGTGTTGATTCAGTTCCCTTTTTACGCGGCGATCTTCGGCATGATCGTTGGCACGGGCATGAGCGACTGGCTGGCCGGAGTCTTCGCGCGGTTCACCACGCCGGGCACGTATCCGCTGCTGGTTGCGCTTTACTCGGCGATGATCGGAATGTTTGTGCCTTCGGGCGGAAGCAAGTGGGTCATTGAGGCTCCGTATGTTCTGGAGGCCGCGAAGGTGCACCACGTGCATCTGGGCTGGGTGGTGCAGATCTACAACGCCGCCGAGGCGCTGCCCAATCTGATCAACCCGTTCTGGATGCTGCCGCTGCTGGGGATTCTGCGGTTGAAGGCGCGCGACATTGTCGGCTTCGGCGTGCTGCAACTGATGGTGAACGCGCCACTGGTGTTCTTCTTCAGCTGGCTGTTTGCGCGCTACATCCCATATCTGGCGCCGATGCAGTAGGGGTTAGTGCCACACTGCATAGCCTGGTTGTTTCCCAGGTCTGAAAATCCAGACCTGGGGCACCCAGGTTTAGTGGAAGGTGTTGTGGTTCCCAGGTCTCATTCGCCACGGCGGACGAGACCTGGGGCACCCACATTCGTATAAAAATTAAGCGGACAGAAACTAGTCGCGCGCCGGCACTGGTGCGACCGCCTGGCTGCATGCACCCTGCGCTGTGCAGGCGCAGATGCCGAAGAAGACGTTGTCCTTTGAGATAGGCATACGCGCGCTGTTCTCGCTGGGGCCGGGATATTTGGCTGCGTCCGCGGAAAATTGCCAGTCGTTGGCGGCGGTTTCGCGCCATACGATCTGGTAACGCACCGGCTGGTTGAAGTTTGTGGGCGGGTCCCAGCGCAAGAGGGTGTCGTTGTCGAGGTTCGACGTGTCTACACGTACGTGCTGCGGTGTGCCGGGCGAGCTGGCCAGAGTGGCAAGGGTGGCGATGTTCAGGCGCGTAACGCGGGCCGCGAACTCGGGGTCGACGAACTTGAGCAGGTCGCCGTACTCCTTGCCGTTTTCCGTGCGCACGTTTGCGTGCTGATGGTCGTAGTTTTCGCGCCAATCCGACATGCGGACGGCGGCAAAGCCCACGCGGCTGAAGGCGCTGTGATCGCCGCCGCGCAGAAAGCGATCCAGACGCAGCTCCATTACCGGATCGATGGCCTGCGGCATATAGGTGCGGCCGACGGCCAGAATCTGGCGCGCGAGTTGGCGAGAAGGCGTGTCGTTCTCTGCGCCGATGCTGATGATCTGGCGGATTTGGTCGGCCGGCAACGATGCATCGAGGCCCTGCGAGAAGACGCGCACGCGGAGCTTGGATTGCAGCTTGTCGCCGGGGGTTGTGTCGCCGCCTACGATGTCGTTGTTGAGAACGGCTTCAAGCTGCCAGCCTTCTTTGTGTGCGCGCTCGGCCAGGTGCCGCGCGCCGTTCAGCCCCTGCTCTTCGCTGGTCAGCACGGCGAAGACGATGGTTGCGGGGAAGCGGTACTTGCTCATGACGCGCGCCGCTTCGAGCGTGAGGGCAGCGCCGCTCGCGTCGTCGTTGGCTCCGGGGGCAAAGCTGTGGGTGTCCATTACGTCGGAGGAGCGGCTGTCGTAGTGGCCGGCCACCAGCACCATGCGCTTGGCGGCTGCCGGATCTGCGCCGCGCAGGATAGCGATTACGCTTTTGAGCGGAGTGGACTTGGCGAAGCGCGTGTTGCCCGGGCCGGGCTGCTCGATGGATTCGTCGAAGGAGACTTCGAGGCATCCGCCGCAGGCTTTGCTGTAGCTGTCGAGCTCGGCTTTGACCCAGTCGGCCGCTGCCAGGACGCCGGTGCCGGGTTTGAGATCGGTCTCGGTCGAGGAGATCGTTGAGCGGTTGTAGAAATCTACGAGCTTGGCGATCGAAGCCTTGATCTGCTGCGGCTTGACCTCGCGCAGCATCGTCGCGGTCCGCGCGTTCGATACGTCGGCGGTGAGCGGAGCGCCGGCAAGTTGAAAGTCGAGTTGGGCCGCGGGCTTTGGGACCGGCTTAGCGGCTTGAGAAGAGACGATCTGCGAGATCGCCAGCGCGAATGCGGCGGCGACAAACAGGCGAGGAGTGAACATATCGGTATACCTCAGCAAGCGGGCGGCTCAAAAGCGCTGTGCGCGCGGTTCATGCGGCACACCCGCCAACTTTTGTAGAATAGCCGTTGGCGACCCCAGTACTTGTAAGGAGCACAATATGGCAGTCACGGGTATGGCAGCAAGTCCGGCGATGAAGGACCTCTACAACGACATCAAGCGGCGCATGGACACGTCTGTGGCCGACTTTCAGAATACGCTCGGCTCAACGCGCACGGGGCGGGCGAATGCACATATGTTGGACCAGGTCCGCGTGGACTACTATGGCACGCCGACGCCGATTACGCAGCTGGCGCAGGTTTCGACGCCGGAGCCGCAATTGATTCTGATTGCGCCGTGGGACCCGACGATCGTCAAAGAGATCGACAAGGCCATCCAGACAGCCGACCTGGGCTTTAACCCGCAGTCGGACGGCAAGGTGATCCGCGTGCCGGTGCCGCCCATGACCGAGGAGCGCCGCAAGGACGTGTGCAAGCACCTGAACAAGGTTCTGGAAGATCACCGGACGGCGGTGAGAAATGTTCGCCGCGACGGCAACGACTCGCTGAAGAAGCTAGCCAAGGATAAGAAGATCAGCGAAGACGACGAGAAGCGTGCGATTGAGGAAACCCAGAAGATGACCGATGGCGAGATCCGCCGGATGGAAGAGATGTGCCAGCGGAAGGAAGTGGAAGTGATGCAGGTGTGAGGAGGCTTCTTCACTCGGGGAGCGTCAGGCATGAAAAAGTACTTGCCCACGGCCAACAAAGTACTGCTCTCGTTATTGGCGCTCGCCGGCCTTCTGGTCGTCAACGGTTCTGCCCAGGCGAGAAGAACACCAGTTGAGGTGTTCGCTAATGGCGACGATGGTCTTACAAGTCGCCTGTGTGATGAAATCCAGAAAGAGCTTGCGACCTCTAAGTATTTCGAACTTATTTTGGTAGATAATCCGGCTGCTATATAAATGAGAATCCCTACAAATGTACGCTGGCAGCAATCCGGTTCTCGGGCTCTTGCTCTTTTTACAGTTCAGTTTTCTGTAAGTAAGGAGATACCTTTTTCATCGTTTCAGGGTCAGTGCTGGGATGATGAGCTGGTTGTTTGCGCAGATACAGCTATCAAGGCGCTGAGAGCAGCAGCAGAAAAGTTGGAGAAGTAACGTAGGCCTGCCGCCTATCGATACACTTCCCGCCTGTGCCCTATCGACACTGCCAGGACTACCAGCTCGCCATCCAGAATCTCACAGATAATCCGGTAGTCACCGACGCGATAGCGCCAGAGTTCGCCCAGCTTTGAACCTTGTAATGCGGAGCCAATGCTGCGCGGGTTGTCGAGGGTTCCCACTCTTTCACTGAGGAATGAGACCAGCCGCCGGGCAACTTGCCGGTCGAGTTTTTTCAGGTCCTTAAGCGCTCCGGCTTCGTACTCAATTCGCCAGGCCAAGCTCGCGCTCCACTTCTTCTGTTGTGTAGGTGCGGCTCTTGCCGGCGCGCAGCCCGATCAACCGCTGCTCGGCAACGTAAATATCTTCGAGGTCCTGCAAGTGCTCTTCGATGGCCTTGGTCACGTAGAAGGTCTTCGAGCGGCCGGTGCGTTTGGCCAGCTTCTCAAGCCGCGAAGAGGTCTCGGCGGTAAGCCGGATTGAAATAGAGGACATAGGCTTCCCCTCTCGTAATACAAGTATCGCACTTTCTTGTATTTTGTTGAATAAAGGCTATTTATTCTCCATCGATCAGGATTCCTGCTTGCCGCCGAGGCCCAGGCGGGCGACGCTGAACTGCGCGCCGGCGAAGAGGATGAGGCCCGAGGTATAGGCCCAGAAGATGAGACCTACCGACACATAAAACCCGCCATAAAGATCGTCGAGGTGCATGTGGGGCAGGATGGCAGCGAAGATCATTTTGGCCACCAGCCAGATTACGCCGGTTATGACTGAGGTCTTGAGCACTCCGCGCCACGGCACCTTGCGGTTGGGCAGCAGCCAGTAGATCGAGAAGAAAAAGAGGATCGAGGCGATGCCGGTGGTGATCGTCATCCACGCGTACTCCAGCCCGCCGAAGAATCCATTCACGCTTTTGGTGAACCAGTTGCCAGCATCCTGGAAAGTCACCCAACCCAGAATCTCTTGCGCGCCCACGTTCAGAATCACGCAGCAGAACGCCAGCACCACCAGCACAGCGGCAAGGCCCAGCGCCACAATCTGGTTCATGATGTAGTTGCGGCTTTTGACCACGCCCCAGGCCTGGTTGAGCGCAACTTCAAGCGGCAGAAAAATGCCGGTACACGCGACAAGAACCATAAACACCGAAAATAACTGCACGCCGCCCCGCGACGATTTGAACGCTGCCTTCAGGATGCTACCCGCCACCCAATTGTCCTCTTTGGTGAACGTGGGCAGAAAGTAGTTGACCATTTTGTCGATCACCTCCTTCATGGGCTCCGAGTTATGAAAGAAGTGGATCTGGAGCGTGTAGAGCAGCACGAAGACAGGGATAAACGATAGAATCGCGTTGGCCGCTACGCTGAAGGCGAAGGTGTGCACTTCGCAGTCGAGCAGGTAGGTGATCAGCGCGGTGCCGTCCTTGCGCCAGCGGAACCACTTGGATTCGGTCACTGGCGGTTCGGGTGTAAGTACCAGAGCCGTTACCGGCTCGCCTTCAATCACCTGGGGCTCGTCTGCCACACTGCTCTCCTTGCCTGATCTCTCCGGCGTTTGCCCGCTGCTTGCTGCGCGGGCGCTTCATTCGGAAGGGGGACACACTATCAGGATAGACCGTTGCCGCCGATGCGGGTGAGCGCCCAGCGGGCTGCGGCTTGCAGCCCTTCGTCTGTCTCTTCGGCCCACTTCTCCAAGCGCGTTGCGAAGACCTTGATTCCGCTGTTGCCCATGGCGATGGCGATGTTGCGCCTGAGGCCGTTGAACCCCGCGCGGCGCACCGGCGAGCCGTTGAACAACTGCTCGAATTCGGCCTCGTTCTTGCCGGCCAGCCAGACCAGCGAGGGATTTTCGAGTTCCCGCCTTGGCTCAAGATCGCTGTCAACCAAAGGGTCTACGGCACGAAGTGCTGCCCAGGGGCAGACGTCCTGACAGATGTCGCAGCCGAAGATCTGGCGGCCCATCTTGCCCATCAGTTCATCGGCGATGGGTCCTTTGTGCTCAATGGTGAGATAGGAGATGCAGCGGCGCGCATCTAACTGGTAGGGAGCGATAAGCGCTTGCGTCGGGCAGGCGTCGATGCATCGGCGGCAGGTGCCGCAGCGGTCGGGGATGAGCAGCGTAGGCGCTTCTTCGTTTTGGACTGGCATTGAGGTGAGCAGGACCGCGAGAAAACCGAACGAGCCCAGCTGAGGATGAATGAGACAGGTGTTTTTTCCGGTCCAGCCGAGGCCTGCGGCGACAGCGAGCGAGCGCTCGACCACCGGGCCGGTATCGACATAGGCGCGCGACTCAAACTCGCCGAACTGTTCGTGCAGCCGCGCTTCGAGCGACTTCAATCGCTTGAGGAGCACCTTGTGATAATCGCTCGGGTGGCGGATTCCATTGGCATCGCGTCGGCTCGACCAGGCATAGCGAGCGATCCATCCTGAGCCCGGTTTGGCCTCTGCGGTCGAGCGCGGCCCACCGCTGTCGTAGCGTGCAAAGCAGACGATTGCGGATTTGGCCCATGGGAACGGTGAGGTAACGCTGGCTCGAACCAGTTCGCCCGCCTCGTTTCTGCGCTCGAGGTAATGCATGGATGCGGCGCGACCGGCGGCGGTCCAGTCCTTGTAACGCCGGGCGTCGCGGTCTGTATTTGCGTGGGGCAGCGCCACGACGCCGGCATCGCTGAAGCCCGCCACAACGGCCAGCGCGCGCAGTCGATCCCGATCTGGAGCAGATGCGTTCATCCCGCTCTCAGCATAAAGCCGGCATCGGGTGTGTGGCGCAAACCGAGCGGGATTGGCTCTGATTTAGACTTTTCTAGAACGCACCGCTTTGCCGCGCTGCGCGGGCCTCGCATAAGGAGGGCTCTTGCCGAACCGAGCTGCCGCTCTCATCCTCTCAGCATTCGCAGTTGTCTCGTTTGCCGCAACCGCCGGTTCGCAGACGCAGCCAAAGCCGCTCACGGTGGAGGCCATCTACGGCGGCAGCTCGATCGTGGGGCAGCCTCCCGCAAACCTTACCTGGTCGCCCGACGGCAAGCATCTGACATATCTGGACGACGGGCAACTGATTGAGGTGGATGCCGCGACGGCGCAGGGCCATGTGCTGGTTAGCCGCGAAAAGATGGCTGCTCTTACCGGTTCCAGCGGTACGGAGCAGGATCGCGACCACCGCAGCCGCTACAACATGGCGAGCTATCTGTGGGCGCCGGACGGGAGGCATCTGCTGTTCGACTCCGGCGGCCGCCTTTGGTACTTCGACATCCAGAGCGGGACCGGGGTGAACGTGGCCGACTCCGGCGCGGCCTCCGGGGACGATCCGAAGTTTTCGCCCGACGGGCGTTCGATCTCGTATCTGCGCGACCGCGGCATTCATGTTGTAGCACTGGGCCCCAACGGCGCGCAGGGCAAGCTCACCCCAGCGGCCGGCTCCAGCAGCGGCAATCAGGTGATTCTGAACGGCGCCGTCGACTGGGTTTACGCGGAAGAGCTGGACGTGCGGAGCAACTACTTCTGGGCTCCCGACTCGCAGCACATCGCTTTTCTACAGGTGGACGAGACCGCGGTGCCTGTTTACCCGATCGAGGACTGGATTCCGACGCACGCGACTGTCGACGAGCAGCGCTATCCGCAGCCCGGTGATCGGAATCCCGACGTGCATTTGGGCGTGAGCGGCACCAAAGGCGGCAAGACCATCTGGATCCGCCTGCCCTTCAAGCCCGGCGACGATTACGTTCCCCGCTTTGGCTGGGCCGACAAAAGTACGCTATGGGTTGAGACCCTGAGCCGCGACCACACGCACCGCGCCATCTACTTCTCAGACATTGCGTCGGGCCGGTCTCTGAAGATGGTCGAGATGGTCGACGAGAAGTTCGTGGACGACAGCTACGATGTGGTGGTGGATAGCGGCAGCATTGTGTACACCAACTGGGCCTCAGGCAACGTGCATCTTTACCGCTACACGTACGATGTGAACCACCCTCTGGACTCCGCCGCAACCTTCGACCGGCAGCTCACGACCGGCAACTTCGACGTGACCGGCATCGAACGGGTGGATGCGAAGGAGCGCCGCGTTTACTACACGTCGAACGAGGGCAATGTGCTCGAGGAGCAGCTGTGGCAGGTGGGCTTTGACGGTGAGCGCAAACAGCTAACGGCTGCCGGCTGTTCGCACCAGGTAAACTTTGCGCCGATCGGGGAGGCGTTTGTCGATCGAGTGTCGACACGCATGTCGCCGCCGATACTCAACCTTTGCACGGAGCCCGCGCATTGCAGTGTCTTCTGGAAGGCTCGCGCGCTCGACTCGTATCATCTGCGCGCGCCGGTGCAGCTTGAGACAAAGGCTCACGACGGCAGCACACTCTACTACACGCTGCTGCTGCCAGAGGACAAGTCAGCGGCTGCCACCGTGCCGCTGATTGTGAACCCTTACGGAGGCCCCGGGCCTCAGGGAGTGCGGAATCGCTGGTCAGACAGTTTGTTGTTTGACGAGCTGCTTGCGCAGCACGGATTCGCGGTTCTTCATGCAGACAGCCGCGGCAGCGGCGGGCGTGGCCGCAACTTTGCGCAGGCCGCGTATCGCAACTTTGGGCCGGTTCAGCTGGAAGACATGCTTACCGTGGTGGACAGCGCGCTTGCGCAGTATGGCCAGCTCGATCCCAAGCGCCTGGGCTGGTGGGGCTGGAGCTGGGGCGGCACATTCACCCTCTATGCGATGACTCACTCGGACCGCTTCCGCGCCGGTGTGGCCGTTGCCGCGGTTACCGACTGGCGCAACTACGACTCGATCTACACGGAGCGCTACCTGGGCCTGCCGGCTGAGAACGCCGCAGCCTACCGCGACGACTCGGTGGTGAACGCGGCGGCGAAGCTGAAGGGGCGCATCCTGCTGGTGCACGGCACCGGAGACGACAACGTGCACATGGGCAACTCAGTGCAGTTTATTCAGAAGCTGATCGAAGCGAAGATCCCCTACGACCTTCAGATCTATCCGCGAAAGACGCACTCGATAGCAGGGGCGGACGTGCGGACGCACCTTTACACACGCATCCTGGCGCACTTTGAGCAGAATTTGATGAAAGCGGAATAGACCGAAGAGTATCTCCGGTGAGGACCGAGGCGGGAGCTAAATTTCGTGGTGGCGGAAGATGTCGTCTTTATCTTGTGGGCAACAGTGCGAGCACTCAAGGCAGCAGAAGACAAAGAAACCTACGCCTAGTGTCACTATTGCCGCGAGAACGCCTGCATGCATCTGAAGCCAGTGCATAATATGCCCACGCCCAACCCGGGCGTCCAGCCACCCCAACAGCCCGGGCGGCGTATCCTTCCATTTCGTTAGACACTCTAACTGGTTAAAAGTTTAACCGATGAGCTCATCGGCAAAAATAACGCTTGCCTATAAGGGAATAAATGGCGAAAATGATTTCATGAGTGCCGAATCGGACACCGGCCTTTCAACTCCAGAGGAGAACCACGACCTGCTCCCGGAGGCGGAGGTGCCCGAGGATCTCCGATCGCTCGCCAGTCCTCCCCCGCTCACCTCCCAGCCCCCGATCTCTGGCCCCTATGTCAACTGGCTGTTTGTGGATCTGAACTCGTATTTTGCCTCTGTGGAGCAGCAGGTGAGGCCGGAGTTGCGCGGGCGTCCGGTCGGGATTGTTCCGGCGCTGGTGGACACAACCTGTTGCATTGCAGCCAGTTATGAGGCCAAGGCCTTCGGCGTTCGCACGGGGACCATGGTGGGCGACGCCAAGAAAATGTGTCCGGATATTGTGCTGGTTGAGGCGCGGCACGAGATCTACACGGACTTCCACCACCAGATTGTGGAGGCCGTGGAGAGCTGCGTACCGGTGACGGCGGTTTGTTCGATCGACGAGATGGCCTGCCGTCTTATGGGACGGGAACGGGCGCTGCGCACTGCTCTGGACCTGGGCATCAAGGTGAAGCGGACGATACAGGAAAGAGTTGGCGAATGTCTGCGGAGTTCGGTGGGTTTGGCCACCAGCCGCTTTCTGGCGAAAGTGGCGAGCGACATGGAAAAGCCCGACGGGCTGGTGGCGCTGCCGCTCGACATATTGCCCGAGGCCCTGCGCACGCTAACGTTGCGCGATCTGCCCGGCATTGGCGCAAAGATCGAGAAGCGGCTGAACGACCGGGGCATTCGCACCATGGACGACCTGCTGGCGCTCGATACGGAGAAGGCCGGCGACGTATGGGGATCGGTGTGGGGCGAACGGCTGCGGTACTGGTTGCGCGGCGAAGACTTCGACATGGCCGACACCGAGCACCTGAAGTCGCTCAGCCATCAGCATGTGCTGGCGCCGGAGATGCGAACTCCGGAGAAGGCCTGGGCGGTGGCTCACAAGCTGCTGCACAAGGCCGCGATGCGGTTGCGGCGGCATGGACTTTGGGCCGGGTCGATAGGATTGGCGATCGGCTTTGCGACGCCGCGAGGACAGAAGCCGATGCCGGTTTCTACTTACGGGGTTCCAACGCGCGGATGGCACGAGGAACTGAACCTGGTGGAGTGCCAGGACAACTCAACGCTGATCGCGGCTTTGCAGAAGCTGTGGGGGTCGCGCCCGTCCGGCAAGGAGTACGACCACCCGTACTTTATCGGTGTGCACTTGAACAACCTGGTGCCGGACCGGCTGCACTCGCTGAGCCTGTTTGATGCGCTGGACGGCAGCGAGAGCCGTACGCGTCTGCTGACGGCGATGGACACACTGAACAACAAGTACGGCATGAGCACGCTGGCGCCGGCGACGATGCTGGCGGCGTACAAGGCCGCGCCCACGCGGATCGCGTTCCACTCGATTCCGGAACTGTTCTAGCGCGTGGGCGCTGGTGCTACTTGCCGTCGTAGAGCTTGACTACGGCCGATACGTTCTCCTCGCCCCACTGCTTTGCGCCGGCAGCAAAAACGCCGGCTGCGGCATCGGAGACCGGGGTCTTTCCACCGGTCTTTGTGGTAGTTTGCTGGAGGTAGCGGAAGTCTTTGGCGAGCAGGGCGTTGGTAAAGCGGGGGGCGTGGTCGTTAGCAATCATGAGCTTGGCCATGCCGCCGCCGGAGGCGCTGGAGACAGGCATCGTCGAGATCAGATTGACTGCGTCGGCGGGCTTAACGCCGTTCTGCTCAAAGTAGGCGATGAGTTCTGCCCAGGCCGCGATCTGGATGCCGAGCAGCGCATTCACCGCCAGCTTATAGACTGCGCCGGTACCCGTTGGACCTACGTATTGCGGCGCGCCCATCGCGGCAAATACCGGCTTGGCAGTTTCGAAGGCCGCGGCATCGCCGCCGGTCATGATGACCAGCTGCCCGGCCTCAGCCTGCGGACGCGAACCGCTCACCGGCGCATCCAGCAGCTTCACTCCCACTGCCTCGGCCCGCTTCGCCAGTTCGGCGACCCATGCGGGGGTGAGCGTGCTCATCTCCACAGCCACCGCGCCCTGCTTCATCCCGGTCAGTGCACTCGTCCACACCGTCTCTGAGGCCTTGTCGTCGGTCAGCATGGCGATTACGACGTCCGCGCCCTCGACGGCTTCCTTCGGCGACTTGGCCAGCCGCGCTCCCGCGGCTTCAAGAGCTTTGCCAGCCGCTTCGTTGCGGTTCCACACAGTAACGTCAAAACCCGCCGCCACAATATTCTTCGCCATGCGCGAACCCATCGCGCCCAGACCAAGGAATGCAACCTTTGTCATCTCATATCTCCTGTAGGTTTGCTTCCGCCCCGGGCCGACCTCCGAAAACGATTCGCATCAACTCTAACTACCATTATCCGCGTTTGTACCGAGCCTTTGCGTTCACCACCCTTTGTAGCTAAAATGCTCCCGGGCCACGCTGTGCAAGTTTGCTCACCCTCTAGCGCCGCAGCTTCCCCGGCTGCCAAGGATGAAGGAGCCTCTGGCTCCGCAATCGGTCGTTGCTCAGAAAGGTGAACGGACTATGCGTACTTCTCGTTTATTTGCCGCCCTCTCGCTGATTGTCCTTCTTTCTCCCGCTTTACTGTTTGCCAGGTCGTATTCTTTTTACTGGTATCAGCCGCAGTACCTCGACAAGGTCGACGACGCCGCCCGGCGACTCCAGTTTCTGGCTCCGCAGATGTTCCCAGATATCCCGGCTGCTCCCGGCGGGGGCCCAAAGTCCACCTTCACGCTCGACAAGTTTGACGGCAACAGTATCGGCATCAATATCTCCTACACCCTGAGCGGAGTCGAAGACAAGCCGGTGGGACTCCTCGGGCTCACTACGACGCCGGTTCCCTATCGCAAGTCGATCCTGATCTCCGTCGTCTACGCCGACCTGATCGGCTTCCAGGTCTACAGTGGGGCTAACGGCTCGATCGCGGCGACGTGGTGCGCCATCCCGGTTCAGGTTTCCTCCATAGCCACGCCTCTCTGTCTTCCCAATCTGGCCGCGTTGCGCCAGTTCATCGACACAGTGGCCACCATCTCTGTTGCCAACGGCAATCCCCCGCTCACCGGGCTCAGCCTCTCGCTGCGGCAGGTTCCGCCAAACGATACGCGCAAGCATCCCGAGCGCACCGGCTGCGAGGTCATGGCTGTGCTTCTGGAGAGCCCGACGGCAAAAGCAGGACTCCTCGAAGACGACATCGTTCGCACCATTAATGGCGCCCCCTGCACGCTTGAGGCCATGCGATCTGCCGTCAACGAAGCCTCCGCCAAGCCGGAGGGCGGCACGGTACGCTTCGACATTTTGCGCAAGAACCAGATTCTGCAGCTCGACGCCCGCTATCCCCACATCGGGGTCAATACTGCCGCCCTGCGCCAGCAGGTAGCAGCCAACCGCGCTACCGCCAACCAGCAATCCACGACGCCGGCAGCCGGCGGCGCTGCGCCCTTCCGCCTTGGCATCAGCGCTCGCGCCGTTCTGGAATCGGACCTGGCCACTGTCATGCTGCCCAAAGTCCAGGGCCTGCTCATCACCAAGGTTGAAAAAGACGGCCTCGCAGCAGAGATGGAGATGCTGGCAGGCGACGTCGTCATTGAAATCAACGGAACCGAGATCAACGACATGAACGCCTTCACCCAGCTGGTCCGCGCCGGCGCAGTAGAAAAGTTCAAGGTCTGGCGCAAGGGACAGGCACTCGAGTTGATCGTGCCGCAGAGCATGTAGTTTCCGCGGCTACTCGCGGGGAGCGATTTTTTGCGCGGGAAAGAGGAATGTTAGCGATGTTGCGTCTCCGGTATTTGCTCGTTGTTGCGCTCACGGCTCCGCTCGCGTTTCCGGCAGTGCTTGTAGCGGAACGGTCTTATGACCCGCAACTGCTGCCTACTATGCAGGCGGCAATCGACCAGTTGCGCGAACTTGCCCCGCAGATCTCTCCGGTCAAGATAAACGGGTTCGAGGAGCAGATACTGCAGGGCTACTATCTGTCGAGGATGGAGGTGGGCCGCCAGGATCTCAAGCTCTACTTCACGCGCTTGCATCCCCAGAAGATCGAGTTTTACCCCAACGCCGCCGCCGCTCCGCCCTACGAACCCTTTAGCGGCGACCAAGCCAACGTGATCGACTTTGCCCACACCACAGGCTTCCGGTTCATGGCCTACGCAAAACAGAGCGACCCGAAGAGCGCTTCCTGGTGCTTCTTCAGCAAGCCTGAAGAGCGGGACAGTAGATCGTCGGTCTGCCTGACCTCTGAAGCCGAAATGTATCGATTTCTCGATGCCGTCTCCACGTTGATAGTCGCCGCAGGCGGGCATCTCGAACCCACAAACGGCTTCAGCAGTGTTTATCCAGTGGACTCCAACTACCTGCGCAAGAATCGCGCGGAAACCGGATGCGAGATCGAGTGGCTGGCCAGGAACAGCGTTCCGGAAAAAGCCGGCATCCGGCGTGGAGACATTCTGCACTCGGTCAACGGCAAGCCTTACACGTGCGTCGCAAACATGCTCGGCAGCGCATTCACCGCAAAGCCCGGCGAGGTGGTGAATGTTGAGATCTATAGCAACCACAAGCTCGTCCCATACGAGTTGCGGTACCCGTTAGAGCTCGAAAACTCTGAGCAACTGCGCCAACAGGGCAAGCAGTTGGCCGAAGCACAACCCTCAGCCCAGGCCGTGGCAGTACACTCTCGCACCGAACCTGTGGCTGGTCAGCGATTCGGAATCGAGGCACGTCCGGTCAACGACGCCGACATTGCCGCTCTCAAACTTCCCAAACCCCGCGGCCTTTTTGTTGTGGATGTCGAGAAGGGCGCGCTGGCCGACAAGATGGGTCTTCAGACCGGCGATGTCATTAATGAGGTCAACAACTCGGAGATCGGCGACATCGACCTGTTTGCCGTTTATGCAAAGAGCGGCGCGGTGAAGAAGATGAAGGTGTGGCGCAAGGGCCAATCCCTCGAACTCACCATCCCGCAGAGCATGTAGCGCAGCGCGAACTATCCTCTTGCATTTGCGATAATCCGTGGCTCCCCACCCTAGCGACAAAAACAAGAACGTCGCGAGGGTGGGGCACCTTCTACTTCCTCTTCACCACCTCGGCATCGAGCTTGCCGATGCGGCCATGCGGGCCCACGACAAACGGCAACGACAGCGCGTTCCAGTTGCGGCCGTCGGTGGAGATGTTGGTGCCGTTGGGGCCTACGGTGGTCCAGGTCTTGAAATCGGCATCGTAGGCGACGGCGGAGCGGTAGCCGTGGGGTGGGCTTTGCGTCGCGGTCCGCAGCCAATACCGCCAGCCTTCGCATAGGAGCAAAATAAGCCTCCCGTTACGAATCCAGAAGCAGCACGGGCGTATCCGGCAACACCACCGGAGCCCGATGCGTGAGGAGTAGAATCCGAGCGAGCCATATCTGGGAAGTTCGTCCATCTTCGGGCTGCTCGCGCTTCCTGTGCCTTCGCAAACCGATGAACGCGGTAACCGATCGTCTTGCGGATTGACCGTATCCAGAAAGGTAAATTACAGATGTCTCGATTCAGCATGTATTTCTCCGCTGTGGTTGGCATGGTCCTCGCGTTGCCGATGCCGTTACTCGCCAAAGGGACCACGGGGCAGCCCTATCAGCCGCACTATATGACCAGCGTGGAGGAAGCCTCCAACCGCGTGCAGTTTCTCTCGCCGCACTTCATTCCCTTGAGCGTCGGACACAAGGTGGTTGATCTGGCGCTGGGCTACTCGCTTGGAAGCCTGAACGAGAACAAGCTGGGCCTGAATCTCTCCTTCACCAAGAGCGGCGTGGAGCAAAAGACGCAGTATTTCTGGGCGTGGAACGGCGGATACGACGCGCCGGTTTCCACCGCATACAAGAGCGACATGGTCGTTTCCATCGTCTATTCCAAAATCGCGTCCTTCGAGATATGGAACTATCCCCGCAGAAAGGCCTACCCTGAGGCCTGGTGCGTCACACCCGCCGCCGCCAGTGGCCCCAATAACGGTAGGCTCCTGGAGAGCTCCATTTGCCTCACCTCCGAGGCGGATGCGCAGGGGTTTGCCGATGCTCTGGCCACGCTCACTGTGGCCTACGGAAATCCTCTCGGCTCCGCTTCCGGCGTCGATGTGGCTCAACTGCAGGCTCAGGTTGCCAGCCTTGCCCAAAAGAGCGGGGCGTCCACGTCTCATACACCAGTTGCTGCCGCGGACCAGCCCGCCTCAGGCGTACATTTCGGCTTCCAGGTACGCGTAATATCCGATGCGGATGTGGTCGCCTTTGCTCTGACCAGACCCCGAGGCATGGTTGTCGTCGGCGTCGAAAAAGATGGTCTGGCCGAGAAGACCGGCATGCAGATCGGCGACGTGATACTTGAGGTCAATCACTCAGAGATCAACGATCTCGATCTCTTCCGGCAGTTCATCCAGAGCGGCGCGGCCAAAGGATTCCGCATCTGGCGCAAGGGGCAGTCGATCGAACTGAACGTTCCGCAGAGCATGTAGCGCCGAATCAATCGACTACCTAACCGCCGGCACTTACCCCCGGGAATCAACCCCGCTATATGCACGCGCGCTCGCGCTTCCTAGACTGAAGCAGAAGATGGCCTCACTGCCTCCAACTCCGACCACTGGCTACCGGGGAAGGCTTGCGCCCTCGCCTACCGGCTACCTGCATGTGGGCCACGCGCGTACCTTTTGGACGGCATGGCTGCGCGCGCGCGAGGCGGGCGGCGGGCTGGTGATGCGCATGGAGGATCTGGACGGCGAGCGCAGCAAGCAGGTTTACGCCGATGCCGCGCTCGACGATCTGCGCTGGCTCGGCATCCGCTGGGTCGAGGGGCCGGACCGGGGCGGGCCACATGCGCCCTACGTGCAGAGCAAGCGCAAGGCTATCTACCTGAACGCGTGGCGCAGGCTGCTACGGCGCGGGTATATCTTTCCTTGCCGCTGCTCGCGCAAGGACATTGAAGGCGCACTGGCCGCTCCGCACGAGGGCGGCAAGATGGAGCCGCTTGACGACGAGCCCATCTATCCCGGCACCTGCCGCCACCTGCAAGGGCAGGCACCGCAACTGCCCGGCCCGACGGCCTCACCGATGGACGAGACCCCCGGCGCGTTGAACTGGCGATTCCGTGTGCCGGACGGCGTCGCGATCGAATTCGAGGACTTGAACCTGGGACCGCAGCGCTACGTTGCGGGAGAGGACTTTGGCGACTTCCTGGTGTGGCGGCGGGACGGGATGCCGAGTTATCAGCTGGCTTGCGTGGTGGACGATGCCGCCATGCAGATTACCGAGGTGGTGCGCGGCGCGGATCTGCTCAAGTCCACGGCGCGCCAGATTCTGCTCTACCGCGCGCTGGGGTTCCGCGAGCCGGCGTGGTTCCATTGCAAGCTGGTGGTGGACCACAACGGCCGCCGCCTGGCCAAGCGCCACGACTCGCTGAGCTTGCACGCACTGCGCCAGCAGGGACGGACGCCGATGAATATCTTGTCGGCGGAGTTGCCGGTGGAGGAGTAGCGGTCAGGTTGGAGTCAGTCTACCCTGCCCTTTGCCGAACAAACAGACGCGCGGCAAGAGCGATCATTGCACAGCCCATCAGCGTAAGCACTAGACCTGGAACCCACAGATCGCCGAGCCCCGCTCCGCGGAGAATGATGCCGCGCAGGATGCGGATGTAATAGGTGGCCGGAATGACAGCGCTGATGGCTTTGAAGATGGGCGGCATGTTTTCAATGAGAAAGATGTAGCCTGAGAGAAACACTGAGGGCAGGATGGTTCCCATGGCGAGCTGAAAGGCTTCAGCCTGGGTGCGGGCGCGGGTTGAGATGACAAGGCCGAGGCCGAGCACCGTAAGCAGAAACGGCAGCGAGAGCAGCAGCAGTACAAATACGTTGCCGTGGATGGGGACGAGAAATACCACGCGCATGACGAAGAGAATGGCGCACAGCTCACCAAAGGCTAAAAGCCCGTAGGGCAGCATCTTGCCGACCATCAGGCCGAGGGGGCCGACCGGGGTCATGGTGAGCTGTTCGAGGGTTCCGCGCTCTCGCTCGCGGACCATACTCAGCGCGATGAGCAGTATCGTCATGACCTGCAAGAGGATTCCGACGAGGCCAGGTACGAAGAAGTTGGCCGAGCGCGTGGACGGGTTGTAGAGCACCGAGGGCCTGACGTCGATGGGCATGTTGCCTGAGGGAAGCACCTGTGCGAGCGACTGACGCAGGGCTACACCGGTTGCGGTGTTGACGGCCTGCGCGGCAACGGTCGAGTCGGAACCATCGACCAGCACCAGCACGGTTGCGGTTGTGCCGTTGAGCAGGCGGCGGGCGTAGTCGGTGGGAATGCGGATGCCGACGCGCGCCTTGCCTGCCTGGATTGCGGCGTAGAGTGCGTCGAGCGACTCGACCTGACCGCGCAATGCAAAGACGTCGGAGGCGGCGAAGCGTTCGAGCAGTTGGCGGCTCTGCTGTGTGCGGCTCTCGTCGAGCACGACCGTGGGAACCTGGCGGATGTTGGTGTCGATGGCAAAGCCGAAGAGGAACAACTGAATCATCGGGAGCAGCAGCGCGAAGATCAGCGTTCCGCGGTCGCGCACGATGTGCAGAGCCTCTTTGCGGCAGACGGGCATGAGGCCGTGGAAAAGATGCTTCATTGCCCGGCCTCCATGATGCGGTAGGTGAGGGTGACGAAGACGTCTTCAAGCGACGGCTCGATGATCTCGATGCGGGCGCTGGCGAGATGGGAGCGCAGCGCGGCAAGTTGGCTGGTCTCGGCAAGCGCGTGGATGGACTGGCCGAAGATTGTGGCCTCGTGAATGCCCTGGAGGTGGCGGATCGGCTCGAGCATCGCTGAGGCGTTTGGGATCGCAATCTCGATGCGCGAGGTGCCTTCGGGGTTGGCAGCAGGCAGGCGCTGCAACTCCGGCACAGTACCCATGGCGACGAGGTTCGAGAGGTAAATGTAGCCGACGCGGCCGCAGCGCTCGGCCTCGTCCATGTAGTGCGTGGTGACGAAGAAGGTTACGCCCTGGCCGGAGAGGCGGAAGAGCAGGTCCCAGAGCGCGCGGCGGGCAACGGGGTCGATGCCGGCGGTTGGCTCGTCGAGGAAGACAACCTCGGGCGAGTGAATGATGGCGCAGGCCAGAGCGAGACGCTGCTTCCATCCGCCGGAGAGCTGCCCGGCGCGGCGGTCGAGGTAGCGCTCGATGCCGGTGAGCGCGAGCACCTCGTCTTTGCGAGCGAGAGCCTTCTGGCCCGCGATGCCGTAGACGCCCGCGTAGAAGTCAATGTTCTCGCCGACGGTGAGGTCTTCGTAGAGGCCAAACTTCTGCGACATGTAGCCGACGTGGCGCTTGATCTCGGCAGCGTCTTTGCGGATATCCATGCCGAGGATGGAGCCGGTTCCGGAGGTGGGTTTGAGCAGTCCGCAGAGGGCTTTGATGATGGTGGTTTTGCCGGAGCCGTTGGGGCCGAGGAAACCGAAGATCTCACCCTGCTCGACGGCAAAGCTCACGTCGTTGACGGCCGTGAAGTCGCCAAAGCAGATGGTGAGCCGGTCTGCAACGATGGCGGCGCTCATCTCAGTCGCACCTTTGCCGACATGCCGCTTTTGAGCACGCCCTCGGGATTCTCGACGAAGATCCTGGCGCCAAAGACCTGGTGGGTGCGGTCGTTCAAGGTCTGTACGTTGCGGGGCAGGAACTCCGCCTGTGAGGCGATCTGCGCAACGCGGCCCGTGAAGGCGCGACTGCCGTAGGAGTCCACGTTCACGTCGGCCTGCTGGCCGACGTGAACCTTCGCAAGATCGGTTTCGGGAAGGTATATCTTGACCCAAAGCTGCGAGGGTTCAAGCATGACGATTACGATGCGGTTGGGCGAGACCAGATCGCCGGGACGCACGCTGACGGTTTCGACTACGGCGTTGGCCGGAGCTGTGAGCACCGCTTCTGCCAGTTGCGCGTCGAGGGCGGCTACGTTGGCTTCTGCTGCCGCAAGCCGTCCGCGGGCGGCTGCAATGTCTTCGGCGCGGAAGCCCTTTACGGCGAGATCGGCGGATGCCTGGGCCTGCTTGTAGCGGGCTTCGGCGGCGCGTAGCTCTTCGGGGCGGGTTCCGGCTTCAAGCAGAACCAACTGCTGGCGGGCAGCTTCGGCACGCTGTGCAGTTGCATCGCGTTTGTCGCGGGCGTCGTCCATCTGCTGCTTTGAGATGACGTCGGCGGCGGAGAGCCGCTCCATGCGCGAGTAGAAACTTAGAGCATTCTCAGCCTCGGCCTTTGCAGCCGTGTAGTTTGCACGGGCCTCAGCAATCTCTTGCGGGCGAGCGCCGTTGCGCGCCGCTTCAAACTGGTTCTGGGCGTTGAGGGCTGCGGATTTGGCCTGCGCGATCTCCTCGGGGCGGTTGCCACGCTCCATGCGGTCGAGATCGGCACGGGCCTGCGCAGTCTGCGCCGCAGCCTGGTCGCGCTGGGCCTTGAGCTGATTGGCCTCAAAGCGCACCAGCACGGCACCGGGGGCAACTTGCTGGCCTTCTTCGACGAGCACGTCTGTGACCCGGCCGCCGATCTTGGAGCCGATCTCGATCTCGCGGGTCTCGACGGTGCCTGAGTAGACGCTGGCGGCCAAGCGCGCCTGAATGGCGAAGAAGATCCAGACGACGGCGATAATCGCCACAGCTACGGCCGCGATTCGAATGATTCGCCGCTTCACGCTACACCTCCAAGAACTACTTCGAGCCGTGCACGCATGGTCTGTACCAGCCAGCGCTGGGTTGCGTCTGGGCGCATCAGCCACTCGAGCATGGTTGCCAGAAAGACGCCAAAGAGGGTCTCCGCCACCAGCTTAGCCCTTGCCGGCCCGTTGCCGGGAATCGTACGCAGGATCTCCGTCAGCCCGGCGATAGCCTCCTCTCGCGCCGGCAGCAGGAGGCCCTGCTGGATGTGCGCGGAGAAGACCTTCAGCATAAGACTTTTTGAGGCCACGGTTATCTGGGCGTTTTCAAGGGCCAGCTTTTCAATCAGCGCCACGACGGTGCGATTCGAGGGCGTCTGCCCCGAGGCTAGAAACTCCTCGATAAGGACGCGGAGACGGGCGGCGCGGGCGCGGGCGATCTCGAGCAGCAGTGCTTCCTTGCCCTTGAAGTAGTTGAAGAAGGTGGCTCGAGAGACTCCGGCAGCAGCGGCGATTGCCTCGACGGGCACGGCATCGTAGCCGTCGCGGGCGAAGAGCTCGAAGGCGGTCCGCACGATCTCGATGTAGGTATGTTGGCGTTGACGGGCGCGGAGGGATGGTGCACTTGGGTTCACGTAATGGATGATAGTCTAAATTTAGACTCTCGTCTATATAAATCTAAGCTGCGGCGTAGCCGTTGCTGTTTGTCTCTGGCTCAAGCTGGCCGGATGCGAAACAGGCGTATCATGTTGCCACCATTGCTCTTGAAGGGAAGTGCGCTATGAAAGCAATCCGCAGGACGATCCTTGTGCTGGGAGCAGTTGCGGTGGCCGCCGTTTGTGTGGCTCAGACCCCGGCCAATAAGCCGAAGCCCCAGGCGAACGCGGTTGTGGCCGTGCCGGTCTGCAACATCAAGCTGGTGACGATGGCGTCGGCCACCGCGCCGGGCGAGCCGGTTCCGGGGGCCGAGATACTTATTGAGCAGGGCAACGCGGAGGCGCGTGTAGCCCACGTGACGACTGACAGCAACGGCTGCGCGAGTTTTGTGCCGACAGCTCCGGGCAACGTGAAGTTCACCGTGAAGTGGGCTCCAGCGCAGATCACCAAACTGAGGCAGGCTGCTCCGCAGGCCGAGAAGGTGCAGATGGTCTTAAAGGTGACGGTTGGCAAAAAGACCACTGAGCACAAAGCCGAGGTGATGCTCAAGGGCGCTTCGACCAACTCTTCGGGTCCGTTCAGCCAGTCGCTGTCGAACATCGAGGACAACGGATGACTGAAGGCGGACTGGGAAACTACTTCGCTTTCTTGCCGTTGTCTTTGAAGTTGAGAGCGATGTACCAGTAGTTGTAAGTGTGAGCGGTGGCGATGTGGGAGAGGAAGCTTCCCGCCCCGAACCATGCGTATCCGCCGCCGAGGTTGAAGTGCCGGTTGAGCTCGTACCAGGTGTAGCCGTCGAGCTCCTGGCCGATGTGTGAGCCGGTTGCGGTTTTGTTGGCTGCGATCGCGGCGCCCGAGGAGTTGTAGACGGCATCGAGGGCCGAGGCGGCATGGAAGTCCAGAGCCTGCGCGCTCACGGTCAGCCGCCGGTGGGGTTCGAGTGTGCCACCGAGCCGGAATGCCTTGATGTTCTGCCATCCGAAGAGGTCGGCGATGCCGAGGCGGTCGTGGGAGGTCGAATAGACGGTGTCGAAGGTGGAGTGGGTACCGTTTGTGGCCGGGCTGCTGTTACCGGATGCGAAGTCGTATTGGGTAAAGATGCGGGGTTTGCCGGCGGATTTGAGGAACTGGTAGGCTGCTCCGGCCTGCGCGGCCCAGGCGCGGATCGTTTCAGAGCCTACGCGGCCGGATTCGACGATCACTTCGCCGGAGTAGTCGAAGGCTCCGTCTGCGCGGCCCTTGAAGCGGAGGCCGAAAGCTCTCATGCTCTGCTTGCCGGTGGATTTTGAGAGGGCTGGCTCGACCACTGCCGCCGGTTGTACGCGCCACAAGACGAATGGCTCAAGCGCAGTGTGCGGGAGCAGATTGTCGATGCGTCCGTAGATTCCGTAGATGTTGTTGCCGGCCAGATGGTGGCTTACACCGATCGAGCGCGGAATGACGACCGAGGCCGCGAAGATGCCGAGATGGGAGCGCTTGCCGTTCAGGTTGAGGACCGCGGCGTCGTAGGAGCGTCCCTGGTTGCGCCACTCGGAATTAGAGAGGATGGTGTTGTTGTAGTTGATGAGCTGGCGTCCGACGCGGAGGCTGAACCAGTGCTTGTCTGGCGCTCCGAGTTCGGCGTAGGCCAGCTTGAGGTCCCAGCGGACCATGTTGGGCGGGCCGAGCGGGGGGTTCTGGGAGCCGGGACGGCCATCCTGAGCCTGCGCGGTGAGCCGGAACCATGTGCCGGTTTTGATGTCTGCCTGAATGCGGAAACGGTTGAGCACGTAGGAGTCGTCGCTACCGCTTTTGAAGCCGGAGTTGGAGAAGCCCTCGGCGCGGAAGCGCTCTTCGGCCTGCAATGCGATCCACTTTGGGAGCTTGCTGTCGAGGTCGGCGACGGGAGCGAAGTCTGGAGCGTCGTAACGGCCGGCGCTGGCTGTTGTACGAAAGGCCGGGCCGTTGAGGTAGCTGAGGGGATTTGAGGCCGGGCCGGTGATCCATGCGCCGTCGATGGCGGTGGTTGCGTTCTGCGTGGTGAGGTCGTCCTGTGCGAGCAGCGGCAGGGCTGAGCCGAAGGCAAGTAAGAAGAGTACCGCGAGCAAAGACTGCTGCAGCCGGCGCGAAGAGAAAGATAGAAGAGTGTACAGAGCTATCGGCACTTTGGATTCTCCTGAGAATGTATGTGGGCAAATCGGTTCAGGCCAGTGAGGCCATATATTCGCAAGGGCGCGAAGGATGTTTACCGACAGATGGGCCGACAACAAGTCATAGGCGTATTGATCTCGGGAGGCTGATTGAATTGGGCGCGAGGCCCACGATTCGCCCTGGGGGCGAGAGACTTTAGCGGCAGATGGGTCGACAACAGGTCATATCAATCAGTGATTCCAATATAACCAGACCTTACGCGATTTGCAATACGCCAATGAAAATGCCCCTTCCGCTGAGGAGTGGAAGGGGCAGGTGAACTGTAGCGATTAGGGGGGTCAGCCTGCCTTTTCAAGCAGACACATGGAGAGGTCTCTACGTTCGACCATGTCTTTGGTGATCTCGATGTCGCGAACGCGCTTGCTTGAGGGCAGGTGGTACATGAGGTCGAGCATGAGCTCTTCGAGGATCATGCGCAGACCGCGTGCGCCTACCTTGCGTTGCAGGGCCTCGCGGGCCACGGACGCTACGGCCTCGGTGGTGAAGTGCATGCGCACGTTCTCGTACTCGAGCAGTCGCTGGTACTGCTTGAGGATGGCGTTGCGTGGCTTGGTGAGGATTTCGATGAGAGCCGCCTCATCGAGCTCGTCGAGGATGCCCATGACAGGGAGCCGGCCGACGAACTCAGGGATCAGCCCGTACTTGATGAGGTCCTGAGGCTCGGTGCGGCGCAGCAGCTCGGTGTCGCGGTGGGTCTGCATGCCGGTAACTTCCTGCTCGATATCGGTGGCGCGGAAGCCGAGGGCCTTTTTGCCGACGCGGCGTCCGACGACACGTTCAAGGCCGACGAATGCCCCGCCGCAGATGAAGAGGATGTTGGTGGTGTCGACTGCGGTGAACTCCTGGTGGGGGTGCTTGCGGCCGCCCTGGGGAGGAACGTTGGCGACGGTGCCTTCGAGGATCTTGAGGAGTGCCTGCTGGACGCCCTCGCCCGAGACGTCACGGGTGATGGAGGGGTTCTCGTCTTTGCGGCCGATCTTGTCGATTTCGTCGATGTAGATGATGCCCTGCTGGGCGCGGGTGACGTCGCCGTCAGCGGCCTGGAGGAGCTTGAGGATGATGTTCTCGACATCCTCGCCGACGTAGCCGGCCTCAGTGAGTGTGGTGGCGTCGACGATGGCGAAGGGCACGTCGAGCATCTTGGCGAGGGTGTGGGCCAGAAGCGTCTTGCCGGAGCCGGTGGGACCGATGAGCAGAATGTTGGACTTGGCGAGTTCGATGTCGGAGTTGCGCATGCGGTTCATCTGCACGCGCTTGTAGTGGTTGTAGACGGCTACGGCAAGCTTCTTTTTGGTCTGATCCTGTCCGATGACGAAGTCGTCGAGGAAGCTCTTGACCTCCTGCGGCTTGGGCAGGTGGCCTGCCACGGTGGCCGGAGTGGCTTCACCGCGGTCGTCTTCGAGGATGGAGTTGCAGACTGCAACGCACTCATCGCAGATGTAGGCGCGGGGATAGTCGCTGGGGGAAGAGATGAGCTTTGCGACGGCGTCCTGCGATTTGTGACAGAAGGAGCAGCGAAGCGCTTCTTCGGGCCCTGAGCGGGGTTTCATTCGGTTCGTGCTCCCTATGCGAAGAGCATAGTCCAAAGTCTATGGCCAGTCCACAACCCGAACGGGGGATGGTGCACTGACGGTTACGGTCCGGAGGTTACGTCCGGGGCCGGTCGATGATCTCGTCCACGATGCCGTATTCCTTGGCTTGCGGTGCGGTCATGATGAAGTCGCGCTCGACGTCGCGCTCGATACGATCGAGCGGCTGGCCGGTGTGCCTGGCCATCAACTTGTTGGTAATCTCGCGGATACGGAGGATCTCGCGGGCCTGGATGTCGATATCGGTGGCCTGTCCGCTGACGCCGCCCATGGAGGGCTGGTGGATGAGGATGCGGGAGTTGGGCAGGGCGAAACGCTTGCCCTTGGTTCCGCTGAGGAGCAGGAAGGCGCCCATGCTGGCCGCCTGGCCGATGCAGTACGTGACCACGTTGTTCTTGATGAACTGCATGGTGTCGTAGATGGCCATGCCGGCGGTGATGGAACCGCCCGGCGAGTTGATGTAGAGCTGGATGTCCTTCTCAGGGTCTTCGCCGGAGAGGAAGAGCATCTGGGCGACGATGAGGTTTGCGACCTGGTCGTCGATGGGAGTGCCGAGGAAGATGATGTTGTCGCGCAACAGACGGGAGTAGATGTCGTAGGCGCGCTCGCCCCTGCTCGTCTGCTCTACCACCATGGGTACTAATGCCATTGTTAGCTCCTAGCTTCTAGCTCCTAGCTTCCAGCTTGTCGCGGCTCAAACACCTGTGCCTGTTCGGCCGGGTGAAGAGCTAGAAGCTAGGAGCTAGAAGCTGTTTTTACGGCAGCCGCTCGTAGAGAGCCTTGGCTGCCTTGTCGCGGCGCATCTGCAAACGAATGCTGCCGAGGTTGCCTTCCTGAGTGAGGCGGGCCTTCAGCGCGTCCGGAGCTTCTCCGGTCTGCATGGAGGCGATTGCCAGTTCGCGGTCCACTTCTTCATCGGTGACCGAGATCTCTTCGGCGTCGGCGATGCGGTCGAGCAGAACCTGGAACTTGACTTCCTGGACGGCGTTGTCGCGCTGTGCGGCACGGAGGCGGGGGAAGTCCATGTTGCGCATCTGGGCGGGATCCATGCCCTGCATGGCGAGGGCGCGGAGGCCGCGCTCAAGCCGGGCGTCGATCTGATCCTGCACGAGCGACTCGGGAACGGGGAAGGGAAACTTCTCGGCCAGTGCCGAGAGCAGCTTGTCCTTGGTCTCGGTTTCGGCGGCGCGGGACTTGCGGCTGGAGAGGTTGCCGCGCACGTCGGCCTCAAGCTCGGCCACGGTCTGGTAGCGGCCGAAGCCCTTGGCGAACTCGTCGTCGAGGTCAGGGACGATGCGCTTCTTGATTCCCTTGACGGTGATGTCGTAGGTGACGGTCTTGCCTGCGAAGCGAGGCTCGCCGTACTCGGCGGGGTAGGAGACTTCCGCCTTGATCTCCTGGCCTTTGGTAGCGCCGCGGAGAGCGGTGGTGAAGGCCTCGACTGTGGACTGGCCGCCGACTTCGATCATGGCGTCTTCGCCATTGATGACGGCATCCTCTTCAGAGAGGCCATCGACCTGGCCCTTGTATGCGATCTGCGCCCAGTCGCCGTCTACGATGGCGCGCTCTTCCTCAACCGGCTCCATGGTGGAGCGCGAGTCTCGGATCTGATCGAGTTCCTTCTTGACTTCCTCTTCGGTGAGCTCGACGGCCGGCTTGGGAACGGTAACGTCCTTGTAGCCGTCGATAGAGAACTCGGGCAGATACTCGAAGACCGCCTTGACGTGCAGCGGCTGGCCGTCTTCAACGGAAAGCTCGATGACGTTTGGCTGGCCGACGGGGCGGATGCCCATCTCTACTACGCCCTTGTTGAAGCGCTCGGGGAGCAGTGCGTCGATGACTTCCTTGCGGATCTCGGTGGCAAAGCGACGGCGCACGATCGACTCCGGCGTCTTTCCGGCGCGGAAGCCGGGGATGCGGGCGTACTTGCGATAGTTTGCGGCTACGAGATTGTAGGTCTTAGCGACCTCGTCGGCGGGCACGTCGATGACCATCTCACGGGTGCACTCGGGATTGAGCGAGGGGCCGTGCTGATGCTCGTGGGTGTGGTCATGATCGTGGTCGTGGCCCTCATTATCGTGATTGTGGTCGTGGGCCGCTTCAGGAGTCTCTTGCATGTTTTCGATGTCTTCGGAACTCAACGTTTTGCCTTCCAGGTCCGCCGTGGCGGACCGAACTGTCACTTGGGAGTCAGCCGGGCGATTCGAGTAGAACCGGCGGTGAATCGATTCCCCGCATGGCGGAGTTGCTCCAGCATGAGAACAAGCACCGGAGTCCTCCGATCGGTCCGCGCAGGCGGCCTCCGATCCGGATTCACGTGTTTGCCTTAAGGTGCAGGGCAAGCGCCAGAGGGCGATTGCGGTGCGGGAGCAAAAAACGGTCTCCGCCGAGGTAGGAAATCCCTGAATTTATGGTAAAGGGACGGGGTTCGGGGGTCAAACTTGCGTGCACGGCTGGCCGCGTTCGAAAGAGCTTAGCGCTCGTAGATCTCGGGCTTGCGGACGTGGCTAAGAAAGCTGGGGTGGGCGGCGCCACATTCGGCAAAATGTTCGCGAGCCTCGACAAGGCTGAGGTTTCCGTTGGCGGTGCGTCGAACCTGCCTGGCGTCGGCGTCTTCCTGACCGTCGTCTTCCCACCAGCAGACCGGGCAAAGGCCCATGGAGGCGGGCGCTGTAAGCGTCTTGTAGCCGCAGCAGGGACAGCGAAACTGTGGACTCATGGCCGCCTCCAGGGAGGAATTGGCTCCCATTCGTAAGGACGAAACTCAGGGCCGGACAGTTTACCGGCCTCGATAGACCGTATCGGCATCCGGCCCTAAAATGTGAGTCCGCCGGAGGGTACTGGCAGGCCGGCTGACAGTCGTAAACGCAATCGAACCGAGGGTTAGAAGCGAAGAACCAGACCGGTTCCAAAGCGGGTGTGGGTGGCTCCGGCGGGGGCTGACTGGGGCGCACCCAGGTAGTCGGCAGTAACGCGCCAGTATATGTGGGGCTTGACGCGGAAGTCCGCTCCGCCGCCCATGGCCAAGGTGAGTGCGCCGGCCTTGATGAGTCCGTCTCCGCTGCCTGAGTGCTCCCAGCCCACCAGCCCGTGGACAAACAGTTTGGTGCTACCGACTCCGACGGTGACGCGTGGGCCGACCATTACGACCGAGCTATGCGGGATGCTGGCTGCGCCACTGAGGCCGAAGTGGGAGTAGTCGATCTCCGCTCCGACAAAGGGCATGATTTTGAGCTGGCCTGCCAACTGAATGCCGCTTTGAGAGCCAGCAGTGGAGTTGAAGTTCTTGTCGCCCATGCGGGTGTAGCCCAGGTAAACGTCCGCGGAAGGCCCGAGGGCACGCGCCATGGATGGCAGGAGCAGAAACGCGGCGAGAGCGAAGTAGAGAAAACGATGGTGCCTGGGCATTGGAGCCTCCTAGAGGTAGATGAAGTTGCTCTAGCGTGCTTCCGAGGGACTAGAGCGGGAAGATGTACTGCGGCAACAATCTGAACTGATGGTGCCACGGCGGGAGGGTGAAGAGGCTTCCTTGCACATCGTGAGGAAGCCGGGCAGTTACGGGACGAGCAGGCAGCGGAGAGGGTTTAAGCCAGGGATAAATCCCTGGTCTACCGCACGATTGAGTTATTCCGAAGCCTGCAAAGCCGCCACGCGTGCGGTTGCTAGATGGGAACGCCCTTGAGATCGGGAGGCTGCTGGCCGGTGAAGGGCATCTCGGCCATAGGCGTTCCGAAGCCGGGGGTGCGGTCCATGTTAGCAAGCGTCAGGCGAAGACCATCTATGAGCAGGTTCGCGCGGCGCGTCGAGATGCGGTTTGCGCCCAGCTCATAGAGGATCTCGTTGAGCACGGCCATAATGCTGCCGATGTCGAGAAGGACCGGGATCTCGATCTCCTTCTCGGGCAGGGTCTCGGGTTCGAGGGCTGGAGTTGGCTCAGGCCGGCAGAAGCGGCGGGACTGTGACTTGAGGTGGGCGTGGCAGTAAGCCTTGCCGCGGAGGGCCACCGCGTGACAGCGGCGTCCTGTAGAGAGAGTGAACTGGCACTCGGGAACCATGCGTTTGCTCCTTTGCGGAAAATATGGATGATTTTGATGAAAGCGCCCTGGAATCAGCGACCTGCGCGCAAGATGCAGCCGCAAGTGCAGATTCCAAAGCGGTTGTGAGCAAGTGTTTTGTTTTCTGCGGTTTGCGGATTCATTGGCTGCTGGGGCCCAAAATTCATGGCGTCCGGCGCAAAAATAGCCCTCAGGGGCTAAAGCCCGCGTTGATGTAGCTGAGTTGATGCCAGGAATAAATCCCTGGCCTACGTCACTTTCATCTGTAATCCAGTGTAGGAAGAAGGGGGAATTAATCGGCAAGTTTAGGGGATTTTATAAAGTGTTGAAATATATAGACATAGATTGAGTTACAGATGGCTTGCGGGTTGACATGGAGTGGGGTGAACCCCACCCTAGCCGCAAAAACAAATACGCGGCGAGGGTGGGGCACCGAGGGCTGGGGGGCTATTTCTCGCCGAGTTTGGACTTCCAGAGGGTCCAGGTGCGCTCGAAGCCGTCCTGTGTGGCGGATTTTTGGGCTTCCTCGGCGGTGAGGCCGGTGATGCCGCCGCCGCCCAGAGCCAGGGCCTGCTGTTCGACGCGGGCGTTGACGGTCATGTAGTAAGCCCGGCCAACAACGACGTGGAGGCCTGCTGCAACCACGACCGTACCGTGACCGCGAAGAAGGACGATGGGGTCGGAGCCGAGCGACTCGCCGAGGGCGTGGCCTTTCTGGGTGGAAGTTATGAGTAGATCGGTCTCGCCGAAGAGAGTGCGGTTGTCGTAGACGCGGACCTGCTGGGGCAGAAAGCCAGCCATGTGGATGACCGGCCTAAGCTTGACGCCGGTGACTGAGAAGGCGACCATCTCAGGCGCGTGGGAGTGGACGATGGCCGTAATGTCGGGCCGGGTCTTGTATATCTCGCCGTGGATGAAGCGCTCCCAGAAGCTCTCGGCGGCGGTGCCGGTGACGGGGTTGGAGTCGAGGTCGTAGAGGCGGATGTCGGCTGCGGTCACGGTTGCGGCAGGAATGGCTTTGGCGAGCAGGTAGCGATTGGGGTTGTGGACGTCGCGGACGCTGATGTGGCCGTAGCCGTCGAGGAGGCCCATCTCGGCGAGGATGTGGTTGGCGGTGACGAGCTCGGCGACCTGGGCAGGGTCGGGGGCGGCGGATGCGGCGTTCTGTGCGTGGAGCAGCGGTGTGACAGCCAGAGCAAGAAGGGACGCGATAAGTTTTTGACGCAGCATGGGATTCACCTTGAGCGATACGGAGCGGATTGAAGAAGCATCCCGATTGTGCGTCGCAAGTACTGCAGCTGTCTACTGGGAAGGAGGCGGTTTGGCCTTACCCTGTTCATCTCCATATTTCGCCCTCGCGTTGCCGAAGCCGAGAATCAGGAGTGCGGCAGGATTTTTCGCTTGACAGCAACTAATCTTTTAGTTCATTGTCTAATTCGACATGAGGATGGACGTGTGGCGGGAGTTGCTGGTCCTGAATTTCGAGTGATATGGCTTTATTTGAGGAACTTACAGGATGCCTCCTAAAAAATCGAACACGCTGACCGAGGCTGAGCTTAGGTTGATGAAGATTCTCTGGCTCAGAGGAGAGAGCGCCGTTACCGATCTGGTGGCCGCTATTCCCGAGGGCGAGGCGCTGGCCTATAACTCGGTGCTGACGACGATTCGGATTCTTGAGCAGAAGGGGTATGTGGAGCATCGTCAGGAGGGCCGCGCGTTTGTGTACAAGGCGCTGGTGGCCGAGGACGAGGCCAGCCGCACCGAGGTAAGGCATGTGCTGGGCAGGTTCTTTGCGAACTCGCGGGAGCAGCTTGTGCTGCAACTGCTGGGCGACGAGGAGATAACGCCGGAGGGGATTGCGCGTCTTAAAGAAGCGATTCGGCAGGCGGAAGAGAAGGCGGGCGAGGCGTAGTGGGATGGAGTTTGGAAGCGTGCTGAGGACGTTAGTCGAAGCAGCCGGTCCGGCGGCGGCCTCGGCCCTGTGGCAGGGGTCGGTGGTGGCTGCGGGGCTTGAGATCTGCCTGCGCCTGACGCGCAGGGCTAGCGCTGCCGACCGTTTCCGGGCCTGGGGGGCGGGATTTGCCGTTGTGGCCGCTCTGGCGCTGCTGCCGCTGATTGGAAGTATGCCTGCTGCGAGCGCTGCCTCCGCTCCGGCACGGGCGCTTGTGAGTGTCGATCCGAGATGGGGATGGGGGATTGCGGCGGTGTGGCTGGCGGCGTCGGTTTGGCGCGCAGTAGAGCTGGCCTTCCACGCTCTGAAGACCCGGCGGATGTGGCGGCGGGCGGTGGTGGTTGCATCGCGCACGGGATTTGAAATCTGCACGACTCGCGACCTTGACCGGCCGGGCGTGATTGGGTTTTGGCGACCGAGGATTCTGATCCCGGAGTGGCTGATGGGACGGCTGAGCGCGGACGAGCTGGAGCAGGTGGTTCTGCACGAGGCCGAGCATTTGCGCCGAGGCGACGACTGGACCAACCTGGGGCAGAAGATTGCGCTGGTGGTATTTCCGCTGAATCCGGGACTGGCGTGGATCGACAGCCGGCTGAACAGAGAGCGCGAGCTGGCCTGCGACGACGGAGTGGTCCGGGCTACGGGGCGTCCGCGGGTGTATGCCGCCTGCCTGGCGAATCTGGCTGAGCGCAGTTTGAAGTACAGGCTTGGAGCGCTGAGTCTGGGCGCTTGGCGGAAGCGGTCGGAGCTTGCCGGGCGCGTGCATCGGCTGTTGAAGACCAGGCCTGGGCTGAGTCCGGTGGCTGCGAAGGTTCTGTTTGGTGCGGTTGCGTGTGGGCTGGCGTTTGCCGCCGTCGAGCTGGCGCGCGCACCGCAGCTGGTGTCGTTTGTGGCCCGGCCCGTTGTTGCGCAGTTGAGTGCGCCCAATTATCACGAGGTGAAGGCGGTTGCCGAAACAGCCGCGCTGAAGAGTGCTCCTAAGGTTGTGCGGGCTCACGCAGATGTTGCTCCGCAGTCCGGTTCGACGGCCGATGTTGTGATTCCGGAGACGTCGAGACAGAATGGGGGGGAGAACGCGGCGCAGAAGCCAGCCGAGCAGTGGGTGATGGTGGCTGTGGCTGACCATATGCTGGCGCTGAACCGGAACGGACAGGTGGTTGCGGACTTTGACTTGAACCCGGCGGATGGGGACTGGCCCGATGCCGCTCCCGCCGCGCAGAAGAACATGCAGCCGATGATTCTGCGGTTGCGCATCGCCGGGCCGCAGTTGCCTGTTGTAATTTCAGACTTTGAACTTCCAGATATCGACCTAGAGCCATTGCCCGCGCCAGTACAGACGCCCGGTGAGTGGCTGATCTACGAACTCTAACCAGCAAATACGAACCCAAGGAGGGGAAAGGCATGATTCAAGTAACTAATTCATTAGTAGCAAAGGCGAAGCGGATGATGATTCTGGCTGGATGCGCCGCCGCGGCGGTTTTGGGCGTAGCGCTCGTTGCCAGCCATACGGTTGCCCACGCCGCCAGCGCGCCCATGGATCAGAACGCGGTTGCGCCGCTTGTGGCTCTCGACAACGCTGTTGAGGCCGTGGCTGCGCGGGTTACGCCCGCAGTGGTGAGCGTGAGCGTTGCCAGCAAGCCAAACACGCGCGTTGTGGTTATCGACCGCGATATCGAAGGCGGACCCGAAGGACCGGATGGCGCCGGCGACGGACCCGGAGGGCCCGGTGTTCCCCCTGCTCCCGATCAGGGCAGCCAGAAGCGCCAGTTCCGCTTCTTCTCCTTCGGCCCCAATGGCCCGATGGGCGGAATGCCGGATATGCCGGGGATGCCCGATATGCCCAACATTCCCGGGATGCCGGGGATGCAGGGTCAGACGCCGCATGTGGAGCGCGGTGTGGGCTCGGGCGTGATTGTTTCGCCGGACGGATACATTGTGACGAACAATCACGTTGTTGACGGAGCTAACGAGATTCAGGTGACGCTGAACGACCGCCGGGTCTTTCCTGGCAAACTGGTTGGCCGCGACGAGTTGAACGATCTGGCGGTGATCAAGATCGATGCCAAGAACCTGCCCAGTATCGCGTGGGGCGACTCGACCAAGATGAAGCCCGGCCAAACGGTGCTGGCCTTCGGCAGCCCATTCGGCTACTTCCAGTTTTCTGTGACGCGCGGGATTGTGAGCGCGGTGGACCGGCCCAACCCCTACAGCGACGACGCGCGCAAGCCTGGGGACTTTATCCAGACGGACGCGGCGATCAATCCGGGCAACTCCGGCGGGCCGCTGGTGAACGCACAGGGTGAGCTGATCGGCATCTCGACGTTCATCATCTCGAACTCGGGGTCGTTTGCTGGGGCTGGGTTCGCCATTCCGTCGCAGATCGTGAAGTCGTCGACCGACGCAATCATCAAGGACGGCACGGTGCATCATGGCTTTCTGGGCATCAGCATGAACGACGTGACGCCGGAGAATGCCGGGTTCTTCAACCTGTCCGACTCGACGGGCGCGATTGTCAGCCAGGTTACGGGGGACTCGCCCGCAGCGAAGGCCGGGATCAAGCAGGGCGATGTGCTGCGCGAGATCAACGGCAAGAAGATGGTGAACGGCAGCGCCGTGCAGGTGCTGATCAGCCAGACGGCACCGGGCACCACGGTCGATCTCGGAATAATCCGCGACGGCAAGGCGCAGACGCTCAAAGTGACGGTCGGGGAGATGAAGTCCATTACCGCGACTGTGACGGCGAAGCGCACAGGCACGGAGAACCGCGGCAAGCTGGGCATCTCAGTCGATAGTGTGAACGAGCAGAACCGCCGGCAGTATCGCATTCCCGCCGAGGTGAATGGCGCGGTTGTTGAGCAGGTGCGCCCGGGAAGCCCGGCCGACGATGCGGGTCTGACGACGGGCAACGTTGTGATTGAGGTGAACCGCAAGGCGATCGCGGATGCAGAGAGCTTTGTGGATACGGTGAAGGCCGCGCCCGATGGCAAGGATATTCTGCTGCTGGTGTGGTCGCGCGGAGGGACGACGTATCGCGTGGTGCATACCGCTGTGGCGGGGGCGGATGGGAAGATGTAGGCTGGCTCTATCTCCCCGGTCCCTAAGTGCGAGGGACCGGGGAGGCCGGCACACTCTCTGTCTGTTACTATTGCTCCGAATCGCGGAACGCGCTCGACCCCCGCGCTTACCCATCCCACTTCGGAGACACAGATGAAACTTATTCTCTCGCTCGCACTCGCTGTCAGCCTTGCTGCGCCTGTTTTGGCACAGGAGGCCGGCACTACGTCACCTTCGACTTCCGGCGGAATGTCTGCCGCGCAGAAGGTTAAATCGCCGGAGATTCTGCCTGACAACCGCGTTACCTTCCGCCTGTCCGCTCCCAAAGCAACAGAAGTGCAGTTGATGGGCAACTTCCCCGGCGGTCGCGGACTGGCTATGGTGAAGGACGAAGCCGGCCTGTGGTCGGTGACTACTGCTGCTTTGACGCCCGAGCTTTGGGCTTACAGCTTTATGGTGGATGGCGTTCGCACACTGGACCCCAACAACTACAACGTGTCGCGGGACGGCGTGGGATTTATGAATACGCTGCTCGTACTTGGTGACGAGTCAAAGGTCTTTGAGTCGCAGAAGGTTCCGCACGGCACGGTAACGGCGACGTGGATTGCTTCGAAGCCGATGGGCACGCCGCGGCGGGCATTTATCTACACGCCTCCGGGTTATGAGGACGGCAAGGACAAGTATCCGGTTCTTTATCTGCTGCACGGGTCGGGCGGGGATGAGGATGCTTGGCCGACGATGGGTATTGCGAATGTGATCATGGACAACCTGATTGCGACAGGCAAGACGCGGCCGATGATTGTGGTGATGCCGAATGCGTACTGGAGCGAGATCGCTTCACTGGATCTGGCGGGGCCGCGCACTGCGCCGCCTCCGGGAGTGGGTTCGGGCGGCGTGGGAGCCACCGGGGGATTCCAGAAGAATATCGACGATATCGTCGGCGACCTGGTTCCGTATGTGGATAAGCACTTCCGGACGATTCCTACGCGTGAGAACCGCGCGCTGGCCGGATTGTCGATGGGCGCGGGCATCACGATCAACGTGGGTTTCCGAAAGCTCGATACTTTTGCTTCGATTGGGATTCTCAGCTCGGGGAACTTCACGAAGTCGGCCACTTCTCCGGGCGGTACGGCAGCGCTGGACGCTGTGAATCCTGAGCTGCTCAAGGACCCGGCCAAGACCAACAAGGAGCTGAAGGTGCTGTTCTTCTCAGTGGGTACGGAGGATCCGCGCTACGCGGCGCTGAACCAGCTGACGGATTCTCTGAAGGCAGCGAAGATCAACTACGTTTACAAGACCTATCCGGGGCAGCACGAGTGGAAGGTGTGGAGACATTCGCTGGCGGATCTGGCGCCGATGCTTTTCCGGTAGAGCGGTTGCAAGAGAATAGCGCGGGTGGAAGTCCCTCAGGGGCTGAAGCCCGCGTTGTTTTTTGCTGGCAGGATGCCGGGGATAAATCCCCGGCCTACCGCACCCCTTAATGCCAGAGATAAATCTCTGGCCTGCCGTACGGAAGTGTAAAAGGTGTGATGGAACAGGGTTGTTATTTTTTCGGTTTCTTGTAGAACGGAATGGGCACCTGCTTTGCGCGCACCCGGTTGCCGCGCACGTCTACGAGAACGTCCTCGGCTGAAGCAGCGACGCCGGCTTCTATCAGTGCGAGTGCGATGTTTGTTTTGAGGAATGGGGCGGGGGAGCCGGAGGTAATCGTGCCAACTCTCTCTTCCGAAAGAGAAAACACCGGGTAGGTGTCGCGGCCGATGCCGCGCTCGATCATTTCAAGGCCGACGATTTTGCGCTTGGGGCCGCCTTGAGCTTGAATTGCCAATAAAGCATCACGGCCAATAAAAGAACCTTTGTCGAGTTTGAGCCAGCGGGAGAGTCCGGCTTCGAAGACGTTGATGTCCTCAGAGATTTCGTGGCCGTAGAGGCTCATGCCGGCTTCGAGGCGGAGTGTGTTGCGCGCGCCGAGGCCGCAGGGGCGGATGCCGAACTCCTCGCCAGCAGCGAGCAGCGCGTTCCATACGCCGACGGTCGTTGGCTCGTCGCCGGGGGTGTAGATTTCGAAGCCGTCTTCGCCGGAGTAGCCGGTGCGTGCGATGAGTACGTTCTGGATGCCTGCTACTGTGCCGAAGGTGAACCAGTAGTTTTTGATGGCCGCGAGATCGACGTGGGTCAGCTTGGCGAGGGTTTCGGCAGCGCGCGGGCCCTGCACGGCAATCTGGGAGTAGTCGGCGGACTGGTCAACGATTTCTACGTCGGCTTGGGCGCCGGCGTGTTGCTTGATCCAGGCGAAGTCCTTATCTTTGGTTCCGGCGTTGACCACGAGCAGGTAGTCTTCGGGTGCGATTCGATGCACGAGGATGTCGTCAACAAATGTGCCGGTGGGGGTGAGCAGCGCGGAGTAGTGGGCCTGGCCATCGACGAGTTTGGAGGCGTCGTTCATGGTGAGAGCCTGCACGGCGGCGAGCGCGCCGGGGCCGCTGAAGCGAATCTCGCCCATGTGGGAGACATCGAAGAGGCCGACGGCCGTACGCACGGCCATGTGTTCGGCGATGAGGCCTCCGTACTCGACGGGCATATCCCATCCGCCAAAGTCCACCATCTTCGCCTTCAGCGCGCGGTGCGCTGCGTTCAGGGCGGTTTTTTTCAGAGCATCTGTAGCCGCTGCCATCGCAAACTCCTTCTCAAACCTATAATCTTACTCATCCACCCGACCTCGGAGCACATGGATGAACTGGCGCAGAGACATTCCGTGGAGTATGGTCGTGGGCCGCGCGCTGCTGGGGCCGGTTATCGCCGTTGTTGCGGCGCGGGTCGTTTTCGCCGAGCCGTGGCTGGGGCTGATGGTTCTGGCGGGCTTTTTTTCGGATGTCTACGACGGGATTCTGGCGCGCCGGTGGGGGACCGAGACGAGCGCGCTGCGCATAGGGGATTCAGCGGCCGATACGGTCTTCTATCTTGGCATTCTGGCGGCGGTGGTTTTGCGCGCCTGGCCTGTGCTGCGGGAGCAGCTGGCGCTGGTTGCAGCGCTGCTGGCGCTTGAGGTGATCCGCTGGATCTTCGATTGGCTGAAGTACCGGCGCATGGCCAGTTACCATACCTACGCCTCGAAGTTCTGGGGAATCCTGCTGGCCGCCGCCGCGCTGGCTACGCTCGCTTTTCGTGGTCCGTATTGGGTACTAACGCTGGCGCTGGGCTGGGGGATTCTGTGCGATCTTGAGGGGCTCACGATGTCTGTGCTGTTGCCGCGCTGGACCCGCGATGTGAAGACTCTACGCAGGGCGTGGGGATTGCGCCGGAAGATGATTGCCGACGGCAGCGGGGGTTCCAGCGATGCGCGGTGATAGAAAGGTAGTAACCATGCGATCCGATCCATTACGCGGCTTCATCATGATCCTCGCCTCAGGCGTTGCCCTCTGGAAGGGCTGGCAGATTCACCACGGGCGGACGGCGGTACTTGCTTATGCGCTGGCCGTGCTGGCACTGGCGATGGGGGTTTGGCATTTAGTGCGTAGGTCGCCGGGGCGGCGCGAGTAGCGCTTATAGAATGACCAAGCAGTGTTCAGCAGTTGTAGTTAGATAAGGATAACTAGCATCGGTTACCTATGTAATAAAAAAGACAGTTAGAGTATTACTCTTGACGCACAATAAAACCCATAGTAACCTTCGAGCTAACTTTTAAGAGTTGGTTTTCGACGGAGACTACTCATGCCGAACCTCACGAGGATTCTGTTGGGCTCTGGATTCTATCCGGCCAATGCCGCGGCATCGGCCCATGCGCGAATGGCCGGAGGCCTCCGGCTCATCCGCCACGACGAGCCGGAGTTCGACTACCACGTTTCGGATACGTATCCGAAGATGGCGGGTCATCCGCTCTACCCGAGAGCCAGAAAGTTCATGGCCGTGCTCCACCACGAAGGGGACAAGCACGCCAAAGCCTATCGCGTTCTCTGGACGATCCAGCAGCCGGGCGGGAATCCGCGCCTATTGCAAGCAGTCTTTGTGCAGAAGCACTGCATGATGCGAAGCGGAGTCAAGACAGTCGCACCGGGCAAGAAGCGCCTCATCTCACCGTTCTTCAATTACTCGACTGAGGATTACAACTTCAGACCCGACCGCGTCTTCGCGCCCGGAAGCGTGGAAGAAACGATCCTATCGCGTTTCCCGTTTCTGGATGCAGAAGTAGATTCGATTTCGGTAGACGCGGTGATCTACTCTGGAGGGACAATTGCAGGGCCTGACCAGTTCGATTTTCGGAATCGATATCTGGCCAGCCGCGCAGCCGAGCATGACGAGGGCGTGTCGGTGTGGCGAAAGCTCGAAAAGCTAAAGGCGGGACTTGGCAAAGGCGAATCCCTCAATCCATCCGCAATTTACGCCTTTCTAGACTCACATATTCAATACAGATACCCAGCTCAGGATAATTCACCTAATGAAATATATGCTCATGCACGGAGCCAGGAGGCAGCAATCATGAAGGGCCTACTCCAGTCTCAGGGACTAGCCGCTTTCGAAGCGGACATTGCTCGCCGCCTGAGATATTCTCGTGATGCGCTTACGGCAGTCGCGTAGACGGATTCGCGTTTTTAGATTTTCGGATATCAGCAAAGTTCAATTAAGGAGGGAGATGGCTTTCATGAGTAGATATCTCGCTATCTGGTCGAAACAGGCAGTTGCCGGAATCGTATTTCTTGGCAGTGTTCTCATGATTTCTGAAACTCGACGCTGCTTTGGCCAAAGCTCGGATTATGAATTCAGCGGTATTCCAGTCAGCATGTCAGAACCATGTAACAACTCCGATGCACTCTATCGGGGCGGAATCTATTGTATTGCAGCTACTACGACATGGTCAGGTAATAATCCTGAGATGCCCAGACTAACCTACAATGGCAATGGGGACAATTCTACCTGTACGTCATATTCGTATACACTGATGGTGCAGTTTACACAGCCCGGCGACACGTATCCGAATGCGCAGAGTTATGGTATGTATCAATCTGAGCCGATGGCTGGTAATGTTCCATGGGCCGTCGACTGGAGTCAAAATATCGGTCACCCTGGGCAGTATAGCGAGGGCGGAAACGGTTGGTTTTCAATTACGACAAATGGCCTCACGGCCGATGGGTTCGATTTCAGAATAAGGGGTGAAAATCCTAGTAACCAATCGGTGGCTGAGTATCTATCTGGCCTTAGCACTCCTTGGTGGTATGGCCATGCATTAACCTGGGAGACCTTCGCTGACCATCCGAACTGGACAGGGAGCTATGCGCCAGGCAATATTCAATTCCTCTTTGGGATGAATCCAACAGGGGAATATCTGGGAAAACCTGACTGGGGCAAGCCTGACGGTTTTGGACTGTCTCAACTCGATGGATCGCCTAATGCTAACCCGACCAAAGTCACAGACAATTCATTGTGGACATGGACAACTAACCTTAGGTACGGAGTCGAGGTTGCAAACGGGAATTGGATGAATGCATATTTCCATTTCTTGAATAACTACAACCAAATGCAAACAGATATGGGGCCTAATCCATGGTACCCACAGCCGATAGGCGGCAACTGTAATTTCACTTGGAACGGAACCGGCAATAATTCTTATTGGAACGCTGACTGGATCAACCTTTATAACGGCGGATATTGGGAAAAATGGAATGGGCCGTTGTCCGGATGGTCTTATGGGAGTGCCACGAATCCAAATTACACTCCGAACGTTTGCAGTATGCCTTCGTACACAATTTGAAGCACGGATGGCAAAGAGATGATGAAACAAGAGCAAGGATGGCCGAGATGCATCATGTCCAGCATCTGCGTCGCAGTAATAATGTTTGGCTTTTCGCTGTTTGCG
This sequence comes from uncultured Acidobacteriaceae bacterium, assembly GCA_903842065.1. GTDB lineage: Bacteria > Acidobacteriota > Terriglobia > Terriglobales > Acidobacteriaceae > Telmatobacter. The sequence continues at coordinate 58,752 of CAIMKZ010000017.1, read as the reverse complement.
CTTAACTGTTCTGCGGCTGCCACACCGGGCGCTCAGGTGTTGTTCCTATTGACTTCGGACATTGAAGCTCCTGTCCTCGATTCGCCTGTATCTACCGATTTGTATAGTGTGTCTGGCAACGGCCAATTGCTGCATCAGGCTGAAATACTCAAGGGCACTGAAATCGTTGGCGCTCGCCATGGAATTCCGGAAGGGGTATTTTCAATCAACGAAGTGGGCCGCTCCGTGGTGATCCAGTACGCACACGATGTGATTTGCTGCGCGATTATTATTCCCGAGGCAGACCCGCTTAAGTACGAAGCCGTCGAGGTTACGAGTAGCGGTTCCAGCGCTTTGAAATGCGGATTAGGATCGGTCATGGACAGGGAAGATAGCATATGCATTACCTGGAATACGCTTCCGGCCCCGGTAGAATTAAACGAAAAAGCGTATTTGACCATTCCTAAATCAGCATTGCAGAGCGTGTGTAAAAAGCGAGGTGATCCGCATTATATTCTGAAAAACAATCGCGATTACCTTCGCTATTTGCGATTTGATGGAGTTGTGCCTGCGGATGAGGGCTGCTGGCTGTGGGCTCAAGACGGCGCACTCTCTGAGTATCTGCTTGGTGCTTCGTCCATTCCCTTTACCTCGCTGCCTTCTGAATTCGCTTCTCTGAAGGGGCAGCATCGAGTCTCGCTGGATGCAGCTAACCAACGGTACCTTGTTATTGGCATTGGCGGTAATGACCTGATTGACCGCAACATCGACGTGTTTGTGCAGACTATCCGCGACGGGAGATGGACGCGTCTCCCCGTTCTTCCGGTCGGCATTCTTGGAGATCGTCCGGAGAATATGGACCGGATGCGATACCGCCTCTTCGACGACTGGCTAGTTACGTCTGTCTCGGCACAACTAATATCGAAATCCGAGGTAAAGGATACCGCTGTTGCGGAAGTGCTTACTGTAGTCTCGACCGGCAAGCAGCGGGCCGATTGGGGAATCGAGGATAAAACTCGTACCATGCCTGATGCCGCCGCGCTTCCCGCCCGCCGGATCACGCTGTGGAACCTGGCAGACAACCGCCGCATCGACCTGGCCCTGCCTGAGGACGACTCCGAGATCGTTCATGTTTTCGATAACCATCAGGTGTTGCTGCGCGTTCACGACAAGCTCTTTTTTGCCGAGATCGAGGGTTCTCGGCTAACCGGCTACAAGCTGGCAGCCTTCGACTCCGCTATACCCATGGTGCATTGGGCGTGGTATGCCAATGCAGCCAACAACTGAAATTCGGGTTTGCGAATAAGAGATTAGGGAGAATTTGAGATGGAAAATTGGAAGAGACGACAATTTATACATTCTGCTGTTGCGGTGGCTTCAACTTGGTCAGTTCTACCGCTTCTCGTCCCCATCAATGCGCAGTCATGCCAACCATATGATTACGATGACCTGGGCGGATCTGACCCTTGCTACTTCTGGACGCGAGATGGCTGGCCGATATCGGACTTACGCCCTGTGCCGTCACCGGATGAACCCGCCAACTGCTCTGAGTTCGGTTGGGATGACTACGGCTGGCCAATGTAGGCGTCGATTACCCAGAGAATACCACTCGGCCTATAATGAATCATGGCGACGGTCCCGGAGTCGGTTTCGGGGCAGGGTGGTAGTGTTCCCTCTGCTCTGGAGGTAGTTTCAACCGCAGTTTCTACCGCGGTACCGGCTGCTGCTGCGCGCCCCGACGTACCAGCCTACGATCCCAGCCTCATCCCTCCGCGATTTGAAGCGCTTCTGCGCCGCGTTCAGGGCTACCGCCCGACGGATGACGTTTCCATCATTCGCAAGGCGTGGGATTTCTGCGTAAGCCATCACGAAGGGCAGATGCGGGCGTCGGGCGAGCCGTATGTGATCCACCCGCTGGAGGTGGCCGAGGTTCTGGCGGAGATGCGGCTGGACGCGACGGCGATTGCCGCCGGGCTGCTGCATGACGCGGTGGAAGACACGCACGCGACGACAGAACAGATTGCGGCCTCGTTTGGCGACCAGGTGGCGCACATCGTCGAGGGCGTGACGAAGATCGAGAAGATCCAGCTTGCGAACCGCGAGGACCGCCAGGCCGAGAACGTGCGCAAGATGCTGCTGGCGATGGTGACCGACATCCGCGTGGTGCTGATCAAGCTGGCCGACCGGCTGCACAATATGCGCACGCTGGAGCACCTGAAGCCGGAGCGCCAGCAGGCTATTGCACAGGAGACGATCGACATCTACGCGCCGCTGGCTCACCGGCTGGGCATGGGCAAGGTTCGCGGCGAGCTCGAGGACCTGGCTTTTCGCTACATCGATCCGGTGAGCTACGAGCGCGTGGCCGAAGCGGTCGAGACCCGCCGCAGCGAGGGTGAGCAGTTTTTGCGTGCGGTGGAAGACACGCTCACGGAGCAGCTTCGCGAGGCGGGTATCGATGCGCGAGTCGAGTGGCGCATCAAGCGCGTCTACTCCGTCTTCCAGAAGATCGAGCGCACCCAGGTCTCGTTCGACCAGGTTTACGACCTGCTTGCCGTGCGCATCATTACCCACGACATAGCCGCCTGCTACGCCGTCTTTGGCCTCATCCACACGCTTTGGCGTCCGGTACCGGGGCGCATCAAGGACTTTATCGCGATGCCGCGCGCGAACCGGTATCAGTCGCTGCACACGACGGTGATGAGCCCTACGGGCCACCAGTTCGAGGTGCAGATTCGGACCGAGGAGATGCACCGGATCGCAGAGGAGGGCATTGCCGCGCACTGGAAGTACAAGGCCGGCGAAGGCACGATCAACGCGCGGGACGAGGAGCGGCTGAACTGGATTCGCCAGCTGGTCGAGTGGCAGAAGGAGATGACCGACCCGAACGAGTTCCTTTCGAGCCTGAAGATGGACCTGTATCCGGACGAGGTCTATACCTTCACGCCCAAGGGGAAGGTGGTGGTGGTTCCGGCGGGCGGGACTCCGGTGGACTTTGCGTACACGATTCACACGGAGGTGGGCCACACCTGCGTGGGCACCAAGGTGAACGGGCGCATGGTTCCGCTGCGCACGAAGCTGCGCACCGGCGACGTGGTGGAGATCGTCACCCAGAAGGACCACCGACCGAGCCGCGACTGGTTGACGTTTGTAAAGAGTCCGCGCGCGCGCAACAAGATCAAGCACTGGCTGAATGAAGACCAGCGCCGCCGCGCCGTGGATATCGGCCGCAAGCTTCTGGACCGGGAGGCGCGGAAGTTCAAAGTTCCGATGGCGCAGGTGGGCGACCAGGATCTGAGCCGCATTGCGAATGAGTACGGCGTGGCGACGGCATCGGATCTGCTGGCGACGATCGGCCAGGGGAAGCACTCCGCGCACCAGATTCTGAACAAGCTCTCTCCTGGATTTTCAGCCTCGGCCGAGCAAGAGTCGCAGGGGGAGGCCAAGCCGCTGACGGGCGAGGCCGGCATGTCAGAGGCGGTGCGCAAGCTGCACCTGAAGGGTTCGGAGTCGCTCCAGGTGGAGGGCCAGAACGATCTGCTGGTGTACCGGGCTCGATGTTGCAACCCTATTCGCGGCGAAGAGATTGTGGGCTACGTGACGCGGGGCAAGGGTGTGGCCGTGCACTCGCGCAACTGCCCGAACGTGCATAACCTGATGTACGAATCGGACCGGCGCATCGCTGTGGAGTGGTCGAAGGAAACAGCCGGCAAGACGGCTGCTGCATCGACTCGTTACCCGGTGAAGCTGACGGTATTCTGCGACGACCGCACCGGGATGTTGAAGGAACTTACCGCGGTGATCTCCGACGAAGACGCGAATATCCGTGCCGTCGATATCAATGACTCAGACAACGGCGAGGCTCGCATTGAGTTTCTGGTGGAAGCCGATGACGTGCGCCACCTGAACCGTCTGGTGCTGGGATTGAAGCGGGTGAACGGCGTGCGCAGCGTGCAGCGGTCGCAGAAGGTGTAAGAATCGTCGCGCATTTGCTGGCAGCGGGGCGGTTGGGTTGGTGGTTCCCACCCTAGCCGCAAAAACAAAGACGCGGCGAGGGTGGGGCACCCAATTTTTGTGGTTGGTTGAGGGCGTGGTTGGTTGAGGGTGTGGTTGGTTGAGGGTTGGTCATTCCCGGGTCTCAAAATCGAGACATGGGGCACCCGGATTTGTGGTTGGTTGAGAGAGAGAACCGCAGGTCCTTCGACTACGATTGTCGCGTATTACGCGCCAATCTCCGCTCAGGATGACAGATTGTTGTCGATGCTGACTTTCGCGACAGGACACTTTCCAGACAGGGCACTAGAGCGCGGCGAGGGCTTCGGTTTCGGTGGGGAAGAGCTGGGCGTACTTGGTGATGCCGACCATGGTGAAGACCTTGGTGAAGTGGGCGGAGAGGCCGCAGGCGTAGACCTTCTGGCCAGAGTTCGAGGCTTCGATGAGGAGTTGGATGACGAGGGCGATGCCGCTGGAGTTGATGTAGTCCACCTTGGTGAAGTCGAGCAGGATGAGTTTCGCGGTCTCTTTAGGAAGGGCCTGGTAGGCGCCGATGACGGCATCCCGGGAAGTACTGGCGATGTCGCCCTCGAAACGGAGTACGGAGACGGGATGTCCGGCCGGCGTAGTCCGCTGGTCTGTTCGCGACTTGGTATCGGGTTGCACTGCTGTATAGCCTCCGTCAGCTCTCACTATTATTTCAGGCGGCATCCTTGTCGAGCCGGATGACGAGCCGGACATAGCTTGCGTGTCCCTCGTTTGCCGCCACCCACTCGGCTTCGTCGACGAGCGACTGTATGAGGAACATGCCCATGCCGCGGGGGCCTTCCTCGCCGTGCATCTTGCGGTCGATGTCGGGTTTGGCGGGCTGCATTTTCATGCCCGATCCGTTGTCGATGACTTTGACTTCGAGTCCGTTGGGTCCTGCCGAGAGGATGACGCCCACGGAGAGGTTTTCGTTGAGCCGGTTGCCGTGCTCGATGGCATTGATGCAGGCTTCCGCAATGGCGGTTTTGAGGTCTTCGATGCGGTCTTCGCGGAAGCCCATGAGTTTAGCCACTGAAGCGGCAGTACTCATGGCCACCTTCTCGTATCCCATGCGAGAAGGAAGGCGAACCTCGACCGTAGCCGGTTTGCCAGCCGTCATGGCTCACGCTCCATGGCACGACAGACAACGAGCGCGGTCATGTCGTCTGCCTGCGGGCTTCCCGCAGAATAGTCGCGGATAGCCCTCCAGATTGTATCGAGAAGCACCTCAGCCTTGCGCGCGGATGAACCGCGGACCTCTTTGAGTAGCCTTGCGGGACCGAACTCGTCGTCGCCGCGGAAGACCTCAGTCAATCCGTCGGTGTATAGAAGGAGCCGTGAGCCGGGGCTGAGTTGAGCATTCTCTTCGGTATATACGGTCCCCGGGAGTAGTCCCAGGGGCGCGCCCGAGGCCTCGAACTCAATTAAGCTACCGTTGGACGCGAGGAGGAAGCCGGGGTTGTGTCCGGCGTTCACCACTTCGATGTCGCCTGTAACGGGATCGAGCTTGAGGAAGATAGCGGTGACGTAGCGGCGGCGTGATTCCTCGCCCTCGGTCCACTGGAGCTGGTTGATGCGTGTGGCGATGTCTGCCAAGGGCAGTCCGCTGGCCACCATACCGCGGAAGGCGGCGCGGAAGCCGATGGAGACGATGGCCGATGCCAGTCCCTTGCCGGCGACATCGGCTACGGCCATGAGCAGGCTGCCGTCCTGGAGTTCAAGAATGTCGAGGTAATCTCCGCCGACCTCGTAGCAGGTGTCAGACCTGAAGCCGAGCGAGTATCCGGGAATTTTGGGCAAACTCTGCGGCAGCAACGACTGCTGGATGCGGCGGGCCGCGTCAAGGTCCTGCTGGAGACGCGCGAACTCGACGTTGCGCTTGTGGTTGTGGGCGTTTTCAAGGGCGACGGCTGCCTGGAGGACGAGGCCTTCAATAAAGTCAGCTTCGTAGAGGCTGAGAGCGCGGCCCGGCGGTGGCTGCACCACCAGCTCGGCCATCTTGCCGCCGGTGCGGTCCTCGAGAAGCCATGTAGGCAGCCGAACTCCGTCGACCGGCATAGGCGCTTCGCCGTAGACCAGACTGGTACCGGAAAAAGCCGCACCGGTCATCTCGAGTTCGCGCACGACGATACGCAGCACGCGATCGAGGACCTCGTGCTCGTGAATGGTGGAGTGGACCTGGCGCGTAGCCTCAAGCAGCGCCTGGAGACGCGCCACCTGCTGCTGCAAGCCTATAGTTTCGGTATTGCCGAACGTCTCCGGATCTTCGGCTGCCATGCTGAATTGCCCCTGTGGTTTCCAACTCTACCATGAAAGAGCAGCGACTCCGCCGGGAAAGCACGGCGCGGGCAGCTAATGGGAAAACACTGCTGGGGAGATGGTTGCGAGGCTACCGAGTACGAGAGCGGGGCTGGATGCGGTTTCGAAATTGCCGGGCGGATAAGAGCGCGTAAAGTGTGCCGTCGGGGAAATTCTTAAAAGCAACCGCAGAGCCTTCGACTGCGTTTTGCCGATAAACCGGCCAAACTTCACTCAGGATGACAGATCGTTCTTATGCAAACTTCAGAGGCACCACACGCGATTTTCCATAGCAAGACGTGCAGGGAATTTGTCTCAGCCCGCTACACGAGCCGGAGCGCAGCCTTGCCTTTGCGACGCGGTACAAAGTGCTCGGCGCGAGCGGCGACGGTCAGCGTCTCGCGGCTAAGGATGATGCGCATCTGCTTGCGGGCGTGATCGGCCCATGGCCCATTCTTATCGATCTGCGCGTATGCGTGCCAGTGGCGCAGGGCGGAGCGGGGGCGGTCGAGCCGCTCGTAAGCCAGAGCCATGTTGTAGTGCGCGTCGGCATATCTCGGGGCGAGAGCCAGAGCGCGCTGGTAGGCCACGACGGACTCCTCTAAGCGGCCGACCTCGTCGAGCACATTGCCCAGATCGAAGTAGGCGAGGACGTATCCGGGATCGGCCTCGGCCGCGCGGCGGTAGTACTCCTCTGCGCGCGAGAACTTGCGGGCGTGAAAGCAGAGCGTGCCCAGGTTGATACAGGCAGCCGCGTACTTCGGGTCGATTACGAGAATTTCTTCGTAGAGGGCGATGGCCTTCTGCTTCTCACCGCGCTCCTCGGCGTGTACCGCTTCGTTAAAGCGCTCTTGCAGACCCTGCTGGCTTGCACGCCGCATGGGGAGGGTATCGCGCATCGCAGTGGGATGCTCGGAGACGGCGCCGGGTTCGAAGTCGAGGAGCAGTTGCCGGCTGATGGGGTCCACGGTGGCACCGCGGTGGCGGAAGGCCACCCGCGAACCGGTGCGAACCACTCGCGCTTCGAGCAGCGGATTGGCCATGCCGGCGACAGCTTTCATGGCCTGGATAGACTCACGGATCGAAGCGGCCGGCACGGCGTCTTCTCTTAGTGCGCGTACGGTCCGCAACTGACCGAGGTCCTGAAAGGTGTAGCTCTGTTGTTGGGGAATGAGTCCAGCCCGCTCCCAGCCCTGAAGCTGGCGCGAGGTGATCGAGAGGATACGCGTCACATCTTGACGGCTGTAGCTGCCCACCGAAGTAGCTCCCGATAGTTCGTTGGCCCTAATATGCATGGTCGGCGGAAACGCTCTTGACCCGATTATGCCAACTCTGAGCGTGGATAAACGGCGTGGAATCTAGCGAGTCAACAGATTCTCGTGGATAACTAGGCATTGAGGCGCGCTTTTTTATCAGAGCCTAACGTCGGGGCGATCCGGAGCCCGGCACACGCAGCCATGAGCCGCGCGCCGCACGACCGGAGAGAGCGCAGCGGGCTGAAAAGAAAAGCTGATCGATCCGGGAGGGAGGGAAGGAGGGGGAAGGATACTGGAGCCGACGATCGGACTTGAACCGATGACCTGCTGATTACGAATCAGCTGCTCTACCAACTGAGCTACGTCGGCTGCTCATTTGATTGTATCTTTCAGCCTCTTGAAGGTAAAGTGAAGCCGGGGGCAGGCACTGGGGCATCTTGAGTGGAACGGCATTGAGGCAGTAGATTTGGCGCCGCTCAAGGGGAGAAGCCCGCATTGTTTTTGCCAGCTTGTTGTCAGGGATACACCCTGGCCTACCAGCTCCTCACATTCTCTGACACGGAACCCGAAACCATGACCACGAATACCTCGCAGGACTGGCTTGCCCTAACCGCACACTACCGCACGATGTCCGACGGCGAACTGATCGAGCTGGGCGCAGCCTTTGCCGACCTTACGCCAACCGCGCAACAGGTACTAGCCGATGAGATGAGACTGCGGAAGCTGGGCGATCCGCGCGATGCGGCGTGGAGCGCACCCGCAGAAGCGGGCGAAGAAGACGCTGAAGCCCGGCCCGGCTTCGAGTACACGTGGAAGACGCCGCTGTGCGCCTGCGAGGGCACGCAGCAGGGCTTCCAGATCGTAGAGGCTCTGCGCCGCGCCGGGATTGAGAGCTGGGTTGACCGCTCCAGCCGCTTCACGCCGCTCGGGGATGGCGATACAGGGAAGTGCATTCTGGTAGCCGCCGATCAGCTGGATCATGCGCGCGCGGTTCTGGCGCAGCCGATTCCGAAGGACATTGTTGAGCTGTCTGAGATGTCCGCGCCGGAGTTCGAAGTCCCGGTGTGCCCGCAGTGCGGAGCAGCCGATCCGATCCTCGAAAGCGTGGAGCCAGTCAATGCCTGGTCGTGCGAAACTTGCGGCGCCGAGTGGGAGGATGAAGCTGAGGAAGAACATTCGGAGGCGTAACGTACGTTAAATCTAGCCTATAAAGCGGAAAGGGCCGCCCGGCAACAGGGCAGCCCTTTCCTTAGGGAGAATAGTTCCAACGGAGGCAAAACCGTAGAAACTTTCTGGCTGCATACTAGGAGCGGGGGATGGCGGTGTCAAGGAGAATGTTTGCTGAATATAAGTAATTAAGAATGAGCAATTTACAAAAACGCAATTCCGGTAATGCCGGCAAGTCTGTTCGCTTTTAATTCGCCACATAACATCCGGTTTTCACAGGGTTTCTTCCTTGTTTTCTTGTATTTCCTCCTGTTTTTCCACAAGCTGAAACTGATGTTAACCACGCGGGTTCGGGCCTTTTCCACCCCGGTCCTCATCGTCCCAGTTGGTGCGAAGGCCGAGACTGATGAACTCCTGGTCGTAGACCGATGAGATGGGCTTGCCACGGGCCACGCGCCAGAGGGCGCGACCGCCGCCAAAGAAGAAACCTAAAACGACTGCCGCGATTGAGCCTGCGATGACGATGCCGGCGATGCCAACCAGCATCTTGCCGGTCTTTGCGATCTCAGAGTCCACGGACTGGGGAATCTTTGTAAGGTCTGCCTCGAAGTGCACCGTTTCGATCAGGCGGTGGCTTTCGTCTGGAATTGCGTCGCCCGACACCAACACGACAAGCTCGCCGGTGTGCCGGACTTCGAGAGAAGCTGTATCGGAGTCCTTGAGCGCCTGGGTCCACGCAGGCTGCGCGTTGGCGCCGGCCTGAAGATAGGCGCGGATCTCCTTTTCCTTGGCCTCGGCGATCTGGGGGGTTGGGTAATCGATGATGGTGAGCGTTGCCGAATTCGATGTGAGCGAGTAGTTAGCCGTCGCGGTCTCTGCGCCCTTTGAAAAATCGACCAGGCTTGCCGGCAGCACGCCGCCGCCGCCGGTGTAACCGGCCGGACCCATAGCGTAGTGCGTGGTCTGCTTGTCGATGTTGGCCTGGGGCAGATAGGCGAGCACAGGCGGCTGCACCGCGTTGCGCCCTTTGAGGTCGGGCAGGCTGGCCGCAACCGCGCGGAGCGAGCCGGCCGTCATGGGGCCGATCTTCGAGAAGGTTGCATCGACAACCGTGTCGCCCTTCCAGAACAGGACACGATTATGGAAAGAAGTTCCGCCGGCGCCGATGTCTTCCTTCGGCCAGTTGTTCTGGCGGTAGAAGGAGTAGGCACCGTAGGCCCCGCTCACGTCAGGGAAACGCAGAGCTTTCATGGTGAGCGTCTCGCCGGCGTCGCGCTTGTAGCTGGCCAACTCGGCCGAAACAAAGCCGAACTCTTTGAGGGCCTCGACGCCAGCCGCATCGGCTTGCGCGGGGTCGGTGGTGAGCACGGGCTTCGCAGTCTGGAGCCATCCGTTGAAGGCGTCTGGAAGCAAAGCCTTTGGCGCGGGGGGCAACTGAATCATGGTCGCGCCCTGCTTCTGGGGCACATTGGGCACACTCTGCCCCACGGCGGCGATTGCCACAGCCACAAAACCCGCAAAGGCCGCCATGCGGCCCAATTGTACTGCTCTATTCATCGATACATACGCTCTCTACTAGGGTACACGCAGGCGGGGCTAACTTCGATTCAGCCTTGTGTTCAGCCAGAAACTTCTGCCAATCCCTCGATCTCATCGATTGTTGATATGGATCGCGGTTGCCTTTAGGCCTGCCAGATACTTCAATTGGATTGACGGTCAATAGACAACAACACAAAAGAGGTGCAACAATCAGGCCCAAATGACCAGTGACCATTGGCTCACAACGACCGCAACAATAACCGATTGCGACTGGGAAGACTCTCCATCGCAGACTCCAGGCAGCCTATTCGTCGGCCATTCCACAGTTGTTTTTTCTTATGCCGTCGATGGCAACCGTTTCAGGGGCAAATTCCACTCTCGTTATCGCTGGGAAACAGGGTCGGAAGTCACACTCGTGTATGACCCTATGAACCCGACGGAATGCTGTGTCTGCGATGAGGAAGAGTCCAGCCTAGTACCAGTAATCGGGTGCGTTCTCGAATTACTGACCGGAATTTAATCGTAATTCTGGGTCGATCAATATTTCATTTTCCTGGATATAAAGTGCTCACTCGCGGGGCCAGCGCAGCCGCTCCTCGTAGAGCTCTTCCCGGTTAAACTTCCAGCCCTTGGAATCACCAAGCCCAGAGGTGCGCTCAAAGAATTCCAGATCCCGTTCCAGATCTTCGCTGCCTGAAAGCCAAACGAGATGCTCGCAAATCTCCTGTTCCACGGTCCTGCCCATCGCGCTTAACCTTTCACGGGCGCGTTCCACAATCCTGTCGTCGATGGAAAAGGTGATCTCCACACGGATAGTATCGGCATTGGCCAGGAAGCCGTCAATTCTCTCCGGAATTTACTTACTACTTTGCGCCAAGCTCACAAGCCGTTAGACGCTTATCGGCTAGAAATCCATCAGCCTAGTGATGGTGGCCGCACTCGGCCTCGCCGGTCATCTCTTCGAGCGGGACTACGCAGCCATCGGCATCGGCGCAGGCAACGTGTTCGAACTGGATGGTGGTGTGGTTGATGGCGAAGTGCTCGCGGAGGAGGTGGTTGAGGCGGTTGAGGATTTCGGCGCTTACGGACGGGGGAATGTCGGGGATGGTGACGTGGCAGGCCAAGGCGCGCGAGTTCGAGCCGAGGCTCCAGATGTGCAGGTCGTGTACGTTGATGACGCCTTCTGTCTGCTGCATCTCGGCACGGATTTTTCTAAGATCGATGCCCGCGGGAGTTCCTTCAAGCAGGATGTTGAGCGTCTCGCGGACGATGCCGATGCTCGACCACAGGATCAGCCCGGCGATGAGCAGAGACAGCGCGGGATCGATCCAGTTGCTGCCGGTGACGAGAATCCCGGCGCCGCCGGCGATGACAGCGGCGGTCGAAAGCGTATCGCCGGCCATGTGCAGAAAGGCCGAGCGCAGATTGACGTCGCGGGCCACGCCCCAGAGCAGTGCCGCGATAGCGCCGTTCATGACTACGCCGGCAGCGGCGACGATCATCATGAGCCGCGGCTGTACGGCGACCGGGGCGGCGAGTCGGTGTACGGCTTCGATGGCGATCCAAAGAGCGATGACGATGAGGGTGCCGGCGTTGAGGAAGGCCGCGACAACTCCGGCGCGCTGATAGCCGAAGGTGCGCGCGTTATCTGCCGGGCGCGACTGGAAGTAGACGGCGGTAAAGCTGAGCAGCAGGGCGAGAAAGTCGGATGCGTTGTGGCCGGCTTCACCGAGCAGGGCGAGGGAGTGGGCCTTGAGGCCGGCGATGAAAGTGACTAGAACATATGCCAGCGTGGCCGCCAGCGAGATGCGCAGAACTATGGCTGTTCGCTTTTGACTTGCCCCGTGCTGTGCCGCATGAACGTGCATAGTCCAAACAGTCTAACGCGGGCCGTGTAGGGAAAAACAGGGCTGCGGGAGTTGGGGGTGCTGAAACAATTCCTTTAAGCGCAGTGCGAGCCCTTTTCTTCGTGGACGATGAGGCCGTCGCGGACGTGGATGATGCGTCCGGCCACTGCCGCGGCTTCGGGATTGTGCGTAATCATCAGCGTAGTCTGGCCCAGCTCGCGGTTGGAGCGCGCTAGCATTTGCAGCACGGCGTCGGAGTTTTTGGTGTCGAGATTTCCGGTTGGCTCGTCGGCGAGCACGATGGCAGGGCGTGTGATGAGAGCGCGGGCGATGGCGATGCGCTGCTGCTCGCCGCCGCTGAGCTCGCTGGGGCGATGGTGCAGACGGCCGGTGATGGAGAGCATGTCGGCGAGGTGTTCAAGATACTTGCGGTCGAGCGGCTCTTTTCGGCCGCTGACCTTGTAGGCGATCTCGATGTTTCCCATGCCGGTGAGCGTGGGCAGCAGGTTGAAGCGCTGGAAGACGAAGCCGATGCGGTGACGGCGGAGCCTGGTGCGCTCGGAGTCGTTGAGCGTGGCGAAGTCGATACCGTCGATGGAGAGATGCCCGCTGGTGGGCCGCGTGAGCCCGCCGAGCAGATAAAAGAGTGTGGACTTGCCCGAGCCCGAAGGGCCGACGATGGCCACGAACTCACCGGGCTGGACGGAGAGCGAGATGCCGCGCAGAGCGGAAACCTCGATCTTTCCGGTGGAGTAGACCTTGGTCAGGTTTTCAGCGTGAATGATGGGCGGAACTTGGTTGGACACGTCTTTATTCTACTTGGCCTGATTCAGCCGCTGCGGGAAGAGGGCCTATTCCTCGCCGGGCTCTTCTTCGACGTGTTCAAGGGCGGCAAGGGTCTCTTCGGGGACATCCCAGCGGCGGAGAATCTTATAAATTGTAGTGGTTGAGAAGCCGGCGGTGACGAGACGGCGCATGACACGGGCAGCTTCTTTTTCGTTTGAAGGCTTGGCGATGCGTTTGCGCTCAAGATGCTCGCGGGCGAGGGCTTCTTCGTTGGTCTCGTCGTAGCGGGCGGAGACGGTCTCGTCGATCAGGTCAGGATGTACGCCCTTTTGCTTGAGGTCCTGGCGAACGCGCCGCTGGCCCATCTTCTCGTTTTCATGGCGGAGGCGGGCGTAGGTTTCGGCGAAGGACTGGTCGTTGAGAAAGCCGTACTCTTTGAGGCGGACGACTACCGCCGCAACGACTGCATCGCCGTGTTCGCCGGGTTCGACGCGCTGGTGCATCTTGCGGCGCAGTTCGGCCTCGGTTTGCATGCGGCGGCCGAGGGATTTGACGGCGTAGTCGTAGAGGCCGTTCTCGTTGAGAAACGCGCGGGGCTTGCCGGGTTTGCGTGCGAAGGGCAGCTTCTAGCTCCTAGCTTCTAGCTTCTAGCTTCTAGCTTGATAGTGCTCTTACCAGGGTTGTGTTCCCATTGGCAAGCTGTAGCTAGAAGCTAGCTGCTAACGGCTGTTCTTTCCGATCCACTGGTCTACCCAGTCGTTCACCGTCTTCCACCAGAGCTGGGAGTTCTGCGGCTTGAGGACCCAGTGGCCTTCGTCGGGGAAGTAGAGCATCTTGCTGGGGACGCCGAGCAGTTGCAGCGCCGTGAAGAGCTGGTAGCCCTCGCTCACGTCGAGGCGGTAGTCGAGCTGGTTGTGGACGACGAGCGTGGGCGTCTTGAAGTTTTTGGCCGAGAGCATGGGCGACCACTTGCGGAAGGGGTTCTCGGCATCGGGCTTACCAACGTAGTCCCAAGGGCGGCCCTTGAACTCCCACTGGTTGAACCAGAGCTCTTCCGTCGACCCGAAGGCGGACTCGGAGTTGAACATGCCGTCGTGGGTCACGATGCACTTGAAGCGGTCGGTGTGGCCGAGGATCCAGTCGGCCATGTAGCCGCCGTAGCTTGCGCCCAGGGCGCACTCGCGGGTCTTGTCGATGAAGGGATAGTGCTCCTCGGCGTAGTCGAGGCCGGTCATCAGATCGGTGAAAGGCTTGCCGCCCCAGTCGCCGATGATGCCTTCAGTGAACGCCTGCCCATAGCCGGTGGAGCCGCGGAAGTTGATCATGACGACGACGTAGCCGTTGGCGGCGAAGAGCTCGGCGTTCCAGCGGTAGCTCCACGAGTCGCCGAAGTCGCCTTCAGGGCCGCCGTGGATGAGGAACTTGAGGGGATACTTTTTCGAGGGGTCGAAGGCGGGTGGCCGGATGAGGAAGCCTTCAACCTTGACGCCGTCTTTGGCGGTGAACCAGAAGGGCTCCATCTTCTGCTGATCGAGCTGGGCGAGGAAGGCGTCGTTGAGGTGGGTGATATGTTTAACTTCGCCAAAGCTCGACGTAGCCAAATGCTCGGGCTTTTGCTCGCCCTTGCGCCACGCAACTACCGTATCGTCCAATGTGTTGCCCACCACCGATGAATCGATGACGACGACCTCGCCTGCCGAATCTACGGCTGTACGACTGGCGATAACGTGCCTTCCATCGGAAGTTGGCAAAAGTCCGCCGTAGGAGCCCAGGTCGGTCAACTGCCAAAGATGATCGCTCGGCGCGCCGGAACTGGCATCGAGATCCAGACCGAACACCGGGCTTTCGCCTTGACTCCCTGCTGTAAGCAAGATCGCATACGATCCCTTTGCACCCCACGCAAACTCATCTACCCAGCGATCGAACTTCGGCAGCAGGTCGGTGATGGTCTTCTTCGCCCGGTCGTAGAGCACCAGGCGGAATTTGTCGCTCTCGTAGCCGTTGCGGGCTTGCGAGCGCCATGCAATGTACTTGCCATCGGGCGAGTAGGCCGGCGTCCAGTCGCCGCCCGGAGAGGTGCTCACCTTCACGGGCTTGGCTTTTGCATCGGTCAGGTCGAGGGTGAAGATGTCGCCGTTGGTCGAGGTCGATTGCTCGGCGTCGAGATTCTCGGTATAGGCCAGCTCCTTCGAGTCCGGGGAGATAGAGAACCCGCCGCCGCCGCCCACCGAGTAGGGAGGCGTGTCGAACTTGTCGTTGGGGTTGAGGTCGCGGACGCCGCCGTTCTCAACCGAGACGAGGAAGAGATGGGAGCGTTTTTCGCCGACGAAGTGGTTCCAGTGCCGGTAAAGAAGATGAGTAAAGATCTGCGCCTTGACCTTGCTGTCGGCGGCGGCCTCGTCGCGGGCGTAGCCGCACTCGGCTCCCTTGCCCTCGTCGTCAGGCACGATGGCCGGGCAGTCGGGATAGACGGGCATGGTGAAGACGATGGACTTGCCGTTTGGCGCCCACTGGGCGTTTTCGATGCCGAGGTCGAGATTGGTGAGCTTCTTCAGGTTCGACACCGCGCCCGTGGCCGTGTCAAAGTCCACGAGCCAGATCTGGTTGGCCCCGGTGCGGTCGCTGACGAAGAGAATGCGCTTGCCGTCGGAGGAGAACTGCACGCCGCCGTCGCCGGGCTTGGTCATGGCCAGCTTCACGGGCTCGCCACCTTCGATCTTCTGAATCCATAGCTCCGCTGTGCGCGAGTTCTTGGCCAGATCGACGGTTGTGACGGAGTAGACCAGCCACTTGCCGTCGGGCGAAACGGCTGTTTCGCCGAGGCGCTTCATCTGCATCATGTCGTCGAAGGTCATGGGGCGCCTGGCCGGGGCGCTTTGGGCAAAGGCTGCGGGAAGGGCGAGGAAGAACACACTCAGAAGGGCAAGAGACAGAAATTTGCGCATAGGGTTCTCAATCGATCGCGGAAGGCCGCGAAGTAAAAAGTTTACACCCGCCGGATTCTGTTCGTGTGTGCTCGTGGGCGTAATCTGGATGCGTGCACGAGCTGTCTATTGCCGCGTCGATCGTCGAGACCGTTACCGAGTCTGCTGCTGCTTACCCTGGGGCGCAGGTTATCGAAGTGCGGCTGCGGGTGGGAGCGCTGTCTGCCGTCGTTGAGGAGTCGCTCCAGTTCTGCTGGGGGGTGTCGACGGAAGGTACTCCGCTCGCCGGAGCAAAGCTGGTGATCCGAACGATGCCGGTGGTGGTTCACTGCGCGGGCTGCAACGCGGATTCCGAGATCGGGGTGCAGAGTTTCCGCTGCTCGAAGTGTGGGGAGTTAACGGCCGATTTGCGGCAGGGGCAGGAGCTGGAGATTGAGTCGATTGAGATTGAGGAGCCGGAATCAGCTAGTACTGTGACCGCGTGAACTCGTTCGTTGAGTGCGGTGGTTCCCAGGTCCCCAAATGCGAGGGACCTGGGGCACCCATACTCGTACATATACAAGCGGTCATAGACCTAGCAGGTTAGCGAGTTAGCGGGATGCGATTGAGGCTGGAGAAGAGTATGACGACACGGATTGTTGAGCTGCGGCGGGGAATTCTCAAGAAGAACGACGAGCTGGCTGCGGTGCTCAGGCAGCGCTTCGAGGCCGCGGGAGTGCTGGTGCTGAACCTGGTGTCCAGCCCCGGGACGGGTAAGACGGCGTTTCTGGAGCGGACGCTGCGCGAGTTGCGCGGCCGTGGGGCGAGAGTGGCGGCGCTGGTTGGCGATCTGGAGACGGACAACGATGCACGGCGGCTGGCGGCTAGCGGCGCTCCGGTGCAACAAATCAATACACATGGAATCTGTCACCTTGATGCCGAGATGATTGCGAAGGCCCTTGCGGACGGTGGTCCGTTCGATGTTTCCGGTCTGGATTACTTATTTATTGAGAACGTGGGCAACCTGGTTTGTCCGTCGAGCTACGATCTGGGCGAGCGGATTCGGGTGGCGCTGTTGAGTGTGACGGAGGGTGAGGACAAGCCGCTGAAGTATCCGACGCTGTTCAACTCCGCCGATGCGGCTGTGATTACCAAGATGGACCTGGCCGCGGCCTGCGAGTTTGATCGCGCACTGGCATTGAAGAACATCAATGAGATCCGGCCGGGGATACGGGTGTTTGAGACGAGCGCGAAGACCGGCGCGGGCATGGCGGAGTGGCTGGAGTATCTGGGCGAGGCGCGCAGGAAGCAGGGCTGAGGAGGCTTTCCGGTACTGTGACCGCGAAGATTTGTGCTTTCCCAGGTCTCAAACACAAGACCTGGGGCACCCAAATTCATGGGAAAGCTTACAAAATCACGCAGTCAGAGCACTCGTCGGATTGCGAGGATGCCGACAACAGTGACGGCTCTCTGAATTTCGCGGCTATTTGCGCTTGCCTTTGCCTTTTCTGCTGGGGTGCTTTGGCGGTTTGAGCTTTTTCTTCTTCGACGCAGCGGAATGCTTGGGTTTGCTGGGGGGCTTGGGGGGCTTGGGCGTGCGCTTGCCGGTGAGGGGTAGTTCTTCTTCAACCAATGAGAACTGAAGTTTGCGCTCCTGCTGGAGGATGCGGTCGAGGATTACCTGAACGCGTGCTCCGGCGCGGAAGACGCGTCGGGAGTGCTCGCCGACGATCTCGTGGGTGTTCTCGCGGAAGGTGTAGCGGTCGGCGCGCAGAGAGTCGATGGGTACGAGGCCCTCGACGAAGAGGTCAGTCAACTCGACGAAGAGACCGTATTTTGTGGGGTTGAGGACGAGGGCGTCGAACTGCTCGCCGATGTAGTCCTGCATGAAGCGGATCTTCTTCCACTCGACGAGTTCGCGCTCTGCCTCGGCGGCGCGGCGCTCGGTCTGGCTGGTCTCATCGGCGATCTGGACGAGGTCGTCGATGGGGATGGGGGGATCGATGGGTGGACTTTGCGCGCCAACTGTATCGCTCCCCACCCTAGGCGCAACAACAAGAGCGCGCCGAGGGTGGGGCACCCCGGTCTGCTGGTTGGTATGGGGCACCCCCGGTTGTGGGTGATTTACATTTCCTTGGATCAAGTCGTGGGGGTGGGTCCAGGGGGAGTTTTGGCGGTCTGCCGAGATGCGGCCCAGGCCGGAGATGCCGGAGCGGAGCAGAGACTTTGCGATGCGGTGGACGATCAGGTCAGGGTAGCGGCGGATGGGCGAGGTGAAGTGGGTGTAAGTGGGCGCGGCGAGGGCGAAGTGGCCCTCGTTTTTCTCGCTGTATCGGGCCTGCATGAGCGAGCGCAACATTAAGTAGCTGAGGATGCGCTCCTCGGGCTTGCCTTCGATTTGGGCGGCGAGCTTTTGATACATGCGCGGGGTGACGGCGATGTCTTCGGGGACGTCGTACGTGCGCGCGGTTCGCCCTTGTCCGCGGAGTTCGCGGCGTTCGGATTTGAACTGGGTGCGCTTCACAGGTAGTGCGCCGAGACCAAGCGAATAACCGAAGGCGGCGGCAAGCTCTTCAAACTGGACGACGCGGCGAGGTTCTGGCTTCTCGTGGATGCGGTAGATGGAGGGGACGCCGAGGTCTTCGAGCCAGGTGGCGACGCACTCATTGGCAGCGAGCATGAACTCTTCGATGAGGCGGTTGGCCCAGGTGCGCTCGGCGCGGGTGACTCCGCTCATGCGGCCCTGCTCGTCGAACTGGATGACCGGCTCGGGGAGATCGAAGTCGATGGATCCGCGCTCTTCGCGGCGTTTGTTCATGAGCACGGCAAGGCGCTTCATGCGTTCGAACTCGGGGACGAGGGCGGCGTGGTGCTCGCGTACGTTTGCGCTCTGGTCGGGATCGCCGCTGAGGATGGCGTGGACCTCGGTGTAGGTCATGCGTGCGGCGGAGCGGATGATGCCTTCTTCGATGCGGTAATTTTCGATGCGGCCCGCGGAGTCGAGGAGCATGATGCAGCTGAGTGTGAGGCGGTCTTCGTTGGGGCGCAGGGAGCAGATGCCACTCGATAGCTCATGGGGGAGCATGGGGATGGCGCGGTCTGGGAAGTAGACACTGGTGCCGCGCAGGCGGGCCTCGATGTCGAGGGCGCTGCCTGGCGTGACGTACTCGGCCACATCGGCGATGTGGACCTGGAGTTCGTAGCCTTGTTCGCCGTCCGCGCGCGGGGTGACGAGAACGGCGTCGTCGAAGTCGCGTGCGGTTTCGCCGTCGATGGTGACGATGGGCAGATGCCTGAAATCAGTCCTGGTCTTGCAGACGGCAGCCTTTTGGTCGAGAGCTGCGGCCTTCCTTGCTTCGGCCAGAACATCGTCGGGGAAGATGCGTGGGAGCTGGTGTTTGCGGATGATGATTTCGACATCGACACCGAAGTCGTCGCGCGCACCGAGGACTTCGATTACGCGGCCGGTTGCGGGGCGAGTGGGCGTAGGCCAACTGATGATCTCGACATCGACGACGAGGCCTTCCAGGCTCTCAAGTCTTGGATGCGTAGCTGCTGAGGAGCCAACGACGCGGTGGGGCGACTCGATTTCGCTCAGTTCGGGGAGGGGTTCAGAGGGGGGGATGAGGATGATCTGGGTGACGCGCTCGTCGAAGGGGATGACACGATGCCAGCCGGAGGGGTGTTCGGACTCTCCAGACCATTGGACGGGGCGAGCATAGTGAAAGATGCCGACGACGGTGGGGTTGCGGCGGGTGAGGATGCGGACGACACGGCCCTGGGATCGGCCGTCTGCTTTGGGCGGCTCGACTTCGACGAGGACCTGGTCGCCGTGCATGGCGCCGCCGATTTCGTTGGGGGGGATGAAGACGTCGTCTGTGATTCCCTGTTTCGGATTCGGTCTGACGAATCCGAAGCCGTCGCGGTGGAGATCGAGGCGTCCGGCAGTGAGGTTCTGGCTGGCGGCAGCGGCGCGGGGCAGGGCCCACTGATCTCGGTCGAGCTGCGAGAGACGGCCGCTAAGGGTGAGCCGGGCCAGCTGTTCGACGAGCAGGCGTCGTTCTCGACCACCGCCGAGTCCGAGCTCGCGAACCAGTTGCTTGTAGCCGGCCTTTGCTCCAGGGGAACGGGCGATGCGGGCGATGAGTTCGCGATCGGTCATAAGGGAAGATTAAACCCCGAGCCCGGTGTTACTACGGGCTGGCCAGCCATCGGGGTAATAGTAAATAAGTTGCGACGGTAACTAGCGCCAAAGTTGTATGATGTCTGCATTGTTTATTTCGAAGCGAACGTAATAATCAAGAGTGTCTCTTTCGTATAAACAGAAAGGATCTGAGTCTTTTATGTGGAAGTCCATTCAATCCCCTCCTGCGAATTCCGTGCCTAAGGTCGACGCGATACGAGAAATCCCTCCACCCGCACCCGCTCCAGCCGCTGTGAGTGCCGACGAGAACAAGCAGAAGCACTCTCGCACGACGGGAATTGGCGAGGCCGTGCTGAGCCGCGATCTGCGCTTCAAGGGGCAGATTACAGGGGACGATTCGCTCTACATCAACGGAATCTTCGAGGGCAGCATATATCTGCCGGGGCAGAGAGTTACGATCGGCGAAAACGGCCAGGTGATATCGAGCATCAGCAATATGCATGCTTGCATCACGGCGCGCGAGATCGTGATCATGGGCACTATGTCTGGCGATATCACGGCCTCAGACCGCGTAGAGGTACGCGCGGAGGGGAAGATGACAGGCGACATCCGGACGCCTCGGATCAGCATAGAAGACGGCGCGCTGTTTCAGGGCGCTGTGGATCTTTGCAAGCCGGAGATCGTTGAGCCGGATCAGCATAAGCCGCACGAAGCGTCGTCTGACAGTCATCGCACTGTAGCCGTTGCCGCGGCAACTTCCGCACATGCGGCAGATGTCAAGCCGGCATCGGATTCAACTCCGCCCGTAGTTGCGACAGCAAACACGAGCACGTAACCCAGGAACCGCAGGCGCAGGGCGGTTCCGGCTCCGAGACCCTAGCTGGCACCGCGCCGGACGAAGGTGCGTCAGCCCCTTGTCTGCCATCCCAAGATCGCGGCAATATATTTCAAGCACCCTCTCGGAGCGGAGGAGAAAAGGAAAAATCAACCCATGTGGAAACCAAGCCAGACCGGACCAACCAGCCTAACGCCCGAGCCGGAGTCGCTCAGCCCGGCTGCACTTCCAACGCCTGCCGTCTCGCGGCGCGTACCGACCGCCGAGCAATCGAGCATCGGCAAGGGGCTTTTCATCAAGGGAGAGATCGCTGGGTCAGAGTCTCTCTTTGTGGACGGCAAGGTGGAGGGGGCGATCAACATTCCCGAGAGCCGAGTGACGGTGGGCATTAATGGCCAGGTGGCGGCCAATGTAACAGCGCGCGAGGTGGTGATCCTTGGCAAAGTGCGGGGGAATGTGTCGGCAACGGACCGAGTTGACATACGCGCGGAGGGGGCACTGAACGGCGACGTTTCAGCGGCTCGGATCAGTATTGAAGATGGCTCCTTCTTCAAGGGCGGCATCGACATCAAGAAGTCCGAAAAGTAGTTCTGGAAGCAATGGCTTGTTTTCATGCGCGATACTCGGGCGGACTGGATTCGAAAGTAACCGCGAGATAACTATCGAGCGTTTTTTCTGCTTTTTCGTACCACATGAAAGACTCTTTGGTAATCATTGGGGCTGAGGGTGTCAGGAAAATCACAATAATTGTTGCATTTTTCGATGACCAGCCCTAAACTCTGTCGAATGTCGTGAATCGAACGGTTTTTCCATACATCGTTTCGTGTGTAGAGAATTTTTGGTAAAAGCCGCACCAAATGCCGAAACGACAAATGGAAATTACATTCGTGTTTGACCCTGTTGCGATCAGGCAAGGGGTACGCACGCTTTCTTGAAAGGATTACCCCAGCATATGTGGAAGACAAGCCAGTCGTTGAAGCAAGCGCCCGTCCAATTTCCGGATACACCTGCTCCGAGCCCAGCTGTTCCAGTGTTGGAGGTTACCAATCATGTGCATCCGATATCGACAGTGCCTGACAGCGCGGTGATCTGCAAAGGCCAGACGTACAAGGGCGAGATTACCGGCACAGGATCGCTGTTTGTTGACGGTCGCGTGGAGGGCGGTATCAACCTTCCGAACGAGCGAGTGACGATCGGGCAGCACGGATCGGTTATCGGCAGGTTCTCTTCGTCGAACGCCTGCATCATCGCGCGCGAGATTGTAATCATGGGCACGGTCACCGGCGACGTATCAGCCACAGACCGTGTGGAGATCCGAGCCGAGGGTACGCTGAACGGCGAAGTGAGCACATCGCGAATCAGTATTGCAGACGGGGCGTACTTCCGCGGCGAAGTGGATATCCGCAAGAAACCTGTGAACACGATCTCAAACGTCGTGGAGTACGGCGACGAGGCAGTAAGAACCGCCTAAGCGCGGATGCCGTGGCGTCAGTGCTAGCTGTATGTTTTGCAGGCACCCCTGCGCCCTGCCTGGATTTTCAGCAAACAGAGCCGCCTGTGCGCTCAGGCGAGCAAGCGCGCCTTCCATTGCTATCAGGTTGGTTCAAACAGATCAGAGGAGCCATAGTGTGCTCTGAGGCGTTATATTGGTCTGGCAACGCGGATAGCGATGGATTCCGCGAGAGTGCAGAGGAAGGGAAATAATCGGTTGCCATGTGGAAGTCGATTCAATCCTCGGGATACGGCCGCGCTCAGAACAGGAAAGCACCCACTCCGGAACCTCCCGCTCCCGCGCAGGTTCCAATCGAGCCGGTAATCGAAGCAATTCCCAGCGTGATGAGCGCAATGCCGGCGGCAGAATCGGTGCTTGGCCAGGGTCTTAAGTTCAAAGGGACGATCACGGGTACCGACACGTTGTATGTTGACGGTACTTTGGACGGCAGCATCAATATCCCCACGCAGCGCGTAACGATCGGTCAGAATGGGCATGTTCTGGGTAGTATGACGACAACGCTGAACCCCTGTATAACGGCGCGGGAGATCGTTGTGATGGGCAAGATCACTGGGAACATCGTTGCCGCGGACCGTGTGGAGATCCGTGCCGAGGGGATCGTTCTTGGAGATGTGGTTACACACCGGATCAGCATTGCGGACGGGGCATTTTTCCGGGGAGAAGTGGATCTTCGCAAGCCCGAAGCGCTGCGGGAGGCAGTAGTTGAGCCTGCGGCGGAAGGGCTGAATGCGATCAGCTCATTGAAGGAAGCGCTGGAAAAGCCAGAGGACTCCATTTCCGCGGGTGTGGTTAAGGCACATCGGTCTGAAGCGGAGGCGGAGTCTTTCACGGAAGCTAAAACGGAGCTGGATACCATTGAGTCAGGAGTCGGCGACGTTTAGCCTCAACCTTCCCGCAGCAACCCGGAAGGAGGAGAGCCTGTGGCACCAGAGGAAAGTTCAGCCGGAACGCAATCGCCACCAGTGCCGGTGAGTAAAGCATCGAGTTTGGCGCCGGCAGAAGAGGCGGTTTCAGGCCGGATTCCCCTTCTGCGCGATGACAGATCGAGTCCAGGGATCTCCGTCGACGCATGTGAGAGAATCGAGGAGCAGAATCTATCCGCATTGGCTTTGCCCAGCATACGGCGAAGACGTTCGAAGAGCCGGAGAGCCGGAGAGCCGGCTCAGGAAGGCGAACTTCAGAGCGGAGCAGGAAAGGAATCATCAAGTATTATGTGGAAACCGAGCCAGCCCCCGACGCAGCCCCAGGACGCTCCCCGTACCGCGCAGCCAATTTCCAGCTCGGTTGCCGAGCCCGTTCGTACCCCCGCCGCTGGCGGCGACCAGGCCACGATAGGCAAGGGCCTGTTTATCAAGGGCGAGATCTCCGGATCGGCGTCGCTCTTTGTGGACGGCAAGATCGAGGGTTCGATCAATTTGCCCCACAACCGCGTGACGGTAGGCCGCAACGGCCAGGTGGCAGCGAACATAACCGCGCGTGAAGTGGTGATTCTGGGCAAGATCCGCGGCAACGTATCTGCTTCAGACCGTGTGGACATTCGCGCCGAGGGAGCTCTGAACGGCGACGTATCGGCGGCGCGCATCAGCATCGAGGACGGTGCCTTTTTCAAGGGCGGCATCGACATCAAGAAGCCTGAGAAGCAGGAAGCGAAGGCTGGTGCGGAGTCGGCGAAACAGTTCAATTCCTCGCAACAGTCCTAAAGACGAGTTCCCGGCAGGGAATCCTAAGCGCTCCGGAGCGATCCGGGGCGCTTTTCATTGTTTCGCAGAGAGAAGAGGGGAAGAGTAGTGGAGGGGCGGACAAAAACAAAGCAGGGCTGGAAAACCAGCCCTGCTTTGCCCTAACAGAGATTCTGCCGGAATCCCGGCCTTTGGAGGTTTACAGGGGCTGAACGTCAGCAGCCTGCCAACCCTTGGGGCCCTTTACCACGTTGAACTGCACGGCCTGGCCTTCTTGCAGACTCTTGAAACCACTCGAGTTGATTGCAGAGTAATGCACGAAAACATCTTCGCCGTTCTGGCGCGAGATAAAGCCGAAGCCCTTCGCGTCATTGAACCACTTCACGGTACCTTGTTCCATCTTGTTCGATTTTCCTGGTGTTGAATTGCGCTGGAGGAATCGGAGCGAACACTGGCAGAATCTTGCTCAGGTTGGGCGAGTACTGCTCACGCCCGGTTCATACTAACGCTGGCGCTATTGTAGCATTTGTGCGCAGAAGCCGGTTGGGAAAGTTGCCTTGAGTGTCAATTTGTGGATATTAGTGCAGGCGCATCCGGTATGCGGGGGAGGGTATTCTCCTGATGAGGAAAACAACTGAGATGAGATTCGATCCCGTTCCCTCCCTTCTCGAACAGGCCGGCCGGTTGCTTGACGCCGAGGTCGCTCGTGCAAACGCGCTGCCCGAGTTTGTGGCTGAGTGCGACGAAGCGGCGATGGGGGAAGTGCTTGCCGAGACCGCTCGGCGGCTGGCGGATAACTATCCATACTTTCATCCTCTGTATGCGGGCCAGATGCTGAAACCGCCACACCCGGTGGCGCGTGCGGCCTACGCTCTGGCGATGAAGATTAACCCCAACAATCATGCCCGGGATGGCGGACGGGCGAGTTCGGAGATGGAGATCGAGGCGGTGGGCCAGATCGCCGGGATGTTTGGCTGGAGCGAGTTTCTTGGGCATCTGACTTCGAGCGGTACGCTGGCCAACCTTGAGGCGCTATGGGTGGCAGGGCAGTTGGCGCCGGGGCGCAGGGTAGTTGGCTCCGCACAGGCCCATTACACGCACCAGCGCCTATCGGGCGTGCTCAAGCTGGAATACTGCCCGGTGGAGGCCGACAACCGCGGGCGGATGCGGCTGGACGCGCTCGAGGCAGAGCTGCGCAAGGGCGATGTGGGGACCGTGGTGGCGACGCTGGGAACGACGGCGATAGGAGGTGTTGATCCGCTGGATGGAATCCTGGAATTGCGAGAGCGCTACGGGTTCAGGATTCATGTCGATGCAGCGTATGGCGGCTACTTCCGGCTGATCCGAGAGCAGCTCGAAGAGCCAGTGCGGCTGGCCTTCGATGCAATGGAGCAGGCCGACTCGATCGTGGTCGATCCGCATAAGCATGGTTTGCAGCCCTACGGCTGCGGTTGCGTGCTGTTTCGCGACCCGGCAGTGGGCCGCTTCTACAGGCACGACTCTCCTTATACGTACTTCACGTCGAAGCAGCTACATTTGGGTGAGATCAGTCTTGAATGCTCGCGGGCCGGGGCAGCGGCTGTGGCGCTTTGGGCAACGCAGCGGCTGCTGCCCCTGACTCCAGGAGGGGAGTTTGCACAGGGACTGATTGCGGGCCGTGCCGCAGCGGTAGAACTGGACAGTCGGCTACGGGCGGACGGGCGTTTTGTGGCTCTTGAGGCAGGAAAGCCAGAGCTGGATATTGTTGTGTGGGGGATTGATGCGGCAACGAATCAGGAGCGATCGAGGGCAGCACAGAAAGTCTTTGACGCCTGTGCGGTGCGCGGGTTGCACCTGGCGTTGGTACAACTGCCGGATGTGTGGTTTGGTGGCACAGGCGGCGAGCTGGTGACCTGCCTGCGTTCGGTACTGATGAAGCCCGAACACAGGGCGTGGCTTGACGTCATCTGGGAGCGGCTAGGCGAGGGGTGCTCGGAGTTGGGCTGAGTACAAGGCAAGGAATTTTGAGGGCACCTGTAGTTTGACGGGTGGAATCCGGGGGGTGACCGCAGGTGATTCAAACGGATATAGATTTAACGTATCTTCAACTACTACATGTGTTTAGCGTGTGCCGAGGGGCGGAGACCGCCGAACGGCATTGACCTTGTTAAACTTAAGTAAGTTTGCCCCGATGAACAGGTCAGTCGGGAGTTTGCAATATCTTCCCCATGCGGAACTTTGAAAAATTGATAAGTCCGCCCCCCGGACGAGGGAGCGGAGAAAGATCGGATTATGAACAAGACAGCGAAACCCCTCATTACGGAAGCCCACACGAAGGGCGGCCAGATCGCGTACTTCTCGATGGAGATTGCGATTCACCCGTTGATGCCCACGTATTCAGGCGGCCTCGGAGTACTGGCTGGTGATACGCTGCGTTCGGCCGCGGACCTGGGCATGCCGGTGGCTGCGTTTACGCTTCTGCATCGCAAGGGGTACTTCCGGCAGCACCTTGACCCGAGCGGCGGTCAGACGGAAGAGACGCAGCCCTGGAACCCGGCCGATTTCTGTACGGAGCTGCCGACCAGGGTAGCGGTTACGATCGAGGGCCGGCGTGTGACGTTGCGGGCGTGGAGGTACGACATGGTGGGCCGTTTTGGACACATCGTGCCGATCTATCTGCTCGATACCGATCTGGAAAGCAACACGGGCTGGGACCGCGGTCTAACCGATCACCTCTATGGCGGCGATACGAACTATCGGTTTCAGCAGGAAGTGGTGCTGGGCATGGGCGGGCTGCGGATGGCCAAGGCCCTAGGTCTGTACGTCGATGTCTTCCACATGAACGAGGGTCACGCGGCTCTGCTGACGCTGGCGCTGCTTGAGACCCAGTTGGGGGGCGGGCCGCAGGACGGCCCCACGGAGTCGGACATCGAACGGGTACGCCAGAGGTGCGTGTTTACCACACACACGCCGGTACCTGCCGGACATGACCGGTTCTCTGTCGAACAGGCGATCCGAATTCTCGGAGGGGACCGTACGGCGCGGCTCAGGGATCTGGGCTGTTTCCATGACGGATTTCTGAACCTGACGATGACCGCGCTTCGGTTCTCACGCTATGCGAACGGAGTAGCGCTCCAGCACGGCCGTGTGTCGCGGGAGATGTTTCCGGAGTTCAATATCGACTCGATCACCAACGGAGTGCATGCGGCTACCTGGACGTCGGAGCCGATCCAGCATCTTCTCGACGAGGTAGTGCCACAGTGGCGGCGGGACAATCTTTGCTTGCGCAACCTGATCGACCTGGACGAGGAGAAGATTCTAACGGCACACGCGCGGGCCAAGGTGGAGTTGCTTGCCGAAGTGGCTTCGCGCACCGGACAGGTTCTGAATCCGAGGGTGCTGACGCTGGGTTTTGCTCGGCGCGCGGCAACGTATAAGCGCGCCGATCTGCTGTTTACCGATCCCGAGCGGCTTGCCAAGATCGCGAAGGCATCCGGCGGACTGCAGATTTTGTATGCCGGGAAGGCACATCCGCAGGACGAGCCAGGCAAGGCGCTGATCCGGCGCGTGGTGGAGAACGCCGCGCAGCTGTCCAACGACATGCTGCGCATCGTATACCTGGAAAACTACGAGTGGAAGCTGGGCGCGATGCTAACGGCGGGCGTGGACGTTTGGGTGAACACTCCGCAGCGGCCCTATGAGGCCTCTGGGACGAGCGGGATGAAGGCGGCGCTGAACGGCGTGCCGAGCCTGTCGATTCTCGACGGGTGGTGGATCGAGGGCTGGATCGAGGGTGTGACCGGATGGGCGATCGAAGACGGCGCGACGGATGCCGATGAGGCTGAGGCGATGTACCTCAAGCTCGAGAACACGGTCGTACCGCTCTACCGGAGCCAGCAGAAGTGGGCGCAGGTGATGCGCACGACGATCGCCTACAACGGCTCGTACTTCAACACGGACCGGATGGTGCGGCAGTATGCTCGCAGTGCCTATTACACGGGTGTGCTGTTAAGCAGCACCGTGCAGCTGATGCAAGAGGAGTCGTTGGCGCGATAGGCAGATGAATCCGAAAATAAAAACCCCGCCGGCGGATAATCCCGCCGGCGGGGTTTTGTATTTGGTGGAAAGGAATCGCCAAGTCTAGTTCAGTGACCGCGAAGATTTGTGCTTTCCCAGGTCTCAAACGCGAGACCTGGGGCACCCAAATTCATGGGTACGCTTCCAAAATCACGCGGTCACGGTACTAGTTCCGATCCTTATTGATCAGCCAGGCGTCCAGGCTGTAGCGACCTGAGCCGGCGATGATGAAGGTGACCATGGCAACGAAGTAGATCATGATGAGCTCGCCGTGGTCGCCCTTGAGATGGTCTCCGCCAGCGCCTGGGGGCATGCCCCAGTACATGAAGTTGTGCCTGAGCCACCAGGCCCCGAACATCAGGCCGAAGTAGGCCACACTGCACCAGCGCGTGAAGAGACCGAACATGATGAAGACAGAAAAGATTACGTCGGTGGTGAAGGCCATCATGAAGGTTGTGTAGTGGCCGATGCCGATGGGATCGAAGAAGTGCGGCGCCATGACGTTGAAATAGACGATCTTCTCCCAACCGTGCTTCAGGAAGAGGTTGATACCGATACCGATGCGCATCACGAGCAGTGCCAGGTCATAGTTGGTACGGACCGATGAAAGACAAAGAAAACGGCGGATCATACATTGCTCCTTAAAAATTCGTTACTATCGAACATTGCATCGGCGCGAGAACAGGGGTTCGACGCGGCTAGGTAAGCGCGTATGGAGTTCGTACACACTCCGCGGATCCTCGCGCCGCACAAAGTCAGCTATGGCTAGCCGTTTTACGCGATGCGGAAGCCCGCCGGGGCCAGAGAATCGCCGCTACAACGACACCCAGCAACAGACCGTATAGCATTTGCTTGCCAATCGCAGATTCGTTCAGGTAAAGCCCCGTGCTTCGGGCAGACAGGAGCTGTCCGCCAACGATCGAGACGATTGCGCAAATTACGGGCGCAACGAAACACTTCAGTTTGCCGGCCATATCGAACTGCTTCTGGATGATGCCATCGATGCTGTACTTTCCCGGGCCGAGGAAAACCAGCGCCAGCAGTACGGCCATGTAGACGGTCATCATCTCGCCGTGCCAGTTGGCGCGGACCCAGAACATGAAGTGATGACGGAGCGACCAGCCCACGAAGAGATTGCAGAGCATGAATAGCGCTATCCAGCGGGTTGCGA
Source organism: uncultured Acidobacteriaceae bacterium (assembly GCA_903842065.1). Taxonomy (GTDB): domain Bacteria; phylum Acidobacteriota; class Terriglobia; order Terriglobales; family Acidobacteriaceae; genus Telmatobacter. The sequence goes on along the minus strand of CAIMKZ010000017.1, from coordinate 29,562 downwards.
TGCCGAGCATCACCAGCCAGGAACAGATAACGTCTGAGATGAACGCGATGATGAAGGTCGGAAAGACGCCGAGGCCCACCGGATCAGGAAAGTTGTGAGACATGTAGCCAAAGTTCACAATCTTCTCGATACCGTGTTTGAGGAACAGGGGCATAAGACCGGCAAAGCGCAGCAGCAACAGCCCCAGATCGGTTTTAGGTGGGAATACTGCGGGATAGAGAAATTTCGAAATGTTTTTGAACATATGACTCCTGTATGGATCATTTGAATCGGCACTTGAGGGCCAGCCATCAACCAACAGTTGAGGAGCAGACTCCCAGCTACGCAGACGGCACTCCAGCATGAATGCGTGAAGCCGGACTTTACAGTGTATTTAAGAGCGCGCGGCCAGCGATTGGGTTAATGCGGAGCAGGGCGGGTTACGCGCCCTGCTCCGCGGGTTGAGAGGCTAGTAGCTGATGCGCAGGCTGAGCTGCACATTGCGGGGGTTGTTGGCCTGTGTGGTGACAATGCCAAAGTTGCCGTTGCCGGACGCCGTGTTGGGAGCGCCGGGCTGGAAGCGATTGAACGTATTGAAGGTTTCCAGACGGAACTGGATGTTAGTTTTCTCAGTGATCTGAGTTGTCTTGAGGAAAGACAGATCCCAGTTGCGGATGCCGGCGGCGAAGAGCTGGGAGTCGTTGGCCCGCTCGTTGCCGAAGCTGTAGGTGCCCGGGAAGGTAAAGCACGAAGTGTTAAACCATCCGGTGAGTCTGGCGATATCACTGCCGCTAACCGTTTTGCTGCAACCAGCGGTGTAGTTGGGGCGCGTAGTGCCTCCGCCAAAGTTCTGCTGGATCGCGTTCTGGGTGTTGCTGGTGAAGGTGAGGTAGTTGCCGTGCTGGAAGGAGGTAATGTCATTGATCGTCCAGCCGGAGACGATTCTGCTCAGCACCGGATTGGACGTATTGAGGAACCTCTGTCCCTTGCCGATAGGCAGCGGATAGCTGACATTGAAGACCAGGCGCATAGGCACGCCTGCGATCGTACGATCGCCGCGGTGGTTGTAGTAGTCCTGGTAGTTGGTCATATCGTTCATGGTCTTGGCCCAGGTATAGGCCAAACCTACAAGCCCGCCGCCCTGAATGCGCCACTGGCTATTGACCTGCAACGCGTTGTAGGTCTGGTTGCCGTAGGACAGGTTTCCGATTGTGGCGCCGGTGTAGTTCGGATAAGGCTGAAGCGTCCTGCCGATGGTCCAGTTGTTGTTGCAGAACGCGCCGTTCGGCGAGCAGTAGACACCCTTCGCGAAGGTCTGTCCCTGGATGGTGCCGCCGGTTGGGACCTGCGTGGTGAGAGCCTGTCCTGCATACGTGCCGCTGCTTACAACTGCCGTCTGCGAGGAGCCGGTGCCGCTTACCGTATAAGCTGAAGCCGGGATCTGATCGACGCCGGGTACGGACGACGGCTTGAGGTGAATAGCGTGCGAACCGACGTAGGCTGCCGAAATCTGGAAGCGAGTGCCGACCTGCCGCTGCACGGTTAGGTTGTACTGCTGGTAGTAGGGCAGCGGCATGGGGCTAGCAAAACCGTTGAGGGCGATGCCACCGGTCAACTGGTTAATGACCGCGAGCTGCTTGAGGAAGTCCGCCGAGCGGCCCGGTTTGGGCAGATACGCCAGGCTGAGGTTAGGGATTGGGTTGGACAGCAATGCCGTAGGCGTCTGACCGGACGCGGTTGGGTTGGTCCACTTCAGGCTGTTTGAGTTAGTAACAAATCCCGCGGCGCCGTTGCCGCCGGAGTCCTCATCCACTGCCTGGTGGGTGATGCCGAAGCCGCCACGGATGACAGTCTTGTCGTCGATGCGGTAAGCGAAGCCGAGGCGGGGGTCGACTAGGTTGTGCTTGATCGGGAAGATGCTCCGCGAAGTGGCCTGCGGGGAATTCACGAGAACTTCGGTCCCCATTGTTCCTGTATTGGCGTCATTGGTATTGGGCAGGAAGACGCCAGTCGAGTCCTTCTTCTCCATCAAACCGCCGGGCAGTTCCCAACGCGCGCCCATGCTCAGGGTCAGCTTGCGGTTAAGCTGCCATGTGTCTGACACAAAGTAGGCCTGGTAGTAGTTGAACTCCGTGGCCATGAATTGACCGCCGAAGCTGATAGAGGTGAAGTAGCCCAGGAGGAAGTCGCCCCACTCGTCGCCGGTGTATTTGTTGCCGAAGCTGGGCGAGCCGCCGTTGAAGACGCTGTAGGGAACTTCCATTTCCATCAAGCGGGCTTCGAATCCGGCTTTGATGCTATGTTTTCCAAGCAGATAATTGACCGTCCCGTTGAGGCCGTAGTTGTCCCATATCTGCGCGCCGCCATTGGTTGCCCAGGTGCCATTGGTGGAGTTGGTAAAGCCCATATTGGCGGGGGCGAGATTGTGCTGGATCGATCCGCCGCCGTTCATGGTGGGGCCGGGGAGATATTTGAGATTGGCTGGGAAGTAGGCGCCCAGCGATGCCCAGTTTGAGTTCAGTTGCGAATAGTCGAAGTTGGTGACATCGGGAGTAGGCCTGTAGGCAAAGCGCAGCCACTCGGCGCGGATGTCGAGAACCGTCTTCTGGTTCAGGGTATAGGTATCGCCCAGGATGTACAGATTGCTGTTGAAGTGTCCCACCGACATGCCCAAACCCCAGGGCTTGCCGCCGGGAAGTGCGGAGGCTACATCCGGATGCGGGAAGGGGGAGAGTTTTCGGTCCTGCGGAGCCCACCATGCCGTATGCGCGAAGATGCGCTGATTGGGGCTTACAATCCAATCCACGCGCGCGTTCATTTCCGGGGCGGTGTTTCCGCCGGGCATATTGACGGAATAGTTGGTGGCGGCCGACGAGGTATTTGGCTGATTGGCCCAGAACGTACGGAATACCGTGGACAAAGCATCCCAGCATCCCTGCCCAACGGTCCACGTGTTCAGTGTCGTGTCCTTGACGATGTTGTGTCCGGCATATGGAGTAGTGGAATTCGCTGCGATGGGCTGCGCGCCGGTGACGACCGGGCAGTTGCCGGTCGGATCGGTAATCGCCTTGGGGAAGATGCCGTTGTAGATGTTCTGCCCGCCCGAATACGCGTTGCCGTTGCTCGGCATATTGATAAAGGTCGGAGCCGAGGTAAGCAGATTGTTCTGCTCGAAAGAGCCGAAGAAAAAGATCTTGTCCTTCTTGATCGGCATCCCGAAGTTGAAGCCCCAGAGGTTCTGGTTGTACTGCGGACGGCGTACGTTATTGCGATTGCTGAAGAAGTTGTTGGCGTTCAGGGCGGCGTTGCGGAAGTAATCGTACGCCGTCAAGTGCAGGCTGTTGGTACCAGACTTGACGCTCATATTGATGACGCCGCCGGTGGCTCGTCCCTGGCTGGCGTCGCCGACGTTAGTGTCGATGTTGAACTCCTGCACGGCGTCTGCCGTAATCATGAGTCCCATGTTGCTGCCCTGGAGCAGATTGATCGGAGCGCCGTCGACGTATTCCTCGTTGTCTCCGCCATTAATGGTGTAGATGCCGGAGCCGCCGCCCCAGCTCAGGGGGTTGGTGGAGGTGCCGTTGTTCTGGGCCATGGTGGCGCCTTGCTCCACGGCGCTCGATGACATAACGCCCGCGGTAATGCTTAGCAGTCCCATCATGTTTCGTCCGTTGAGGGGCAACTCGGCCACCTGCTGGGCCTCGACGTGGTTGCTGACGCTAGGCGAGTCTGTCTGAAGCACGATGCCTGAGGTTGTAACCTGAACCGTCTCGCTGGCAGCGCCCACAGCGAGTGCGGCATCAACGCGGGCGGTCGCATTTACGTTTACCGTAACGTTGTCGTGAACATAATGCTTGAAGTTGGTCTGGTCCACGTCGATTTTGTAGACTGCGGGCACAAGACTAACAAACTGATAATTGCCTGCTCCGTCTGTCTTGGCTGTGTGTTTCTCGTTGGTTCCGATGTTCGTCAAAATCACGGTTGCGCCGGGTATGACGCCGCCATTCACGTCGGTCACAGTACCCACAACCGAGCCGAAGAATCCTTGCGCGGTTACTACTTGAGCAGAAGCTGCGAGGACAAAAAGGATTGCCACCCACGTAAATGCCCGCCAGAAGAATAATTTTCTTGTCATGCGACTCCAAACCTCCAGAACAACTTGAGACTCACATCAACGCCATTTGCAGGATTTCCGGGAATAGACGTAAACCTTCCCGGGGAGCATTGAAGGCTCCGCGGCGATGGCCGGTCAAGTATTAGACAGTACCCATCAACAAAATGAACTGTATGTAATGATGTGTAAATATATTGTTATCAGCATTATGAGCACAAGCGCCACTTTGGATGGCATTCGTGCCGGTGAGGCGGCTGCGTTCTCACTTGACACATCATTGCGCTACATCTGAAGCTGAACGTGTTGCAACAAGGAGAACTTCACCCACCCGTCGGTTGGCTCTTGCAAGGGGACTGACCACAAACGAATCCGTCCAGCGGATTGGAAAGTGTACTCACCGTGCAACGCGGAGCATCGACTATCGCGGCCTCCGGCCTTTCCCAATCGCAGCAGGAGAGTATTGGCCGCGCCTTGCGGGAGATTCTCGATTGCTCGCATTTTGCCAAGAGCCGGCGGTACTCGGCGATGCTGGAGTACGTGGTTCAGAACTCAATCGAGGGCAATCTTACTGCCCTCAAAGAGCGGATGGTCGGGAGTGCGGTGTTCGGGCGTCCGGCGGACTACGACGTGGCCAACGATCCAGTGGTCCGAATCGCAGCCGGCGAGGTCCGCAAGCGGCTGTCGCAGTACTTCAGCGAGCATCCCGGGTCTGAGGTCCGGATTGAGCTGCCGGCAGGTGGCTATGTGGCGGAGTTCCTGCTGGGGCCTCACTCCGTTCTGCCCGGCAGTGGCGATATCCTGCCCGAAGTTTCGTCAGCAACTCCAACAGCAGTCAGCGTGGCAGCGGGGAAGCAGAGATCCGCGGTTGCGGGCCTTCGAATGACCCGCACGGCGTGGATCACTTTGGCAGCGGTGCTCGCCATCGCTTTGGCTGCAACGTGGGCCGACTTAAGCTACCAGGTGCGGCGCGACTTCTGGCGGCCGGTCCTGAAGGGTCCGCAGCCGGCGGTCATCGTCGTCGGCAAGAAGGACATATCGAGTACATCCGACTCAGGCTCCTCACATCTGGCTACCGCAGGGCGAACCTACCTATCCTTTAACGACACCATGCTGGTCGCTCAGCTTTGCAGCATCTTCCGTGCCTATAACGCCGACTGCAATCTGATCTCGGCGCCGGCCACAAGCCTGGAGTATATGCACGGCAAACCTATCGTCTTCATCGGCGCATTCAATAATGAGTGGACGCTGAGAATGATGCAGTCGCTTCGCTACCAGATTCAGCGCCCGGCATCACCAGATTATGTTGCTGGAGCGGCAAATACCGATCTGGACGTTCGGAGTATTGTCGAGCACAAGTCCGGCGGCGACGTTGCACTCTGCACTCTCTATGGCCTCAGCCGCGCGGTCGAACTCGGCAAAGACTGCGCGCTGGTCGCCAGATTTCACAGTACGATCACCGATAGCCTTGTTGTGATCGTCGCCGGTCTGGGTCCGGAGGGCACCGATGGGGCGCGCCAATACATTACCAAGCCCGAAAATCTGAAACAGCTCATCGATCGCGCTCAGAAGGGTTGGGACGGCGAGAATTTCGAAGCCGTACTCCAGATAGACATCGTCCACGGAAGTCCCAGCCGTACAGGTGTACTGGCCACAAACTTCTGGTAAGAACCGGCGCTCTGCCCGGCAAGGCACGGCCGTGGCATTCCCCAGTGCGCTTCTCGGATACCCTTAATATATGGATATATTTGACGAGAAGCGGACAGATCTGGAGCGGCACGAGTTCATGATGGGCGTAGAGCGGGGACGGCTGGCGGTCACGCTCGACCTGCTGACAGATGCGCTGGTCCTGGTGGGACAGCATGGGGTTTACTGCACGTCGAGCCGGAATCAGAATCGGCCGGCACTCGATCTGGAAGCTGTGATCGATGGCGTGAACGGCGCGAAGCAGCTGATCCAGTCAGTGATGGAAGAGCTGCGCAGTAAGAACGAAGGCCCGGGGACATGGCCGCAGAGATAGGGCAAAAAATACGCGATGAAAGCTATTGACGTGGCGAGGGAGTTGTGGAGAAAATAACTGCCCTTGGGAAGCGGAAATGTATACAGAAAACAGTGCCCGGGGGCGGAGTTTCAGACAATTTTGTTTCTCTTTTGTGACAGTTTCGGATGACTTTCACCATGCATGGTGCAACTCGATAGTGCGGCAGAAAAGATTGTGAATGGGAGATTGCAAAGATTTCCAGATGTGCTACTATCGGGACCGTTCAACAAAGTTTTTTGCGCCCTTCGGAACGGGTATTTCAAGCCCCACGGCAGAGTAATTTTTCGGGGCACAATAGCAGTGAACAGAGTTAGAACTACGAGACCCAGCGGATAGTAGTTTTCCGCCGCAGGAGGTTTTCTGTTCTCAACGGGTCCCAGATCAAATTTTCTTACCCCTCAGAGGCGCAATAACACTAAGGATAAGCACGATGGCATTTGCACCCTCTCCTGCTCCTAATTTGAATCCGTGGCTGCAGATCCTCTCAGCTCTGGAAAAGAAAGTCATCCGGCAATCGTTTGAGACGTGGTTGAAGCCGACGCGGCTCAGTCATGTATCAGGGCGCAAGCTGTATGTGCGTGTGCCGTCGCCCGAGTTTCAGCACATCGGGGAGAAGTACGGCGACCTGATTCAGGAAGCGATCGATCTCCAGTCGCTCGACTTCGACGACGTTTGCTTTGTGACTGCGGAGGAGGATCCCTCGATACCGCAGCCGAGGCGTGAAGGTGGCTTTGGCCCTCTGCCTGCGCATGCGCCGACGGCGCCGCCTCCGGTGCCGAACTCGCGGATTCCCGAGCAGGCACGGTTCGACTGGTCGACAGCGGCGCAACTGAATCCGCGGTATACGTTCGACAACTTTGTGATCGGCAACGGCAACCAGTTTGCGCGCGCGGCCTCGCTGGCCGTGGGTGAACGGCCCTCAAAGGCTTACAATCCGCTGTTCCTTTACGGCGGCGTTGGCATGGGCAAGACGCACCTGATGCACGCGATCGGGCACGAGGTGAAGCGGCGGCAGCCCGCGGCAAGCATCTGCTACGTGAGCGCCGAGAAGTTTACCAACGATCTGATCAACTCGATCCGCAACGATCGCATGACGAGCTTTCGCGACCGCTTCCGCACCGTGGACGTGCTGCTGATCGACGATATCCAGTTCATCTCGCAGAAGGAGCGCACGCAGGAGGAGTTCTTCCACACCTTCAACGCGTTGCACGAGAACCTGAAGCAGGTGGTGATTGCGAGCGACCGTCCGCCGAAGGAACTGACAGAAATTGAAGAGCGGCTCAGGTCTCGTTTTGAGTGGGGACTGATTGCCGACATTCAGCCGCCGGATCTTGAGACGAAGGTCGCGATCCTTCAGAAGAAGGCCGAGAGCGAGCAGGTGCAGCTGCCGACCGACGTGGCGCTGTTTGTGGCCTCGAACGTGCGGACCAATGTGCGCGAGCTCGAAGGGGCGATGATAAGGCTGATTGCCTGGTGCCAACTGAACCGCATGGACGTGACGCTGCCCGCGGCGCAGCAGTGCCTGAAGCAGTTCATCGACCTTCAGGTTCGCAAGATCACGATTGAGGCGATTCAGCGGGCGGTTGCCGAGCAGTTCGGGATGCGCGTGGTGGACCTGAAGCAGAAGAACAACTCGCGCAACGTGGTGGTTCCGCGGCAGATTGCGATGTATCTGGCCAAAAACATGACCGAGGCGAGTCTGCCCGAGATCGGCCGTCAGTTCGGCAACAAGCATCACACCACGGTGATGCACTCGATTGCCAAGATCGACGAACTGCGGCGGAACGACAAGGACCTGCACCGGATGCTGAACAAGATTCAGGATCTGTTGAACGGGTAGGGAGTCAGCAAGTGAACATGAGAAGGCCCGCCTTGATCGGCGGGCCTTCGTTATTGCGGATGGGCTACGAACAATAAAGCTCTCTTTTGGATTTGTAAGCGAGTCTTGAAGGGTGCTTTGGTGTGCCGTCTAGATTTCTCCCAAGACAGACCGCATGTGGGAACGCAGCAAGAATAGCCTGGCATTCGACAGAGAAGCGTCCCCCAGTTTTCCCCCAAGCGACAACGACTTCTTGAACGTTGAATCGTTTCATGTATTGCTTCAGATGTCTCAAAGTGTTTGCGCTTCCGATTGGATCTTTGGCAAGGAGCATTTTGTTCGGATCGGTCTGGCAGTATGCCGCGACATTGAGTGCAAGAATGGCACCGAACCCCCATTGCTTTGCGAAGCCAATTTCCGTAGAAATCGTTTTGTCGTTCCGCTTTTCATCCGCCCTAGAAGGGTTCAAACCAATGAACGCGACAGTAGGCTTTGTCTCATCCCATTCGCGATATAGCCAGTACCGGTATCGGCGATCGTTTGAAAAACAAGCACCGGACGCAAGCGTAGATTCCATATTTTTGACCATCCCTACCATTTGAAATCGACTCATCCAATCATTCGAGGGTCTAAAAACACCTTTCAGGTGCTAAACAGGTTGCGGGAAAACTTCGAGAGCAAGGAGAAATCCCAGAAAAACGTCCCTCAGGGGCTGAAGCCCGCGTTGATTTTGCGGTGTTTACGGCACGGCTAAAGCCATGCCCTTTCAAAACCAGCTCAGAATCCCCCAAAATTTTCTTACTTCGTCATCAGCTCGATGAAGAGCTTCTGGAACTTAGCGAGATCGAGGTCGAGCTGAACCTGGGCCGGGCGGGTCGCTGTTGCGGGTTTGTTTTTTTCGGTCCAGGTGAGGGTGTTGCCGTAGCTGGGGCCGTGGCTGAGGTCGGTGTCGAGGTAGAGGGTCTCTCGTTTGGTGATGATGGTGGGGTCGAGCCAGGCGAGGGCGGTTAGCTCGTCCCACATGTACGAGGTGGGCTTGGACCACTGCACGATGTAGCGGGCGGCGGGCGTGTTTGAAGCCTTTAGAGCATCGAGGATCGATTGCGTGAAGGGCGCTTTGAGCGAGACGTCGGCGGTGGTGACTTCGATAGAGGGCCATGCGGCGTGAAAGACGATGTGCGCGGCCTCGGGATCGAACCAGAGATTGAACTCGTGGCGGGGGTCGGAGGCGAACTCGGGATCGGCGGTCTGGGGGTTGAGGCTTGCGCCCATCAACACGATTCCCTGGGTGAGCGCGGCGAACTCGGGGTCGATGGAGATGGCGAGGGCGATGTTGGTGAACGGCGCGCCTGCGTAGATGGTGACCTGGTGGGGATGGGCGCGGACCTGGCGGATGAGGAAGTGTGCGGCGTCTTCGGCGATGGGCTTGATGGCTGGCTCGCCCTCGGGGATGGTGGCGGCGGGTGTCCCGCGCCATGCGCCGAGCCAGCCGGCGTTGCCGGAGATCTGTTCGAGCGCGCGAGTCTCATCGAGGGTGCGTACGAGAGGACCGTTGGCACCTTTAGCGAGGGGGACGTTCTGGTAGCCGGTGAGTTCCAGCATACGGAGGGTGTGGCGAGTTTCTTCTTCCATCCATCCGTCGCCGGTGGCCATGGTGATGCCGAGGACCTCGACGTTGGGCGCCCGGAGGAGGGCGAGGATGGTCATCTGGTCGGTGCCGCCGGGGCCTGCGCCATCCTGGTCGATAAGGATGAGACGCTTCTGGGCGGGGCAGGCGAGGGTGGTGGCGAGGAGGAAAGCGAGGGTTAGCCGGAGCTTCATGGCGGTATTGTGGCATAGTGCAGGGGGGCGTTTCTAGCAGATTTCACAGGACTTAAGCCGAAAACTGTGGGGAAATCGCGGGATTCAGGTTCGTAATGTGACCCAAATATGAGCGCAATTGAGGTAATTCGGGTGAAAATAGAAGTAACGCCATGACAACTCAGCAGACAGATCAGCTTACGCGGTCGCAGTACCTCGCCCAACTGGAAGATAAACATACAGCGCATAACTACCATCCACTCGACGTAGTGATCGAGCGCGCCGAGGGCGCATGGGTGTGGGATGTCGAGGGAAAAAAGTACCTCGATTGCCTGGCGGCCTATTCGGCCGTTAACCAGGGGCACTGCCACCCGAAGATTCTGGCGGCGCTCCAGGAGCAGGCCACCAAGATCACGCTGACCTCGCGTGCTTTCCGCAACGAGCAGCTTCCGATGTTCGGCAAGGAGATCTGCGAGCTGACGGGTTTTGAGAAGGTTCTGGCGATGAACTCCGGGACCGAGGCCGTAGAGAGCTCGATCAAGGTGGCGCGCAAGTGGGGCTACAAGATCAAGGGAATCGCCGAGGGCAAGGCCGAGATCATTGTGTGCACGAACAACTTCCACGGGCGCACGATCGCGATTGTGGGCTTCTCGACCGACGAGCAGTATCGGGATGGGTTCGGGCCTTATCCTGCGGGCTTCAAGGTGATTCCCTACGGCGATGTGGATGCGCTGCGCAAGGCGATCACGCCGAACACCTGCGCGTTTCTGGTGGAGCCGATTCAGGGCGAGGCGGGGATATTGATGCCGCCCGATGGGTTCATCCGCGAGTCGTTTGAGGTGTGCCGCGAGAACAATGTGCTGCTGATGCTGGACGAGATTCAGTCGGGGCTGGGGCGCACAGGCAAGATGTTTTGCTACGAGCACGAGGGGATCAAGCCCGATGTGCTGATCGTGGGCAAGGCTCTGGCTGGCGGGTTTTATCCGGTCTCGGCGGTGCTGGCGTCGAAGGAGATTATCGGCGTGATTACGCCGGGCGACCACGGCAGCACGTTCGGTGGCAATCCTCTGGCCTGCGCGGTGGCACGGGCGTCGTTGAAGGTGATCGTCGAAGAGAAGATGTGCGAGCGGTCGGCCGAGCTGGGCGATTACCTGATGGGCAAGTTCCGGTCGCTGAAGAACCCGGCGATCAAGGAGATCCGGGGCAGGGGCCTGTGGATCGGCATCGAGCTTGAAGGCAAGGCACGGCCTTACTGCGAGGCGCTGAAGGACGAGGGCATCCTGTGCAAAGAGACCCACGATCACGTGATCCGGATTGCGCCGCCGCTGATAGTGACCCGCGAGGAGCTGGACTGGGCATTTGAGCGGATTGCGAAGGTGCTGGAGATGAAGTTCTAAGGCTTCCGGCAGGCAATAATAGCTATGGATCGGGCAATCGTGGAGGGTCGCGGTTGCCCGATTTTCATTCCGGTAATTTTGGACAGAGTACAGTGTGGGACAGGTTTCGCGACCTGGGCAGGACAACCCATACGTTGTCCGCGCTATGCTATGTGGATGGAATTCCCCGGCCGGACGCGCAGGACGGCGCCGGCAGCAGCCGAGGGCTGCTCACGCACTGCAATCGGAGAGGACGCTAGATGCCATCCAATACGCTGACGATTACGGACAATCGAACCAAGGAAAAATACACAATCGCTATTGAAGACGGAGCCATCCGCGCGACGGATTTCCGGCAGATCAAGAACGGTCAGGACGACGCCGGCTTGATGGTCTACGACCCGGGCCTGGTGAACACGGCATCGTGCCGCAGCCGCATTACATATGTAGATGGCGAGAATGCGAAGCTGGAATACCGCGGCTACTCGGTCGAGGATCTGGCGGAGCATTGCGGCTTCCTCGAAGCAGCGTATCTGCTGATCTACGGCGATCTTCCGGACGAGGGGCAGCTTAAGGAGTGGCAGCGCGAAATCTCACACCGCACGATGCTGCACCAGTCGACGATTGAGTTCACGGAGGGATTCCGTCACGACGCGCATCCGATGTCGATGCTGGTGAGTACGCTGTCAACGCTTTCAACTGTGTATCCGGAGGCGAGGAATGTTCAGGACCCAGCCAACCGCTTACACCAGATGAAGCGGATCATCGCCAAGGTTGCTACTATCGCAGCGATATCGTACCGGCACAGCGTGGGCTTTCCGTATGTCTACCCGGACAACGACCTGAGCTATACGGAAAACTTCATGAATATGCTGTGGAAGATGGTGGAGCCCAAGTTCGCAGCGAATCCGGTTCTGGCGCGGGCTCTCGATGCGCTGTTCATCCTGCATGCCGATCACGAGCAGAACTGCTCGACGAACGCGATGCGGTCAGTGGGCAGTTCTCAGTCGGACCCGTATCTTGCGACGTCGGCGGCTGTTGCCGCGCTCTCAGGTCCGTTGCACGGCGGCGCCAACGAGCAGGTGATCAAGATGCTGAAGGCGATTGGGACGGCCGACAGCGTGCCTGCTTATCTGGACAAGGTGAAGGAGGGCAAGGCGCGGCTGCCGGGGTTCGGGCACCGTGTCTACCGGCACTGCGACCCGCGCGCTGAAATCATGAAGCGAATTGCGGAACGAGTGTTCCAGGTGACGGGAAGAAATCCGAAGTTCGATCTTGCGCTCGAACTCGAAAAGAAGGTTCAGGCGGATGGCTACTTCGCAGAGAAGCGGCTATTCCCGAATGTGGACTACTATTCGGGTCTGATCTACGAGGCGATGGGGTTCAAGCCGGAGATCTTCACGGTGCTGTTTGCGATCCCGCGCTCTGTGGGCTGGCTGGCACAGTGGGACGAGATGCATCGCGACGCGGAACAGAAGATTATGCGCCCGCGGCAGATCTACGTGGGCGAGCACAACCGTGAGTTTGTGCCGATCGAGAAGCGCAAGGCGGGGCAAGGGCTGAAGGCTTAGTTAAGCCGAGAAGGGATACAAAAGCAATCGGGCAACTGCGAAAGTCGCAGTTGCCCGATTGCTTTTCAACGCGCTATGGAATTTTTAGCGGCGGCCAAAGGCCCGTGGCCGCACGGGCGGCTTGACGGGGATGTCGGTTTTGCCTTCCGGATACACCACAAGGAAGCGGTCGTTTCCTTCGCCGGAGCTCTGGGTCTCGACGCCTTCGAGGCCCTTGCAGGCCATATGCATCAGGCGGCGCTCGCGGCTGTTCATAGGCGGGAAGATGAAGGGGACTCCAGTGCGGCGGACCTTCTCGGCGGCCGTTTCGGCAGACATGCGCAGTTCCTGCACGCGGAGGGCCTTGAAGTTGTTGGCGTCGAAACTGACGAGGTCGTGCTCGCGCTGGTCGAGGCGGAGCATCTGGGCAGAGATGGTTTCAAAGGCCCGGAGCAGCTCGCCGTTGTGGGCAGTGGCCATGGGGGCGTCTGGTCCGCCCAGCTCGACGTAAATCTGTCGAGCCTCCATGCCGTCGGGGTCGCGTGCGCCGTCGCCGGCCGTGATGCGGAACTTGAGGCGCATTCCACCGAGCTTGTTAATCGAGTTGATGAGGTTGGCAATCTTCTGCGCGGCAGCCTGGAGGTCGTCGATGGGCATAACCCAAACAGTATCGCAGAGAGCGGCTTCAAGCTGCCAGCCTCTTGTGCAGCCGAGGTAGATGGATTCGGCAGAGAACTCCTCATTCTGGATGCAAGCGTCCGCGGAGCGGGGGCCTGGCCGAGTATACGCACCTTGGCAAGTTTGGGACGTTTTTGGTACAGGCGGGTGTTCATTCTTGTGCATTCCTTGCTAGAATCACGCAGTTCGGTACACGACTGTTTCGCGGACCGGGAATTTTCCGGCCTGTGGGCTATGGACGACGCCTATAGAACAGGTGCTTGAATGAACCAGAACGATATGAAGACACGTCTTGATTCCATCCGTTAGTGGATGAACGTCCGGCGCGGCGGCGCCGGAAAGGGAGAGGGCAATGGTAATGAGCAAAGCTGCAGTTCCGACGAGTAACGAGCATCTGATCCGCTGGGTAGAGAAGATGGCCGAACTCTGCCAACCGGACCAGATTCATTGGGTGGATGGATCGCAGGCCGAGTACGACAGTCTGTGCGACAAGCTGGTGAAGGCCGGCACGTTTACCAAACTCAACGAGAAGTTGTGGCCGGGATGCTACTACGCGCGCTCGACCCCGAACGATGTGGCGCGCGTGGAGGACCGGACCTATATCTGCTCGCAGGCAAAAGATAATGCCGGCCCGACCAACAACTGGATCGATCCGGTTGAGATGCGGCATACGCTCAAGGGACTGTTCAAAGGCTCAATGGTTGGCCGCACGATGTATGTGCTGGCGTTCAGCATGGGTCCGGTAGGCTCGCCCATGTCGCAGATCGGCGTGCAGCTCACGGACTCGGCTTACGTCGTAGCAAATATGCGCATCATGGCGCGCGTCGGCACGCCCGTCCTCAAAGAGATCGACAAGGGTGACGTGCGCGTCGTGCCCTGTCTGCACTCTGTGGGCAAGCCACTAGCCCCCGGCGAGAAGGACGTGGCCTGGCCCTGCAACGACACCAAATACATTGTGCACTTTCCTGAGTCGCGCGAGATCTGGAGCTACGGCTCCGGCTACGGCGGCAATGCGCTGCTGGGCAAGAAGTGCTTTGCGCTGCGCATCGCCTCGAACATCGCGCGCGACGAGGGCTGGATGGCCGAGCATATGCTCATCCTGGGCGTCGAATCGCCTCAGGGCGAGAAGACCTATGTGGCGGCGGCGTTCCCGTCGGCCTGCGGCAAGACCAATCTGGCCATGCTGATTCCGCCCAAGGGCTTCGATGGGTGGAAGATCTCGACGGTAGGCGACGACATTGCGTGGATCAAACCCGGCAAGAACGGCGAGTTGCGGGCCATCAATCCCGAGGCCGGGTTCTTTGGCGTTGCGCCGGGAACTAGTTTGGCGACCAACCCGAATGCGATGGCTGCGCTGGCGAAGAACACCATCTTCACTAACGTCGCGCTTACTCCCGAGGGCGGCGTCTGGTGGGAGGGCATGACCGACGAGCCGCCCGCCGAAGTCACCGACTGGAAGGGCAACCGCTGGACGCCGGAGATCGGCAAGCAGACGGGCGCGCCCGCCGCGCATCCGAATGGACGCTTCACCGCGCCAGCCGGCCAGTGCCCGTGCATCGATCCAGACTGGGAGAATCCCGAGGGAGTGCCGATCTCTGCGTTCATCTTTGGCGGACGCCGCGCCACTACGATGCCGCTGGTCTATCAGGCCTTTAACTGGTCGTCGGGCGTGTACACGGGCGCGACGATGGGTTCTGAAACTACGGCAGCGGCTGCTGGGGCAATCGGCAACGTGCGGCGCGATCCGATGGCGATGCTGCCTTTCTGCGGCTACCACATGGGCGACTACTTCCGGCACTGGATCAAGATGCAGCGCAACCTGCCGTTTACGCCCAAGATCTTCCATGTGAACTGGTTCCGGAAGGACGAGAACGGCAAGTTCATGTGGCCGGGCTTCGGCGAGAACATGCGCGTGGTCAAGTGGATCGTGGACCGCGTGCACGGCCACGCCCTGGCCAAGGAGACGCCCATCGGCTGGGTGCCGGTGTACGAGGAGATCAACTGGAAGGGGCTGGACTTCCCGCGCGAGAAGTTCGAGAAGCTGATGGAAGTGGACCGGGCAGCGTGGAAGAAGGAGGTCATTGGCCACGAGGAGCTGTTCATCTCCCTGCACGACCACCTGCCGCCCGAGATGATCTACGAACGCGAACTGCTGATCTGCCGGCTGTAGTAAGTCGGTAAGTTGGCAAGTTATCAAATCTACCGCCCGTGGGCTTTGCAGCCTGCGGGCGGTTTTGTCTCTGGCGGCAGCATGTGGCCGGGGGAGGCGCCGAACGCGCTCGCGAGCCATGTAACTATTGGCGGGCTCGACCGTCAAATAAAAAGCCTTCATGATACGTGTGCCACGGTTTAGTGAGTGCCCGAGAGGACCCAGACGATGCAGGAACCCAAGAGCGGAATGACAACTGACAACAGCGGACCGCGAACTGTGAACCGCCGGGAGATGCTCATACAGGCGCTGATGGCCGCAGTCGTGCTGCCGCAGGCGTTTGGTCAGAGAGGCGAATGGGGAGGCAAGCAGCGCCGTACCGTGGACCCCTCTCAGATTCCCGCCTACAAGTTCAAGACCCTTCCGGTCAGCCGGTTTCCTGAGATGCAGGCCGAGTACGCCAAGGTCCTCGCCGGCAGCCAGTTCACCAACGCCAAAGCCTTCCGCGACGAGACTGCCAAGTTGAGCTTCAAGCTCCCGGCAGACTTCACCGGAGCCAGATCGGTTGTCGTGGTTGCTGCGTTCACTAAGTCGATGTATGTGAACTTCAACCTGAACGGCTCGCAGCTTCGCGTGCTGGTTCCGCCGCAGTACTACGCCGACGACACCGGCGCGCGGATGAAGACAATCGTGCAGAACGAGATCGTCAAGAACAAGACCAGCCGCATCGTCGACGTCTCCAAGAGCACTCCGCTCAAGCTGCTCGCCGCCCGCAGCGGGCTGGGCCAGTACGCGCGTAATAACCTCATTTTCGTAGACGGCATGGGAAGTTACCTGCTCCTCTATGCCTTCCTGACCGATTACAACTTCGGCGAAGACAGCTGGACGCAGTTGAGCGTGATGAACCGCTGCAACCACTGCGACCGCTGCGCCCGCAGCTGCCCCACGTCGTGCATCTCCGAGACCGGCTTCCCAATCACCATCGACAAGTGCGTCACGCTCTATAACGAGCGCCCCGGAGCCTTCCCGAACTGGATGATGCGCAGCAGCCACAACGCTCTAATGGGCTGCATCCGCTGCCAGGACAGTTGCCCGGAGGATGGTGGCTACTCGAGCGTGAACGGAACCCTCGAAGACATATCGGCCGAAGAGACCCAGCAGATATTGAAGGGCATTTCAAACGATGTGCTGCTAAAGACGCTCCAGCGCAAGCTGAAGCAGTTCCCGGGCACGCAATCCAAAGAAGCGTTCCCGATCCTGGCAAGAAACCTCTCGGTGCTGACGCGCGCGTAGAGTAAGCCTGAGCTGCCAGCGCGCGGCTCCACGCCCTCGGGAGGATGATCTTGAAAGCCAAGCCAACCCGTTCCATATGCCGCGTGCATCTGGTACGAATCGTCTGCCAGGCGCTCTTCTTCGCGCTCTTCCTGGCCGTGCTGTTCATGACGCGCACTTCGGGCAGCGAGACGATCGGCCCCGTCGAACGCTTCTTCCACTTCGATCCGCTGCTCGGCCTAGTCAGCATGCTGGCTTCGCGCACCTTTATCGCGGCCTTCGGCTTCGCTCTCATCACCGTCGTCGTCACGCTCCTCTTCGGCCGCTATGTGTGCGGCTGGGTGTGCCCTATGGGCTCGCTCGTGCACTTCTTCACCTATCTATTCCAAAAGCTGAAGTGGACCAGGCACCACAAGGAGCCAGCCCGGCACCTGCGCTGGAAGTACCTCATCCTGCTCTTCGTCGTTGTCTCAAGCGTCTTCACGCTGGACTTTGCCGGTTATCTCGATCCGCTCTCGTTCCTCTACCGCTCCTTCTCCGCCGCGGTTCTGCCCGCAGCAATGCACGCCACCGAGGCCGCGACCGCATTGGTGCATCGCACCGGCCTGCCCTTTCCCGCAGATCGCTGGAATGACTTCCTGCATAGCCAGATGATCCACACCACCTTTCGTCAGGGAGCTGTACTGGGAGCCATCTTCCTCGCCGTCATTCTGCTGAATCTCGTGCGTCCCCGCTTCTGGTGCAGATATCTATGCCCCACCGGCGCGCTGCTCGGCGTGCTATCGCGCTGGCATCCATTCAAGCTGAAGGCCGACAAGGACAAGTGCAACAGCTGCCAGCAGTGCGCGCTGCACTGTGTCTCGCAGGCCGGCTCACACGCCGACGAGAAGTGGCATGAGGCCGAGTGCTTCCACTGCTTCAGTTGCGATACCCGCTGCCCCCAGGACGCGATCCAGATCCAACTCACCGCGCCCAAAGCAAAACCGGATTCGATGGGCTTGTCGCGCCGCGAGCTGATCCTCACCTCAGCGCTAGGCATCGTCGCCGCGCCCGTGCTGAGCGTCTCAGCCTCCGAGCGCCCCTCGGAAAAACTGATCCGCCCGCCCGGCGCGCTCGCCGAAGACAAGTTCCTCTCCAAATGCATCCGCTGCGGCGAGTGCCTCAAGGTCTGTCCCACAAACGGACTCCAGTTCACCATGAACGAAGGCGGTCTGCTCGGTTTCTGGACTCCTGTGCTTGTGCCCCGCATCGGCTACTGCGAGTACTACTGCTCGCTGTGCAGCCAGGTCTGCCCCACCGGCGCAATCAAGCCGATTACGATTCCGCAAAAGCAGCAGACCAGGATCGGTACGGCGTGGATCCGCAAGAACCGCTGTATGCCGTATTCGATCGCCGAGCCGTGCCGCGTCTGCGAGCAGAAGTGTCCCACCTCGCCCAAGGCCATCGTGCTGGTCGACACCGAGTTCATGACGCCGGACGGGCCGATCCAGGTAAAGGCGCCGATTGTCGATACGACGCTGTGCATCGGTTGCGGCCTGTGCGAGACACGCTGTCCGGTCGAGGACGAGCCCGGCATCTACTGCACCAGCCGCGGCGAGACGCGTTCCGAGAAGGGCTTCTCGATGCCGGAGTACGGCGGCTGAGCCTCTCTGCCGCTGCCAGTGCGGGTAAAATAATCCGGTAGCAAATTCACGCAGGACTCGCGAATTATGACAGCAGAAGTGAAATCCTCCTTGATTGCGCAGATTGAAGCGGCCGCGAAAAATGCCGGCCTTGTACTTGTATCCAACTCGCAGGGCGCGGCATTGGACGGTCAGCCCACTGCGGTGTTTGTGCTTGGGCTTGCTGGCGGGGCTGAGACGAAGACGCTGCAACTGGAACTGAGCGAGGGCTTCGACCTTGGCAACGCGGAGCTGGCCAAACAGATCACTATGCACCTTGGATCGCAGGCCAAGCGGCTGCGCAATCCGCATCCGCAGTGCTATGTGACGCTGGCCGGGCTGCCGGTGGCGTTTGGGAAGTTCCAGTGGCCGTTCCACAAGTCGGGCTCCGGTTCCGATACGTTTGTGGTGCACGGCGAGATGCATCTGGCCGATGGCGGCGGACACAACCTGCACGCCAAGGTGGCGGCCAGCATCACCAAGACCATCGCCGAACTGGTGCCTTCGATTGAGCAGCCCTACGCTGAGAGTCTGGTCTATAACGCCGTGCGCAAGTCGGTGGACAACGGACAGCTCGAGTTTCTGAAGACAGGCAACCTTCAGCCGGTGTCGCTGACTACGCGCTACTGGAGCCGGTGGCAGAAGAAGTTTACATTTTCCGAGACGGACGACCAGCGGCGGCTGGCCTACATGCTGAGCAAGGTGTACTGGCTTTCTGGCGTGCTGGGCGAAGGCGCGCCGGTGTGGATAGCCGACCCGCGCGACGCGATGTATCTGAATGCCAGAGAGGCCGACATGTTACGGATGGCCGGCCACGAGGCGGCAGAGGGGCTGATGAAGCTCGACGGCGAGTTTGCTGCGGCTACTCCGGCGCTGATGGCCAAGGCTGCGGATTACCAGGCTGCGCTTGCGGCTGCACTCGACTTTACCAAGCCCAAGTTCAACGAGTCGATGCGGGCGGGCGAAGGGAATATGTAGGCAGGAGTCAGGGATCAGGGTTCAGGGGTCAGCCGAGTTGGGCTGGCCCCTTTGCTTTTTGTGGTGAATTCGCACCCTTCCGGTTTCTTTGCGGGCGAGCATATCTCTCAGGAGACCGGAGGCATTTCTATTTGGCGCGGGTGTGGAGTTGTTCGAGGGCGTCGCAGGCGGAGCGGACGCCGTCTTCAGAGGCGACGACGGAAGCGGCAGCTTTGGCGTGGGCTGCGTATGCAGGCTCTTCGAGCAGGGTGTTGAGGGTTTGGGCGACGCGTGGCAGAGTGTAGAGGCTGCGCTGGACGGTGCGGGAGACTCCGAGTCGGCTCATGCGGCGCGCGTTGTCTGGCTGATCGTGTGAGTAGGGCATGATGAGCATCGGACAGCCGGCGCGGAGGCACTGCGCGGTGGTTCCGACGCCTCCCTGATGGGCGACTGCGGCAACGCGGGGGAAGAGGGCGGTGAAGGGCGCGTACTCGGCGACGCAGATAGAATCGGGGAGTTGCTGCTGAGGCCGGTTGCGGGGGTCGGCGCCGATGAGAAGTACGGCTCGGGTCCCCAAGCGGATGGCGGCCTGGGCGGAGACTTCGTAGAAGTTGCCAGCGGCGAGGACGGCGGCGGAGCCGAGGGTAAAGCAGATGGGGGGATCGCCGGCGTTCAGGAAGTCTTCGAGGTGCGGGGGGAGGCTGGCGTTGCCGGCGTCGGAGTCGTAGAAGCAGAAGCCGGTGATTCGGGTATTGTCGGGCCAGTCCTTATGCTCGATGCCGAGGGCGCGGGAGAACAGGGCAAGAACAAGATGCGGGGAGTGCTTGGCGTCGAAGATGGGGTTTGGGCCGTGAGGCAGGCGAAGCTGGCGGCGGAGTTCGTAGACCGGCTCGGGCCATTCGCGGGTGACGAAGTGCGCGACACTACGCATGACGTGGCCCATGCCGGGGAGTTTGTCGAAGTGCGCGAGGCCGGGAAAGGGAGGAAGTACGGGGGGATCGAAGGCTGAGAAGAAGGAGAAGGGAGCGAGGACGTAGCTAGCCCAGGGGATTCCGGTGGCTTCTGCGACGATGGGTCCGGCGTAGTTTAACTCGCCGAGGAGGAGGAGATCGGCGCGTACGGGCTGGGTGGCGGCGGCGAGGAGGTCGTCATAGGTCTGGCGGAGGACGGGATAGAGGAATTCGCGAAGGCCTCGCTCGGTTCCCTTTTTGACGTCGTAGATCATCTCGACAAGGATGGTGTTTGACGGGTCGATATCGGGGCGAATGGGATGGAATTCGATGCCGAGGGGCTCGATCTTGGGGCGGTAGACGGCGGGGATGGCCATGACAGGGGCATGGCCGCGGCGCTTAAGTTCGAGGGCGATTGCGATGAGGGGGTTGATGTCGCCGAAGGTGCCGATGTTGGAGAGGACGATGCGCAAAAGGCGGCTCCTGGCTGCTGACTGATGCTTATTCTGAGGGTAAAGCATGCGGGTGGGCGCAGGGGAAGTTGCTGGGAGACCGAAAGCGTTAAGCCTCGCTTCAGGGTGGACCGAGTAGTGTTTGTTCAATCCATTCTGGATTGGAGTCTACTATGTCAAAATCTGCGATCACGCGTATCGCGTTTGGAATTATCTGTGCCGCGGTAATAGCCGCCGGCGTTGCTGGTGTGCCTGCCAGTCTGGCAGCGCAGCAGCCTTACCATGTGATCGCCAAATGGCAGATCGGCGGTGCATCGAGTTGGGATTACGTGCATATCGACAGTGCTTCTCAGAGGCTGTATGTATCGCACGGCCAGAGCTTTGAGATTCTCGATGCCAAGACAGGCAAACTGCTCGGTACAGTGGATGGCCTGAAGGGCAGCCACGGCGTCGCGCTGGACGCAGCGGGCAAGTTTGGCTACATTTCGGATGCGAGCGGGATCGTGATCTTCGACACGAAGACGTTTGCCAAGGTGAAGACGATACCGAGTCAATACAATCCCGACGGTATCGTATTTGAGCCGGTGACAAAGACGGTTTGGTCGTATAACGGCAGAACCGGTGGCGCCAATGCCATAGCTATCGATACGGTCACGCAAGAGGTGGTAGCGACGATCGATACGCCCGAAGGAAGACTCGAGGCTCAGACCGCCGACGGGAAGGGACATGTGTTTGGGAACATTGGCGGGGTTCTGGCCCGCGTCGACGCGAAGACGAAGCAGATCGATGCGCGTTGGACGACAGGTTGCACGAGCGGCTCTGGCCTTGCCTACGACGAGGTGAATGACCGGATCTTCCAGATCTGCCGTGGCAACAAGATGTTTGCAGTGGATGCCAAGACGGGCAAAGTCCTGGGGTCTTCAGAGATCGGCGAAGGTCCGGACGGAGCCGGCTATAGTGCCAAGTTCAATCTGGCGTTTGCCTCGACGGGCGACGGGATTATTACGGTAGTGGATGCCAAGGCTGCCGGGTATCCGGTGCTTGGAAAGATTGAGACGGAAGTAGGCGCTCGCACGATGGATTACGATCCGACGACGGACCGGCTGTACACGATCACCGCCGAGCGCGATCCGAACGTACCGATGCCGACACGGCTTCCAGCGCCACCGACGCCTGCACCAGGCCAAGGCCCGGCAGCTCCTGCCGCTCCCGGTGGACCGGCTGCGGGCCCTGGTCCTGGCGGGCCCGGGCCGGGAGGTCCTGGTGGGCCGGCACAGGCTCCTCGTCCATCTCCCTACAAGGTTGATACCTACCACGTACTTGTGATCGGCCGGTAGGCACGGGCAGAAAGAACGGAAAGCATCCATACAGCCTGCGTCCCGCTCGGAGAGGATCCGAGCGCGGTTCGCAGGCTGTATTTTTGCGAGGTCTGCGCCGTTACAGGCGGAATCGGAGGGGATTTGACGTTGCTGGAGATAGGTGTCAACGGGAGAGCGAGGGGGTATTGCTCGTAAAGTTTAGATATATAAGGGATAAGAATGTTGCCTGGGAGTTGCAGGCAATTAGGCTCCGATTGGTTAATCTGAAGACAATCAATCCGAAATGGAACTGAGCAAGAAAAAGATGTAAGCTCAGTTGCCGGTTTTCGCCTCAATTACATGAGTAAAGGGGCAAGCGGAAGGACGATGGGCGCACAGGGCTTGCGGCGATTCCCGCTATGGGGATCGCCGCTTTTGTTTGCCGGGAGACTGGAGTTGAGTCGAGGGCGAACGGAGAGGCGCGCGGAAGTAGACCGGTGATTGTATCGGGAACCGGAGTCAAACGAGGAAGAGAGCGAGATGAAGCAGATGGAGATGGTTCGTGCCGCCTGGCGGGCAGCGACGTGCGGGCTGATTTGCCTGCTGATGGCGATGGGGCTGTGGACGAGCGACGTCAGCGCACAGGGTGTGACGACGACGACGGTTCAGGGAACGGTGTATCTGGCAAACGGACGGGCTGGCTCGGGAACGCTGACCGTACGCTGGCCAGCGTTTACGACAGCAACAGGTCAGGCGGTAGCGGCCGATAGCCTTTCAGTGAAGATACCGGCGACCGGCTTTGTGAGTGTAAACCTTGCGCCGAATCAGGGGTCACTGCCGGCTGGGCAATACTACACAGCCGTCTACTACATGAGCGACGGGTCGACGAGCACGGAGTACTGGGTGATTCCCGCGGCGGCGACGGTGACTCTGGCGCAGGTTCGTGCGATGGTGATGCCGTCGGCGCAGGCGGTGCAGGCGGCGAGCAAGGCGTACGTGGATCAGGCGGTGTCGCAGTTAGCCCAGAGCATGCTGACGACAGCCGGTGGCACACTAACCGGTCCGCTGATATTGAGCGGCGACCCGAGCGTACCGCTACAGGCAGCGGACAAGCACTATGTGGATGTGCAGGTGGCGAAATCTGTTCCTCTGGCCGGTGGCAACATGTCGGGAGCATTGAACACGCCGACAGTGAATGGTGTGCAGTCGCCCGCGGTGGGGAGTGCGCAGACAACGCTACAGGCGGCTGTGACCGCAGCGGGAACGGGCGGCGCGGTGTTGATTCCGCCGACGTATACGGGCGCGGATACGTTTACAAATCCGAACGGAGTGCGAGTAAGCGACCTGCGCACGAGCGGCAGCCAGCAGACCGAGCGGAGTGTGAAGGAGTTTGGCGCGGTTTGCGACGGGATAACGGATGACACCAACGGGCTGCAATCGGCGTTGAATTATGCCAACGCGCATGGTGTAGCGCTAACGATACCGGAAGGCACATGCAAGACGCGGACGCTGAACTGGCGAGGCGAGTCGATTGGGGGTATGGGCAAACAGGTATCGGCGCTGAAGGGCTTTCCGGGGCAGGACGTTCTAGCTTCCGCGCCCGACAGTATGAGCATTCTGAGCAATACACGGCTTCACGATCTGACGATCTATGTGGACCAGAGCGTGGATGCGTCCTGTGCGCCAGCCAAAGGACGTGCGGTGGCGGGCAGCTGCCAGATCAGCCGATTGCTGGAGCCGAACTCGGTATTTTCGCCGGGCGGCAACGGATTGAGCGGGACGACGGGCAGCGGGGCGGGATGGGCGGTTGGCAACTGCGCGATCGCGATGCAGGCGGCAACGGGTTTGGGTGGCAACGGGCTGAAGGTTGCCGAGGTAGCGAATCTTGAGATTGCGACGACGGGCGTGGATACGATGGCGGCGCAGTATTTGGGAGCACGCTCGACGCACACGTGCGGCATGTATCTGGCGCAGTGGCCGCAGTGGAGTGAGTTTCGCAATATCGACATTCGCGGAGTGAACACCGGCATTGCGATTCCGGCGCTTCCGGGCACGACGCCGTTGGGGCTGAATGCGGACTCGAATCGCTGGCAGAATATTACGGTGCAGGCAGTGCACGGATTTACGGCAGGTGCGGGCTCGAACAATGTGATGGATAACTTTGTGGCGCTGGCTGGCAATGCGGCAGCTATGGCGGAGCCTCCGACGGGCCTGGTACTTGATTTTACGGGCAGTCAGCAGGGCTGGACGGTGAGGAACGCGGTGGTACTGCCGAGTTGGACCGCACTACAGCCCGTGCTGACAGTGACGTCAGCGGGCGGCGCGGTAACGGCGGTTAGTGTTGGCGCTGAGCATGGTGCGGGCTGGGATCCATACGGCGTAAGCGTGCCGGTTGCGTTCAGCGGGAGCTGTACGGCCCAGGCAACGGCGGCAGTGAACAGCGATGGCAGCATTGGCGCGGTGACTTTGACACAGGGCGGCGTAGGCTGCTCATCGACGACGACGGCGAGCGTGAACGCGGCCGGGACGTGGAATACCGCTGCACCGGTGAATCTGATCTCAGGCCAGAACCAGAGCTTTTTTGCGGGCAATCTTTTGAAGGGATCCGGTGGGTACACGGTCTGGAACGCGGCCGGTTCGAAGAGCTTTGGGACACAACTGAACGGCGGCGGTGGCAATCTGCCTGGCGGTGGAACGTATGCGGGTCTGGTGGGTACAGGGCCGGTGGGTTCGTCGCGAGACGTTGATCAGTATCCGGGCGCGGACTTTGGGGCAAAGCTTCAGGCTTGCGTGAACTCGTTGAGCGGGGCCTATGGAGGCACGTGCGACGCGCGGAACTACACAGGCAGCGTTTCGATGGGGTCGAATGTGACGATATCGACTTCGAATGTGACGGTGTTGATGCCGTGCGCGACGATAGCGACGGCAAATCAGATTGTGGTGGCTGCGGGGACGCGGAACGTGTCGTTGCGTGGCTGCGCGTTGCGTGGCGGCTCGGCGGCGAACGGAAGCGCGGGCGGAACGGCGATCGCCTATTCGGGTGTGAGTGCGGCGGTGCAAGTTGGCGATGCGAGCTACGCGGTGGATACGCCGGGCTTCCACATGGATAACGCGGTGATTAACACGACGGCGGCATCGGCATCGACGGCGCAGGGAATTGCAATCTACCGCACGCAGGAACTGGATCTGGAGAGCCTGTATCTGCTGGGTAATTCGAATCAAAATGGCGTAACGCTGGATGGAACAGGGAATTATACGGGCGGAACGATTCAGGACGTGCAGATCGGCGGGTTCCAGACGGGAGTGAATGCGATTGGGCATCAGACGGCGAATGCGGCGACTACGGACTGGCTGAATGCGAGCACGTTTGTTCGACTGCACATCAACTGCCCGACTAGCGGCGGCTCCCCGATAGCGGGCACGTATGGAATCAATCTGCAACAGGGCGATGGAAACACGTTCACCGGCGGCGATGTAGAGGGCTGCGCGACGGCGCTTCATCTGGGTTCGAACGCGCAGAACAATACGATTGTAGGACTGCGGAACGAAAACTCGACGCAGCAGGTGGCCGCCGATGCAGGGAGCCAGTACAACAGCTGGATTACAGCCGGGACGATGTTTACAGGCAAGCTGACAGACAACGGCACACACAATAGCTTCTGGGATAGCTTTCATCGCGGTTTCAACGGGGTGACTGGCGATCTTTATCGCAGCCAGACCGACGCGACGATTACCAACCACTACTTCCTGGGCACGGGCCAGGGTCATGTTCGCGGGCTACAGGACGAGTATTTTACCGATGTTCCAGGCACGCCGGGCAATTATCAGGCGGTCTGGGAGTGGGGTCCGCAGGATGGCGCCAGCGGCCAACAGGTGTGGGCATTGCAGGACATGCTGAACAACGTATCGAGGCTAGGCGTTCAGGAAAATACGACGGCGGGCGGCAATCCGCAGACGTATCTGAATGCAGCGGGCGGCGGGTCGGTGTGCTTCAACTGCTCGTCGAATTCCGGTACGGGTGGAGTTAGCTTTTCGAGCGGCGGCGCATCGCCGACGACGGTAGCGACGATTAACAACGCAGGAAATGCACAGCTCAACGGAACGCTTCAGGTGAACGGAACTACGCAATCGGCGGGTACGATCACAGTGCGTAACAACGCAAACGCCGAAGTGGACTACTTTTTGTGGCCGGGCCAGACGACGAGCCAGAAGGGATCGTTTACCTACAAGGACTGGAACGGCGCGAGCCAGTGGTACATGGTGAAAGACGCGAGCAACAACTGGGCGCTGAACTCGGCGATCGGCGGGCTGGACAGCATCAAGGCATATCAGAGTACGAACAGCGGCGATACATACATCAATGCGAGCAATTCGACGGGGCACATCCGGCTGAACTACGAGTCGGGATCGGGCGCGGAGACGGATATCTACGCGGGATCTGGCTCGAGTCTAGTGGCGGCGTTTCTTGGGCCGACGGCGGTGAAGCTGCCTGGGTTGGCGGCTTCAAGTGGCCGCAACTGCCTGCAAATCGATACATCTGGGTACATAACACCAACAGGGTCGGCGTGTGGATCGGGTTCGGGTGGCGGCTCAGGCGGCTCGGGCATAGTGGATTCGGGGACCACGGGCCAGATTGCATATTATGCGGCAAACGGGACAGAAGTAAGCGGCATGAACTCGGTGCCGGTGACGGCCGGCGGCACCGGCGCCGCAACCGCCGCGGCAGCATTAAGCAATCTGGGCGCGGCTGCACAGTCGAATCTTGCGGCGGAGATCAGCCGCGCACAAGTTGCCGAATCCGGCCTGCAAACGACAGCCAACGCAGCCTTGCCGGCAAATGGCTGCACGACTACAGCGGGCGGAAATGTGAAATGCCCGGGTACCGTTGCGGCAGGAACGACGTTGCTGGAAAACTCAGGAGCGTCGTACGATCAGGCTTCGATAGGTTCTGAACTGCTATCAGCGGCGGGCTGGAGTTCGGCTGGATGGACAGGATCCTGGTCGGGTAACTGGGTAAACAACTCCGGAAACACGAGTTCGCTTTCCTATCCGGTATCGATTTCGGCCGGTGGGCACTACCGAGTAGCGTTTACGGTTACTAACCTGACGCAACCGGGCACGTTTACGGCGAAGCTGGGCGGGACGACAATCATCGATCATTGCTATAACTCGAACGGTCCGGCTTGCTGGTCGCCGATCCAGTCCAACGATGTGGTCACCGAAGGCATAGTAACGGCCGATACAACGCCACTTATATTCACGCCAGATGCGAACGCGAGCGGTCTCACAATCAGCAATATTTCCGTGAAGCCGATCACCGCATCGCCTGCGGATCAGATATTTGAGGATTCGATTGGAAATGTGAGTGTGGAGGGCAGAACCACTCAGGCCGTGGCTTCGGATGGCAGCGGTGCCGTTGCCGGCAATATGTTCCTTGGTGTGAACGCCGGACGTTACCTACTCTTTCAGCACTCCATACCGGACATCAATCAGAGTTTCGGGTACCGGAACACGGCGATCGGCTATTCAGCAGGCTCAAACCTGATGAACGGCCGAGAGAACACAATGGTGGGCTTCAACGCCGGAGCGAATGTGCAAGGAGGTCAGGATAATACCTTCTTTGGGGCCGCTGCCGGTTACAGTGCCACGGCGGCGAGCTGGATCGACGCGTTCGGATATGCCGCGTGTTACAGCACGACGACGGCGATGAATACGTCGTGTCACGGAACTTACGCCGGCTACTCGAACACGACCGGGAATTGGAACCTGTTCGATGGATACGATGCAGGCCTGAACAATACAACCGGCAGCTTCAACACGGTGGTAGGTTCCTATGCGGGCGTGGCAAATGTGACATCCAACGCAAACACCTATGTAGGTTACAGTGCCGGCACATCGTCGACTGGTGATCATAATACCTATGTTGGATACAATTCCGGCACGCTGAGCACGACGGCGACACAAAACACATTTGTTGGCGCCGGGGCGGGATTTAGCGATACGACCGGAGGGGGAAATAGTTTCGTTGGGTACCTGGCTGGGCAGAGCACGACAACGGGAACGAACAATCTGTTTGTGGGCGTAGCTGCCGGTCAGGCAAATGTATCGGGATCGTCGACCACCGCGTTAGGCAACAGCGCCGGCTACAACAACACGGCGAGCGATAACACGTTTCTAGGCTTCGTGTCGGGCTACAGCAACACTTCGGGCACGCAGAACGCATTTATGGGACGGGATTCGGGTCTGTCGAACAGTACGGGATCCGGCAATGCGTTTGTAGGGTACGGCGCGGCCGAGGGAAATACGACTGGAAGCGGCCTGGTAGCGGTGGGCGAGTCTGCCGGGAGATATATCGCGGATGGCGCTACTGCCAACAGCACAAGCAGCAACAGTGTATTTCTGGGAGCGAAGTCAAAGGCAAACAGCAACGGGGATACGAATGAGATCGCGATCGGATACGGAGCGACCGGAGCCGGCTCGAACTCGGTGATGCTGGGTTCATCGGCTGTGACAACCACGGTGCTTCAAGGAGTTCAGGCTTCGCCTATCGGGAGCAGCATTGCATCTGCGGCGACGATTGCGCCGACAGCACAAACCACGCATATCACCGGGACCGCTGCGATAGCGACGGTTACACCACCAAGGTCGTGCACGATATCAGGCTATGGGTGCGCATTGACGTTCATCGTGGATGCGGCGTGGACTCTGGCGACAGGCGGCAACATTGCATCCGCCTGCACGCCGTCGATAGGGTCCACTGTTCGGATGACGTATGACCCAGGCACATCGATCTGGTATCCGGTTGGCTGCATGCCGACGATCGTGACGCCGGGGGCTCCAGTGGTCACGTTTGGGCAGGCATCACAGATGGGGTCAAACACGACAAATTATTTCGGCGTGAACATCTATGGCGCTAACGGCTACTACAACAATGTGTACGAGCTGTCTCCGCGCTCGGCAACAGTGAGCAACCTGTTCTGCTCCATCGATGTTGCGCCGGGTACGGGCCAAACGGTGACCTTCACGATTCTGACCGGTACGTCAGGCAATGGAACGGCGTCTCCGGTAACGTGCCAGATTGCGGGGACATCCAGTACGTCATGTAACGACACGGCACATACACTCAGCCTGGGGCAAGGTACGGGGTGGGGGATGTCGATTGCGACGAGCGGGAGTTCCGCGAGCATTCGTCCGCGCTGTATGGTGCTTTATCAATAGCTTCATTTGAAGTGGGATGGGAAAGAGGCTTTGCCGGTGAGGAGCAGCAGGGCTGCAAAATTGCGAGCCCTGCAGCACCGGCGATGTGAGGGGAGCGAATGTCGATTCTGTGTAATGGATGACCAGCCGCGCTTTGTTGAATGAGCTGCGGGGAAGTGCATAATTATCGTATGCGACTCAATTCAAAGATCCCATTTCTTGTTGGAATAGTTGTACTTATCGGGGGGGGGGGGGGGGGGGGTGCAGGACAT
>CAIMKZ010000016.1 GCA_903842065.1 uncultured Acidobacteriaceae bacterium | reverse complement strand
CCTTACTCAGGCAGCGTGACCTTCACCGATACAACTGGCAGCATCACTGGCTGCGGCTCCGCTGTTGCGGTCAACGCCAGCACCGGCGTGGCAACCTGCACAGCCACGGCGCTGACCTCCGGCTCGCACAGCATCACAGCAACCTATGCCAACGATGGAAACTACAACGGCAGCACTTCAAGCACAGCGTCGAATACGGTAGACAAGGCAGGCACCAAAACCACGGTTGCCAGCAGCAGTCCAAGTAACAGTTTCAGCGTCAATAATTCCGTGACCTTCACGGCTACAGTTGTGCCGTTGTCTGGCTCCGCTGTTGTTCCCTATTCAGGCTCGATTACCTTCACTGAGAACGGGAGCAGCATCACCGGCTGTAGCTCCGCTGTAGCGGTGAACACCAGCACCGGAGTGGCTACCTGCACCACGAGCGCGCTAAACGCAGGTGCGCATGCGATTGTCGCAACATATTCGGCCGATGTGAACTACAACGGCAGCGACAACAGTGCTGCCCCAACGGTACAGTCGGTATCGGCACTTGCCGCTACCCTCGGCCTAACAGCATCTCCGTCGAGTTCTACTTTCGTCAACGACTCAGTGACGTTTACGGCACAACTCGGAGGAGTAGCACTCACTCCTGTTGTCCCATCCGGCGCCGTCAACTTTGCAGCTAACGGCAGCACGATCTCAGGCTGCGGTTCCGTGGCAGTGAATTCCACCGGCAGGGCCTCCTGTACTACCTCATCACTGGCAGCCGGTTCCGATCCAATATCCGCGATCTACGCAGGCGACTCCAACTTCACAGTTGCAAATCCGGGTACGATGACGCAGACCGTAACGTCAAAGACCGCTACAACAGCTTCCATTGTGTCCGCGTACTACAGCACGGCCTCGCAGGCAGTAACTCTATTGGCTGCCGTGTCGAGCGACTCGGGAGCCGTGAATGCATCTACGGTGACCTTCACGGTTCTTAACGGCAGCACGGTGATTGGTACGCCTGTAACGAGCAGTACCGTTACGGGTGGCGCAGCTACGGTTTCCTACGCATTGCCGGCAGGCCTGTCCGCGGGAACCTATACCATGCAGGCTGTGTTCAATGCTGGAAGCTACTTCGCCACCAGTTTGGACGCCTCGCACAATTTGTCGATCCTGAAGCTGACGCCGACGATCGTCTGGGCTACGCCCTCAGCCATCACATATGGCACGGCACTGAGTAATACGCAACTCAATGCTTCAACGACACCAGCGGGAACATTCTCCTATTCACCTGCATCTGGCGCTGTGCTCGCCGCTGGCACACAGAATCTATCAGTCACCTTCACACCCAACGATACGACCGATTACACAACCGCCACTAAAACCGTTCCACTGCTCGTAAACCAGGCCGTGCCGGCTCTGGCATTAACTTGCAATGAGGTTGTCTACGACGGAAGCCCGCATACATGTTCGGCCACTGCGACGGGAGTAAACAGCGCAACAGTCGCCGGCACATGGGCCTATAGCCCGGCGAGCGCGACAAATGCTGGAAGCTACGCGGTTACCGGCACCTTCATCAGCAGCGATAGCAACTACCAGGGCGGAGGATCAGCTCTGGGGACGTTGAAGATCGACAAGGCTACGCCAGCCATCACCTGGTCAGCACCTTCAGCAATCCTTTACGGCACGGCACTGAACGCAACGCAACTGAACGCGACGGCGTCGGTGCCCGGCAGCTTCGTCTACACTCCGGCTGCTGGAATCACACCAGCCCCCGGGTATGACACACTTTCCACTACATTCACGCCGAACGATGCAACTAATTACAACACAGCGACGGCAACAGTGACGCTGACCGTGAACAATCCTGTTCCGGTTATGAGCAGCATGTCACCTGCGTTTACCAGCGCTGGTGGTGGCGCCCTCACCCTTACTGTCACCGGCTTGAACTTTATGGCAAATTCGGCTGTCTATTGGGGCTCCAGCGCGCTCTCCACTACATATGTAAGCGCAACACGGCTTACAGCGCTGATTCCCGCATCAAACACCGCAGCCGCGGGCTACACGGCAATTACCGTTCAGACTCCATCGCCGGGCGGAGGTGCTTCCAGTTCGCTGATGTTCGAAGTAGATTCCGCTGGGTCAACAGCAACTCCGCCAAACTTTACTACCTTGACGGCCACCGTTACAGCTGGGTCCACGGCGAGTTATGCGGTGACTCTGCCTTCCACGGCAAGCAATGTCAGCGTGATTTGCCTGAATCTTCCTGTTGGCGCAACATGCACCTATTCCGCCTCGACCAACCAGGTGACTATCGCCACCTCTGCGACAACCCCCAAGGGAACTTATCAAGTTACGGTTGTCTTCTATGAATCCTTACCGGGCGCAGCCACCGCTGGCATTCTCTTGCCAATCCTCTTGCTCCCACTCCTGGCACTTCGGAAGAAACTGACAGCGCGCGGCGCCTGGTTAACAGCATGCGCAGCGCTCATTCTGATGGCTGCGGCAGCCGTCAGCACGGGCTGCGGTGGCGCTACTCAGACCCATCAGGTGACTAGTTCCAGTGCGGTGAGCCTCACCGTTCAATAGAAACAAAGGCGTAATCCCGTCCGGTGACTGCAAAGCAGTCACTCCGGACGGGGCACGCAATCATCCCACCACATGACCTTATCCTGAAGAACCTGCTCGTCCAGGCTCAACTCTGCCGCGAGCCTCTTCAGCTTCGAGTTCTCCTGCTCCAACTCCCTGAGCCGCTTGGCCTGATCCACGCCAAGACCGCCATACTGCTTGCGCCAGCGGTAGTAGGTCTGCTCTATGATCGCTGCCTCTCAGCAGGCCTCGGCGACTGACTTACCGCTGGCTGTGCCTACTTCAATCTGCCGAAGCTTCCCTGCGATCTGCTCCGGCCGGTGCTTCGGCCCTCGCGCCATTCCAGGCTCCTTCCATACCAGTTTGTCTCATTACTACTTGTACAGATTTCGCCGGGCAGACCAATCCTCAAAGTCGATCTATATGGCACCGCGCTGGTACTGGAGGAGTTTGGCAATGTCATCGCTCGCGGCGGCTCAGCAGTCGTGATCGCCTCACAGTCGGGCCATCGTCTCCCACCGCTCTCAAGCGAACAGAACGCCATCCTTGCCACCACGCCGGTCGACGAACTGCTATCGCTCCCCATGCTTCAGCTGAACCAGATCAAGAACCCACTGCACGCTTACCAGATTTCAAAGCGCGGCAACTCGCTCCGTGTCATGGCAGAAGCTGTCCGTTGGGGAAAGCGCGGCGCGCGGGTTAACACGATTAGCCCGGGCATCATCATCACGCCGCTTGCGAACGATGAGCTGGCCGGGCCACGCGGATCCGGCTATCGCCGCATGATCGAGATATCCCCTGCCGGACGTGCCTACACACCAGATGAAGTAGGGACCGTTGGGGCACTTCTCAAGGGTGATGACGGAGCCTTTATCACCGGCAGTGACTTCCAGATGGACGGCGGCGTCACAGCAGTCTATTGGTACGGCGAACTCGCCCCAAAATGACATAGAGCGATTTAAATTCCTGCTCGCAGAGTATTGTCGATACGATACGGCACTTGAGATTTCGCGCAAAGCCAGGGCCCCCGCATACAACGGCGTTTTGCGAGGATTAAGGCCTATTCTGGTCCGCAGCGATGCTGAATCGCGATTGAACTATTGCTTCATCACGCGATCGGAAGTCTGGTGCGTACATCGCCATAGATAATGCTGGGCTATTTCGCCAGCCGCTCCGGGGAGTTCCAGTACTTCTCGAAGAACGACTGCTTCTGCTTGTCGCCAGTGATGGGAATCGGCTGGTATTTGTTGCCGATTTCCATTGTCATTGCGGGAGCTTCCGCAGTAGATGGCCAGTGCGCCAGGCCGGGACCGTTGGGATTGCCGGTCTTGACGAAGTTGGACCAGTAAGTCGACAAGGTGTCGGCTATCTTTCGGTCCTGTTCCGTAAAGGGCCGGTCAGACTTTGCAATCGAGTTGAGCACATAGGGAACTTCGGACGTGTGGAAGACGCCAAATCTGTCAGAGTCAGGGCCAGGCAGGGTGTGATCCCAGAAGTAGGAGTAGAAGCCCGTCTTGGCGGTCTTTGTTCTCCATGTGGCCCAGTAGTACACGCTGGAGCGAACGCGGTCCCAGGTTGCGTACATGTACGCCGATTTGGCTTCGTCGTCCGTAGACGCCGGATAGAGCGCTAGGAACTCATCGCTCGAATTGCCGTAGAGACTCTTCGCCAGTTTCTTGAAGTCGGCCAGAGTAGTGTCAGGGTGAGGGACGGGTCCGGTGTTGTCATTCAGGTTGTAGCCCATCAGCGTGGGCACGTCGTTTTGCTTGCCCTGCAGGTAGGTCTCTAACGCTGAAAGAGGAAAGACGTATCCGTCGATCACTGTGCCGAAGCGGAACGTCGGCTGTTTTTCACCGGGGCCGGCGGCAGGAATGGGTTCCATGATCTGCTGCCAGCTCAAGCGGCGCAGTTCGGCAATGGACTTAGCCCCTTTAGCGGTCGCAAATGCCACGCCCTCTTTCTCCACTTGAGCGAGTGGCTGGCCATGCGCCGCGAACACTGTGGCGGTGGCGCCGCTTTCGTTAATTGCGCCGCGGAACAGTCCTCTGGCAAGAGGCGTGACCGTCAGGCTGAAGACGTTGCCCGATCCCGCGGACTGCCCGCCGATGGTGACCTTGTCAGGATCGCCGCCAAACTTCGCGATGTTTTGTTTTACCCACTGCAGCGCAGCAACGAGATCGAGAATCGCGTAGTTGCCCGATGCGTGGTAAGGCGCCTCGGCCGAGAGCTCGGGGTGTACGAGCGAGGCAAAGATGCCGAGGCGATAATTCGCCGTGACGACGATAACGCCTTTTTTTGCCAGGCCCTCACCGTCGTAGACCGGCACCGCGGTCGAACCCTCGACACCGCCGCCGCCATAAATATAGAAGTAAACGGGAAGCTTGTCGGTGATGGTCTTTGCCGGGGTCCACACGTTCAAATACAGGCAGTCCTCGCTGATGTCGTTGTGCGCCATGAACTCGTGTGTCCAAGGCTTGCGTTCATAGACTTCGTTCTGAATGCAGCTATTGGAGATGCGATCGGCCTTGCGAACGCCATCCCACGGCTCGACCGCCTGTGGCGCGCGCCAGCGCAGATCGCCAACCGGAGGCGCGGCAAAAGGAAGGCCCTTGAACGCTGTGACGGCAGGGTCGTTCCCCGGAACGCCCTGAATAGACCCACCGGTGATTTTCACTACGCCTGTGAGCTGTGCAGTCGCCGGCAGCGCAAAGATCATTGCGCCGATCAACCCAAACAAGATTTGCTGGAATAGTTTTTTCCTGTTCATCAGATCCCGCCTTCATTCTCTAGAGAGGCATGGTTTGTCTTTGCGCCACGCTCGCATCGTGTACTTTAAGGACAATCCAGAATACTAGACAACATGCCTTCGCGGGTGGCCTGCCCGGTAATTTGTACCAGAGAGTGTTCGTGCAGCGCGGCGGGCGAGGTAGATGTTTGCCCGTCGCAGTAGTAGACGGTGTGGAAAAGCAGGAAGTGGATTGCGATCTTTCCCAGCAGCAACTGTTCACGAAACGTTGTCTGTTTCAGGCTGATGTCATCGAGCGTTGGCCGGTCGAGAGTATGATTGCGTCGGACTGGTTCGAGACTTGGTTAGAGCGGCAAGTCAGCGCGCTTTGTTCGAATCAGAGATAATGTGGAAGCCTGGGCCGGAGCCAGCCGTAGAGCCAGGTTCCGGCAAGTGCGGCAAGGATCGCCGCCAGGTAGACGTTGACGCCGCTTCCGACCAGAGAGAAGAGCGGCCTCGGGCAGGCGCCGGTCAACGCCCATCCCAAGCCAAAGAGAAAACCGCCCACAGCATAGCGAATGCCGGTGCCGAGCTTTTTGATTGGAATCGCGATCGGCACTCCAGAAGCTGCGCGCACGCCCAGCCGCTTGAGAATCGTGATCGAGATGGCTGCAGTAACCACCGCCGAGCCGATGATCCCGAACATACGGAACGGGCTGGAAGTGAAACATCTCCTGGATGCGATACCAGCTGACAACTTCCGATTGCGTCAGTACAAAACCAAACGCAACGCCAAGCAGGAGGTAGAGTATGTGCAGCGCTGTTGCGCGCCGAACCTTGGGTTCGCTCACATTGCACCTCCCAGCAGAAGCGGCAATAGCAGCCAGGACGCCAACAGGCCGCCTGCGAAGAAGCCAACAACCGCGATCAGCGAGGGCAACTCGAAGTTCGCCAGGCCGCTGATGGCGTGGCCCGATGTGCATCCGCCAGCGTATGCGGAGCCGAACCCCACCAGCTAGCCGCCAAGGATGATACTGACACAACCGCGGAGCGTGCCGAGAGCAGCCTAGTTGAAGGTCTCGTGCGGCGCCAGACCGGAAAAGTCGTGGATGCCGAAGCTGGCCTGCGTGGCATGCGCGGCAGGCGAGATAGCAACTGTATGGGCCCCAAAGTGCACAGCCAGAAAGCCGCCCGCGACCACACCGGCCAGAAACAACAGGTTCCACAAGCCGGTCTTGCGCCAGTCGTAGCGAAAGAACTCGCCCCTGCCCGGCGCGATCGCAGCGCAAAGATGCCGCAGGTTCGAAGAGATGCCAAAGTCCTTGTTGCCAGCCACAAGAAGCGCGGGAACAAAGAGGCCGATCAAGGGACCGGCCACATACCAGGGCCACTCGGAGTGGAGAATTGCGTTCATGTCTGCTCTCTAGTCGTGAGCTTACTTCCTTGCCAGCGTGGGAGGGGATGGAACTGACTCCGTAAGGCATCGCCGAAGTAAAGATGGTTCTGGATGACGGCAGAAGCGGCGATAGTGGCAGCGGCGCGGATAGCGGGCGAATGCAGGAAGCGGGCAGGCAGGCGATGATTGTTACAGTGCTGCCCGACTTCGCTGGCAAGCAGCAGAGCGAGCGATTCTGGGAGGGAGTATGAGTGTGCTGTATCTATGTGGCGACGTCTACGCGAGCATCCGAGAGCATGGCGAGCGCACGTACCCTCACGAGTGCTGCGGCGTGCTGCTGGGCGTGAAGGAGGACAGCGGCTGGCGGGTTGAAGCTTCGATCAAAGCCGGCAACACGCGCACCGACTCGGCGCACAACCGTTACCAGATCTCGCCTCTTGAACTGATGAAGATCGAGCGCGCGGCTCGCGACCGTGGACTCGAGGTGGCCGGGTTCTATCATTCGCACCCCGATCATCCCGCGCAGTGGTCCGAGACCGACTTCAAGGAAGCCCACTGGCTGGGCTGCTCGTATGTCATCACGGCGGTCGAGAAAGGCAAGGCCGCGCAGACCAACTCCTTCGCTCTGGCAGGAACCAGCGAGGAGAACAAGTGCTTCGAAGCCGAATCGATCGAAGTTGCAGTGATTCCTAATCCTGCGTGCCTTCGTTAATCTATATTTGGACGGCGAGGACGTACGCAACCTGTGTCAGAAAGAAGTCGCCGCGGTCTCTGAAAAGGACGAGCTCACCATCATCGCCTCAATTGCGGGCGAACCGGCGAAGTTCGGTGCGACATTTACAAGGAACGGAACTCGAGGCAACAGATCATGGCAATTGGAATCGACGCGGCGGCACTGCCGGAACTGACAAGAAACGAACTGTCGCGCTACTCGCGCCACATCATCCTTCCCGAAGTTGGAACCGAGGGACAGCGTCGCCTGAAGGCCGCGCGTGTGCTCTGCGTGGGCACGGGGGGGCTGGGCTCCCCGCTCGCCTTCTATCTCGCTGCTTCCGGCATCGGGACCCTGGGCCTTGTTGACTTCGACGTGGTCGACGAGAGCAATTTGCAACGCCAGATCATCCACTCCACAGCCGACGTAGGCCGGAAGAAGATCGATTCGGCGGCAGATAAGCTGCTGGCCCTCAACCCGGCACTCAACGTCGTCAAGCACGATACGCTGTTATCCAGCTCGAACGCACTCGATATTCTCAAGGACTACGACATTGTCGCTGACGGAACCGACAACTTCCCGACGCGCTACCTGGTCAACGATGCCTGCGTGCTGCTGGGCAAACCCAACGCCTACGGATCGATCTTCCGCTTTGAGGGCCAGGCCAGCGTCTTCGCCACCGAACAGGGCCCTTGCTACCGCTGTCTCTATCCCGAGCCGCCTCCGCCGGGTCTGGTGCCCAGTTGCGCAGAGGGCGGTGTACTCGGCATTCTTCCCGGCCTCGTCGGCGTCATTCAGGCCACTGAGGTCATCAAGCTCATCCTCGGCAAGGGCGAAAGCCTAGCTGGGCGTCTGCTGCTCGTCGACTCGCTCAACATGCGCTTCCGCGAACTCAAACTGCGCAAGAATCCCGACTGCCCAGTCTGCGGACCCAACCGCACCATTACAAAACTCATCGACTACCAGCAGTTCTGCGGACTCACTCCGGAACCCGCGCAGCCAGCCGCGGAGAAGAATGGCATCCCGCAGATCACCGTCAAGGAACTCAAGCAGCGCATCGACGGAGGCGAGAACCTCCAGATCATCGACGTGCGCGAACCGTTCGAGTACGACATCGCCAACATTGGCGCTAAACTCGTTCCACAAAACGATGTGCCCAACCGGCTGGCGGAGATCGACCGCGACCGTGAAGTCATCGTGCATTGCAAGGCAGGCGGACGCAGCCAGAAGATCGCCGAGTTCCTCAAACAGTCTGGCTATTCGCATGTCGTCAACGTCGCAGGCGGCATCCTGGCCTGGGCCGATCAGATCGATCCCACGATGAAGAAGTACTAACCAACTCAGCAAGAAAACAAGGCCCTGAAGGAGCGATACCTCAGGGCCTTGCTGTTGCCCACCGCTTCGGAATCTGGCAGGCCGCGCGCCTGCAGCGGTCTCCGCCGGGAAGCGTAGCGAATTGTCCATGCTCACGTAGAGGTTCTTCACTACATCGGAAAGGTCAAGCACCTCACTTTCACGCCGCACCAGTTCATCGAGATCCTTCAGCAGCGCCGCATCCACGACCGGCGTGAACCGGCTGTCAATGAGACCTGCACCGGTGAACTGTCGCTGGAAGCCTTCGAATACAGCCTCGTCGCTAGAGGCTTCGATTCCTCTTGTCACAAGTAGCGCGCGCGGAGAGCCTGGGCAGTCTCCAAACGCTCGTAACGCACCCGGCTTCGACGACGCATGCGGACGTAGACGCGGATGTCCGACAGGCGCTCGGCATTACCGAAGGTCTGATTCGTATCTCAGTTGGTCTAGAAGACCCCGAGGATCTGATCGCTGACCTGCGCCAGGTGATAGCTTGATAGATGAAAACGCAACACAATAAGATGTTCCTAGAGTACTGAGCATCGGACACGGATTCATTGCACGCCAGAAAATAGACCTTCCGCGCATCTCAACTATCATCAATATCTTAAGGTTAGACAGATTGGATATTGTGGCAGAGAGAGTGGGATTCGTTCTTTCTTTGCCCTAATGAAATCTGCAAGTTACAGAAACGAAGATGCCAAGGATGCAGAAATGCCCATGGATTCCGTGGCTCCTTACGCACTATTGCACGCTGGGCCGGAATAGAACTCCAGAAGCATCTTCCGCTACAAGCCTTTCCAGCAGGTAGTTCGACGTCGAGCCGGATTCATATTGCAGAAGGCTCATACTGCGTCTTGCAGAGAGAACCAGTAATATCGCCGCCAGCAGAACTTGCATCGAACTGGGCGCAGGGCAAACAAGCCAAGCAGCCCATCGAAAGGGCGCAGCTCGGCTGGTTTGAAATGCGCGCACTTACAGCGAGGGCAAATGCGCCGCATCAATAGAACCCTGGGCAGCCAGTTCGGCCAGGTCATGGCTTCAGCACTCATCCGGAACTTCCTTTCGGCGGTGGCATAGCTACGATCACAGCCCGTGTCCGTCGCCTGAGCTGGAATGCGCGTCAAGCCATGCAAGCAGGGCTCGGATGCTACTCGTGGCCAGAGCTACACTGGAATCGGCGGCTCCATAATAGAGGTGAATCGTATCGCCATCGGCGGCGATGGTTTGGCCACAGGGAAACACCACATCCTTCACGTCGCCATCGCGCTCGTATCGCTCTTCAGGACCGAACATCCAGGAGTCGCCGCGTTCGAGACACACATCCGGCCGTTCGAGATCGAAGAGCGCAAGACCCAGCCGATAGATACTTCCTGATGCCGTCTGCCTCACGCCGTGGTAGATCATCAACCAGCCCTTTTCCGTTTCGATAGGCGGCGAGCATAGGCCGATCTTGTTCGCATCCCACCATCCTCCGCGGCGCGCTTCGAGGATGACTTTATGGCTGCCCCAATGCCGCAAGTCGGGCGAGTAAGAGATCCACATATGCGCGCCAAGTGTGGTCATCGGCCGGTGGATAAGCGCCCAGCGCCCGCCAATCCTGCGCGGAAGCAGCGCCGCATCCTTGTCCTCCGGTGGCATGATCACGCCGAATCGCTCGAAACTTCGGAAGTCCTTGGTGAGCGCCAGAGAAACTCCCGGGCCGCCGCGGGCAAAGGAGGTATATGCAACCGCGTATTGTTCGAGTTCGGGCACATAAGTGATGCGCGGGTCTTCGATGCCCCATATCTCTTCAGGAAACTCGCGCGGATCGGCCATCAGCGTGGGCTTGCTGTCGATGCGCCATTCGTTCACGCCGTTTGCGGAACGCGCGGCGCACAGGTGCGACAGACCACTGCGGTCTTCCACGCGGCAGAGCAGCAGCGTATCTCCGTCGGCCATCAATACGGCTCCGGCGTTAAACACGCTGTTAATCGGATAGGGCCACATTTCGCGGGTGAGAATCGGATTGCCGGCATAGCGGATAAGGGGAGGAGGTTCCGCGCTAGGTCCGGGTTGCGGCGGTGCCAAGGCACTGTTCTCCGGCAAAGCCGCTGGATCGAGGATGGGGGTCAAAGCAATACACTCGTTTCGTGGTGGGTTTCTTCTGCGTTGATTGCATTCTCTTGTTGCATATCGAGGAGCGCCATCAGGAACGAAAGCGTGGACTCCGCCCCCTGGTTTTCATTCACGCGGTCGGGATGAAGGCCGTCCCGGCATCCGCCCGTGGTTACGTCGTAGAGCGGAACCTGAAGATCGTTTTTGCCCAGGAACCACCGGAACACAAGATGCGCTTCCTCGCGCCAGCGCTCATCGTGCGTGAGCCTGAAAGCCTCAAGGCAAGCTGAAATGGTAGCGCAGGCCTCCACCGGTTGTTGATCAAAACGGGCCTTTTCGCCGCCCTCGACATAGAATCCGTTGGAGCCGATGGGCACGAAAACCTCTCCGTTATCGCAGTGCTGAGCGGCTACAAGCCATTCGAGCGACTCGATTCCCGCAGCGATCATTCTCTGGTTATTGCTGCGCCCTCCAGCCAGGATGAGCGCCTGCGTAAGCCGTGCATTCGAGTATGCAAGGCTCTTCTCAAACCAGCGCCAGCTCTCGGAGTGGCTGCGCTCGTAGATGTCGAGCAATCGATTGGCAAGCATGTTGCGAAGATTCTGCATGGCCCGGTCGCCGGGGAACCAGTCCAGATAGGCCTGTAAGCCGAGAACGCTGAATGCCCATGCGCGCGGGCTGCTGAAGGTTGAAATCGCAGGTATTGCAGCCTGAAAGAGTCTTCCAGCCGCTCCGCGTAAGCCAGCATTCCGGGCATGGCCGAGCACCGAGCCGAGTGCCCAAATGGCGCGGCCGTGGCTGTCTTCGGAGCCAATATCCTCGATCCACTTCCGGTTATAGCCTAAGAAGTTCCTGAACCGCCCGGTATTGGAATGAAAGGCAAGCCAGAGAAATGCGAGGTAGCGGCGAGACAGGTTGAGGTATGTATCCCCGCGCTCAGATCCGGACTTATTATCGAGAAAAGTCGAGACAATCAGCGCGCGGGCGTTGTCATCGGTCGTATAGCCTTCGCGAGAGTTGGGTACTGAGAAGATGGCGTGCTGCAATATGCCCGTATCGTCGGTCATGGTGAGCAAATGCGCAGTGTTGACTGCTGGCAGATGTTCCATCGATCCCATGACGTCCAACACGGAGTCGTCAGGATGAGTGGCCCTGGGCTGCAACGATCGCTCAAAGCGAGCCCGTTGAAAGGTGGCCATATAGGCCCGCGCCGTCTTCGGCCATGTGGTTCCACGGGAGTGCAGATACGCGCGTTTGCGCATGGCGTGGCGCGCGGCATCGTTTTCAAGCAGTGCGTTCACAGCTTCGGCGATGGCGTCGGGATTCTCAAACGGAACAAGTACTCCTCTGGCATCCGCGAGCAGCTCGCGGGCGTGCCAGTAGGGCGTGGAGACAATCGCCTTGCCTGCTCCAAGCGCGATGGCCAGCGTACCCGAGACGACCTGCGCCTCGTGCCGGTAGGGCGTGATGTAGATGTCTGCCGAGCCTACGTGCTCAACCAACTCTTCCGCACTCACAAAGCGATTGTTCAAAATCAGATTGGAAGTAACGCCAAGCTCGGCGGCCAGCGCCTGCAACTGCTCGCGGTAGCGTTCGCCTTCGCGCTTTCTGATGTGAGGATGCGTAACTCCGGAGACGATATAGACAACGTTGGGGTGGCGCTTCAGAATCGCAGGCAGAGCTCGGATGACGTTTTCAATCCCCTTGTTCGGCGACAGCAGACCAAAGGTGAGCAGAACGGATTTGCCCTCAGTGGCGAAGCGATCCTTGAAGTAGTTGGGGTCCATGAAAGGCAGGTCGGGCACGCCGTGCGGGATCACATCGATCTTGCCCGCGGGAACCGCATAGACATCGCGCAACAGCTCTGCGGCCAGTTCGCTCATGACAACCATGCGGTCGGAGAGTTCTGCTATCTCTTCGAGCACGATGCGTTGATTGGCGTCCGGTTCGCGCAGGACGGTGTGCAGTGTGGTGACCAGCGGCGTATTCAGACGGCGCAGCAGAGCCAGTATGTAGCGGCCCGCGGCACCGCCGTAGATGCCGTATTCATGTTGCAGGCAGACCAGATCGTTGCCGTTGAAGTTTAGAAAGTCGGCGGCCCGCTCGTAGGATGCGATATCCTCTTGGGTCAGCTCCAGGCGCACCTGTTCCGGATAGTCGTAGCTCGAATCTGGGTCGTTGACGGGAATCGCAAACAGGCGCCCCTCGCCGTATTCGCTGGCGAGCGCGGTACACAGATCCGTGGTGAAGGTGGCAATGCCACACTCGCGCGGCAGGTAATTCCCTATGAATGCGATGCGCGTTGGCAAAGGCAAGCCACTGGCTTTCAACGCAATAGGAAAAGAAGTGGCTGCGCCAGATACTCCGGATTGGGTCTCGGGACCAATGTCTTCAGGTAAAGTCATCTCATCCTCCTTTCAATCGGGAATCGCTCAATACTTGAGAGGTCATACCGATGCCCATGAAAAACCGAAGCGTATGGCGGAACTCTGACGTGACCTGCGCGAAGGTCTTTGAAGACGTCTGGTAGCTGCGGCATATTTTGTCTGCTTCACCAAATCCGCAGATTGCTGCATCGAGGGTCTTCGATCTCAACCACCGCCAGGCTGTTGTACCGAGGATCCTCTATCTCAATTGCTATTCTCCTGAACGTACTCCCCTGGAGCAGGCTCTTGCAACGAGGGTCTTCCATCTCAATCATCACGCCCCTGAGCATGCTGATACACCGGGGATCTTCCGTCCCAATCGCAACGATCTTACAGCGAGGATCTTCCATCTCTATCACCCCTCCATCGGGCAGACTCTAGCGCCCAAGCGCTTCGTCGCTGTATTGGAAAGCTTGACACGGGCTGCAGGGCACAGCTGATCAATACTAGGCACTTCGTCATGGCTCCGCTTTCAACCTTTTGATTCCCAGCCATCCTGCGTACTCTGATCACGAACAGTCGACGGGCCATCATGCAGCTATGTCATTCAATCGATGTAGCAGAAACACATTGCAGTGCATATGCACCGGAGCTAACCAAACTGCTTTCGGCAACCGGGACAAATGGCGGGCTTCTAAGCATTTCGGCATGTCATGCTCCTCGCCAAACCGTGAATACGGGCGCTTCTTTTAGTTTCCACCCAACACAAGAGCAAAAACTGAGCTCTTTTGGGCATAAAGCACTGATCCAATCTATGAAGATCATCGATTTGCCCCTCACACTGGTGCGACCGTTCCTGCGGCAAACAACTTGCGATTGTGTGCAAATGTGATCATCTCCAGAGGCCACCTCTTTGCAAACATGTCCGAGCGGTGTCGTAACTGGCTTGGGCTTATGCACTTCACTGGGACA
This sequence comes from uncultured Acidobacteriaceae bacterium, assembly GCA_903842065.1. Classification (GTDB taxonomy): domain Bacteria; phylum Acidobacteriota; class Terriglobia; order Terriglobales; family Acidobacteriaceae; genus Telmatobacter. The sequence goes on along the minus strand of CAIMKZ010000016.1, from coordinate 69,072 downwards.
GGCCTTCATTCAACATTACCCATCGATTGGGACGCGGTTTAGCTGTCGGTGAAGATAGCTTTGCTGGGATGCCCCTTGGCTAGTGGAGCAGGCGCAGTGGGATCGCTAAAGTCAGCCGTCCACTGCCAGTTTCTGATCTCCGGCATGTCCTCTAAGTGCTCACGGATGTAGTCGTAGTGTTCATTCAGCTTCCGCCCGAACAGAGCAATAGCTTCCGCGGCCTGAAGACGAAGCCGGGGGATGTGCTTCAAGGCGTCCAGCGCCAGGTGATAGCGGCTCATCTCGTTCAGAACCACCATGTCGAACGGTGTAGTGGTCGTTCCCTTATCGATATAGCCGCGGACATGGAAGCGGGCCTCGTTGGCGCGGCCATGAACCAGAGTATGAATCAGCCAGCGATTGTTATGGAAAGCGAAGACGACGGGAGCGTCCCGGGTGAAGAGTTCATCGAAGGACATAGTGTCCATTCCGTGGGGATGATCGGTCGGATGCATCAACGACATCAGGTCCACAACATTGACGACTCGCACCTTGATGCCGGGAACATGCTTTTGCAGCAGCCAGGATGCAGCGCAAATTTCAATGGTCGGCACGTCGCCGGCGCAGGCCAGAACGACATCCGGGACACCGCCTTCATCGTTGCTGGCAAACCTCCACGTCGATGCGCCCCGCGAGCAATGTTCGAGAGCCTCGTCCATCGTCAGCCACTGGAGTTGCGGCTGCTTCCCGCAGGTAACGATGTTGACGTAATTCCGGCTTCGCATGCAGTGGTCGAAGACGCTCAGCAAGCAATTGCCGTCCGGTGGATAATAGACCCGGATCGTGTCGCTTCTGCGCGCAAGGGCGTTGTCCACAAAACCTGTTGACTGGTGACTGAAGCCGTTGTGGTCGTTGCGCCATGCATGGCTGGTGAGCAATATGTTGAGGGATGCAATGGGCTTGCGCCAGGGATAATCCCGGCATTGCTCCAGCCATTTGGCATGTTGTGTCAGCATAGAATCCACAACCTGCGCAAAGGCCTCGTAAGACGACCACATGCCATGCCGGCCGGTCAGCAGGTACCCTTCGAGCCACCCCTCGCACAGATGCTCGCTCAATACCTCCATCACGCGCCCATCAGGCCCGAGGTCGTCATCGATCGAGACAATCTCAGCCATCGAGCAACGCTTCGTAGCCTCAAAGATCGAATTCAAACGATTCGAATTCGATTCGTCGGGACAAAACATTCTGAAGTTCGTCGGATTCATCCTGAAGATGTCGCGAAAGAACTCTCCGAGTTTGCGCGGAGCTTCGGCTACAACCTGACCCGGCCCCGGGATCTCAAGCGCATAATTTGTAAAATCTGGCAGCGCGAGCGCGATCAGCTTTCGCCCGCCATTCACGTGCGGATTGCCACCCATGCGCCGATTGCCCGCAGGAGCGAGGGTAGCAAGCTCGTCAATGAGTTTTCCATTCTCGTCGAAGAGATCCTGCGGCCTGTAGCTCCTCATCCAGGCTTCAAGAATCTTGAGGTGCTCTGGGTTTTCACGCACTGTATCGAGGGGGACCTGATGGGCGCGGAAGGTGCCTTCGATGGGGACTCCGTTTACTTCCTTGGGGCACGTCCACCCCTTGGGCGTACGCAGGATGATCATGGGCCAGACGGGCTGCCGCTTGAATCCATCCCTGCGCGATTCCTGTTGAATGGACCGTATCTCCGCATAGCAATCGTCCAGCGCCGCGGCCAATAGCTGATGCACAACTTCGGGGTCGTCTCCCTCGACAAACCAAGGCTTGTAACCACGCCCCGCGTACAGAGCCTTCAAGTCCGCGTCGCTGGTACGGCCCTGCGCGGTGGGAGCGGAGATTTTGTAACCGTTGAGGTGCAAAATCGGAAGCACTGCGCCGTCTCGCACAGGGTTGAGGAAGTTGACTGACTTCCAGCTTCCTTCGAGCGGGCAGGTCTCCGATTCGCCATCCCCGATGACACAGGCGACGATCAGATCCGGGTTGTCGAAAGCCGCACCAAAGGCATGCACCAGCGAGTAGCCGAGTTCCCCGCCCTCGTGCATGGAGTTGGGAACATGTGGTCCGCAGTGGCTAGGCACTCCGCCCGGCGTTGAGAACTTGCGGAACATTAGCCGCATCCCGTTTACGTCCGGCGTAATTTCCGGGTGGACTTCGGTGTAGCTGCCCTCGAGATATGAACATGCATTCAGTGAGGGGCCACCGTGCCCCGGACCGGCGATATAAATAATGTCTGCATTCTGCTCTTTGATGATGCGGTTGAGATGGATGTAGATGAGGTTCTGTCCTGGCGAGGTTCCCCAGTGACCGAGCAGCCGCGGCTTGATCTGTTCCACTTGGAGCGGCTCCCGCAACAAGGGATTGTCAAGAAGGTAGATTTGTCCGATGCATAGATAGTTCGCCGCGCGCCAGTAGCGATTCATCTTGTCCAGCATCTCCGGAGAAAGAGGTCCCTGTGGAACCGGCGCTTGCTTCTCCAGTCTTCCATCCGCTGCAATCGCGGTCGACAATGACACATCGAAGATAAATCGAGAAGGGTTGTCATTCCGGTCGGGATTCTGACTCAGAGATTGATGTGAGTCATTCTGGCAAGTGCCGATTAGGGGGTCCTTATTAGCCATATTGACAGTTCCTCTCACTTTCTCAGGATCAGATTACAGCGCAGAAACAGGTCTAAGGCGCTGACTTGCTCGGCTCAACTGCGACGGGGGCTTTGCCTTGAGAATCTGTGCATTTACTGGGTCGGAGTCTGATTGCCAGGCAGTTTGATATGGATTTCTAAAGTTGGTTGGGCAAGGGTGATTGAATTCGGCTCATTCGGATGCTCACTTTACTTTGCGAAGCCACGTGCACGCACAGAGTCCCTCCATATGCCTTAGGGCATATGCTCTCTCGCAACAAGTATCATCCTCGGAATTTATTGATTCTGTGCGGTATTGCTCAGGAAAGTCCGGGCGGCTCTCACCGAAGGCTGCAATTGCTTCATGTGGTTATGTCTTTCAGCGTCTTTACTTCAATACTGAGCCTGAGGAGTGGATCGGAGAGTATCCGGTGGGCTGAGAAAGACGGGAGGAGTGCTCTGTTCTTGCAGTCCCATTTCGGCAACGACGACAAGCCCAGGATTGTAATCTCCATGGCTGACCGTAAGACGCTCGCCGGCATGTGCCGAACGTCTGCTGTTCGCAATCGAACAGTTATGCGGAAAACCTTGGCGTAGAATTAATAGCCAGCAGATAGGTACGGAAGTTGCAGCCCAGACTATATCAATCTAATTTCAGGAGTCTTATTATGCCCCGCTCTAAGCCGAAGCCCAAAGTTGCCCTCACACCGCTTGCCAAGTCCCCGACGGGAATTCAGGGACTGGACGAACTCACAGGCGGTGGCCTGCCCACGGGCCGTGTATCGCTGGTGTGCGGCAAGGCGGGCAGCGGAAAGAGCCTGCTCGCCATGGAGTTTCTTGTACATGGAGCAATCATGTACGGCGAGCCTGGTGTCTGCATGAACTTCGAGGAAACCGAGGAGAAACTGACAGCCAATGTCGCGTCCCTGGGCTTTGATTTGAAGGACCTTGTCAAGCGCAAAAGAATGTTGATCGACTATGTTTTCATTGAGCGAAGCCAGATCACCGAGACTGGAGAATACAACCTCGATGGCCTGTTCGTCCGCCTGGCCCACGCGGTAAAAACAATCAAAGCCAAGCGCGTCGTCCTGGATAGCGTCCAGGCGCTCTTTGCCGGCATAGGCGACTCGGCGATACTGCGGTCGGAACTTCAGCGGCTGTTCCGTTGGCTTGACGACAACAACCTTACCGCGATCGTTACCGGGGAAGCTGGAATCGACACCCTCACCCGTCATGGGCTGGGAAGAATACATCGCTGACTGCGTGATTGCCCTGGATCATCGGGTAACGGAACAGATTTCGACGCGGCGGCTGCGAATCGTCAAATATCGGGGCACCTCTCATGGCACGGATGAATATCCGTTTCTGATCGATGAAGACGGCATCTCGGTTGTCCCCATTACCTCGCTTGTTCTGTCTCACAAAGCTCTCATGGATCGCGTTTCAACGGGAGTTCCCGCTTTGGACGAGATGATGGAAGGCAAAGGGTTTTTCCGTGGAAGCAGTATATTGGTGACGGGCACGGCGGGGACAGGAAAGTCCAGCCTGGCAGCCAACTTTGCCCGTTCGGCCTGCGCGCGCGGCGAACTCTGCCTGTATTTCACTTTTGAAGAATCTCCCAGCCAGATTCTGCGCAACATGCTCTCAGTCGGCCTTAACCTGGATCGGTGGGTTAAAAAGGGGCTCTTGCACTTCAATGCGATGCGGCCAACCAGCACCGGGCTGGAAGGACACCTGGCTGTTATTCACAGACTGATCTCTCAGCTTCGGCCTAACGCGGTGATCATCGACCCCATCACGAACCTGGTTTCGGCCTCGGGTAGTTATGACGTGAAATCGATGCTGGTACGTCTGGTCGATTTCCTCAAGGTGCAACAGATTACATCGATGTTTACGAATCTGACCTTCGCCGGAGATCCACAGGAAAGAACCGCGGCCGCCGTCTCTTCGCTCATGGACACCTGGATTGTGTTGCGCGACAGCAAGCCCAATGGACGGCCTAGACGTGAGCTTTACGTTCTGAAATCCCGCGGCATGGATCATTCGCGCGAAGTTCGCGAACTGATCGTAAGCAAAAGAGGCCTCGACCTGGGCGTAGTTCTGAGCGATCATACGGTAGCCACACACGTCGCGGGCAAATGAGCAGCCGCAGCAAGTCAGTAGCATGAAAGGCCCATTTGGGCCGGAATCTGAGTAACGGCATGAAGAAGAGCGCAGCAAAGAAGCAACCAGCCAAGAAACAACTCGCCAAAACCAGCGACAGCGAATTGTTTATCCTGCGTCTATATATAGCTGGCCAAACGCCTAATTCGATTGCCGCCATAACCAACCTCAAGAAGATTTGCGAAGACAAGCTGAAGGGCAAGTACCGTATCGAAGTCGTCGACTTGCTGGTGAAGCCGCAACTTGCCAAGGGCGATCAGATCATCGCCATTCCGACCCTGGTGAGAAGGCTTCCTCCACCGGTTAAGAAATTCATAGGTAACCTCTCCAAGTCCGAGAGCGTCATTGTGGGTTTGGATCTTCAACCGGCACGTTGAACTAAAGGTCTAAATATAAGATGTCCAAGCCGCAGGCACATTTCGATGGCCAAGCCCTCAAGAGTGCTTCGCCCCGCAAAGCCAGTGCGCCGCAGGAAACGCATAGAAGCGCCAGATCTACTCTACGCAAATTTCCGTCAGCCACAGCAACGAATCAGCTCACAAAGCTCCGCGATCGCTTGAAAACCGCGGAGGAGACTCTCCGCGCCATTCAGTCCGGCGAAGTGGATGCAGTGATGGTCTCCGGCCGACGCGGGGATCATGTGGTCACTCTGAAAGGCGGCGAACCGGCCTATCACATACTGGTGGAAGCTATGAGCGAAGGCGCGGCGACGCTGTCCTACGATGGCGGCGTGCTCTACTGCAATGGCAGGATTGCGGAACTGATCGGCAGGCCGCGAAAGAAACTAATTGGAATAGCGTTGCAGTCGCTGCTTGCGGAGACAGAGCGAGACAGATTCGAAACTCTGCTTATGGATGCCCGGAAGGCGATTGCGAAGGGCGAATTCAATCTGCGCCGCTCAGATGAAAGTCTGATTCCAGTCTATCTGTCGCTCAACCGGTTACGTGGGTTCAAGGGCCAGGCCCTGGGCATGGTGATCACCGACCTGAGCGAGCAAAAACGCAATCAGGCTGAGGAAATCCAACAAGCCGAAGCCACGCGGCGGCTGCTGCTGGTGCGCACGCTTTCGGCGCAAGAGGAGGAACGGCGCAGGATCGCGCGCGAATTACATGACGAGGCAGGCCAGTTGCTGACCGCTTTGCTGGTCGGCCTGCGAACCCTGGAAGACGCCCCGAAACTGGAAGATGTGAAGGTTCAGGGACAACGGCTGCGGGAGATCGCCTCCCAGGCCATCGACGAGGTCGGCCGGCTCGCCCGCGGGCTTCACCCCACAGTGCTGGACGATCATGGCCTGGGTGTCGCATTAAGCCGATACACCGCCGAGTACGCAAAGACACACAAAATAGTTGTAGACCTCACCCTCAAGGAACTGGACTCCAGCAACCTGCCGTCGGAAGTTCAGATCACGCTGTACCGCATTCTCCAGGAAGCGCTGACCAACGTAGCCAGACATTCGGGAGCCAAGACAGTCAGAATTCGATTTACCCGTATGCACAAAGCAATTGAGGTGGCGGTAATCGATGACGGATGCGGCTTTGACGCCAAGGCCGTGGCTGTCTCCTCGCACCGCTTGGGTATTCACAGTATGCGCGAGAGAGCGGCAATGCTGGGCGGAACGGTCCGCTTCATTTCGCAGCGCAAGGGAACCAAGATCCTGGTGCAAGTCCCACTTGCCCGCGATGACTCCCAGCCCGTAACCGGGCAGAGGAGCACCTGAAATGCTGCCACACACGCAAATAATCAGGGTTATGATCGTGGACGATCACGCAATTCTCCGCGCGGGACTGAAGATGTTGGTCAATGCCCAGGCGGATATGGAAGTTGTCTCGCAAGCCTCGGATGGGGAGAATGCGGTTGAAACAGCGCGGAAATCTGGACCGGACGTGGCCTTGCTGGACCTCACCATGCCTCGCGTCGGAGGCATGAAAGCGCTCGAATCAATGACGCGCGACTGCCCCAAGACCCGAGTGCTCGTTCTCACAATGCACGATGACCCTGCATACCTGAGGTCGGCACTGGCTGCGGGGGCCTGCGGCTATCTGTTGAAGAGGGCGGTGGATGCGGAACTGATTGCCGCTATACGAGCGGTACATCGCGGAGGAATCTACGTCGACCCTCGCCTGGCCGGTATCCTGGTCCAGGACGTGCTGGAAAAAGGAAATTCAAAAGCTGATGCCAGACGACCAGTAGACATCCTTAGCCGCCGCGAGTTGCAGGTACTCGGACTAGTGGCGCGGGGTTACACCAGCGCGGAAATAGCGAAACAGATATTTGTAGGCGTGAAGACAATCGAGACATACCGTTCACGGCTTGCGGAGAAGCTTGGACTTCGGACACGCAGGGACGTGATTCGTTATGCCGTGCAGATGGGTTTATTGACACCGGAAGCGCAGGAGAGTGATCCGGACGGCTCGGCTCGATAAATGCCGCACTTTTGTAGCGATATCTATAGCGCATGCGCCTTTTGTCAGGGATTCCCCGACAAGGCTCCTCATTATTAGCAGCAACCCCGATAGCCTGACTGTTCCATGTGCGGCACACTACATGCAGGCTGCAAAGTGTAGCTTCACATTGCGCTGTTAGCGCCAGGTCGCGAAGGAATCGCTGCTCCTGTTCTTTGAAGCCCTCCTCCCACTTGCCATCCAACCAACCTGTGCACTCCGCAATCCGCAACTGAACCGCCTTGAAGGAGGTTCTATAAAAATGACCGCGACGAGTACATTGACGTTCGATCCAATCTCTTACCTTGCGCATGCGGGCATTGGCAGAAGAATCACCGATCTGAAGCCAAAAGAAGCCTTCTTTTCCCAGGGCGATCCGGCAGACTCCGTTTACTATCTTCAGAGCGGCAGGGCAAAACTTACAGTGGTTTCGCATGAAGGCAAAGAGGCCACGATCACGCTTCTTTCCATCGGCGATTTCGTGGGGGAAGAGTCCCTTGCGGCGGTGCCTGGATTGCGCCTGTCCACGGCCACCGCGATAAGCGCGTGCACAGCGCTGAAAATTAGCAGGGAAGAGATGATCCGAGTGATGCATCTTGAACATGCCCTCTCCGACATGTTCCTGAAATTCCTCCTCGCCCGCAGCATGAGAACCCAGGCGGATCTAGTCGATCAGCTATTCAACTCCAGCGAAAAGCGGCTGGCGCGGATTCTCTTATTGATGGCGGAATTTGGCAAGCCGGGAGTGCGGGAAATCTTCATCCCTCCTGTTACGCAGGAAGCCCTTGCGGAGATGATTGGCACCACACGGTCCCGCGTCAGCTTCTTTATGAATCGCTTTCGCAAGCTTGGCTTTATCGAGTACAACGGCCGCATCCAGGTGCACAAGTCGCTGCTCAATGTGGTTCTGCTCGATCAATTTCCCAAGCACAACACCGAACAACTGCCAATTGAATCTATCGCGTAAACCATACAGGTCACCGGCCTTGCTTCGTCCGGGCAGCCTCACACTGGCCGATCATGGAACAACATAGGAAGAGTGCACGAACGCACCTCGGCGCCGCGCTGTTCAGTGGGCGTGTTCCACGCGAGACTGCTGGCCGACCGCACTCACTCGGCGATGCGCGTCCATAAGGGCGGTTGCTTCCGCAGCCATAGACATGTGCTGTGCAAGAGTCTTCTGCCACCAGCAGTCAAATCCGTATATGGACGGCGTTACATTTGCATGATACAGCTGGTTGTTCAGTTCGTTAAGCGCAGCGGAATGCGGGAAGCCTTGTGCGTTGAATCCTTGATGTGCGGTCATGCGGCGATTGCCCTTCTCTATAGACACCATGCTTGATAGTTGAAAGTCTGCGATTACTCGTAAAGCCCATCCTCTAAGCCCAGCATGATTCTTGGTTAGTGGCGATTGATTATCTGTTCAATCGGATACAACCATTCCTGTTTGTCCAATGGACAATCGAAACTTGAGTCTCGTCGCCCTTATGGTGACCGAACCCATCGAGAATCGACCTTCTGGCACGTTACGTGAAAAGTAATGATCCTATCCAACGCGAGGAGGCAACACCTTGGGGTTCCCGAGACTGCTCGACACACAGTCCCCTCGATTGCCTTGAGCAATACGGACCAGACCCGATGCCGGCAATGTGATGCTCTTATAAAGTGCAGAGAAACATGCTCTTTTCAAGGGGGAGCCAATCGTACAGGCCGAACGCCAACCGGTGGGCAACGACCACGCCGAAACAACAACCCAGATAAGGATTCGTGAACCGAGATGAAATCGTTCTTAAACCGAAAAGTACGGCTCGCGTTCGGGTTTGCCATATTGACCCTGTTGCTGATGGGGTTGTTCTCCTATCGCTGGATGGTTTTATCCGATGAGAGCAGCGCGTGGGTACGGCATTCGCACGACGTAATCACAAACATCCAGGATCTGGCACTGGCCATGGAGTGTGTTGAATCCAGCAGCCGCGGATTTGTGCTGACGGGCAATGAAGCCGAGCTGGAGTCCTACCGGACGAACGTATCGAGGGTTGCACGGGATCAGGCGATCATTCGAAACCTGACGGCGGATAACCCAAATCAGCAGATCCATTTTCCTAACCTGGAATTTCTTGCCGCCGAGCGGATAGCACGTGCGGATATGGTCATCAATCTGCGCCGGACCCAGGGCTTTGCGGCTGCGCTGGCCGTCATCGAAAGCGGCCACTACGAACAAGGCGCCGAATTTCAAGCACTGGTTGGCAAACTGCAGGACGAAGAAGTGCACTTGCGGGGGCTGCGCGTTGCAAACACCGTGCGCTATTTGAATCAAACCAAGAAGATTCTGTTCTATGGAACCTTGTTTGGGATTTTGGTAGCAGGGTTGGCCGCCTGGTCCGCGGTGAAAGACAGTAACAAGCGAGCTGTGTCTGAAGAGGCGCTGCAGCAAAGCGAAGAACGATACCGGACGCTGCTGGACGGAGTGCAGGATTACGCGATCTTCATGCTGGACCCGCGGGGCAATGTTCTGAGCTGGAGCGCCAGCGCGGAACATATCAAGGGGTATACCGCGGAAGAAATCATTGGCCGCAACTTTTCTTGCTTTTTTACCCCGGAGGACATCCGGCGAGGCCGACCGGAAGATGTGCTGCGACTGGCAGCCACCAATGGCCGGCACGAAGAGTACGGGATGCGGGTGCGCAAAGACGGCTCGCAGTTCCTGGCCGGCGTCACGTTCATCGCTCTTCGGGATGCATCAGGAAACCTGCGCGGGTTTTCAGAGATATCTCGCGATCTAACCGAGCATCGGGATTCAGAGGCGAAGTACCGCGGGTTGCTGGAGGCTGCTCCCGATGGAATGGTGGTGGTCAACCAGAATGGTGAGATTGTCCTGTTGAATGCTCAGGCCGAGACTCAGTTTGGATATCACCGCAACGAGCTTCTGGGACAAAAGGTGACAAATATCATTCCCGAAGGCTTTGCGGAGCGGTTGATCGCGGACGGAACGCGGACGGCTGCCGAAGCGCTGGCGCAGCAGATCGGAACCGGGATTGAGCTCCTTGGGCGACGCAAGGATGGAAGCGAGTTCCCCATCGAAATTATGCTAAGCCCACTGGAGAGCCCCGAAGGGATCCTGGTGACTGCAGCCATCCGTAATATCACGGTGCGCAAGGACGCTGAAAAGCATCTGGCGCAGATGGAGGGCAGATATCGCGGGCTGATGGAAGCGGCTCCTGACGGAATGGTGGTAGTGAATCAGGCCGGGGAGATCGTGATATTGAATGCCCGTGCAGAGAGCCAGTTCGGCTATCGGCGCGATGAGCTGTTGGGCCAGAAGGTAAAGAGCATCATCCCTGAGGGTTTTGCGGAACGTTTGATTGCCGACGGAACACGTACGGCTGCCGAGGCGCTGGCGCAGCAGATCGGAACGGGGATTGAACTCAACGGAAAGCGCAAAGATGGAAGCGAGTTCCCTATTGAGATCATGCTGAGTCCACTGGAGAGCCCCGAAGGGATCCTGGTGACGGCGGCGATCCGCGATATCACGGTACGCAAAGATGCGGAAAGGCATTTGGCGCAGATGGAGGAGAGATACAGAGGACTGATGGAGGCGGCGCCGGATGGGATGGTAGTTGTGAATCAGGGCGGGGAGATCGTCCTGTTGAACGCTCGTGCTGAAAAGCAGTTTGGATACCGTCGCGATGAGCTGTTGGGCCAGAAGGTAAAGAGCATTATTCCCGTGGGCTTTGCGGAGCGGTTGATCGCCGACGGAACTCGAACCGCGGCCGAAGCACTGGCGCAACAGATCGGAACCGGGATCGAGCTCAACGGCAGGCGCAAGGATGGAACCGAGTTCCCTATTGAGATCATGTTGAGCCCGCTGGAAAGCACCGAGGGCATCCTGGTGACGACGGCGATCCGCGACATCAGCGAGAGAAAGCAATTGGCTCGCCAGTTACACCAAAGTCAGAAGATGGAAGCTATCGGCCAGTTAACAGGCGGTATCGCACATGACTTCAACAATCTCCTGGGCGTAATCATCGGAAATCTCGATCTTCTTGACCGGCTGGTCGCCGGCAACGAAGCAGCGGTGAAACGGGTACATACCGCGCAAAAGGCTGCTGCACGAGGCGCCGACATCACGCGCCGCCTGCTGGTGTTCTCCAGCAACGAGGAGTTGAAGCCGTCGGTGGTCCTGCTCGAAGATTCGATACAGAACACGATCGAATTGGCAACTCGTGGGCTCGGTCCAGAAATCAAGATCGTGACCCGAGTCGATGACTCCGTGCCCCCGCTCTTTCTCGATCCTGCCGGTCTGGAAAGCGCGCTCCTCAACCTTGTAGTCAATGCGCGAGATGCGATGCCGAAAGGTGGTTCGATCATCATCGCCTCGGAGGTGCAGGATCTTGAAGATAGTTATCCCGCAGTCCATGCAGGCGACTTGAAAGCAGGCCGTTACGTTTGCGTGTCCGTATCGGATACAGGGCACGGCATGTCGAAAGACACCCTCGAGCGAGCCTTCGAACCGTTCTTCAGCACCAAGCCACGCAACAAAGGCACGGGCCTGGGTCTGGCCATGGTCTACGGCTTCGTGAAGCAGTCAGGCGGCACCGTTCGCGTCTACAGTGAACTTGGTCATGGGACTACAGTGTCTCTATATTTACCCCTGGTCACCAATCTGAAGTACTCCGTTCCGGCGCATACTCCGATACCCCTCAACGCAAAGAAGGGCGGGACGGTGCTGGTTGTGGATGACGAAGAGGACCTTCTCGAAGTAGCCCTCGCCTATCTTGCCGAGATGGGATTTACTGCCTATCAGGCCAAGGACGGAGCCAGCGCGCTGGAGGCGATCGCGCAGCGAAGTGAGATCGATCTGATGCTGACAGACATCGTGATGCCGGGTGGAATGAATGGAGTTGAGCTTGTGGAGAGGGCACTTGCCCTGCGCCCTGATCTCAAGATTGTATATTCCTCCGGATTTCCGGCCGAGGCGCTGGCGGAGAGAAGCATGCCGCTGGTTGACGGTCCCCTGCTCCGTAAGCCATATCAACGCGCCGAATTCGCCGCAATAGTCCACCGGGTGATGGAGGACGGAAATGGCAAGCCAAGAGAATTCATACTCTCCACATCCAGCCGGTGATGGCCGGCAATACAGCCGGGAGTAGATAGAGGAACGATGAAATCGACCCAGAGAATCCTGGTCATTGACGATGAAAGCGACGTGAGCGAATTCGTCTCTGACGCGGCGCAGGCGATGGGACTGCGATGCACCGCGACTACGGATGCGAAGACGTTCCTCGATGCGCTCACATCCGATACGACTCTCATCCTTCTGGACCTGATAATGCCTGAGATGGATGGTGTTGAGCTGTTGAGGGTGCTCGGTGAGCGGAAATGCAAGGCCGGGATTGTTCTCATGAGCGGAGTTGGAAAACGTACGCTGGAGTCAGCCGAACAATTAACCACGGCGCTTGGCCTCACTATCGTTGGCCACCTGCAGAAACCGTTTCGGTTGGCGCAACTTGAGGAGGTTCTTGAAAGACATGCAATGCCCGAAGCATTGCCGATTGTCAGACAGGCCCCTGAGATCGTCATTCCGAAAGCGGAACTGCAGCGTGCAATCGAGCACGACGAATTCGTACTTTACTATCAACCGCAGATCGAAATCGCAACCGGCCGCGCGGTTGGTCTTGAGGCACTGGTCAGGTGGCAGCATCCAGAACGCGGGCTGATCTTTCCTGACTACTTCATCGGCCGCCTGGAGGAGTTCGAGCTCATCGACGAGCTTGGCTGGATCATTGCAGAGCGCGGGTTGAGAGAAGTGAGTCAGTTCGCGAATGGCGACGGGAACGTTCCCAACTTGTCGTTGAATGAGTCAGTGCACTCTCTGCACGACCTGAACTTCCCAGACCGCTTTGTATCTCTCGTCGAGAAACATGGCGTACCGCCCGAAAATGTCACGATTGAGATTACAGAGAGCGGCCTGATCAAAGAACTGTCGAACACTTTGGACATCTTAACGAGACTAAGGATGAAGAGGGTGAAGCTGTCGATCGACGATTTCGGCACGGGCTTTGCTATGATGCAACAACTCAAGAACATACCTGCGACAGAACTGAAGATCGATAAGTCTTTCGTTCTGGAAATGAACGGCAACGACAGAAACCGCATCATGGTCCAGAAAACCATCGAACTGGGCCACGAACTCGGCATGCAGGTGATGGCTGAAGGCGTGGAGACTCAAGAGCAGTTCGATCTTCTGCGCCGCTATGGCTGTGACGGCGCGCAAGGATACCTCTTCAGCCGCCCGATCCCCCCGGGAGAAATGGTGAATTGGCTGAAGCAATACGCTTCTCGGCCTGTACATGCAGCCTGATGGAGCAGGGCGACAACTCCTCATGCGGTGATCCATTTGCGTGCCTCGCAAAGCTTGCTCCAGTGCGCGACGTCCTGAAAAGAGAATGCATGTGCAAATAGGATCAGTGTTCAATCTTGTACTGGCTGCTGCCGGTTACTGTGCTTAGCCTTGTATTGGGGAGCATCTCCACATCGCCCTAATTTTCTTCTACATGAACGCAGAATGCCTGCCAAAGATGACGAGCATCTCTATCATCAAGTCGAGCCAACAGGAGCAATCATGAAAATCGCCGGAATCCTCTTGATTATTGCTGGGGTTATAGTCCTGGTCTATGGGGGAATCTCATATACGAGCCAGAAGAAAGCCGTAGATCTGGGGCCAATCCAGATCTACAAAACGGAACAGCATCAATTCCCTGTTCCTGCAATTGTTGGCATTCTAGCCATCGCAGCAGGCGGTGTTTTGATTTACGCAGGGACCAAATAGGGACGCTGACAGAATTTCGAGGTGCGCCGTTATCAGCGAAGGCATCACCCCCGGCAGGCTTCTCAATGTACGCCAACACTGCATTTGGCGTCTCGTTGCACGTTCGCCACTGCGATCTCTCTGGGATCTTCAAGGCGTTCCAGTGAGCATCTTGGCGAAACAAACCTGGCAGTCGCTCTTCGATGACCGCCTGTTCGGCCGCGCAGCGGAACTAGGCTTCTATTTTCTCTTCGCGCTATTTCCCACGCTCTTCAGCGCCAGTTCCATCCTCGGCCTCGCCGCACAATCTGCCGCCAAATTCTACGACGAGCTTCTGGGCTATCTCGCATTAGTCATTCCCACGTCTGCTCTTGGGACCGTTCTTGCAACATTTAACGAAACAACCGCTGCCGCAACCACTGGCAAGCTGACCTTTGGACTTGTTGCGGCAGTGTGGTCCGCCTCGGTAGGTATCTCGGCGATTCAGGATGCTCTGAACGCAGTATATAAAGTTCAGGATACGCGCACTTTTCTGGGAGCCCGCATATACGCCATCGGCCTCACCATCATTCTCACCGTCATAGTTACATTGATACTATGTGCCTTTCTAGGCGGCGACTATTTGGCAGCAGTTGCCTACCGTTCCAGCTACAACCACCTTCTGATCGTTGTCGCCGCATCCATTGCCCGGCTCGTCGGATGGATTGTCGCAACGGCTCTGCTCACACTGTCGTTTGCAGTTATCTATTACTGCTCTCCCGACGTGAAGGTCCGCTGCTGGCATTGGCTCACACCGGGAGGCTCGATCGCAGCGCTCGGGTGGGTGCTCGCATCTCTCGGGCTCCGAATCTACCTGCATTTCTTTGACAGTTATACGCTAACCTACGGCTCGCTCGGAGCAGTAATCATCCTGCTCACCTGGTTCTATATCTCTGGCTTTATGCTTCTATTCGGAGCGGAGGTCAATAGCAAGATCGAAGCTATAACTGCCGAAAATAGGCTTGCAGGCACTGCCTAGTTGACCATGGCGAAGATACTGTAGAGTTGGCTGCAAATTCTACAGTCAGACAAAGCATGCTGCGAGAAAGCCTGGCAGTCGGTCACGACCACAATGCATCAAGTGACCATTCCCCCTGCCAGAGCGCGGCGACGACCGCATGGGTTGTGAGTGTGTCGAGCGTGCGTTGTTCTAACTAAACGAATGCAGATGCAGATATGTCAGGTTCAGGCAGATCACAGCGGTGCATCCCCCCCCGCCCAGCGCGGGATCGAACATCTCTGGCAACAGCCTCGACTAGCTTTTATTGAATGATCCACCCAAGAAACGCTCCCGCCGCGACACTAGCCGCAAACGTCATCGCAACAGTCAGGGCAATGTGCCGCTGGAGACGATGAGCTGTCTCATTCATAAACTCTTCGCTTGCGTTGCAACCTTGCTTCACGGCTTGTCTCACGGCTCCCATGCCAACATCAATTGCACCGGCAATCACGCCTGTTGTGCGTGAATCGAAGTGATCCGATTCAGCTAAGTTGTCGGCTGCTCTATTCACTATTGTGTCTGACATGGAATCCTCCATCATTGCTCGACTGCTGATGAAACGTGCAAAGTCGACCGGCTGACCTTCAGCACTTCCGGTCGATTCTTGAGCCTGGCAGAGTCTCATCAATCAGGCACGATGAGGATACAGGCAGGAGTGGCGCTATGCATGAGCCACTCCTGTCCGGTCACTACCGCACTGGTGTATCGCCTGTGGCATCGAATGTTGCGTTTGCCGGAACCAGGGTCGTGGAGACGATCTTTCCGTCTTGAGAGCCGGTGTACACGGCAATCCTGGAGGAATCGATCCCCCTCTCGCCAACGAGATAGGCCTTTGTGTTCACTGCGCGCTGGGCGGCGAGCTTCTGGCCTCCGTTTTCGTTGTTGGCTGCGTTCCCAACCAGAACCAGATTGGCATTGGAGGCTTGCTGCAGGTTCAATGCGATCTGATCCAGGCAAGCCTTGGCTTCGTTGTCCACGCGAGCGGGCCGGCTAGCGTCTCTCTCGAAGGAAACAGAGCATAGAGCGCTTGTGGTTGGTCTGGGCGCGGGTATCGGAACCGTGACAGTGACTGACGTTGTGCCAGAAGCGGTTTGCCCCTTGTCATCCGCCACATTGCAGGTTACGGCGATGGGTCCAGTTGGCTGGCCCACGGTGCTGAGCGTGGCCCTCGATCCCGATCCGCTCACGGAGCCGGAAGTCGAGCTAAAGCTGTATGTCAGAGGGCGATTCTGTGGACTGATTCCGATTGCTGAAATCTCCGAAGAGTTGCCGGAAAGCACCATAGACGGATTGGCTGAGCAACTGACCGTTGGCGGCTCAAACGCCTTCACAACATAGGTTGCAGTGCAATCTGCATTCTCAGAAGGTCTGGCGCTCTCAGAAACGTGGCCCTTGAGAGTGTATGTGCCGGGAGCAACGTTGCTGGTATCGATACTCGCTATGCTTGAGTTTCCAGTCACTGTTCCACCGTCAGCAGACCATGTGTAGACAGCGGTCTTGGCCGGGTCAAGATAAATGGCTGAGCCAGAGACGGCAATTGTGGTCCCGGCGTATACAGCGGCGGGATTCACAAAACAGGCGTAGGTCACGGGCGGCTGCTGGCTCTCATGTCGTTTTCCGCCGAAGCGAAAGACAATTCCAGCGGAGAGGCGCATATCGTTCTGTGTCCCGGCAGATCCGGTTGTGTAACTCGTAAACCTGGTCATCAGGTATTCGGCTTGAATCACGCGGATGGCGATATGGTGGTTGACCCTGAGGTCCAGGCCCCCACCGGCGGTCATGGCGAACGAGTCCTGCACGGGAAGAATCGTGCAGTTTGACGTACAACCCTTGAGTGATATCTGGTTCGCGCGAACGCCACCAAACAGGGCCTGCGCAAAAGGAGTGAGCCTGTCGTGATGCCGGAAGGAAAGTCGCGGACCGAAGAGATAGCTGAGTACTGCCACGTTTGGATTGTCAACGTCGACTGTAGATGTATATGCGCCGGTGAATCGTACCTGCGAGTTCGTATAGGCGCCAAAATCGCCAACCAGCCCCAGATAGCGATTCACATTGAAAGCGACGGACGTGCTGCCGCCATTGAGCCACACCAGCCGGTTTCCATCGGCCAGCGCTGGAACAGCGCGAACATAGGAGTACCCCAGAAACAGCTCGAACCTGGGGACGCCGAAGTTGGAGCCACCCGAGTAAGGCGAGTCAGCCCTTGCTTTTGAGCCATGTGGCATCTGATCGGCCGGCTCGGCAGCGGAGACAGCACTGGAAGCAACTGCCGGACTTTCCGCGCGGATCATAAATGCACATAAGAGATAAAGAGCAAATGCCGTCCATGCAATAACTTTTTTATTCGAATTCATCGTCGCCTCCCGAACTGCGCGTCACGATCATCAAGAATCTCAGCGCCGGATTCATTCGACGCGAACAGAACATGCCAAACTACACACTGCCTAAAGGCGAGCCGAGACCGCCCTGAGGCGGTCTCGGCAGAGCATTACGGCACATTGATGACCGTGTTGACCAGAGTGGTCGACGCATTCAGCGCAATGACTCGCCCGTTAATCGTCGTGACCGCAGCAACTCCGGGGCTTGAAACCGTGATTCCCGGCTGAGAGATGATGGTTCCCACCATCGTCCCGCCTCCACCGTAGTTGATGATCGCGCCGGGGAGGCCACCGACTGCCCAGTAGACGTTTGCTGCCTGAGCGCCATTGATCAGGATCACGCTTTCAGATGCTGTCGGAGTGCCTACGGTGAGAGACGATCCGATCTGGAAGACCCAGGATGCATTGGGATTGCCTTGCGCATCGAGCGTAAGAGGCCCCAGCGTGATGCCGACCGAACTGGCGTTGGTGTAGACGCCGGGGTAGATGGTTGAGTTGCCCACCTCTGCCGCCAGAACGCCGGTTGAGGCAAGTCCCTGAAGAGTGATGTATGCGGTTTGTGCTTCCAGGGCGGCCTGGGTTGCGATGGCCATGGTAGTTGCGGTTCCTTCGTTGGGGCAGGCGCCGGAAGGCGGAGGCGGAGCGGTGTCGATCGTTCCATTCACTAACCCCAGATTGCTTGGCGTAACCGTATAGGAGCATGGATACACGCCAGCAACAGCCGCAACGCTCTGGTCGTAGAATCCGGTCACCGTTGTGGAGGCACCCGTAGTCCCGATATTTCCATTCACGACTGTGTGGGTTCCCTGGTTGGTCATCCCGGCGCCGCCGCCAAAGCCGCCAAACAGCTTTATGGTCGGACCAAGGACGATTGGCGGTGGAACCACGACCGCACCAGTGATAAAGTACCAGGGATTGGGTGCGCCGGTACTTCCCAAAGGATTGCCGGCAAGATCCGTTGCTCCGTTGGTGACCGTTGCGTTATAGGTGCTGCTTGCGGTCAGGGCAGCCGTCGGAGTGAAGGTTGCAATGTAGTTGATCGCATCGTATGATACCGTTCCAGCGACCGTAACTCCGCCGGGGCCTGTAAGCAGGAAGGTCCCCGTCGTGATGGTGAGCGGATTCATCGCCTTGGTGAAGGTTGCGCTGACCGCCTGATTGAGGGCCACGTTTGTTGCCGTGTTTACCGGGAACGTCGATACGATCTGCGGAGGTGTGGTAATCACAGCAGCGCCAGTCGTAAAGGTCCACACGTAGTTGCCCGCCAGCGGAGTGCCGGCCAGGTTCTTTGCTCCTGTGGTTATCGTAGCCGTGAACGTAGTGCTGGGAGCAAGGTTCGCTGTCGGCGTGAAAGTCAGCGTATTTCCAACAGCTGCGTAGGCCACCAGACCTGCCACTACAGTGGAGCCTGGTCCGTTCAGCGTAAAGGTTGACGAACTGATGGTGGCAGGATTCATCGCGGTGCTGAACGTGGCGCTGACGATCTGATTGAGCGGCACGCCCGTAGCAAAAGCTGCGGGGATGGTTGAGGTCACCGTCGGCGGTACGGCAATTGGAAGCGCGGCGGTGGTGAAGGTCCAGGTGTAGTTGGCGGCCAGCGCGGTGCCCGCCAGGTTCTGAGCCCCCGTAGTGATCGTGGCCGTATAGGAAGTCGTGGGCGCAAGGTTGGCCGCTGGAATAAACGTGGCCACCGAGCCTGCCGCTACATAGCTAACAGCTCCAGTTACACTGGCTCCGCCCGTCACTGAAAGAGTGAAGGTAGTCGCGCTGATCGTGGCCGGAGTCATTGCCACACTGAAACTGGCGCTGAGGGCCTGATTGATGGGTACGCCCGTGGCGCCATTCACCGGCACGGTGGAGATGACCATGGGCGGGGTAGGAGCAGGAACTGTCCTGAAGCTCCACACGTAATTACTTGGCAGCGGAGTGCCCGCCAGGCTTTGGACTCCAGTGGTGATCGTGGCTGTAAAGACGGTGTTGAATGCCAGATTGGCAGCCGGCGTGAAGGTGGCGACAGCGCCCGAGCAGGCGATCGTTCCGGGAACCGGAGTTGCACCAGGGGCTGCGACGACTGTAAACGCTGCCGCGGGAAACGGTGTGCAGAGGATCGCTTCATTGAAGGTCACGCTAAGCACCTGATTCACCGGCACACCGGTGGCAGTATTCACCGGCACCGTTGTAATCACTGCCGGCGGCGGCGTAATCGTTGTGAATTTCCAAACGTAGCTGGCCGCCAGCGGAGTGCCCGCCACGGAAGTAGCTCCGGTTGTGATTGTAGCTGTGTAGTTGGTGTTGCTGGCGAGACTCGTGGTGGGCGTAAATGTCGCTACTACGCCAGAGTAGGTGACGGCTCCAGCTACGGAGGCTCCGCCTGTCACTGAAAGTGTGAATGTTGTTGCGCTGATCGTTGCGGGGCTCATCGCCTCATTGAATGTCGCGCTAAGCACCTGTGCGATAGGCACATTCACAGCATTATTTGCCGGGATCGCCGATACCACCGTGGGCGGCGGTGTAATCGTTGTAAACGACCACACGTAGGGACCGATCAGATTAGCTCCGCCCGGGGCCGATGCCCCAGTCGTGATCGTAGCCGTGTAAGTGGTGCTGTACGCCAGAACAGCTGTCGGCGTAAACGTTGCAGTTGTACCGCTGTACGTCACGGCTCCAGCTACGGCAGTTCCACTTGGCCCTGTCAACGTAAATGTCGACGTGTTAATCGAGGCTGAGTTCATCGGCGTGGAGAAAGTTGCCGTGAGAGTCGTGTTGTTGACGACATTGACAGCACCTTGAGCGGGAGTTACTGACAACACCCCCGGGATGTTTGCCAATTCCTGCCCGCATCCTGAGATGAAAACTACCAGTAACAACGTCATTAAACACGAAATACTAAACCTGTAGTTGCGCATTTCTACCCCTCGTCTAACTGTGGTGACACTATCCAACACCCATCGTCATGCCGGTTTTACCTGACATGCAACGCCCATGAATAGGCTCAGACTACTAACGAAATGTCTGATAGGGCTGTACAGAATTGCTCACTCGCTGGACAGATTCGTAGAATTCACCCGACATCTCAAGTTCGAATTAGTTTCCGGCGGTTATGTGTCTGTTAGTGCAAATTGCAGGGATGACAATTATTCAAAGGAAGAGCCGGACAATGCGCGACGTTCGGGCTTTACCCGCCTCATCGCGTTCCATCCAAGCCGATTGCACCAACACGGGTCGTCCTCCACGCGGCATCTCTAACCTATGCAACTGGCTGGAGGAGCCAGCGTTCGTCTTTGAATGCTCTGATTGCAGGCTGGAATGTTCAGTAGGTAATGATCGCGGTAATCGTGTCGGTGTAAACAGCCGGGTTGCCAAACTGCCCTGCCGCCATCTGGCCATAGGCAGTGAACGTCTGGGCGGTGCCACTGCCCGTCCCGGGCACCGTATCGCTGCCAACAGTATTGCCCCAGTTTTTCGTCCAGGCGCTGTTTCGATATATCGAATAGTTGAGGGGCCCAGTCTTTTTGTACCCGCCGGAATGTTAGTCTTCGGCGGTTCTAGGTTGCAGTCAGTACGCGGCTAGCCGCATACTGACTGGCGAATTCACTTGGCGTCCTGTCATCGAGAGCCCTGTGAGGACGACTCTCATTGTATTCCTGCCGCCAGGCTTCGATAAGTTGCCTGGCTTCGGCCAGGGTCTCGAACCGGTGGACATTCAGGCATTCATCGCGGAAGGTTCCGTTGAATGACTCGATGAAAGCATTGTCCGTTGGCTTGCCCGGCCGGGAGAAGTCGATCTTGACATCGTTCTGGTAGGCCCATAGATCCATGGCCTGACCGCTGAATTCGCTGCCGTTATCGCAGAACAGCAGTTTCGGTGTTCTGCCCCCATGCTTCAGTTTGTTGAACGTTCTCACCACATCCTCCCCGCAAAGACTCTGACCCACTTCAATGGCAACGCCTTCCCGGGTAAATACATCGATGATCGTCAGGCAACGGGAAGCGCCTGCCATCCTGCAGTTGATCAGCTACGAAATCGATCGACCAAGCCTGGTCCGGAGCTGTCGGACGGAATCGCTCTTCGCGATGCCGAACGGCCTCACGCCGTTCCTGGGGCCGCTTCTTCAAGGCCAGCCCCTCTTCCTTGTAGAGCCGATACACCAGGTGCTTGCCCACTTGCCAGCCTTCGCGTCGCAGCAGCACCAGGATCTTGCGATATCCGTAGCGTACCCGGCTCTGCGCAATCTCCCGGATGCGGGCGCGCAGTTCCACCCACTCTTTCCGGTGGCTCTGGTAACGGAAGGTACCGCGGTTGATCCGTAGTACCCGGCAGGTATGCCGTTCGCTGGCACGGTACCGGTCCTGCAGATAATCGACCAGTGGCCGGCGCCGCGACGGCCTCACCACTTTTTTCGCAGCACATCCTGAAGCATCGTCTTGTCCAGGCTCAACTCTGCTACCAACTTCTTCAACCGCCCGTTTTCATCGCGCAGATGCTTGACCTCTTCGGCCTCGCTCACTTCCAGCCCGCCGTACTTGGCCTTCCAGGCATAGATGGTGTGCTTGCTGACGCCCTGATCCCGCGCCACATCCTCTGCTCTGCGACCCGCTTCCATTGCTTGAGCGCAGCGATGATCTGCGCTTCCGTGTGCCTGCTTCGGCTCATCGGTTGTTCCCCTTTCCTTCGTCCAAATCGTATTCCAAAATGGACGGATTCTGGGGGGCAGGTCATAGCGCCAGAACGATTCATAGTGCATGCACGACGAATCGAGCAGTAGCAGGAATCACCCAATAAGCTGAATTGCAGGTTTCTCCGCGTTGTGTTCAGGCAGTTGATCGAGTAGGACGACATTCAGTAGTGACCTGTGTACCTGTATGCGACCGTTATAACTAATAAAACCAAGCTTACGAAAACGGTTCATAAAGAAGCTTACGCGGGAACGCGTGGTACCGATCATATCCGCCAGGGTATCTTGCGTAATAGGAGGGATATACGTTTCCTGCTCTCCAGGTTTGCCGAATTCTGCCATAATCAGAAGGATCCGCGCCAGGCGCTTTTCACTCGAGTTGAAGAGCTGATCGACGAGATCGGCTTGGGTTCGCATGCTCCGGGCCAGCAAGAACCTGAGGAATCTATCGGCAAATTCGGGTTCGTCATGCATCACACGGATCATTTCACTTCGGTCAATCTTAAGGGTAGTGCAGGCGCTGACGGCCGTGGCGGTCGCTAGACGCAATCCGACGATGGCCGCGAGTGACTCCTCGCCAATAAAATCGGTGGACGATAGCAGTGTAAGTGTTGCCTGTTTTCCATTCTGCGAAATTACGGTAAGCTTTGCGCTGCCTTTTTGAAGATAGTAAACTGCGTCGGCCGGATCTCCCTGACAGAAGATGGTTTGCTTTGCTTTCAATTCGATAATCGTGCGACCGAGCCCGGCGTTGGCAAGAAAATCAGCGGAGTCGAATGATGTAGTCTTATCGTTCGTCAAATACCACCTCGTCACGCGCCGCCTGTTTTAGGTGGCGGTATTCCTCAGGACAAGCAGTCAGCGTCTATCATTTCCACGCCACAAGGCAGAGGTCTGCACTCTATTGATCATTCTCGAACACTGATCACGATGTGCCTCGCGTTCAAAGTGGATCAACTACTTATGCCACCTCTACCACCATTCCCCCGGTTTACTCGGTACTGCTGCCAGTCCGGGCTGAACGCAGAAGCAGAAGCGGGCACTGTACTAGCTTTATCACTTTTTCAGCTATGGAGCCGAAGACCAGCGGTCGCCAGCCAGAGATGCCGTGCGTAGAAATCACCACCATGTGATATGTTCGCGTTCTACTACTTCCATGATGGTACCGGCGATGTCATTACCGATTTCGATACGGGAAGTGGCCTCCACTCCTCTACTTGCAAGAGCAGCAAGGCATTTGGCATATGCTGCTCCGCGAATGTTCTTATCTCGCGGATGAATTCGCCCTCGGGAATCAGGTCAGGAATCGATGTGAAAGGTAATATCGGGACCACATTCACTAGATGGAGTTCAGCGTGAAAGTGCTTTGCTAGGTCAGCTGCCATATCCAATGCGGCATGAGAGGATGGGCTGAAATCCACAGGTAACAGGATCTTCGTAGGCATAGACGGAAGTGCATGAGATTTAGGCATAACAGGCTCCTCGCAAATCCGTGAAAGCGGTCGGCTTTATGTATTGTCCGCTCTACAAAGCGTGAAGACTGTGCTCTTTTGATCATAGAACGGGCTAACCCTGCCCTTTTGTGCAATCGACTGAACCCTAAACGCCCAGGATGGCGAATCGAGTAGCAAACAAATTGTGTTTCCGTGCAAGTGTGACCATCTATGGAGGCCTCTTGTCTGCAAGCATCGCATTGATACAGCTCAGCAGCGCCACTGCTCAATGATGGCGTATCTTGAGTTGAAATGGTCGGATGCCATTGAAGGAGTAACGATGAGGTCATCCAGGTCGGGATCGGAATCGCAATTCACGACAACCTGCCAGTCTGGCATGGAGCGCATTTGCGCTGCCGCTTCGGGCAAAATGCCTCTCGGAATGATGGCGCATCAGAAAATGCGCATGATGTTGGTCGTTCTAATCATGACTGCACTGTCTGTGCAGTCCAGATCGCAATCCCCTTCTGAGCCGGGAATCTCCTCGGACAGTGCAGAAGGTACGGCCAGCGGAAATCTGGATGCTACCTACATGCAACCGACTCCGAAAGCTACGCTAAAGAACTATGCATTCGATACATTCGGCCCCTATGCCTCTGCATTCACTGTTCTCTCGGCGGGGCTTGACCAGGCAACCAATACGCCGCCGGAGTGGGAGAAAGGCATCGGGGGATACACCGAGCGTCTCAGATCTGATTTTGGAATTGCTATTGTCGGTACTACTGCGCGCTACGGAGCTGCTGCTGCCTTCAGGGTTGACACTTCGTACTACCGCTGTGAATGCAAGGGCATATTTTCTCGCTTGCGGCACGCTGTGCTTTCAACATTGACAGCGCGCCGAGGAGCAGACGGCCATCAAGTCTTCTCAGTTCCCGCCCTGGTGGCTCCCTATGCAGGTTCGATGACGGCCGTATATGGCTGGTACCCGAGTCGCTACAACGCCAGCGATGCATTTCGTATGGGCAACTATAGCCTGCTGGAGTCTGTCGGATCGAGCGTAGCGCGGGAGTTCCTTTCCAGGGGGCCACGCATCTTGTTTTCAAGCTTGCATTGGAGCCGTTCGAGCAGCGCCACAGTGTCAGGTTCAAAGCAATGAGCGATCGTGGCTTGACCGCTGCTGCGGCCATACGCCCTCCACTTCCGGAGCCGCAGGCGATAGGAATTTCCTCGCTCCTAAGCTCCGCAAAGAGGCGGTTTTCACATTTCTTCGAGTGGTTCGGTAGCCTGGGCGTCTTCTCCTGGCAGGTACTCAAAGCGGCAATCACGCCACCTTATGAATGGCGTGAACTGATCAGGCAGTTCGATGAGGTTGGGTCGCGATCTCTGCCGCTGGTAGCTCTGGCCGGCGCGGCTATTGGCATTGTCATATCTTTGGAGGCCCGCTACAGTCTAAGTCGATTCGGCGCCAAGTCGATGTTTCCAGCAACTCTTGTTTACTCGGTGATTCAGGTTATGGGTCCGGTCATCACAGGACTGGTCGTGAGCGGCCGGGTAGGCGCCGGTATCGGCGCGGAACTTGCATCGATGAAAGTGACCGAGCAGATCGACGCCATCGAGGCGTCCGCGATCAACCCGTACAGGCTGCTGGCAGCGACACGAGTCCTGGCCTGCATTCTGATGCTGCCGCTTCTGACCCTAGCCGCCGACGCATGCGCGCTGCTAACGGGCTGGTTCGCACAAGCTCTTGTTGAACAGCTCTCGTTTCGCCAATTCGTCGAGAGCGGCTTTAGGGGCGCCACCTTCAACGCGTTTCTGCCTCCAACTTTTAAGACCGCTGTGTATGGTCTCATCATCGGGATAATTGCCTGCTTCCAGGGAATGCGTACGCGCGGAGGCGCAGCGGGCGTGGGTCGGGCCGCCACCAACTCAGTCGTGCTGGCCTCGCTATTTCTTATCCTTGCCGACGTAGTCCTGGTAAAGTTCATCCTTGTTTTCTTTCCTTAACTCTTATGCAAAGCGCGTGACACAAATATGGCAACTGCTTATGACAATGCGACAAGAACATCTGATCTAGAGCACGAAGGTATTGTGCCCGTCATTGCTGTCGAGAACGTGTACAAAAGCTTCGCTTCCCACAAGGTTCTCAACGGTATCAACCTGCGCGTGAACCGCGGAGAAACTTTGGCCGTGCTCGGACGCAGTGGCACCGGAAAGAGCGTTCTGCTTCGGCTCATTATTCGCCTCGAAACACTGGACTCTGGATCAGTCTGCATTCATGGTCAGGACATCGCCGGTCTGCCGCTCGATCACATGGGCAAAGTCAGAATGAAGATGGGATTTCTGTTTCAGCACGCGGCGCTCTACGATTCGCTCACGGTGGCTGAGAATATAGCCTTCCCGCTTGAACACCATCGCAGAGACATCTCCAGATCCGAACGGATGGACAGAGTAAGGCAGTTGCTGGCCGAGGTTGGAATGGAGGGCGATCTCAACAAGATGCCGTCTGATATCTCCGGCGGCATGCAAAAGCGTGTGGGTCTGGCCCGCGCACTGGCACTGGAGCCTGAGATTCTGTTGCTCGACGAGCCCACAGCCGGCCTCGACCCTATCAGTTCGGGCGAGATAGACAACTTGATCCTCAAACTCCAGAGGGAACGCAAGATGGCTTCCGTCGTAGTAACGCACGACCTGCATAGCGCCAGAACGATTGCGAATCATCTGGCGCTGCTTGACCAGGGAAAAGTTGTGATCGAAGGCAAGTTCGAGAAGCTCCAGCAAAGCGATATCGAATTTGTGAAGGAATTTCTGAAGTAGTAGTAGGGAGAATTATGTCGAGATTAGCGCGGTTGGGTGCATTCATCGTTGGAACGCTGGCAATTCTGGCTGTCGGTGTCTTTGTGATCGGGAGCAAGGAATACCTTTTCCGTTCGACCTACCAACTCAATGCGCAATTCGACAACGTTGCAGGCCTGGCTATCGGGGCCGACGTGCAGGTGGGCGGGGTACACAGCGGAACTGTGCGCAGCATCGCGCTACCTCACACCCCAGGTGGCAAAGTCACAGTAGTCATGGATCTCGACAGGTCGACCCACGAGATCATCAAACACGACTCGCTAGCCTCAATCGAAACCGAGGGTGTCCTGGGCAGTCAGTTCGTAGCCATTTCGTTCGGATCTGCCGATCAGGCCGAAGTGAAAGATGGTGACATGATCCAGAGCGAACCGCCGCTCATAATGGCGGACCTTTTCAAAAAAGCAAATAGCATCCTGAACAGCAGTCAACGGGTTATCGATAACACCACGCTGGCAACTGCTCATCTGAATTCTGTAAGCGCCAAGATCGATTCGGGCCAGGGAACCGTTGGAGCCCTGGTGAACGACAAGCAACTCTACAGCAACCTGAAGCAGACCACGACCACCCTGGATGCAACAGTGCTCGAGGCGCAGGCCGGAGTAACCGCCTTCAAAGAGAATATGGAAGCGTTGAAACATAACTTTCTGCTGAGCGGTTACTTCAAGAAGCGCGGATACGAAGATTCTGCCAGCCTGGGAGCGAACAAGATCGGCAGCCTGCCGCTGAATGCTCCCATCAAGACTTTTTCGTACACAATCAAACAGATCTTCGATAGCCAGGATACTGCGAAATTAACAAATGAGAAGACTCTCAAAGCCGTCGGCGACTTCCTGGAACGGACCCAATTCGGAGTTGCGGTCATCGTCGTCGCCAGCGGTATGCAGGGAGACAGTCAGAAGGAGCTTACTCTCACCGAGGCACGGGCTATGGTTATTCGCGCATACCTGGTCGATAACTTTGGATTTGACGATACCCTGCTAAAGACATTGGGAATGGGAAAGCAGATTGACGCAAGCCTGGACGCAGATTGGGGATCGATCAGGATTATCATTTATCCCGCAGGCACAATACTACCCGTAGATAATGCGCCCCTTGCTGCAAGCTCATCTGCGCCGAAGATTGACAAGCCCTTGCAAATGCCCGTCGTTACACCAAAGCCATAGTGCGACAGCATAGACAAGCGGGAATTGCCGTCTCAGAAATCTGATTCGCGCATCGTGAGCCCAATTGCTCAGACGTTGACCATTCAACATGGAAGACTGAATCAATAGCGGTGCCATACAGCCCCCACTTCAGTTTCACCCACACCACAGGGCTGGCGCCAGCTGCTGACGGGATCCGTCCCTGTGCGCTCAAGTTCGAAATCGGTCGGTTGAGGGAATGGACCATAAACAACTGAACATGGAGTTAGAGGATGAACACGACGAATTCTGTTGTTACCATATACGACACGCACGTGCAGGCGGAACATGCCATCAAGGAATTGCAATTAGCTGGCGTGGATATGAAGAGCCTCTCGATCGCCGCACGCGATACACACACAGATGAGCACGTGGTGGGCTACTATAACGCCGGAGACCGGATGAAGTACTGGGGCAAAGTGGGCGCGTTCTGGGGAGGGTTCTGGGGCCTTCTGTTTGGCTCAGCGCTGTTCGCAATTCCCGGCATTGGACCGATTCTTATCGCGGGCCCGCTCATGGCCTGGATTGTTGGCGGGCTTGAAGGCGCCGCTGTAGTTGGCGGAGTTAGCGCGATTGGAGCGGCCCTGGTGAGCATCGGCATTCCCAAGGACAGTGTCGTGAAGTACGAGGTAGCCCTCAAGACCGACAAATACATGCTTATCGATCATGGCACGGCTGACGCCGTAGCCAGGGCAAAGGACATTATCGCAGAGACCGAGCACAGTTCCTGCACGGTCCATGGCGAGCGGGTCTTCGCCTAACATCCGGTATCGGCAACAACTCCGGCGCCTGCGCAGAGCATGTATCCGGTTCGGAAAATGATTGGAGAACACCAGATGCCACTTACCACGGTCTTAATCACCATTGTCGCAGCAGGGCTTCTGCTTTGGATTGTGAACAGGTTCATCCCCATGCAGGGGCAGGTAAAGTCGATCCTGAACAGCCTGGTGGTCATTGTCTTGATTTTGTGGATCGCGAATCTCTACGGAATATTTGGGCACCTCAGCCAATTCCGTGTAGGACGTTGACGGCCACACAATAAGCGCCAATGTCCATTTATCGGCACACTCACGTCAACAACGCAAGATGGCGGCTATCCGCCGTGGGAGAAACTTTGAAACACACGCTTACATTGATCATTGGAAGTGCCCTTAGCTTGGGTGTATTTGCCCACGCCAGCCCCCAGGATACGCTCACCCTCGTACCTGCCGGCGCGACGACTCTCTATTCGGTGACGGTGACAAGTCGCACAGTCGAAGCCGTCAATTACGAGCACCGTGGAGATGCCACGCATGTAGATTTCGCCGGTACGTCGCTGATGCCTTCAGCCAACGGCAGCGCTAAAGTGCGAAGCAAGCGTGGCACCCTGGAGGTCGAGGCGACTTTCGGAGAACTGCGCAGCCCTTCGACATTTGGCGGCGAGTATCTGACATACGTGCTCTGGGCGATCTCGCCCGATGGCCACGCAATCAATCTTGGAGAGGTACTGGTGGGCGACAACAATCGCAGTAAGCTGACAGCCACTACAAATCTTCAGGCGTTTGCGTTGGTGGTAACCGCGGAACCCTATTTTGCCGTCCGGCAACCCAGCAATGTAGTCGTGCTTGAAAATGTTGTTCGCGCCGACACGAGGGGCACTTCGGAAGCGGTGAATGCGAAATATGAGCTCATGGAACGCGGCGGCTACATTCCCACAGGATACAAGTTCGATCCCGTCGTCCTGGATGCCAAGCTGCCATTGGAGTTTCTGGAAGCGCGCAATGCTCTGCGCATCGCCAAGTCCGAGGGCGCGGAACAGTATGCTGCCGAAAGTTATCAGCATGCCGTCAAGTCAATGGACACAGCCGATGGGCTTGCCACCAAACGGCATTCCGATAGAAAACAGCTGATTGCTTCGTCTCGACAGACCGTGCAGACCGCGGAAGATGCGCGCGCCATCGCAGTGAAGAGGATCGACGAAGTTCGCCATGAAAACGAGCAGCAAGCAGCAGCAAATGCGCAGGTACGGTTGCAGGCACGCGCCGACGACGCCAACCGCATGAATGCCAAGGCCCAGTCTGACGCGGCAGTTGCGCAAGCCAGCGCAGAGGCCGCACAGGCCAGCGAAGCAACCGCTCACGCCGATGCGGCGAATGCGCAGGCTGCAATGATTTCAAGCCAGAATGCGTCGGCAATTGCGATCAACGCGGCTCAGGCCGATGCCGACCACTCCCGTCTGATCGCGCAACAGGCGCAGCAGGGCGAATCCGATGCGAACGCGCAGAAAGCGGTCATGCGTGCGCAGCTGTCAGAGCAGTTGAATCGAGTGCTAGAGACTCGCGATAGTGCGCGCGGACTCATTGTGAGCATGTCCGATGTTCTGTTTGACACCGGCGCGTATTCGCTGAAGTCAGGCGCGCGTGAGAAGCTGGCGAAGGTATCTGGAATCCTGATCGCATATCCAAGTCTCGCTATCCAGGTTGGCGGCTATACAGACAACGTTGGCGGCGATGAGATGAACCAGAAGCTATCTGAGAACCGCGCCACTTCTGTGCGCGATTACATGGTGGCTCAGGGTGTGACCGCAAATTCGGTGACGGCTCGGGGATTCGGCAATTCCCTGCCGGTAGCGACCAACGATAACGCAACTGGTCGGCAGCAAAACCGAAGGGTAGAACTGCTGGTGTCGGGCGAAGCAATCGGAGTTCCGGTTAATCCCACTACGGGCAGCCTTCGCTAGACAAGAAAAGATAATTCTTTGCGGACTCGTCAGAGTCCGCAAAGAACATTGAACGCAAGGGTCTGAAAAGGATGAATCGAGGAATCACATGCTTGGAACAATTCTGATCGTACTTTTAATCCTGGCACTTCTAGGCGTACTGCCTCGGTGGTCGCATAGCAGAAACTGGGGCTATTATCCGTCCGGAGGACTGGGGTTGATCCTAGCCGTTGTTGTCATACTCCTGCTCCTTCGCTGGATCTAAAGGCTGACCTCCCCTGGCCTCTACCGTCTTGCGCGTCTCGCCTACAAAACAAACATTGCGACACCCGCAACGAACATGGCCACTGTGGTTAATGCCACGACAATCCATCCAAACCTGGAGCTGGGCTGACCCTGCATCAACTTACTGTCGGCGGCAACGATCAATATTGCAACCAGAAGGAAAGGCGCCAATAAGCCGTTGATTACAGCCGTCCAGTAGAGCGCCTTCAAGGGGTTGATACCGGTGAAGTTCAGCACAACTGCCACCGCGGAAGATGCAAGAATCAGAGCGTAAAACCATCGCGCTTGCCACAGCTTCTTGTTCAGCCCCTGGCGCCATCCAAATGTCTCAGCGAAGGCGTATGCCGTCGATCCAGCCAGCGTGGGGATGGCAAGGAATCCCACTCCGACTATACCCAGGGTAAACAGGGTCGCAGCAAACCTGCCCGCAAATGGTCTGAGAGCTTCAGCAGCCTGGCGGGAAGTTTCAATATTCGTAATTCCGTGCTTGTTGAGTGTAGCGGCAGTGGTCAGAATGATAAAGAACATGACCATGTTAGAGAAGAACGCGCCCACGCCAACATCGATATTTCTCAATTGCAGTTCCTCTGAGGTCGCTCCCCTGCGCAAGGCAAGGGAACTCTGACCTGCCGACTTCGCTTCTTCGACTTCTTCACTCGTCTGCCAGAAAAAGAGATAGGGGCTGATCGTGGTGCCAAGAATCGCAACCAGCGTTGCCCACTCTCCTCTGCTCTGCGGCATGGACGTCACCACCGTGTCGTGCAGAGCCTGGCCCCAATCGACTCCCACCACAAACGCGGTAATGGGATATGCGAAGAGCGCAAGCACTAGCCACTTGAGCACGCTGGCGATCTGCCTGTATCGGAGTCGGACTGTTGCCCATGAAATCAGAAGCGCGAATAACACCACAAACCAATGAGGCATGATTCCCGACAACATCGCGGCCGCATCCGCCATACCGGCTAGATCCGCGGCCATGTTGATCGTGTTGGCAGCAAGCAGCGCCACGACGAAGGCAAGCAACAGCCATCTCGGAAACCGCTGTTTGATATTTCCTGCTAAACCCTGCCCGGTCACCTGGCCAATGCGTGCGCACATCATCTGCACCGCCGCCACCAGGGGCCAGGTCAGGAGTGCGGTCCAAAGCAGTTTGGTCCCCAGCTGTGCGCCTGCAATGGAGTATGTTGCTATGCCCGAAGGATCGTCGTCCGCGGCGCCGGTAATGATCCCAGGACCGAGAGATTTGAGCAGCGATCGTATCCAGCGTGATCGAGCTAGTGCAGGCATGAAATTGCGCCCCCTCGCGTCGGGGCTTGAATCGAAGCTAAAGAGTTGCAGCCTATGCGACATCATGCGAGTGCTGCATTTACATGGCGTCAGCTTATTACTTGGGAATGAGGTGTCGGCCTTTGGGCATGTTCAGGCATCTCTGACAATAAGGGTCAAGATGGCAGGGCTGCAGCATTCTTGACCCTCATTTACATCAGAATTCAGTAGCCATGATACAAACAGGCTACGATTACATTACTTTACGGGCTGTAGCACTACCAGATCCTCCGCCAGCTTGAAGTGCACAATCGACTCCGCCGGTATATCTATATCCCGGTTGCCAGTCAATCCTGCGACTGCGGTTCCAGCTCCACCACCCACCAGGCCGCCTACTGCGACGCCGGTGCCACCTGAGGCTAATCCGCCCACCAGCATGCCCAACCCTGCCCCTCCGGCAATGAGAGCTGTCGAGCGTTTGCCCTTGCCCTTTTGGGTACGCGCAAGATCGCGCGTAGCCAGCGCATATTGCGCTCCATTCAGCGTGAGTGAGGTCAACCGCAACTCGAGCAATGAACTACCCTTGAAGTGCCCTCTTCGATGCGACACAACCACTACGCCGCCTACTACTGTGCCCTTCGGCACCAGCACACTGTTGTCGTTTTCCAGAATAGGCTCAACGAACTCGCCGCTAAACGTATCTCCGGCGCTGCTGGACTTTACGCTGAGGTGCTGATCTATCCGGATAGCCAGCGTGGCGCCTGCTGGAATGGTCACGTCGAGCGGGATCGGCACCTGAGAGACTATGGGCTCTGAGCGTGCTGGGACGGGCGCTCCTGGCGCTGGCAGGGCTGTGGTCGTGGTAATAACCTCGTTCTTCTGTCCTGCTGCCGCTGGCTGCACTACTGTTGTTGTCGTGGTTCCATTCTTGTCTACAGAAACCACCTGCTGTGCCTGACCGGTTGCGGCCGCCTGTTTCTTGGCCTGCTCCAGCGCTTGGTCCTGCTTCGATTTGCATCCCGACAGGATGGCGGCTGCCACAATGAGCATAAGAACCGGCATCCTGCCGGCGCGAAGCAATGAGTTTGTATTGAACATAGTTCATCCTCTGTTTCCTGAGTCTTGAGGCCGACGGCATTCGGCTATCGCATTGGCCGCAGTGGGCGGCACACCTATCCATCGGGCTACCCTCCGCCCACGGATCATCGCTTGTTTTTGACGCTTCTCACCACCCACTTATGTGGAGAGATGGAGCGATGGAGAAGCCGTGTCAAGAATCTATTTGGCCTTGCAGTGTTCCGCTTCCGGCTCAGACCTTGTCAGTCCCACTGCGATATTGGTGTCAACGTGGACATCGGGGCCATCCATCGCGTCGCTGAGTTCCTCTTTCGCGTTGCCCCACGCACTCTCGACCTTGCCCTTCACCTGCTGGGCGATACCTCTGATCTGTAATGGTGTGTCGTCTGTCAACTCGCCAGCCTTGCGCTTGACGCTTCCCACGATTTCATCGATCGTGCCATTGACTTGTTCCGTGTTCATCGGTGCTGCCTCCGTAGATCTCATGTGGACGGGATCGTGGCTTGGATCGGGTCGTTACGTACTCCCCGCCTCATTTCAACGTAGGCGCTGGAATTCTATGTGTCTGATCTCTTTGGATCAGGTGAGTACTCACACGAAAGCTGCCGATGCCAAAGAAGAGTTCTACACTCACTGAACAGGTTGAAGATCGACTGCCTTCAACTTGCCGAGATCGGCCTGGACGCCCAGCCAGGGAGAAGGGGGCTTCATGGTCTCGATGGGTACAGACAGATCGGAATAGAACGCCAAAATATTGGCGCGAAGTTTTGGGGAGACTCCATCGAACTTCCGCTCGGACAGTCTGGCCAGCAGTTTGGCGTAGGTGTCATCTGCCAACGTGTATTCGGCTGCAGTGGTTGGCATGCCATCATCCAGATCGCAGTTGGGCAGGGTCAGCGTGCCAGTGCGGATTGCCGCAAGGAAAATGCGGTAGTCATCGACAGTGGCATTGATGCTCTTTATATATAAGTCCTCTGTCTTTGGCGAGGGGCTATCGAAGCCCATGCCTTTGAAGGGGCCGACCTTGGGGAAGTATCTCAGAAGTGCGGATAGAATCCGCGTGCCTACACTCGGCTTCGCATAGGTCTTCCCCCATTTCCGCTCGTATTCCGAGCGCGAAAGGCGAAACAGAAATGTGGCCTTGGCAAAGTTTGGGGTCTCCTGAATCAGTTCTTTCTTGTGCGTCCGTAGTGCAACCTTGGTCATTTGCGGAATCAGTTGGCTAACCGCGAAACGATAGGAACCAATAGCCATTGCTTCGTTCGCCAGCACGTCCTTCATTTGCAGTCCGTAGACGACGAAGAACGTCCGTTCCAACAGGGGCTGCGCGACTTGGAACCCGATGAAATCGTGGTAATGGTCCGACGCATACCGATTCTTCGCAACCTGCAAAGTATCGAATCCAAATTCAGTCTTCAGATGCGCCGTCTTGCCTTGAGCGAAGCGAACGGAGTTGCCATATTTGGCACGCAGCTTGGGGTAGCGAAGTGCTACAGCCTGGTTGATAGCCGGGTGGCCCTCGATATCAGACACATAGTGCGATAGCGCGCCCAATGCAAAGGCGTATTCGTTGGCATCCTGGCTTTGATGATTCAATTCGATGATGAAGTCACCGCTGCGGACGTAATGCAACAGATTGCTGAAGTCCTTGCTCCCGAAGGGATAATAGCCCAGGTCTTGAATGACCGAACCTCCATATGCATAGGAATGCGCTTCCGTAAGCTGATCTTCCGTCAGATCAGGAAAGCGATGCACCAGAAGAGGGCGAATATCGGAAGCCCATGCCAGGTCCACGATCTCTTCGTGGGTGAGCACGGAGTACGCAAACAAAGCACTGTTCAATGCCAGCACAGCAAGAACGAGCGCCACCTGGCGCGCCAGAATCAGGCTCCATTTATAGGTCATGAATCAGAATCAACTTTCTATACCGCACGCCTTACTGCATATCGGTCGCAGGCGATTTGAGGAGCAGGCGACATGCACGCCGGGGTTGTATTTTCGAAACGGCCCAAGCTATCGCTCGCATCGGCGGGAGTATTCGCGGACACGAACCGGTTCTCTGGGAATACGCAGAGCACGCTGAAAGAAGAACAGAATCAATGCAAGTTGCAGAATTGTCATCGCGGCATCCCTTGTACGCTTCTTGATAAAACCAACATTTCCTTGACCGTCGGCATCGCGCTGCCGAATTGCGGATACAACATGTCAGGCTGGCGCGGCAAGCGCATGGTCGAGCGGTTGACCTGAATATCTCTGATGATTTCGGCTGCAGGCATCGCTCCGTCTGGCTGTATCAGGTAAGGACAGACTCCAACCCTGGCCAGGAAGAACCATGGATATTGCGTCAACTCGATATGTTCAACTTCCACAGCATTGTAGCCCTGGCCTACGTGACATAGAACCACCTTTAGTGCGCTGGCAATCGCCCTCTGCGAGGTGTCGTCCACGCCGTTTCCGAGCAAGCCGCCGGTATGCATGTGGAAACCCCAACCGCGCGCTTGAATTTCTGCTTTGAAGCGCTCTGTATCTCCCGCCTGTACACACTCCCAGCCGTCGCCGAACCGATCTGTTGTCACTTCCAGGCCTGCCGGCAACTCAGTCTGCTCACGTAAGAGCACGTTCCACGCCGTGATCTTGTACATCGTCCGCTCTCGCTTTCTTCTTTTGTTCAGTTGCCAGGAGAGGAGGCGACTTGAGCGGCAGATTGCTCGCTGCCCATTCGGCGAAAATTCCTTTGAGGTCGATTGACCGAGGGGGCAGCGATCTCGCATAGGGTTGAACATTTCGGAGGCAGAGAAGAGCGCTGTTTCATCTTGTGCAGCGCTTCAATGATCTTCAGCAGACAGCCCATACTGCTGCCTTTTTGGTAGAAGGCATCGGCGGCCACGCCAGACGACGCTTCGTTCCCGAAGAACGCGCCACTCATGGCGATCACACGGACTTCGGGATATCTGCGACGGACAACTGAAAGGAGGTCGAAGCCTGACATACCCGGCATGTTGAGATCGGAGAGAAGGATGTCTGGGATATGTTGCCCGAGTTCAACCAGTGCGGTGATGCCATTTTCAGCAGATCGCACGGCGTACCCGATCTCCTGAAATTCAAGCGACAAAGTGCTCCGGATCGTATCTTCATCGTCAACGATGAGTATGCTCGGTGTTGTAGTGGGCATCTCTCACCCCATGCCGTGGATTGAGGCGAGTGTCCCATGCAACGAACCGAAATGATGTTCACTTTTATACAGGGTCTGCTGAAAAATCCGATGCGGGCCTGGAGTTAGTCCTCTGGGATGCCGGATAGGGCTGGCTTTTCAGCATTGCCGTCCGGCAGAAGATCGTGTAAGACCACGTTCAGCAAGGACTTGTGTACTCGTATCCGTCCCTCATAATCGATAAAGCCAAGCTTGCGGAAACGGTTCATGAAGAAGCTCACGCGAGAGCGGGTAGTGCCGATCATTTCAGCCAAGGTCTCCTGCGAGATTTTGGGAAGCAGGACATCCCGCTCACCCACCTTCCCATACTCCGCCATTAGCAGAAGAATGCGCGCCAGGCGCTTCTCACTGGAGTTGAAGAGTTGATCGACAAGATCGGCCTGGGTACGCATGCTCCGTTCCAGCAGAAACTTCATAAACAGGTCGGAAAACTCGTGTTCCGCGTGCATCACTCGGATCATCTCATCTCGCGAAATTTTGAGCGCCGTACAGGTGGTAATAGCTGTGGCCGTGGACAAGCGAAGTCCTGGCACCGCGGCAAGCGCGCACTCTCCCACAAAATCGCCTGCGGAGAGCAGTGTGATGGTGGCTTCCTTTCCAGCGTGCGAAACAACTGTGACTCTTGCCCGGCCCTTCTGAAGATAGAAAACCGAGTCGGACAGGTCCCCTTGCGAGTAGAAGGCCTGCTTGGGCGTCAATTCGACAATTCTCCGCCCCAGCCCTGCACTCTTGAGATATGCAGCTACATCGAATGCGCGTTGTTCCAGCTTGACCATAAGGAAGGGTTGCTTTCAGTCGGAGGCTCGCAACACAACCTGCGCAGCCTTGTAGTTTCAAGGAATAAAGAATTGAGACCCAGCCAGCAGTCTAGACTCATAAGCAGCAATCGAGGCCCGATCGTACCAGAAGGTGCCAGAGTGGGTGTCTTGATCCAGGCTACAACCTTCTGTTACTACATTTTTACACCCGATGGAGCGAGCAATCTGGTCAATTCTACTCACAATCTGGGGAGTCATATCAATTTACCATCTGAAGGGCAAGCACAGGCGCAGAGTGTTCTAACAAGGCTTGAACACGCTTTGTGCTTCCAGCAGTTCTAGCCAGCCGTTCAATTGTCGGCGCCACCACAAGATGCCCAGCCGGACCAAGAGTGCCGATGCCATCTTCCCCTGGGACCAAACAAGAGCGGTATTGCTCAGACTGCGACCTTCAATCGCTCTAATGTTGAAATTACCTTGTGCGCCTCGGTGCGCGGAAAGCAGTTGACACTGCGCATGGGTAGAAAAGGGTGAAGTTCATGAAGAAACTTGTTACGTTAGTGGCATTACTCAGTCTGGGCGCGGCTAGCGCCGCTTGGGCAGAGTCGGATCGGCAATCAACGATGGACCGATTGGACCATGCGGGCAGAGTTCTGCATGAGGTCATGGCTGCGCCGGATAGCGGCATCCCTGAAGAAGTTCTGGAACATGCAAGGTGCATCGCTGTCGTTCCCCATATGATCAAGGGCGGCTTTGTGTTTGGCGCGGAGAACGGTCGCGGCGTCACCACTTGCCGAACAGCCAATGGATGGAGCGCACCGGCGTTCTTCGCCATCACCGGCGGCAGCTGGGGATTGCAGATCGGCCTTGAAGGCGTTGATCTGGTAATGATTATCCAGAACGACGACGGAATGCGGCAGTTGATGGCAAGCAAGTTCCAGCTAGGGGGCGATGCCTCCGCGGCAGCCGGCCCGGTAGGGCGCCACGCCTCTGCCAATACCGATTGGAAGCTCGATACCGAAATCCTCACCTACTCCAGAGCCAAGGGAGCCTTTGCCGGCCTTACTCTGACCGGTGCCGCCATTCGCCGTGACGAAGATTCCACACGGGCGATCTACGGCCATCTCATCTCTACTCGCTCCATTCTGGAA
The DNA here is from genome assembly GCA_903842065.1 of uncultured Acidobacteriaceae bacterium. GTDB lineage: Bacteria > Acidobacteriota > Terriglobia > Terriglobales > Acidobacteriaceae > Telmatobacter. Next base: position 31,028 of record CAIMKZ010000016.1, on the reverse strand, counting down.
GGCAAAGTTGCCGCGCCGGCTTCAGCTAAAGAGTTCCTTGAAGCTGTCCGCGCCGCAAAGGCACAGGCCGTTGCCTCGAACTAACAGCAGTTAATGAATGCTTAGTGTGCGCCCGAGCCGGACTTCCGATCTCGGGCGCATGCAATATAGATAAGGAATGCATATGCTCTGGACAATCTTCATCATCATTCTGGTTCTGTGGCTTCTGGGATTCAGCTTCCACATCGCCGGTGGTCTGATTCACATTCTGCTGGTAATAGCCCTGATCGTCCTGATCGTCAATCTGATCACCGGGCGCCGCAGTACGTTGTAATGCGAGGCGCCATTCAGGAGTGATGGCGCTCCTTGGCTCGTTGAGAGCCGCTGGCTTGAATGCCACTCTTCCCTTGAAGACGTGTTCTCATTTCATGAATTTTTCAGCCTGTCCTCAGAACAATCTGTTCCAGAGGGCGTGCTCCATCTAGTGCCCGGTATTGAGCGCGATGTTTATCCAACCAGAATTTCCCTATACCTATTGGAGATCGAAAGACCATGCAGAAAGAACTGGTCATGAGCAACGCGCGGCTCCTTTGTCTCTTCGCCCTAGGGGCGCCGGCGCTGGAGCACCGGAGGATTCCTGCTGACCGTGGCATGCGCTAACTGCATGCGTCTGCACGGCCGTAACCAGCAAAGCTGTCAATCGCCAGGCGATCTCACAGCTGCCTACAGGATCCCACGACATCCTGCTCGGCGAGGCCGGCAAACAAATCCTTTAGCAATCTCGCTCATAGTCCAAGCTGCCCGACAGCCGCTACGCTCGACCATCACTACAAGACGTGCCCTCGAAAATCCTCTGTAAACGCAAAACGGCGGAGCTGGTATGCTCCGCCACTTGTTGCCCAACCGGCCGCCTTTTATTGCGGATATCGGTTAGTGTTTCCCGTTGCCACCGCCGCCATTTCCGTTACCGCCACCGTTGCCGTTACCACCGCCATGGGCAGCGGGTGCTTTCGAAGTATTGGCACGAGAATTGTTCGAGCGCGCCGGCAGCCTGCCTGGGCTAGGTCGCGCGCCACCGCGTACCACGCTTTTAGGCTCGCGATAGGTCGCGGGGCCGGGCCCGCCGCGATAGTTCCCTCCACCTTCGCTGACAAAACGATGACTGCCCCAGCCATGGCTATAACCCCAACCGCCCCAGGGATCCATCCCCAGGAAGATACCTCGGTAGAAGTAGCCCGGCCCGTAATAGCCATAGGGCGCGCAGGCATAGGGCGCATAGCCGTAGTAGCCGTATGAACAAGACGGTTGAACGCCGATGCTGATTACAATCTGCGCCTGGACTGCTGGCGCCAAGGCCAGGCCGGCGAGCAATGCTGTAGAACAGAGCAGTATCTTGATTCCGAGCATAGGTGACCACCTTAAGGTGTCTGCGGTTCCCTGGTTAGGGCGGGATGCTCTTGCCACCGCTAAGTACTTCAGGGCTGCAGCAACTTGCATAAGGGGTGAGTGCGTTTATGTTTTCCCGTTGCTATATCGGGGCCATCATCTTGTGCCCTTACATTCTTCAACTTAGTCGCCGGCATCGAACTTGTCTGAGCAATCGGAAACACACACTGTGAAGCTGTAGCTGCCTTCGTCCTCTACACCACCCGGCAATTGGAGATTCCGTTTCGCTACTGCTTCCATGCTTCCCGGCGCACAATGCTCCCTGAATAACGCTCGATTAGAGTAGAGCGTGCCGCCGATAGAACCATACCTTTACGGCCTGCACCAGCATGAGATAAGTCACTGCGAGCAGCGCGATTGCACCCAGTAATGACATCGGCAGGGGGATAAATTGAAATAGTTTCCCCGCTGCTGTATACGGCAGGACTACAGCGAGAGTCACGATGGCAGACATGCTAAACAACACAGCCCAGCTTGGGCGGCTCTTCAGAGGATTGCCCGCAGTCCGGATCACGAGAACGACCACTGTCTGTGTCGCCAGTGACTCCACAAACCAACCCGTGCGGAAGAGATGCGCGTTTGTCGAAGCGTGGAACACCCAGAGGAGTATCCCGAAAGTAACAAAGTCATAAATCGAACTGATCGGCCCGATAATCATCATGAACTGACGAATAAAGTTGATCTGCCATCGCTTGGGCCGATGCAGCAGTGCTGAGTCGACATTGTCTCCGGGGATGCTGATCTGCGAAGTGTCGTACAGGAGATTATTCAAAAGAATCTGCGTTGGCAGCATCGGCAGGAAAGGCAGGAACAGCGACGCACCCGCCATACTGAACATGTTGCCAAAGTTGGAACTAGTGCCCATGATGATGTACTTCATTATGTTGGCAAAGGACCGTCGCCCCTCAATGACACCTTCGTTCAAGACCGCGAGATCCTTCTCAAGCAGAATGATCTTGGCAGCGTCTTTGGCCACATCTACGCCATTCATGACCGAGATTCCAACATCCGCTGTGTGCAGCGACGGAGCATCGTTGATGCCATCGCCCAGAAACCCCACCACATGCCCGCGCGCCTTCAGCGCAAGAATCACCCGGTTCTTCTGCTCAGGAGACATGCGGGCGAAGATGGCGCCGTTCTCGGCCAGATAGGCAAGGGCGGCATCGTCCGTCGTATCGACTTCATCGCCGCTAATCATCCGGTCCGCGGACAGCCCGACGTCACGGGCTACCTTTTGCGTTACGTACTGGTTGTCGCCGGTCATAATGACGACGGAAATTCCGTTTTGCTTTAATGCATCGAGAACCGCAGACATACCCTCTTTAGGTGGGTCAAGGAAAGCGGCAAACCCGATCAGCGTCATCTCCTGCTCAGCGGCCACCGAGTAAGCACCTTGCTCGTCCACTTTTCGCAATGCAACCCCGAGGACGCGAAAGCCGTCTGCACTCAACTTCTTATAAGTTTCTGCCGCGCTGGCCCGCTGGCCGGCATCGAACAACTGAGAAGTTCCGCCTATGTTCACCGTCTGACAAATTGCAAAAACGCTCTCTGCCTCCCCCTTGGTAATGAGGAGATGTTCTCCGCCCTGGCGCACCACAACAGAAAGACGCTTGCGATTGAAGTCGAAAGGGATCTCATCCACTTTTTCATACTCTGCAATAGTAGGGTGGTCATGCTTCAAGATCGCAGTGTCCAAAGGACTTTTAATACCACCCTCGAAGTAGCTGTTCAGATAGATCATCCGCAGCACGTTCTCTTCGTCCTTGCCCTGAACGTCCACATGCCGATCGAGCACGATCTCGCCTTCCGTGAGCGTGCCCGTCTTGTCGCTGCAAAGAATATCAATACTTCCAAAATCCTCGATGGCAGCCAACTGCTTCACAAGGACTTTCTTCTTTGTCATGCGCCTGGCGCCCCGGGCCAATGTCACCGTAATGATCATGGGCATCATCTCGGGCGTCATCCCAACGGCCAGCGCGACTGAGAAGAGGAACGACTCTAACAGGGGGCGGTGAAGCACAATGTTCACCAGCAGGACAAAGAGCACAAGCAGCATGGTGATCGATGTGATCATCAGGCCGAAACGTCGAATCCCACGGCCAAACTCGGTCTCAGGAGGCCGCATAGCCAGACGCGTTGCGATGTCGCCGAATGCCGTGTTCTTTCCAGTGCAGACCACAACTGCTGTACCAATACCGGACTGTACCGCAGTGCCAAGAAATACGCTGTTATTCGCGTCGCCGGCCCCGTGCTTTCCTGGCGCAAGATCCGTCACTGACTTCTCGACTGGCAGGGACTCTCCGGTCAGGGCTGACTCGCGCACATGAAGGTCGATTATCTTGATTAGCCGGCAGTCTGCCGGTACCAGGTCGCCAGCATTCAGTTGAACAATATCTCCCGGCACTAGCTCCGCTACCGGTAGTTCTTGTTCTTTCCCGTCGCGAATCACAGCCGCAGTTGTGGCTACTTGTTTTTGAATTGTCTCTACAGCATGGCGAGCCTGGAACTCCATGAAGCCATTCAGAAGCACACTGAACAGAACGATGGAGATGATAATAAGTCCACCAATCCGATCGCCTAGGGTGAGAGATATCGAGCTGGCGATGAGCAGAATGAGGACAAGCGGATTTACAAATAAGCGGAGAAAACTGAAGAGCGCTTCGAATCGCGATTTTTGCACTAAGCTGTTGGAGCTATATCGATGCAATCGTTCTTTTGCCTCGTCCGATGTCAGCCCTGCCGGAGTCGCCTCCAGCGCTTGCATAATGTCGTGAAGCGGCTTATCCCAGAAATTCTGCGCACTCGTACCCGGCATTGTCATCAGCTGTCGCTCCAGTTGCCTGTGTTCATCATAATGCAGCAAGGGGTCGCCAACAGGATGCAGTGCGACCAGTCACATCGGCTGCTGCATTACTCTCAAATCCCACAGTCGCGGCTCTGGCGCCGGAGTACAGGATGGTGGTCCAGACTGCAACAGACAATAAACCGCCAGTCAGAGATCATCAAACAGCAGAGCCGTTGAATATCTCTGACTGGCTGCGTACTTAACTGCTAGCCACTTTAGAATGAGATGCTGATCGCAATGCCGGGGCGTCCTGGATATCTACGATTGAACAGGTAATAGCCGTCATCTCGGTAATCAACGTAAACATCGTCCGTACGATACCAGTTGGAACCCCAGTACTGAGGGTATGGATCCATCATGCTGAACCAATAGCCGTTGTATTGGAAACGGGGACTTCCACCTTCTAACATGAAGGGCTGGCTATAGACCCGAAACGAGTGAGTCCGTCCAAAGCTGAATCGAAAGAAGCTGTCAGGAATACGAAAGCCGTCGTATCCGCCGCGTTGCTGCCAGCTGCGTCGCTCGGAGTCGAAGTTGCTGGCGCGCTGCTGCTGCCAGACGCGCTGCTGCTGGAATTGTTGTTCGCGGCGCTGCTGTTGCGAACGTTGCATCTGTTGCTGGACACCTTGCTGCCTCTGCTGCCTGTTCAGTTCCTGCTGCCGTTGCTGCTGCTGAGCCGCATTCTGCTGTTGCCGGTTCTGCTCCTGCTGACGCTGCTGTTGCTGGGCTGCATTCTGCTGCTGCCGGTTCTGCTCCTGCTGACGCTGCTGTTGCTGGGCTGCATTCTGCTGCTGCCGGTTCTGCTCCTGCTGACGCTGCTGCTGCTGAACCGCATTCTGCTGCTGCCTGTTCTGCTCCTGTCGCCGCTGCTGCTGCGGCTGTGCCTGAGCACCAGGCTGATTCGTTTTGTCTTGTTTCTTGTTTTCGTTCTCTTGTGGCTTCTGTGCATAGCCCAGGCAACTGGCCACGGTAAACACGGCCAATGCCGATATTGCGACTAATCTCGTAACTTGCTTCATGGTATTACCTCTACTCTTACCGCCAACCGACCCCTTCCGTCTCTGCTGCTGCAGTTTCGGAAACAATGAGGATCGATCGGGTGACTGGTGCTGGTTTCTGGCGCTACTCTGACAGAAGTGGACAACCCCACTCCAGCCATATGACGAAGAGATGCTTGTTTGCAATCGATCGCGCGATTTGAAGCCCCGGAGCAAAAAGTAACATGCGCTGTAGCATTGCCTAATCGATTTGCCTTTGAGACTTGTAGTCTCGGTGCTCGTTCGTTTATCAGGAGCATTACTTCGACTAACATATCTGCGTTTACTGTCCCATGAAAGCTTCGATATTTCGCACGGTAGATACGCATGCAATGGTTCGAATGCAGTACATGCGCGCGCTCTGATGTCATCCCTGCCAGCGTGCCGGCAACTTCTTCAACCGCAAGTGAATCGTATCCGGCAGAAACACTTCTTTGCTGTTCTGCATCGACGGTTTCTTGTGTGCGGCACTATGACCCAGGATTCGAGAGAAGAGCACATATACAGAGGACGGTCTCAAATGAACAATGTACTCGCGTATTTCTTTCAGTTGACCTCATCGAACAGCGTCACCATAGACTGTTTCGTACCGACTCTGGATAAGTTTTTGACCTGCGTACGTACAACAAATGACTTCAATCGCCCGAAGAGCACGATGAGGTTAGTTTCAGGCGAACAGATCTCTAATGTCTGATCAGAATTGATCATTGCTCCAGCTGCATCCTTCTCGTGTCGCAGATAGTTTACTCAAACAGCGAATGCATCCATAGGGCCTGAATAGCCTCGTTTCTTCTGCGAGTGGAGGTCGACAGTTCGCGGGCGGCAGCGAAGGTGGTGATTTTCGGCGACCGCAGAGTGGTCGAGTTCTTTCATGCATTCGGGGATGCCGTGGGTTGACTCGAAGCTATTGCAGAACCCTTCTTCGATAGCGCTACAGCCCAGTGGTTCCCGGGGTAGAAACCCTGAATCGCGGTGATCCGGTGGGCTCCGAAATATTAGTTGTTAAGTGCGAGATCGCCAGGTCGCTTACAGCAGAGGCCATCTTCAAGGTCTACAGGCATGAGATTGATGAGTTTGGCAAGAGATTGAAACTGCGTGTCTACGTAACCGGGACAATAATTTGATGCTTTGTTCTTAGTGCGGCGAGTCAACGCACGCAATTGTAGCTAGCGATGAGCGGGAAGTGCACGATCAGCCGTGCTACGAGCACCTAACCACGGTGGTCTTGGAGTTGTACCGGGTGCACAGCCTGGGTTATGGAGTGATGGCAGAAGATTTTCGCAGCTGCCTTCGTAGGCGCCGTTCAGCCAGCAGAAAATGCAGTCAGGAAGCTCTGAGAGAGCACTGCATCAAGTCGGTTAGCGCGGCAGTTCGTTCGGGTATCAGACCATGCACCAAAAAGGTGCATGGTCTGTTATTTGTCTCCAGACCCACCGATCTCACCGATTCGCGCAGACGAAGCTGTCGGCATCGGACAGGTCGCCCGTACCTTTGTACTTAGCCACCTTTGGATAGGCGCAGATGGGGTGGGTGACCTTGCTGTCGGTTGACTTCACGGCAACGATGCGTTCCGGGGCCGGTCCTCCGGAAACCCACTTGTCGATGACGCCAAGCTTGTCGAAGGTATCACAGCCGGCGCCGCCCGAGCAGTGAGCCATCCCCGGCATATTGAATACGCGAATGGAGTTGTTCGCCTCGGGACCTAAAGTTTTCAGCACATCCTTGTAGAACTTGAGGGTTTCCGGAGTGTCCTCATAGAGCAGCAGCTTGCCGCCGTGATCGAAGAAGTCCTTCAAGTTGGGATTCTCGACCGTGAAGACGGTGCTGAGAACCTTCTCGGCGAGGGGCTCGTCTCTGTCAAAATCCAGCGTCTTCCAATCCCAGTTCGGATCCTGGAAGACTAGGTACTTGTAGAGTGCCAGGGCCACTCCCATTGGTTGGCCGGCGGAAGCACCTAGGCCACCTCCTCCAGCGGGACGCGCACCGGCAGGAGTAGCACCGCTAGGGCCACCGTTGGGTCCACCAGGTCCGGGGCCACCGGGACCAGCGCCGCCGGGACCACCGGGGCCGGGGGCTGAAACGCCGCCGAAACCGGTCATCGAGGACAGGCTTGGGCCGGTCCCCCAGCCTTCCGGAGCCAGCGTGATGTGTTCGCCGGTGCGGGTGTTTATCAGCCCGTTATGCAGCTTCGTCATCCTATCGACCTGGGCCGCGGTGAGGCAGTCGTCGGCGTCAGCGCCCTTGCACAGCAGTGTGTTCGGGTCGAAGTGACAGCCATCGGGATCATTGATGTAGCCGAGTTTAAGATCGACCGGGGTGGCGCACTGATTCTTGATCGCATCCTGAACCAGTGCTGTCTTCTTGGCCGTTAATGTGCCGCCTGGATTTTCTCTCTCGAGCAGTGTCGGCCAGATCTGACCGGCGTTCATATTGGGAAGCGGCCACGGTGGCTGTCCAATGAGAGCGCCGTCGTAGTCAAGCGGGAAGCGCTCGACTTCCATCATCCCCTGCTCGCCGCCCAGCGAGCAGCCTACCCAGTAGGAATGTTTCGGCCCTGCTCCGTAAAAGGACTTGATAATGGCCTTGGAATCGAGCGTCATGGCGTGGTTGGCGCGCCAGCCATAATCGATCACCTTTTCGGGATGGCCGACCGCAAACTCTGCCGTCTGTCCGCTGGACTTATCATGGCCAGTATCGTTGCTGGCAACGGCGTATCCATTCCTTACGCCCATCATCAGGCCGTCGTACCGGATGTCTCCGGCCCATCCAAAGTTGCCCGCGCCCATAAACTTGCCGTTCCAATTGGTCAGCGGCAGCCAGATCTCCATCTTGATGTTGGAGTCTCCGCTGGGCTTCAACGTGGCCGCCACCCGGCAGAAGGCTGGGTTGGGGCTATTGTCTGGACTGGGGAACGGGTGCGCCGCTGCGCCATTCGGAGTCAGGGGAGCAAGCTGGCTATCGGCTACGGGCCCGCCATGGAACTGGCCCGCCGCAACTGGCACAGCCATGGTGATCGTCACCTCCGGCATATCGAGCTTAGCGAGGCTCTCGCAGGAGACGGCAGGTTTGAGGGTCTGGCTGTAAGCGCAGGTACCGAGCAGCAGCGCGAACATTGTGAGAGCGACTGCGTACTTGAACCTTTGCAGTGACAAATGAGGCGGCTTGACCGCGACATGATGAAGACGGGATGGTTTCATTGCATTCTCCTTGTTCCGCGTTCAGAAAGACAACTTGCCCCGCCGGGGCTACTTGGGCGATTGGTCCGGTTTGAAGAGTTGAGAGAAGTACCCTACTTGGCCCGAGCGCCAGAACTCGCTGCTGTACAAGGGGCGCGAGTCCACGATGTACTTGATGCCGGCCTGATCGAGGATCTTTTTGCCGGCGATCATGGCATCGGATCCGGGCTCGTTGGGGCTGGCCCAGTAGAAGGTGTGGAGCTTGCCGCCGAGGTCGGGGGTGGCGCCTGGAATCTGCGGCATGTCGCCGCTGAACAGACCCACCCAGGCGAAGGTATCGAGGTGATGGAAGGCGGTGAGGATGGTCTGGCTGGCACCGAGCGACAGGCCGATGATGGCGCGATTGTCGCGGTTGGCGTTGGTGCGGTAGTGCTTGTCGATGTACGGAATGATGTCGTTGACGAGGCTGTCAGGGAATTTCATGGAGGTGGTCTGCAGCGGTCCGGGCTGTCGCTGCGCAGCGGGCTGGCCGGGCTGCGTCGGCTGGGCCTGAGGAGGACCGTTGGGGACCGGGTTATCGGCATCGGCGTTGGTCATGGCCTGGGTTTCATTGCCGTTGGGAAAGACCACGATCATGGGCAGGGCCTTGCCCTGGGCGATGAGGTTGTCGAGAACCTCGGGCGTGCGCCCCGACTCCCACCATGTGTGCTCGCTGGCTCCGCCGCCGTGCAGCAGATAGAGCACCGGATAGTGTGCGGTCGAGTCTTCGTAGCCCGGGGGCGTGTAGACGGTCATGCGACGGCGGGCCATACCGAGCGTGGGTGAGGGATACCAGACCAGGCTCACGGTTCCGTGCGGGACGTCGTTGTTGAGGTAGTTGGCCGTGACGCCACCGGGGACGAGAAACCAGTTTGTGCCGTAAGCGACGTGCTGGTTTGCGGGGTCGAGCGCGCGCACTCCATCGACGATGTAGTAGTAGTCGTAGAACTCAGCGGGCAGCGGACCGATAGTGATGGACCACACGCCCCTCTCGTCTTTGGTCATAGGCATGCCGGCCTGCTGGCCCTTCTTCAATGACGGATAAAGCTGACCGTTGACGTTGACACTGGAGGCACCCGGAGCGAGGAGGCGGAATGTGACGGTACCGTCGGGCTGCACGACTGGCGAGGGTGGAAGCGCAACACGGGCCGGAGCCTGTGACGGCGCGGTCTGCGGCGACGCAGCAGGGTTTGCCTGTGACAGCGCCATTGAACCGAATAGAAGTGCTGATGCGAGGTAGATGAATCCGAGTTTCATTGTCCCGACTCCTTGTTTTTGTAGACGAGTTCCAGCCCTGTTTTGACTGGAAAATTTGTCTTGCACGCCACTAAAATTCCGTGATAGCAGGAATGAGAAAGCAATCCTGAGCACTTCATACTCCCTCACTCGAAACAGAAATCCCCGGCATAGCCGGTGGTCCTACTGAAACAGATGTTGATTCATCATGCCCACAAAGCCGCTGACGATTCCCTTCTCGGCGCATCCTCGCACCACCTCACCCCGGCATGAGGTGTCATAGTCCTGGTCTGCGGCCAGATAGCCCATGCGGCCGTTGGTCATGGAATCCATGATCGTGTCGATACGGGAGAGGCTTTACGCAGGTTCAGATAGAGATCGGAAAAGACCTCAGCGTTGAGTCCCGTGATGGCGATCTGATTGATCATGATCAAGCTCAGTCGAATTGTTTTCTCGGTCGGCTCGGGTATTGGGACCTTGATGGGGTTTGGCAGGGTGCTGCCCATCTGCCCACCGGGGCCACCCGGCCCCGCGCCCGGCGTCTGGGCCTTTTTCGGCGGCACAGCGCAGGTGAATGAGCTCTGGTTCGCCTCGAGACGAACCGTTCCGGCCATGTCGGTGATCTCAGTTGACAACCGGAGCGCCTCTGCTCCGAGCACCAGCCCTTCAGCCTCCATCACCCTATAGCCCAGCGCGATGCTGGCGACGCTGTCCTTCATTTCTTCATGCCATTTGGCCAGCTTCGGGGATTGATCGCCCCCAGTGCCCGTCATCCACAAAGCGACTGTCTTGTTGTTGCTGAATTTCTCGTTGTATTGCTCCTCGACAAAGCCTTCCGCAACGCCAGAAAGATCGCCAGTCAGCAGCGAATTCTTGCCACCCATGATCGGGTGCATGGAGTAATCCATCAGAATGGCGATAGGCTGGCCTGACAGGTTTGCGATTTTGACCACCCAAAACGTCTTGTCGGAGACGGCGTCTTCGTTGACGGTGCTCCAGGAATTTCTCGACGCGTCGAACCCATAGCGTTGCGCGTTGAGATCCATATGACCGGCGCGGACGCCGACAAGCGCCGGTTCGAGCGACTCCTTTGCTTTCTTCACGGCCTCAACGATCGAATCGTCGACCTGTTGGGCGATATCGCGATTCTTGGTCATTCGTACCTTGATGTCGGCATGGAGACCGGAGCCTAGTGCCCTGCTGCCGGGGTCAGGTCTAGGGGGCTCCCGACGCCTGCGGCGTTTATCGTTATATTTCTGACATACCTATGAATATTCCATGGATGGTCTGTCAAATACCGAAGGTTGCAGTAGCATGACATGGACCGTTCACACTTATTTCAGCGCTTGGCCTTCATTTACCAATCACTTTACGTCTTGTAGTAAAGGGACGCGCTCAGAGCCTCCACAGGATCTTGTAGCTGGAACGATGAAGCATAATGCCGGCTTGTTGTTAGCTCTTGCCAGATCAGGAATATCCTGTGCGGTTTTCAAGCTGCATCTTCCGAACAGGGTTGCACCTCTTAATTACTGAGATCATCCGTTTCGTCTTCAGATTGCATTTTTATCGGCCACTATGAGACCTTGGCGAGGCACGGGCCACTCTATGGAATGCTTGTTCACCTTGTAGCCGAGATCGCTCCGTGACATGCCGAGTCGTCTTGCGGCTTCTGCCTGAACGCCGCCTGCGGCGTCAATAGTTCGCGCGATCACACGTCTTTCCAGTTGCGCGAGCGTGTCGCGAAGATCCAACTCCTCAGGAAGTTGTGCAGCGAGTTGCTCGATGGTCAACTGTGTTCGGAAGGCAGTGGGAGCAAGTAGCCCTGGATGAAGCGGAAAGTCCTCAGGCTGCAGTTCAGGGTGCTGTCCAAGAATCAGCGCACGTTCCAGCAGGTTTGCAAGCTCGCGGACATTGCCCGGAAAGGGATAATTGACGAGCTTCTGGAAGGCATCGCGGCTCACCTGTTTGCCGGGCACCTTCATATCCGCTGCGATTCGGTTGCACAACATCCGGCAGAGCTCTTCAATATCTTCGGGACGTTCGCGCAGGGGTGGCAGTGGAATTGGAAATACCGCCAATCTGTAGTAGAGGTCCTCTCGAAAGAGCCCACTTTGGATGCGTGCCTGGAGATCGCGGTTGGTTGCCGCCAACACCCGGACATCGACTCTGCGCGTGATCGTGGAGCCTACGCGCTGAATCTCCCCGGTGGCAAGAACTCTCAGGAGCTTTGCCTGGGCAGCAGAAGACATCTCGGCAATCTCATCGAGAAAGAGCGTGCCTTCGTGAGCCGCCTCAACAAGGCCACCCCTGGCCTTGTCGGCACCGGTAAAGGCGCCTCGCTCGTGGCCGAACAACTCACTCTCCAACAGCGTCTCAGTCACGGCCGCGCAGTTGATCGCAATGAACGGGCGCGCCGCCCGCGGGCTGTTACGGTGTATGGCAAGGGCAACAACTTCTTTTCCAGTGCCGGTCTCTCCGGTGATGAGGACGGTTGAATTTGCTCCCGCGACACGCACAATGAGGTCACGCACTGCGCGAATTCCCTTACTCCCGCCGATAATTTCGTCGGCTCCCTCCAGCATATGCACAGTCGATCTGAGCACAGCATTTTCGCGTAACAGGGCTGTACGTTCGCAGGCGCGTCGAATGGCCGCGCGCATCACGTCGAGTTCAAATGGCTTGGTAAGGAAATCAAATGCGCCCTGACGCATGCTCTCAACGGCCAATTCCACGGTTCCGACTGCGGTCAGGAAGATAACCGATGTCGTCTTATCATTCTCCTGTGACGCCTTCAGGACATCGAGGCCCGACCCGCCAAACATTTTTTGGTCTGTAATTACGACATCAAAGTCTTCTCTTGACAGCAGCTCGGCCGCGTCCAATGCGCTTGAGGCTTCAGCGACTACATGAGAGTCCCTACGAAGATTTGCTTTGAGGATTCGCCTCATGCCCGGTTCGTCGTCGACAATAAGCACCTTACCCATGCGTTGCTCCCTCTCGGATCTCATTCGTTGTGGGATTGATCAAGGTCATCGAGAAGCGCACACATCCTTCCCGATTTTCGCTCAACCTTACATCGCCGCCATGCGCTCTTGCGGCCCCCCGGGCAATAGCAAGGCCCAAGCCAGTCCCGGCTGGCTTGGTTGTAAAAAACGGCTCGAAGATCTGGGCAAGATCTGAATCCGGGATCGGCGGACCGGAATCCTCAATGTCGATGCAGATCCCGTTTTGATGCGCTGCCGACCGAAACTTGATCGTCCCATTAGGCGGCGTCGCATCGATGGCGTTCATCACCAGATTCAGGAGCGCGCCCTCCATCTGCGGAATGTCAATGTTCATGCGCATATCGTCTGCCAGGATGGACTCAACGGCGATATAGCGGCTGGCTGAATGAGCCCTGGCGACGGAAGCAACATAGGAGAGCAGGTCATTGATCAGAACAGGAGTAGGCCTCAGCGGAGAAGGCCGCGCGAACGTAAGGAAGTCAGTGGTTAGAGACTCGAGGCGCTTGGATTCGCGTTCCGCGATAGCAAACATCACTTTACGCTCTGCGTCCTCAGTGCCAGTAAGGTTTGCCATGGCCAGCGAGCTTGAGATCATGGCAACGGGGTTACGAATCTCGTGCGCGACTCCGCTGGCAAGCCGCCCCCACGGCGGCCATCTTTTCCTCACTGATCAAGCGCTCGCGGGTGGTCTGGAGCAATTCCATACTTGTCTTGAGCTTCAGCTGATTTACTCTTAGCTGATTCACCAGGATCCAGACCAGCAGGCCCATCAGAAAATAGACCGCGCACAGCATTCCTATCTCAAGGTATTGGGTGATTCGCGCAGGGGGATGAAGCGCATAGAAGTGCCACAGCCAGAGGATGATCATGGCATCGGCTGCCGTGATCGTAAGGGCGGTGAGGAAAAGGCTGAATATATACGCGCATTGCAGGATTGGAATCGCTAACAGAACAAAATATGTGCTCTCGTCGTGATTGGTAAAGCAGGTGAGAATCGCGGTGAGCAGGAAGATCGCTGCAATGGAGATGCAGCTCTCGATCATGGCTGCCCTATCCGATAATTTGCGCCCATAACGGCGCAACCAGAGCATTTCAAGCACCGCGAGTGCAAGTGCGGCACACAGCAGTAAGTAGACCGGAAGCACTGGCTCGCCAAGAAGTGACGCAAATATGCTGTGCTGTATTAATAGCAAGAGCAGAACAAGACAAGTAATGACGGAAAAGATGGACATCTGACTGCCCAGCCCGGTGATTCGGGGCTGTTCGTCGAACGAAGCTGCGTGCCTGGTCATATTGTCCTTGCGTATCTCTGTGCGAATGCCGCCTGGATTCTAAATCGGGCAATCAAGTTTAGAAACGAGACAGCAAAGCCGTCTCCGGGCGCATGTGGTTCACCTACCCGCGGGCATGCCTTCATGCTCTGGCAACGCGTGCACCCCATGAGTACGAGGGGGGCATGAATCCGAGAATCATCGCTCGGCTTGCAATTCATTCTCTCGGCAGATATTTGCGGTAATTCAGATCGCCTACTGGTGTATCAAGGGAAGTTAAGGCGATATGAACCTGCGCACATGTTCCGGATATTGTTGACTCTGGGGATCGCGCGAGCTCCGGGAACTCGCAGAGCGATGTGATCGTCTGAACCTCCCACTCTGCTGTCAGGAAATTTGGACGATCATCCCCACTATACGCTTCGTTTGGCATCCTCGGCAGAGAGCTGAGCGGATGGACGATCGATTTCTGGCGGTCCACTGCCATTCGCCTGCTGCCAAATCGGCGGTAGATCTCGACGCTGCATTGGGAATGATTCACTCTATCGGGGAACAAACGCCAGCCGCCCGGCCAAGGAAGTCATTCGCCACACGCCTTAGAATTTGTGATTGTGGCCCCAGGTCGTGGTCAGGAGTACGAACAATTGCGTCGTCTGCTGGTTCAGGCCTGTGATGTTATTCCGATTCTGGTTGTAGCTGCCTTGTGCTGAGAGCACGTTGAATTTCAGCCACCCGGGCAGGGTCCATGCGAGCCTGCCACCGTATTGTCCGGTGAGCGTATTGCTCGTGAAGGTGCCATTCGCCAAAACCGTCTGGCTCTGCGCAACAGAGATCGTGGGAGAAACCTGGATCGAAGGCCGCTTCCATGCCAGCGCCGGCTGGACGTTAGCAGTAATGTTGCGCGAATTGCCCACCGTTGCACCATCGGCAGCGACCCAACTCACGCTCCCCTGCCCATTCAACTGAAAGATGCCTCGCGTGACAAGGTTGGCGCCGGCGTTGATGGTCGATGTGATGGTACTGGCCAGGGGAAAGAAATAGTTGTGATTCCAGTCGCGCGTGGCGCCGGCGGTCATGGTAACAGAGCCGTACTGCCGGCTGAGATTAATGCCTCCGGAGATGTCGCGCATGTCCTGCGCTCCAGTCACGCTGGGGTCCAGGTTCAGCAGCGCCGCGGGAACTGCGCCGGTCTTCGTCAACGACTGTCGTCCATCGAGGCTAAGCGTTGTCTTAGGTCCGAAAGGTTTGGTCCAGGTTTCGTGAAAGGTATGCAGCACCAGCTCGTCGCTGGTGGTGGGATGATGATTATTTTGAAGCAGGGTGTACGTGAACCCGAAGGTTCCGGCCTTTGCGGTTGTTTGCGTAATGGCGGAATCAATGCCCCTCGTATCGGGCTGGGCTGACGGCGTTAGACCTGGGTTTGCAGGGTTGCCGAAGTTTTTGCTGATATCGTGAAAGGACGCGCTAAGGCTTGTCTTGCCGGGCTGCCCTGATACGCCCGCGCGCCAGGCCCGGCCAAATTGCCGCGTAGAAGATGAGCTGGAAGAATTCGGATTGTCCCGGCTGATCGCATATTCCGACGTCAACTGCCACATCTTCGGGAGATGAATTGCCAGTAGCCCGCCGTATGCATCTCCGGCCGCTCTTGGCGCAGTTGGGTCAGACACAAGAAATGAATTTCCGAAGAAATCCATTGAAACCGTAGCGCCGACGCCGATATCTTCTCCGCTGATCCACATCATGCGCAGATCGGCCCAATGAGGCAAGGGCGCCAGCCAACTGGCTCCATAAATCTTCTGCCGGAAATTGACGGCTGCGCCGCCACCGAGCGCCGCATCGTTTGTATTCCTGTAGCCCGCAAAAGTTCCTGCCGGCGTCTTCATGGTCAGCTCAACGCCCTGCCGCGGCGTAGGAGCAGTGACAAACTGCGCGTCTGTATACAGGACAGGCGAGATGATGCCGAAGCGGACGCCTGCGCCCCAATGCGACGCTTGATTGCCCAGTTGAAGGACGTAGTCATTCACCTTTCCACGGCTGTTGCGCAAGGTTGGTGGATTGAGAACTGAGTTGAGCAGCCCGCTGCCGTTCACCTCGAAGTGCCACGGGCCTTGTTGATAGGTCACATGTTCAGCCACCGTTGCCACGTTGGTGTCATGAGGATTCGACGCTGATCCCCACTGCGTATTCACACCGATCTGGCCATCTTCAGATGGGCGGGCTCGCTTGGATTTATTGTTTGCAGCAGCTTCGTGCGCGGCAGCGACCGCGTCCGGTGTGGGCATCGTATTCGATCCTGGCGGAACCGCTTCAGCGTCTGTTCCCGACTGCACCGCGGCGGTGGGAGCACTGCCTGTGTCAGAAGCCGGGGGAGTGAGGACATTGAATTTCCAGCTGTTCGCCTGGCCATCGACATTGACAGCTACGTTGTGATCTCCGCCTGAGAGAGGTTGAGGCGGAGTGAAGGAAACCTTCGTTTCCGTAACCTGTGCCAATGTGGTGACATCGACTCCGTCGATCATGAGACTGACGCCGGATGGCTTGACTGGCGCGAGGAAGCTCATTGAAATTGCTGGCTGCAATTCGCTGATGCTGCTTTCGGGTGCCGGCGTTTGACCGATGATTTCAGCAGGAGGGCTGGGCGCGGGGGGCAAAGACTGCGGTGCTCCAACCGATGCAATCAGCACCGTGGTTGCGGAGCGGCGCAGAGCAGCTGGCGCGCCAGCCTGCGCCACAAAGCTCTGCACCGGCCCGGATAGCGTGATTGCGCCGTTGGGCGCGATGGCATCCACTTGCCAGTAATATGTACTGCCGGGAACTAGTTGCCTGTCTACAGCGCGCAGATCGAGCTTCGGAGTGGCCGTAAGGTATCGGCGCAGGACATGCGTGGCCGCGCTGTCGCTGCTGATGGTGACAAAATAGAAGCCACTCTTGAAGGCAGGCGCCCACTCCAGAAGAGTGCTACCCGCCGGTGTTCGCGCGGGCATCGCATGAGCGGCGGTCAGACTGCCTTCCGGCATGCGATAGATGAGCCGCATGGGAAAGGGCTTTCGCGGGGCTCCCGATGTATCGACCACTCTGACCGTCCAGTAGAGCTCGCCTTCCGGTAGACTCTTCCAGACTTCTGCCGGCACCGCCCAGCGATTGTCCACTACATCGAACCACGCGGTGATGGTGCTGAGAAATGGCTGCGCTGAGAATCCCACCTGGTATTTCATCGCACCAGGAATCGGAGCCCAGAGCAAATAGGGTGGATCATTCGCCGCAAAACCTGCGCCGTATTGAGGCGTAATCAATTGATTCAGCTTCCAGCTGCCTGGATTGACAACCACCTCAACGGGGCGAATCGCAATATGGTTGGGCTGTATGATGCGCAACTCAAGGGTGTGTGCACCTAGCAGCAGAGTTGGAAGCGATTGACGAGTCTTGATAGCCGTGCTGCGGCCACCCACGATCGAGGCCGAAAACTGCTCGACCACATTCCCGTCCCAGACCCACTCGCCGATTACTGTGCCCGTTCCTGTCCCTGCAAGGACAGCTTCGGCATTCAGTTCATCGCCTTGCATGACCACGGTTCCATCGCGCGGATGAATCAACGCAATATTAGCGACCGAAACCGGCGCCCCGATAGAGCTGGATGGCTGCAGCGTGAGTGGCTTCGAGCTTCCGCTGGGCAGCGCTCCACCCGCACTGCTAGTCCCGTCGATATTCAGCACATCGATTGCGCGCAGTCCGGAAGCAGCTGTTGGGCTGACACTGATGAGCGCGGTCATCACATTCGCATTCACAACCGTAGCGCTGATTACCGTGATGTCGGTAGCTTTTGTATGTCCGTTCGAGCTGGTCACCACGGATAAGGGCGGCGAAATAACAACGGTTGCGCCGGGCCGGAAGTTTGCGCCCACCAGGGTCATTTCGATGTGATCCGCCCCCTGAGCTGTGAACTGGGGAGAGGCGCTGGATAGAACTGGCGAGGAGACACTGCTAACGGTCAGGTCGAACGGCTTCGACGTAAGGCCGCCTCCAGCGCCGGTGGGGATGAAGACTGCTACCTGGATATTTCCCGGCGTCGCGACGTCCGATGCAAGGACGGTTGCCGTCACCTGTAGCGCACTCACATATATCGAGGACCTGCTGGCTCCGTTGAGTTGTACGACTGAACCTGGAACAAAACCGGCTCCGGTAACAGTGAGCGTGAAGCTCGGGCTGCCTGCTGTTACTACGGATGGGTTGATGTTGGTGATTGTGGGAACAACCTGAGCAATTGCATGCGTACATAGCCCAACTGCAATCGCCAGTAGCAGGAGAAGAGGCCGGCAAAATTGGCGGCGCGGCATACGTGTTCTCAGACACGTTAGGACTCCATAAATAGACTGACTGAACACAACGTTCTCCTTTGGCATACAAGCAATATGGTGCCGATGTCCACGAACCGCAGGCTGAATGCAATGAGCAGTCTTCAGCTTCCAACTTCGCCTCAACCTGAAGCTAAAACGGCGCGGCTTAACCTTCAGCCGCGCCGAATTCAGCCAAACGGATACCTGTCTTCAGTTCTCGCCGGAGAGTTTCGTGGTCCGGCGCTGTCCGTATCGCTTACTTGTTCTGATTTACAGAAATTCTTCAGAACCTGATTACGATGACTATCTTCGGCGGGCAGCAAGTCGCGCCGATTGTAATCTTGATATTCTGGGGAGTTCCCTTACCACCGGTATTGTCTTGAAATTCAAACATTGCTCCCTCAAGTTGCTTGGCGGTAAAGCCATTCCTGAGCAACAATGCTTTTGTTTGCTCCGTGTTCTTCGATTGCACGCAAGCGAGGAGTTCCTTCTTATCGGCATCGGACGTCTGAATCCTGGCGCTCGCTCTGTCTGCCGTGGTCTGCAACTCCACCTTGTCGAGTGTTGGGCCCGGTACTACACCGCCTTTTTTTGCGGTGCTCTGCGCCAATGCGAGATTGCCGCCGGCCGTCAGCATGGCAACCAGTGCGAGTGTTGCGACGATGATTCGTGATGCTTTTGTCATAACTTCTCCGTTGATCCTGATTCTGTGTTGCGCTTGTTGACGTCCGGTGGCGCCTTTGAGGTGCAGACGGACGAGGACGCCATATATCCCGCTCCGGCTGCACCTGCCTCGCTTCACCGGTTCAAGCTATGGGCGATTAACCACTAATACCCGGTCGGTTACCGTGTTGGTTGGCTGGAAGGGACCGATTGTTACGCCCCAGGGCAGATTGGGATTCAGCGGTTGACTGCTGCCGCCAAAGATCGGCGTGTTCCAGCCCGCGATCTGGTTTTCCGTGAGCGTGCACGTCGAGCCAACGGGCACAACGATCGATGTGGCGCTGGGATTGGGGGGCACTACCAGGTTGATTGTGGATGGCCCCGTATACGCTCCCGTGCAGCTGATATGGAACGTGTAAGTTCCGGGCACAGCCGGCCCCTGAAACTGCTTCTGGATCTGGAAGTTCATGGTGGCTGCCACCGGCGGCGGAACCGTGACCGTCGAGCAGATGTGGGTGTTGTTGGCTGGGGTTGGATCGGTCTGCGGCGTGGTGACGGTGACGCAGTTGGTCATGGTGCCGCCAGTGGGCAATTTGTAGGACAACAGGGCGGTCTTCGTATCGCCGGCCGCCAGGGATGTAATTGCGGTGCATGTAGTAGGCGCGACGAGTCCGGGCGCTGGCGTGGGGCAGCCGATGCCGAGGTTACCGCCTGCGCCAGTGGATACGGCATTGGCAGGTGCTCCGGTTACGGTATCCACCAAACTCATCGGGCTGGCGGTCGCTCCCGGCCCATTATTCGTCACGGTTATGGTGCAGAGTACCGATTGCGGTCCGTTGACCACGCAGCTCTTGGTGGCGCTCACGTCCGGTGCGGCAGGCGGCGGGACTGTAACCGTCGAACAGATGTTGGTGTTGTTGGCGGGAGTCGGATCTGTCTGCGGAGTCGTCACCGTGGCACAGTTGGTCATGGTGCCGCCAGTAGGCAACTTGAACGAGAACAGAGCGTTCTTCTGATTGGCCGTCCCCGGCAATATCGAGGTGTTGGCGTTGCAGGAGATTGGCGTGATGGGTCCGGCTCCCGGCGAACAGCCGATGGGCAGCGTACCGCCTGCGCCTGTGATCACGGCATTCGCGGGCGCTCCACTCACAAGGTCGGCAATGTGCAGTGGGCTTATCGTTGCTGTTGCGCCATTGTTGGTGACTGTTACGGTGCAAAGTACCGACTGCGGGCCGTTGACGACGCAGACCTTGGTCACGCTCAAGTCTGCTCCTGGCGGAGGTGGGACCGTAACCGTCGAACAGATGTTGGTGTTGTTGGCGGGGGTTGGATCTGTCTGCGGAGTCGTCACCGTGGCGCAGTTGGTCATGGTACCGCCGGTGGGCAACTTGAATGAGAACAGAGCGTTTTTCTGGTTAGCCGTCCCCGGTAAAATCGAGGTATTCGCGTTGCAGGAAATTGGAGTAATGGGTCCGGCGCCCGGCGAACAGCCGATGGGCAATGTACCACCCGCGCCAGTAATCACTGCATCCGCGGGCGCTCCGCTCACAAGGTCGGCAATGTGCAGCGGGCTCGTCGTTGCCGTTGCACCATTGTTGGTGACGGTGACGGTGCAAAGTACCGACTGCGGGCCGTTGACGACGCAGACCTTGGTCACGCTCAAGTCTGCCCCTGGCGGCGGCGGGACCGTTACCGTCGAACAAATGTGTGTGTTGTTGTTAGGGGTTGGATCGGCCTGCGGCGTGGTGACGGTAACGCAGTTGGTCATGGTGCCGCCGGTGGGCAACTTGAAGGAAATAAGGGCGGTTTTCGAAACGCCTGCCGCAAGAGAAGTAATCGCTGTGCATGGAATGGGCGCGACAAGCCCGGGTGCCGGAGTGGGGCAGCCGATGCCGAGGGTGCCGCCTGCGCCTGTAACGATGGCGTCCGCTGGAGCCCCGGCTACGATATCGGAAAGACTCATCGGGCTAACCGTCGGCGTTGTGCCATTGTTGGTGACGATGATGGTGCAAAGCACCGACTGCGGCCCGTTGACCACGCAGCTCTTTGTAGCGCTCACGTCCGGTCCACCGGGACCCGGCACTGTAATCGTCGTGCAAATGTTCGTGTTGTTGTTGGGGACTGGATCGGGCTGCACGCCAGGGCTGGTGCCCTGCGACTCCGACGCGCAATTCGTAAAGCTTCCGCCCGTTGGCAACCGGAAGCCAAACGTAGCGTTTTTTTGCTGGCCACCCGACAAGTATGTGCCGGGGCCGTGACACACGATCGGCAATACCGGTCCTGCTCCCGGCGTACATGTAAGAGGCAAGGTGCCGCCTGCGCCCAGGTACTGGGCATTGGAGGGGGCTCCGGATACGGTGTCGGTTAGAGTCATCGGAGTGAGAGACAGCATTGTGCCGTTGTTGGTAACGGTCACGGTGCAAAGCACTGTCTGAGGCGCGGTGATCGCGCAGGTCTTGGTGACGCTCAAGTCGGGCGCGGGAGTGGCATGCGCCGTTGATGCGCCGAGTAAACACACAGCCGTAGCGAACAACAAAAGTTGCCCTACAAAACGTCTTTGCACTTGGATCTTCATTCCATTCTCCTGGCTGAATTTTGAAAAGGTCCCTTGCAGGACCGGTATTGATAGCTGATGACTTCCGAATCCAGCGGCTCTTGACTCGCCGTTAGTCTGCATGGGCGGAAAGGAATGAGTTCTGTCCGTCTGATCGTCTAAGCACTTCAAACAGAAGGACCCGACTGAAAGCTTGTTTGGACAAATGCCAACCCATCTTTGCTGTGGTACTTAGAAAGAAGCAGTTATGTAAAAGAGCAGAGCTGGCCTGGCTACCTTAACCAAACAGATCGCGAAGCACACCTTTGAGCCCAAGCGCGGTATGATCAACGATCACCCATCGGATAGTCCATGGAATCGATACGCGAAGTGCGACCGCACACCTCACCGCTTTGAACCTCTCGCATCGGGGGAATTGCTTTGGGGAGATGCGCAACACAAGGTAATGCATTTAAGTAGCCAATCCGGTGCCAATTGAATCAGTCACTTGCGAGAGCCTAAACGAGGATGGAGGTGACTTTGTCAAAGAATCACGACACCTGCCGTCAAAATCTTTGGACACTCGAATCGCTCCCACGAGTCAGTCCCTCTAGCGAAGCCGCGCATTTACTCGGCGAGCAACGGGGATTTTGCCTGCGATCCCGTGATTCAGGGTGACATTGTCATCAGGATGCGTTTCTCTTTGCTGTCAGGTTGAAAGATGCGCACCCTCGTCGTGTCCTTGTGGCAATGAAAGTATAGAAATCGTTTTTCATTTATCTATTTTCGAGTGATCCCTATTGCTTTCCTGGATCGCTTAGGCGACGCATCCGGAAGATCACGATCGGTGCCCAGCCACAGCCGATACTATTTCTGGGACCGATGCCGACAAAGAAGATGCCCGTTGAGACTTTAAGAGTCAGCCGTGTTGATTCGGAGTAGACTCAATTCGTTGCCGGTTTGAACACGTTCGTTGGTTGCTGACTCACGGCCGCAGAAAAAGTTGAAATGAAAGTAAGATTACCCCCGGCAGAGCCGGGGGCTTCATTTTGTGAGCCGCTCAAAGCGGCTTGAGCGGGGTCACTAACGTGACCCCGATTGATTTTGGCCACCTTGTCGGTGGCAGGTCATCGCCACATATTCAGCTGATCCAGCCGTTTGTCTTCCTGCTCCTGGTTGCGGATGTAGTCCCGGATCGCAACTTCGTCTCTGCCCACCGTCGATACGAAGTATCCGCGTGCCCAGAAACTCTGCCCGGCGTAATTCTGCTTCTGTTCCCCATGCACACGCGCCAGATGGATCGCACTCTCGCCCTTGATGAACCCCACCACCGACGACACAGAGTACTTCGGCGGGATCGAGACCATCATGTGTACATGGTCGGCCTGAAGATGCCCTTCCTCAATCCGGCACTCCTTCTGCTCGGCCAGTTTCCTGAATACTTCGCCCACGTGCCTGCGCAGATTGCCGTGCAGTATCTTACGCCGGCATTTGAGGATATAAACAACGTGGTACTTGCACTCCCACTTCGAGTGGCTTAAGCTCTCATATTCGTCCATCCTGGTTTCTCCTTGAAGTGCGCTTGGCGGCTCACCTCTCGGAGTCTCTGGGATGGACTCCAGCAAATGTCAAATTGCTACTGCCACCCCGGCAGAGCCGAGGGAACTCCCGGTACATTAGTCCCCAAATGTCGCCAAGGCTCCGCTGAACAGACTTAATGAATTTCTGGGTTTACGAGATTGATCGTGCCACTAAGCGAGGCGTCCCTGCGGGCTGATTTTCGAAGGGCACAGGGAGGTTGCCGGAAAGATGCTTGACTGAGTAATCGCTGTTGTATTTCCAGAGCTAAGATTAAGCTGTCTTGTGGGTGGGTTGGCGAAAGCGTGGTCTCGCGTTAGTTCTCGTAGCGGCCATACTGACAGGCCAGGGCGATGATCGATTGGGTCAGCGCATCTTCGTCTGCGCGTTGTGTCGGTTGGAAGCGTTGCGTGCCACGTGGCTGGTTCACCAGTTGACACGCATGACGCTCACTCAACCCATGCTCGTTCCAAGCATGTTCGACTGCAACGCGCCGTCGCTCAGGGCTTAGAAGCTTCCCCGTGCAAGATCCTGAAGAACCTGCTTGTCCAGGCTCAGCTCCGCTACAAGCCTTTTCAGCTTCGAGTTCTCCTGCTCCAACTCCTTGAGCCGCTTGGCCTGATCCACGCCAAGACCGCCATACTCCTTGCGCCAGCGGTAGTAGGTCTGCTCGGTGATCGCTGCTTCTTTGAAGGCCAAGGCGACCGACTTGCCGCTCGCTGTGCCAACCTCAATCTGCCGTAGCTTGCTTACGATCTGCTCCGGCCGGTGCTTCGTACCTCCCGCCATTTCAGGCTACCTCCATACCAGTTTGTCGCATTACCACTGGTACAGGTTTCGCCGGGCAGACCAGGTAGCTACCAGGAATAGACGGCTAGAACCTCAGGCGTACCAACGGTGTCGTTAACAATGTGAGTCTGCAATACGATCTCAACATTCTTGCCGGAACGCACGACGGAAGGAATGAGATGCGACAACGTGGTATCCGTCATCAGATCGCTGGCTGCTTCGGTGCCGTAGGTGGATAGGCCGCCGAGTACAAAATCCCACTTTCTGGTTTCCTGATCGAAGTAGCGGGCAATGATGCCGTAATCCGTTTGAATTTGCCCCGCGCTTCCCACCTGCACTCTGGAGAGCTTGGATGGGTCCTGCGCGTCCTGGATCCAGCGCTCCCCAGTGGCCGGATCGCTGCGGAGACTGTAGCGCAGTTTGGAGAGCATCCTCACCGACCAGGGATTGTCCAGACCTCCTATAAAGACTGCGGACTGATAGCGAAAATCCGGCAGGGTCAACTTTGAGGCGGGCCGCAGTTTGGTGGTCTCGCCGAAGCCTCTCAAGGCCAGAGCGACATGGTGAGCGGCAATCGAGTTGAGGAAGTCGATCTGGAGACTCTGTCCACCGTCATGGTTCTCAGCCGGAGGGACGGTGGGGGCAGCGGAACGGCCTGCGGCCAGATCGCGTGCCGCGATCCGTGTCCCTTCCGATGGGTTGACGTCCGCAATGCACAGAATGACCGGGGCGGGAGAGTCCACCAGCGGCTTCCAGAACGAGTACCTGTGATAGTCGGAAAGCAGCTTCCAGGGGGAGTACTTGTTCCACTGGAAAAAGTCAGGGAAGAAAAGGTACACAGCTCCAAACGCCAGCAACAAGCCCGCGCTCCATAAGCGCCTGGAGCGCCACAGCGATCGGGGTGCTTTGGGCGGGATGGGTGCAACCGGGCCTCCCAGGATGAGAGGGGATGCGGCCTTCTCAATGGAGGTGGAGTGGGCCTGCAGCTCCATTGGATGCTTGGACGCGTCTTCCCATCTCCCGCTAAAGTCGAATTCCGTAAGATAGCTGCCCGGATGGAGGCGAATCGCTACCACCCGCTGGTGATCCGGATCCTGGTAGTACTGAGCAAGGCGCCTCCTGATCTCACTGGCTGCCATCCTGACGACCGGATCGGCGTTCGTATCGTAGTTGGCGTCTCGCTTGAATACCTCCACCCCAAGGGTGCGCTCTTTGAAAGTCTCAGGAGTTCCCGCCAGGGCATGTTCGATCAGTCGTCGCAGCAGCCTGACACATCTCTGGCTGCTCCCAAACTTGGGATCGGCAAGGATGCGATTCATCTCATCGACGACTTCTGAGTATTCCGTGTCGTTCAATTTGGCATGAAGCGGCATTCTTCCATCCTCTTCCGGTCAATAAGAGCCCTGGCTGATCATCCTAACTCAATTGAAATGTGGTGTGAAGCGTAAATTTACATCGACTTTACGTCACTTGGCACAGTTGACCTGTTTTTGTCTAAAGCACTGATTCAATGACTCTTGAGTAAAATACATACTGCATCCCACCCGTTTGCCGGTTGCCTTTACCGTATTCGCTACGCGAAAACTCTGGACAAGTGCACCTGATGACTCTAATGTGATCGCACTTTTGAACAGCCGGATAAGCGGCTGAACGCGTTTGTGTCTGGTGCAGTCGAATGAGAATTGTGTGCCCGTTCCGCGTGAACAGGGCATTTCGCGTAACCAATTGGAGGCAATATGCTTAAGCAAAACAGCATTCTCAGCCATGTGCTGATGACATGCGGTCTCGTGGTTGTTGCTGCAGGCCTGCTTGTGACAGCAGTTTCCGCGCAGGTTCTTTACGGCAGAATTACTGGAATCATCACAGATTCCTCAGGCGCGGCTGTTGCGAATGCGACGGTAAAGGCTGTTGATTTGGCAACAGGCATTAGCCGCGAAACACAGGCCAATACCGAGGGTACTTACGTCTTCACCGACCTGAACCCGGGCTTGTACCAGGTGACTGCGTCGGCCACGAACTTTGCCTCGAAGCGGCAGGAAGGCATCAGGCTGCAAAGCAACACCGTAGTCCGTGTCAACATGCAGCTGGCGATTGGATCGGTGTCGCAGAGCATCGAGGTCACCACCGCGCCGCCGGTTCTGCAAACCGACACGGCAGTCGTGGACTACAACATCTCGTCGCAGCAAGTCGCTGAGCTGCCCACTACCGGGACGAGCGGGCGAAACTTCCAGGGCCTGTTTAAGCTGGTGCCCGGCATCTCGCCGCCTGCGCAATCGCAATCCGCAACTGCCAATCCAAACAGCGCGCAGATTTTCAATGTCAATGGAATGTCATCCGCGTCCAACACCACCCGAATCGACGGCGCCATCGACGGAAATCCGTGGCAGCCTGCTCTGGTCGCCTATCTGCCCCCCAGCGACGGCATCGAGAGCGTCAACATGGTGACGGGCAGCTTCAACGCCGAGCAGGGAATGGCCGGCGGAGCGGCCGTCAACGTCACCATCAAGAGCGGCACCAATAAACTGCATGGCAGTGTCTGGGAATATAACTCGGTCGCCCAGTTCAACGCTCAGCAATGGCAAAACCGGACTGGCGTACGAGCAAAGAATATTTACAACGAGACGGGCGGCACGCTGGGCGGGCCCATCATTAAGAACAAGCTGTTCTTCTTCGGCGACTTCAACCGCACTGAGGTGAACAAGGTTCTTAGCAATATTTTCTCGGTTCCAACCATGGCTATGCGCTCGGGAAATTTTTCCGCCACCGGCGCAACCATCTTCGATCCGGCCACTGGAAACTCGACAGGCAAAAATAAGACTGCCTTCGCCAACAACACCATCCCTTCGGCACGGATCGCGCCGGCGGCATCCATCCTGCTGGCCAAATTGCCGGCGCCGAACACGGGCGCCGCGGGAGCCTTGACCCAGAACTATGCCGCCACCGGGCCCTACACGTTCTTCCGCAAGAATATGGACGGCAAGCTCACCTATGTCCCCAACCAGAAGTCGAGTTACTTTGGCCACTACAGTGCCTCACTTCACAACATCTACGACCCTCAGGTCTTCGGAAACAACGCCGGCGGCCCCACGCTGGATGGCGGCAACCCCTCCAATGCATCGGGCTACGTCCAGAATGTTGGTCTTGGCGCCACCTACGCGGTAACGCCGAAGTTGCTGGTCGACGCCAATTTTGGCTACACACGTCAGCAGCTTCTCATGCACACGGAGGACGATTCCCTGGGTGATTACGGCGCAAATACCCTTTTAATTCCCGGAACCAACTTGAACGGGAACAAAGATTACGCCGGTATCCCGGGCATGGCCTTCACCACCTATACCAACTTCGGCAACGTTTGCGTCGGCTGCCCGTTCGGCTTCTTCGATACCCAGATCACCGGCAATGTGAACGCCACCTGGACGCACGGCACGCATTCGATTCGTTTTGGCGGTGAGTACATTCACATTCTTCTCAATCACAACCAGCCCGGCTCCGGCGGTTCCTCCACTGGCCGTGGAACCTTCACCTTCAACGGCGGCGTGTCCGGCACGACCGGTCCGTATACTTCCATCGCCGACTTCTTGCTCGGTCAGGCCTACAGCTATGGCAAAGGCATCAAGAGCTATCAGGTCTCGGCCTATCGCGGCTCGTCTATCTCCGGCTATGTACAGGATACCTGGCAGGTGACGAGCCACTTGACCTTGAACTACGGCCTGCGCTATGAGATCTACCCGCTGCCCAAGTCGGATCACTTTGGGATGTTGCGCTACGATCCCAGCATCCCGACTACGGTTACGGACAGCTTCGGCACGCATACCGTAGGAACTGTACTCATTGGAGGCATGGGAAGCACTCCGAAGAATGCCGGCACCAATAACGGCCACGGCATGTTCATGCCCCGCCTGGGCATTTCCTACCGCATTAACGACAAGACCGTGGTGCGCACTGGATTCGGGATAACAGTGGATCCCACCACGCTTTATAACAACCTGCAAGCGTACCCTGAAGTGGTCGGAGTCGCCGTGTCCGGGGCGAACACTTCCGTGGCGGCCACAAGCCTCAATGCCAACCTGCCGAACATTCCGCCGGGCCTTTCGATACCAGTCGGCATTCCGGCCATCGTGTCGCCCAGCATCACCTCCGGCTCCACCCCCCTGCCCGCTACCATGAGCACCTACACGACAAGCGACGACTACCGGCGGGGATATATCTACAGCTACAACCTGGCATTCCAGCGAGAACTGCCGAAGAACTTTACAGTGAACATGGCATACGTGGGCACGATCGGGGTCAGGCTGGCGACCACTGTGAACTCAAACGCCTCGTCCCCCGGAGGCGGTCAAGCAGGTCAAAGGCTGAACGTCCTTTACGGGGCGAATACAAACAACTCAACTATTAATTTGCAGATGCCCTGGAAGGGCTCGAACTACCACGGACTCCAGGCTCAGCTCTCGCGCATGAGCGAACACCGTGGATCCACCGGGCTGGTCTACACGTACTCCAAGGCCATGGATTTCTCCGACAACGGCGTATTCGCTGGTGG
Source organism: uncultured Acidobacteriaceae bacterium (assembly GCA_903842065.1). Lineage (GTDB taxonomy): Bacteria > Acidobacteriota > Terriglobia > Terriglobales > Acidobacteriaceae > Telmatobacter. Next base: position 2,557 of record CAIMKZ010000016.1, on the reverse strand, counting down.
AGGCACCGGCGGGACCGGCGCCATGTTTGCCTATCCCACCTACTGGAGCCGGAATTACGCGCGCGCCGGCTACGATCGCAAGCACAACTTCCAGTGGTGGACCACGTATCCGTTACCGTTTGGTCCCGGGCAGATATTCTTCACCAGCGGACCCGCCGGATTCATCCTCGGACACTGGCAGGTGAGCACCGTCCTGAGCCGCGTAAGCGGAACCCCAATTACTGTAACGGGCTCGTCGGGCCTGTTGAATGCGCCGGGTAACAGCCAGGTTGCCGATCGCAATGCCAACATCGCTATGGTCCTCAACCAGAACACCAACGCGGCAAGGCAGTATCTTAACCCTGCGGCTTTCTGCGACGTCGCCAGTTCCACGACAAGGTCCGATTGCACAACCACGACAACGCCACGCTTCGGAACCTCGAGCCGCAATGTCGTGCGCGGACCAGGCACGTTCAACCTCGACGTCACCCTGAAACGCAGCTTCCCGCTCTGGGAGTCGGTGAAGCTGAACCTCTCCGCCGAAGTCTTCGACGTCACCAATACTCCACAGTTCCCCAACCCCAATGCCGCCATTAGTAACGTGACAGTAAAGAGCGGCGTGCTGGATCTGGGCGGCTTCGGGACACTGATCACCTCCAACGTCAACCGCACTATGCGACTGAGTGGACGGATTTCGTTCTAGCCAGTTGTACCAACCCGGCAGTCAGGGGCGAGCTTGCTCACAGCACGCTCGCCCCTGGCCGGTCAAAGTAAAATTGCTCGCGTAGCTGGTAGTGTCTCCGGCCTGTGTGCGAACCGCGAGAGCGGAGGCTCATAGCTCGGGCATAGGGGGCTGAAGTTGAGTGCATCAGGCAAGTGTGGATCAGTGCTATTTCTGCGGCAAATGGGCCGTCTGGCGGTAACCGCTGCGCTCTCAATCGCAGCCATAACAACGGTCGTGGCGCAGTCCGCTCCGCCGCGGGTTGTGAGTATGCCGGCAGTAAACGGCCCCGTACCTGTCACAGCCACATCGCACATCTACATGGCGGCGGCCGACGCCCGCCTGCCCCTCGACCTTGCCGCGCTGGGCTACGTCGAAGAAGAGTTCCTCTTCAGCGGCAAGGCCAACGTCTACGACTGGGCGAAGTCCGGCGGCGTTACCGTGCGGACACCCAATGCGCCCTACACAACGCGCATGCTGGTTCGCCGTCCCGCCGACCCTAAAAAGTTCAGTGGCACGGTCTGGGTAGAGTTCATGAACTCCGTGGCCCGCATCGACGAGAACATGGCCTGGGGCTACGCCAACTACTACATCATGGATCATGGCGACGCATACGTTGGCATCACGGCGGTCTTTGATGGCGATGTGTTCTCAACGCTCAAGAAGTTCGACGCAGTCCGCTACGCGTCCCTGTCGATGGCCAATCCCGCACCGGTTGCCGGGGGCTGCGCCCTAGCCGGAAAGAACTACTCCGCGGAGACCGAGCCCGGCCTGCGCTGGGACATGCTCAGCCAGGCCGGCGCGCTGCTCAAGAGCGATCTGCCCGGACGACCGCTGGCATCGCTTAACGTGCAACGTCTGTTTGTCTTCGGGCAAAGCAACGGCGATCTGCCGACGTATATCAGCGCCTTTGGCAACAACGCCAACCTGCCCAACGGAAAGCCGGTTTGGGACGGCTATCTGCTCAAGGACAGCGGCATCGCGATACAAACAAACCAATGCGATGAGCGGCCAAGCGCCACCGACCCGCGCCGCGTCTTCAAGAATATTCACGCGCCCATCGTTCAAGTGGTCGTCGAGAACTCGCTCATCAACGGCTACGGATCGCGGCGCGCCGACAGCGACACGCCGGGCGATCGGTACCGGCGATACGAGATACCTGGCGCAAGCCACGTAGATCCATACGTCACCTACTGGCTGCCAAAGCCGGAGATTCTCACCGCAGTCGGCATCGGTCCGCTCTGGCCCTCCGGACGCGCCTGTTTTCCAATGCAGGAGATGAACGACTTTCCTATCCACTACTACATGGCCGGCGCGATGCGGAACCTCGATGCCTGGGTTCGCGACGGTGTTTCGCCGCCCCACGCGGGCCTCATTCAGATTGCCGACGAAGGAACTCCCAACGCCCGCGTGGCTCGCGACCAGTACGGCAACGCTGCGGGCGGAGTTCGCAACGTATATGTTGAAGTTCCAACTTCCGCTTACCACGAGCCCGGCCGGTGCGGAGAAAGAGAAGTCGCATTCGACTGGAAACGCCTGGATGGCATCTATGGCAGCTACGCGAACTACAAGGCGAAGTTCGATGCCGCGATCGACCGCGACGTGGAACAGCGCTGGGTTCCCAAAGCCTACGCCGCGCGCATGAAGGCCGGACTCATCGACATGCCCACCATGGAACTGGCGAAGAAACCCGCGCCCAGCCAGCCCGCACAGTAACGGCAATCGTAATGCCCTTCGTTGATTGAACTCAGGAGAAGAGACAATGAAATCGCAATTATCGAAATTTTTTATTTCATGCGTCGCGATGGTTCTGCTGGCAACTGTTGCGCCCCTTGCATCGGCGCAGTTGAAGGCCGG
>CAIMKZ010000015.1 GCA_903842065.1 uncultured Acidobacteriaceae bacterium | reverse complement strand
CCCCCATTGTAGCTGGGGCACGGCAATGTTGGAGATATTTCCCAGATCGACCAGGTCTCCGACAGACGTTCCGCCGATGCCTAGGATCCCCATAAAGCTGATCTTGGGAAAACGCGCTGCTTCAGCGACGCCAATCCGGGCGGTCGTGGCCGCCAGATTGCGCTCGGCGGCGCGTATGTCGGGTCGACGGCGAAGGAGAGAGGCGGGATCGCCGATGGCGACGACCTGTGGCGGCAAGGGGACGTCACGCGGGACAGCCAGCAAGGAATCGAGCCTCCCTGGCGCCTCCCCTGCAAGCACGGCGAGCGCATTGAGATAAATTCCGATCTCCGCCTCAGCCGTAGCGAGATCGCCGTTGGTAGCCTGAATGGCGCGGTTCGCCTGACCAATGGCAAAGGCCGGCACCGTGCCCTGCTGAAAGCGTTGCCGAGCGAGGCCTAGCTGCTGCTTCTGCAGGTCCAGCCCCCCACGAAGTGCAGCGGCGCGCTGCTGCCGGTCCCGCAGATTCGTATAACTTTGCGCAACGTCGGCTGCGAGTTGAACGTGTGCATCTGCCGCGTTGTAGGAAGCCGCTGCGGCTAGTGCGTTAGCGGATTCTATTTTTCGGATCTGGCCTCCTGCAAGATCGATTTCCCAATTTGCGTTCAGGCCGAGATTGAAAAACTGGAGAGAGGAATCCGCGTCCTGGGAAGGGGGCGTTGCGCCGTTCCCCTGAGCCGACTGCAGATCGATCCCGGGAAGGTCGGCGAAGATTCCGGTCGCTTGTGCCCCAGCTTTCGGAAAGCGGTTAGCGCGCTCCTGGCGCACGGATGCACGCGCCTGACGGAGTCGCGCCTGGGCGACATCGATCGACGGATTCGCTGCAAGTGCGCGTCGCTCAAGCTCGTTCAGGACCGGATCTTGAAGGGCCGTCCACCACTCAGCAACTGCGGGGTCATTGGTGCTCGTACTCGCGGTCTGGCGCACGAACTTGGATTGGGGGGCGGCGCGATCCAACCCCGGCGGTCCGGCGTAGTCCGGGCCAACGACACATCCGCCGAGCAGCAAGGGGGCGAGAACGAGACCTCTGAAGTTTATCATCGCAGCCTCAATGCATCGCCATGGACTGCCCTTTAGGCAGCGGGCGCAGGAACAAAACGAGTGGAAGCGTGGCTAGTGTCGCAAGCGCCATCGCCAGGAAAATGTCATTGTACGTCATGATGAAGGCCTGCTGCTGAATGGTCCCGGCAAGCGACTGAAGGGCGGCGTCCATCTGGCCGAACGTCCTGGTCATGCCGGCGAGATAATCCTGCAACCTTGGGTCGTTTGCCCAAAGGGTCTCTTCCATCCGTCGGCTATGGAGCGACATTCGCTGGTCCTGAAAGGAGGCCAGGGCGGCCAAAGCGAACGACCCGCCGAGATTTCGTGCGGCATTGAAGATGCCTGATGCATCACCGGCATCCTCCTTGCTGACCGAAGCGATAGTGGCCTGGTTCAGGAACAGCATGGTGAGGATCATGCCGACACCACGCAGTAACTGTCCGGCGGTAAAGGCTTCTCCGGCAGATTCCGCGGTGAGGCTGGTGTTGACGAGGCAGCTGGCGGCCATGAGCGCAAGGCCTGTG
>CAIMKZ010000014.1 GCA_903842065.1 uncultured Acidobacteriaceae bacterium | reverse complement strand
CACCCCGCCACTCCTAACACATCACAAATCTGGGTGCCCTAGGTCTCGATTTTGAGACCTGGGAATGATCAACCCTCACCCCGCCACTCCTAACACATCACAAATCTGGGTGCCCTAGGTCTCGATTTTGAGACCTGGGAAAGATCAACCCTCACCCCGCCCCCAACCCGCTCCCGGAGGGAGCGAATGAAAATAGCCCCGGGTTCGGGGCCCCCGGCGTACGGGGTCCCCAACGAGCGAATTGTGCTCGTTGGGGTGGAGACAGGTCTTCGTCGCTGGGGTGAGGATGAAACCCGGGGTACCGAGCCCCCCATGATCCCTGCCGTCCTGGAGGGACGGCATGAACCAGTTGCCGATAATTACCCCCATTTGCCGCACACTATCTCTATGCAATGCCTCAGGCTTCCAACCCGTCTACAATCCGCAACCGAATCCATAACCCCCTTATTTCCTGCACTTACAATATCAACCGCCGTAACTCCTTTATTCCCTTTACTTGCAAAACAGAAATACGAAACCCCTTTGTTTTCTGCACTTACAACATTTCCCGACATAATCCACCCACTCCCTCCCGAGCAACCCCTCACATCCCTTCCAACACTCCACCTCGTAAACCATTTGTTTTCTGCACTTACAACTAAACATCCCATAACAATTTTATTTTCATTACTTACAAAACCTAAAAACGAAACCCATTTTTTTCATACTCTTACAAGCTGGCACACCTCCCCCAGCCCTTCCAAGCCAAGGCTTTCCGTACCGCTTATTCTGTTGTGTGGTGTTCTCCTGCGAACCGGCCCGCGCTACGAGCCCCTCAACCAGCCCCGACGCCGATCTTCGTCAACTCCACAGGCGCGCAGCACACCCGACCCAGCCGAGAAATATCGGCCCGCATCTGCTCATCCCGGCCAAGCGCCTCCAGAGTCTCAGCCAGAACCCCGGCCGCGCCAGCGTCCGCCGCCATCCGGTAGTGCATCCACTTGCCTGACCGCCGCGCCTCCACCAGCCCTGCCCGGCGCAGGTACGCCAGGTGTCGCGAGATCTTCGGCTGGCTCTGGCCCAGAATCTCCACAAAGTGGCACACGCAAACCTCACGGCTGCGGATCAGGTTCAGCAGCCGCAGCCGGGTCGGGTCAGACAGCGCCGCAAACACTCCGGCCAGCTTCGAGATCGAGCAACATTCCATCACTCTCCCATCATATCCGCCTTGACAGATATGTCCAGCAGGAAATATATTTGTCTAGGCATATATAAGGAGACATCATGACCGACTCTTCCAACTCCGTTCGTCAGCAGGTCCGCGAGAAGTACGCCGAAGCCGCGCTCGCCGTCGTCGAAACCGGAACCACAGGTTGCTGCTCGAACAAGGGCCGCCGCTCCTGCGATCCCATCACCACAGACCTCTACAGCTCCATCGAGAAGGGCTTGATCCCCGAGAAGGCCGTCCTCGCCTCCCTCGGCTGCGGCAACCCCACCGCACTCATCGAACTCCGCGCCGGCGAGACCGTCCTCGACCTCGGTTCCGGCGGCGGCATCGACGTGCTGCTTTCCGCCAGCCGCGTCGGACCCACCGGCAAAGCCTACGGCCTCGACATGACCGACGAGATGCTCGCTCTGGCCCGCGAAAACCAGCGTCAAGCTGGCGCAACCAACGTCGAGTTCCTCAAGGGCGAGATCGAGAATATTCCTCTGTCCGACAACTCCGTCGACGTCATCATCTCCAACTGCGTCATCAATCTCTCCGCCGACAAGGACCGCGTCCTCGCTGGAGCCTTCCGCGTCCTCAAGCCAGGCGGCCGCTTCGCCGTCTCCGACGTCGTTGTGCGCGGCGCGGTGCCTGAAGAGGTTCGCAAGAACATGTTGCTCTGGGCAGGCTGCATCGCCGGAGCTCTCGAAGACTCGGACTACGCGGCGCGGCTCGCCAAAGCGGGCTTCGACGACATCTCCATCGAACCCACTCGCGTCTACAACATCGAGGACGCGCGCAACTTCCTAGCCGACTCGGGCGTGGACGTGGACTTGATCGCGCCGCTCGTAAAAGATAAGTTCGTAAGCGCCTTCATCCGCGCCACAAAGCCAAAGCAGTCCTGCTGCGGCCCGACTTGCTGCACTCCCGTTCAGATCGCAGCGAAGGAGTAGACCGATGCCAAATCACTTCAACGTTCTCTTTCTCTGCACCGGCAACTCGGCCCGCTCCATCCTGGCCGAAGCCATCCTCAACCACCGCGGCAAAGGCCGCTTCACCGCCTACAGCGCCGGCAGCCGTCCCTCCGGCCAGCCGCGCCCTGAAGCGCTCAAGCAGCTGGAATCCTCCGGCCTCTCCATCGCCGGCCTGCGCTCGAAGTCCTGGGACGAGTTCGCCGCGCCCGATGCGCCGCAGCTCGACTTCGTCTTCACCGTCTGCGACAACGCCGCCGGCGAGCAGTGCCCTTACTGGCCGGGTAAGCCTATGACCGCCCACTGGGGCATCGCCGATCCCGCCGCCGTCAAAGGCACGCCCGAGGAGATTGCGCGGGCCTTCCGCGACGCCTTCGTTATCCTCGACCGCCGTATCGGCCTCTTCCTCTCACTGCCACTCGCCACGCTCGATCAGCTCGCCATCAAGCAAGAGATCGACACCATCGGCCGCTCGTAGCACCTTCCCCGGAGGTCCACGTTTGAAGCACAAAAGCCGTCTCTCCTTCCTCGACCGCTACCTCACGGGTTGGATCTTCGCAGCCATGATCTTCGGCGTGGCTCTCGGCTGGTTGGCCCCCGGAGTCGTGCCCTTTCTCAACCGCTTCAGCATCGGCACAACCTCCATCCCCATCGCCGCCGGCCTCATCCTCATGATGTATCCGCCCTTTACGCGCGTGCGCTATGAGGAGCTGCACGAGGTCTTCCGCAACTGGCGGATTCTCGGTCTGTCGCTCATACAGAACTGGCTTATCGGCCCCGTGCTCATGTTCGCGCTCGCCATCGTCTTTCTGCGCGACTATCCCCAGTACATGGCCGGCCTCATCATGATCGGCCTGGCTCGCTGCATCGCCATGGTCATCGTCTGGAACCAGCTTGCCAAGGGCGACACCCAGTACGCCGCCGGACTGGTCGCGTTCAACTCCGTCTTTCAGGTGCTCTTCTACTCCGTCTACTGCTGGGTTTTCATAACGATATTGCCCGGCTGGTTCGGACTGCATGGCGCAGTTGTCAATGTCTCCATCGCGCAGATCGCGCAGAGCGTCTTCATCTATCTGGGCATTCCGTTTCTCGCCGGACTCCTAACCCGCACGGCTCTGGTCCGCGCCAAGGGCCTCGAATGGTACGACCGCGCCTTCGTTCCGCGCGTCAGCCCGCTCACGCTGCTGGCGTTGCTGTTCACCATCGTCGTCATGTTCTCGCTCAAGGGCAGCTACATCGTGCGTCTGCCGCTCGATGTGGTGCGCATCGCTGTCCCGCTGCTCATCTACTTCGTTCTCATGTTTCTGGTCTCGTTTTACATGGGTCGCAAGCTGGGCGCGGACTATTCGAAGACCGCCACACTCTCATTCACCGCCGCCTCAAACAACTTTGAGCTGGCCATAGCCGTAGCCGTCTCGGTCTTCGGCATCGACTCCGGCGCGGCCTTCGCGGCCGTAATCGGGCCGCTCGTCGAGGTGCCGGTAATGATCGCTCTCGTCAATCTAGCGCTCTACTTCCAGCGCCGTTACTGGCCGCAAGGGAATGGGACGGAAGGCACTGGTCTCACCTGTCCTCGGTGCTAACCCGCTAACCCCGCTGCAGGTGCTATCCTCACCACCAGATGCACCAGTTGCTGCTATTCAAGTGGGCCGCGGTGGCCTTCCTCGTCGGGGCCAACGCCTTCTTTGTGTCAGCGGAGTTTGCGCTCGTCTCCATTCGCGAGACCCGCATCGAGCAGTTGCTCGATGCCCAGGTAGCCGGGGCCCGCGCGGTTCGCCGTCTGCGCTCCGGCATCGACGACCTGCTGCCCGCCGTACAACTGGGCGTGACCCTCTGTTCGCTGGCCCTCGGCTGGATCGGCGAGCCGCTGGCGATGGAGCTAGTTCGCCCCTGGCTCGGCTGGCTGCCCCACGCACACTTCTACGCCGATGCGACTGCGCTGGTCATCGGCTTTGCGCTCATCACCTACTTTCACGTGGTGATCGGTGAGCTGGTGCCGAAATCCCTCGCCCTGCGCCGCGCCGAAGCGCTGGCCGTCGCCATTGCGCCGCCCATGCTGGTGTTTATGGCAGTGACCCGGCCGCTTGTGCGGCTGCTGCGCAACTCAGCCGGTCTGATGCTGCGCCTCTTCGGTGTTCCGCTCTCCGAGCGCGCCGCTGCCCACTCGCCCGAGGAACTCAAACTCGTCGCCACATCTGCCGAACGCATGGGACTGCTGCCCAAGTTCGAGGAGATGCTGATCCACCGTTCCCTTGAACTCGGCGATGTGCAGGTACGAGAGATCATGACGCCGCGCCAGAAGATCTTCTCGCTGCCCTCGGGGATGAGCGTCGAGGAGGCATACTCGCGCATCGTGAGCCACTACCACTCTCGCGTGCCCGTCTTCGACGGCGAACGCGGGCCGGAGCACATCGTCGGTGTGGTCTACGCGCGCGATCTGGCCCGGCTGATGTACTTTCGCCAGGCGGGTGCGAAGATCGCCGCCGCGGACGGCAAGCCGGCCCGCGAAGAGCTTACCATCGAGCAGATCATGCGCGACGCGCTGGTAGTGCCTGAGACAAAGCCTGTACTGGACCTGCTGCGCGAGTTCCAGCAGCGCAGGCGGCATCTTGCCATCGCCGTAGACGAGTATGGCTCGGTTGTTGGCCTGGTGTCGGCCGAAGACGCCATCGAGCAACTGGTCGGCGAGATTGACGACGAGTTCGATGTGCCGGCTCAGCCCGTGGCTCCCCTGCATAGCGGCGGCCTGCTCATGGACGGCGGCGTGAACCTGCGCGACATGGAAACCCAGATGCAGTGGGATCTGCCCCGCGACGGCGGTGTCGAGACGCTGGCTGGCTTTATGCTCTTCAGGCTGGGCCACATTCCGCTGGTGGGAGAATCGGTCGACTTCGAAGGCCGCCGCCTGACCGTACGCGAGATGGATGGACGCCGCATCGCGAAGATTCAGGTGGAACCGGCGGCCGCAGCGAGAGAGGACGACGCCGGGCAGCCGTGATTTTTCTCCCCGGCCTCTTGATCTTGGGCCGGAAAGGTGAACAATGTACTGAACAGAGGACGAGGGCTTTGACGGCCGGCTAATTTGTCCTCAGCAGGAAGGCGCGTATGAGCAAGTCAGAGAAGGTCCACGAGAAAGCCAAAAAGAGTGCAAAGTCGCCCGGCGCAAAGGCGCCCGGCGCACAATCTGTCCAATTAACAGTGGGCAAGGACTGCAACTACGAAAAGGAGCTGAGCAAGCTCGAGACCGAACTGGTCAAGCTCCAGGAGTGGATCAAGACCGAGGGGCTGCGGGTCGTGGTGCTGTTTGAAGGCCGCGATGCGGCCGGCAAGGGCGGCGCGATCAAGCGCATCACCGAGTCGCTCAATCCCCGCTTCTGCCGGGTAGTGGCGCTGGGTACGCCCACTGAGCGCGAGAGGACGCAGTGGTACTTCCAGCGTTATGTGGCGCATCTTCCCGCCGCGGGCGAGATGGTGCTCTTCGACCGCAGTTGGTACAACCGCGCCGGCGTAGAGCACGTGATGGGTTTCTGCACCAAGCACGAGTATCGGGACTTCATGCAGGCCTGCCCGGAGTTCGAACAGATGCTGATCCGCGCCGGAATCATCCTCATCAAGTACTGGTTCAGCGTCAGCGACGAGGAGCAAGAGCGCCGCTTTCAGGACCGCATGAAGACGCCGACCAAGCGCTGGAAGCTCAGCCCGATGGATCTGGAGTCGCGCAAGCACTGGGTCGAATACTCGCGCGCCAAGGACGAGATGTTCGCTGTTACCGACACCAAGCAGTCGCCCTGGCACGTCGTGAACGCTGAGAACAAGAAGGCCGCGCGCCTCAACGTGATGCGCCACCTGCTCTCGATGATTCCCTATAAGGACCTGACGCCGAAGCCATTGAAGCTGCCGCCGATCGAGAAGTCGAAGTACGTGCGTCCGCCCAAGCAGGAGCAGAACTTCGTCCCCGAGATCTACGTTTAGAGCGTCTGCTGGTTTATCGTTAGATCGAGCCCATGAAGCAGATCCTCACCCGTCTCGCGCTTACTCTGCCCGTCGTCTGGCTGGTGGTGTCGCTGGTCTTTCTGCTCATCCATCTGGTTCCGGGCGACCCGATCCAGATGATGCTGGGCGAAGGCGCTACGCCTACAGACCTCGACGCGCTGCGCCATCAAATTGGATTGGATCAGCCGCTCTGGCAGCAGTATGTCCACTACTGGACCGGCGTCGCGCACGGCGATCTGGGCTCCTCCATCCGCCTGCACGACACGGTCGCACATCTCATCGGACAGCGCTACCCCTTCACCATCACGCTCACTTTGACCTCGCTGGCGCTGGCCATTGTGCTGGCGGTTCCGGCGGGAATTCTGTCGGCGGTGCGCCGCGGGAGCTTCCTCGATCAGGCGCTCTCGGTGGTCTCGCTCTTCGGCCTCTCGGTTCCCGCCATCGCTCTCGGCCCGGTGCTGATTCTGGTCTTCTCAATCCAACTGGGCTGGACTCCGGTCTCGGGAGCGAACTCAGGCGGATCGAAGCTCATCGACTGGCACTATCTGATCTTGCCCTCGATCTCCATGGGCGCATCGCTGGCCGCGATCCTCACCCGAATGGTCCGCACGGCGATGCTTGAAGAGCTCGGCCAGGACTACATCCGCACGGCGCGCGCCAAGGGGCTTTCGGAATCATCTGTCCTGTGGCGTCACGCGCTGCCGAACGCCATGGTGCCGATCGTGACCGTCGTCGGTCTCCAGTTCGGCGCGTTGCTCGCCGGAGCCATTGTCACCGAGACGATCTTTAGTTGGCCGGGACTTGGCCGCCTTGCCGTAAGCGCCATCTCCAACCGCGACTACGCGCTGGTGCAAGGCTGCCTGCTGGCGATCGGCCTTACCTATGTGCTGGTGAACCTGCTGACGGATGTTGTGTACATGTGGGTGAATCCGCGGATGCGGTAGAAACAGGGACCAAGTTTCAGGTGTCAGGGTTCAGGAAGGTTTCTATAGTCTTCCTATTGCGCGATTGGCAAGTAGACGATCTCGGGCTTCAATTCGCCGCTCTTCTTCACCGCCAGCAATCCAACTGTTACCGGCAGCTCAAACCGCCTCGGCCCGCACGAGCCGGGGTTGAAGTAGAGCACGCCGTTCTTGGTGTGGTAGTTCGGCACGTGCGAGTGGCCGTAAAGCACGGCCGCGAACTTTCCCGCTGCTGGGTCGAGGTGCAGGGTCTTGAGGTCGTGGAGCATGTAGAGGTAATGGCCTTCGGCCAGATAGACCTCAAACTCAGGCAAACGGCCGCACTCGCCGGTTTTGTCCACGTTTCCGCGAACCGCAGTTACGGGTGCGATCTCTTCCAGAGCACGCAGCACAGCAGGCGAGCCGACATCGCCCATGTGCAGAATGTGGTCTACGCCTTTGAGCGCCTCAACTGTTTCGGGACGCAGAAGGCCGTGCGTGTCGCTTACGATGCCGAGTTTCATGCTTATACAGGATGACAGATTCAGGTTTGTGGTTTCCCAGGTCCCCAAATGCGAGGGACCTGGGGCATCCATTTTCGATGGCGCTACAGGCCGAGCTCGAGCCGTGTGCGAGGGTCGAGCCGATCGCGCAGGGCGTCGCCGAGGAAGTTGAACCCCAGAACCGCTCCAGCGACAGCGAGCGCGGGGAAGAGAACCAGATGCGGCGAGTCGAAGACGTGCATGCGGGCGTCGTTCAGCATCGATCCCCAGCTTGGCGCGGGAGAGGGAATGCCGAGGCCGAGGAAGGAGAGCGTGGCTTCGGCCAGAATCACTCCTGCCATTCCAATGGCTGCCTGAACCATGATCGGCTGCACGATATTCGGCAGAATGTGGCGGAAGAAGATGCGCAGTCCGCTGGCTCCGAGAGCGCGAGCTGCATCGACGTACTCGCGGTCGCGGGTCGCCATCACCTGCGCGCGGACGAGCCGAGCGTATCCTGCCCAACCGCCGATGGCGAGCGCCAGAACCAGGTTCAGGAAGCCGGGACCGAGAAAGGCCGCCAGCGCAATAGCCAGCAGGATTCCGGGCAGAGCCTGAAAGGTGTTCATGGCGAAGGTGGTGAGCAGCGTGTCGATCCATCCGCCGAGGTAACCGGCCAGACCGCCGATGGCGAGGCCGAGCGCGAGCGAAACGGCTACGACAGTAACCGAAACCGCCAGCGAGATGCGCGCGCCGTAGAGCAGACGCGTGAGCGTGTCGCGGCCGAGTTCGTCGGTTCCTGCCCAGTGAGCGAGCGAAGGGCTTTGCAGGCGATGGGTGAGATCGATCGAGGCGGGATTTGCGGGCGCGATCCACGGAGCCGCGAGGCCGCAGAGGACGAAGACGGCGAGCAGCACGAAGCCCACAACCGCGAGCGGCTGACGGCGGAGCGAGTTGAGCGCAGAGTTTGGCATCGCCGGAACCAGAATACAGCGGCAGAACGGTCGAGTCTGTAGTCTAAGCAGTGTATGAGAGCTTTGCGAGTGCTGTCGATGTTGCTGATTGTGGTTGCGGCTGCTGCCGGTGCGCATTCCCAAAATGCGCCTCCGCTCGTCGAGGGTGGCGAATGGCGCGAGGCCGCAGAGGAGATCTTTGCGCGGGTAAATCAGGCGCGGGCTCAGCAAGGGCTGGAGAAGCTTGAATGGGATGCATCGCTGGCCGCGGCAGCACTCGAACACTGCCGAAGAATGGCAGCGGAGGGCGAGATCGAGCACCGCTACACGGGCGAACCTGCGCTGGCCGAGCGGACCGCGAGCGCAGGAGCGCGCTTCAACCTGGTGGAGGAGAACATTGGAACGGGACCAACGGCGGCGAGGCTGCATGAGGAGTGGATGAACTCGCCCGGACATCGGGCCAATCTGCTTAACCCGCGAGTGAACCGCGTGGGAATCGTAGTGGTGTTAGCGAGGGGAACGCTCTACGCGGTAGAGGATTTTTCTCGCGCGGTGGAGAAGCTGAACCCGGAGGAGTTGGAAGAGCGCGTGTCGTCGCAGCTGCGGGCGGCGGGCGTCGTGGTCTTGGCGGATCGTGAGCAGGCGCGGTCGGCGTGCGCAATGGAGAAGGGCGTTCCCACGGGCGTCGGTAGCGATCAGCCGCTGTTTGTGGCTCGATGGCAGAGCGGGAGCCTGGACAGGCTTCCGGATGTGCTGGTGGCGGCGCTTCAATCAAAGCAGTATCGCCGGGCTGCGGTGGGCAGCTGCGCGGCGAAGGATGTGGCGATGTTTTCAGCTTTCCGGCTGGCGGTGCTGCTCTACTAGAGCGGAGTCAGAGGGCAGGGATCAGCGGGACCGGCCTCAGGCGTTACCGTCAGGCAGACCAGATCGGGAGCTGTGCGGGATCGCGCGCCGGCGAGATTCGGGAGCAGAGCGGCTACGACAAGCAGGAGATCGATCCACATCGGGAACACCCTCCGAGATTTATGCGTTTGCGGCGGGCGAGGCCGGAGTTGCCGGGCTTCGCCGCCGGATCATTTTCAGAACTCAGGCCTGCGACAGCCTCCGGGGGCGATGCTCGGAGCGGTTGGGCGCGGTCTGCATCATGCGTTCGCGCTCACGCTCCCATGCTTCGGTGCGCCAGTCGCGAGGGTTGAAGCGGGGCATTTCGAGGGGCTGAGCCGCGTTGGCGGGCAGCATGCGCTCCGGCTTGGGAACGAGTGCCGGGACCTGCCGGGGCGCTTGTTCGATGACCGGCTCGGGCGGTGTGATGAGGCGGGCGGAGGACTCAAAGTCGGCGAACTCGGCCTGGTTGGTAAGGCTGGTATCGGAAGGCTCGACGATCTCGATCTCGATCTCGTCTACCGGCGAGGAGCGAACACGCCTGGCGATGGTATGCTCCATGAACTCATCGGCGAGCTTGTGCATGCAGGCCTGTCCGCAGAGATGCTTGGAGCCGGTGCGGAGACGGTTGCGTGAGTTCCAGCCGCTTACGCGCAGCTCGCCGCCCTGCTCGTAAGCCACGAACCAGTGGTTGGTCTGTTTCTTTTCCGCTCCGCAGATATCACACGATATGGCCTGCCGGATCACTCGATCTCCTTCGCCGGACGATACCGGCATTCAGCCTGCTTTCATTTCATCGCACGATCTGTTAGATGTGTGAATTTTTAGACAGGCAAAGTCGCGGGTGTCTCGATATTGGACAGATGACCTGGGGCAGTTCTGAATTGGGAGTGGAGAGGGGAGGGCCGGGTGCTCAAATTCCCTCGGAATACGGCGGCACAGAGATACATTGCGACGGCGGATATATATTGTGGAAGACAAGGAAAGGCGGCTGACCGTGCGTCCTAACCCGCGCCTGCTGAAAGCAACACTGACCGGAGCCTTCGGCGGGCTCATCTTCGGATTTGATATTGCGGCTGTGTCTTCGTTCATCGATCCGCTGGTGCGCGCGTTCGGACTGAGCGGCCTCGAAAAGGGGCTCACCGTGGCTGTGGGGCCGGTGGGAACGGTGGTCGGCTGCTTTGTGGGCGGAGTGCTGGGCCAGCGGCTGGGCGCAAAGAAAGCGATGCGCTACGCGGCCGCGCTGTATGTGCTGACGGCGCTGGGCTGCATGATCTCGCCAAGCTGGACGGCTCTGCTGGTGCTGCGGTTGCTGGGCGGAATCGGACTGGGTGCGGCGAGCGTGGTGGGGCCGAATTACATAACGGAGATCGCTCCTGCCGCGTGGCGCGGTCGGCTCGTGGGGCTGTTCCAGATCAGTATTGTGTCGGGATTTCTGGTGGCCTACGTCATCAACTTTCTGATTCACCTGGGCGGAATGGGCTCAGGCAGTTCGAGTATCGCCGAGTGGCGGGTGCTCGTCGGGATTCTGGCGCTGCCGGCGATTCTGCAACTGCTGATGCTCGTCGGGGCTCCGCGCTCGCCGCGGTGGCTGGTGGCGCGGGGCGAGAGGCTGGAGGCTCTGGCGATTCTCTCCGAGATGGGCGCGGTAGACCCGCGTGCCGAGCTGGCAGAGATTGAGAAGGCCGTGCGCGAGGAGCACGCCGTGGCACACGAGCCGGTGTGGCAGTGGAAGCTGCGCTTCCCGCTGTTTCTGGCCATTTCGATCGGGCTCTTCAATCAGGTTTCCGGCATCAACGTCATTTGGTACTACGCGCTGAGCATGTTTACCGATGCGGGCTTCAGCGCGAACTCGGGCTTTGCGCAGATGCTGGCCCTGGCCTGCGTGAATGTGGCGGCGACGTTCCTGGGCATGACGGTGATCGACCGGTTCGGGCGGAAAAGTTTGTTAGTCGCGGGCGCGATCGGGACGGCGGTTTGCCTGGCGGGAATCTCGTGGGTCTACGCGAGCCACGGGAACGGCGGATTGCTGCTACCGCTGCTGATCGGGTTTATCGCCTTCTTCGCGGCGAGCCAGGGTGCCGTGATCTGGGTGTATATCGCCGAGGTCTTCCCCACCAGCGTTCGGTCAAAGGGCCAGGGCGTGGGCGCGGCCAGCCACTGGATTGCGAATACTGTGATCTCGCTGGTGTATCCGGCGATTGCGCACAGCTTCAGCGCAGCAGTACCGTTTGGGTTCTTCGCCGTGGCGACGGTGGTGCAGCTGGTGGTGGTGTGGCTGTGGTATCCGGAGACGAAGGGGCGGACGCTCGAGGAGTTGCAGAGGCGGATGGTGAAGGGGTAGCGGCGTTAGCTGTTGTTAACTATCAAGCCCCTCGATCAGCGCCGACCGTTTCTTTTTTTCCATGCCTCGCAAGCCGCTTTCCAAATGAAGTGGCCTGCACCATAGCTAACGACAATGATGCTCGCTAATAGTGAATACACAACCCAGTCAGGCATTCCACCAGTGCACTTCCATAACGCGATCAATCCACCCAGAAGAGCGATTGCGATAGCGAATCCGATGATGAACTTTGGAATATCAGATACACGGATTGAATAGATCAAGATTGAAACCTCGCTTCATTGAGGGATGAGCAAACTGACTTTATACTTGGTTCAAATGCTGCTGTCGATAAAGCAAAGCATTGAAACGCGACTGCCCTACGTGCGGTATTGCGCCCTCATGCGATAGGAACTCATCAGCTGTGATTAAGATTCAAAAAACATCAATCATTTGTTGCAGGCTGGAGGATCAGGATCAGGATTAGGATTAGTATCTCCGGCGAGAGGATTAGGATGTCCGTAGACTTCATCGAAGGAGAGTGCTTTTGTTTCTGAGCCAGTGATCGGCTTACAGACTCTTCCCGTAGTTGAGTCCAGCAAATAGTTTGAATTGCCATACCGCTCATAGTGGTGTGCTGGGAATTGCCGTCCGACAAGCAAACCGGAACCAAACACGACTACGAATGCGATAGAAATCAACAGTACAAAGATCAGAATCCCAATTTTACCTGCGAATTGCATGAGTCCTCCAAATTCAAATTCATTTCCTGGCTGCACCCAAACCTAGACTGGTGTTGCATCCATTTAGAGTATGGCTTTGTTCAAAGCCTTTATCAAAAGAGTGAGGTCGATTGCGTTGTCTGGACTAGACTTCTGGCTTGTGATCACTTCATGAAATCGGCTGTGGACGACATCTGCATTCACTTGCGAGTTGGCCAAGCGAAGCACATCTGAACGCCATCGCGGGTTATCTTCTTGCAATAACCGAGTCATTGCGCGATGCTCTCTGCAAATCCGTTCGAGAGTTGCAATCAGACCATCCTGTCCGGGAATATCCGTCATGGCTGCTCCATCTGGAAATTATCTGGCTACCATCTTCCGTCAAAATTCAGCATTTGCCAAGGAGATTGCCGATTTCTCTGGCTGCTCGGGGTCCGTTGGCTAGGTTCGGCTGAGACCAGCGAGGAATGTGGGACGCGTTCATGAATCTGCTATTAGGGATCAACCGCGCAATAGGACGCTGGAGGGGCTGCCGAGGTGGATGGTGAAGGAGGGGTGTGGAACAAGGTGGCCATTCAAATCCCAGGGTCTACTGCATTTTTCTATTGACTCTTGAGGGCAGGTTGGCGAAGATAGGGGAAATGGATTGGGCTATCCCAGTCGGCGCTTGGTCTCGGTGAAACCGGGGCCTTTCGCTTTTTAGGGGAATGTTTTGAGACCCCAACCTTTGATTTCCCCTGTGGTGCTGTGACGAAACTTGGAGACAATCGAATCGTAGGCGCGATTTGGCTGATCTGGCTTAAGATGATGACGCCCAATGGGATGGGAGACAAGATCGGCTATTTGTAGACCGATGAGGTTAGCCTTCTTATCAGCAAATCCCAATTCAAGCGGAATACGACCCCACCGATTGTCCCCTGCCACAATGCGTAGAAAGGCGAGCTCTAGCTCATCATCTTCCTTCTTCCCCCTGCATTCGACTATGACTGTTGTCTTTTTGTCGCCCTGCCCGATTCCCCGCAGGAATGAAAAGGATCGTTCCAAACAGAAACGGAGGGCGATCTCATAGGGGTTGTCAGGATTCGCATAGCGATTCCGGAGCCCGGCCTTATCAATAACTGAAGCGATCAAAGTGAAGGGTGCTTGCCTGATTGCCTCGTCTAACGACTCGATGAATTGCTGCCGTAACGCGGCGTTTACGAGGATTCGTAAAGCCCCTGCTTCCTTTCGGATCTCATTTCCATGAAGGACGATATTATCGTGACCGAAAAACTGGAACTTGAAATTCAAAAAGGTCGGCACAACGGAGGAAGCGTAATCCGATTTTCGGAAGATGCAGAATGAAAGTACAAATACCGGGTATGGTTCCTGAACGCTGTTCAGGCCATGGTCTCCGCTTTCATCGACGTAAATGACATAGTCGCTGAACATAACTGACAATTCTACCAACCAGGCGATTCTCTGCGTCGGACGCTGCCCTTCCTGTCATCAAATACTTAATCCGTGGCGGATAGCCCAGCCAACCGTTTTCAAGGCCGGGCCCACCGCCACCGTGAGTGCCCCATCCATCGCGCGTTGTCGCCCCGGCGACCGCGATGGGTGAGAGACCACAACCCTCACGCCCACCCGCGCGAAAAATCCCCTCCCCGCCTTGCCGAATAATTCAACGAACCGCGCATACTGGTCTTTAAGAGTCGAGCAAGATTCGAGATGCGGTACGGCAGGGGCTTCTCGCAGCCTCAACGTCCCTAAAAAACACCAAATTGCATCGGTAAAAACCCGAATTGCATGCACTACGCACGCTTTATTATCAAGCCTATCATTATGAAAACAAATAGCTTAAATACAAAAACAGGCCCCTACCCCCTCCCCCCCTCCCCTCAGGGGCTAAAGCCCCGGTCATTTGGGTATGGATGATGTACGGGCTAAAGCCCGTACCCTTCATGCCCGTACCCTTCATGAAGCGACAGACCGATCAGCTGCCTTTGAGCGTCAAAAACGCGATCCGTGCTACAATGTATTTGCGCTCAGTGATTTGGCCGTGAGCGGCGGTTTGCCCTTAAGACAGGTATAGCGCCTTTTACAGATTTCCCCAAAAAGCCCTAAGAGCGTAGCCTCTCCTGCCCGGAGAACGTGTGTGAAGGCCGTGATCGGCCGCGGCGTCAAGTATTTGGCGCGCACCGGGACAAGAAACGGGAGAGGAGCCGGAACGGCAGTGAGCCGCTCTCCGGCGTACCAGTTGCGTGGGTAAGCTCCGGGCGAGCCAGGCATCCCAAAGCCGGCACCGTCAGTCCCAGAGACGATTCAGGTTCTCTCTTACGCATATATCGATGAGCGGGCTCGCGCCCTCCAGCAGTACTTGTGTGCGCGGCTCGAAAACCCGGTTCCGTTTGATGCGCCCGTTGGAAATTCGAGGCCGCCGGAACCGAGAAAAGACATATTTTGATCACCCAGTTTTCCGAGTTCAATCTTTCCGCACCTTTGATGGCGCGGCTCAATGCAAACAAATTCATTACCCCCACGCCGGTACAGGCGGGCGCGATTCCTCCGGCGCTTGAAAACCGCGACGTGCTGGCAACGGCGCAGACGGGAACGGGCAAGACGCTGAGCTTCCTGATTCCGATAGCCGAGATGCTACAGATGGCCGAGTGCCGCGGACCGGCCGCGCACGCCCTGATCCTGCTGCCCACGCGCGAGCTGGCCATGCAGGTGGAGCAGGCCTTCCGCACCATCCGCCCCAGCGACACGCAGAGCGTGGCCCTGGTGGTTGGCGGCATGGCGGAACATGCGCAGCTTGAGGCGATTCGCCGCGGCGCAAAACTGATTGTGGCCACTCCGGGCCGGCTCGAGGACTTCCTCCAGCGCAAGCTGGTGCGTCTGAACGCCGTCAAGGTGCTGGTGCTGGACGAAGTGGACCGGATGCTCGATATGGGCTTTCAGCCAGCCATCGCCCGCATTGCGGCCGCTCTGCCCACCGAGCGCCAGACGCTGTGCTACTCGGCAACGCTCGAAGGAGCGGTGCAGGAAGTGGCGCGCAAATATCTGAACCAACCAGTTCGGATCGAGATCGGGTCGATACTCAAGCCGACCGAAAACGTCTCTCTGCGCGCCTTCGAAGTAGCTCCTGAAAACAAGCAGGAGCTTCTCGAACACCTGCTCGGCGCCGAGACAGGCAGCTTTCTGGTGTTTGTGCGGACCAAGCACGGCGCGGATCGCGTAGCGCGGCGGTTGGCTCGCAACGGCCACTCGGCCACGCAGATCCACGGCGACCGCACGCAGTCGCAGCGTAACGCTGCCCTGCGCAGCTTCAGCCAGGGACATCACCGGGTGCTGGTTGCCACCGACGTTGCCGCTCGCGGCATCGACGTGGCGAACATTGCGCACGTGGTGAACTTCGACATGCCGAAGGAGCCGGAGGATTTTGTCCACCGCATCGGACGGACGGGCCGGGCCTCGGCTACGGGCGTAGCTTCGACCTTTACCGCACCGGGCGAGCGCAAGATTCTGAACCGGATCGAGAAGGTTCTGTCGATCACGATGGAGCGGTTCCGGGTTCGGCCTTTGGCGAAGACGGCGGCGGCTAATAGCTACTAGCTTGTAGCTTTCAAAAATGGCCCAGGGCTTACGCCCTGGGCCATTTTTTGCGCCTCTACGGATCGTTCCCAGGTGCCCAAGTGCTAGGTTGTATCGCCATATAGGGGTGGACGGCGTTGCGAGAGAAAATTGGCTTAAGCTCCGGGGTCCCCACGAACAGGTCTTCGTTCGTGGGGTGTAGGTGAGGCGGAGTCCGAAGGCTTTGGTGGCTCCAAGATCGAGGACGACAAATCCGGGCCCCCAATACGCGCATTTGTGTATTGGGGTGGAACGACGCATGAGCCAATTTTCCCCGCAACCCGAAGGGCCGTGGCCGATTTTGCCGATCTCCGCGTCGCTCCTCGCTCGGAGACAACCAGTATCTGTCGTTCGTCGCTCCTCGATCTCGACGAAAATCGGCTCCCGGCACCGCCATCCCTATATGTCGATACAACCTAGTCACCTGGGGCAGCCATGTTTTGTGATGGGTTGAAAGCGGCTGATTGAGAATCGATCTTTCCCATGTCTTCCGCCGCGGTCCGCCACGGCGGAAGACATGGGCCACCCAGAATTGTGGTTGGTTTACGCGCTGACTGCGGATCTGCGGGCCGCGATGAGAGCGAAGACCAGCAGGAAGCCGATGAGCGCGGTGAGGCTTTGCACGGTGAGGCTGGTGAGGTAGGTGTGCTGGCTCTTGATGGTTACGCCGGCCACAAACAGGCCCATCGCCGCGCCGAAGGTTCCTACACCCATCCAGATGCCGGACGTGATGCCGACGACCCGGGGCTCGTAAGAGCCGGCGATGAAGTAGTAGATGGTGGGGAGGACAAACTGTGGTCCGAAGCCCGCCAGGATGAGCACGGCCTCAAGGACCGGAATGTTGCCGGTGATAGCCGGGACTCTGAGTAAAAAGACGAAGACGCACATGAGCGCGAAGCCCATGAGCAGGACGGGCCGGGTGCGGCCCTTGAACACCTTATCGAGGAGAAGGCCGCAGACCATGGGGCCGAGTATTCCGGCGAGCAGGGTTACGCCGATCATCAACTGCGCGGCGATCATGGCTCCGTAGCCGATGCCGATGGGCTTGTCGGCGGCCAGATAGGTTGGGGTGAGGCTGAAGAGACACTGCATGTCCCAGTTGGCCATGAAGGAGACCAGCACGCCGAACAAGGTGAGTCGGGAGAAGATGGCGCGCTTGATGACGGCCGGGTCTGGCCCGCCGTGGCTAGCCAAGGCCGGCTTGGGAAGAAAAGCCAGCACCAGGGCAAAGGCGAAGGTGACCCATCCGAAGATGGAGAGCACTGCGTTCATCGCCTGCCAGCTGCCGACATGCGCCATTACGGCCGGGCCGAGCAGCACGCCGGCCGCGCTGCCCACGGCTACCGCCGCGCTCATCAGTCCGCCGGCCAGCCCTTTTTGACGATGGGGAAACCAGAGACCGATGATGGGGCCCATGGCCGGGAAGAGAAATCCCGACGAGCAGCCCTCAAAGAAGCGCGCCACCGCCAGACCAGAGGGAGAGTGGCCGATCCAGGGCATGAGCGTCATGGGCACGGCGGCGCAGAGTGCGCCCATCATGATGCCGGCGATGACGCCCAGCTTGTCGGAGACCATGCCTCCGACGAGAATCTGGACGAGGAACGAGGCGAAGAGAAAGGTGGTCATGGCCAGGTTGGAGGCCGTGCCGAGGTCGATATTGAGGCTCGCTGCCACCTGGGGGAGAACCGGAGTGATGGAGAGGTTGTCGACCTGAAGGCTGATGTAGCCAAGGATGGCTGCGATCAAAACCAGCCAGCGGAAGCCGGACTCCTGTGCGGAAACGGTCATGGTGTAAGCCTTTGCGATGGACTTTGGCGGGTTCGAACCACTCTATCAATCTGGCGATGGTCTTGGGAACTGAAAGAAAACAATCAGCTGGTGGCTCACGGCTTGTATCCAGCGCCCATTTCGTTGACTCCGGCCCCCAATTTCCGCTATTCTAAAGACCTTGCGCACTGTTGCGCCCGGGGTCTGTGTGTGTGCACCCGGACCGGGGCGATTAGCGGTCGAAGCGGCAACTCGCTCGACCAATCAGTAAAGGCCTGAAGGGCTGCGCAGGACACTTACCCGAACAGCATTGTTTGGCAGTGGGTGGAAGTTTGGCCCGTACGCTTGCGTTGGAGGTAATCGCGCCAGCGGCGGGTAATGAGATTGTTCGCGGCGGAGAGGCTTTTTCGTGTCCGCGGCGCGCGTTTGAAAGGGTATATACGATGTCGACGTTTGTTCCCAGCGGCAAGAATTTTGCCCGTAAATGGTTCGTGATAGACGCCAGCGGTCAGACGCTTGGCCGCTTGTCCACCAAGGCCGCCAGCATCCTGAGCGGCAAGCTAAACCCCCAGTACGTTCCCTACATCGACACGGGTGATCACGTTATCGTGATCAACGCCGAGAAGGTGCGTTTGACGGGCCTGAAGGAGCAGACCAAGCTCTATCGCCGGTACACGGGCTTCATGGGCGGACTTCGCGAGGAGTCGTTCACCAAGCTGGTTGTTCGCAAGCCCGAGTTGATTCTGGAGCAGGCGATCAAGGGCATGCTGCCGAAGACCAAGATGGGCCGCCAAATGGCGACCAAGCTGAAGGTCTATCGCGGCGACAAGCACCCCCACGCGGCCCAGGCGCCGGTGGAAATGAAGATTGCGTAAGAGCAGCTATTAGCTGCTAGGAGCTAAAGAAGAATGGCAGATCTGGTTCAGTACTACGGGACGGGGCGGCGCAAGTCGGCCATTGCCCGCGTCTTTCTGCGTCCCGGCACGGGCGAGTGGAAGGTCAACAAGAAGGCCTTTGAAGAGTATTTTGTCACCGATCAGCAGCGCATCAGCGCCAAGCGGACGTTTGTGGTTGCCGATATGGTCGGGAACTTCGACGTTGTGACCACTGTGCTGGGCGGCGGCGTGACGGCTCAGGCCGACGCCGTGAAGATGGGCGTTGCCCGCGCCCTGCTTGAGTTCAATCCCGAACTGCGCAAGACTCTGAAAGCCGAAGGCCTCCTGACCCGCGACGCGCGCGTCAAGGAGCGCAAGAAGTACGGCCAGAAGGGCGCTCGTAAGCGGTTCCAGTTCAGTAAGCGCTAACGCGCTTGCGAGCCTTTAGCTTCTAGCTGCTAGCTTCTAGCTTTTTCGTGCGGGCTTTATTCCCGTGGATTTCCCGAGATGGGGGTCCGGCACGGACAAGCTAGCGGCTAGAGGCTAGCAGCTAGAAGCTGGTTTTCCCACTCTCCCCGCAAGGGGCATAAATCCGGGCCACAGTAGGCGCGCCCGGATGCAGTTCAATTAGGAGGAACCTTGGCGACCATTACCATGAAGGAGCTGCTCGAAGCTGGAGTCCACTTCGGGCATCAAACCAAGCGCTGGAACCCGAAGATGAAGGAGTATATCTTCGGCGAGCGCAACGGCATCTACATCATTGACCTGCAGAAGACGCTGAAGCTCTTCAAGGACGCGTCGAAGTTTGTGACCGACCTGTGCTCCAGCGGCAAGATGATCCTGTTCGTCGGCACCACGCGCCAGGCGCAAGACGCCGTGGCCGAGGAAGCCACCAAGGCAGGCATGCCCTACATCAACCAGCGCTGGCTGGGTGGGCTGCTTACCAACTGGGTGACGGTACAGAAGTCGGTCAAACGGTTGCAGGAACTGGATGAGATGGCCACCGATGGCCGCTATGAGTTGCTCACCAAAAAGGAAGTCATCAAGCTGGAGCGGGAGCGCAAGCATTTGCAGGCGAACCTGGCCGGTATCAAGAACATGAAGCGTCTGCCCGACGCGCTGTTCATCGTCGACTCAAACAACGAAGCCATCGCCGTGAAGGAAGCCCGCAAGCTGGGCATCCCGGTTGTGGCCGTGGTGGATACGAACTGCGATCCGACGGTTGTCGATTACGTGATCCCGGGCAACGATGACGCTCTGCGCGCCATCCGCCTGTTCACTTCGAAGATCGCCGAGTCTGCCGCCGAGGGTGTGAACCTGGTTGGCGACAAGGCATTCGCGGAAGAGGCAGCCGCCGCCGCCGCAGCCGCCGCCGAGGGCGCGGAAGAGACGACCGATGTGGTCGATCTGGACGCCGCCTACGGCAGCGGAGTGCGCAAGGCGCCGGCCGCTGTCACCTCTCTGGCTGATGCCGAGGACGCCGAGGCCGCTCTGTAACGATTTGCCGCGCGCTTGTTGCGCGCACTGATTCGAGCGTGGCCGGCAATCAATCGCTTGCCACGCTTTTCTTTTGCCGGCCGGTTTGCCGGAATTGAATTCCAATCACACCCTGCGCCTGTTCACAGCTGTGCAACAGAGGCCGGGGAGAATAGAGAGATGACAGCCGTGAGCGAAAAGATCGATGCGAAACTGGTAAAAGAGCTGCGCGAGAAGTCCGGCGCGCCGATGGGCGACTGCCTCAAGGCCCTGCAAGAGTCCAAGGGCGACATGGAAGCGGCGTTTGTGGTGCTGCGCAAGCGCGGCATGGCGTCGGCCCAGAAGAAGGCCACCCGCTCCACCAACGAAGGATTGATCGGCACCTACATTCACGCCGGCGGCAAGATCGGCGTGCTGCTCGAACTCAACTGCGAGAGCGACTTCGTGGCGCGCACGACCGACT
The DNA here is from genome assembly GCA_903842065.1 of uncultured Acidobacteriaceae bacterium. Taxonomy (GTDB): domain Bacteria; phylum Acidobacteriota; class Terriglobia; order Terriglobales; family Acidobacteriaceae; genus Telmatobacter. The sequence goes on along the minus strand of CAIMKZ010000014.1, from coordinate 9,563 downwards.
ATCAGGATCTGCTCAAGGACATCGCGATGCATGTGGCCGCGACCGATCCGCGCTTTGTGCGGCCCGAGGACGTAACCCCGGCCGATCTCGAGCGTGAGAAGGATATCTTCCGCTCGCAGGCGGCTGCGACGGGCAAGCCCCCGGCGGTGATCGAGAAGATCGTCGAAGGCAAGATGAGCAAGTTCTACGAAGAGGTCTGCCTGCTTGAGCAGCCCTTCATCAAGGACCAGACGGTGACCATCAAGAACCTGATCGCGCAGACCGTGGCCAAACTCGGCGAGAACATCACCGTGCGGCGCTTTGCTCGCTTCAAGGTTGGCGCGCCGGATTGGACCGTAGCGACGACCAAGCAGGTTGAAGCAGCGGCGGAGTAGTTTTCTTCGAAACTGAATGACGAAGGCCCGGGATCGCTCCCGGGCCTTCTTGTTTCTATTCGCTGTTGGCAGTTCGCTCCCGAAGCGCGGGCCGCTTCGTCTATTCCATCAGCTACCTGAAGTGCAGGCAGTCCGATGAGGGAGTCATGGATAAGTATCGGAAATTAATCAGCGCAATCGCGGGCATTTCCTTTTTGTTTACAGGAATTACCGGCTTGATCATGAAGTTCGCATTCAAGTCGCACGGATTCAACGAAGTCCATGTATGGTTCGGCGTTGCGATGGTGGTGGCAGCCACTTTGCATCTGGTTCTGAACTGGAGGATTTTTGCCGGCTATTTCCGGGACAAGCGTCTCTACGCTCTGGCTATTCCGTTTCTGGCCCTGCTGCTTGTATCGGGCTTCATGGCGAACGATCAGAAAGACGGGGAACACGGAAATCGGGCGAACGTGAGGATGGGACATCACTAACCAGATGGCCGGCGCGATGACCAGTCTTGAGCTCCTCCCTTCTGAATGAATGGCGCTCTCGCATCTGCCTACTCCAAGGTCGAGAATTACAATCTCCCCATGCAGGAAGTGATTGTCTACTCGCGCAAGGGTTGCCATCTATGCGATGTGGTGAAGGAGACGCTTGCTGGGCTTGAGGGCGAGGCCGAATTCACTTGGCGCGAGGTGGATATCGATACGGACCCGGAACTGTGCTTGAAGTTCAACGAAGAGGTGCCGGTGGTTTTCATCGATGGGCGCAAGGCGTTCAAATACCGGATGGAGAAACGGCAGTTTTTGCGGGTGCTGGCGGGGAGAGCGCAGAGGTGATTCCAGACAGAGCCGCCGCCCCGAGGGGGCGGCGGCTCTGTCTGGTCTACGGCAATTGGGGTTGCGCTGTTGGCATTGGCTAAGGGCTAGCGAAGTTACCTGCGGCGGGCTCGTTCAAGTGGGATGACAGGGCGCGGGAGGATGCGCGCCCTGCGGAACAATTCGCGAGACTCGATAGGATGCGCGCTTAACCCGCGCTCTTCACCCTGACGACCGTGATCTTTTCAAACCCCTCTTCGAACATCGGAGGTTTGAGCTTCTCTGCCATCTTGCGCATCACATCTTCGCTGACCATGCGGTCGCGGGAGCGGTTGCGCTCCAGGCAGACCTCGAGAGGCACGTCGAAGAAGACGGCCTGAACTTCGTAGCCGAAGCTCTTGGCCATCTTGATCCACTGGCGGCGCTCGTGGATGGAAAGGTTGGTCGCGTCGACGTAGTTCATGGGCATCTTAGAGATGAGCCGGGCGCGCAGCAGCGAGCGCAGCGTCGAGAAGACAAGGCCCTGGTAGCGCTGTTCTTCCACGTCATCAAAAAGAATGCCGCGGAGCAGGTCGGAAGAGAGCGGGGTGATACCGCGGCGGCCGAACCAAGTGGTCTTGCCCGAGCCGGGCAGGCCGATGGCCAAGACGACCGATCCCTTAGGAGCGCCGGGCGCGCGGGAGGCCTCGGGCTGAGCCGAGGGCATCTCGGGCTGGGTCTCAACTTCGAGCTTGCCGGAGCTTGCCGGCTCGTTCCAGTCGGTACGCCGGGGTTGCTGGCGCGGGGCGCGGTCCGGGCGAGGCTCGGACTGGCGGGTCTCGGATTGACGCGCCGGCCGCGGCTCCGCATTGCGGTATGAGGGCTGGTCGTCCGGGTAGTGAGGGACCAGTGGCGCGGGCTGATTGGTCGGGATCTCCTGACCTATCTTGCCGGTGGCTTCCGAGAGATTGGGCGGGCGTTTGGAGCGTCTTCTCATGGGGGGTAAGACCTGTCTTTCCGTTGCGGAAGGACCGCATCTGCGGCAAATATTACACCTATGTTACCCGAAAATTCGAGCAGCGGAGGTTACTCAAATGATGTGAAGTCCATCACATACAACTATGCAGGTCGGAACACATCCTAGCGGTAGCGGTCGGACCCCCTCCGCGACTTGCGCTGAACGCGCTGTGCGTACGGTTGGGGAGACTGAACGGAATCGAGTTTTCTGAGATTCCTGTCCTTGCGGCGCTTCTTTAGCCGGTCAAACCTGTCTGAGAGCAGGGAGAGTCGCAAGGGCGGGATGCATCTGCACGGTGGCATGAAACAATAAGAGCGGAACGTTGATCCGCTCGGGCCACTTCGCCCTTGAGCGCGTTGCCTGAATCTAATGGAATGACCCCGGATTCTGGCAACCAACGTGCTCCACATAATCTGGCGGTCTTCCCCTCGGTCCGGCAATGCCGGTCGTGTGCATCGCCGGCGAACCGGAACTTTGAACGAACCACCACCCCACATCGGGGATGAAGGAGACGAAACAACATGGCAGTTAAGGTTGGCATCAACGGATTTGGCCGCATTGGCCGCAACGTTTTTCGCGCCGCTATGGGCAACCCCGACATCGAGTTTGTCGCGGTCAACGATCTGACCAGCCCCAAGACGCTGGCCCACCTGCTCAAGTACGACTCGATCCTGGGCAACCTGAAGAGCGACGTCTCCGTAGAGGGCGAGTACCTCGTCGTGGACGGCAAGAAGATCAAGGTCTTCGCCGAGCGCGATCCTGCCAAGCTGGACTGGGCTTCGGTTGGCGCGCAGGTTGTGGTTGAGTCGACCGGCTTCTTCACCGACGGCACCAAGGCCGCCGCTCACCTGGGCGCGACCGTGAAGAAGGTCATCATCTCGGCTCCGGCCTCGAACGAGGACATCACCATCGTGATGGGCGTCAACGACGACAAGTACGATGCGGCCAAGCACAACGTGATCTCGAACGCCAGCTGCACCACCAACTGCCTGGCGCCGGCCGTCAAAGTTATTCTTGACACCTGCGGCATCGTCTCGGGCCTCATGACCACGATCCACAGCTACACCAACGATCAGGTCATCCTCGACACGCCGCACAAAGACATCCGCCGTGCCCGTGGCGCAGCTTTGTCGATGATTCCGACCTCGACCGGCGCTGCCAAGGCTCTGAAGCTGGTTCTGCCCGAGACCGCCGGCAAGCTCGACGGCTTTGCCATTCGCGTCCCGACCCCGAACGTGTCGGTTGTCGATCTGACCTTCACCCCCGAGAAGCCCATCACCGCCGCCGAGCTGAACGCCGCATTCACGGCCGCAGCCAACGGCAGCCTCAAGGGCATCCTGGGCGTTGACAGCAATGAGCTGGTCAGCTCCGATTTCAAGGGCGACAAGCGCAGCTCGATCGTCGATGCTCCGCTGACCAAGGTCTGCGGCAACTCGGTCAAGGTCATCAGCTGGTACGACAACGAGTGGGCCTACTCCAACCGTGTCATCGATCTGATCAGCTTCCTCGAGAAGAAGGGGCTGTAACTACAACTCAGCTTTTTAAGGTGGACAGTGGGCAGTATCGAGCGGCAAACCTGCCGCTCATCTGCTCACTGTATCTGCGTAGAGACGAATTTGGATTTTAACGAAGGGCAGGGGACCATGGCCAAGCTTTCGATTCGCGACATCGATATCGCAAACAAGCGCGTCTTTATCCGTGTGGACTACAACGTGCCGTTTGCCGATGACAACAAGACCATCACCGACGACACCCGCATTGTGGCCACGCTTCCTACGCTTAAGTACGCCATCGAGCACAAGGCGCGCGTAATTCTGGCCGCGCATCTGGGCCGCCCCAAGGGCAAGGTCAACCCCAAGTACTCGCTTGCTCCGGTCGCCGATCGGCTGCGGGAATTGCTAGGCGCCAGCGTCAGCGTCGCCTTTGCGCCCGACTGCGTAGGCGAAGTTGCCGAGAAGATGGCTAACGATCTTCAGCCCGGACAGGTTCTGCTGCTTGAGAATGTGCGCTTCTACGCCGAGGAAGAGGCTAACGACGCCGAATTCTCGAAGAAGCTCGCCGCTCTGGCCGACATTTATGTCAACGACGCATTTGGCGCAGCCCACCGCGCCCACGCTTCAACCGAGGGCATCACTCACTTCCTCAAGCCCGCTGTAGCTGGCCTGCTGATGGAGAAGGAGATTGTCTACCTCGGCAAGGCGCTCACCAACCCCGAGAAGCCCTTCGTCGCCATCATCGGCGGCTCCAAGATCTCAGGCAAGATCGACGTCATTCAGAATCTTCTCGACAAGGTTGATACGCTGGTCATCGTCGGCGGCATGGCTTACACATTTGCCCGCGCGCTCGGCGTCAAGACCGGCAAATCGCTGGTCGAGGAAGACCGCATCGAGATGGCGAAGGCCGCGATCGAAAAGGCCAAGGCTCTGGGCGTTAAGCTTCTGCTGCCTGCCGACAACGTCATCGCCGACGCATTTTCGGCCGACGCCAACACCCAGGAGTGGGATACGTCGAAGGACTTCCCCGAGGACTGGATGGGCCTGGACATCGGCCCCAAGACCGTCAAGGCCATCGAGGCAGTGATCGCGACCGCCAAGACCATCGTATGGAACGGTCCGGCGGGCGTCTTCGAGATTCCCAAGTTCGCCGTGGGCACCAACGCTATCGCGATGGCTGTTGCCGCCAACCGCGGGGCCATCTCCATCATCGGCGGCGGCGATTCGGTGAGCGCCATCAATCAGGCCGGCGTAGCCGACAAGATTACGCACATCTCCACCGGCGGCGGCGCATCGCTTGAATTCCTGGAAGGGAAGAAACTGCCGGGTGTTGAGGCGCTGACGGACAAGTAAAGCAGGGATCAGTTAAACCGCATCCGGCGTCGAGCCGGATGCGGTTTTTTGTTGCCGCTCATCCCTGCGAGAATAGGTAATAGAGAGCGGAGAGGGAAAGCCATGAGCTACTACACGCGCGTTCTGTCGAAACAGGAAGAGGCGCCTACCATCGATGAGCTGGTGAGCTTTCTTCAAGCCGATCATCCGCAGTACAGGCTGACCATCGAGGAGGGAGGCGAGGAGGAGTGGGAGAGCCTTCTGCTTTCAGACAACGATGAGGTCGAGGTGGCTGTGATTGAACGCAGCCCCATATACGATCGCTCGCTGGGGCAGGACGTGATCGCGGACTTTCTCGAAGATCTTCGCGATGCCAAGCCCGAGAGCGGCGTCGAGTGGTTGGAGGGGTTCTTCGATGAGGTGAAGACGGTGTACTCGTTTCACCACCTGCTGGGATCGGAGACGGTGGAGGGCGGCAACGCGCTGCACGCACTGCGCTCGATGCTCTGGGAGCGCGGCGACGCCATTCTTCAGGCCGACAATGAAGGCTTCACTAATGAGGAGGGGTTTCACATTGTGTGGCAGTTCTCTGATTCGGTATCGGGGGCGTGGAATATGGGCGTATATAAGGACGATCAGTGGCACCACTTCAAGATGGACCTAGGCGATCCGGACCATCGGGAGGCGTTTCTGAATGGCGATGTGCCGGAGGATTTGACCGCGGTGCGCGTGGCTGTCCACAAGGATTAGGCTCGTCAGTGTGTATCTGGTTGCGCCGCCTCATGGCGGCTGCGTAAACTTGTTGCGGAAACTTGGTTAAGGAGATTCGAGATGATGAAGCAGTTTATTATCAGCGCGGCGTTGCTATCGGCGGTCATGACGGTTGCGGCTCAGCAGGCTCCGCCGCCGGCGGCGGGCCAGCACCACGAAAACCTGAGCCCCAAGGCGCAGGCTGCTGTAACCATCAACGGCAAGTCGATCACGATCGACTACAGCTCGCCGCGGGTGCGCGGGCGCGAGGGCAAGATCTTTACCAAGGACGGGCTGATCAGCAAGGATCCGCATTATCCGGTGTGGCGCGCGGGAGCGAATGACGCTACGACTCTGAAGACGCCAGGCAACATCATGATAGGCGACCTGATGATTCCCGCAGGAACTTACACGCTGTTTGTGGACATCAGCGATCCGGCGCAGTGGACGCTGGTGGTGAGCAAGGCGACCGGCGAGTGGGGCCTATCATACGATTCGTCCAAGGACCTGGGCCGCGTGAAGATGAAGATGGCAAAGCCCGCTGCGATGGTCGAGAACCTGACGTGGACGATCGCGGCCACGTACGGGATGAATGGGACGATTACGCTCGAGTGGGAGAACGTGAGCGTGTCTGTACCCTTGATGGTGCACTGAGTTTGAAGTGGCGGAGTCGAGGGGTTGAAAACAACCGCAGACCCTTCGACTCTCCGCGCGGCGGACCGCGGCGACCTCCGCTCAGCGATGACAGTTTCTATTCTTACGGCTTTCTGTTCGATACAATATGGACAGGGTTAACAGCTTCCCTTGGGAGATTAGAGAGCCTTGCCGCTTTATCCATATCGCTGCACGAACTGCAGCCATCGTTTTGAGAAGATCCAAAATTTCAGCGCCGATCCGTTGACCGAGTGCCCTGAGTGTGGCGGCCCGTTGGAGCGTACTCTGACCGCGCCGAGGCTGCAGTTCAAGGGCGCTGGCTGGTACGTGAACGACTACGCTTCGAAGAGCACAAGCACGAACTCGAACAGCGGAGATTCTCCGGCAGCAACGGCCAAGCCTGCAGCGGCTTCCGGCACTTCGGAATCGACGAGTTCCGCGACTCCCGCTCCGGCTGCTGCTCCGGCCGCAACGAGTTCATCGAGCGAAACCAAGAAGTAGACCCTCCATTGCGATAATGGGATCGGGTACGTTATGCCGCTTGTCGATCCCGTTCCTTCTCCGGTATTACATGCCGACCATGCTGCGCTTGAGTGGGAGCCTCTGCTCGCGCTGGCGGGCGGCTTTGCCGCGTCTTCCGTGGGTAAGGCGGCGATTCTTGCGCTCAAGCCTTCAACCGATGTGGTGTGGATCGAGCGCCAGCACAAGCTGACCTGCGAGGTTCGGCTGATCGTTGAAGAACAGGTGTCGATTGCGCTGGGCGGGCTGTTCGATCCGACACAACTTGCCGCCAAGGCCGCGATTGAGGGCGCAGCGCTTGAAGCCGCGGAGTTTCAGTCGATTGCGCGGCTGGCGAATGACGTCGCATCGTGGCAGTCGCTGCTCAAAGAGCCTCCTGCGCGGATTGCAGGTAGGCTCGACGGGCTGAATGAACTGTCTCGCGAGCTGACGACCAACCTGCGGCCGCTGGCCGAGTCGATTGAGCGCAAGATACAGCCCGACGGAACGCTGGCCGACGATGCGTCGCCGGAGCTGAATCGCATCCGGCGCGATCAGGAGCGGCAGCAGCGGGCCATTGAAGCGAGCCTGCGAGCGGCGCTGCGCAAGCTGACGGGTGAAGGCTCGACGCAGGAAGACCTGATCACGATTCGCGGCGACCGGTTTGTGATTCCAGTACGCGCGGAGCTGAAGCGGAAGGTCTCGGGCGTGATTCACGGGGCGAGTTCCTCGGGGCAGACGGTTTATGTGGAGCCGCTCGAAACCATCGAAGAGAACAACGAACTGGTTCGGCTGATCGAGGAAGAACAGGCCGAGATTCACCGCATCTTTGTGACGCTTACGCGGCAGGTTGGCGGTTACGCGTTCAGTCTGCGCGAGGGCGCGCGCGTGCTTGCGTTTGTTGACAGTTTGCTGGCGCGTGCACGGTTTGCGCGCTCATTCAACTGCGTTTCGCCGACGTTTGGTCCGGAGCGGTTGCTGGTTGAAGGCGGACGACATCCGCTGCTCGAGAAGAGGCTGCGCGCGACCGGAGGACAGATCGTTCCATTGAAGCTGGAGCTTGTGAGCGATGAGCGGCAGCTGATTATCAGCGGTCCGAACACGGGCGGAAAGACCGTGGCGCTGAAGACGACGGCGCTACTGGCGATGATGGCGCAGGCTGGAATTCCGGTTCCGGCCGAGGCGGCGAGCTTTCCTGTGTTTACTGCGTTCCTGGCCGACATCGGCGATGCGCAGTCGATCGAGGAGTCGCTCTCTACCTTCTCGGCGCACATCACCAATCTCGACCGGTTGTCCAAGTTTGCCGATGAGGGTTCGCTGGTGCTGCTCGACGAACTTGGTTCGGCTACCGATCCCGAGGAAGGCGCAGCGCTCGCGGTTGCCGTTGCCGAGTTCTTCCTGAAGGCGCGCGCGTGGACGCTGATCTCGACGCATCACACTTCGCTCAAGGTCTATGCGGCGAACACCGAGGGCGTTTGCAACGCTGCTGCGGGATTCGATGAGCGGACGCTTGCGCCGAACTATCACTTTCACCTGGGCGTTCCGGGAGCTTCGGCGGGAATCCAGACCGCGGAGCGATTGGGGCTGAACGCGGCGATGATTGCTGGAGCGCGAGAGCGTTTGGGTACGCAACATGCGGATGTGGCGAAGTTCCTGGACAAGCTGCACAACGATCTGGCGCAGCTTGAGGTAGATCGCAAGGCCGCGCGCGAGCAGCAGTATGCGTTGAACCAGGAACGCAAGCGGCTGGAGCGCGAGGGCGAAGTCGAGGTTCGCAACCGCGTGAAGGAGCTTGAGGCGAAGCTTGCTTCGCTGATGAAGGAGTTCGAGTTTCAGATGCGCGAGAACGTACGCGTAGTGGAAGATCGCGCCGCGCAGCAGAAGCTTTCGAAAGAAGCCGAGCGGCGCATCAATCGGCTGCGGCGCGAGTTTCAGGAGAGCTTCAATCAGACGGTTGTGGCGCATAAGACCGGCGCCGACGTGGGCGACGCGAATGCGCAGCCGCACCTGCTCAAGCACATCGCTCCGGGCGACCGCGTGCTGCTCAAGTCGATGAACAAGGTCGCCGTGGTGCAGCGCGAGGTGGAGAAGGATCTTTTCGAAGTCGCACTGGGGCCGATCAAGATGCGGGTGCGTAGGGATGAGTGCTCCGAGCCTACAGGTTCCGGGGCTGAGCAGGTGAAGCTGACTCCGCTGGCGGCCGTGCGGCAGCAGAAGAACGTGCAGGTCACGGTGACGAGCACGAACACCGACGCGATGCGGATGGAGATCAACCTGATCGGCTGGACGGTGGATGAGGCGACCGAGGAGCTTGAAAAGTATCTTGATCGGGCGTTTCTGGCCGGGATGCCGAGGGTGCGGATCATTCACGGGCATGGGGCCGGGATTCTGCGCCGGGGGGTGCGGGAGTTTTTGAGGAAGCATCCGCACGTGGCCGGGATCGAAGAGGCTCCGCAGAACGAGGGCGGTATGGGCGCTACGCTGGTGGAGCTAAGGCAGTAAAGGGAGGGACCAGGGACCAGGGACCAGTTGTGCAGTGTCAACAGATTGTTCCTATCGAGACCTGCCCTACTGATAGGGGTGTGGTGGTTAATCCCGGCATGAGGTCTGTGCCAGTTGTATTCGTGTATCCAGGGTAGAAGTTGAGCCGAGCGTTCTGCGGAGTTCT
>CAIMKZ010000013.1 GCA_903842065.1 uncultured Acidobacteriaceae bacterium | reverse complement strand
CGCAGAACGCTCGGCTCAACTTCTACCCTGGATACACGAATACAACTGGCACAGACCTCATGCCGGGATTAACCACCACACCCCTATCAGTAGGGCAGGTCTCGATAGGAACAATCTGTTGACACTGCACAACTAGTCCCTATTCCCTCAGTCCCTGCCCTTATCACTTGCCCGGTTTGCCGACCATGACTTCTGTGGCTTTGATGAGGGCTACGGCGGGTTCGCCGACTTTGAGATTGAGGTCGCGACAGCCGTCTGAGGTGATGATGGCGGTGACGCGCTGGTTGCCGACGGAGATGACAACCTTGGCCAGCAGGCCGTCGATGACGACTTGAACGACGGTTCCGAGGAGCTGATTTCGGCCGCTGATCTGGGTGGTGCCGAGGTTGGCTTTTTCTGCGGGCAGGAACTCGTTGAGGGCGTCGGCGGGGATGCGGTGGTGGCCGCCGGGAGTCTTGACGGTGCGAATGCGGCCGGTGAGTATCCAGTGCTTCATGGCCGGATAGCTCATGCCGAGCTTTTCCGCAGCCTGCCGTGGCGTCAAAAGCGCGTCGCCGCCCATCGATATCCCCTTTTGGGTGAAGGTACTGAGGCAAACTATAGCCGGTAGAGGGACGGCGGGCAAGGCCGGCCGATACTACCTGTAAGCGCCTGCCTGATGCAAGGGCCAGTGGGCGCGCCGGCGGGACAGATTTCCACTGTATGACAGGTGACAGGAAACACTCGACAGGGGCGCATTCGGGTGATAGCCTTCGGCTGACTCTCTTGGGGCTTCCCCCCAGAGGCATCCAACATACTTGCTATCGGCTTATTTTTGGCTTTAACCCTTACCACGGAGGAATCGTGACAGCACAGATTTTTGTGTATCTTTTTGTTTGTATTGGACTTCTAGCCTCGATCGCAGGCTGGAACACGGGTGCCGCGGCCTTTCTGAAGCGGCACGCGCGGATGGTAGCGGCCGTCGCGGCCCTGCTGCTTCCTGCCCTGGCGCACGCACAGAGCGAACCGGTAGGCGGCGAAGCCAGCCTGGTGCTGCCCGACCTGAAGAGCGTGAGCTTCTTCGGCATGACCGGCCATGCGCTGCTCATGATCGGGCTGCTGTTCTGCGTGGGCGGCCTGCTGTTTGGCCTGACCATCTTCATGCAGTTGAAGAACATGCCGGTTCATCGCTCGATGCGCGAGATGTCCGAGCTGATCTATGAGACCTGCAAGACCTATCTGATCACGCAGGGCAAGTTCATCATGGTGCTCTGGGTGTTCATCGCGGTCATTATCTCGATGTACTTCGGCTGGCTGGCGCCGGTTGGCAATGTCGCGGTTACGCTGCCGATCATTCTGGGCTTCAGCCTGGTGGGCATCCTTGGCAGCTACGGCGTGGCGTGGTTCGGCATTCGCGTGAACACCTTTGCCAACTCGCGGGTGGCATTTGCCGGATTGAAGGGCAAGCCCTTTCCACTGTTTGCGATTCCGCTGAAGGCGGGCATGAGCGTCGGCATGATGCTGATCTCGGTTGAGCTGTTGATCATGCTCTTCATCCTGCTGTTCGTTCCGGCCGCCTATGCGGGCCCCTGCTTCATCGGCTTCGCGATCGGCGAGAGCCTGGGCGCGGCGGCACTGCGTATCGCGGGCGGCATCTTTACCAAGATCGCCGACATCGGCTCGGATCTGATGAAGATCGTCTTCAAGATCAAGGAAGACGACGCGCGCAACCCGGGCGTGATCGCCGACTGCACGGGCGACAACGCGGGCGACTCGGTTGGACCGAGCGCGGACGGCTTTGAGACCTACGGCGTGACGGGCGTTGCGCTGATCACCTTCATCCTGCTGGCAGTGAAGAGCCCTGAGACTCAGGCGCAGCTGCTGGTGTGGATCTTTGTGATGCGCGTGGCCATGCTGATCTCGAGCTCCGGCGCCTACTTCCTCAATGGCTTCTTCGCCAAGATGAAGTATCAGCACTCCGACGATATGGACTTCGAGGCGCCGTTGACCTCGCTGGTCTGGATCACGTCGATCGTTTCGATCGCGCTGACCTACGTCGTCTCCTACTACATGATTCCGAACCTCGGCGGCGACCCGACACTGTGGTGGAAGCTGTCTTCGATCATCTCTTGCGGAACGCTGGCCGGCGCGCTCATTCCCGAACTGGTCAAGGTCTTCACCTCAACCAACTCCGCCCACGTGCAGGAAGTGGTCACCTCGGCGAAGGAAGGCGGAGCATCGCTCGGCATCCTTTCGGGCCTGGTGGCCGGCAACATGTCTGCCTACTGGCTGGGACTGAGCATGGTCGCGCTGATGGGCCTGGGCTATTTCTTCAGCCAGGGTCCGGGCATGGCCGCCATGATGCTGGCTCCGGCCGTGTTTGCCTTTGGCCTGGTGGCCTTCGGCTTCCTGGGCATGGGACCGGTAACGATTGCAGTCGACTCCTACGGCCCGGTTACCGACAACGCTCAGTCTGTTTATGAGCTGTCGCTGATCGAAACCATTCCCGGCATCGAGACCGAACTGAAGAAGGACTTCGGCATCGATGTGAAGTTTGAACGCGCCAAGCATCTGCTCGAAGCCAACGACGGCGCCGGAAACACCTTCAAGGCTACGGCCAAGCCGGTGCTGATCGGCACGGCCGTGGTGGGCGCAACCACCATGACCTTCTCGATCATCATGGCACTGACCCACGGGCTGACCGAGAACGTCGCGAATCTGTCGTTGCTGCACGCGCCGTTTATGCTGGGCTTGATCTGCGGTGGCGCGGTGATCTACTGGTTCACCGGCGCCTCCATGCAGGCAGTGACCACGGGCGCATACCGCGCGGTGGAGTTCATCAAGGCCAACATCAATCTCGAAAACGTCGAGAAGGCATCGGTCGAAGACAGCAAAAAGGTGGTCGAGATCTGCACGAAGTACGCGCAGAAGGGCATGTTCAACATCTTCCTCGCCGTCTTCTTCGCTACGCTCTCGTTCGCGTTCATGGAGCCGTTCCTGTTCGTCGGCTACCTGTTCTCGATTGCGATCTTCGGCTTGTACCAGGCCATCTTTATGGCCAACGCCGGCGGCGCATGGGACAACGCGAAGAAGGTTGTGGAAGTGGATCTGAAGCAGAAGGGCACGCCTCTGCACGACGCCTGCGTTATCGGCGACACGGTTGGCGATCCCTTCAAGGACACGTCTTCCGTGGCCATGAATCCGATCATCAAGTTCACGACGCTGTTCGGCTTGCTTGCAGTCGAGCTTGCCGTTACGCTTACCGGGACCCATCCGGTGCTCACTCGCGTGCTGACCGTCGCGTTCTTCCTGGTGTCGGCGTTCTTCGTGCACCGTTCGTTCTACGGGATGCGGATTGAGACGCCCAAGGCCGAGAAGTAGTTTTTACCCTTTAACCTGAGAAGCGCCGCCCGGAGACGGGCGGCGCTTTTGTTTTTGGGGAGAGAGGGAGTAGTGGTTGGTTGAGAGATGGCAGATTTGGGTTCGATCTTTCCCAGGTCTCAGAATCGAGACCTGGGGCACCCAGATTTGTGGTGGGTTGAGACTTGGTTGGTTGAGAGAGACCGAGGCGACGGCTTCTTAGATATTTCTTATTACGTTTGTAAGTTGATCGTTCTTATTGTGGGTTAGGTTTTGCTCATGAACGCGCCTCGCGGGCCGATGGATGAGTAGACGCTAAGATACCGGGCCGCGCAGAGCAGGAGGCGGCGGGTTTTGGCGCACGCGAGGGGCTGCCATGCGCCGTTGTCTCAGAGTCTTCTCATTCGGTCTGTACGCCGTGACGGGTCTTTCGGCTTTGGCGATGCTACTGGCCGCGTGCGCGAAGCCGGTGGTGGAAGGCATGGCGGCTGCCTCGGCTGCGAGGATCGATGACTCCGAGCGTGTGACGCTCAAGGGCAACGTGCATCCCTTTGCGCGGGAGGAGTATTCGCTGGGCGATGTGGAGCCCCAGGAGCGGCTGGAGCAGATGATTCTGCTGTTGAAGGCTCCGGTTGGGCGGCAGGCGGAGCTCGATGCGCTGGTGGCCGCGCAGCACGATCCGGAATCGGCGAACTACCATCAGTGGATCAGTCCGGAGGAGTTTGGGGAGCGGTTCGGGGCAGCCGAGGGCGATGTGGCGGCGGTGTCGGGATGGCTCTTTTCGCACGGGTTCTCGATCGATGAAGTTCCTTCCGGAGGACGGATGATTGTCTTCTCTGGCACGGCGGCCCAGATCGGCGCGGCCTTTCACACGCCGCTCAAGCGGTTCAATGTGGAGGGGTCGGTGCATATCGCCAACTCTGCCGACCCGGAGATTCCGGCCGCGCTGGCCGGGTCAGTGGCCGGAGTGGTATCGCTGAACGACTTCCGGCACGAGTCGCAGGCTGTGCGTGTCGAGAGTGCCGGACCGAAGCCTAACTACTCGGCGGGTGCGACGCATTACGTATTTCCGGCGGACTTGGCCGCCATCTACAACCTCAATCCACTCTTCCAGTCAGGGACAACTGGGGAAGGGGCGGCGATTGCGATCGCCGCCCGCAGCAACCTCGTGCTGAGCGATGTTGCGAGTTTCCGGGCAGCGGCGGGACTGACGGCAAACCAGCCGTCGGTGCTGCTGGCCGGGAAAGACCCGGGGCTGGTGGCGGCGGATCGGCTGGAGACGACGCTCGACGCGGAGTGGGCTGGAGCGGCTGCGCCGGGAGCGGCGATCAAAGTTGTGGTAGGTGCATCGACGGCAACCACCGATGGCATCGACCTGGCGGCGGCCTACGCGGTGAATCATGCGGTTGCGCCGGTGCTGAGCGTGAGCTACAGCGAGTGCGAGTACCAGATGGGCGCAACGCAACTGGCTTTCTACAACAGTTTGTGGCAGCAGGCGGCGGCCGAGGGCATCAGTGTGTTTGTTGCCTCGGGCGACGCGGGGGCCTCGGGATGTTCGGCGGCAAACGCCTCGGCTGGGACAGGCCGGGCGGTGAACGGGCTGTGCAGCTCGCCCTACGCAACGTGTGTGGGCGGAACGCAGTTCAACGAGAGCGGAAACGCGGCAGCCTACTGGTCGCAAACCAACGGCACAGGCTACGCCTCCGCTCTCTCCTATATCCCCGAACAGGTGTGGAACGAGAGCGCTTCGGCTGGAGGCACGGGTTTGTGGGCGACGGGCGGCGGCATCAGCACGGTGTACGCGCAGCCGCTGTGGCAGCAGGGCGTGAGCGGAACCTCGCTTGCGGGCGGGATGCGCGCGGTGCCGGATGTGTCGCTCGCGGCGGCCAAGCACGACGGAGCAATGGTCTATGAAAATGGCGGCTTTGTGATTGTGGCCGGGACATCGGTGTCTGCTCCGGCACTCGCCGGCGTGATGGCGTTGATTGTGCAAACGCAGAGCGGCGCGGGACAGGGCAACGCGAATCCGCGGCTGTATGCGATTGCGCGCACCACAAGCGGAGTCTTTCATGCGACGCCATCGGGGAACAACGGCGTGGTGGGCGTGACGGGGTTCGCAGCCGACGGGTCGGTTTACAACCTGGCCACGGGGCTGGGCTCTGTGGATGCGGCCGCGCTCGCCGGCCGATGGGCGGCAGGCAGCCGGCCATGTGGACTCAAGCTGGTGCGGGTGCGCTGCGGGGAGTGGCCGCCGCGATTGACGCTGAAGTAGGTTTCGCAAGGCGGGTTGAGTTTCGATCTCTCCCAGGTCTCAAAATCGAGACCTGGGGCACACGGCTACTCAGCGGTGGTGAGTGGCAAGGAACTCGATCACTTTAGGAAACGCCGTGGGAATGCTGGACATGTGGGTGCCGTCGGGAACCTCGAAGTAAGTGACATTGAGGCCGGCGGCTTTGAAGCGCTCGTACTCGGCCTGCGCCTGCGGGCCGTGCATGGCGGTGTCTTTGGTGCCGGCGTCAGCGATGATGGGGATTCCCTTGAGCTTGGCGGGCGGGTAGTCGACATAACCGAAACCGCCAGACATGACGCCGAGAGCGGCCCATTTGCTGGCGTACTTCTGGCCAAGGTACCAGGTGCCCATTCCGCCCATGGAGTGGCCCATAAGGTAGACACGTTTTGTGTCGACCTTGTACTCCTTTTCGACGATGGCGAGCACGTTCATGACGTCTTTCTCGCTGAGGTCGGTGACGTGCTGGGCTTCTTCTGGCGTCCATTGCGGGCGGCGGGCGTTGATGGGGTTGGGCGGGATGCCGGGATCGAGCTGGACGGTGACGCGAGGCAGAGTACCCGCGCCGTATCCGCCGAAGTCACTGTAGCCGAAGGGCTCGACGAAGATGAATCCGTATTTTTCCATCAGGCCCGGCATGCCGTAGGTGTCGCGGAAGAAGTAGTTCTGGTTGGCTCCTGCGCCGTGCAGGGCGACGATAAGCGGCAGCTTCTTTTTGCCGTCGTAGCCCTTGGGGACGTAGATGCGGTAGGGTGATTCGACCTTGCCTTCAGCAAAGTAGTAGTGGCGCTGCTGGTCGCCGGTTGCGCCGGGGGTCTGGGGCTGTTTGGCGAGTTCCTCGCTGGAGAGCTGGGGCGGACGGTTGGGCTGGCCTGCCGGGGCGGGCGCAGGAGCTTGCGAGAGCAGTGGAAGAGCGAGCAGGAGAAAGGCTGCGAGCGCAGCGCAGGCGCGGGTGATCCGGTTCATCATCGATCCCTCCTTTTTGGGAGAACGGACTTCGGAACGGGCGACGAAAATTTACCGCGCGCGAAGCCGTCAACATTATAGGGAGAGGGAAGGGATTGGGGCGAATGGGGAGAGCGTTGGCTGGTTGAGAAGGCAGGGCGGAGAGTCGATGTCTCCCAACACCCAGGGTTGTGGTTGGTTGAGAAGAGGCGGGTTGAGTGTGGTGGTTTCCCAGGTCTCAAAATCGAGACCCGGGGCACCCAGAGTCGTGGTTGGTTGAGAGAGACCTGTCGCCAGTAAATTTCGATGTAATTTTCTTTACGCTATCCGGTCGAAGGCCTGAGCGATCTTTTCCTCGGCGGTGGAGGCGTCGTAGAGGCTACGGTCAAGTTCGAGGATGATGGCTTCAGGCTCGGCCACGGCATGGATCTCGGCCATTGTCTCGGGCCAGTCGATGCTTCCCTCACCCGGCCAGAGATGCTCGTCCTTTATGCCGTGGTTGTCGTGGGCGTGGACGGTGGTGATGCGGCTGCCGAAGGTGGCGATGGCCTCTTTGACGCCGATCGTCATGTGGGCGTGGCCAAGGTCGAGGCAGACGCCAATCTTGTCGAGATGGCCGAGGGTGAGTACGCGCATCAGGTTCTCGGGAGCCGTAAAGTCGCTCATCAGGTTTTCAATCAGCACGCGCACTCCGAGGGGGCGGGCGAAGGCGCTGAGGTGCTCGGTAGCGGTAAGCGCGAACTCGAGGGTCTGAAGCGAGTAGGTATCCCACTTGTCGCCGAGGTGGATGACGAGGTTGCGCAGGGGGATGTGCTCGGCGGCGTCGAGAGCGCGCTTGATCTCGTCCATGGCGGCGATGCGCTGGGCCTTGTCGGGACTGAGCACGTTGAGCGCGAGCGCGCCGGGGCGGCCCAGTTCGCCATCGGGGAAGATGGGTGCGTGCATGGAAAACGGCACGAGGGGATTGGAGCGGAACCAGGAGGCCAGTTCGAGAATCTCGTCGCGGCGAGTGTAGTCGAAGTGCGGCCGTGCGGCGTAGATTTCAACGCCGTCTGCGCCAGAGCGCGCGGCGAGGTCGAGCAGGCCGGGATGAAGGCGGTGCATCTGAAAGAGGTGCGTGGAAAGTACCTTGAGCATGATTGGGAGGGACCTCTTGATGAATGCGGAATTGAAACTCTATCAAGAGCATTTTCGCATCCCGGGGGAGGTTCTAGTGCGGCAGGCGGCCTAATGGACGGGCATGAATAAGGCAGGTGCGGTGCTGCATGTGAAGTTGCCGGTGGGCATCCAGGTGGAACCGTCGGCAAAGGTGATGGAAACCAGCTCGACCGATGCGATGGAGGAGAGGCCGGGGATCCAGAGGTCGGCGACGGCGCTGTTATCCGGGCCTGCCTTGAAGTGGACATGTTGCCGGCGGATGGTGTCGGCGTTGGCGGCTGGCGCGACAGGTGAGTAGAGGATGCGGGGTCGTGATCCACGAACAAGAGCTGTTGCCTGGGTGGCCGTTCCCCGGCTGGAACCGGTGACGGTGAGATGGATTGCCTGGCCGAGGCCACTGGGATGCTTGAAACCCACTTTGATCATTTCGCCGTCGCTGAGATGATCGGCACGAAGAGCAACGGGGCAGGCGTTGGGCGCGGGAATGGCAGGGGGAGCGGACGTGGTGGGATTCACGTTCTCCATGCCCGCGACACCGTAATTCATGTTGGATTGCGCAACTGCGCCGGCAGCAACAAGAGCGGTTGCGAAGGAGAGAAAGATTGCCAGCTTCATAGGCCTGCTCCTTTCCATGCGAGCCAGGCTCCGATGTTAATATCCCGCAGCTTTGCCGAAGAGGCTGCGGTGGTCCTGCCCGCCGAGCAACTCGCCGGTCTTTGGATCGACCTCGATGCACTCGCCATTCGACCAGCGATCCCGCTGATCGAGAGTGTAGCCCATGCCGCGAAGCGCGTCGAGAGTGGCTGCGGGGAGGCCGGACTCGACCGAGAGCTTGTCGGGAAGGAATTGATGGTGGAAGCGAGGCGCATCGACGGCCTGCTGGATGTTGAGTCCGCCGACAGCCGCGGAGAGAAAGATATTGGCGACGGTGGTGGCGATGCGTGAGCCGCCGGGTGAGCCGAGCACGAAGCGAAGTTGGCCGTCTTCGAGAACGATGGTCGGCGTCATGGTGCTCAGGGGGCGCTTCAAGGGAGCGATGGCGTTTGCCGGTCCCTGGATGAGGCCGTAGAGGTTGGCTGTGCCGGGCTTGGCGGCGAAGTCGTCCATCTCGTCGTTGAGCAGAAAGCCAAGATGCCCGGCGGTAACGCGGGAGCCGAAGGAATCGTTGAGGGTGGTGGTGACGGCTACGGCGTCGCCATCCTTATCGACCACCGAGTAGTGGGTGGTGTTGACGGGATCGCGGTACTGGCCTGCGTTGGCGGGCGGCGGGGGCAGGAAGTTCGGCGGACGGGCGAGTGTGGCGCTCGTTGTCGCGCGGTAAGGATCGATAGTGGCGCGCCAGGCGGCAGCGTATTGCTTTGAGATGAGCGCTGCGGTGGGAATCGTGTTGAAGTCCGGATCGCCGAGGTAGTCGCCGCGATCCATGTAGGCGCGGCGGAAGGCCTCAGTGACGAGATGGATTGACTGAGGAGAGCGGTCGCCGAGGCTGTTGAGGTCGTAGCCCTCGAGCATGTTCAGCGCGCTTAACAGAATGATTCCGCCCGAGGACGGTGGTGGGGCGCTAAGCACCGTGTAGTTGAGGAATGTGCCGGTGACGGGTGCGCGCTCGACGACGCGGTACCGGGCGAGGTCTTCTAGGGTGATGAGCGAGCCGCCGGATTTGAGCGCGTCGACCAGTTCGCGGGCCATCGCGCCGCGATAGAGATCGTCCGGTTTGGCAGCGATGCGCTCGAGAGTCCGCGCCAGCTCCGGCTGCCGGAAGGTCTCGCCCGTCTTGTAGAGTTGGCCGTCGCGCTGAAAGATGCGTTTGGAATCCGGAAAGCGGGCCAGATCCCTGTCGCTGAGCAGCTTTGCTTCTTCTTCGGTGAGGACGAATCCCTGCCGGGCGAGACGAATGGCGGGTGCCGTAACTCGCTTGAGGCCTAGCCTGCCGTACTTCTTTTCTGCGTAGACGAGGCCTGCAACCGAACCGGGCGTTGCGATGGAGCGGTAGCCGATGACGCTCGAATCCGGGATGACGTTGCCCGTGGCGTCGAGGTACATGTTGGCCGTGGCGGCCAGCGGCGCTGCTTCGCGGAAGTCGATAAACGTTGATTTGCCGTCGTGGGTGCGCAGGAGCAGAAAGCCTCCGCCGCCCAGGTTCCCTGCCCCCGGATAGACGACGGCGAGCGCGAAGCCTGTGGCAACTGCGGCATCGACGGCGTTGCCGCCCTGGCTCAGGATCGACACTCCGGCATCGGCGGCAAGGTGGTGGATGCTGACGACCATTCCGTGACGGGCGCGGACGGGCTGCTCGCTCAGGTACGAGGCCGAGGAGGGAGGAACGGTCTGCGCGCCACCTAAAAATCCACTGGCGGCGAGAAGAACGGCAAAAACAGCTGTAGAAATGCGCTTCAGCATAGTTGTTCTCAACAGGATACTGCGAGCGGATGGGTAACAAGCGTCAAGGAGGGGCCAGAGAACGTCCTGGGTGTCCCAAGGGGGTTTGTGAGGGCCATGCGTGGGCAGGTATCATGTTCTTTCATGGCCTTTTATCCTCCAGTTCAAGCCGCCAGCATCGGCATGGCCGACTCGATCATCCTGATGATCCTGGCGCTCGTGGTGTTTGGTCCCCGAAGGCTGCCCGAGATCGGGCGCAAAGTCGGCAAGATCATGTTCGAGTTCCGCAAGGCGTCCAACGACTTCAAGTTCCAGATGGAGCAGGAGCTGCGCAACGCCGAAGATGCCGAGCGGCGCAAGAAGGATGAGGCGGAACGGCAGGCTTCAATTACAGAGGCGCGCAAGGCCATCGAGCTTGCACAGAGCGCGGCTCAGACGGCGATCGACGCCGCGGCGGAGCTTCGCGCCGCGCAGGCAGCTCAATCGCCTACCGAGGCAGAGATGCCCGCAGTGGCTGAAGAGTACGTCGAAGCCGCTCCGGCCGAGAGCGACATGCAGGTGCAGCCGCCTTCGAGCGGTGAGCAGGTGGCCGCCGAACCGCCGCACTCCACTGTAGCCGAAGTGGTAGCCAGCGAACCCAAAACGGAGAGCGCGGAACAACATGGTTGATACCGACGACGCAATCAGCAAAGCGAAGGCGGCCATGAGCGAGCGCGCCGATCTGCCGGGCATGAGCCTGATGGAGCATCTTGAGGAGTTGCGCAAGCGAATTGTGCACTCGGCGATGTATCTGGTTGCCGGCTTCGCAGTGGCTTACGTCTTCCACGAGAAGCTTTATGGAATCGTTCAGCATCCGCTGGACAAGCTGGGCATCAAGCTGAACTACACGCATCCGATGGACCCGCTGAACCTGTATCTTCAGGTGTCGCTGATCGGCGGCGCGATTATCGCCTCGCCCTTCATCCTTTATCAAGTGTGGCTGTTTATTGCGCCCGGCCTTTTTCAAAAAGAGAAGCGGTTCGTCATTCCTTTCATGTCGGCGACGCTTGCACTGTTCCTCACCGGCGCGTCCTTCGGCTACTTCTACGTGATGCCCGGCGCGCTGAAGATTCTGATTCTGGACTTTGGTAACAAGTTCAACCCGGTGGTGACGATCGAAGAGTATACGGGCTTCTTTCTATCGATCATTCTCGGCCTCGGCATCAGCTTTGAGATGCCGATCCTGATCTTCTTTCTGGCGCTGTTCGGCATTGTGAGCCCGCGCTTTTTGTGGAAGAACATCCGCTACGCAATTCTGGCGGTGTTTATTGTTGCCGCGGTCATCTGCCCCAGCCCCGATCCCTGGACGATGTGCATCTACGCGGTACCGATGCTCACGCTTTACATGATTGGCATTGGCGTGGCGTGGTGGGTGCATCCTTCGCGCAAGAAGGCCAAGGAGACAACGTAGTGAGGCTGGCGGCCAGCACCGTGATTCGGTTCTCGATGGGGGTGGCATTCGCTGCGATGCTTGTTTCGCAGAGTGCCGCCGCCCAGCAGCACTTCGACGGCGCGAAGGCGCTTGAGTATGCAAGACAATATGTAGCGATCGGTCCGCGCTGGCCTACGAGCCAGGGCCACGCCAGGGCCGAGGATTTTCTGCGCGAGCGCTTTGCGCACGACCAGATTGAAGAAGACAAGTTTCTGGCCTCGACACCGGCCGGCGCTATGATGATGAACAACTTCATTGTGCGCTTCCCGGGGCGCAAGGCCGGTGAGATTGTGCTGGCCACGCACTACGAGACCAACTATCCGCTGAAGAACATCAACTTTGTGGGCGCCAACGACGGCGGCGCCACGACCGGGCTGCTTCTCGGAATCGCCGATAAGTTGCGCGAGCAGATCAAGACGGCAAAGGACCACAAGCTAGACGGCTACTCGGTTTGGCTGGTGTTTTTCGACGGCGAAGAGGCGGTCCGTCAGTGGTCGGACTCGGACTCGACCTACGGCAGCCGTCATCTGGCGGCGCGCTGGGGCCGCGATGGGACACTCGGCCAGATCAAGGCCTTCATCCTGACCGACATGATCGGCGACAAGGATCTGGATATCTTGCGCGAGAGCCGTTCGACGGACTGGCTGGTGAACATGGTCAGGCAGGCCGTGCATAAGTTCGGCTACGACAAGTACTTCTTCCAGGAAGAGATGCCCATCGAGGACGACCACCTGGCATTTGTAAATCGTGGCGTACCTTCGATCGACATTATCGATTTGAACTACGGGCCCAACAACAGCTATCACCACACGGCGCAGGACACGATGGACAAGATCAGCGCGCGCAGTTTGACGATTGATGGCGATGTGATTCTGGAAACGATCAAGATGATCGGTGCGAAGTGAGCTTTTAGCTATTAGCTTTTAGCTCTCAGCTTTCTATGTGGCAGGGCAGCATTTTCAACAATTCAGGAGCTAATAGCTAACGGCTAATAGCTCGTTCGCGGCGACTCAATATCTTGAAGGGGAGCGGACGTGGCACAGGCAGAGATCGGCATTATTGGCGGCAGCGGGCTTTATTCGATGCCCGGATTCACGAACACGAGCGAAGTACGCATCGAGACGCCGTTTGGAGAGCCTTCGGAGGCGTTTGTACTGGGAGAGCTTGAGGGGCGCAAGGTTGCGTTTCTGGCGCGGCATGGGCGCGGCCATCGCATCCTGCCTTCGGAACTGAACTTCCGCGCCAATATTTACGCATTCAAATCGCTGGGCGTTGAGCGGATTCTTTCGGTTTCGGCCGTGGGGTCGCTGAAGGAAGAACACAAGCCGACCGATTTTGTGATGCCGGACCAGTTTATCGACCGCACCTTCCATCGCACGTCTACCTTCTTCGGCGAGGGGATTGTGGGGCACATCTCGTTTGGCGATCCGGTATGCGCGACGGTTGCGAAGGCCGCCACCGAGGGCTGCGCGAAGGCAGGCGTTGTGGGCAAGTTGGGCGGAACATACGTCTGCATGGAAGGGCCGCAGTTCTCGACCAAAGCAGAGTCGAATCTCTATCGCAGCTGGGGCGCGGACGTGATCGGCATGACGAACTTGCAGGAGGCCAAGCTGGCCCGCGAGGCAGAGATCTGCTACGCGACGGTGGCGATGGTGACCGACTACGACTGCTGGCGCGAGGGCCACGACGAGGTGACGATCGAGCAGATTGTGGCCGTACTGCACAAGAATGCCGACAACGCGGCCAAGGTTGTGAAGGCGGCCATGGCGGCGATGCCGAAGGAGCGCAAGTGCGCGTGTGCTTCGGCGGCGAAGTACGCGGTGCTGACTGCGCCGGATACGATTCCCGCAGCGGCGAAAGAAAAGCTGAAGCTGCTCTTCGGCAAATACATGGGCTGGTAGGTTGGAAGCGGAGTTAGCGTTGTTCGTGTAGTTAGCGGCGCTAGACAGACTACATTAGCTTCGTAATCTCTGGAGATATTCATGGCCATTACCGTAGTTGGCAGCGTTGCATACGACACCATTGAAACCCCGGCGGGCCGCCGCGAGCGCTGCCTGGGCGGCGCGGCAACACACTTCTCGCTTGCCGCCAGCTTCTTTACCGATGTGCGGGTGATTGCCGTTGTAGGCGAGGACTTTGGCCCCCGGCAGGAGGCGGTCTTCAAGGCGCGCAACATCGACACGCGCGGCATCGAGCACACGGCTGGTAAGAGCTTCTTCTGGGAGGGGTCTTATCTCGAAAACCTGAACGAAGCGAAGACTCACAACACCGAGCTGAATGTCTTTGCGTCGTTTGAGCCGAAGATTCCAGAGGCTTACCGCGACTCCGAGTTTCTGTTTCTGGCCAACATCGATCCAGTGCTGCAAAAGCGCGTGCGCGACGCAATGCCGGACGTAAAGCTGGTGGCCGGCGACACGATGAACTACTGGATCAAGGATCATCGCGCCGCGCTCGAACTGGTGCTGAAGGGGCTGGACATTCTGCTCATCAACGACACCGAGGCTCGCATGATTGCCGGCAACGACAACCTGGTGCAGGCGGCGCGCGCGGTGATGGCGCTGGGGCCGAAGCACCTCGTGGTGAAGCACGGCGAATATGGGGCGACGCTCTTCCATTGCGATACTCCAGTTGGTGAACTGGCAAATTGGCGTTTAAATCTTGAACCAAAAACTTTCCGCGCCCCTGCTCTTCCGCTTGAAAATGTAGTCGATCCCACTGGCGCGGGCGACAGTTTCGCCGGCGGATTCTTCGGCTACCTGGCATCGCAAAAAGAACTCACGGCGGACGCCTTCCGCCGCGCTATGTTCTACGGCAGCACCATGGGCTCGTTTGCCTGTGAACGCTTCGGTACCGAGCGCATTGCAAAGCTCACGCGCGAGGAGATCGACGCGCGGTTTGACGAGTTCCGCAGGTTGACGCACCTTGACTGATCGACCCTATCGGCGAAGAGAGACCGCGGCCGTCGCACTCATGTGCGCGGCCCTCTCTCTTGCTGCCATAGCGTGGAGCTTCCTTCACAACGCGCAGCTCAACTACGGCGACGCCGTCGCCCATCTGCACATTGCACGCCGAGTTCTCGACAGCCGCATTCCGCGCTTTACGGAGCTCGGCTCAGTGTGGCTGCCATTGCCGCACCTGCTGATGATGCCCTTCGTGCAGGTTTACTCGTGGTGGGTGAATGGAGTGGCGGGAACGATTCCGTCGGCGCTGGCGTGGCTGGTTGCATGTATTGGGTTATACCGTCTGGCGAGGCGGTGGCTGGCTCCGGTTGAAGCCGCGGTTGCGCTGGCCTTCTTCGCGCTCAACCCCAACCTGCTGTATCTACAGACGACGGCGATGACCGAGCCGCTGTTTGTCTGCGAGATGATCTGGATTGTGGACGGGCTGGTTGAGTGGCGGAATGCGCTTGCTGAAGGCGATGCGAAGCGGATGGCGCGCTTTGAGGCGGTGATCGCTATTGCGATGATCGCGGCCATCTACACGCGCTACGACGGCTGGATCATGGCGGCGATCGGCTGGACGGCGATGGGTGTGGTTCTGCTGCGCGCGGGCCGTCTGCGCTCACTTTCCTTTTGGATATGGAGCGTGTTCGTCGTCGCCGCTCCTTTGGCGTGGTTTGTTTACAACTCAGCGGCTTACGGCGACTGGCTGTTCTTTTTGCGCGGGCCGTTCAGCGCCAAGGCCATCGAACTGCGCACCTTTCACGGCTCCGGTCCGCCACATCCCGGCTTTCACAATCCCTGGGTAGCGCTTTTGTTCTACGGCAAGACATTTGAGATGGATGCCTTCGCGCTGTGGCGCAACTTCGCGCTGGCCATCGTGGCACTCGCGACCATCGGCGCATATTTTTCCGCTCGGCGGCGGGCTTTCGCGTTTGCGCTGCTGCTCTGGTTTCCGGTTGCGTTTTACACCTACTCGGTTTCCTACGGTTGGATTCCCATCTTTCTGCCGGTCTGGTGGCCGCACAATTTTTACAACACGCGCTATGGGATGGAGATGCTTCCCGCGCTGTCTCTGGGTATGGGCTTTGCCGCTCGGTATGTGCTGGCTGGGGCGCGCGATTTCAAGCCACGGCTGCCACGGTATGTAGCGGCGATTCTGTTTCTGCTGGTGGCGCTGAACGCGCTGGGGTTGCTGCGCCGAGGCGCGCTGGTTTACATCGAAGGGACCACGAACGCACGGGCACGCGCACCCTACGATCGCGAGATTCCGGCAGCGCTGCGCGCGGCTCTCGCGGGCTGCCCGAATGCGGCGGTTCTGATGAACACTTCAATGTATCCGGAGGTAGTGGCCTTCACGGGGATTCCACTGCGCCAGACGATCAACGAGTCGGACCTGAGTCTGTTCGACCGCGCGGTCCAAGCGCCGGCAGCGCACGCCGGACTGGTGCTGGCTTTTGCGGGTGATCCGGTGGCAGAGGCAGTCAAGGCGCATCCCGAGGGTCTCACTCCGGTAGCGCGGTTCTCGGCGAAGGACCAGCCCGCTGCCGCCTTGTACAGGTCAGATTCCTGCCCGGCTTCCCGCTAACCCCGCACGCGCGCGGAGTGGTAGCATCGGTGCTGTAAGAAACGAGGAGAAGGGTATCTATGATTGCCATCGGCATCCAACTGCCACACCTGATGCAGCCCTTCGAGTTTGACCAGCTTCAGCAGATCGTCGTGGTTAACGGCGCCATCAAGCGCCTATTGCTGGCATGTCTGCTGGGCGGACTGGTGGGACTGGAGCGCGAAGTCAACCACAAATCGGCAGGGCTGCGCACGAATCTGCTGATCTGCCTGGGCGCGGCTTTCTTCACGCTGCTTTCAGCGGTGCTGGCCGGAGATGCCAACCCCGATAAGGGTCGCGTGGCCTCGAACGTCGTGCAGGGTATCGGTTTTCTGGGCGCGGGCTTGATTTTGCGCAACCGGGGCCGCGTGAGCGGACTGACCAGCGCGGCCAGCATCTGGGTAGTGGCCTCGATCGGCATGGCCTGCGGCGCGGGTCTCTATGCCGCGGCAGCCGTAGCCGCCGTGATTGTGATTGTCGCGCTCGCGCTGGTCGGCATCCTCGAGCGGCGCGCCAACCTGAAGCGCTTCTCCATGTTCTACGAGGCCCGAGGCGGCGACCAGACAAGGATGCTTCAGTCGATTCTCGACGCCATGGACAAGGCCGGCCAACGGTTGAACAACGTGGAGCGGGATACCATCGGCGAGATCGAGCGTGTAAGCTTCACGATCTCTACCACGCAAAAACGGCACCGAGCATTGCTCGCCTCACTCAGCGCCGAGCCCGCTATCGACACGTTACTTACTTTTCTTGATCCGGAGGAAGATTGATTCCCTTTACCAAGGCACACGCCTGCGGCAACGATTTTCTGGTTATGACAGAAGAAGCCGCCGGCAACGACCGGGCACAGCTTACAGGGCGCCTGTGCGCGCGCGGTGAGACGTGGTAGCGATGAGCGATCTGCTAAAGCCGCGCGCGGTAGCAACTGGCTCGACTATCAGCATTGTTGCGCCGGCATCTTCCGCGATGAGCGAACGGACGGAGCGCGGCGCGGCGGCGTTGCGCGCAGCGGGCTACGAACCTACGTTCGCGGCGAATGCGCTTGCTCGCGGGCCACTCTACTTTGCAGGAACTCCGGCCGAGCGGCTGGCGGATCTGCATGCGGCCTTCGCCGATGCCGAGACCAGCGCGGTGATGTGCCTGCGCGGCGGGTATGGGTCGAATTATTTGCTTGAAGGCATCGACTTCGATCTCATCGCAAAACATCCGAAGCCGTTCTTCGCATACAGCGATCTGACCGGCTTGCAGCTGTATCTGCTCGACCGGATTGGATTGCCGGCGTTTCATGGGCCGATGCTGGCCGCGGACTTCTTTCTTGAGGATGGCGTCGATCGGGCCAGCTTTGAGGCGGCGATAATCGGAAGGCCGTACACGCTGGGAGTGGAAGAGGGCCTGCGCACTCTGCGGCCGGGCGCAGCCAGCGGGACGCTTTATGGCGGCTGTCTGAGCATTCTCGTCTCGATGCTGGGCACACCGTGGGAGCCGCAAACAGAAGGCAAGCTGCTCTTCCTGGAAGATGTGGGCGCAAAGCCCTACCAGATGGACCGGATGCTGTGGCAGTTGCGGGCCGCGGGCAAGCTTGAGGGCGTGACGGGCATCGTGTTTGGCGAGATGCTGAACTGCTCGTCTAACGGCGCGCCGGACGAACTGCTCGAACAGGCAATCTTGAGCGCGCTCGATGGCTTTGCGGGGCCGATTGCTTTCGGACTGCGCAGCGGGCATGTTTCGCGCCGGTGCGTTACGCTCACCCTGGGCGTCGAGGCTGAGCTTATTGCGAGCGCTGAGGCGCAGCTCAACATACGGGAGCCCGCCGTGCGCGCCGCGGGATAATTGAACAGGCACAATGACAACTTCCTCACGACACATACATTTGAGCGGCATCTGCGGGACGGCGATGGCATCGCTCGCCGGCCTGCTACAGCTTCAGGGCCACCGCGTTACCGGGTCAGACAAGGCAGCTTATCCGCCCATGAGCGACCTGCTGCGCTCGCTGGCAATTCCGGTTGCAGAACCGTATGCGGAGACGAATCTCGATCCGCGACCCGATCTTGTTGTGATCGGCAATGCGCTGTCGCGGGGCAATCCGGAGATCGAGCGCATCCTCGACGAGCGCATTTCCTTCACTTCCATGGCGGCGCTGCTGCGCGAAGAGTTTTTGAAGGGGCGCGAGTCGCTGGTGGTTGCGGGCACACACGGCAAGACGACGACGACATCGATGCTGGCGTGGATCTACCAGACGGCAACAAGCAGGGATGCGGCGTTTGAGCCCTCGTTTCTGATCGGCGGAGTGGCGGAGAACTTTAGGACGAGCTTTCAACTCAAGCCCACGCGCACGTTTATCGTCGAGGGCGACGAGTACGAC
The DNA here is from genome assembly GCA_903842065.1 of uncultured Acidobacteriaceae bacterium. Classification (GTDB taxonomy): domain Bacteria; phylum Acidobacteriota; class Terriglobia; order Terriglobales; family Acidobacteriaceae; genus Telmatobacter. The sequence continues at coordinate 211,517 of CAIMKZ010000013.1, read as the reverse complement.
ACGGCCTTCTTCGACAAAGGCCCGAAGTTTCTGCACTACTTTCCGGACGGGCTGATTCTGACGCACGTTGAGTTCGATCACGCCGACATCTATGCCGATCTGGGCGCTGTGAAGACGGCCTTCAAGCGGCTGGTGAATCTAGTGCCGCGACGCGGGCTGATTGTTGCCTACGACGGCAGCGAGAACGTGACGGAGTGCGTTGAGAAAGCGCTGTGCAGGGTGGAGCGCTACGGCTTCAGCGGCGGGGCCGAGTGGCAGATTCGCAATTTGAAGTTTGAAGAAGGCGTTTCGCGGTGGCAGGTGTGGCATGAGGGTGCGCTGTGGGCCGAGCTTGAGATGCGCATGGCCGGTGAGCACAATGTGCTGAACGCGACGGCCGCGGCGGCGCTGGCCTTTGGGCGCGGAGTCTCGAAGGATGCTATCGCCGAAGCGCTCGCGACATTCAAGAGCGTGAAGCGGCGGCTGGAGTTGCGCGCAGAGGTTGGCGGGGTCACGGTAATCGAGGATTTTGCGCATCACCCGACAGCAATTCGCGAAACTTTGCGCGCGCTGCGATCGGTTTATCCGATGGCGCGATTGTGGGCGGTGCTTGAGCCGCGGTCGAACACGCTGCGGCGCAAGGTGCTGGAGGCGGAGCTGGTTGCGAGCCTGCAAATGGCGGATCGCGTGGTGCTGGCCGGTGTGTATCAGCAGCAGCGGATTCCGGACGGCGAACGGCTGCATCCGGAAGATGTGGTGGATGCGCTGAACCGCGCGGGTAAGCCCGCCGAACTGCTGGCCGACGCCGATGCAATTGTAAGCGGCATTGTGCCGAAGCTGGAGCCCGGCGATGTGGTGGCGATTCTATCGAACGGGGGCTTCGACGGCATCTACGAGAAGCTGCCGGCGCGGTTGCGCGAGCGTTTCGCAGGGGCATCGGCAAGCGGGAGGCCGGCATGATTGCCTCGCTGCTGATGCTGGGAACGTTTATCGTGCTGGGCCTGCTCTGCGCCACCGTCTTTATCCCGTGGGCGGCGATCACAGGCAATGTGACTCCGCTGTACAACGCGGCGCTGTGGGTGGCGCGCATGGGCTTTCGCGTGGCGGGGGTTGCGGTGGAGGTAGAGGGGCTGGAGCGAATTCCCACGCAAACGGCGTGCATCTTCATGGCAAACCATGTGTCAAACCTGGACCCGCCAGCGCTGATTCCGCGGATTCCGGGGCGTACGTCGGCGTTTATGAAGCGGTCGATGATGAACGTGCCGATTCTGAACATCGGCTTCCGGCTGGGCGAGTTCATCCCCGTCGATCGCGGTGGCAACGCCAAAACCGCGCAGCAGAGCGTAGCGGCGGCGGCCAAGGTTCTTGCAGGCGGCGTTCACATTACGACGTTTGTCGAGGGCACGCGCTCGCCCGACGGGCGCATGCTGCCATTCAAGAAGGGGCCGTTCTATCTGGCCAAGGAGACCGGAGCACCCTGCATCCCGGTGTCGATCTACGAAACCGAGAAGATGATGGCCAAGGGAAGCCTGCGCATCAAGCCTGGCACGGCACACATCGTGTTTCATGCGCCGATTGATCCGGCGCAGTATGCGACGCGCGAGGAGTTGTCTGCGGCGGTGCGGGCGGCGATTGCCTCGGGGCTGCCGGAGTGGATGCGGAGGTAGATCCCGAAGACTACGGCTGAATGACTGCGTTGTAGCCGTCGTTTTGCAGCCGGGTGCGCCACTGGTCGGCGACGGCGTGCGAGGTAAAGGGACCGATGCGCACGCGGATAAAGTTGTCGCCCGGGTCGTGGTAGGCGGTCACTGGATAATCGCGCTTCTTGAGCGCGCTCATCAGCACATCGGCATCTTCTGGATTTGCGACCGCGGCGATCTGCACCATGTAGCTTTGCACAACTGGAGTTTGCGGCTGCTGAGCTGGCGCCGGCGAGGCTCCATGCGAGCCGGGTGGAGTTAACGCGCTCGACGCGGAGGCCGTATTGCCGCGAGCGAACGGGTTCTCAGCGGACGTAGAAGCCAGCGGGGTCTGCGCAACGGCAGAGGGCTTGGGGATGACGCCGGATGCCTGTAGCGGCTCCTGCTCGGACGCGGGCCGGGGCGGCGTGATGGACGAAGGGCCGGCAGTGTGGCGGCCAACCGCATATCCCATGCCGAAGCAGAGTCCGCAGATCAGCACCAGGCCGAAGAAGATAGCCAGCAGGGTGCCGGAACCGAGCGTCAGCTCAGTATCGCGACGCTCGCGCTCCGGATCGTGATCGAAATCGCCTAGCAGAAATCCGCGCATATCCGCATCCCGGACCTGCCTCCATTATGCGACGGCCCCGGCCATTGTCCCAAACTGGGGACACGGAATCGCCCTGCTACTTCGCCCCGCCCTTGAACTTATCGAACATCTGCATCATCTCGATGGGCAGCGGGAAGACAATGGTGGTGTTCTTCTCGACGCCGATCTCGGTGAGGGTTTGCAGGTAGCGCAGCTGAATGGTCATGGGTTCGGTGGCCAGCAGATGGGCGGCGTCGACCAGCTTCTGGGCGGCATTGAACTCACCCTCGGCATGGATGATCTTGGAGCGTTTTTCGCGTTCGGCCTCGGCCTGCTTGGCCATGGCGCGCAGCATCTGCTCGGGCAGATCGACCTGCTTGACCTCGACAGAGACGACCTTGACGCCGAAGGGCTCGGTACGCTGGTCGATGATGGTCTGGATCTTGAGGTTGAGCTTGTCGCGATGGCTGAGCAGTTCATCGAGTTCTACTTCGCCGAGCACCGAGCGCAGCGTGGTCTGGGAGAACTGCGAGGTCTGGTAGACGTAGTTGGCCACCTTGATGGCCGCGTCGTTGGGATTGACGACGTAGAGCGTGACCACTGCGTTCACCTTGAGGGTGACGTTGTCGCGTGTGATGACATCCTGTGGCGGAACCTCGAGCACATCCTGGCGAAGCGAGATGCGCACCATCTGATCGATGGGCCGGAAGACCAGAATGATGCCCGGGCCCTTGGGTCGGGGCAGCGCCCGGCCCAGCCGGAAGATGACACCACGTTCGTACTCGCGCAGAATCTTGATGGAGTTGAACAGGTAGAGGGCGACGATCGCAACCAGGATCAGAAACGGAACCGGAAGATCGGATGGAGTCATGTACTTCCTCGCTTTCAGCAGGTGATTTTACCGCCCCGGACGTGATTTCTCACACCGGGGCGTTTAGCCGGAATGGCTTTCAGCGCCAGACTGTATAGAGGCCGTTCCATCGGCCGCGGGCGCAACAGGTTCTACCAGAAGCAGCATCTGGTTGTGGCCGACGACTTTCAAATGCTCTCCACCAGCCACCGGATGGCTTGCCGCGGCCAGCCAGATTTCTCCTTCGACGAGCACATGGCCGGGGGCGCCGGCGGCAAGCGGCTCCATGGTCGTGGCGGCCATGCCTACCAGCGCGTCGGGGCCGATGAGCGCCTTTCGCTTGCGCGCGCGCACGGCCAGGCGCAGCAGAACTACCGTAATCAAGCCAAAGCCAAGGCCAGCCGTGACGGCGACAATCGGGCTGATGCCCATCTCCGGAACCGGCGCTGCCACCAGCGTGAGCAGGCCGAAGACGAGGCTCGCGATGCCGGCCGTGGCCAGTGCGCCGTGACCGCCGACCTTGGCCTCAAGCACCAGCAGGACGACGGCCGCTACGAGCAGCAGCACCGCGGTGTAGCGGACCGGGAGCAGGTTGAGCGCAAAGGCGGCCACCAGCACCATGAGCGTGCCCAGCGCGCCGGGAACGATGGTGCCCGGCGTATTGAACTCGAGATAGATGAGCAGTCCGCCGGCGATGAGGAACAGGATGGCGATGTTCGGATCGACCAGCCATCCGAGCAGACGGTCGCGCATGGTGGAGTGGAGCACACGCACCTCTGCCCCGTCTAAATGCAGTGTGGTCTTCGCACCGTCGAAGCGGGTGATTTCGCGGCCCTCGATGGCTTCAAAGAGCTGGGCGTCGCTGTTGGCGACGGCATCGATCAGGTGCAGATCGAGCGCCTCTTCGGCGGTGTAAGAGTGGGAGTTCTTGACCGCCTCAGTAGCCGCGTCGGTGTTGCGGCCGCGGCGTGTGACGAAAGAGCGCAGAAAGGCCTCGGCGTCGTTCTCAACCTTCTGAGCCTCGGTCTCGTCGGGCTTGCCCATCATGAAGACGACGTGGGCCGCGCCGGCCTCGGTGCCCGGCGCCATGGCGGCAAAGTCCGCCGACTCAAGCAGGAAGAACCCCGCCGAACCGGCACGCGCTCCGGTGGGCGAAACGTAGACGATCACCGGTACGCGCGATGCCAGGATTGCGCCAACCATGGAGCGCATGGACTCGACCATTCCGCCCGGCGTGTCCATTTGAATGAGCAGCGCCTGAGCGCCGTCGGAGTTGGCCGCAAGAAGAGCGCGCTTGAGCCGGTCTGCGCTGACCGGCTGAATGGTGTCATCGAGAATCAGCTTGTCGACGATGGGCCGCGGCTGAGCGGAACGTGGTGCTGACGCACTCTGACTGTGGCTTGCCAGGACCAGACCGGCGGCGCACACGGCAAGCAGAAGCAGCGGGACAATGAGCTTGTTCGAATTCAGCGGCATGGCTCACCTCGCCTGCGTAAGCGAGAACCTGCGCGGGATCTCGCAGAGCCAAGCATAGCGCGAACTGGAGAAAAACAACAGGTCCGGGATACTACGGGCGCTGCGGCTGTGTCTGAATCTGCTTGAGCAGCGTCTGCGCGCTTTCGTTTGCCGGCTCGATTCGGAGAGCGTTCTCAGCTTCCTGCCGGGCCTCGGCCGTGCGCCCGGCGGCCAGATCTATCTCGGCCAGCACCACCCACGCACCCGCCGAGTCGCCAATCGCCAGCGCAGCCTGGGCCTCGGCGCGCGCGCCGGCGGAGTTGCCCTGGTGTTCCAGTACGTGGGCTAGTCCTACCAGCGCTTGAGAAGAGTTGGAATCGGCCGAGGCTGCCAGCCGGTATAGCCTCTCGGCCTCCGTATACATGCCGCGGTTGAGAAAGCCCTCGGCCTCGGTCGATAGCCTCTGCGCCCGCTGATGCGGATCGAGGCCGCTCATGCCAACCTCGTTCATCTGGTCGAGCATCTGCGTGGCCTGTCGGAAGGCCGTAACATCCAGGGTGCGCACGATGCGTTCGACAGAGTCCGTATCGCCACCCGAAGCCTGCGGCTGTGGTTGTCCCGCGGCCGGGCGCTTCCATGCTGCGTCAAGAGCCAGCGCGTCGATATCGGCGGGCTTGAGCTTGAGGCACTGCGCCAGCTCGGCCTGCGCCGCCGCCGTGTTTCCCCGCCGCTTGAGGCTCACGGCAAGATTGAAGTGGTAGTCGGCGTTGCCCGGGTCCTCGGCTGCCGCCTGAACAAAGAGCGAAGTCCCGTCCTTGCTCTGGCGGCTCATCGCCACTGCCTGGTTGTTCACCACCTCGGCCAGCGGAAGCACGCGGGCCACATCGGCAAAGGCACGCTCGGCTTCAGCGTATCCGCCTGTGGACAACAGCGCGAGGCCGCGGAAGAAGCCTGCCTCCGTGCCGTTTGGCCCGCTTCGTTCAACGTGGGCAAAGGCCTGCGCCGCTTCCTCATAGTGCTGGCTCTGGTAGTGTTCGCGGCCCAGCGCCATCCATGCGCGGCTGAAAGCAGGGCTCAACTTAACCGCCTGCTCAAGATGCCGCTGCCGCTCGGACTGATCCTGCTCCATGATGCCGCGGGCGTACTGCTCGAAGGCATCCACGCGCAACGGCTTGTCAGCCGCGATAAAGCTGGCCTCTGTTCCTACGAAACCGGGCTCCAACTGCCGCGCCAACTGCCAGGCCACGCTGTCGAAGACCGCGATCATCTCTTCGAGCGCGCTTTCGGAGGCTACCGGTGCGCTCATGCTCAGCCGCGGGACATCGATCACCTGCGCTTCGGCATGAATTTTGCCGCCTTCAGTGGAGATGCTGCCGACTATGACCGAGCCCGCGTCGAGCATACGAGCCAGCCTGAGGGCGCTGGCCCGCGAAGGCTGAAAGTTCTGCGGCAAACCCAGATGATCGAGCGCATACATGCGCTCCGCGCGCGTGGTCGGCGAGAATCCCGCCTTCGTCAAGCGCGACGTGATCACTTCAGACGCGGCCTCGCGCATCCACTCAAGATTGGGCTGGCCGGTGCGGTTGTCAAAGGGAAGCACCAGCACGATGCGCCCAGCGCCCGAGCGCGCCGCAGCCGCCGAAGCACTGTCAGGAACCACCTGCGCCGAGCAGAATCCGGCCGCAAAGATACCGAGCGCCCATGCGGCGCAGACGCCCGCCGCCAATAACCGAAGCTGCCGAAAGGAAATATGCACGACAAGAGCATTATAGTTGTTCCGCGCATCCGGCTCATGCGCGGAGTGCGGAACGAATCTCATTGGCTTAGACAATTCAATCCTCTACTATGAATTCCAATGCAACTCGACGCACAAACCGGCACGCTGTTTCTGCTTGTGGCCGCCGTTGTTGCCATGCTGAGCAAGCGGCTGCGCCTGCCGTACGCCATCGGACTGGTCGCGGCGGGTGTCGGGCTGGCCGCCGTACCCTTTGCGCCGCGCATCGAGCTGACGCGGGATCTGATCTACACCGTCCTGCTGCCGCCGCTGCTGTTTGAGGCCGCCTACCACATCGACTGGAGCCATCTGCGCCGCAACGCGCTGGTCGTAGGCGTGCTGGCCACGCTTGGCGTGGTGATCTCGGGCGCGGCCACCGCGGCGGGAATGCATCTGCTGCTGGGCTGGCCGTGGATGGATTCGCTCATCTTTGGAGCGCTGATCGCCGCCACCGATCCGGTCTCGGTTATCGCCATCTTCCGCGAGGCTCGCGCCGGCGGGCGGCTGCTTCTGCTTATCGAGGCCGAGAGCCTGATCAACGACGGCACCGCGGCCGTGGCCTTTGCCGTGGTGGTGGCCTTCGTCATCGGCCCCCCGTTTGGAGCCGGGGGAGTCGCGCTGCTGCTCGTAAAAAGCATCGGCGGCGGCGTGGCCTGTGGCGTGGCTACGGGCATCGTTTCGCTGCTGCTGATGGGCCGCACAAAGGACTACGTTGTTGAGATTACCTGGACCGCCGTGGCCGCATGGGGATCGTTTCTGCTTGCTGACTCGCTGGGCATGTCGGGCGTTCTTGCCACCATCGCCGCCGGTCTGGCGATGCGCAACTTCGGCAAAATCGATCGCGTTACGCCGCGCGGGCGTCAGGCCATCGAGCACTTTTGGGAGTTCGCCGCGTTCGTGGCCAACTCCATGGTCTTCCTGCTTCTGGGCGCGGAGCAGAGCCATCAGCGCATCCTGCCCTTCTGGATTCCCGTGCTCACTGGCATCGCAGTTGTGCTTGTGGCTCGCGCGCTATCGGTATTTCCCTGCTGCGCTCTCTTTGGCTGGTCGCAGCAACGGGTTACGGGCCGCCACCAGCTCGCTCTCTTCTGGGGCGGCCTGCGCGGAGCACTTGCTCTGGCTCTGGCCCTTGCGCTGCCCGCAGGGCTTCCCATGCACGATGCGATTGTGACGGTAAGCTTCGGCGTGGTGGCGTTCTCGATCTTTGTGCAGGCTCTCACCATAGCGCCGCTGCTACGCAGGATCGGCGAGATTCCGTCGCGCCAGATTGGCAGCGGGCACGATGGCGGCGCTTAGTAGACGGCTGGCGGCGCGGGGCGTTGCAATGCGGCTTCAATCTGGCGGTTGAAACGAATCAGCGCAATCCACATTCCCTGGTTTGACTGCTTCCAAAGCAGAGTGCCGTGCAGCCGGAGCGCGATCTCCTCGGGCGCAAGATCGTGGTGCATGCCGAAGTACTGCTCGTTGAGCCGCTGGTCGATGCCGAGAGAGAACAGTGGATTTACCGGATCGAACTTGGTGGAGAAGACCAGCGCGGCCGAATAATTTTCCGGCTGCGCGGCGGCGGCATCGATCTGGGCCGAAGTGAAATCGTTGACCACCAGGACCCTCCACGGCTCTTTGACGTAGCCGAGTTCGGGGCGTGTGAGCTGGTCGCTCACCGGCCATGCGGTCATGACAATAGCGCCGGGATCGCGCTTCTCAAGCTGATGGATTGCAGCAAGATCCATGCGAACAAGACGCGTCCAGGCGAGGTTGTCTTCGGGCGCAAATCCATAAGGCGGATTGACCAGGAGCGCGGCCACGAACGCTGCTGCTGAGATGGCCGCGAGGGCGTTCCACCACGGCGCGCGGCGGTACATGGAGACGAGCGCCAGCAGAATGACCAGCGGATACATAGGCAGCAGATAGCGGGTGAGCAGTGCTCCGCCGATGAGGCTGAACAACAGCGCGTTGGCGGCCAGCAGCACGTAGATGCGCTTGAAGGTGAACCACACGATGCCGCTGCGCTCTGCGCCTTCGGCATCTTTGCGCAATGGGAGCAACAGCGCCGCCAGACCCACTGCTACCGGCACAAATAAATTCATGTGCGCCGCGAGATGCAGCAGCCGATGCCAGAGCGCGGCCAGCACACGAACTGGCCCCATCGTCGTCCCGGCGTTGTAGCGCAGAAACTCGGGGTTGCCGAAGAGGAAGCCGGTCTTGAAGTAGTGGAAGCAGTACCAGACGGCGAGAGGTAGCACGGGTAGCGCGAGCCACGCCGCTTCGCGAAGCGCTCTTCCCTTCCCCTCGCTCCGGTCGCGCATGGCTTCAATCAGGCTGGTGAGGGCAAGGACGAGCGGGATAGCAATTGCAGTTTCTTTTGAGAGCGCTGCCGCCGAAAAGCACACGGCGGCAACCCAGGGCCTGCGATTGCGGCTTGGGAGCGCATACACCATTCCCCACAGCGAGCAGGCCGCGGCGAAAATGTCGGCGTGGGCCAGCATGGACTGCGAGAACCAGATGGGATAGATGCCGGTGAGCAGGGCCGTCCAGAAGGCGACCAATGGAGATGAGGTGAGGCGCATCGCCAGCCGCCAAACAGCGAGGATCGCCAGCGCTGCCACCACCAGCACAGCCTCGCGCGTGACTTCGGGGTAGAAGCCCGAGGTCTTCCACCAGAGAGCGAGATAGATGCTGGGCAGCGGCGGATGCGCGTTTGAAACGGTGGTGATGGGAATGAGCGAGCCGGTGCGAAAGAAGTCCCATGCGGCAGGGATGTAGTAGCCGGCCTCGTCCCAGAAATAGGGCAGGCGCAGAAAGACGAAGTGCGAAACATAGAGCGCCACGAAGATGACCGGAAAGATCATCCACAGGGGCAGCGGCTCATCGGGCCACGGATTGAGAAGCCGTTTCAGTTGCACGCTGCCGCTCCCTGGCCTAGTTCACCGGCCCGGAGGGAAAGGCCTTCCCCTTGGGCTCCAGACTCAGCGTTCCGAAGGCCGCCTCGTACTGGGCGAGGTTCTGACCGAGGACGTTGAACAGCGCCTTGGCCTGCTGCGGGCTCAGGAAGACGGCCGCCTGATTGCGGATGTTGACCTGGTCGGGCGACTCGCTCGAAGCGGTGCCGAAGATCAATTGGAAATCCCATACAGTGACGCGAACCTGCACGCTGTTGGCGTAAATTTCGCGATACTCGGGCGACTGGGCTACCTTCAGTTCGGGTTGTGCCGGTGTTGAGCTCATGATGATTCCAGATTACGACATGAGGCAGCGGCGCTGGCGGTGTTAACGGAGTCAGCGAAGTTAGTTTGCCAGACGCCTCGACTTGCACCTCAAACTCGGCGATCTTCGTCGAGATCGGCGACGAGAGGACAGCCTTCGCAGCGTGGCGTGCGGCCGCAGTGGGCCTTGCCGACGGCTACGGTGAGGGCGTGGAACTCGTTGAAAAGCTGCCTGCGCTCTGGTTCGGGATCGGCGGCAAAGGCTTCGCGCGTGAGTCCAGTGAGATCGTCGTAGGAGATTCGCCGATTTGCTTCGATCAGTTGGTGCCGTTCTACTATGCGGCGCAGGTACTCGTCGGCAACCGGGACCGCGTGGCCGAGCGCGTAGAGGAGAATGGCGTCGGCGGTCTCCGGTCCCACGCCGGGCAGATCGAGCAACCGCTTGCGCAAAGGAGCGGTTGGAGCTTTCGCCATTTGGGTGAGCGAGCCAGAAAATTCGCTGTCGAGCATGGCTACGAGTGCCTGAATCGCAGGAGCCTTGCGGGTGAAGAAGCCCGAAGGCTGGATGAGCCGCCGCAACTCTTCGAGCGAGAGGGCGCGAACTCCGGCGATGGTCAGAGCTCCGGCGGCACGAAGGTTCGAGAGCGAGCGCTCGACGGCCTTCCATGAGGTGTTCTGGGTGAGGTAGGCGCCGAGAATCATTTCAAAACGCGTCCGCGCCGGCCACCAGTGCTGCGGGCCGAAGGCGGCGGCGAGGGTGTCGTGCATCCTGCGCAGCCGCTGGGGCGGCGAGAGAGCACTCTGCTTCACAGCTTCGTATCCTCTTCGGGCGGGGACTGGAGGGCGATCTTCCACTCAATAACGCGGGCACGGGCGGCGGCGGTCTCCGCTTCAGTAACGTGACCTCCGTGCTGGAGGGAGATGGAAAGTGCGGTGTGAGCCAGCGGATCGTCCGGGGTCAGGACAGTTAATTTGAGCGCGATGGCGATGGACTCTTCGAATTTCTTCGCATCGCGCAAGGCGCGCACCAGTCCGTGATGGGCCTCGATGTGGTTGAAGTCGGCGTCGATGGCGGCGCGAAACTCGCGAGCGGCTTCGATGGGGCTGCCCTGGGCCAGCAGGTCGAGTCCGCGCTGTGAGTGCTCGTCGGCCGGCGATTGAGGAGTGGTTTCCATGTCTGCCTTCAAGGATAATGGGCCGGCTCGGTGTTGCGTACAGGCTTGCGCTCCGGCTCCCCCATCCCTCTACAATCAGGCTGACTGGCGCGCGTTGCTGTCGCGGCAACAGACCCACTCCGAGGCGAAGAAGAAAATGCCTGAAACTAGATCGAATGCGATGAAGAGTTTTACCGAGTACCTTGTCTTTGAGACCCGCCACCGTCGCGAGATGGTTCACATTACGGACAAGATCGAAGAGATCGTGCGAAAAAGCGGCATCAAAGACGGCCTGTGTTTTGTCTCGCCGATGCACATAACCGCCGCTGTGTATGTGAACGATCTGGAGGATGGATTGATTGAGGACATCGGCGAGTGGCTCGAAGAGCTGGCTCCCGCGCGACCCAACTACAGGCACCACCGCACCGGCGAGGACAACGGCGACGCGCATCTGAAGTCGCTGCTGCTGCACCACGAGACCACGCTGCCAGTGACCAATGGCAAGCTCGATCTGGGGACGTGGCAACGGGTGTTTTATGCGGAGTTCGACGGGCAGCGGCGCAAGCGGGTGATTGTGAAGGTGATGGGGCTTGAGTAGCGGAGATAGCGGCGTTAGCGTTGTTAGCGTGGTTTGATACAGCGTTGCTTGCTAAGAACGTAGATAAAGGCATTTGATAGCTACCGCAGCCAAACTAACTCCACTAGCACCGCTAACTATGCTTACCCCGCTATGGCTCGTCCCCCTCTGTCACGCGCTGCCATTCGCCTGTGGCGTTTGACTTCTGCTGCGAGGCAAAGTCGAGGCTGGTGCTGGGCATGACAACCAGGTCCACGCGGCGGTTCTGCGAGCGGCCTTCGGGAGTGTCGTTGGTGGCGACGGGATGAAACTCACCAAAGCCCGCTACCGAGAGCCGTTCGGGCGCGATGCCTTTCAATGCAAGCATCAGCCGGCCTATGGCGGTTGCTCGCGCCGCGGAGAGATCCCAGTTGGAGTTGAAGAGAGCCGAGTGCATGGGCACGTCGTCGGTGTGGCCTTCGACGCGCACGTCGTAGGGCGAGCCGCTCAGCGAGGCGGCGATCTGGCGCAGCGTTCCCGCAGCGCGCGGATCGGGAGTCGCCGAGCCGGAGGCGAAAAATCCGGCCTCGTGCAAGGTGATGACGAGTCCACTGCGCTCCATGGTGAGCGATACCGCGCCCGACTTCACTTCCGTGGCCAGGCTTTGCGCCAGCGCGCGCTCAATGCGTTCGAGATCCTGCTTGACCTCGGCCGACGTGCGAACCTGCTCGGCGGTGGTGATCGATGTGGGCTTTGCATCGGATGGGTTCTGCGCGCTCAACTTGCCCCCTGTGCCCGGAGTCAACCCCATCGACTGAAAGGCGGAGTCGATGGCGTCGGGAATCTGCGACTGCTTTTTTGCGTCGGTGCGAGCAAAGGCGTAGAGCACGACGAAGAATCCGAAGAGCAGCGTGACGAAATCGGCGTAAGAGACCAGCCAGCGGTCGTGGTTTCCGCGGCGGCGCTCGATCGGCGGTCTCATGCAGCCTCTTCTCTGCGCTTGTTTGCGCTCGTGTCGAGGAAACCGCTGAGTTTGACCTCAAGCATGCGCGGGTTGATGCCTTCGAGGATGGCGATGACACCTTCGAGCATCATCTCGCGGCGGCGATGTCCGGCGCGGATGCGCGAGTGCATCTTTCCGGCGAAGGGCAGGAAGAAGAGGTTGGCGAAGCCGACGCCGTAGATGGTGGCCACGAAGGCCACCGCGATGCCGCGGCCTACTTCATTGATGTTGTCCAGATGCTGCATGACCTGGATGAGTCCGAGCACGGCGCCGAGGATGCCGATGGTGGGCGAGAATCCTCCGGCCGACTCGAAGACGGCGGGCATGCGCTCCTCCTGCTCGGCGATCGACTCCATATTGACGCGCATGATGTTGCGCAGATCGGCGGGCTCGGTTCCGTCGACGGCCAGCATCAGGGTCTGTTTGAGAAAGGGATCCTGGATTGTGGGCAGATCGGCGTCGAGGGAAACGACGCCCTGGCGGCGGGCCTTGTTGGCAAACGCGAGCAACTGGCGGAGCAGCTGTGTATCCCGTTTGGATGAAGCGGCGAACAGCATGCGCAGGCTGCCGAATGCCGCGAGCACGGTGCGCGGGGGAAACTGCACGAGCACCGCGCCCAAAGTGCCGCCGATCACGATCAAGGCGGCGGTGGGCTGCAAAATCTGGCCCACGTTGCCGCCCTCGAGAATCAGCCCCGCGACGATTCCCGCGATGGCCAGCAAGACGCCGCCGATGCTTCCCTTTTCCATTCTCAGCCCTCATTTCCCTTTGTGAACGCGCGAGCCGGCGTTGCGGCCAGATGTAGCGTGTCAGCGCTGTCTGCCGAAGCCGCCGGTCGAAGCCGGGCCGTCTCCCGCCGGATTGATACTCGTCATCCCCGCGATCCGCTCCACGTCTGCGAACTTTGGCAGCCTGCGCGCCACATCGGCCAGCAGGCGGGAGCGATATGCGATCACACGCTCCATAACTTCCGCCGTCTCCTCGCGCACGATCAGCTTTTCACCGGTGATCAGTGTCAGCATCGTGTCGGGCGAGGACTCGGCAGTTTTGATCAGATCGCTGTTGAGCACCATCGGGGTCCCGTTGAGCCGGGTCAGTTCGATCATTGCCATCAGCCTCCATGGATGGAGTTATCGGCGGCGGCGGGGAAATGTTAAAAATGGGCGGCTCGATGTGTCCCGGGCAGGACACAAGCGTGTCGGGATAAAGTCCACTTCATCCAGGCCGAAGAAGGGGCCAGATGCGGCGGTACTGATTCCCGCGGTAGCAGCAACCCAGGGTAGGAAAAAAGGGGGGCGCAACGGGGAGAGGCCGCAAATCCCGCATCCAACAAGGAGAACCCCATGTCCCTGGGTGTCTTGAATAACCTCTCCGCGGTGTATGCGGAGAACAATCTCAGCAATTCGCAGAACCACTTGTCGAAGACTTTGCAGCAGTTGTCTTCGGGGTCCAAAATCAACTCCGGCGCCGATGATGCGGCCGGACTTTCGCTCGTCAACGGCCTTCAGGCCAACCAGCAGGCTCTAACCCAGTCCAAAACCAACACACAGGAAGGCGTAGGCCTTCTACAGGTAGCCGATGGCGCACTTTCGCAGGTCAACAGCCTGCTCAACCGCGCTGTCACGCTAGCCACCGAAGTGGCCAACGGCACGCTGACCAGCTCGCAGCAGACGGCCGCCAACCAGGAGTACAAGTCGATCCTGTCGGAAATCGACAACATCGGCTCAACCACCACCTTCAACCAGCAAAAGGTCTTTGGCGCGGGCACAGTCGGCATCTACGCCGGCGACTCCTCGAGCCAGGGCGCATCGCTCGACAACCTCAGCATCTCGACGCTGTCGAGCTCGAACGTGGGCGACACCAACGGCGCGATGAGCTACAATTCGGGCCAGAACGTCTTCCTCGATCTGTCGAACGGCACCGGACAGTCCACCAACGCCGCGCTGACCGACACGATCGCATCGACTACGCTGACCATCTCGTACAAGAACTCCGACGGCTCGACCGGCTCGGTGGTGACCTCCGCGGCGACAACCGCACAGGGGCTTCTGAACGCCATCAACGGCTCCGGACGCGGCCTCACGGCATCGTTTACCACGGCAGGCGCTGCCGGCTCGGCGAATACCTCGACCGACACCGGCATCATGATCTCCGGCAACGTGAGCAGCACCGCTGCTCCCACAACCGCGGGCCTGCAGAAGGTCGTCATCACCACCGGCGGCTACGATACTTCGCAGAGCGCGTCAGCCGCTGCCGGCACGGCGATGACCAACGACAACACGGGCGGCATCGCGACCATCAGCTACACGGCCGGCGCGGGCGCCAACCTGAGCGGCACCAGCCTGACCAGCCAGTCCAACGCTCAGACGGCGCTGACCTCGCTGAACACGGCTATCTCGAACGTGGCGGGCCAGGACGGCTACATCGGCGCGCAGATCAACACCCTGAACGCCATCGGCCAGGTTCTGGCCACGCAGCAGGAAAACGTCCAGGCGGCGCAGAACGCGGTGCAAGCCACCGACTACGCGCAGGCTGCCTCGGACATGGCTAAGTACCAGGTCCTCAGCCAGACCGGCATCTCGGCCCTGGCGCAGGCCAACAGCATGCAGCAGCTGGTTACCAAGCTGTTGCAGTAACCGTGGCTTCCTTCGGGGTGGTTTGCTCCCCGTCTTGAACACAACTGGCGCGCCCGGCGGCAGACCCGCCGGGCCGGGCGCGCCCTCACCGAGGGCGTCCGCAAGGACGCCCTCCGCCGTTTTCCCGGAAATTGAGAGCCGACTTTAATTTCTTCCAATTTCCAGGCTATGGTGCTGGCCCGCCAACTGCACTCAGCCAGCAAGGAGAATGCTATGGGAACCGTGGGACTTAGCTTCGGATCGCCTACCAGCGGAACCGGCATCAATGTCAGTTCCACAGTGGCCACGATCGTCAGCAACCTCCAGAAGGTCGAGACGCCGTGGAAAGACCAGCTCACCAGCCTCACGAGCCAGGATACGGCGATCTCCAGCCTGGGCACGCTTCTCTCCACGCTCTCCAACGACATCAGCCAGCTCACCGACGTCCAGGGGGTTCTGGCGCAGAAGTCCGGCTCAAGCTCCGACTCGAGCGTACTGCAACTGACCTCAGCCTCCTCTTCGGCCCAGGCCGGGACCCACCAGGTGATTGTGAACTCCCTGGCCCAGACATCGAGCGGCTACCTGACCCCGATCACCAACGTCGCGGACAAGCTCTCGGGCTCGATGACTATCACGGTCGGCAGCGGGACGGCGCACACGATCACGCTGAACTCGTCGAACAACACCCTGGCCGGGCTGGCGTCGGCCATCAACGCCTCCGGCTCCGGCGTCTCCGCCAGCGTGCTGGCCGACGCCAACGGCTCGCGGCTTAACCTGGTCTCGGGCACCTCGGGCGCGGCCGGCGATATCACCATCTCAAGCAACTCGATTACGGACGCGACGACTGGAAGCGGTACGCTGGCATACAACTCGACGACTACGGGCAGCAACGCCAGCCTCAAGGTCGATGGCGTAACCCTGAGCAGCGCCTCGAACACGGTATCGAATCTCATTCCCGGGCTGACCTTCCAGCTTCTATCGACGAGCGCGACGTCTTCCGGCGGCAGCGCGGTTCCCGTGCAGGTGACGATCGCCAACGACAACACGTCGGTGGCGAGCGCGGTCAACCAGATGGTCACCGATTTCAACTCACTGTTGAGCGCCATCCACACGCAGGAGGGCAAGACCAGTTCCGGAACGCCGGAGCCGCTGTTCGGCTCGCCCACGCTCTCTCTGCTGCAACAGCAGTTGATCGGCGCGCTCAACACCACGAATCCGAACGGATATCTGACTTCGATCACCGATGCCGAGAACCCGGCTCTGACGGGTTCGATCACCATTCAGGTGGGCAGCGGGACCGCGCAGACGGTAACGCTCGACCCCGCGAAGACCTCGCTTGCCGACATGGCCGACGCCATCAATTCGGCCAATATCGGGGTAACGGCGGGCATATCCCATGCGAACGGCGTGTCCACGCTGACGCTCTACTCGCAGACGCCGGGAACATCGGGCGCGCTCACCGTGACCTCGAACATCGTCTCGTCGGTCGGCACCGAGATGACCAGCGCCACCTTCACCGCCAGCAGCACGGAGAACTCCGGCACGTCGTTCGCGGCGATTGCGAGCGAGTCCGACGTGCTTTCCGGGACGCTGAGCATCAATGTCGGCAACGGAACGGCGCAGACAGTGAACATGAGTGACGTGGCGACCGCGCAGGGCGGCGCGACACTAGCGGATCTAACCCAGTACATCAACTCGAACTCCGCCACACTGGGCATCAGCGCCAGCATCAACACCCTCGCGGACGGCACCAAGAGCCTGCAACTGACATCGCTGACGGCGGGCAGCAGCGGCAACCTGACCATAGGTGGAAAGCTTGCCGACAGGAGCAATCCTGTCACTTCGTCGCTCGACTACACAAGTTCTTCGAGCATCAACAACCTCGCCAGTCTGGGCATCGGCACTTCGACCACCGGAGGCCTTGAGTTTGATATCTCCGCTCTCGATTCGGCTCTGAACTCGAACTTCTCGGGCGTGACCGGCTTCTTTCAGAACGTAGCCAGCTGGGGGCGGAACCTCGCCTCGACGCTCAACGCTACCGGCTCGACGTCCAAGACCGGGCTGATGACGCTGGCCTTGAACGCCAATAGCACCATCGAAAAGCAGCTCAACGACAGGGTCTCGTCGCAGGAGAGCCGCATCTCGTTGCAGCAGGCGAGTCTGACCGCACAGCTCAATCAGGTCAACTCCATTCTGCAGATGCTTCCCTCGCAGTTGAACGGCATCAACGAGTTGTATGCGGCGATCAGCGGCTACAACTCAACCAAGAGCTGACAGGAGAAAACAGGCCATGGGAGCCTACCGGGAACATGCATTGGAGGGAGCATCGGCCGTCGATCTGGTGGTGGCGCTCTACGACGGAATCATCCGCTTTTTGTCGAACGCCGCCGATGCGGTGGACCGCGGCGACACGGACGGACGGCGCGCCGCCGTACGGCGGGCCCTCGACATTATCATCCACCTTCAGGCGCGGCTGCGCATGGACATCGGGGGCAAGCCCGCCGAGGTGTTGAGCGAGTTCTACGCCGCCATCTTCGCGCAGGTACTTCAGGGCTCGCAGTCGGCTTCGCGGCAGAAGTTTGAGCATGCGATCGAATGCGTACGCAATGTGCGCGACGCCTGGCGCCAGGTATCACGCGACCCCGAAGCCCTGGCCGCACTGGGACCGATACCGGTTCTGCCTACGGGAGCCGAGTCTGCCACAACCGCGGCCGGCGCAGGCTGGACGGCATGAATTGCGATGCAGCCTCTTCCTGCAGACTCGCTGACCTGCTCACTCGCTAACTCGCTACGGTCAGTTCTTCCTCAAGCTGCTGTTTTTGGTAGAGGCTGGCGTAGTAGCCGTTGAGGGCCAGCAACTCGTCGTGTGTTCCGGTCTCGACGATGCGTCCGCGATCGAGCACGGCGATGCGGTCGGCGTTGCGCACCGTAGATACGCGGTGCGAGATCAATATCGTCGTCGCGTCCGCCGTATAGTTGCGCAGCCCGCCCAGGATGCGCTCTTCGGTGTAGGTATCCACGCTGGCCAGCGCGTCGTCGAGGATGAGGATCGGCGGCCGCCGCAGCAGTGCGCGCGCGATGGCGGCGCGCTGCTTCTGACCGCCTGAGAGCGTTACGCCGCGCTCGCCCACCATCGTATCCAGCCCCATGGGGAATGTCTCGAACTCCTGGCGGATATGCGCGGCCTCGCAGGCCTCGAGCAGATCCTGGGCTGTGGCGCCTGGAGCGCCAAAGGCGATGTTCTCTCGTATGGTCTCGCTGAAGAGGAAGGTCTCCTGCGGCACCATGCCCAGGTTCCGCCGCAGCACGGCGAGCGGATACTCGTACACCGGGCGGCCATCGAGGAGCAGCGCGCCTTCGGGCGCCTCGTAGAGCCGGGCGATGAGATTGACGAGCGTCGACTTGCCCGATCCGGTTGGACCCACGATGGCCAGGCTCGATCCGGCGGGAATCTTCAGCGTGATGTCGTGCAGCACCTCAACGTCGCCGTAGCTGAAGTTGAGGTGGCGGAATTCGATCTCCCCATTTAGCCTGTACTCTTCTCCAAAAGATAAAACCGCGAAGCGGTCGTCGATCAGGGGCTGTTCTTTGAGCAGTTCGTCGATGCGTTTGACCGAAGCGGTTCCGCGCTGGAAGATGTTGACGACAAAGCCCACCGCGATGATCGGCCAGATGAGCATGATCATGTAGGTGTTGAAGGCGACGAACTGACCCACATCGATTTTTTCCGAAACGACCAGATGACCGCCCACCAGCAGGGTGAGGATCATGGAGATGCCGAGCACGAACTCAAGCGTGGGCCACAACATGCCCATCAACTGCACCAGCTTGAGCGAGCGCGCGATGTACTGGAGGTTAAGCCTCTCAAAGAGCGCGATCTGCGACTTCTCGCGGGCGAAGGCGCGGATCAATCGCACGCCCGAGTAGTTTTCCTGGGCCTGGGCGGAGATGTCGGAGAAGCTGGCCTGAATGCGTTCAAAGCGCGTGTGAATGCGGCTGCCGAAGTACTGCACCAGAATGCTGGCGATGGGCATGGGAGCCAGCGCCACCAGCGTCAGCAGCGGGCTGATGCGGATCATAAAGACGCAGGCGAAGACGCTGAGGAAGATGGTGTTGGCGCTGTACATCAGCCCGGGGCCGAGTAGCATGCGCACGGCATTCAGGTCGTTGGTCATGCGCGCCATCAGGTCGCCGGTGCGATGGCGGTGATAGAAGCCGGAGTCCTGCAACTCGAGCTTGCGGAACAGGTCGTTGCGCAGATCGACTTCGATGTCGCGCGAGATGCCGATCAGCACCCAGCGCTGGGTGTAGAGAAAGATGCCCTTGACCAGCGAGATGGCAACCAGCAGTCCGGCCAGCAGCAGGATGTGCTGCTTCGTCGTGCCGGCGCGCAGCGAGTTGATGGCTCCCTGAAGCACACGCGGAAACTGCGACCAGACGATATTGGTGAGCAGGCAGGCCGCTGTGCCCCAGACGTAGCTCCACCGGTATCGGCGCATGTACGCAAAGAGGGGGGCGAGGTCGCGCAGCATACGTTAATTGTACGGGAGAGGCTGTGAAAGCCCGCACACATGACTATGTCGGCGTGCGCAGCAGCAGATAACCGCCCACCAGCGCAAACAGAACGTCCGACGACCAGGCGGCCAGCGCGGCGGGCAGATAGTTCACCGCGCCCATGGCGCCGAACAGCCCATCGATCACCCAGTAGGCCAGCGCCACGCCGATGGCCGCGGCGATCCCGGTGAGCGATCCCCGCCGGCCCATGGCCAGCGCGAAGGGAATGGCCAGCAGGGCCATGATGACGGCAGCCAGGGGTTTGGCCAGCTTCTGCCACAAGGCCACGCGCAGCCGCATGGTATCGAATCCGCTCTGGCCCAGGTCCTTGATGTAGCTGTTGAGCTGGGTAAAGCTCATCTCCTGGGACTGGAGCGCCTCTTTCTTGAAGTAGTCGGGCGTGGCGTGAATCTCAGGAAATGTGGCGCGCAGGAAGGTCCGGTAGCGGGTTACGTTGGCGCCGTCGATGTCGCGCATCCAGCCGTTCTCGAAGCTCCAGGCGCTTTCGACGGGATCCCACACGGCGCGCCGGGCAAAGATGCGCCGCGACAGCTCGAAGGTCTCCGGATTGAACTCGAACACCGAGATGCCGGCAAACTCGTTTGAGTCGCGGTCGAAGAAGCGGTAGAAGAAGATGCGCCCCGGCTCGCCGGGCTGGGGCTGCAATCCGAATATCCAGGTCTGCTCGGGGCGCAGGAAGGTTCTGGGGGGACGGCCCTTGATGACGCTGCGCAGCGCCTCCTGCCGGCGGTTGGCCTGGGGCAGGTAAGACTGGTCGAAGGCGAACAGGCAGACGGCCAGCACCGCCGCGATCGACACAACTGGCACGATCAGCCGGTAGAGGCTGATGCCGGTGGCCTTCATGGCCACGATCTCGCTGTTGCGGTTGAGCACGCCGAAGGTGACCAGCGCTGCGATGAGCACCGCCAGCGGCGCGAGCTGGTAGATCATGCTGGGCATCAGGTTGATGAGGTAGCCGCCGACCGTGAGCAGGGCAATGTGATTGCGGATGATATCGCCGACCAGATCGAAGAAGGTGAAGACGAGCATGAGCAGCACAAAGCTGGCCAGCACCAGCAGGAACGTGCCCAGAAACTCGCGCATCACGTACTCGTCGATGATGCGCAGCGCGAATCCCCAGCCGTTGGCTCGCTGGTTGCGCGGCCGCAGCCATTCGAGCACATGCGCGAAGGGAAGCCGGTTGCCCTCGCCGAGCTTTAGTTTGAATCTGGGGGTACGAGCGATGGCGTCGGAGATGTCGTTCAGCAGCCTGCCGCCGGTGGCCATCTGCCACAGCAGCACCAGTCCCGCCACCGCGAACAGAATATTGGCCGACCACACGGCCGCAAACACGGGCAGCTTGCCCTGCCGCCCCAGTGCGATGCCGATCATGGAGATGAGGTAATAGACGGAGACCAGCAGCACCGTGAACACGAACCCCGAGCTCTTGCCGCCGCGCCGCGAGTTGACGCCGAGCGGCACCCCGACCAGCATGAGCACCAGGCAGGCGACCGGGAACGAGAACCGGTTGTAGAACTCGATGAGGAACCGGCGCGCATCGGGTCCGCTTGCGCGCTTGAGCAGCTCGGCTGTCGGCAGCGCGTAGATGGCCGTGTCCAGGCGGCCCAGACGGATTCCGTTCTGCTGGTTCAGCCGCAGCGGCATGTCGGTGGTGGTGAAGGTGGAGATGTTGTACTGCTCGGAGTCGCCGTTCACAGCCTCGTGGCGCGCGCCCTGGCGCAGGCGCATCAGCAGCTCTTCCTGCGTGCTGTCGTTCACTACGGTGGCGGAGGC
The DNA here is from genome assembly GCA_903842065.1 of uncultured Acidobacteriaceae bacterium. Lineage (GTDB taxonomy): Bacteria > Acidobacteriota > Terriglobia > Terriglobales > Acidobacteriaceae > Telmatobacter. The sequence goes on along the minus strand of CAIMKZ010000013.1, from coordinate 190,312 downwards.
GGCGGTGGTGACGATGGGGTTGTCGGGGTCCGTTACGTCGGCCATGAAGACCTGACGCCAGTTAGCAGCGCCCGCGCCGGAGCGCACATCTTCGACGTAGAGCACGGCGTTTTTGAAGTCCTCGTAGAAGACTCGGGGCTGAATCTCGAAGGAGGCCTGCTGCGTGGCCAGCGACTGCTCCATCTCAAGGATGGCGCGGTTGGCGCGGGGCGCGAGATAAAGCGCGTTCGCAAGGCCCAGCAGCGTTCCGCCGGCCGCCACCACCGCGGAGACGCGCACAAAGTAGCCAATGCCCAGGCCCGAGGCGCGCATAGCGACGATTTCGCTGTCGGCGGCGAGGCGGCTGAGGCCAAGCAGGATGCCCACCAGCACCGACATGGGGATGGTGACGCGGAAGAGGTTGGGCAGCGTGAAGAGAAAGATCTCGGCCACATCGGACCATGTGGACGAGTTGCGCACCACCACCTCAAGAATGTGAGGCAGCTGGGGCATGAAGAGGATAAAGGTGAACAGAGCGCAGCCTATGAGCGTGTGAGAGAGGATCTCGCCGAGGATGTAGCGGGTCAGGATGCGCACGTGTGAATCTCTTGGGATAGTTTAGCGTGTGGGGTCGAAGAAGCGCTCTCAACTCACCAGCTCTCTTGCCATTCTCAGAGCAGATTCAACATCTCTGGTGCGAAGCCAGAGTTGCATCTCAGGAGTAACGGTTTCGTGGTGAGAAATGAATTGTTGAAATGCAGCTATTGCATCCTCGTTTTTCCCAAGCTGATAGAGGATACAGCCGAAATCGTAGAAATAAATGGGGATTGGGTAGATCGCACAGGCCTTTGCAGCGCTGATACATGCCTTCTCTGCCAAATCTTCCTGCACAGTGGCGTCTGGTGAATAGTAGGGAATGTGGAAAGTGATATGAACTGCGCTACCGCCAGCCTCGGATAGGAATCTATCCGCTCGGCCCATCAAACAAAATGCAATGATCCCTCTCTGAAATTCTTCGGCAAATTCTTTCTTTACGACCCACTCACCGTCCTCTTCCTCCGTAATCATACGAATCATCTGTTGACATTCATCTGCTTCTTCGTCTGAAAGAACAACCGGTCCAAGTTCTGGCATATTCCACTCCAGTGCTAACGCATCCGAGAGAAATAAAGCGGATAAAGCTAGTGGTTCACGCGGCTTTCTCGGCAGCCAGAAACACGTTGGCTGAAAGTCCGAACCGCACTACCAGTTTCTGAATCTGCCCAACCGTGAGCTTTCTCCGGCCGGCCAGGAACATGGACACCGCGCTCTCCGTGCCAAACTGCGGAATCAGATCGCGCTGTGTGAGGCCCTGGCTTTCGATCAGGAACCGCACCACGGAAGCGGGATCGGCGGCGGGAATGGGGAAGTGCTCTCGCTCGTAGCGGTCGATAAGCATGGTGAGCAGATCGATGGCATCGAGTTCCGATTCGGAAGGGCTTTCGAGCGCCGTCAACCGGAACAATGCTTCGGTGTACTGCTCAAGTTCCTCGTCGTTGTGAATCACGCGGGGCGCGCCTTTCGCAATCATTTCGGCCGGATTGGCTAGAACTGTGCTCATTGTGTCCCAAACCTCTTATCCCAGTTGGCGCGATTATCGTACTGCTTGTGTGTCAGAAACGAGCGGATGTAAACGTGTCCTTCTGTCTGCCTGTCACCAATCTTCTTCGCATAATGAACGACTGTAATCAGCCTGTACCTATTCCGCCGGAGATTGAAGATCACATAGCCATCTACGAAATCTGAGTCTTTGAACCAGCTGCGAACCTCGGCGAAGTTGCGCCACCGGGCCGTCTCCACTACAGTCGCCCATGCCTCGATTTCGCTGGCTGCATCCAGATACTTGTGGATGGCTTCGCGAAGATGACGGCGAGTGACTATATGCACTCACATACGATACTTCACAATCTGTGAAGATGTCAAGTGCTGGCTTGTTGGCGGCTCCTAAGACAACCCTACCGCCCCGGCTGCCAACCACGTAGCCGCAGGCTGTTTGAGAGGACGCAGACCGAGCTGGCCGCCATGGCCGCCGCCGCGATCCAGGGCGAGAGCAGGATGTGGAAGGCCGGATAGAGCACGCCCGCCGCAAGCGGAATGCCGAGGATGTTGTATCCCACCGCCCAGAAGAGGTTCTGGCGCATGATGGCGAGGGTCTGGCGGGCCAGCCCAATCGCCGCCGAAATTGCGCCGGGCCGGGCCCTCAGGAGCAACACGTCGCCGGCCTCCTGGGCGAGATCAGCACCGGTTCCCATGGCGATGCCCGCGTCGGCTGCGGCCAGAGCGGCGGCGTCGTTGATTCCGTCGCCCACCATGGCGACGCGCAGGCCGGTGCTCTGAAGATCGCGGATGCGCGCAAGCTTGGCCGCCGGGTCCAGTCCGGCTTCGACAGTTTCGATGCCTGCCTGGCGGGCGATAGGCTCGGCCGCGGCCGCTGTGTCGCCGGTGAGCATGAGCAGCTTGAGGCCGGAGGCGTGAAGAGCAGCCATCGCCGCAGCCGCATCGGGCCTGAGGGCGTCGCGGGCGTCGAAGTAGCCCACAGCAACGCCATCGAGAGCCATCCAGAGGCGGGTGACGCCGGGGGCGGGCGGCGCGATCCCTTCAGGCAGGGGAACGAAGAACTCCTGAAAGAGGGCGGCGTTGCCGAGCAGGCAGTCATGGCCTTCGACGCGAGCCGTGAGCCCTCTGCCGGGGAGGACCTGTACTGCTTCGGCTGGCCCCCACGTTAATCCAAGACCAAGAGAATATTCGACGATGGCGTGGGCCAGGGGATGATTGGAGCGTTCCTCGGCGGCGGCGGCGATGCGGAGGAGTTCCTGCTGTCGGGGGTCTGTCCTCTCCCGGGTCTCAAAATCGAGACCCGGGGCACCCAGGTTCAGTGGTTGGTTGAGAGGTGGCTGGTTGAGGGTTGTACTTTCCCAGGTCCCCAGATGCGAGGGACCTGGGGCACCCAGTTTTTTGCTTGATGAATTTATCCGTTCCGGGATCGTGTGCACCGCTTCGAGCACCGGCCGGCCCACGGTGAGCGTACCGGTCTTGTCGAGAATCACCGCGTCAAGATGCGCCATGCGCTCCAGCGCTTCCCCGCCCTTGAAGAGCACGCCTAGCTGCGCGCCGCGGCCTACCGCCACGGTGAGCGCGGCGGGAACCGCGAGCCCCATGGCGCAGGGGCAGGCGATGACCAGCACGGCAACGGTGTTGGCGAGAGCCATTTGCAGAGAGTGAGTTGCGATAATCCACGCAACAAAGGTTACGACAGCTAGCGCCAGCACCACGGGGACAAAGATGGAGCTGGCGCGGTCGGCGAGCCGCTCCATAGGCGCGCGCGAGCCCTGTGCCTGCTCCACAATGCGGGCGATCTGCTCGATGACCGTCGAAGCGCCCAGCGAGTCTGCCTTGCACGTCACCGCGCCGTCGTAGTTGAGCGAGCCGGCCAGCACGCGGCCTCCCGGCTGGCGGTCGAGCGGCGTCGATTCGCCGGTCAGCATCGACTCGTCAACCGTGGTGCGCCCCTCGACGATAGTTGCATCGACGGGAAATCGCTCGCCGGGGAGCACCAGCACCAGATCGTCCGTACGAATTTCAGCGAGCGGCACCGTCTCTTCAATGTGGTCGCGAACGCGGCGCGCGGTGGCCGGCCGCAGCCGGGCCAGCGCTTCGAGCGCGCCCAGGGCACGGTGTTTGGCGCGGCCCTCGAGACTCTTGCCCAGCAGCAGAAAGCCCAGAATCAGCAGCACGGCGTCAAAGTAGACCATGCGGCCCGGAGCGGGATCGAGCGTTGCGTAAGCGGACCACGCAAAGGCCACGCCCGTGCCCAGGCTCACCAGCGTGTTCATGTTGGTTGCGCCGTGGCGCAGAGCACGCCATGCGCTCACGTAAATGCCGCGGCCAGCCCAGACCATCAGAATCGCCGTAAGCCCGAGCAGCGCCCCGCGCAGTCCTTCTACCGGGAGCGCGTACATCCAGGGCAGCGCGCGCATCAAGGCGCGGTCCATTGCGCCGCCGTCCATCATCAGCGGCATGGAGAACAGCATGGCGGCAAAGCCCGCCGCCAGCATGGCCCAGGCCTTGCGGGCGGCGGAGTTGTCGCCCGCGTCCCGCGTCTGAATCGACTCGCCCGCTCTGGGCAGCACGGCATCGTACCCCGCGCTGCGAATGGCCTCGACCAACTGCTCCGGCCCGACCGACGCCGGGTCAAAGACCACCGTAGCTCGGTGAGCCATCAGGTCCACGCGCGCGCCTGCAACGCCCGCCGTCGCGCGCAAAGTCTCCTCGACGTGGTGCTGGCAGGCCGCGCAGCTCATGCCCAGCACGGGCAGAGTGATCGATTCTGTCTCGCCGGTTGCCACTCAGACTGCCAGTTGGGCCTTGAAGCCCAGCTTCACCACGGCCGCAATGGCCGCATCGACCGCCGGCAGTTCTTCGGTGCTAACCCGGGCCGCGCCCACGCGCACCTCGCCCACCTTCAGCCCCGGAGTCGCCTCCAGCGCCTGATTCACCCGGCGCACACAGGACCCGCAGTGCATTCCGTCGATAAGGAGCGTGTATTCCGCCATGTTTCCTCCCTGCTGATGTGATGATACCCGCAGGCTGGGGGATTCCATTCCACCTCACACTCGCTCGGAACCGCTATCGTGGTAGCAGGAGCACGGAGCGAAGATGCAGCGCGAGTTTCCATCGGCACCCATCATCGGCGTGGGCGCGGTTGTGGTCCACGAGGGCCGGGTATTGCTCATCCGGCGCGGCAAGGAGCCGATGAAAGGCCGCTGGACCCTGCCCGGCGGCGCGCTCGAACTGGGCGAGACGCTACTCGAAGGCACAGTGCGCGAGGTGCAGGAGGAGACCGGCCTCGTCGTCGAGCCGGTTGAACTCGTAGAGCTGCTCGACCGCATCCACCGCGACGGGGACCAGGTGCAGTACCACTACGCCATCGCCGACTACCTCTGCCGCGTGACCGGAGGCAAGCTCTGCGCCGGCACCGACGCCGATGGAGTGCGCTGGATCGAGCGGGCCGAGTGGCAGAATCCCGCCGAACTTCAGCTCGACGCCATCTCCGTCCGCGTTATCGAAAAGGGCTGGCAGCGCGCTCGACAGTTGTGGCAATAGCGGCTCTGTAGCGCGGTATTGCCAACATTTTTGAGATTGCGGCAGGGTGAAGGCTACTGCCCGGCGTTTCAGGGCTGCCGGCCGGGAATCTGCTTGCCTTCGAGCGCCGCGATGGCTTCACGGTAGCCGATCGAGGGAGGCAGGGCGGCGTATTGGCTGATCTCTTCGACGGTGTCGAAGACACGAGTCCTCCAGACGACACGCGCACTCATCTTCATCTCGAAGCGGACGGCGCGCCACTGTCCCGCGCCGATATCGGCCTGTTCGAGGCGGATCCAGCCGCCCTTGTAAAGGCGGCCGAGGATTCCCCAGCCGAAGTCGATGTCGCGGTCCAGGCGGCCCTCAAGGCGGACGACGCGCTGGGCTGTGGGGTCGATCCAGATCTCGCCGGAGATGCCGGCCAGCACCTGTGTCTCTAGACTGGGGGGCTCGAAGCCGGGATTGGGCCGGAAGGTGAACCGCTCGACCGTGCCGGTAGCGGCCTGCGCGGGTCCTTCGTCGCTGTAGAGGAATGCGGCAGGCATGACGCGGAGGATCCTGAGGGCGCGGTCGCGGTCGGCGCCCTCACCCTGCTTGCGGCGGCGCTGGCGGCTGGGATCGGCAAGGATCTGGGCGAGACGGTCGTGCTCTTTGGCTTGGTCGGCGGCGCTGAGCGGCTGGCCGTTCGCGTTGAGCAGGAGCGATACGTTTCCGTCGCGGGTCTCGTAGATCTGGCGAGTGCTGGTGTAGCGGGGACTGGACTTGCGCAGCAGGAAGCGCATGGGTTGTCTCTGGTCCTGCGCCGCGCCGAGTTCGTTGGCAAGGGCGGTTGAAACCAGCGCGGGGACGGGCTGGGCAGGAAAGGGAAGCGGCCTCGACGCCAGACACACGGCGACGATGAACGATTTCAGTAAGAGATGTCTACGCACTGAATTCAGTGTAACGGCCCTCCTAACAAAAAACATGCGGCGGCGTGTTACATTAGACGGCAAGGACGTCCCCCCGGAATCGACGAATATGGCGGTTCATAGACCGATAATCCACGCTGTAGGACGCGAGTGCTCCGGCTGGGTATGTGTGCCGCAAAAGAAAGGGTAGGGCCCATGGCAGTAGAGAATGCTCCCGCGCGCATCGGCAAGAGCGTGGTGATCTGCGGCGAAGTGCGAGGCAACGAGGATCTGATCATCGATGGCCGCGTAGAAGGCACAGTAACCCTGACTGACAGCCGTCTGACGATCGGTGCCAGCGCCAACCTGGCCTCGGATCTTTCGGCCAAGGACATTCTGATTCTGGGCCACGTCCAGGGCAACATTTTGGCCAGCGGCCGAGTCGAGCTGCGGGCCGGCTGCCAGGTGGAGGGCGATATCCGCGCCCTGCGGCTGGCGGTTGAAGACAACGCGGTCTTCCGCGGCAAGGTGGACCTGACTCAGTCCGCGTCCAAACAGTCTGAGGGCTGACCCCGCAGGCTCCATACTTCGCGAGGCTAAGCTCGCGAGTTTCTATTGCTGTTCTCTTATCCCCTTGAGGAACCCGCGTTGCTAGGCCGTTGGAGGAAACAGGAAAGCGAAGAACCGACGCCCGCAACGGGCCTCGCCGGACCGCGCGTGCCGCGCCACTCGGGCGCGTGGGATGTGATGCGTAAACGGATGGAGAAGGAGCCGGGCCTGCGCATCATCGACGTGGGCTACACCTCGCCGCAGAACATCAACCTGCTGACGACACTGGGACACAGCCTTTACATGTCTGACCTGGTGCGCGATGCCTGGGCGGAAAACTGGAAGACCACGCAAGAGGGCGAGATCAGCCAGCCGGTGTGGAACGTGCAGGGCTACCTGGACCAGACGCTGAACTTCTCAGGACGGACCTTCGACGTGGTGTTGCTTTGGACCGCGCTCGACTACCTGCCCGAGCCGCTGGTTCAACCTGTCGTAGACCGGCTGTTTTCCGCCATGAACCCGGGCGGGCAGGTGCTGGCCCTGTTCCATACCCGCATGCAGGGCGAAGAGAAGGTTCTGTGCCGCTTCCACGTGACGCAGGGAAGCGATATCGAGGTCCAGCTCACCGAGCAGTTTCCGATTCAGCGGGCGTTCACAAACCGCAGTATCGAGCGGCTGTTCGCCGGCTGGAGCGGCCACAAGGTCTATCTGGCCAAGGATTCGATCTCTGAAGTGATTGTGACGCGATAAAAGATAGGAAACAGGGATCAGGGATCAGGGAACAGGGATCAGCTGGGTTCACTGCTTATCCGCAATGAAGTTCGAACACAGTCCCTGGCTTCGGCCGGGGCTTTCTCATTTAGCATGATTTCGACGCCGGGGATTTGATCTGCCCCTGCGATAGGCGTGATGATCGAGACGGAGGAAGCGATGACGGCAAAGAATTCTACGCGCATTACCTGGCTGGGACACTCGGCGGTGCTGATCCAGACCGCGAAGGGCGCCAACATCCTGATCGATCCGTACCTCAAGGGCAATCCGTCGTATCCGAAGGATCTGGAACTGCCGTCGAAGATCGACTACATCCTGCTGACCCACGGACACGGAGATCATGTAGGCGATGCCGTGCCGCTGGCGAAAAGTCACGGGGCGACGGTGGTGGCAATCTTCGAACTGGCCGACTACGTGGCGAAGAAGGGCGTTGAGCATACGGTAGGGATGAACCTGGGAGGGACAGTACAGCTCAAGGACGTATCAGCGACGATGGTGGACGCCAAGCACTCAGCCGCGGCCGCCGACGAGGACGGCATGCACTACGTGGGCGTGGCGGCAGGGTTTGTGGTTACGATTGAAGGCGGCACAACCATCTACCACGCCGGCGACACGGCGGTCTTCGGCGATATGGCGCTGATCCGCGAACTGTATGAGCCGAAGATAGCGCTGCTGCCTATCGGCGACCACTTCACCATGGGAATGAAAGAGGCTGCGCTGGCGACGAAGCTGATTATGCCGGAGGTGGTTCTGCCCATGCACTTCGGTACGTTTCCGATCCTCACCGGGACACCGGAGGGACTGGCGAAGCTCGTCCCCCCTGGCGTGAAGGTGGTGGACTGGAAGCCGGGAGACGTGTTCGAGGGGTGTTAATACAGGGACTAAGAAGAAGCCCCATCTTCAGATCAAAGAAGATGGGGCAATTATTTTTCCGATACTGAAAAGCGAAGTCCTAAGAGTACTTATCTAGTCCCTGGTCCCTCAGTCCCTTAGTCCCTGCTTTATCCGTCCCTGTCTTACTGGTCCCGTGTCTGCCTGATGGCTCGCGGAGACTGCTGGATAGAGTCTTCCTGCGGAAGTATCTGTGGCGAAGCTGGCGCCGGGGATGCCGCTGCTAGCGAGTAGGAGCGGAGATTTCGCAGGATCTCAGCCTTGTCGCGAGCATACTGGCCGGCCAGCCGGGTCAGTGCGAAGGTGATGATGTCGCTGTGGTGCAGGTCCTGCATCGAGGGGTCGCGGCGCATATTCAGCCACAACCGGTGAACCAGCTGGACGTCCTCAGGGCTGAGAGAGGGGGCGTGCGGGCCGATGTAGAAGACCTTAACGACTCCGTCCTCGCCGACGATGCAGTAGTTGAACTGCCGCTTGGGCTGGGGCAGAGCTTCCCACGCCTGGCCCATGTAGAAGGCCTGCTCCTCGGCGGTGAGCGAGCTGGAGCTACCCGAAACAACGGACTCGACCTCAAGCGAGCTGGCCGACTGGGCCAGCGCGGTAAAGATGTCGGCTGCCGGAACAACCAGCAGCGATACCTTCTTGCCGAAGCTCTCCGCGATGGAGACGGCTTTGGTGAAGACGGTCTGCTCGTGCTGGCTGAAGTTCGGCTGGTCGGCGCTCAGATGGTCCGGACTGCCCGCGCCCATTAGGCGTACGCTCACTACGACCACGTCGCGCTCGTCGGTGCTGATGTGCGAAAGCGCCCAGTGCAACGCGTAGGGGTGGTTCACATCGCGCATGGTGACGATGGCGCCTCCCGGCCGGACGGCGAGCGTCTCCCGGTCGATCGTCTCCTGATGCTCGAGCTGGAAGTGATCCATCATCTCGAGCGCGGTCTTGGCGTGGCGCTTCAGGTTGACGCGCTCTGAGATGGTGAAGATGATGAAGAACACTGCCGCAAAGGCGATGCCGCTGACCGTGGCCACGGCCTTGGTGAATAGATTGACGATTGCAGTGCTGCCCAGCACCAGGAAAACGCAAAACAGGCCGACCGGCACTTCATATTTGCCGATCTTGATATTGGGCGGAACCTTCCAGCCGCGCTCGCCCTTGAACTTCCAGCGAAGCACCAGCATGGCAAGGCTATTGAACGTGAACGACCAGATGACGCCGAAAGCGTACGCCTCACCCAGCATGATGACGTTGCCATGCGAGGCGATGATGGTCACCATCTGCAAGACAAAAACCAGGTTGACGATCCGGTAACTTGTGCCGAAGCGCGAGTGCGGCTGGCGGAACCAGTCGGTCAGCACGCCATCCTCGGCCACGCGCATCAGTACGCCGGTGGAGCCGATCATCGAGGTGTTGATGGCGCCGGAGAGAATCAGGAAGCCGACCACCACAACGAATATGCGGAAGGCCAGGCGCAGAAACATGGGACCGACCATGTACATGGCCAGACCTGCGATGAGGTTGTCCCCGTAGATGTGCGTCCGCTCGTAGGTGGGAATCAGCATCGACGCCAGCAGCGTGGCGCCGCCTGTAAACACCAGGCTGTAGATGGCGATGACGATGGCCGCGCGCTTTAGATTTTTGAGTTTCGGATGCTGAATCTCGCGGTTGACCTGGGCCAGCGTCTCCTCGCCGGACATGGCCAGGATGGAGTGGCCGAATGCCATCAGGATGCCGAAGAACCCCATGATCGGCAGGCCGCTGCCCTTGAGGAACCCGAGCGCGTCCTCACTGAACTTCAGATGTGCCGGAATCGGAGACGGCGGCAGATGCACGCCCACAACGGAGATCGAGTAAATGCCCCAGCCCAGCAGAACGATCACCATAATTGAGGTGATCTGCATAACGCGCAGAGCCTTGTCGCTGGACTCCTCGATACCCTTGATGTTCTGCCACCAGTAGTAGATGGTCACCAGCGCGGCAAACATCGCCGAGGTGTAATCCCGGTTGAACTGGAAGGCGTTTCCAGCCGGGTCCATCAGCGCCGGCGGCAGCCAGTGGCTCTGGGCCGCCTGAATCATCAGCTCGTTCATCAGGCCGGTGATGTACTGGCCGGCAGATACGCCCGAGATCGGTCCCGTAAGGATGTAGTCGAACATCAGCGCCGAAACGCTGAGCTTGGCAAAGCCGCCGCCCAGGGCCTCTTTGACCACGCGGTACACGCCGCCACGGGTAAACATCGAACAGCTTTCCACGTAAACAGCGCGCACGGAGAAGCTGAACAGCATGATGCCCAGAATGAACCAGGGAGCGGAGGCGCCAATGGCCTGCTCGGCGATGCCGCCGGCGTAGTAGGCCGAGGAGGCAAGATCGTTGAGCACAATAGCCGCGGCTCGCCAGAAGGAGATAAAGGTCAGCATCACCGAAGACGCGACAATCAGGCGAACTCGGTTAGACGGAGGGGCTACAGTCGTACGGGTCGTGGCCATTTATACGCTTTCCGGGAGGAAAATGGGGACTCAGCCAGTCGAATTGGTATCGACATACGCCCTACGGCTGAGTTTATTTTCAATGAATGTGATTGTCAAGAGAAGCCTGCCAGAGTGACAAGTGCCTGAAATCAAATCGATTATTCCTTGTCTAACAGCTCCTTCATATCCTCGATAAAGCTAATGATTGCAACAATAGCCGAGCCGACCAACCCGATCAGGAACAAGAACTCAAGCACCCGCACACATAGGATTGCGATAAACATGATTCAAGCGTAAGCAGAGGAATGTTTTTATGGCGCTGGCACTTATGGCCCTTTTACAGCGCCCTTATGGCTCCTTTTCATGTTTTTTGCGGGCAGCAGAAGTATGAAAGTTTGCTAGAGGCGGCGCGGCGGTGGGCTGCGGTAAACTCGGCCCATGAAGGCATGGAAGTTATGGGCTGCGGCGGTGGTCTCCGCGGCGCTTCTTGAGCTGCCGTTTCCGCTGGCCGGGCCGATGCCCCCCTGGCGGGCGGGCTTTGCGTGGATCGGGCTGGTTCCACTGCTTTGGGCCGTGCTCTCCGGTGACGGCGGCAGGCGACCGCTGCGGCGCGCCTTCCTGCTCGGATATCTGGCGGGCACGCTGTGGTACATGGGCAACTGCTACTGGATCTATGCCACCATGCACATCTACGGCGGCCTGCCTGCGTCGGTTTCGGTGCTGCTGCTGCTGGGCTACAGTCTGGTGCTGGGCGCTTACTTTGGATTGTTCGCGGCAGGGGTCGCATGGGTCCGGCAGCGGACCGGATCGGTGATGCCGGCGCTCGTCTTCGCGCCGTTTCTTTGGACCGCCCTCGAACTCGCAGCCGCGCGGATCACCTCAGTCCCATGGGACCAGCTCGGCTACTCGCAGATCGACAACCAGGCGATTTCCGCGCTGGCCCCCTGGACAGGCGTATACGGCATCACGTTTTTGATCGTGGCGGTCAACGCAACCATCGCATGGGAGTTTCTGTGCGCGGGAACGCCGGGGCGCGCCATCGGCAACCGTCCGGCGTGGCGGGTGGTGCTGGCGGTAATCGTCTTTGCGCTGACGGCGATGGCCTACGCGCTGCCGGAAAATCCCGAGCCTACAGATACCGCGGTGCTGGTACAGCCCAATCTGAACGTGGCCGAAGAGAACATATGGAGCGGGGCGGCGTGGGATACCCACACGCGCGAGTTTACCGCGCTGGCCACCGCCCCCGCGTCGAAGAACACCGGGTATATCGCAGGCATTCCCGAGACCGGCGCGCCTGCGGGCGAGGTTGCGGCTGCTGGCGGAAGCGCTTCTCCGGCGCTGGTGGCGTGGCCGGAGTCGCCTGCTCCGTTCATTCAAGGCGACCCGCGGTTCGAGCAGGCCCTGCGCACGGTCGCGGCTGCGGCCCATGCGCCGCTGGTGGTGGGTGGCATTGGGCTGGAGAGTCGGGCAGGCGATCTGGAGACGCGCTACTACAACTCGGCGATGATCGTAGGCGCCGACGGCAGCCGCACCGGCCGCTACGACAAGATTCACCTCGTCCCCTTCGGCGAGTACATCCCTTTCCAGGACCTGCTCACCTTCGCGCACAAGCTCACCGGACGGGTGGGGGCCTTCACGCGCGGCACAGAGCGCAAGACGTTTCTGCTCACTGGGGCCGACGGCAAACAGCACCGCTACGGCGTGTTTATCTGCTACGAGGCGGTCTTTGCAGATGAAGTGCGCCACCTTGCCGCCAACGGGGCCGAGGTGCTGGTCAACATCAGCGACGATGGCTGGTACGGCGACACCAGCGCCCCCTGGCAGCATCTGAACATGGCCCGGATGCGCGCGGTAGAAAGCCGCCGCTGGATTCTGCGCGACACCAACAACGGCACCACGGCAGCCATCGACCCATATGGCCGTGTGCGCCAAAGCATAGCGCGCCACCAGACCGGCGAGCTAACCGCCCGGTTCGGGCTCTCAAACGAGGTTACGTTCTACTCCGCGCATGGGGATGTGTTTGGGTGGGGGTGCGTGGTGCTGGCGGCGGTTCTCCTTGTCTATCGGTCGCCCCATGCTCGGCGGCGGGCCGGAATGCTTGGGATCGTCGGGCTTTGGAAGGATCGAACCGATCTCCCGGATACAGACGCATATGTCCGCAATTTGCGTGCGGATCGACGTCGGGAGAGGCTGGAGGCTGGTACATCGACCGATGAGGACAAGATGGGCGGATAGACGGTGAAAGGAGTATTGCGATGAAGTGCCCTTTTTGCGACGCGGCGGAACTGGTCCACGATACTCGTGATATTCCCTACAAGTACAAGGGCCATACTGTCATATTGAAAACTACAGGCGATACAAGTGAAATGCTCTGAGTTTCAGGAATGTTGCAGGTGGGGAAGCGGAGAGACGCGGATTTTGTTGAGCTTGCCGATCTGCCAGAGGTCGTGCTTTGCCTGCATGCGCAGCCAAACTTCGGGTGAAGAGGTACCGAAGGCGGCGGCCAGGCGCACGGCCATCTCCGGCGAGACGGCGGCCTTGCCGTTGAGGACACGCGAGAAGGTGACCCGGCCCACACCCAGGTGGTTAGCCGCCGCCGATACGGTCATCTCGCCGAGATACTCGCGAATCACTTCGCCGGGATGCGGTGGGTTGTACATACGCATAGCGTTCTCTCCTCTCAGTGATAGTCCTGATAATCGACCAGGATGGCGTCTTCACCTTCAAAGCGGAATGTCAGACGCCAGTTTCCGTTCACCGTGACTGACCAGTGCCCCGCAAGACCGCCTTTCAAGGGATGCAGCCGCCATCCGGGGGCGTTCATGTCCTCGGGCGCGCCAGCATCGTCGAGCATTCCCAACTGGAGACGCAACCGCAGGGCGTGCTGAGCCTGAATCCCGGCCTTTGAACCGGCGCGGAAAAACCTTTCCAGCCCCTTATGCGCAAAGCTCCTGATCACAAAAACAAATGTATCGCTTAACGATACAGAAGTCAAATGGAAGAAGAATCGGGCTTGCCTTGCAGGTCTTTGAGCAGCCGGTCGAAGGCCAGACGGTAGGAGTCGTGGTCCTTCCAGTTGCTGAAATCGGGGATGAAAAACTCGCGAATTTCACGGGGCTGGTGGCCCGCCTTAGCTGTTCCATCGCTAGTTCCACCGCCACTCTGGGAGCCCCATCCTAAACGCGATCTTTGCGTTTAGGGTGGGAACCGCCATCGCCTACCGGCCGCTCTCCGCCGCGTTCATTTCTTTCTGCGGGTTGGTCCCGGTTTAAGGGGAAACAAACTGACCACATGAAAATGTGTGCCCAAATTCCCGCTTTTAGGGCCTGCGGTTTCGTCCTCAAACCAATCACTCACGCCCCGGCGTAAGCTTCTACTTCCCGCTCAATCGTCTTGCTCAGTTCCAGCCGGGCCTTTGACAGGTCGTGCATCTGCTGGAGGTTGAGCCAGAACTCCGGGCTGTTGCCGAAGAACTGCGCCAGGCGCAGAGCCGTGTCGGGCGTGACTGCTCGGCGGCCGTGAATGATGTCTCCAATGCGTGTGGCGGGGACGTGAATTTTCATCGCCAGCGCGTTCTGCGTAATACCGAGCGGGAGAAGAAACTCCTCGCGCAGCATGTTGCCCGGATGCGTCGTAACTCTCTGCAACTTCCATCCCGTTGCCGGTCTTTTCATCGCCGTTTTCATTCAAACTCCACTACCATACCTCTAGCTTGAACCCGCGATAAGCGCGGATCAGCTCGAAGTCAGCGTGGTTGGAGGTAATCAGGGTTGCGCCGTGAGTGCGGGCGGTCAGCGCAATCAACACATCGAAGTGCAGATCGCGCAGCTTGGGTGATTCGAAGCCCTTGTCGGCACGGATGGCGGCTAGTATCCGGCCCGATTCGTGCCAGTTCTTCTCGGTTGGAGTCAGCACCGGGCGGCTAGCCTCTAACTCCTGCACGAACTTTCTCTCGGCGGCAGTTGTGGCTCCTCGGCTCAGCTCCGCCATCACGACCGACGAGTTTCTTATCAGCCCAGTACACGCCGCGATCCGCAGCGAATGGCATCCGGCCCGCTGATTGTCGATCAGGACGGAAGTATCGAAGAGGATGATCTCATTCATCGCGCTCATTCGGAGAATCTCAATCCTTGGCGCCGGCAAACTTGAGCTTGCCTTCCGTCTTGCGGATCAGTTCCTTGAAGCGCCGATTGCCCACAACCTCGTGGAGCGCCAGATGCACAGCCTCAGTGCGCGTTTTGACGCCCAGGGCGCGCGCGGCCTGGTCTGCCAGCTTCGTGTCCAGTCTTATGGAAGTGATTGCAGTACCCATGTTCCGCACCTCGTGTATTACAAATTACACTATCAATATATACAAATGTCAAGTTCCGTGCGAGCTTCCATTGGGCAACTGGGCAGTAGTTGCAACAGGCCGACAGTGCGTATCGGATGATATTCTGAGCAAAGAAACAGGACGCGGTCTTGCACTCTAATCAAGACGCGCTATTTGAGCTAAAACCATGTCCTTGAACGATCTGGAATTCGCCTACGTCCCGGTCCGCAATCAGGTGCGCGACCTTCGGGAGTATCTTTGACCCGGCTCGCATCCGCCGTGAACTCGCTCAGATAGAAACCAAACTCGCCGATCCGGCGCTTTGGTCAAACCCAAACGCAACCAAGCCGCTGATGCGCGACAAAAAGCGCCTGGAGACGCTCGTTGCCGACGACGAAGAACTCGTCCGCCGCTCGGGCGACATTGAGACCTACATAGAACTGGCTCGCGAGGGCGAAGACGTTCTTGCCGATATCGAGCAGGGCATCAAGGATCTGTCTGACTTTGCCGAGGCCCTTGAAGTGAAGACCATGCTCGGCGGCGAGACCGATCCCCTCAACGCCATCGTGACTGTGCATCCCGGCGCGGGCGGCACCGAGAGCCAGGACTGGGCAGAGATGCTGATGCGCATGTATCTGCGCTGGGCCGAGAGCGAGGGCTTCAAGACCGAGATCAACGACTACCAGGACGGCGACGAGGCGGGCATCAAGTCGGCCACCTTCACCATCACGGGCGACTATGTCTTTGGGCAACTCGCCGGCGAGAGCGGCGTGCATCGGCTGGTCCGCATCTCGCCCTTCGACTCGGCCAAGCGGCGGCACACGTCGTTTGCGTCGGTCTTTGTGTCGCCTGAGATCGACGACTCCATCCATGTGGACATCAAGATCGAAGACCTGCGCATCGACACCTACCGCTCCGGAGGAAAGGGCGGCCAGCACGTCAACACCACCGACTCGGCCGTGCGCATGACCCACCTGCCCACCAACATCGTCGTCCAGTGCCAGAACGAGCGCAGCCAGCACAAGAACCGCGAGAAGGCGATGAAGATGCTTCGCTCGCGGCTCTACGAGTACGAACTGGATAAGAAGCGCGCCGTGGCACGGAAGCTCGAAGACTCCAAGCTCGAGATCAACTTCGGCTCGCAGATTCGCAGCTACGTTCTCCAGCCCTATCGAATGGCCAAAGACCACCGCACGAAAGTCGAAGTGGGAGATGTGGACAAGGTGCTCGACGGGTACCTTGAACCCTTTCTGCGCGGCTATCTGCTGGCCAAGCGCCGCGGCACGGCGACCGCTGGTGGCGACGACGATCTGGACGTTTAAAAAGACAGGGACTGAGGGACTGTTCCGTGCCGAACGATGCCGCTGTGATCGACGAGATTCTGCGCGAGTCGAAGAACGTTGCTGTCCTCGGCATGAGCGAGAAGCCCTGGCGCGCGAGCCATCGCGTCGGACGCTATCTGGCAGCGAACGGTTATCGCATCTTCCCCGTGAATCCGGCGCTGAATGAAATTCTGAACTTGCCCTGCTATCCGACCCTCGATTCAGCGGACACTGCCGCCCGCGAGCAGACTGGCGCGGGGATCGATGTGGCGGACGTCTTTCGCGCCTCGGAGTTCGTGCCTGCCATCGTCGATGACGTGATCCGGCTCAAAATTCCGTATCTGTGGCTCCAGGATGGCGTGGTCGACGACGAAGCCATCGAGCGGGCGCAGGTGGCCGGCGTCAAGTGCGTCGAGAACGACTGCATGTATCGTCGTCATGCGGCCCGTGCACGCTGACAAACAAGCCTACAGCCGCTTCAAAAACGCCAGCGCCTCTTTGAGCTGCGG
This sequence comes from uncultured Acidobacteriaceae bacterium, assembly GCA_903842065.1. Taxonomy (GTDB): domain Bacteria; phylum Acidobacteriota; class Terriglobia; order Terriglobales; family Acidobacteriaceae; genus Telmatobacter. Next base: position 173,506 of record CAIMKZ010000013.1, on the reverse strand, counting down.
AAACCTTGCCTCGTCTGCACGGAACTCGCGGCCATGCACGGTGCGCCGCACGCCCTTCATCCTGACCGGGTGCTTCAGGTGCAGCATCTCGTGGTAGAGCAGGTACTCGATTGCATACCGCGGGCTTGAGGGCCGGTCGAAGACGCGGCTGACCACGATAGTGTTGTGGGCGGCGTCGTAGTGGCCCAGCAGACGCTTGGCGGTCTGCTCGCTCCAGGTAAGTTCGGGCCGGCCCAGAAGGCCACCGAAGAAACGCGTGTTCAGCTCATCGAAGATGCGTTCGAGGTGGTAGTAACGGCCTTCGGGGCCAAAATACCTCTTTGCCCCGCGTGTGGTGCGCACCAATTCGGTCTGGCGCATGACGGCCGCGCTGGTGGCAAAGCGCTTGTAGCGCAGGTTCTGCGCGGCGTCGATGGTCTTGCGGTAGAGCTTGGCCAGCAGAATATGCGCGATGGCATGCAGCACCGGCTCCGGCGCGCCTTCCAGCAGATCCGACAGGCTGGCGTGCAGTTCGCCCTCGCGCAGACGGATCGTCGTGTTGAGCGACGTGAACCGTCGGAAGCGGACGTGGACGGGCGGCATGGGCGCGCGGGGACGCAGCGCGCGGTACTCCTGCTCAAAGATGGAAACGATATCTAAAATTGAAAGACCTCTGGGGCCACCAAAGGGAGGATAGCAAAGGCGGCTCTGTAGACCGAATTCGTGGATGTGATCCGGGTTACCAAAAAACGTGCGGGTCAACACGAAACGGGATTACAATCGGTGGCAACCTCTCCTCAACGGAGGCAGAAGTGGCAAGTTCGGCTCCTCATCGCTGGTCGCATCCGCGCACGATCCTGGTCGCTACCGACCTGCACGATCTCGCGCGGCTGATGCCCTTTGCGCTCTATGAGGCAAGGCAGAGCGATGGGCGGCTGGTGCTGCTGCATGTGCTGTCTTCGGCGTCGGTGATGTCGACCGATTCGGCGGGACGGCCCTATTTCGAACCTTCAGGTTTGCAGGAAGTTGCCGATAAGGCACTTGCGCCGTGGTGCGAGTACGCGCGGCGCGAAGGGGTTGACTGCGATGCGGTGGTGCGGGAGGGCAATGCCGCCCACCAGATCGCGCGAGTGGCCCGCCAGTTCGATGCCGACCGCGTACTCATGGGGACCCGGAGCAGGAGCAAGCTTTCCAAGTTGCTTTTGGGCTCCGTTGCAGAACAAGTGCTGCGCTCGGTTTACCTCCCGGTCATAACCGTGGGACCCGAGGCTCATCTCCCGGTGGACGAAGCCAGCCCTAGAACGGTGCTGCACGCCACCACACTTAGAGAGACCTCTCGCCCGAGCGCAGCGCTTGCCTGCCAGATAGCCGAGGCCGAAGGCGCGCGCCTGGTCCTGCTGCACGTTCTTTCGCCATATGCCGAGGACCAGCAGCCTCTCACGTCGCCGCCCGACGTTGCCGCCGTCACAGCCGAACTCGGCAAGCTGGCCGAAGTGACCGGTACCTGCTGCGGCTCCGCTGTCGAGCAGATCGTGATTGAGGGCAATCCGGGGATCGAGATTCTGGCCGAAGCCGACAAGCACCGCGCCACACTGATCGTGCTGGGCGCAACTCGCCGCTCGGCGCTTGCCGAACTGGCGCGCAGTCGCACTATCTACCGGGTGCTGGCCCACGCCGTGTGCCCGGTGCTGACGCTCCGCGAGCCGCTGGAACTCGAAGCCGTGGTCGAGGACGACACGGTGGAAGCGGCGCAGAAGTAGAGCGAAGGCAAATCCCCCCCCTCATCGAAAACTCAGTTGTATTGTGTCGTCTGGCCGGGGCTGTCGAGAGAGAACACCGGGATCTCTACTTCGAAGACCTCGTTGTTCCCGGCCTCCATCTGGTAGGTTCCCATCATGATGCCCGACGGCGTGTGCAGCGGCACCCAGCTGGAGTACTGGAAGGCCTCGCCCGGCTTGAGCACCGGCTGCTGGCCCACCACACCCTGCCCGCGAAACTCGTTCAGAGCCCCTCTGGCATCGGTGATACGCCAGTGACGGCCGCATAGTTTCACGGTCTCGGAACCCTGGTTGTCGATTGTTACCCGGTAGGCCCATACGTATCGCTTATCGCCGGGCGCGGCCTGCTGGGCTACATAGGCCGGCTCCACGCTAACCTCGATCCCGCGGGTAATTGCTCGATATGGCGTCTGATCAATCATTGGTTACTACTTAGACGGCAGGAATGCGCGCACGGATGCAGAAGGTTCACTTGCCGAACTGCCATCGCAGCCAAAAGGAAAAGGACCGGCCCGAAGGCCGGTCCCACGATAAGCCGAAGTGGCTGCTATTCCCTCACTCTTTGTTTGCCCACCCTGAGAACTTTCACCTCTACCAGGGCCAGGCCGTTGTGAATCATCTTGAGCTGCTGGGCCGCGCCAAACGACAGATCGATGATCCGGTCGTCTCTGACGAGGTCCCCCCGGTCGTTGATCTTGACCACGACGGAGCGATGATTCAACAGGTTTTCCACCCGAACGAGGCTTCCGAACGGGAGGGTTGGGTGGCAAGCAGTCATCTCGTACATGTCATACTGCTCGCCGCTAGCGGTCGTACGGCCGTTAAACACCCCACCATACCATGAGGCGACGCCCTCCTGCGTGGCACCGACTTCAGGAGCCGCCAGAGAAAAGTCGGGCGTCGCCGAAGTTACAGGTTCCAGAGCATTCTGGGTTGGGCTAGGCCGGAGTCGCACATCCGCCTGCACGGTCCCCGTAGCGACTAACGCCACTGCGCTGACCAGTGCAACCGAAGAGACACCCGCCAGCAGGCACTTGCCTAGCGGAGCTCCCAGCTTCAGGTTGCCGATTATCCGTGTCATCACCATAGAGCTATTTTACCAAGTCGATACCTCTACACGGCACTATTGGCGAAATAGACAATGGATTTTTTGTTGAAAAGTTTGGAGTTAACTCCATTTCTCACCCTAAGCTATTCATATAAAACAGCTTGGCGATTTGCACCGATATTGGTGCAAATTCCTGTTTTAGACCGCATTTTTGTTAGTCAGATTCCATCAGCGCGATTCCTGTTGACATCGAAATGCGTTTACCCGGCCGGAAGGCCCGGTGCCCTTCCCCGCGACTCCGAAATTTCTCTGCCGCATTTGCCGATTAATTCTGTGATTTTGCTAGCGTCGGAATTAGGAGCCGATCCGGCTTCAGGAGAAATTCACCATGGAAATGAGCCAGCAGGGGTTGGATCTGTTGAAGAAGTCAGAGGGATTCAAAGAGCGTATCTATATGGATGCAAATGGTTTTCCCACGATCGGATACGGCCATCGCGTCACCGGCGCGGCGGCCTGGCCTGACGGAATCACCGAGCCCGAAGCCGCTCGGCTGCTCGCCGGCGACGTCGGCGAAGCCGAGCAGGCGGTCGCGCGCCTGGTCCGTGTGCCGCTCAGCCAGGGCCAGTTCGATGCGCTGGTCGACTTCTGCTACAACCTCGGCGCCAAGCGGCTGGCCGCTTCAACTCTACTGGCCGAGCTGAACCGGGGCCGCTACAACGCCGCCGCCGAGCAGCTTCTGCTCTGGGACTACGCCGGCGCCCGCGAGTTGGCCGGCCTACGTACCCGCCGCGAGGCCGAGTTCCACCTCTGGCATTCGAACCAGCAGGAGGCCCAGCCTGCCGCATAAACTTCGGGGCCGGGCAAATTGCCCGGCCCCGATCTGGCCTCCTCTCCCTAACCCGTTGCAAGCAGGGCAGTTACTCGTAAACACCCTGAAATCTGCACTAGCAAGGCATGGCCGGTCGCAGGCTGTTGAAACAAAAACACTTGCCAAATTACGCCAGAAAAATCACCATGCCTTCTGCGTTGCAAAGAACCGCTTCCAGAAGCCCAGGTGCTCCTCCGTCGCCACCGGGATCGGCCCCATGTGGTCCCCGATCTCCATCACCGTCGGCGATTTGGCGTCGAAGGCAGGCCAGCGCGGAAGTCCCGGACCGTTCGGGTCGCCGGTCGAGATGTAGTTCACCCAGTAGGACGACATGGTATCGGCGACCTTGCGGTCGGCGTCCGTCCAGGGCTGATCCTTCGGCGGAGCCATGTCCAGGTTCCCGAAGGCGAACAGAATTTCGGCTCCATGATGCGCGCCGCCCCGGTCGCCCGTCGGCCGCCGCGTGAAGAAGTAGTTGAAGACCGGCTTGGTGGTTCCCCGGGTGAAGTCTCCGGCCCAGAGGAAGGTCGATACCCGGTTGTTGTCCCGGGCCGCCGAGTTCCGCGACGCCACTGCCTCGGCATCGTTCGTCGCTGGATACTGCTTCAGGTAGTCGTCCGCCAGCGCTCCGAACCGCCGCTTTGCCCCGGCCACATAGGCGTCGAGGTTGAACGGGGTGCGGCCCGGTCCGCCCCCTGCGCCCGGACCGGCTGCGCCAGCCTGACCCTCAGGCCGCGGTGGCATCGGCGCGTCCATCGCTGCACCGGTCTCGTCCAGGTTGTTGCCCGCGATCACCGCCACATTCTCCTGCGAGTGCGCCGCGAAGGTGGCCGCATAGCCCCTGGGGAGCACGTATCCATCTACCGTCGGCCGGAACATGGGCGGCTTGTTGTTGCTGCCCGTATCCACGGCGTCGTCGTTCACCATGCCCTTGACCACCAGGTCCTGCCACGGCATGGCGCGCAGGTCGGCTACTGACTTGGCGCCCTTCTCCTGCTGCCACTTCGCGCCCGCCGCCTCGGCGTCTTTGATCGTCCGGTAGGACGTGGCCAGGTAACGCAGCTCCGTATCCCTCGGGTCGCGGGCATGGCTCTCGGCGATGGCCCGAATAAACAGCCCCTTGGCCATTGGAGACATCGTGAGGAAGCCCACCGATCCCGCGCCTGCCGACCAGCCGCCGATCGTCACCCGCTTCGGGTCGCCGCCAAAGGCGGTAATGTTCTTCTGCACCCACTTGAGCAGCGCGATGTCGTCGAGCAGGCCGATGTTGCCGCTGGCATTGTGGCCGCTCTCCTTGCTCAGCTCGGGAGTGGCCAGAAAGCCCAGCGCGCCCAGTCGGTAGTTGAACGTCACCACCACCACGCCCTTTTTGGCCAGAGCCTCGCCGTCATACTGGGGCTCTGAGCCCGAGCCGCCGGCAAAGCCGCCGCCGTAGATCCACACGTAGACGGGCCGCCGCTCGAGGGCAAAGGCCGCGCCAGTCCATATGTTGGTGGTCAGGCAGTCCTCGCTCATGTTGTCCTGGTTGCCGCCGCCCTGTCCTCCGCCCTGCGGGCATACCTTGCCGAAGTGGTCGGCCTTGTAAACGCCCTCCCAGGCCTTGGGCGGCTCGGGTGCCTTGAAGCGCAGATCGCCTACCGGTGGCGCGGCGTACGGAACGCCCTTGTAGACCGTGACCGACCGGTCGCGGCCCTGTACGCCCTGGATCATCCCGGATTCAATCTTGGTCGGCACCTGGCTCAGGGGCATGTCCTTGGATTCAGGATCCCGGGCCGAGGTGCCCATCAGTTCCCCGCTGGCCAGCACGTGGCCGGTCATCGCGTCCACCATCGCCTCAAAGGTGGTCGCCGGATCGAGCTTGAGCGTGCTATCCAGCGCAAACACCTGGAAGTGGTAGCCGCTGGGAGCCGGAGTATGGGTGTGCGGCCCGGCGTAGGCGGAGTTGATTCCGTGGATGTTCTCGGCGTAGCTGGCACCTGCCGGCGGATCGACCATGCCCTGCTTGAGCGCGGTCACCGTGGCCGGCACGTTATAGAGAGTCAGGTGGATGCTGGTCACCGATGGCCTGCCGTTCGCGGGAGGCGTGAGTCCCAGGCCCTGCATGATGACAGCGTAGGAACGGGTTCCGGCGGGTCCCTTTGTCCAGGTCAGACCGGGGAAGATGTCGCCCCGATACTGGGTGTACTCGAAGGGAATGGTCTCGCCCTGTTTGAAGGCCGTGCTGGTCACGGTCAGTGGCTGGGCCGACTTGGCCGGCAGCGACTTGATAACCAACTCGCTGGCGTGGCCAAGATGCACGGCAGCGGGAGCCTGTGCGCCTGCGGTAGCAACCGCCGCACACAGCAGCGCGGCAATCATGGGAAGCTTCATGGAATCTCTCTCCTTGTGGCTCTGGACACAGCCGGACCGAATGGGCGGAAAGACGTTTGCCGGGGATCGCATCCGCCAAAAGTCGGGGCCATTCTAGAGACGGTTGCGACGGCATCGAAAGACGCATGGATCATTGCGCTGGACGGGCGGTAACGCTTACATTTCTCTAGGGCGCCGCAGAGGCTCCTACCTTGCACGAAAAGAAGGCATGTCTCATGGAAAGAAGGAACTTTCTCGCCGGGGCGGGTGCATTTGTAATCGGACCCCACCTCCTGCCGCACTTCGCCACTCAGAAAAGCTACTTGCTCTATATGGGCTCACGCAGCGCCGATGAGGGAAGGGGTCTATACGTTTGCCGCTTCGAGCCCGTCACCGGAACCATCTCGCCCCTCACCCTGGCCGCCGACGTAGTTCAGCCCACCACCTTTGCACTCAGCGCCGACCTGCAAACCCTCTTTACCACCAGCGAATTAGGCAACGACGGTAAGACCGACGGCAAGCTGCTCAGCTTCCGCATCAACCGTCCCGACGGCAAGCTCACGAAGATCAGCGAGGTACCGTCGAACGGCGGCGGGCCGACCGCCATCTGCCTGGATAAGTCGGGGCGGCACCTGATCGTGGGCTGTTTTGGCGGCGGTCGAGCCAATGTATTCGATGTCGGATCGGACGGCACGATCGGCAAGATGGCCTCCACCCAGATTCACGAAGGCTCCGGACCCACCCCCCGGCAGGGAGGCCCGCACACCCACCACGTTCTGCTCTCGCCAACCGAGCGCTACCTGCTGGCGGCCGACCTCGGCGCTGACCGGTTCTACATCTCCCGCTACGACAAAACGACTGGCGCAATCACGCCCGGCAATCCGCCCTTCCTGCAGATGCCCGCCGGCTCCGGTCCGCGCAACGCCGTCTTCCATCCCAACGGCAATTTCCTCTACCTGGTCTGCGAGATCACCGCCACCGTCTATGTTTATGCCTGGGATGAGGCTACCGGCACTCCCATGCAGATCCAGACCATCATCCCGTCGACCCCGACTTCGAGCGGCGGCATGATCCACATTGCACCGGGTGGGCATTTCCTCTACACCAACACCCGGGTCGACAGCGTACTGCACGTCTTCGCCATCGACCGCAGAAAGGGGACGCTGAGCCGCGGACAGAGCTTCTCGACCGGCGGCAAAACCCCCTGGAACTTCGACTTTTCACCGGACGGCGGAAGCCTGTGCGTCCCCAACAACGCCTCCAACCAGGTAGCGCTCTTCAGCGTCAATCGCGGCAATGGCGCCATCACGCCTGTCGCCCACAGCGTCTCCATTAATGCCCCGGTAAGCACCATCTTTGTACCGGCATAAGAGCAGAAAACAAAGGCGGGATGGAAGCCCAAACTCCCATCCCGCCATAGAAACTCGAACTCCGCTAACCCCGCTATCTCTGCTAACTCCGCTGCCCCTTCACAATCTCCCGCGCCTTGTCGATGGCGGCGTAGGTCTTTACCGGAGACGACATCAGGAAGCTGAAGCCCTCCTTGATGGCCCACTCCACGTTGGCAGTGGTCACGTGGGGATGGCCCACCGGCACCTTGTGCTTCTTGCAGACTTGCACGATGTGGTGCATGGCATCGTGTACCACCGGGTGCTCGTACTGGCGGGGATAGCCGAGGGCCTGGCTCAGATCGCCCTCGCCGATGAGCACGCAGCCGATGCCGGGAACCTTGCCCAGAATCTCGTCGACGTTATCCAGCCCCTTGATGCTCTCGATCATGATGAAGACCAGCAGCTCGCCCTCAGGGTTGAGGGGGTAGACGTCGGCCTTCCGGTAGTACTCCTGCTGGCTGAGGCCCCAATATCTGCACGCATTAGCCGGGCCGTCGCCGCGCAAGCCGGCGGGCTCATAGAACTCCGACCCGGCCTTGCGCGCATAGCGGCAACTGGCAACCGCGTTCGATGCCTGCTCGGGGGTGCCGATGTGCGGCCAGACCACGCCGTAGACACCGCGGTCCAGCGCCTGCTTGGCCAGAAACTGGTTCATCTCCACGCCGTTTGAGGGAATGCGGGCGATGGGCGTGACGGCGGGAGCCAGCGTCGGGGCCGAGTGTATCTGCTGGCGGTTGAGCAGGTACTGCATGGCGTCCTGAAGGTTGTCGGCATCCCAGCTGTTGTGTTCGCACTCGAAGATGATGCCGTCGTAGGGCGCCGTCGAGAAGTCGATCGCCGCGTGCTTGTTTGGCGGCGCAAACGAGGCATATGCGGGCCTTCCCTCTTCCCACGCGCGAATGATGTTGTTCAACCGGCCGGTGTCTGCCATTTTGTTGTACCTTCCTTACTGGATTACGCGGCTGGGCCGCTGGGAAAAACTCTCTGCCTGAGATCCTATTATCTGAGGTGCTTGCCATTCGATGGCGGCAGCGGCCCCAGGGTCGCAGATCCTGGGCTCACAACCAAATTTCCCGCATCCCGGACCACTTTTCTGAATCTTTGCTATCAGAGGTTTCCCGTTCATCTTTACTTGTACAGCAGCGCCCGCGGGCGTCTGGCGAGAAGTTTGTCAAACCTGAGAAGATTGAGTCGCAGCCTGAATCACCACGGAGCATTTGAATGATTATCGATTGTCACGGTCACTTCACCACGGCGCCCAAGCAGATTCACGAGTGGCGCAAAAAGCAGCTCGACAACGCCAACGACCCCGCCAACCAGCCGAAGATCTCCGATCTGCACATCACAGACGACGAGATCCGCGCGGCGATCGCCGACGGACAGCTCCGGCTGCAAAAGGAGCGAGGCGGCGACCTGACGATTTTTTCACCCCAGGCCAGCCAGATGGCGCACCACTTGGGCAACGAACAGACCTCGCAGACCTGGGCAAGGGTGAGCAACGACCTTATTTATCGGGTAGTCGCGATGTTCCCCGACAACTTTGCCGCGGTGTGCCAGTTGCCGCAAACGCCCAAAGTTTCGCCGGCCAACTGCGTTGCCGAGCTGCGCCGCTGCGTCGAGGAGCTGGGCTTTATCGGCTGCAACCTCTCGCCCGACCCCTCGGGCGGCTACTGGCAGGATCTGCCCATGACCGACCGCTTCTGGTATCCGATCTATGAGGAGATGGTGCGGCTGGACGTGCCGGCAATGATCCACGTCTCAAGCTCGTGCAACCCTGCGGCGCACGGCACCGGAGCCCACTACATGAACGGCGACACAACGGCCTTCATGCAGTTCCTGCTCTCTGATCTCTTCAAGGACTTCCCCACTCTGCGCTTTGTGATTCCCCACGGCGGAGGCGCGGTGCCATACCACTGGGGCCGGTATCGCGGACTCTCGCTCGAACAGGCCAAGAAGCCCCTGGAGCCGATTCTCAACAACGTATTCTTCGACACCTGTGTGTATCACTATCCGGGCATCGAGTTTTTGACCAACGTGATTCCGGTCGAGAACATTCTCTTCGGCTCGGAGATGATCGGCGCGGTCAGGGGCATCGATCCCAACACGGGCCAGTACTTCGACGACACCAAGAAATATGTAGACGCCTGCAAACACCTGAGCGACGAGCAACGCTACAAAATTTTTGAGGGCAACACGCGGCGCGTGTATCCACGGCTCGATGCGCAGCTCAAGGCACGGGGCAAGTGACGGTTCGTCTGTTGGATTGCACTGCCTGCACAGACAGCAAATCCCAGCTAAAGCGGCTGGGACTTGCTGTTGAATGCCGTCTGTATCGTTACTGCCTCTAGAACGTACCTCGCTTCAACTCGGTGTAGAGCACCTCGGAAAACGGAGGAAACTTCGGGCCGTTCGCCGGGCCAGATGCCGGCTTCTTGTTTGGATTGGGGTCCTGAACCGCCACCTGAATCTCAGCAAGCGGCACTCCCTTTTCGTATAGTTCCTTTACCTTAGCGCGCTCTGCAATAGCGGCGTCCAACTGCTTTTCTATATCGTCGCGAACTACCGCGCCCTCGTGGCCGACGATGTACAGGCTGGCGTCGTAGGTCAGCATCCCCTGGACCGATGTTACCCAGCCCTTCGACGATCCGCCATGATCGATGTGAATCAGCGGCAGGTCCTGCTGGTCCAGTACCACCAGGTCACCGGCAAGCATGATCCTCTCTTCGGGCAGGTAGATCACCAGATCGCCCAGCGAGTGCGCCGGCGCCCAGGAGAGCAGCACCATCTTTTCGCCCTCGATCTTCATCTCCGTCCGGCCCGCGACGATGTGGTTGGGAAGATACGCTTTGGGAATCGCCATATACTCCGGCGCGAGATGCCCTTCCGTCGCCGAGTCCACAATATCTTTCCGGTTCTGCTCAAGAGAGATGATCCGAATTCCGGCAGGAAACGCCGGCAGTCCGTTCACATGATCCGAGTCCGAATGCGTCAAAATCATCGTCGTGATGGGCTTTGAAGTAACCTTGGCGATCAGCGCCTGCATCTGCCGGGCCGCTTCTGGCGACCGGCAGGCATCGAACACGATCACGCCCTTTTCGCCGACGATAAAGGCGCCGAAGCCCATACCTTTGACCCAATACACTTTGGGCGTCAGGCGCACCGAAACAAGCTTGCGCGCAGCCGGTGGCGGCGGTGCCTGCGGAGCCGCGCCCTGCGCGACCACAATGGCGCTCATGCAAAATACGACGAGGATCGACGCCACAGATTTCATAACAATGCGCATATAACCATTCCCTCGTTCCGAAAAAATATTACATTGCCATACATCGTTTAGAGAGCCCTTCGCCCGCACTAGAATCCGCTCGGCACGATCCAGAAGCTCTCTTCCCAGACTCCGCCCGGCGTAATCGACTCAAGCCCCGAGTACTTGCCGGCCTGGGCCAGATTCATGGCGTCGGTGATCGCGGCCATCGGCTCAAAGCAGATGAAGTTGGGGTCCTGCGGAGGCCGCGGAGGCTGCTGCGGATTCGGCGGCGCGGCGTTCTTCGGGTTGGGAGAGAAGAGCACCGCGGCGTGGTACTTCGGCCCAAATTCAAGCGTGACCTTCTGCTTCTTTCCCGTCACGCTGAACGATGCCCTGCCCCGGCTGTCGCGCACCAGGTCTCCGAATACATCGTCGAGGTTCAGATCGCGCAACGCGGCCGCGGATGGATCTTTCATGAGGCTCGTGATAGGCTCGGTCTCGCCCGAAGGGATCTTGTTCGGCTGGAGCAGGTAGTGCGATTTGGCCGCTACGCTGATGGTCCAGTCTTCGCGCCCGGAGTCCGTGACCTGGACGTAGGGATGGAAACCGATGGCAACGGGCATGGGATCGGCGCTCAGATTTTCAATGCGCGTCCGAACTTCAAGCACGCCGTCGTGCAGCCGCTGAGTCATGACGATCGAGTGCGCGAAGGGAAACTGCGCCATCAGCTCCGGGTGCTTCGAGAAGTCGAGCCGCGAAGTAAGCCATGCGCCGGTCTTGTCCGACTTGAGTTCCAAGATCTGCCAGTAGGTGGTCTGCGTCAGCAGGCCGTGGATCGGCGTCGCGCCTTTCACATTTCCAAGGGCCATGTTGAAGGTGTACTTCTTGCCGTTGGCGTAGAAGGCCTGCTCGTCGAGCCGGTTGGCCCAGGGAGCTAGAAACGGAATGCCGGTGGTAGCAGGACGGGCTTTGAAGGCATCGGTCGAAGCGAAGGGGAAGTGGATGATCTCCTGCCCTTTGACCTTCATGGAGAAGACCAGGTTGCCTACCGAAGTAAGGACCGAGACGGTGGTCTCGTGCTTCTGGTCGGTGAGCTTGACGATGTCCGCATTGCGCTCGACCGAATACTGGGCCGAAGCGAGAATGGACGACGTAAGCAGAAGCGCAAGAACGGCAAGACGAAGCGATCGAATATTCATAGTGTTCCTCGGGCAGATTCCGCAGCCGTAACCATCCTAAACCCCTGCGCGAACCTGAATTCTCAGATGGCAGCGGAACTCGGGTCCGGAAGGTGACACTTCGTGTATGTTGGTTGCATAGAGAGTATCTGTGTCCCCTGAATGTATAGCTGAGTCCGCCGAATTCGATTCCCTTCCCGCCGGTATTCCACTCTTTCGCCCGCGCTTCGGTTTGAGCAGCGGCCACCTGCAAACCATCGCGGGAAACTATTGGCCAAGGCCGGAGTTCCACCTTGCCGCAGAAGCGGAGACGGTGGAAGTGGATGCGGCGGATGGCAGCCGCGTGCTGTGCCACTGCCACTGGCAGCCCGCTGAAGCGCGCGCGTCGCGGCTTACAGTTGTGCTGGTTCACGGGCTGGAGGGCTCTTCAGGTTCGCGCTACATTCGCGGGCTCACCACGCTGGCCTGGGACAAGGGGATGAACGTGGTGCGCATGAACATGCGCAACTGCGGCGGAACCGAGGCGTTGACGCCTACGCTCTACCACTCCGGCCGCTCGGCCGATGTGGGTGCGGTGGTGGAGCACTTCACCCGCCGCTTCGGACTGGAGCGCGTGGCTCTGGCCGGCTACTCGATGGGCGGCAATATGGTTCTGAAACTGGCCGGAGAGTGGGGCGCGCGAACGCCGCTTGCGGCCGTTGCCACCGTCTGCCCGGTCATCGATCTTGCGCCTAGCTCCGACGCGCTCCACGAGCCGTGGAACCGGGCCTACGAGTTTCATTTTCTGCGCGGGCTGATGCAGCGGGTCAGGAAGAAAGCCGAACTGTTTCCCAGCATCTACAAACTCGCCGGACTCGGCCACGTCTGGTCGCTCCGCGAGTTCGACGAGAAGATCGTTGCGCGCTATAGCGGCTTTACGGGAGCCGACGATTATTACTACCGTGCCGCGGCCGCCCGGGTTATTGATCGAGTTGCGGTGCCAACCATGGTGCTCCTGGCCAAAGACGACCCCTTCATACGGCTGCTACCAGAGACTCGGCGGCAGATCCGGCTCAACCCGCACATTCAGTTGGTCGAGAGCGACCACGGAGGCCACTGCGCGTTTCTGAGCCAGGGCCCCAATGTGCACTGGGCAGAATCCGCAGTCATCCGGTTCCTCGAAATGTCAGATGTCCGCGGCGGTTCGCGAGATTGATCGCAGCTGAGTGCGAAGGTGCTTTCAAGCTACAATAATGTTGCGGGCGAGTAGCTCAACTGGATAGAGCACCGGCCTTCTAAGCCGGGGGTTGTGGGTTCGATTCCCGCCTCGCCTACCACCAAGTCCGCAGTGAAAATGCCCTCGGGAGCGTTTGCTCCAGAGGGCATTTTCAGGCCTCTGGTTTCCGCTTGCGCAGAGCCGCGTTTTCGTAACACGAGCCAGGTGCGGGTCAGAGTGTCCAATATCGGGGCAAATCAGAGTGTATCCGCATGACCGGAAAGGAGATTGGGCATGATACCGATGAAGGGGTCGTTGAAAATTTTCATGAAAGAGATATCGTGAATCGACTATCATGGTGGCCTGGAATCGGGGTTCATGCCGGCTGCTCGAAGCGAGGGATTTTTCTTGCCTCCGCGAGTTGAAGTTGACTTGTGCTATAAGCGCAGCGAGCATGGACGGCCGATTCCGCAGGATCGCAGGCTCCGCTGGAGGTAATCTCTTGGCCAGAATCATCAGTGTTCCTCGCTCACTTTCCGGGTTCCGTTGTTTGCTTCGGGCACATCTCTGGATGATTGGGATACCGGCTGTACTGGTGTTGCTGCTGGCCGCCGGCATTGCTTCGGCACAGACAACGACTACCATCAGCGGCAAAGTCTACGATCCACGGACCACGTCGTCCTCGCTACCGATTCCCAACGTGCTGGTCTACATCACCACGAATCCGGTTCCGGCGCTTCCCTCCGGGGTTCAGTGCCTCACCTACCAGGCGCCATCGGGCGCCGTCAGCTATGCGTATTCAGATGTGGATGGCTCGTTCACCATCCCCGACGTTCCGGTGAGCACGACGTACACGGTGGTGATTCAGGCCGGGAAGTGGCGGCGGCAGTTCACGCAGGCGGTGGATACCACGCCGGTAACGGGACTGGCGCTGCATATGCCCGCCGACCATACGCAGGGCGATATTCCGATGATCGCTATCGCCACCGGATCGGTGGACGGAGCCGAGTGCGTGCTCCGCGACATGGGCATCTCCGACACCGAGTTTACCGACGACAACGGATCGGTGAATGCGAGCGGGCACATTCACTACTACAGGGGCAGTTACTCAGCGGGCGCGCAGATCAATGCATCGACTCCAAGCGAGACCGTGCTGATGGAATCGGCGACCCTGCTCAACGGATACGACATGGTGATGTTCCCATGCCAGGGATTAGCTACCGGCCAGGCCACCGCCAGCCGAGCCACCAACCTTTTCAACTACGCGAACGCGGGCGGACGCGTCTTCGGCACACACTACAGCTATGCATGGCTGGTGCCGGCCTCTCCCTTTAACGCGCTGTTTCCGTCGGTAGCCAACTGGACGTACAGTTCGGAGAAGAGCATCAATACAGGCGTGGGAACGATCGCCACCAACTTCAGCGACGGCGCAACACTGGCCCAGTGGCTGCAAAACTCCGGCGCCACAGTCGCGGGCACCGGCAATCAGATCAGCATCGATACACTGCGCACCGATGTGGGCTCGGTGATTGCTCCTACCCAGTCGTGGCTTACGCTGAACAACGGAACATATAGCGGCACCGCCATTTCAAACACCCCCGTAATGCAGATGACGTTCAACACCCCGGTAGGCGCGCCTGCGGCCCAGCAGTGCGGCCGGGTGATGTACAACGACTATCACGTATACAACATCTCCTCTGGAGGCCAGACATTTCCGGCCGAGTGCCCGAACCCAACGACACATGTGATGACCGCGCAGGAGAAGATGCTGGAGTACGCGCTGTTCGATCTGTCGTCGTTCGTGCAGCCGGTGGTTGTGCCTACTCTGAGCATCACATTCAATCCCAGTCCACTGGTTGTAACGCAGAACGATGCCGCGGATCAGGTAACAGTAAACGTCACGAATACCTCGAACACGACCCCAACCTCAAGTTCGGCGATTCTCACCTTCACCATGCCGCAGCTGATGACCGTTACGTCGATGACCGATGCGACGGGCAACTGGCAGTGCACTGTAAGTACGCTATCCTGCACCCGCAACGCCAGCCTGGCAGGCGGCGCTACGGATTCCGTGGTACTGACGGTCGCGGTGGGAGCCTATCCTGCCGGAGGTCTTTCGAGCTACACCGGCCAGATCGTAGCCACGGTTTCGAGCGTAACCTTCTCTACAAACGTCACGGGAACGGATGTTGTGATCTACCGGCAGCCGCCGCCCATCACCTGGGCAAACCCGGCGCCCATCGTCTTTGGGACCGCGCTGAGTGCGACCCAGTTGAACGCATCCTCGACTGTGGCCGGCACGTTCACCTACAACCCGGCCGCGGGTACGGTGCTCACTGTCGGCCAGCACGCACTGAACGTTAGCTTTGCGCCCACCGATACAACAAACTACACGACCAATACAGCGAGCGTGACGATCACCGTGATTCCGGCCACGCCGAGCGTTACCTTGACCAGTTCCGCGAACCCAGTGTTTCTGACCACGGCGGTCACATTCTCGGCCAGTGTTCCGGCTCCGGCAGGCACACCGGGTGGCAGCGTTATCTTTTACGACGGCTCAACTCAAATTGGAACTTCCAGCCTGAGCAACGGATCGGCCAGCTTTACGACGTCTTCGCTTACGCAGGCGACGCACTCCATCACGGCTGCGTACTCGGGAGACAGCAACTACGGTCCGGCTACCAGTTCGGTTTTCACTGAAGTGGTTGAGGACTTCACGCTGAACGCGGCAGGCGGAGGCACGGTAACCGTAGCGCCTGCCAAGGTGGCCACCTTCTCACTGGTCATCACCCCGGTTGGAGGCAGCAGCCTGCCCGGCACCATCAGCTTTGCCAATAACACTCTGCCCTTTGGTGCGACCGGAGCCTTCTCGCCAACTAGTCTGCCCGCGCTCTCACCTGCGTCCACAGTGACATTCCAGGTTCAATTGCCCGGCAAGATCGGTTTAGCGTCCCCGCCGCCTCTGTCGCACAGATCGAGTTGGCCGGTATTGGCACTCACCCTGCTGCTTCTTCCGCTCGGCAGCGTGCGCCGTTTCCGCTCCAAATTGGGTGTCTGGCTCATCGGGATAATCGCGCTCTGTGCGCTTACCGCGGGCATCAGCGGCTGTGGTGGCTCGTTCACTCCGCAGACGTACTCGATAACGGTGACGGCAGCCTCTGGAAATCTGAACCATAGCACTACGCTTACTCTCATCGTGCGGTAACAGCGAACTCGCAGGCTGCCAAAGCACGGCAGTTCTACGGCTCCGGAAATCAATGGCCCATCGAACAAAGCAACGGTTCGATGGGCCATTGATTTTTCAGCGAATTCAGTTAACGGTCAGGACAAGCTTGCCGAAGTGGCCGCCCTCTTCCATCTTCTCCATGACTTCCCGCGCCTGCGTCCAGTGGAACTCTTCTCCAATGGGACGAAGCTGCGAGAGTTCAATGGCGCGATTCATCTCAATGAAGTCCTGTCGCGAGCCGACAAAGATGCCGTGGATGCGGGCCATCTTGTGCAGGACCATGGGAATCTCAAGGGGCTCGGCAGCACCCGAGAGTACGCCGATCTGCGCCACCGTGCCGCCGAAGCGAAGCGCACTGAGAGAGATGGGCAGCGTGCCTGAGCCGCCGACTTCAACTACCAGGTCGACGCCTTCGCCCCCGGTCTCTTCCATGGCCCAGCGATCCCACTGCGGAACGTCGCGATAGTTTACGCCGGCGTCGAGTCCGATTGCTTGGGCGCGCTCGAGCTTCTCGTAGCTCGATGAGATGCCGATGACTCGCGCGCCGCGCAGCCGGGCAAACTGCAGCGCGAAGATGGAGACTCCGCCCGTGCCCTGAATCAGAACTGTAGAGCCCGGCTTGATGTCGCCGGCTGCGAGGGCGTTCCAGGCGGTCACGGCCGCACAGGGCAGTGTGGCAGCCTCCTGATAGCTCAGGTGATCGGGAATCTCGACCAGGCCTGTCTCCCTGAAAACCATGAACTCGCAGAGCGTTCCATCGACGTCGCCGCCAAGCGCGCATTTGGTTCGCGCCCGGGTGATCGGGCCATCGAGCCAGTTCTGCATGAAGATGCCCGCCACGCGGTCGCCGCGCTTCCAGCGGGTTACGCCGGGGCCAAGTTCGACCACTTCGCCGGAGCCGTCCGAGCATGGAATCCGGGGCAGAGCCATGCGTGGGTTGTAGAGGCCCTTGACCATCAGCAGGTCGCGAAAGTTAAGCGAGACAGCGCGAACAGCCACGAGCACTTCACCTGGTCCGGGGACCAGCGCCGGGCGCTCTACGAGCTCCAGCGAATCAATGCCAAACGAGGAAAACTCCCAGGCACGCATGCACCCTCCTTCCTTCGCGGCTAATTCATTATCATCCGGCGAAGGTCGAATCTTCCGGTCTACTTCGAGGAATCTTCGCGATGAACCAGCAGCGAGTTGGCCTGATCCACCGACGATAACGTAATGCGCGCGATGTTGACGTGGGACGGCCTTGTGACTGCCCAAACGATTGTGTCTGCAATGTCTTCTGCGATAAGCGGCGTCATGCCGTTGTATACCTTGGCTGCCCGGGACGTATCGCCGTGAAAGCGGACCTGGCTGAACTCGGTCTCCACAAGCCCCGGATCTACGCAGGTGACTCGCACCGGAGTGCCAAGGAGATCCTCGCGAAGGCCATCGTTGATAAAGTGCACGGCCGCCTTGCTTCCGCAGTAGACCGCCCCGTTGGGATA
This sequence comes from uncultured Acidobacteriaceae bacterium, assembly GCA_903842065.1. Classification (GTDB taxonomy): domain Bacteria; phylum Acidobacteriota; class Terriglobia; order Terriglobales; family Acidobacteriaceae; genus Telmatobacter. Next base: position 155,769 of record CAIMKZ010000013.1, on the reverse strand, counting down.
GGCGACTTCACCAGCCATTGAGCCCAGATTTACTACGTGTCCGCTGCCGCGCACCACCATGCCCGGAACCACGGCGCGCATAACGTAGAGCAGCCCCTTGACGTTGGTGTCGATCATCTCATCCCAGTCTTCATAGCGGCCCGTGTAGAGCTTTTCCAGCCCGCGGCTCAGGCCGGCGTTGTTGATCAGGATGTCGATCTCTGCCCACTCGGAGGGCAGCTCGTCGATGGTGCGCTGCACGGCATGGCGGTTGCGCACATCTAACTGAACTGAGTGGACAGCCTCGGCACCTTTCTCAAGCGCCATAGAGGCAACCTGCGCAAGCCGCCCGGCGCGCCGCGCTCCTAAAAGGAGGCGCGCACCTTCCTCAGCGAATGCGGCTGCGGTCGCGGCCCCGATGCCGGAGCTTGCGCCGGTGATAAAGACTACCTTCCCCTTAACACTTGTCCTCGCCATGGTTTCTTTTTGAATTCCTTTCAACGCAGTCTTGTGCACAGGGTTTAGACGTGCCAATAAAGCAATTCCTGCCTGCCGATAAACACCGGCCCGCAAACTAGTTCGGGATACCCTTCAACTCGTCTTTTTGCAACCGGCATTGGGGACATGCACACTGGCGGCGCAGATACTCCCAGGAGTAGATGCCGGAACGATGCCCGTCGTTCCACTCGAACTCAATCGCATATCGCCCCACACCCCTGGCGCTATTTGGCTTTATCGGCGCAGCGTACATGGGCAACAGAGACTGAGGCCTGGGCTTGGGCTGACCGGCGGAGCGCCCTTCCTTACCGCGCTCTTCAAGGCAGGTAGCGCAAGGGCAGGCATCGCGCAGGAAAGAAAAACTCCATGCGCTTGTGTGGCCGTCTGCCCAGTCGATCTCCACACCCTTGCCCTCGGTCAACAGCACACGTACCTTCGCCGGAGCAGAGGCGCTTCGATCGAGCGGCTTTTCTTCCTGGTTCTGTCGTGCCTGCTCATCGGTCGACACGATACGGATTCCCTCATGACTCATAGGAACAGTTTACAGGGGTCAGGTGTTGGAAATGGCGGTGCAGCGGCAGCAGTCTTTCCCGCGTCCCCCGATCCCTGTCTAGATTCCGTTCTTCCAGAAAAACCACGCCGCCATGGAGACGCCGATGACCACTACGGTCGTCCGAAGCACCGCCTGCGGCACCCGGCGGGCCAGACTGGCAGACGAGTACCCGCCTACACCGCAAGCGACCATAGCGAGCAGGCAATAATGCCAGACCACCTGTCCGCTCACGATAAACAGCAGAGCCGCGGTGCCGTTGGCCAGAGTCGTCGTAACCACCTTGATGGCGTTGATCTCGTGGAGATCGTCGAAGCCAGCCAGGCTCATAAGCGTGATGAGCAGAAACCCTGCGCCGGCCCCAAAGTACCCGATATAGAAGCAGACAAATGCGGTTGCAATCAGAAGCGGTATCAGATGTGGATGGCGCTTGCCAGCTTGGATAGTGGTCACGCTCCGGCGCCGGAGGAGGCGGTTGATAGGCCCGCTGAGAGCGAAGATAGTGGCGGCGAAGAGCAGCAGCCACGGGACCATATGCAGAAAGGTTCTCTGCGGGGTGTGGAGCAGAACCAGCGCGCCGGCCGACCCACCCACCAGACCGGCCAGTCCCATGGGCCAGGCCAGGCGCTTGTTGCGGACCACATCCTCGCGATACCCGGCGATCGAGGTCAGCTGGCCCGGCCAGACAGCTACTGTATTGGTGGCGTTTGCCGGAATCGGCAGCACTCCCATTCCCAGCATGGCGGGAAAGGATAGAAAGGAACCGCCGCCGGCCACGGCATTCATTACTCCGGCGATAAAGGCCGCCAGAATGAGCCGAATCCAACGCCAGTCGAGGGTTAAGAGGAAGCCGGAGAGATGCGCCATTGCTTTTATTCTATCGGCACGACTCCTGCAGGAACAGCGATGGGGTGCTGGCTGATCGCTCCAGTCAGCGGTCAGCAAAGGCGGTCAAGCCCCGCAAAGAGAAAATTTTCATGATTCAAATCATTGAATAAAAACAAGTTAATCAGGACAATTCATTATATTAGTCCTATACGCTCACTTTTTATGAATCACTTATGCTATAGTTTTAATTAGATCAATTGAAGGCTGGGATTAAACCACCCGCCCATCAACTCTTCGATGTATATGGAGGATCATTATGGCTATCACTCGTTGGGACCCCTTCCGGGAAGTTCATTCACTTCAGAACCGCCTCAACTCCCTCTTCCGCGACTTCAACGAAGGCGAGAGCGCGTTGACCACCGCCAGCTTTGTGCCGGCCGTCGACATCTATGAGGACGAAAAAACAGTCGTTCTCAAGCTCGAAGTTCCGGGCATTGAGGAGGGCGACCTCGACGTGAGCGTGGAAAACAACACGCTTACCGTAAAGGGCGAGCGCAAGTTCGGCAAGGAAGAGAAGGAGGAGAACTTCCATCGCATTGAGCGCCGCTACGGAAGCTTCTTCCGCGCCTTTACTCTGCCCACGACTGTGGACACGGAGAACGTCAAGGCCGAGTACAACGCCGGAGTGCTGAAGCTCGAACTGAAAAAGAAGGCCGAAGCGCAGCCCAAGCAGATCAAGGTGAGCGTGGGAAAGCAGTTGGCGGCGTAACGGCAGCTGTTAGCAACTAGCTTCCATCGGGTGTTCGCGGAAGCCGGCTTAACGGTCTGAAACGCGCTGGGGGTCTTTTTGATTCCCAGCGCGTTCTGCTTTCGGAATCGAAACAGGAAACTCAAATTCACTTGAAAGCCACTAGACGCAGGCTTCCGGCAGGATCAAGCTAGGAGCTAGAGGCTAGAAGCTAGGAGCTATCATTCATGGCCATTCGCTGGGAAAAACTGACCGTCAAATCGCAGCAGGCGATCGAGCAGGCGCAGACCCGCGCCGCCGAGTTCGGCAATCCGGAGCTCGCGCCCGTGCACTTGCTTCTGGCATTGATCGAAGATCGCGAGGGAGTGATCCCTGCCGTTCTCGACAAGATCGGTGTGCCGGCCGAGCGGCTGACGCACGATTTGCACACGATCGAGGAGAAGCTGCCGCGCGTGTCCGGATCGGCGACTCAACCAGCGATTGGCCAGAGTCTGAACCGCGGCATCGAGCAGGCTTTCAAAGAAGCGGCCAACTTCAAAGACGAGTACATCTCGACCGAGCATCTGCTACTCGGCATTGCAGGCCTGAAGGGTGACGCTGCCCGCGATATGCTGGCCTCGGCCGGCGCTACGCACGATGCCATCCTCAAGGCGCTCATTGCGGTTCGCGGATCGCAGCGGGTCATTGACCAAAACCCCGAAGCCAAGTTTCAGGCCCTTGAGAAGTACGCCAAGAACCTGAACGAGCTGGCCCGTCGCGGTAAGCTCGATCCGGTGATCGGCCGCGACGAGGAGATCCGTCGCGTGATTCAGGTACTGAGCCGTCGCACCAAGAACAACCCGGTCCTGATTGGCGAGCCGGGCGTGGGAAAAACTGCCATCGTGGAAGGACTGGCGCGGCGCATCGTCTCCGGCGATGTGCCCGAGAGCCTGCGCGAGAAGCGGGTCATCTCGCTCGACCTCGGCTCGATGCTGGCCGGCGCCAAGTATCGCGGCGAGTTTGAGGACCGCCTCAAGGCCGTGCTGAAGGAGATCGAGGAGTCGAACGGCCAGATCATTCTCTTCATCGACGAGTTGCACACGCTGGTGGGTGCGGGAGCGGCCGAGGGCGCGATCGACGCGAGCAATATGCTCAAGCCGGCGCTGGCCCGCGGCGATCTGCGCGCCATCGGCGCCACTACTCTCAATGAGTACCGCAAATACATCGAGAAGGACAAGGCGCTGGAGCGACGTTTCCAGATCGTCTATGTGGGCGAGCCCAACGTCGAGGACACCATCGCCATTCTGCGCGGGTTGAAGGAGCGGTATGAGTCGCACCACAAGGTGCGCATCAAGGACTCGGCAATTGTGGCCGCGGCCACGCTCTCGCATCGCTACATCAGCGATCGCTTTCTGCCCGACAAGGCCATCGACCTGGTGGATGAGGCGGCGGCATCTCTGGCGGTTCAGTATGGGTCAAAGCCGACAGAGATAGACCAGCGCGTGCGCGAGAGGACATCGCTCGAAATTGAACTGAAGGCTTTGAAGCGTGAGACCGACGCCAACAGTGTGGCGCGCCGTGAGGAAGTGGAACGCGCGGTGGCCGCGCTGACCGAACAAATCACGGCCATGCAAGCGCGCTGGGACACGGAGCGTGAGGCCAGCAGCCGCATCAGCGAGATCAAGGAAAAGATTCGCGTTCTGCGTGGTGAAGCTGAGGAACAGACCAGCAAGGGAAACTTCGACCGCGTTTCGCAGATCCAATATGGCGAATTGCCGGTGCTGGAAGCCGAGATAACAAAGTTGAGCGCAGCGCAGGACGGCAATACAGGCGTCGAGCGCATGTTAAAGGACGAGGTCGACGAGGAAGACATCGCCGCCATCGTCAGCAAGTGGACGGGCATTCCCGTCACTCGCATGTTGGAAGGCGAAGTTAAAAAGCTCGTCCACATGGAAGAGCGGCTGCGCAATCGGGTCGTGGGGCAGGACGAGGCACTGGGTATCGTCGCCAATGCGATTCGACGGTCGCGCGCCGGGTTGAGCGATCCCAAGCGTCCCATTGGCTCGTTTATCTTTCTTGGACCGACAGGCGTAGGAAAAACTGAGACCGCGCGGGCACTGGCCGAGTTCCTCTTCGACGACGAGCAGGCCATGGTGCGCATCGACATGAGCGAGTACATGGAGAAGCATGCGGTTTCGCGGCTGATCGGCGCGCCTCCGGGCTACATCGGCCACGACGAGGGCGGGCAGTTGACCGAGGCAATTCATCGCCGGCCGTATGCGGTGATCCTCTTCGACGAGATCGAGAAAGCGCATCCGGATGTATTCAACATCCTGCTTCAGGTGATGGACGACGGGCGGCTGACGGATTCGAAGGGCCGCACGGTGGACTTCAAGAACACGGTGCTGATCATGACCTCGAACCTGGGCGCGGCGTTTCTGACTGGCGACAGTCTCAAGACCGACCGCGACTTTGAGAATGCGCGAGAGAGCGTGATGCGCACCTTGCGCGAGCACTTCCGGCCGGAGTTTCTGAACCGCGTGGACGACACAGTGCTCTTCCATCCGCTGGGCAACGCGCAGATGAGCAAGATTCTCGACCTGCGGCTGAACGAACTGCGCAAGATGCTCGAAGACCGCGCGATCTCGCTCGAACTCACCGAACCGGCACGGCAGTTGATTCTGGCCACAGGATCAGACGCGGCGTACGGCGCGCGTCCACTGAAGCGGGCTTTGCAGCGCATGATTCAGGATCCGCTGGCGATCAAGATTCTCGACGGCGAGGTGCTGCACGGCGCGCACGTAAAGGTGGATGTAGACCGCAAGACAAACCAGTTGAAATTCGAGACGATGGGGCGGGAGGCGATGGCGTAACCACCTGCGGTGGGGCGGGCAGCGCTTCGAGCCCGAGGCGCAATAACCTTGTCGAGTAGTAATCTCAATGCAGACAAGAGTGTGTGCTCATGAAGAACGGATCAGGCTGCCTGCAGGTATACAACGTTTCAGATATTGAACGCTATGTAGATCTCGTACGTGACGCCGCTGCTAACGTCCAGAGATACATCACAGGCCATGATCTTGACGCGCTTGAATTGCTTTTTCTATTGAAGTTTGAGGCCCGCGGGTTTCATCCCATCTCAGGCCACGCCCTAAACGTAATGGAGCAGATAAACCAGACTTGGACGTTTCTAGCCGCCCTATCAGCAACGCGTCATTTATTGGAGATGCATCCAGAGGCCGAAGGTTTCTTGCTAGCCCCTGGTGCCAATGCATCAATAGAACTTGACATTATGAGCTGTAACCCAGGCCTTGTTGGCGCGGAAATATTCGCCGCAGTTGATCCCAAGAACAATAAGAAACTTGAAACAGATTTGCAGAAGCTCACCAATCGAAAAGAGCAATTTCGGTACGTGTTCTTTCTCTCGCCACGTTTCCCCGGATTCACCAGACTTCAGCAATTTGAAAGAAACGGAATAGAAGTTTGGTCACTCGATGCCTTTTAGTCCTAATAGAACAACACCACTCACGCCGCCGACTTTCTCCCCTTCTCCGCCTTTGTCAGCGCATCGTGAAGCAGCATACCTAAGTATTGCGGGCAGTTCATTTCATGCTTTTTCGCCTGCTTTCGCAACATGGCGATGTCTTTCGCGGGTAGCTGTATTTTGGCAACCGTCGAATCTCCTGTTACGACCAGCGTCGCGCCGCGAGCGCGTCCTACCGTAATCGTCTTTTCAAACTCCTCAGCCAGGTTGCTTGCATTGGCTTCCCACCATGCGGCCTCTTCGGCTTCTGTTGCAAATCGCTTTTGCTTTGCTTCCCTCGGCATCAGTATCCTCTGAATTCCATATCGGCCAATTACGCAGGCAAGACTAGCGTTGATGCAATTGTCCTGAGTCGAAAAGCAGCCGCAGATCCTTCGACTTCGGCCGTCCGCAGGCGCGGTCGGCCTACGCTCAGGATGACAGATTGTAGAGATGGCGAAAAAACGAAACAACTGCTCCTACATCTTCTTGAGCGTGATCCCCATGCCGCCGCCTTCCATATAGAAGATGGTTTCGAGGTTGGGGTTCGCGTTCACGGCCTTTACGTATTCGGGGACCATGTCGATGTTGTGGGCTATGATGAGGCCGCCGGGGCGGACGAGGGGCAGCATCTTGTTGAGGTAGTCGATGTAGCCGTCTTTCTCGGCGTCGATGAAGACGACATCTACGGGGCCTTTGATCTGGCCGAGGTTCTTGTGCGCATCGCCCTCGACTACGGTTACGAGGTTGGCAACGCCCGCCTCTGTAAAGTGCTGGCGGGCTTCGGTGGCGCGTTCGTGATCGATCTCGAAGGTGGTGAGGTGGCCTCCGGTGCGCGAGAGAGCCAGCGAGAACCATAGGCCTGAGTAGCCGGTCGAGGTGCCGAACTCAACGACCTGCTTTGCGCCGGCCGTTTCGGTGAGCAGGCGCAGAGTGCGGCCATCGCGCTGGGGTACGCTGAGGTAGGTCTCGCCGCGAGATGCTATGGTAGCGAGAACCGCTAGGATGCGCTTTTCTCCATCATTGGCGGCGAGCGGCGCAGGCGACCAGTCACGGCCCTGAACCGGGAACCATGTGCGCTGCTGCGCGACGAGCGCCAGACCACACACAACTGCAAACCCAAGTAAGACGATGTTCCTGCGCATTCTTAAGAACCTCCATCTTCGATAAATGATTGTCACGCTCTTCAGTAAGCGCTCTTGACCACTCCGCCGTCGACACGAATCGGCGCGCCGTTAGTGGCGCTGGCCAACTCGCTGCAAAGGTAGGCGGCCATGGCGGAGACCTCTTCGACCGAGGCCAGCCGCTGATTGAGGCTCGTAGGCCGCACGAGTGGCACGAATTCGCGCTCGATCTCTTCGGCGGGACGGCCGCTGTCACGGGCCATCCCTGCGATAACGCCGCGCACGCCTTCGGTCATGGTGGGGCCGGGGAGCAGGCTGTTGACTGTGACGCCGGTTCCCTTCACCGTCTCGGCGATGCCGCGAGCCAGAGCGATGTCGGCCGCCTTGGTGACGCCGTAGTGGACCATCTCGTCGGGTATCTGGACGCCACTCTCACTCGACAGAAAAAGGATGCGGCCCCACTTGCGCTCGACCATACCGGGCAGGTAGTGGCGGGTTACGCGCGCGCCGCTGATGACGTTGACCTCAAAGAAGCGCCGCCACTCAGAGTCGTCGATCTCAAGGAAGGGCTTGTTCTCAAAGATGCCGAGGTTGTTGACGAGGATGTCGAGTGCGGGCAGTTCGGCGAAGAGCTTTGCCGCGCCTTCGGCGGTGGCAAGGTCGGCAACGACGCCCTTTGTGCCGGCGGTCATTTCGCCGAGTGCCGCGTCGACGCGCGACTGCGCACGGCCGTTGATCCACACCGACGCGCCTTCGCTGGCGAGCCGTTTTGCGATTGCCAATCCTATGCCGGTGGTTGAGCCGGTAACCAGTGCGCGCTTGCCATTCAAACCGAGATCCATTTCAAAGCTCCTCGGTCGAATGATATCGGAAACGAAGAGCGTCATGCATCCCGATCAGGATGCATGACGCTCGGTTTCAATCGCGATGTCTACCGCTGTTTCCTGAAGTCGATGTAGAGGAACAGGCCGTTGATGCTTAGGTAGAGCAGCGACAGACCGGCGAAGAAGTCGAGGAGCCGCGCCCAGAGGCCGAAGTAACTTCCGCGGTGAATGGCTTTGCCGAGTTGATGGGCGTCCCATCCCCATGGAAAGCCCGTTCCGCTGGCCTGGGGATCGCCGCTGACCGGCTGGCCGGTGCGGGCGTTGAACGTGAGTTGCCGGGTATCGCCGCCATCACCGGCGACGACTACGCCGTGCTGGACGTTGCCGAAGGCCCGGATGCGAATTGCCTTGATGGGAGCGCCGCCGGCTGCCTGCTGATCCGCGTTCAGAGTCACACCGAGCAGCGCGGGGATATCGGCGTCTTTGAGCAGTTGTGGTGTGTTGGTCCGATTGCCTCCGGGAGCGGCGGGGCCATTCGGGCCCGCGGCGGCGCGGCGCAGTTCGGCAGCATGCTGCATCCGGTAGCCGAAGACGAGACTTTCGTATGCCAGCCACTCACCGCTGAAAGCGACAACGAGCAGGAAGACGGCTGCCGAAAGACCGACCCAGCGATGGACGGCGCGCTTCCAGTCGTCCTTTTTGCCCTGACCGCCCACCCAGACAAAGCCGGAGAGGCCCTGACGCTTCCGCTCGCGCCACATTCTGAGGTAGAGAGCTATGCCGGTGAAGATCATGATAAAGAGCACGACTCCGGCAACGACGTTGATCCACAGCGCCCAGTTGCCGAGCACGGTGAGGCGGTGATAGGCCTTGATCTGGTAGCGCAGCCTGTCTATCGACGTAACCGGCCTGAGAGGCTGCACCGGAGATTGCCTCAACAGGGAGCCGGTGGCGACGTCGTAGCTGGCGTTCAACTGGGAAGTCTGTACGCTGCCGATCAGCCGGCCCGCGAACATACGCAGCTCAACAAAGCGCAGCGGAGCAGCGCCCAGCGTGGCGCGCGCCGACTTGACGACGCTATCGAGCGCCGCATTCGCATCGAGCGTAGAGGGCAGCGCCTGCGCGAACTTGTCCGCCGGGGTGAGGATGTTGAATTCGCCGCCCTGCCGTTCGAGCATGCTCTGGATATCGGGATCGACCGGCTCGGTATGCGTAAGAAAAATCTGGCGCAGGTCGATGGACTGAACCATCAGGCCAGTGATGCTGAGGTAGACCAAAACGGTGAGTACGATGATGCCGGCAATTCTATGTGATGACCTAAGCTTTTCCACCTCTTGGTCCCCTCGCTGATTTGCGCCTCGCGACTGATCTTCGCGCAAGGCGGGAAAGTGAGATATTGAGCAGCATACAGGCTACAGGACACCTGAAGCGCGATTCCAGCAAGATGCTGGTGAGTGCATTGAAATGCTTTGAGCCAGACAGCCCCGCGGGCGGGACGCCGTATAGGCGTCCCGTTGTGCGAGGAACAGCGGTTAAAAGTTGATGCGCAGGCTGAACTGGACCAGACGCGGATTGTTCATCTGGGCAATCACAACGCCGAAGTTCGTTGCGTCGTTGGCGGAGTTCTGCGGAGCGGCGAACTGCGGATGGTTGAAGAGGTTGAAGAACTCGGCGCGGAACTGGGCGTTGATGTTGTTGTGAATCTTGGTCGACTTCAACACCGAAAGATCCCAGTTGGCCATGCCGTCCGTACGCACCTTTGGATCGGTGCGCGGTTCGTTGCCCAGCGAGTAGTCCGGGGCCACCGTGTAGCAGGCGGTATTGAACCACTTGTTCAGGCGGTTCTTGCCCGTGCCGGAGATTGCCGGGTTGCAACCGGCCACCTTGTTGGGCCGGATGGTACCGTAGCCGAAGCCGGTCAGCGTGTTGTTGGACGTCTGGTTGAACGACATCGGGAAGCCCTTCTGGAAGTTGACGATTCCATTGACGCTCCAGCCGGAGACCGCTGCGCCGCCGATGCCGTTGTAGTGGGCCCACTGCTGGCCTTCGCCAAAGGGCAGATTCATCACATAGCTGGCGATGACGCGATGGCGCACATCGAAGCTCGACAGCGCGTACTCCCCGCCCCTGAGGTTCTGCGAGTCCTGCGGGCCGTATCCGATGAAGTTGCCTGTGTTCGGAACCGCCTGCGCGCCGTTTCCAAACCCTCCGCCGCTGCTGGATTCCACATCGGCCAGACTCTTGGAGTAGGTGTAGTTTCCGGAGATGACGCCGCCGGACTTGAAGCGCTTCTCGACCTTCAGCGTGCCCTGGTTGTAGGTTGCATCGCCCACCATTGCGGCGCTGTCGGTCACGTTGGTGTACGAGGTTCCGTAGGGGGTGTTTGCCTGTGTGGCAAGCGACGCGGTCCAGTACTGCTTGGCCAGTTCGTCGTAGCTCTGCGTGGTGGGCAGATGGCTGCTGGTGGAGCCGTTGTAGCCGGCCTCGACAAGCAGTTCGCCCGCGAACTGGCGGCCGATACTCAGGTTCCACTGCTGCGTGCTGGCCAGCGACTGGTGCGGAATCGGGGCACTGATCGCCTGACCGGCCAGGATGCTCGTCCAGCCAGTGAGGTTGGTGCGTCCTGGAGGCGCCAGGATACCGGTCGAAGAGAATGGATCGCTGAGGCGGGAGAACTTGCCCGGTCCAAGTGCGGTAGATCCGAAGGGCAGGTTGTTCCAACTTGTCGTCATGCTGCCAACAGGCGAGCTGTTGGACATGACGCCGGCCATATCCGGAGGCAGGAAAGTCATGCCGTAGCCACCGCGAACAACGGTCGAATTGTTGATGCGATAGGCAAAGCCGAGACGAGGAGCAAACACCGCGTACTTGACGTCGGTGACGTTGCGCGACGGGTACTTGGTGGAGTTGACGAGGGCCAGTCCGCCCTTTGCGCCAAGCGTTGCGTCAGGCGTTGTGGGCAGCAGCACCGTGGTCTTGTCGTGCCTCTCGGCAACCGAACCGGGCAGTTCCCAGCGCAAGCCGTAGTTGAGCGTCAGCTTGCGGTTGACCTGCCAGGTGTCGGCCACATAGTAGCCCTGGTACCAGTTGTAGCTGCTGCTGGGCGAAACCTTGGTGACCGCACCCTGGAAGGGAGTTCCAAACAGGAAGTCCGCAAAGTTGTTGCCGGAGAGCCACGGCATGCCGAGGAAGAGGAAGAAGCCGCCGCCTTGCAGCGTGAAGCCCGGTGCGTTCTGGTCAGAGAGGCGGATCTCGCCACCTACCTTCAGGCTGTGGCTGCCCGCCATCTTGCTCAGGCTGAAGCCGAGATCGTAGACGTTGCCCCACGCCCAGGAGTCCACGTTCATTCCAAAGAACGGATAGAGATTGCCTGCGCCAAGCACGTGCGGTCCGGGCATGTACTTGGGGTTCATCTGGCTCTGGAGTGATCCCCATGCGCCGCCCAGCGGGGCCAGATCGCTGCCCAGTGTGCCGGGCTGGTTGTCGGTGAACTGGCGATCGAAGGCCAAGCGCACATCTAAAATGGTGGATTGGTTGATGGTGTAGGTATCGCCCAGTACGCCTTGAGTCGAGCGGTTGTGGCTGTAAGCGTTCTTGGTGAAGTTGCCCAGCTGGTTGTAGGGCAGATCAGTCTGTCCCCAGTAGGTGTAGCGGGCAAAGAGCCGCTGCTTGTCACTCAGGTTCCAGTCGATGCGCTCGGTGTACTGGTCGGCGTTGTTTCCGGTCGAGGGCGTGTTCTGGTAGTTGGAGTTGGCATTGCCCGGCTGCAAGGGATCGGGCCAATACTTGATGACGTTGACCATGTTGTTGGCCGTGACGTCAAAACAGGTCGGGCTGATCTGCCAAGTACCCACCTGCGGCGTAGTGACGCAGTTCGAGCGGCTCAGCTGAGTCGCCAACGGATCGTGAATGGCCGAGTTGAAGGTGCCGGCGCGCATGGCGGCAGTGGGCACGTTGGTTGCGCCCGGGACGCCGACGAGCAAGCGGAAGCCCTCCCAGGAGAAGAACGAGAAGAGCTTGTCTTTCAAGATGGGATTGGCCAGAGTAACGCCGTACTGATCCTGATTCCAGTTGCCGCGCTTGACGCCGGAACGGTTGGAGAAGAAGTTGTTGGCGTTCAGGACCTTGTTGCGAAAGTACTCGTAGACCGAGCCGTGCCACTGGTTGGTGCCGCTCTTGGTGGCCATGGTGACTACGCCACCACCGAAGCGGCCGAACTCAGGGCTGATGCCCGAACTCATGACGCGGAACTCCTGGGTGGCATCCTGCGTGGGAATGAAGAGGACCGCATTGCCGCCAAGAATGTTCAGCGTCCCGCCGTCAAGGTACATGGCGCTGGCGCCCGTGAATCCGCCGCTGACGGAGTAGTCGGCCCAGGTTCCCATCTGTGTGTGGGTGCCCATGTTGAGGGCGCTGGCTCCGGAGGGAGTGCCGGCCACGACGCCGGGGGTCAGGGCAAGCAGGTTCATGGTGTTGCGGCCGTTGAGCGGCATCTCCTGCACGCGCTGGCCTTCGACGGCTTCGCTCACCGCGCCCGACTCGGTCTGGAGCAGCGGCGTCTCAGAGGTTACCTGCACGGTTTCAGTTGCAGCGCCCACCGCCATGGAAACGTCGATACGCGTCTCGCCTCCAACGCTTACGACTACCGCGGGCCGGGTAAAGTGCTTGAACCCGGGCTTTTCCACATCCAGCTTGTAGCTGGCCGGCATCAGGCTTATGACGCGGTAGTTGCCGGCCGCGTCCGAGGCCACTTCGCGCTTTTCGTTGGTTCCGATGTTGGTGATTGTGACTTTGGCTCCCGGCACAATTGCGCCGCTTGGGTCGGCGACGTTGCCCACGATCGATCCGAAGGAGCTTTGCGCGTGTAGCGGCGTCAAAAGCCCTATAAACGAGATCGACAGCACAGCGACCACCGTGGCCGCCAGCAGCATGCAGTTCAACTTTCTCATTCCACTGCCCTCCAGGCATTTCAATAAACCATTCAGATTCGGCAGGATACGCTGATTTGTATCTGATCTCGACCGGACCGGCCGCATTCCTGCGCTTCATTTCACTCCGGAAAAGCGGTCTGTCGGGTGAGCGTGGCCATCCTAGAGCGGGAAATCTTCAAACACCAGCGCCGAACGGTTTTCGAACGGTTAAGACTTCGGATTTGCCACACTGGAATGCTCTATAACAATGTTCGATACGGATTGCGTTCCTTCTTTTCTCACACTTTCAGAACTTTTTACTCATGGCGTAACCGGGCAGACTATGACGCGCATGTTCCCGCACATTCTCCAGGGAGGGTCAGCCACACCTGCTCACGCGTGTACCTGTTCTGATACGCTTGACGAGTAAAATCTCAGGCGAGGATCGAATGGCTACTGGACATCATGTCGAGGTGGGTTCTCCTGTCCATGGCCACACGCCCAAAGACAGCCGGCCCGCAGTCGATCCAGCCGAGGTCCGCCAGCAGTGCGAGCGGATTCTCGCCGATCCCCTCTTCAGCCACAGCCGCCGCTACAGCGACCTGCTTCAGTACATCGTCGAGAAGACGCTGGACGGGCAGCACGAGTGCCTGAAAGAACGAATCATAGGGATTGAAGTCTTTGGCCGCACCCCGGACTACGACACGAGCCATGATGCAACCGTCCGGGTGGCGATTACCGAGGTCAGGAAGCGGCTTGTCCGGTACTTCGAAGACCCTCAGCACCATGACGAGATGCGCATCGTTCTCCCGGCAGGAGCCTACGTGGCGGAGTTCGCTCCCGCGCACGCGGACCTTCCCGCAGCCAAATACTCTCTCCTCCAGCGCTGGCCGCGCTACATATATGTAGGCTTGACCGCTTGCGTGGTTGTCCTGGTCCTGGGCCTTTGGGGGGTGAGGCGCCTGACTCCAACGCCTGCTATCGACCAGTTCTGGGCACCGATGGTTGAAAATCAAGGTCCGGTCCCGATTTTGATGGGAGAACCAGTCCCGGGTGAGCCCCCCCTGCCGGCCGGAACTTCGACCGGCACCTCGGCGTCTGAGAGTTCGCTGGCCCGGTTCATCTCGAAACAGGTCACTTTCCCTATTACCGAATTGAACGCGGCAAATTCAATCAACTCGTTTCTGGCACAAAAGGGTGTACATTCGACGATCCGCCTCGCCAAGTCCGCAACTCTGTCAGAGTTGCACGGGACACCGGTGATTGTTCTGGGCAGTTACCCGAATGAGTGGGCGCTGCGCCTTGGATCTGGGCTGCGTTTTCGATTTCAGCAAAATGCCAGCGGTTCACTGAACTGGATCGAAGACACGTCGAATCCCGGCAGAGTTTGGGCTATTAGCCTTACCGCCCCGATCAAGGAGGTCCCCAGCGAGTATGCCCTGATTACAAGGGCGCTCGATTCCACAACAGGGCAATGGTGGATCGGGATCGGCGGCACGACGGTACTTGGAACGCTCGGTAGCTACCAGATGCTGCTCGATCCGGCATCCGTATCGGCAGTGACATCCACTCTGCCAAAAGGCTGGGCGCACAAGAATCTTCAAATTGTCGTTGAGTTCAAGATGGTCGATGGCAGCCTTGGCGCTTCCAAGGTGGTCGGAACCAACGTCTGGTGACGGGAGCGGACCGCGGCTAAAGACAGTTTGGCTCCTCAGGTAGGACTCGAACCTACAACCCTTCGGTTAACAGCCGAATGCTCTGCCATTGAGCTACTGAGGAGTGTCTTGCGCTGAATTGTCCTCTATTAAATTATCAGACCAGGTCCCTGCCGTCAAAACTCTCAAACATCTGGCTTGGGGCAGCACGGTTCCCCGGCCTCACCCCCAGGTGAATTCGATCGGGATCTCGATATCCGGGTGCAGGCTCTTGTGCACCGGGCAGGTGTGCGCTGCCCGGATGAGCTTCTCGCGGTCCTCGGCGCTTATCGTGTTGGGTACGTGGATCTTGACGGCCAGCCGCGCAATCCTTCTGGGCGCCGTCGCTGTCATCTCTTTTCCGACCGTCGCCGTGGCGCCGTCAATGTTGATGTTGAGCGTGCGGGCCAGGATTCCCATGATCGTCAACATGCAACTGCCGAGAGCCGTTGCGACCAGATCGGTTGGCGAGAAAGTTTCGCCCCGGCCCTGATTGTCTACCGGCGCGTCTGTCTCAAGTACAGTACCTGAGGGACCATGAACCGCCTTGCAGTGCAGGTCGCCCTGATATTCGAATTGAATGTTGACCATGGTTGTGCCTCTCGACAGGCGCCGGGAATTGCCGCCTCGATATAATTTTATAAGCTGGCTGCGAATCGGCGCTTCCGCATAGCGAACGTTGCCGAAACAATTCGACCAGAGCAGCACGGATTTCACTCCTACAGAGAAACGGCTTCGATCCCGATGAGACTACAGATTCCCGCTGGCGAATTTCGCGCCTACCTGTTCGACTGCGACGGCACGGTCGCCGATTCGATGCCGCTGCACTTCATTGCCTGGAAAAAAGCACTCGCCGAGTGGAACTGCCCCTTCGATGAGCCGCTCTTCTACTCATGGGGCGGCGTCCCGCCGGCCGATGTTGTAGCGCGACTGAACGAGATGCACGGCCTGAAAATGCCGGTCGAGACGGTGGCGCACCGCAAAGAGATCTACTACTACGAACTGCTGCCCGATCTTGAGCCGGTCGAAGAGGTGCTGGAGCACATCCGCGCCATGCACAAGCTGATACCCTTCGCGGTGGTGTCGGGCTCGACGCGCGAGTCGGTGACCAACTCGCTGAATGCGATCGGACTGCTCGACAAGTTCGATCTGATCGTCGGCTCGGAGGATTACGCGCGCGGCAAACCTGCGCCCGATCCCTTTCTGACCGCCGCCGAGCGGCTGGGCATCGCACCGAAGCACTGCCTGGTCTTTGAAGACGCCGAGATGGGCATCGAGTCCGCCCGAGCGGCAGGAATGGCCTATGTGCGCGTTCCCCTGCCCTGCGAACGGCGCGGTGGAACAAATAACAGCTCGCAGGCGTAGTATTCGATACGGACGGGGATTCTGTGCCCGATCGAATCTCCATCAAGTGGGCCTTTTGATGCATCCTGTTGAAGCCGCGTCTCCCGGCATAGCGCCTGCGCGCCGCGTTGATACCGCGATCCTGATCGCGATCTCCGTGGCCATTGCGCTGGTACATATCGCCACTAACGGACGCTATGGCTTCCACCGCGACGAGTTGCAGTTCCTCTCCGACGCCCGGCACCTCGACTGGGGCTTTGTTACTTATCCGTCCTTCACGCCGCTTGTTCAGCACATCGCCATGGCTCTGTTCGGACTCTCGCTTACAGGCCTGCGCATCTTCCCGGTGCTGGCTCAATCGGTGGTTATCGTCGTCGCAGGGCTCACTGCCCGCGAGTTTGGGGGCAAGCGCCTGGCACAGATCGCAGCCGCCCTGGCCACGGCCCTTGCGCCCCTCGCGCTCTTTGAGGGGACTGAGTTTCAGTACACCTCCTTCGACTTTCTCTGGTGGGTGCTCGCCTGTTATTTTGCGGTGCGGCTGCTGAACTCGGAAGACCCACGATGGTGGATCGCAATCGGCGTCGTACTTGGCATCGGACTCGAGACCAAATACGCGATTGTCTTCCTCATCGCCGGCCTGCTTGCAGGGCTGCTGCTCACCGAGTACCGCCGCTGCTTCGGCTCACGCTGGTTCTGGGCCGCGGTTGCGGTCGCCCTCGCGATCTTCCTGCCCAACCTCATCTGGCAGGTCCATCACCAGTTCATCTCGCTCGACTTCCTCCGGCACATTCACGCTCGCGACATCGGCCAGGGCCGCACCCAGAGCTTCTGGCGCGACCAGTTCCTGGTCTGCACCAATCTGGCAGCCGCTCCGCTGTGGATCGCGGGACTCGCCGGGCTGCTATTTAACCGTCGATACCGCGCGCTCGCTGCAATGGCTGCTGTTCCAGTCCTGCTGCTGGCCGTTGCCGGAGGACGGGGATATTACGCGGCCGGCGTCTACCCGATGATGGTTTCGATGGGCGCGGCGCTGCTGGAACGCTGGTACGCATGGATGCCCCGCATCACGCGCCGCAGCATCGCTGCCGTGCACGTACTGGCTTTCACTGCTGTCTCCGCCTATATCTGCGCTGCCATACTACCCATCTCGCAGGGCGGGGCGCTCAAGCAGTTTGCGCTGGAACGCAACGGCGATCTGCGCGAAGAGATCGGCTGGGAAGAGATGGTAGGCGCCGTTGCCAAGGTTCGCGATTCGTTGCCGGTGGAAGAACGCGCGCACCTGGGGATCATCACATCGAATTACGGAGAATACGGGGCTCTCGAAATATTTGGATCCGCCTACGGCTTGCCGGCTCCGATCGGCACTATCAACTCCGAGTGGGACCGCGGGTATCCAGATCCGCCGCCGACAACCATGATAGTCGTCGGATTTCGCCCTGTAACAGCCGACTCCTTCTTCACCGGATGCCGCATCGCCGGACACAATGGCAACAGCGAGGGCGTCCGCAACGAGGAGAGCGTCGACCATCCGAATATTTATGTGTGCGGGCCGCCGCACGTACCGTGGCCGCAACTGTGGGCCGAGCACCACGACTTCGGGTAGAGCGCCGGGAACAAAAACAGCACTATAATCCGTCTACGATTCCGCAGCCTTCTGCTGTATCAGCTCGATCAAGCCGGCTTCGTCGAGAATCGGGATGCCGAGGTCGCGAGCCTTGGTCAACTTCGATCCTGCTTCCTCGCCCACGACAACATAGCTGGTCTTCTTGCTCACCGAACCCGTAACGCTTCCGCCCGCTCCTTCAATCATCGCCTTGGCCTCGTCGCGAGTGAGCGCAGGCAGTGAGCCGGTAAGAACGAACGTGAGGCCCACGAGTTGCGAAGTCCGCTCGCGCTTCTCTGCCTTCATAGCGACGCCCGCAGCTTCCAACCTCTCGACAAGTGCATGATTTGCTGGCAGTGAGAAGAAGTCTACGATGGAGCGCGATATCTCAGGGCCGACATCTGCCACCTGTTCGAGGCGCTCTGGCGCGGCTTTTTCAAGTTCGTGAATGTCGCCGAACTCGACGGCAAGTTCCTCGGCCGTTCTCTCGCCGACGTGGCGGATGCCGAGGCCCATCAGGATGCGCGCCAAGCCGGCGGACTTCGAACTCTCAATTTGTTTGAGCAGTTTCTCCGCGCTGACCGGGCCGAAGAACGGTTGCAGCGTCGTAGCAGGCTGGCCGGTGGTTTTGTCTTTGCGCGTGACCTGCTTTTCAAGCGAAAGAAGCTGCTCTTGCGAGAGGATGTAGAGATCGGCAACGCTGCTGACCAGGCCCTTCTGCACGAGCGCATCCACAGCCGCTTCGCCCAGGCCCTCAATGTTCATCACGCCACGCGAGCCAAAGTGCAGAAGGGTCTCGCGCAGTCTCGCCGGGCAGTCGGCATTCACGCAGCGCCAGTCGACCTCGCCCTCTTCGCGCACAACGGGGTTGTCGCATGTCGGGCAGATCGTTGGAAATATAATGGGACTCGTCCCTCGCGGGTGAGCTTCGTCTTCGACAACTTCGACGACTTTGGGAATCACGTCGCCGCCGCGTTCCACCTTGACCGAGTCGCCGATGAGCAGGCCCAGCCGCTCGATGAAATCGGCGTTGTGCAGCGTGGCGCGGCTCACCGTGACTCCGCCGACAAAGACCGGCCGGAGCAGCGCCGTCGGCGTGAGCTTGCCGGTGCGGCCCACGGTGATCTCGACGCCTTCAAGCACGGTAATGGCTGCTTGCGCCGTGAACTTGTAAGCGATGGCCCAGCGCGGCGCGCGGCCCGTGTAGCCGAGCCTCTGCTGCGTCGTCTGATCGTTGACCTTGAAGACCACCCCATCGATCTCGTATCCGAGCGACGCGCGATCGCTCTCGGCCTTCGCGATGAACTCCGTCATGCCTGCGACCGAGTCCATACACTCGCGATATGGATTCACGCGAAAGCCCAGCTCAGAGAGCAGTCTGAGAGTCTCTTGCTGACCGCCGGACCAGTACTCGCCATTGACCAGCAGGAAGTAAGCATAGAAAACCAAACGCCGATTGGCGACGACGGAAGGCTCCAGCGTGCGCAGCGTGCCCGCCGCGGCGTTGCGGGGATTGACCGCCGGCGCAAGCCCGTCACGTTCTCGCTCTTCATTGAGCCGCTCGAAGGCCACCCGAGGCATGATGCACTCGCCGCGCACTTCCAGTGCCGGCGGCAGCCCCAGTTCTTTCAGCTTGTCAGCGGAAATCGACAGCGGCACGCTGCGGATGGTGCGCACGTTGGTGGTAACGTCCTCGCCCACCTGGCCGTCACCGCGAGTCACACCCGTAGTGAGCACCGCACCTCCGGTCTGGTCCGGCTGATACTGGAGCGCAAGGCTCAGGCCGTCAAGCTTGAGCTCGGCCGTGTAGTCGACTGGCAGCAGCCCGGCCAGCTCGCGCACGCGTCGATCCCAGTCGGCTAGTTCTTCTGCCGAGTATGCGTTGTCGAGCGAGAGCATGGACCGCGAGTGCTCCACTTTGCGGAAGCCCTCGGCCGGGCGGCCGCCGACGCGCTGTGTGGGCGAGTCGGGCGTGATTCGATCCGGATGGGCGGCCTCAAGAAGCCTGAGATCGTTGATGAGCGAGTCGTATTCCGCGTCGGATATCTCAGGCCGGTCAAGCACGTAATACAAGTGCTCATGGCGGCGGATCTCAGCGCGCAACCCTTCGATCTTCTGCTCAACAGAGGCAGTCATTGCTTTGAATTATAGATTCCGGGAGGATGGGGAATGCAGCGCGAAATTTCCGCGGTTGTATGCAAACAGTAGAAAGCCGACCCACTGGGCCGTGGACGATGTGGCTGGTGAACCCGTCCTAAGACGGTGGGGCTCTCCGCGGTTCATTAGGCATTCCGGACTGGCGGACACGGCACACAGAACCGATTGTCGAGTCGAGCTCCTGTTCAATGAATGTTGGTTCAACCAGCGTCTATCATTCACCTGCTTTGCAGGTCGGTTTCTATTCCGGATAGTATGGTGCGGCGCAGAGAATTACAAGTCTTGTGCGAGTGCGCTCCGTTGTGCTAGCGCTCGCGCTTCCCATATAAATACGCACGATGCGCGATTTCCAAAGCGGGATATTTGGAAAGAGCATCTACACCGGATCGTTGCTCTGGGCCGATTGCGAATCCTGCTGCTCCTCATCGAGCACGCCGTCGAGCAGCACACGCAGATTCGCGGCGCGCTCGCGCCCCAGCCGGGGATCGGCGGAGCGAGCCTGGGCCAGTTCGTCCGCCAGGTTCAACGCGGCCAGCACGGCCACGCGGAGCGAGTCCGCCGTGTGCCCGAGAGCGGCGACGGCGCGCATCTTGGTATCGACGCGCGCCGCAAGGTCGCGGATATGATCGGGGTCCTGCCCGGAGAGGTGGTAGAGCTGGTCGTAGATCTCGACCGTCACATAACCGGGCTTACCGTGGGTCTCATCGGCCATTGCCCCTCACAGTTCGAGCGCGTCGAGCTGCTCGAGCAATTTGTTGACGCGATTCTTTACCTGTTCGCGCTCGGAGCGCAACACAGCCACCTCGGCCTTTAACTGCCGGCTGCGGTCAAGCTCCTCGTTGAGCGATGCTTCGGCTTGTGCGGCCTGCGCGGCAGCCTGTGCGGCCTGGGCCGCGGCTTCAGCCACCTGCGCATCGGCGATGGCGGCCTGCGCTTCAGCGGCCATTCGCGCCTGACGCTCCTGCTTTACCAGCGAAACTGTACGCAGGATGCGCTCTTCGAGACTGGCAAAATCGTCCAGACTCACGGTCAGCGCGCGGGCTTCCGCCTCCGGCTCCAGCTGATCTGCCTCCGGAGCTGCCTGCTCCGCCTCAGCCTGAATCTCCGGCTGGCTCTCTACATCCTGCTGAATCTCCGATTCCGGCGGAGCTTCCACAGCAATCGCACTCTCTGTTTCCCAAAAATTCTCAGACATCTGCACCCCCGCGTGCGCCGCAAATCACACGGCACGCACCTTGTTTGCGTGAAGTATACAGCCAATGGGAAGCAAAATATCGCCTAAGCGCGCAGACGAGCGCCCACTTTGGCAACGGCCTCAACGACCTGCGCATGGAAGCTCTGCAACTCCTCCTCGCGCAGCGTGCGATCGGCGGCCTGGAAGGTTGCTCCCAGCAGCAGCGCGTACTCGCCCTTGGCTTGCCGCGCGTCGCGAAAGACCTCGCGAGCCCTCCAATCGACGAGTTCGGGAATCCTTAGCTCGCTCATGGCGCGGTCCACCGCCTCCCACCCAATACTCTCGTCCAGAACCAGAGAAAAGTCGCGGCGGACGGGCTGGAAGCGGGAGATTTCACGGGCAACCGGCTTGCGTAACGGCTGCTTGTAGAGGCGGTCGAGGTAGATTTCGCCGATTACAACCGGCTCCTTGATCTTGCGTGCCGCTGCTTCGCTCGGATGGAGCTGGCCGAACCAGCCTACGGTGCCGCCATCGACGACGATGCGAGCCGAGCGATACGGATGCAGCCACTCCGGCGTGAGTCCAGAGTCTGCGCCGAAGCGGTCGAAGTAGACGCCGCGGGCCTCAAAGCGGCCAAGAACCTGCTCAACAACGCCCTTGGCATCATAGAAGTCGATCTGCCGCGAGGCATGTAGCGGGCTGGCTGTGGGCAGCGCACCAACAGCGCCGAGAGCCAGAGCCGGGCGCTCCTCGACCTTCTCCGTTGTGCCAATGAAGGCCGTTCCGAGTTCAAACAGACGCACGTCGCTCACGTCGCGGTTCAGGTTGCCGGCGATCATCGCCAGCATTCCCGGCACCAGCGAGGGGCGCAGCACGCTGGCCTCTTCGCTCAGCGGGTTGCCGAGTGGCACAACCTGGCCCGGCTGCGGCGAAGTACGCGCCGCGTCGGCAGCCGAGCAGAACGTGCTCGCGATTGCCTCATGGAACCCAGCCGCCAACATGGTCGAGCGAATTGCGGCTTCCTTCTCTTCCCACGGAAGCGCGCGGACTCCTCCGGCGAATGCGGGAAGAGTGTTGGCAAAGCGGTTGTAGCCGTAGACGCGCGCAACCTCTTCGATGAGGTCTATCTCGCGCTCAATGTCGAGCCGCCAGCTGGGCAGGGTGACGTCCCATGCCGCGGACGCGGCAGATGTCATTCCGCAGCCAAGTCCGCGGAGAATGTTCTCCACAGCCGCGGCCGTGATGCCTTCGGCATCGATCGTTGTTCCCAGTAAGCGATGCACTTCGCTCAGCTTGAGCGAGATCGGCTTGCGCAGCGCGGTGCGCTCTTCGAGAGCCGCAACGCGCACATCGACCAGCTCGCCCTCGATCGACCCGCCGTTTGCAAGCAGGATGGCGCTGACGATCGCCGAGGCCAGCGGAGCTGCGTTGAAGTCCGCGCCGCGCTCAAAGCGGTGGCTGGCGTCGGTGTGCAGTCCGTGACGGCGTGCGGTCTGGCGCACAGCCATCGGCTCAAACCACGCCGCCTCGACGAGCACGTTCTTCGTCTCGGGCGTGATCATTGTGTCCCAACCACCCATCACGCCGGCAAGCGCCAGAGCCTTTTTGTGGTCGGCGACGACGAGGTCATCCGCGTCGAGCGTACGCTCGATGCCGTCGAGGGTCTTCAATTTTTCGCCTTTGCGGGCGCGGCGAACAACGATGCCGCCTTCGATCTTGTCGAGGTCGAAGGTGTGCGTGGGTTGACCCATGGCAAGCCATGCAAAGTTGCTGGCATCGACGGCGTTCGAGATCTTCTTCTGGTCAAGAAGCGCGAAGTAGGTAGCGATTTCAGCGCCCGCGAACCAGTCGCGGGATTCGCCGATGGTGACGCCGCGCAGCACACGGGCCGTAAACCGGCCGCAGGCGTCCTGGGCTTCGATCTGCACTGAGAAGGGCTGGGCTGCCTTCTTAGCTTCCGGCAGCGGAAAGGCGAGCGGCTTCAGTTCAAGCCCATAGATGGTGGCCGCCTCGCGGGCAACGCCGTAGTGATTCATGGCGTCGACGCGGTTGGTGGTGATGTCCATCTCGTAGAGGTAGCCCTTGCCTGAACCCAGGTCATAGGTGCCTTCGACGGCGATGCCGCGCAGGGTCAGATCTTCGGCCAGTTGAGCGTCATCGACGGTCAGCCCCGGTAAGTACGCGCGAAGCCATTTGGTAAGTATGTTCATGGGATCTCTCTCTGCGCTCCGCTTCTATACAAACTGATTCAAAAACCGCATATCGCCCGCATAGAACTGGCCGATCTCGCTGACGCCGTACTTCATCATGGCGATGCGCTCGACGCCCATTCCGAAGGCGAAGCCGGATATCTTCTTCGGGTCGTAAGCAGGCTGCTTCTGCGCGGCGAAGGCGAAGACCGCCGGGTCCACCATGCCGCATCCAAGCAGCTCGATCCAGCCCGAGTTCTTGCACTTGCGGCAGCCCTTGCCACCGCAGAAGATACAGCTGATCTGCACGTCGGCCGAGGGCTCAGTGAAGGGGAAGAACGACGGGAAGAAACGGGTCTTTACCGCCGAGCCGAACAGAGCCTTCATGGCGTGGTCGAGTGTGCCTTTGAGGTCGCTGAAGGTGATGTTGGTGTCGACGCACAGTCCTTCGACCTGATGGAAGATCGGCGAGTGGGTGGCGTCGGCCGCATCGTTGCGGTGCACCTTGCCGGGAATCACGATACGCACCGGCGGCGGTTGCTGCTCCATGGTCCGCATCTGCACCGGAGAGGTGTGGGTGCGCAGCAGCAGGCGGTCGCGCAGCGGGCGGCGCTCCTGGTTGGCGACGACGAGCGTGTCCTGGGTGTCGCGTGCCGGGTGGCCGGGCGGGAAGTTCATGCACTCGAAGTTGTAGTAATCGGTCTCAACCTCGGGGCCCACGCCGACCGAGTAGCCCAGCGCCGCAAAGACCGAGACGATCTCGTTCAAGGTGCGGGTGATGGGGTGCTCCGCGCCAAGCAGGCGGCGGGTGCCGGGCAGAGTAACGTCAATGGCTTCGGCTTTGAGCGAGGCGTCGCTCGGACCCGCTCCGGCTGCCTGTTCGAGCAAGCCCTCGACGACGGCCTTGAGCGCATTGAAGCGAACGCCAAGCGCCTTTTTGGCCTCGGGCGGCGCGGCCTTCAGCCAGCGGCTCGAAACATCGTTGAGGCGGCCCTGCTTGCGGCCCAGCCACTCGAGGCGGAAGGCTTCGACTGCCTCATCGCCGCTCAGTCCGGCTGCAGCCTCGCGGGCCGAGGCCTCAAGAGAGGCAAAGGCCTTATCTAGCGCGGATTCAGTGAAATCCGCCAGTTCTGGTATGGAAACGTTGGTCATGGCTCACTTCTGAGGATAAACCACTTTGTGGGGCATCCGCAGGGAACCTGCCGCGGGCCCGCTGCGTACCACACAGCGAGGTGATCCATGAGAACTCGTCTTTCTCTTGTCGCTCTGGCTGCTGCGTTTGCCCTGGCTGCACTGCCCGCGTACGCGGCCTCCTATAGCTTTGCGCGCACCCTCACCGTCAACGGCAACGCCGACATCACCATCAAGACCGGGTCAGGCAAGATCACGCTGACTGCCGGACCGGCAGGTCAGGTCCACATCGTCGGCAATATCCGGTCCACCTGGGGCGCAAGCGAGGCCCGCATGAAGGAACTCGCCGACCATCCCCCCGTCGAACAGACCGGGCACATCGTGGAAGTGGGGACGCACGTCAGGAATCTGAACAACATCTCCATCGACTATGAGATCCAGGCTCCGGCCGGGTCCACGCTTCACGCCTCCAGCGGCTCTGGCAGCATCAGCGACGACGGCGTCGGCAACGGCGCGCAGCTGAGCACCGGCTCAGGCAGCATCCGGGCCACGGGGCTACAGGGCATGGTTACTATCAGCACCGGCTCGGGAAGCATCGCCGCCGATTTCTCCGGGCCTGGCACAGTAAAGGCCGAGACCGGCTCGGGCTCGATTGACATCCGCAACCTGCACGGCGGACTGCATGCGGAGACCGGCTCGGGCCACATCAACGTAAGCGGAACGCCTTCAGCGTCATGGCAGATCGAGACCGGCTCGGGTGGGGTGGATGTTTCGACCGGCAACGCGGCATTCGATCTCGATGCCAGCTGCGGCTCAGGCGGCATCCAGAGCGACCGCGAGGTGGCCAGCCGGAGCAGCGACACCAAGCACCATCTGGCCGGCAAGGTGAACGGCGGCGGTCCAACCGTCCGAATTGAGACCGGCTCAGGCAGCATCCACATTCAGTGAAGCGGCGGACCCGGCGCCGCAGCGCGCCGGGTCGATACACTAGGATCATGATTCAGGTGTATCGACCCATCCCCGTGGAGCGGCTCAAACTGCTTGTCTTCGACCTCGACGGGACACTGATCGACTCCGCCCAGGACCTCTGCAACAGCGTGAACGCTACGCTGGCCGAGTTCCATCTGAGTTCCCTTCCCGACCCGACGATCGCCGGCTTTGTGGGCAACGGCGCGCCGATGCTGGTGCGCCGCAGCCTGGCCACGGCGAGTACGCTGCCGATCGACGCCATCGACGAGGGCCTGTTCAACCGCGCCTACGAGTTCTTCCTCAGGTTCTACCGCGAGCACAAGCTGGACTACACGTACGCCTACGAGGGCGTTCTGGAGTCGCTCAGCGCTTTGCAGGCACTGCACAACCATCCCGAGGTGCAGAAGCGCGCAATGGCAGTGCTTACCAACAAGCCGGTACGCCCGGCGCAGGGCATCTGCGAGGGGCTGGGGCTTGCGGGCTACTTCCTGCACATCTACGGGGGCAACAGCTTCGCCACCAAGAAGCCTGACCCCGAAGGGCTGCGCTCTCTGATGGAAGAGACCGGCGCCAGACCCGACGAGACGGTGATGATCGGCGACAGCCTGGTCGACATGCAGACGGCGCGCAACGCGGGGACGTGGGCGCTGGGCTGCTCGTTCGGCTACGGGCCGCACGACGTGGAGCTGGTGCCGCCAGACGTTCTGGTTGACTGCGCTACAGAGTGGGTGGAAGTGTTGACGCCGAAGGCGGCGAGGTAGGAGTCCAATGGGAACGATGCCGGGTTCAGGGCCAAGGCGGATCGTGATACCGGGAGGATCGGGGAGCATCGGCTCGATGCTGGCCCGGTACTTTCAGGAGCGCGGCGACCATGTGACGGTGCTTACGCGCGCGCCGTACACAGCCAACTGGGAGACGGTGCACTGGGACGGTGTGACATTGGGTCCGTGGGTGGAGACGCTTGAGGGCGCCGACGCGGTGATCCACCTCTCGGGCAAGCCGATCAACTGCCGGTACACGGCACGGAACCGCAGGGCACTGCACGACTCGCGGATCGGGCCGACGCGGCTGCTGCATGAGGCCATTGCTACCTTGAACGAGCCGCCGCGGGTGTGGCTGAACGGCTCGGCGGCCAGCATCTACCGGCACTCTCTGGACCGCGACATGGACGAGCTGACCGGCGAGACCGGCGGCAACGAGTGGGTTGGCGAAGGCTTCTGGCGCAGGCGTGCTCCGGAGAAGTGGGGCTGGATCGTGCAGCTCATCCGGGACTGGGAGCGCGCGCTGTTTTCGACGCCAACGCCCCGGACCCGCAAGATCGCTCTCAGAACCACACTCGAGCTGAGTCCCGAGCCGGGGACCGTTTTTGCGGTGCTTTCGCGGCTGGCGCGCGTGGGCCTGGGCGGGACGCAGGGCAACGGTCGGCAGTACGTGAGCTGGATGCACGAGGTGGACTACGCGCGGGCGGTCGAGTTCCTCATCGAGCACGAGGAGATCGACGGGCCGGTGAACATGGGTTCGCCGGAGCCGCTTCCGAACCGGGATTTCAACCGGATTCTGCGGGAGGCGTGGAACATGCCGAACGGGATTCCGGCGCCAGCCCTGCTGCTGGCGGTGGGAATGTTCCTGCTGCGCGGGGAGACGGAGTTGATTCTGAAGAGCCGGCGGGTGGTTCCGGGGAAGCTGCTGAAGGCCGGGTACGAGTTTGAGTTTCCGGGGTGGGAGATGGCGGCCGATGACCTGGTTCGGCGGTGGCGGGCGGAGGGCTTTGGGCTGTAGGAGGCGTGGGGGTACCCTTCTGGTTGTTTGAGATGTCACCGTGACCCCGGCCCACCCCCGATATCCCCCCCACCCATATCTCGGGTCGGGGACCTTTGGAATCAACGGGATATACCTTCCGAAAGAGGGTCATGTATCCCGGAATCAATACTTTCGAGCGTTCTATCCCATTTTCAACAACTTAGAGCCTGTCGGGGCTGTTGGTACTACATTGCGGGAAGTAGGGGGGGTACTCGGCCTGGCTTCCTGCGTAGATCCCACGGGGAATCTCCGACTCCGATACTTTCAGTTTAGTGAAATCGCGGAAATTATCTGCAATTTTGGGAAGGGATATTTTTTAGCCACCATTCGTTAGTGGTACCCGCGGCTAAAGCCGCACTTCGTTGAAGGCTTGATTCAGGGGCATGAAGGCCCCTGCTCCCTCCGGTGGTACGCCCGGATTTGTGGCGGGCAGGTGCGGCTGACGAGGGACCGGGGCTAGCAGCCGCCCGCTCATCGCAAAGAACGCGATGAACGGGGCACAGCATTCACGCTCTCTGCGATTTTCACGATCAGGCTGCCAACCTGGCTCAGGCCGGCAACGAAGCGTAATGCGCCCGTAGCGTTTCAGCAAAAGCGGCTGCGCAAAGGGGCCGGCTGAAGTAATAACCCTGGAATTGGTCGCAGCCGAGGGCGCGCAGCGCCTTGACCTGTTGCTCGGTTTCAACACATTCGGCAATGACCTTCATTCCAAGGGTTGTCGCCATGTTGATGATTGTTGCGGTGAGCGCGGCCTCTCTTGGGTCGGTGGCAACCGATTTGACGAAGGATTGGTCGATCTTCAAGCGGGAGAATTGGAAGTTTCGCAGGTAGCTGAAACCGCAATATCCAGTTCCGAAGTCGTCGATGGCCAGTTTCGAGCCGATTTTACCCAGTTTCTCAAGTAGCGACGCCATCACATCAGCATTCGAGAGCAAGAGACTTTCGGTTACCTCCAATTCGAGGAGTTGTGGCTCCAAGCCAGTCTCATTGAGCACGGTTTGCAAGGACTGGATGAAAGTATCCCGGCGAAGCTGGACTGCGGACACGTTCACAGCCATCACCAGAGGGGGCATGCCTTCAAGCTGCCATCGCCGGGCCTGAGCGCAAGCGGTTCTGAGGGCCCATTCGCCGATAGGAATGATCTCTCCCGTGCTCTCAGCAAAGGGGATGAATCGATCCGGTGGAATCAGGCCTTCCTGGGGATGGCGCCAGCGGAGAAGCGCCTCCGCGCCTACTATCCTTCCGGTTGAGACTTCATACTGGGGCTGATATTCCAGAAAGAACTGTTCCCTGACAAGGCCCAGCCGCAGAGCATTCTCCAGTTCAAACCGCTCTCGCGCCAGGCGATTCATCTCCGGAGTGAAGAACCGCCACTGGTTCCTGCCGTTATCCTTGGCGTCGAAGAGGGCGGAATCGGCATTCTTCAAAAGCGTCTCGTTGTCGGAGCCATCCTCAGGGAACATACTGATGCCGATGCTGCAAGTTGTGGTGAGGCAGGTTCCGTTGACATTGAATTCGGCTGCCATTTCCTGCTTGACCCGATTGGCCGCAACAGCAGCATCGGTGGTGTCTTTCACTGCGTTCACGACCAATACAAACTCATCGCCTCCTAAACGGGCCACGGTATCGCCGCTTCTTATAGACCGCGCAAGTCGCTCCGCCACTTGTTTCAAGACCAGGTCTCCGGCGGAGTGCCCAAGGGTGTCGTTCACATTTTTGAACTGGTCCAGATCGATGAAGAGTATCGCCACCTTTTCCGAGCGCCTGGTGGCGTTGGAAAGGGCTTGTATCAATCGATCCTGGAGAAGAGCGCGATTGGGCAGAGCCGTAAGGGGATCGTGAAAGGCGAGGAATAGAAGGTGCTCCTCGCTCACTTTCAGGTCCGCTTCCGCCTGATGACGCCGTAGCCTTTCCGCCCTTTCATTCAAGGCGCGCCGCACACAGCCGACCAGACGCTTCAAGTGCTGTTTCAGAACGTAGTCCGTGGCTCCGCTCTTCAGGCTTTCCACAGCAATCTCTTCGCCCATGGTACCGGTAACAAAGATGAACGGTGTGGTCGGACAAGTGCTGGTGGCGATTTCCAGTGCTTGCATCCCATCGTAGGTGGGAAGAGAGTAGTCGGCGAGGATCATATCCCAATTGCCCAGACTCAAGTGGCGTACATAGTCCACCCCCGTCGACACCGCAACTATTTCGCAGTCGATATACGCATTCTCGAGCTGGACCCTGACCAGTTCCTGGTCCAGCTCATTGTCTTCGAGGTGAAGAATCCGCACCGGAGGCGGTCGATCGTCGGTTTGGTTCCCCTGCATGAGTTGCATAGACTACCCCTTGCTCATCTTTGGTTCCGGCCACTCATTCAGGATGGCCCAGAACTTGCCGAGAATCTTCAAGGCATCAAAGAAGTCCCCGAACTCCATCGGCTTGACGACGTATGCATTGGCGCCCAGCTCGTAACATGTGTTGACGTCCGGACCCTCGCGCGACGACGTGAGCACCACCACCGGCAGATTCTTCAGGCGTGGGTCGGATTTGATGGCGCGAAGCACACCGATGCCGTCCACCTTCGGCATCTTAATATCGAGCAGGATCACCGCGGGAAACGGTTCGCCGTCCGGATAGCCCAGTGTCTTCAGGCGTTCGAGCGCTTCGCCGCCGTCCCGTATCACGATCAGGCGGTTGGCCAAATTGCTTTCTTCCAGCGCCGTGATGGTCAGCTCGATGTCGTTGATACTATCCTCGACCAGCCAGATTGGGTTTATCTTCATGCGATCCTTTCTCGGCGCAACTGCTGTTTGGAGGCAACGAGAAATAGAAGGTGGCACCGTCTCCAACAGCCCCCTCCGCCCAAACCCGGCCACCGTGCCGTTCCACTACCCGCCGGACAATGGCAAGGCCTACTCCCGTTCCCTCGAATTCCTGTTCACTATGGAGCCGTTGAAATACCTCAAAGAGCTTGCTGTAGTATTTCATATCGAAGCCCGCGCCATTATCTCGAACGAAAATCACGGGATCGCCGGCAGCATCGGTCTTGTGTCCGATCTCGATTTCCGCCGTGGGGCAGTGGCGCGTGAACTTGAGAGCATTCGTCAAGAGGTTCTCCATAACCTGCCGCAACATGGGCTGATCCGCGGAGACTACAGGCAAACGATCCACTCTCCAATGAATACTCCGGTCGCGGATCTCCGGTTCCAGTTCCCTCCGCACTTGTTCGACAAGTTTGTTCAGGTCTACCGGCGTCCTGTGAAACTCGCCGCGTCCCACGCGCGAAAACCGGAGAAGATCGTCGATCAGCATGCCCATGCGTTTGGACGCATCCAGTGAGCGATCAATGTAATGCATCGCCGTATCGTCAAGAACGGCGCTGCTTCTCTTGATGAGGAGCGTCAGGAAGCCATCAAGATGGCGCAGAGGCGCGCGCAGGTCGTGAGAGACCGAGTAGGAGAACGACTCCAATGCCTTGAGACTGGCCGCAAGCTGGATGTTCGCGGCAGCTTTCTCTTGCAGAAGATCGGCGATGTCCTTGCGACCTCGGCGGTAGTGCTCGGCGAGCAGGCTGATGAGTACGCCCATGACGGCGAAGAGGACCTGGGCGACCGTGTCGGAGATACTCGCGATACTGAGGCTGTATACCGCTGGGAGAATCAGAAGCGCTGTGCCAAGAAGGCAGAGGGCGGTGGCAACTAGGCCGGGTCCCAGGCCGCCGAGCACCGCTACTGTGATGACGGCGGGATAGAAGGTGATATACGTGGGCATGTCCAGGCCCAGCCCCTGAACCAGGGCGAAGCGAAGAAGGAAGGCGAGCAGGACTATGCCAAGCGTGAGCGCGTAGCGGGGGAGATTTTTGGTAATGGGGGTCCTGGGGAAATATCCCATAAGACTCTCTTCCGGCGAACCGCAGATCGCCCTCTTCCTTGATTATGAAGGAGTTTGGCCCGGAAAAGTGAGCAATATTGCTCACTTTTGGGGCGGGTAGAGGGGGCAGTAGATCCGGGGCTTTGAGGGGAAGGAGCGTCGGGGAGAGACTCCGGTGGCGAGGCGAAGGGCGCGGAGAGCGTCGCCTCAGGGGCTGAAGCCCGCGTTGATGTTGCTGGGTTTATGCCAGGGATAAATCCCTGGCCTACCGCAAAATGCGCTTACGGCACGGATGATATCGTGGCCTTTCAAAGCGGTTGTGGAAAGGCCCGCGGCTAAAGCCGCTCTTTGCTGTGGCGGGATTCAGGGGCCTGAAGGCCCCTGCTCCCTCCGGTGGGAAGCCCGGGCGCAGAGCTTACTTGCTCTGGTTGACGATGTAGGCGACAGGATTCAGGGGCCTGAAGGCCCCTGCTCCCTCCGGTGGAGCGCCCGGCGCGCTTAGATTACTTGCTCTGGCTGACGATGTAGGCGACGGCGTTGCCGATCTCGTCATCGGTCAGTTTCGGATGGCCGCCTTTGGGCATCATCATTCCTTGTTTGCCCGTGAAGCCTTTGATCGACTTGCTGGTCATGACGGCTATTCCCTG
This sequence comes from uncultured Acidobacteriaceae bacterium, assembly GCA_903842065.1. Taxonomy (GTDB): domain Bacteria; phylum Acidobacteriota; class Terriglobia; order Terriglobales; family Acidobacteriaceae; genus Telmatobacter. The sequence goes on along the minus strand of CAIMKZ010000013.1, from coordinate 124,246 downwards.
CGCAATGCGCGGGGCCCATGCGGCTTTGTCACCAAGTTTTGGAGCGTTCGCGATGCCTGTCTTGTGGCATGAAGCGCAGTTGAGATCGTAGGTGGGCTTACCGGCAGCAGGGTTGTAACTGGCATAAGCAATACCGGAAACAAGCAGGGCGGCAGCAGCGAGTGAGGTAGGAAAGAAACGAATCTGACTTTACTCCGTACTGGGTTGTTGTTGCGGAAGATGTTTGAACGTCAATTGAGATACGACGGAGTCTATCACCGCGGACGTTGAGGTCTAAGTGAATTCGTTCACTGGCGGATTTGTGGTGGGGTGTTATGTGGCTGGCTGAGGGTCGTACTTCCCACCCTAACCACAAAGTACGTGGTTAGGATGGGGCACCCATTTTCGTGGTGGGTGGAGATATGGCCGGGTGAGAAGGAGCAGCGGAGTTACTTAGCCGGAGTGATGTCGGTGATGGGGAGGTCCTGGTGGGCGAGGAGGATCTCGAAGCGGCGCTGCTCCTCTTTGATATAGGTGGCCTGGTCGGGCCAGATCTGGTGGATGAACTTTTCCTCGTCGGGGTTGGTGGTGGTGGCTACGGTTGAGTCCTTGTAGACGATGGTGACGCGGTAGTCCCAGCGGCCGTCTTCAGTGGTGTGGTAGGCGGGAGACTCGATCTTCACGGACACAATGCGGCCGGTGGTCTGGATCTTCTTGAGAAGGGGATAGTGGTTCTTGAGGAAGAGGTCAAGGAACTCCTGCTGATGGCCCCACTGGACCTTGTAGTAGTACTCGACGGTGTAGGGTTGGCCAGCAGCGGACTGCACGGGCGCGCCCTGGGCGCGGGTGGCGGCGGCGGCGCCGAAGAGTGTGGCGAGGGCGAAGAGTGCGATGAGGATTTTGCGCATGAGAAAACCTCCGATGAGTGGATTGTAGTTTGTCGGGTTGTTCGGTTTGAATTCTTGGACCCCACCCTAGCGGCAAAAACAACGACGCCGCGAGGGTGGGGCACCCATTTTCGTGGGTGGTGGAGAGGGGCGGGTTTAGGGGTTTGCTTTCCCAGGTCTGAAAATCCAGACCTGGGGCACCCATTTTCGTGGTTCGTTGAGAAGGTGGTTGAGGGTCGGTGGTAAAGTGTTGGCAATCCGAAAATCAGAGATTTTTGTGCGGGAGATGAGATGAAGCGTCCGGCGGGAGTTGTGGCATCGGCGATTGTTCTGGGACTGGTGGGGCTGTTGCAGATTGTGTTGGCGCTGGGGATGGCTGCGGCAGTGGTGGTGAGCCGCGGCGAGAAGGCCGTGGTGCAGCAACCGGCCTGGGTCGGGGGCATGATGTGGGCCGTGTGCGCCATGTTTGTGCTGCTTTCGGCGTGGAGCATTGGGACGACGATCGGAGTTTTCCGGCTGCGGCAGTGGGCGCGGGTTTCGATCCTGGTGATCGGCGCATGTATGGCGCTGTTCGGCGGCATAAGCATGCTTTTGTTTGTGGTGATGATGTTTGTTCCGCTGCCCGGGATGGAGGGCCCGCAAGGAGCCAGTACGCAGGTGGTGATGCGGGTTATATTCGCGGTGTTTGCACTGGTGTATGCGGCGATGGCCGGTGTTGGGGTTTGGTGGCTGGTGTACTTCAGCCGGAAGAAGGCGCGGGCGGCGTTTGCGGGCGAGGCGGGCGAGCTGGTGGAGTCGCGGCGTCCGCTGCTGATCTCGGCGCTCGCGGTGCTGTGCCTGATTGGGGCGGTGAGTTGCGTGCTGCTGATGTTCATGCCTCTGCCGGGCGCTTTTATGGGGATGATCTTCAGGGGCTGGCAGAAGGTGGCGCTGTACCTTGTGTTTGCGTCGGTGTCAGGAGCTTCGGGGATCGGACTGTGGCAGCTGAAGGAGTGGGCGCGGCGTTTGCAGTTGGCGTGTTTGGCGTTGGGGGTCGTGAATTACGTTGTCATGATGTTGCGCCCCGGGATCATGACCGCGTACCAGGCCGAGGTAAACCAGACGATGTACCCCGGCCGGCCGGAGCTGGCGATGCCGGGGCGGAATGCGATGTACTTTGTGATCTTTGGCGCGTCGATGCTGGTGATGATCGGGGTCGCGGCCGTGCTGCACCACTACCGGGAGAGGTTCCGGGAGCAGGTGGTGGTAGAGCAAGCAAGTTTGCCGCCAGAGAGCGCGGCTTAAGAGATCCAGTCAGTGCATTGGCCGGAGCGACGCCAGCCGGTGGAGGTTTTCTCGAGAATGAGGGTGCCGCCGTGGCCGCAGAGGCCGCCGCAGACGAAGCTGTAGGAGACGATGGCGTGGGTGTGGGTGCGGTCGAAGCGGATCTCGCTCAGGGTGAAGAGACCGTGAGCGAATGCGTTGCGGACCGCTTCGTCGATGGATTTGCCTTTACCCATGGAGCGCTCGGGATCGTTAGCCTGAACGTCCTTTGAGCCCTGGGCGGGATCGACGAGGGTGACGGCGTCGCCGCCGAGCGAGGCGAGATCGGCAGAGCTGAAGGTGTGGATGAGGGTGGGCGCGGACTCGAGCTGGAGGTTCTTTCCGCAGCTGGCGCCGCCGCTGGCTCCGTCTATGCCGTAGAGGGTTGTGCGGGCGGCCAGGTTGACGTGGATCATATCGGCGCCGAGTGATTCGGCAAGCACGAAGTGGTAGACGGCGAGCTGCTCGGCGTTGAGCGGGGCCTTGCTTAGCGGGGCGTTTTCCTGAGCCGGGGCCGCAAGGCCGGCGGCTAAAAGAGAGATGGCAACCACGAGCATCGGTTTCATTCGGTTCACCTCCGTTATTTTGTTAGACACCGAGGAGGGGGAATTGGATGTGCTGAGTTTGTGGATGAGTTGAGAGTGGCGGGTTGAGGGCTGTGCTCTCCCAGGTCTCAAAATCGAGACCTGGGGCACCCAGAGTAGTGGTTGGTTGAGAGTGGCGGGTTGGCTACTGGGTTTCGATGTGGACCAGGCGGATGTCTGGGAATGCGCCGTCCCACTCCTGGGTTACGGAGTCGAAGATGAGGTGGAAGTCTGCCGATGCGCCGGGCTTGATGGGGGCGGCGGAGATGGGCTGGACGTCGATGTAGGGATCGCGGGTGCGGATGAGCCTGAGGGGCTGGGTGTCGTTCTGGGCGACTTCGCGGTTGAAGTTGCGGAAGAGGATCTGTACGGTGGCGGCGGTGACGGTCTTGTTGCCGGCGTTGGTGATGCGTCCGTCGATATAGAGCTGCTGCGCGCCGAGTGGGTTTTCCGCGGTGCTGAGCTGGAGCCGGGAGATGGTGAGAGCGGCGGCGTAGGGATCGAGCGGGGCCGACACGGGCGTTACGGGCGCGTTGTTGCCGGTGGAACGGGGCAGCAGGAAGAGCGCCAGCGCCACGATGACAACCGCGGCTACGAGTCCGATGACGACCCAGTTGCGCTCTTTGGGCTCCTCGGGAGGGATGAGTTGGGGTTCGGTGCTCACGAGCGAAATTTTACACCCGTTACCAAGGAATGACCCGGGGCTTCACATTTTCTTAATACAAGTGCAGGATGATTGACATAGGGCCGATGAGATTTCGTGAGCAGGCGGCGCGGAATCCGAAGAGCGAGAAAGAATGCGACGCCCGGCACAGTTGGCGCGTCGAAAGTTGAGCAGCAAGAACGAGTGGCCCGGCACGATTCGGGCTGTCAGCAGGTTTTGATTTTGAGGCAGGCCAATATGAGAACTTCCCCTTGTACAAGCGCGGCGTGCGCGCCGCCCGAAAATCGGATGTCGGAGTGTGTGTACCGCGGCATGACGGTGGCGGCGATGGCGCTGCTGCTGGCGAGCATGTGGGCGTTTTAGCCTGACGCCGGGTGGAGGCAAACAGCTTCCCCGAGTGGCGGGTTGTGCGTCGATCTATCCCGGGTCTCAGAATCGAGACCCGGGGCACCCATATTTGTGGTTGGTTGAGAGTGGCGGGTTGAGGGTCGATCTTTCCCGGGTCTCAGAATCGAGACCCGGGGCACCCATATTTGTGGTTGGTTGAGAGTGGCGGGTTGTGCGTCGATCTATCCCGGGTCTCAGAATCGAGACCCGGGGCACCCATATTTGTGGTTGGTTGAGAGTGGCGGGTTGAGGGTCGATCTTTCCCAGGTCTCAGAATCGAGACCTGGGGCACCCATATTCGTGGTTGGTTTAGAGTGGCTGAGTTGGGTATCAATCTATCCCCGCCCTAGCCGCAAAAACAAAGACGCGGCGAGGGTGGGTCACCAGCGCTATGCCTTGCAATTCCCTTACTGCTATTTTGCCGCGCGGCGGAATTGGATGACGTAGACCGCGATAGTGACGATCAGGACTCCGAAGACGACGGGCAGGAAGGCCGGTGGCGGTGTGGAGTGGCTGGAACGCACGCCGGCGATCAGCAGGCTCTGAATCCATGTAAAGAGCAGAACCACTTCAAGGCGTAGCCAGGCGATCATGTCGACGGCGAGGGCCTGGAGGCGGGGACGCTTGTCCGCAGATACCCTGGCGTTGAAGTTGAAGGACTCCGGGCGGCGCTCGACGAGGGTGAGGATGCCGTAGATTACAAGCGCTCCGAAGGGCAGGCCGAGAAGGGTCTGCGGTCCGGACCAGTTGTTTGGTTCGCCGGCGGCGTCAAAGTGTGTGGGGATGCGGGCGGGGAGCTTGTTGGGGCCGACGAGAGCCGCGACGGTGATGAACGCCATCCAGGCAAAGACGAAGAGGGTGAGGATGTGGAGGGAGCGTCGCATCTGTGTGCCTTTCGGGCATCAGTGTAGCGGAAACAGGCAGCACTGTTGCGAAATTGTACAGAAATTGGATGGATTCGGGACGGTTCTAATGAAGCCGGGTTTCAGCCGAATCGGGCGCGTTTGACGGACTGGCGGATGTCTCCGCCCTTCATTTCTACACGGATGCACATCTCGGCAAGTCGTGAGCGCATGCGGTCGCCGATGCGGTCGCCGAGGGTGTCTTCATATCTTGAGGGCTTGATGCCGTCGCGATCTGTGGCGAGGCCGGAGCCTGCGGGGAGGTCGGCGTAGTTGGTGGTGATGATGGTGGTGAGGCGGTCGTTGTAGCGGGTGTTGAGGATGAGAGCGACCGTGTCCCAGACCCACTCGTTGGGCTTTTGCGCGCCGAGGTCGTCGAGGACGAGAACTTCTGCCTTGAATACGGGCTTGAGGAGTTCGAGTTCGGTGGTGTTGACCTGGGGGTTGTAGCTGTTCTGGATGTTCTTGAGCAGCTCGCGGTAGTCGGAGAAGAGGCCGCGCGCGCCGCGCTCGCGGATGAGGCGCTGGAGGACGCCGACGGCGAGGTGGGTTTTGCCGAGGCCGGAGGTTCCGACGAAGAGCAGGCCCTTTCCGGCGGTGTCTACGGGGTAGTTATCGACAAAGTTGCGGGCGGTGAGCAGAGCGGTCTTGAGGGACTCGTCCGCGCCGTTGTAGTTGGGGTCGAATGCGTCGAGTGTGCAGTCGCGGTAGCGGCTGGGGACGCGGGCTGCCGCGAGGCGGCGCTGCTCACGTTCGAGTTCCTGGCACTGGCATGGACGCGAGACCCAGCGGCCTTCGGAGTTAAGGACGCGGACGAGTCCGAGGCCGTCGCATGTGGGGCAGACACTCATGGCAGATTCAAGCGTAGCGCAGGGGGCGATGGCGGGGGCTTGTGCATGAGGGGCGGGGAATGTGGAAAAGGGGGAGAGGGCGGTTAGACGCACGAGGAATAAAAAAGCCCGGGCTGCATGGCTGCAACCCGGGCGGTTCGTTTCCGCGTTTTGGAAGGCACCGTTAGAAGAGAACCTTGAGGGCAAATTGAATTTGCCGTGAGGGGGATACGGTTTGGGTGATGGCTGCGCCGGGACTTACCAGCGCTTCGCTGACGTCGTTGACGGCCGGTCCGTTGCCTTTGAAGGGGGTTCTGTTGGGCGTGGCGAAGTTGGCGCGGTTGAGGATGTTGAAGGCCTCGGCGCGGAACTCGAGACTGCCCGCATCGCCGATGAATGGAAGCTTTGTGTTCTTGGCGAAGGAGAGATCGAGGATCTTGTAGTCCGGACCGCGGAGCATGTTGCGCGACATGTTGCCTTCAAAGCCCGAGGGCTGGACGGTGAAGGCGCAGACGTCGTAGTAGTTCTGCTGTGTACCGAGCGGAGTACCGGCGGCCATCTGTGCGCATCCGGTGCTGACGCCGTGGGTGCTGTTATAGGCAGTGCGTCCCTTTACGATGTTGGGCCTGTCGTTCGATGTGCCGACGGTTGTGGGCAGAGAGCGCGACTGGCCGAGTCCGAGGTCGAATGCGGAGCCGCTCTGGGCCTGGAAGATGGGGCTGATGCGCCATCCGTTGACGAACTGATTGACGAAGCGGTTGACGTTGAGTTTGGGCGTGTTGTAGATGAGGTTGAACCGGAAGGTGACGGGAACGTTGAAGATCGCCGGTCCGGTGTCGCGCTGGGGGTGAAGCGGGTCGAGAGTGAATCCGTTGCCGCCAAATCCGCCGTCGTCGGCAGACTGTGTCTCCTGCGAGTCGAGGAGGCGGGACCAGGTGAACGAAGTCTGGAACTGCAATCCTCTGGTCATGCGCTTGTCGACCGAGGCCTGAAGCGAGTTGTACCAGCTGATGGCGGAGCCCATGAAGGCGGTGATGTTGCCCCAGTTGGGGTTGGCCCAGGTGTCGGTGGACATGTAGCAGGCGTTAGCCTTGCCGTCGGTATAGTACTGGGACTCGAGAGAGAGCGAAGAGGGTCCCTTGACGCAGGTTTCGTAGCCGTTGGAGTCAACCCCGGGGACGCCGGTGGGATAGACGACATTGGCGAGTTCCTTGGTTTGGATGCCCCAGTTCTGTGAGCCGGTGTACGCCACGGTGACGGCAATGGCGGAGGGTAGCTGCCGCTGAATCGAGAAGTTATAGTAGACGCCGCGGGGCTGCTGATTTCCGGGAGTGGTTGGCAACTGCCCGTTGGCATAGAACTGGAAGAGGGTAGGCGACCGCGTGGAAGCCGGAAGCGGATTGGGAATAGTGAATGGGACGGTGAAGGCCATGCCGACCTTGCTGTTGGCCGCGGTGATGGTAACCGGGCTCTGCAAGGGATACTGCTTGACGGCTGTGTGCGCGCCGCCGATCCATGTGGCGACGTTCTGGAGGTAGCTGATGCCGCCGCGCACGGCGGTCTTTCCATCGCCGAGCGGATCCCAGGCAAAGCCGAAGCGTGGGCTGAAGTTGTGCCAGGAGGGATTCTCCATCATCAGTTTTCCGACGGTGGGCTGGGCGTCGGTGAGGAAGTTACGCACCGAGGCGGCGTTGCCGTGCTTCTCGAGCATGTCGGTGTTGGGTTCGTAGCGGAAACCCAGGTTCATGGTCAGTCTCGGAGTGACCTTCCAGTCATCCTGGACATAGAAACCGAGGGTATTGAAGACGACATCGAGCCGGCTCTGGAAGCCGGGCATCACGAACGTGGTGCTGTTGGCCATGCCCTGGAGGAAGAGGGCATAGGACGAGAAGGAGGCGCTGCCGAGGGTTCCGGTGTTGTTGACGGCAGTGATGTCGTAGCGGTTGATGAGGGTGCCGAACTTGAAGCCGTGGTGGCCTCGTGTGTAGTAGAGGTCGTCGCTATAAGAGAAGACGCTCTGGAGACCCTGAGAGATGGTAGCGCCCGCGCCGCCGCTGCTGGCCGCGCCGGTAATGGAGACGCTGCCCATCTCAAATCCCTGTGCGCCCATCTCGTAGGCTGGTCCCGAGGCCATGAAGCCGTAGCCGGGTCCGTTCTCGTAGATTTCGCCGCCGAGATGCAGGTTGGCGCGGCTGTAACCGAAGGAGGCGGTGTTCAGCAGGCTCGGGGAGAAGATGTGATTCTCAGTGAGCGTGCCCCATTGGCCTCGGCTGCGGGGGAATGTGGGGAAGCCGGGAAGCGATCCGGGCAGACCGGTCCAGTCGTTGTCGATGGTAAAGCGGAAGAACATGTTGTCTTTGCTGGACAGGACGTGATCGATTCGAGCCTGCCCATAATCCTCCTGGGTAGCCGATCCGTAGCTCCATGAGAGCTGTTGTGCGCCGAAGTTGGGCAGCGGGAAGACAGGAGCCAGGTTGTTTGGTCCTGTGGTCTGCAACCAGAGTGGAATGGCCGCGTTGGTGGATGTGACGGTAGTGTTTGCGGTAAGCAGCGGACACTGGCCCGCGCCAGAGCCGGCGACGATGACGGTGCCAGCCGCGCCCCGGCAAGCGGCGGGGATGACGGTGCTGAGCGCGGTGGTTCCCTTTAGTTCCCTGACGCCCTCATAGACGACGAAGAAGAAGGTCTTGTCTTTCCTGATGGGTCCGCCGAGAGCGCCGCCGATGTTGTTGCGGCGGTATGGGGGAAGCCTGCGCTGCGCTCCGGCGGCGGTGAGTCCGGCCGAGGCGGCGGTGTCGAAGTAGTTGCGGGCGTCGAGGGCGCTGTTGCGCAGATAGTCGAATACATCGCCATGGAGGCGGTTGGTTCCGCCCTTGCTGACGACGAGCATCTGGCTGCCCATGGACATGCCGTACTGAGCGTCGAAGTTGTTCGAGAGGATTTTGAACTCGCGAATTCCGTCGATGCCGAGCGTAGTGCCGGAGATGGAACTGGCCGTGGCGAAGCCGTATTCGGAGAGGTTCGTGCCGTCGAGCAGGTAGCGGTTGGAGCGAATGGGCGCACCGTTGCTGCTGTACCGGGTTCCCTGTGAGCCGAGGGTGGCGGTGGCGTTGGTGCTGCGGTTGAGCTCGGGGGTAACGCCGGGCTGGAGCAGGGCCAGCTGAATATAGTTGCGGCCGTTGAGGGGCAGATCGGAGACCTGCTGCTCGTTGACGACCGCGCCGAGCGTCGCGCTGGTGGTGTTGACGCTGGGGACCGCTTCGGTGACGGTGACTTCCTGAGTGACCGCTCCGACCTGGAGTGCGAGATCGACGACAGCCTGCTCGGCTACGGTGAGCGTGATTCCGCCACGCACGGCCGTCTTGAATCCCGCCGCTCCGGCGCGGAGTTCATAGTTTCCGACGGGCAGGTTATCGAAGGAATAGGTGCCATCCCCTCCGCTGACTCTGGTACGGAGAAGGTTGTTTTCAAGGTTGTGAGCGGTAATGGTTGCGCCTGGTACTACGCTTCCGCTGGCATCTTTTACTGTGCCGCGGATTGTTGCCGTGGTTGTTTGCGCGCCAAGGTACGACACGGCAGCGAGGACGAGCAGGATTGCCCACGCCGCGACGAGCGATCGAAACGCACCTGTGCCTCTGGGGTACAGCATAGAGCTTACTTTCATTTACGCCTCCGGAAATGAATAGAAACAAGCCGACAGGAAAGATATAAAACGACCGATGCGCCCCGGGGAGAAGCCGGGCGCAGCATTGACTCATAGATAAGGGAAACCGACCACCAGTGCCTTACTCGCCCGAGAGAAGAAGGAATAAAGGAGGAAGCCAGGCGATTGCGAGGATATGCGCGGAGTTAGTAGTACATCGTCAAGTATCAAACTGTACTTCTGTTTACTTTGAACAGTTCAAACGTGCTGATTAATCAATTCATTTCATTTACTTAGGTGAGACGAAAATAATTCCGCGGCACTTCGAACCGACCTGCCCGGAAGCAGCTTGTACTTGTGTCGCAACCGATCGAGGCTGGTCAAATCTCTTATCTGAAACTCGGGAAGGCTCAGGATGAAACGGGAGTGAAATAGTCCGGTTCGCTGATCAGGGGGCAGTCTGTCAGGCAAATTGCATTTTGTGGCCCATTAGAGAGATTCATCCCTCAGGGTCTAAAGCCCCATCGGAACAGAGGCATTTACGGCACGACCGAAGTCGTGCCCTGACGCGAAACAAGCGTGCGGCCGGCGCATTGAGGGAGATGCGCCGGCCGCGGTCGACCAGGATGGGGGGCTTACTTTGCGTTGATGGCGTCGATGCCGGCCTGGACGAATTTTTCGTCGTTTTCAGAGGCCGAGCCGCCTGCGCCGATGGCGCCGATGAGGACGCCGTCTTTGAGGATGGGCAGTCCGCCGCGCATAAGGGTAACCTCTCCGCCGTAGCCCATGGGAGGATTTTTCACGGTTGCGGAGATGGGCTTCTTGTCGGCGATGGCCTGCGCGATGTCGCGGGTGGGGATGCCGAAGATGAGCACGGCCTTTGCCTTGCCCTGGGCGGTGATGACGGGGATGTGTCCGACGCCGTCCATGCGCTCGGCGAGTACGACATCGCCGTTGGTGTCGAGGACACAGATGGCGACGTGCTGGTTCATGGCGGCGGCGGCGGCCTCAGCGGCGGCGACCATCTTTTTGGCGGTGGCGAGATCCATGGTCTGTTTGGGAGCCTGCGGCGCCATGGCTGCGCCGGCTTGCGGGGCTGCGGCTGCTGGAGCTGGAGCGGGGCTTTGGGCAACGCTTAGGCCGGCGGCCAGAGCCAGAACCGGCAGAGCAAGAAACTTCTTCATTGTTGACCTCTCTCTTTTCGCGGGATTTGGTTGGGGCGGCGTCGGGGCACGCCGATTCAATGGGATTTCATTGTTACGCACGAAAGCTGACTTTGTACACAGGACGGATTGGATGGCCAAAAGGTCTATTTGAATTGGCCGGAGCGGCGAGCAATATTCGGTCGCAAAGCGAGGCCGCCCGGGGACTGATCCGGGGCCGGATTGCGCAACGGGGGCTAAACCCCCTAGAATGGATGAGGAAGATTGTCAGGAAAGGTTTGTCTCGAGAGCGATGCCTAAGGAAAAGATTCACCCCAACTACGCCGCAGTGAAGGTATTGTGCGCCTGCGGAAATAATTTTGAAACCCGCTCGACCCACAAGGGCGAGATCCACGTGGAAATCTGCTCGGCTTGCCACCCGTTCTTTACGGGCAAGCAACGGTTGGTGGATACGGCCGGCCGCGTGGAGCGTTTCCGCCGCAAGTACGCCAAGAGCGACAGCGCGATCGCGGCACAGTAGCCGGGTCCGGAACAGCAGTTCGATTCGCAAGGGGCCTCCGCCAGAGCGGAGGCCCCGCGTTCGTTTATGGGACGCGAGGTTTGTATGGCGGGCCGGGGATTCACGGTAAAGAAGGACTGGGACAACCCGAGAGAGCATGCGATGCCCGATGAGGCGCGCGTGCCTGCCGAACTGCGGATCGGACCGGTCGTGATTCGCCCGGCGACGGTGCTGGCGCCGATGGCCGGAGTGACGGATACGGTGTTTCGGCGGTTTATCCGTCATGCGAGTTTGTTCGGTGGCGGAACGGACTCCTTGCCTTCCCAGGTCTCAGAATCGAGACCTGGGGCACCCAATGTCGTGGACGAGTTGGCGATTGAAGGCGCGATCACGAACGCCGAGTCCGGGTGCGGGCTGATTGTGACGGAGTTTACTTCGGCCGACGGGCTGAGCCGGATGCGGGAGACCAAGCGGCGGCGATACCTGACGTTCTACGAGGACGAGCATCCGATCGGGGCGCAGCTGTTCGGGTCGAAGCCGGAGACGCTGGCCGAAGCGGCGCGGATCGTCGAGGATTCGGGGTTCGACCTGGTGGACCTGAACCTGGGCTGCCCGGCGAAGCGCGTTGTGGGGTCGAATGGCGGGTCGGGGCTGCTCAGGGATCTGCCGCGAATCGGGGAGATCTTTAGAGAAGTCAGGAAGGCAGTGACGATTCCCTTCACCGTGAAGTTCCGGATGGGCTGGAACGATGAGCAGATTGTGTGCCTGGAACTTGGCCGGATGGCGGAGGCCGAGGGGCTGGACGCGGTGGCGCTTCATGCGCGGACCCGCGAGCAGGGCTACAGCGGTCAGGCGCAGTGGGAGTGGATCGGAAGGCTGAAGCAGGCTGTAAAGATTCCGGTGATCGGCAACGGGGACATAAGAACGCCGGAGGACGCGGTGGCTATGGTTGCCGAGACGGGCTGCGACGGAGTGATGGTGGGCCGGGCCGCACCGGCGAATCCGTGGATATTTCGTCAAATTGCCCAGTACACGTCGACAGGCCGTTATGACCTGCCAACGGGCGGGGATCGGTACCGGATGATCCGGGCATATTTTGAGATGCTGCTGGCCGAGACCGAGGCGACCAAAGACCTGCCACGGGATGCGCGGCTGGGCGATCCTGCGGGCAAGATGAAGCAGTTTGCGACGTGGTTCACGCACGGAATTCCGGGAGGCGCCAAGCTGCGCGCCGCGATCTATCACGCGCGGACCGGGGTTGCGGTGCTGGACGAGGTGGAGCGGTTTTTTGCGGCCGGGCCTCAGCCCACGGACGGAGATGATCCATCTGTGGGGGCAGAACTCGACGAGCCGATGTTCTGCGATTCCGATACGATCTGCGATTAGAAAAGCAACCACAGATCCTTCGGCTTCGTTGGCCGCGCCGATGGCGCGCCCAACTTCGCTCAGGATGACATTTCCTTTATTGAGATCGAAATGGGTTTCGCATACTACACGGCGACGGTAAAAGAATCTTCGCTGCGGGATACGGGGCGATAGAGCGTGTCGCGCTCGACGGGGATGCGGCCGGCTTCGGTGATGAGGCGGCAGAGGTCCTTGCGGGTCATGCCTTGCGGCGTGGTGGCTCCGGCGTCGTGGTAGATCTTCTCTTCGATGACAGTTCCGTCGAGATCGTCGGCGCCGAACAAAAGAGCGAGTTGCGCAATCTTGGGCGTGAGCATCTGCCAGTAGGCCTTGATGTGCGCGAAGTTGTCGAGCAGAAGGCGGCTGACGGCGATCTGGCGGATGTCGGTGAGGCCGCTTGTGGTGGGCAGGTGGGCTAGGGCCGTGTTCTCAGGGTGAAACGCGAGCGGAATGAAGGTCTGGAAGCCGCCGGTATCGTCCTGGAGATCGCGTAGTTTGAGAATGTGATCGACGCGGTCTTCGTCGTTCTCGATGTGCCCGTACAGCATGGTCGCATTGGACTTGAAGCCCATTTTGTGGGCCAGGCGCGCGGTCTCGATCCACTCCGAGCCGTCGATCTTGTGGTCGCAGATGATGGAGCGGACGCGGGGGGCGAAGATCTCGGCTCCGCCGCCGGGCATGGAGTCCACACCGGCCTCGCGCAGTTTTACGAGGGTCTGCGCGATGGTGAGTTTGGCGCGGCGCGCAAAGAACGAGACCTCGACCATAGTGAAGGCCTTGACGTGCACCTTGGGGAAGCGCTCTTTGAGTCCGCGGACGAGATCGAGGAAAAATTCAAGAGGCAGGTCGGGATGCAAGCCGCCGACGATATGGAACTCAGTGACTGCCTCGGAGTAGCCGGAGGCCGCGGAAGTCCAGGCCTCTTCAAGACCCATGGTGTAACCGTTGGGGTCGCCCTTCTTGCGGCCGAAGGCGCAGAGGCGGCAGTTGGCGACGCAGACGTTGGTGGGATTGATGTGGCGGTTGACGTTGAAGAAGGTGGTGAGGCCATGCATACGCTCGCGAACGTGGTTGGCGAGCCAGCCGACGGCGAGCACGTCGGAAGAAGCGTAGAGCGCGAGGCCATCTTCCGCAGTGAGGCGCTCCCGGGCCATGACTTTGGCGGCGATGGGTTCGAGGCGTGGATCGTGCGTGCGGAAGGGGGCCGCTGTGGTGTTGCTGCCGATCTCGACGGTTGGAATGCTCATGCGGTAATGACCTCGCGGTGTTTCTGAAAAACCTGTAAGTCGATCGCGCTTACTGAGCCGCGCGTGGGGAAGCGTTTGCGGTGGACTGGAGTTCCGAAGCCGGTTCGACCAGAACGCCGTGGCTGAGAGATGCGGCTACGAGTTTGTTGCCGGCGGCGCGGACGATGGTAACGGAGTCGCCGGTGCTCCACCACTTGAAGGTGAGGGTTTTGGGATCGATGCCGTAGATGGAATCGGTGGAGCGGGAGCTGGCGAGAATGTTGCCCGAGGCCGGGTCGTAGCTGAGGCTGTCGACATCGTTGAGGGGAAGGCGCTGCACCCACATCCATGATTTGCCGAGATCGGCGGTGTAGTAGACGCCCTCGCGCGCACCGAGCCAGAGAGTACCATCTGGCGAGAAGAGGATGCTGCGAATGTTGGTCAGCATCCGGGGCACAGGCATGGGCCACCAGTTCTGACCCGCGTCTTTTGAGAGGACGACGCTTGCGTTTGTTGCGGCGGCGAAGAGGTTCTTGTGGCGGGCGACGGAGAGATAGTCGGTATCGCCCATAACCGGTCCGCCCTGCCATGTGGTTCCCTGATCGCTGCTGGTGAGCAGGCCGAAGGTGGTGGAGGCGAGCCAGACTTCGCCGGAGACATCGAGTGCGGTGACGCGGCCTTCGATGTGAATGAGCGGCGCGGCGACCTTCTTCTCGACGGTGACACGGGTGTTGCGCACGGTTTCGGTCTGGGCTTTAGTGATGGTGTTGGCGATCGCGTTGCGGGGCTCCCAGAGGAGATCGAGCGGCGCTGGGGCGGAGCTGCCGGGGCCGGTGGGAGGATCAAGGAGGAAGATGCCGGAGTTGGTGCCGGCGACGAGGTCACCTTTTGCGGTCTGAGCAAGTACGAAGACGTCGCGCCCGCCAAGGCCCTTGCCGGTCTGGGCCCAACTGCGGCCACCGTCGCTTGAGACAAATACGCCGCCGAAGGTCTTGTCGTTGACGACGCCGGCGAAGATGCGGCCGGGGTTAGAGCGATCGACAAGCAGAGCCTCGACTTTGCGCTCGGAGATGCCGGCGTTGGAAGCAGTGAAGGTCACACCCGCATCGACGCTCGACAGCACGCCGCCGCGATCGGTGGCGAGCAGAACATGGTTCGGGTCGCGGGGATCGACGAAGACGTCGTTCACGATGACTTCGGTTCCGGTCATAGCGCGGAAGTTCTTGCCGGCGTCTTCGGTCTTATACAAACCTTCCGTAGTTCCGGCGTAGACGATCTGGCGGTTGCGCGGGTCCTGCATGAGCACGCGGGTGCGGCGGGCTTCGCTGGGAATGCCCTGAATCTTTTTGAAGAGCGTGCCTGCGTTGTCGCTCTTGTAGATGCCGCTGCATGCGCTGAGGTAGACGGTGCCGGTGCGCTCGGGATCGATGACGATGGAGAAGACGTCGGAGTCCTCGATAATTCCCTGCTTGATGCTCTTCCAGTTTTTGCCGCCGTCCTCGGTCTTCCAGGGCAGGTGCCAGGTTCCGGCGTAGATGACGGCGGGGTTGGCGGGATCGATGGCGAGGGATTCGACCTCGTGAATCTCTTTGCTGGCGGCGGGGCTGATGAGAGACCAGTTTGCGCCGCTGTCGGTGGAGCGGTAGACGCCGTCGAGGGTTCCGGCGAAGAGGATGCGGGCGTCGGATGGCGCGGCGGCGAAGGCGAAGATGGACTGGTTGTGGAG
Organism: uncultured Acidobacteriaceae bacterium; assembly: GCA_903842065.1. GTDB lineage: Bacteria > Acidobacteriota > Terriglobia > Terriglobales > Acidobacteriaceae > Telmatobacter. The sequence continues at coordinate 109,050 of CAIMKZ010000013.1, read as the reverse complement.
GCCGGCGAGTTCGGTCCAGGTCTTGCCCGCGTCGTGGCTGACCCAGATGCCGCCGCCGGGGGCGTCGGTGCGCCAGGCGGCGACGTAGATAGTGCGGGGGTCGGAGGGAAAAACGAAGATGTGGTCGAGGACAAAGGTTTCCGCGCCGGGAATCTTTGCGAGGCGGGTCCAGGAGCGGCCGGAGTCGCGGGACTCGTAGAGCCAGCTGTTGGTGGTGCCGAGGTAGAGGTGGGAGGGGTCGGAGGGGACGGCTGCGAAGGCGCGAGCGTCTCCGCCGGCCGGGCCAACGGGCTGCCATGCGGATTGAGCGTCGATGGCGGCAACAGAAACAATGGCAGCGACGCCGAGGGCGACGAGTCGGAGGTGCCTGGCCCATGGTGATTTCGAATGTATTGGCAGACAACCCATCGCGAGCAAGATTCCTTCCCTACGACTCCATTATAAGAAACTGCGGATTGGCCGGGACAGCAAAGAGGCCGGCCTGAGCGGCCAGCCTCGGGAAAACTTCGAAGCAGCGAGCTTAGAGGGCTTCGCGGCCGGTCGCGTCGGCTTGCGTGGCGATGGCTGCGAGGGGTACGAGCATGTCTTCTTTGCGCTGGACGAGGCTGGTGGCGTTGAGCTGTGCCAGCTCGAAGCCGTGGCCGTGAGTGATGGCGTCGGTGGGGCAGGCCTCGACACAGTAGCCGCAGAAGATGCAGCGGTTGTAATCGATGTTGTAGGTCTTTGCGTAGCGGTCGGCCGAGGAGATGCGGACTTCCGCGGTGTTTTCCGCGGCTTCGATGTAGATGCAGTTCGAAGGGCAGGCGACGGCGCAGAGGAAGCAGGCCACGCACTTTTCCAGGCCGTTTTCGTCGCGCTGGAGTACGTGCGCGCCTCGGAAACGGGGTTCGAAGGAGGCGCCGCGCATGGGGCCGGAGCCGTCAGGATAGTTCTCAACGATGGTGGGCTCGAAGATCTCCCCCAGGGTGATGGACATGCCCTTGGCGATGCCCGCGATGTTGCGCACGACCGACATGGGAACAGTATACGATGGGGCCTGTGGAGGTTGTCGATGATGAGAAATCGAACTTGGATGGCGATGATTCTGCTGGTGTTGTGCGGTGTGGCCGCCGGCGCGCAGAGCGCAACGCCCGATGCGATGGGCGGGATGGACATGGGAACGCCGAAGACCGGCACTGCTCCCCAGCAGAAGCCCGGCGGCGAGATGAACGGCATGGACATGATGAGCCACTGCAAGATGATGGCTCAAGGCGAAGGCAAAGGCATGGACATGAGCCAGTGCATGGAGATGATGCAGAAGATGCACATGGGCCAGATGGGCATGAACAAACCGGTTCCGGCTGGGACTCTGCGGGTGATGTTCGGAAGCAAGTCAATCGAACTAACGGCCGCGGATCTGGCGGCACTGCCCCACGCGAAGGTGACGGTGACGAACGCGAAGACCAAGGCCAGCGAGATCTACTCCGGCGTGGAGTTGATGGCGCTGCTGGCCAAGGTGGGAGTGGCGGAGAAGCCGGAGGGCAAGGATCTGCTGCTCTATGTGATCGCGCAGGGTTCGGATGGGTACAAGGTGGTGTACTCGCTGGCCGAGGTGTCGCCCGGGACGCACGATGCGACAGTGATTGTGGCTGACAGCAAGGGTGGCAAGAGCCTTGAAGGCGAGGGTCCGTTCCTGCTGGCTGGCGGCCGGGAGACGCGGCGTGTGCGGTGGGTCAAGAACCTGTCGGCCATTCAGGTTCGTTCGGCCGAGTAGGATGCCTGGGTTGTATCGCCATATAGGGGTGGAGGCCCTATATGGCGATACAACCCAGGCATCGCAAGGTTTTCGGGCGCGCGATGTTGCGCCTTGCCATGCTTGCAGCCATGATCGGCCGCAAGAATGGCCCGGGACGCTAGTTCTTCGGTTTCTCCCGCTCGGAGTTCTGCGGGGCCTGCTGCCGCTGCTGTTGCGGAGCCTCTGCGCGCTGCTGTTGCGGAGGGGCCTGGCGAACCTGCGGAGCCTGCTGCCTTTGTTCTTGTGGAGCCGCCTGGCGTTGCTGTTGTGGTGCCTGCAGCTGCGGGGCCATCTGGCGCTGCTGTTGCGGAGCCTGCTGCTGCGGAGTCGCCTGGCGCTGCTGCTGCGGAGTTGCCTGACGTTGCTGTTGTGGTGCCTGCTGCTGCGGGGCCGTCTGGCGTTGCTGTTGCGGTGCCTGTTGCTGCGGGGTTGCCTGACGTTGCTGTTGTGGTGCCTGTTGCGGCGGGGCCATCTGGCGCTGCTGTTGCGGAGCCTGCTGCTGCGGGGTTGCCTGACGCTGCTGTTGTGGTGCTTGCTGTTGCGGACCCGTCTGGCGTTGCTGTTGTGGTGCCTGCTGTTGCGGACCCGTCTGGCGTTGCTGTTGTGGTGCCTGTTGCGGCGGAGATGCCTGGCGCTGCTGCTGAGTTCCCGCCTGCCGCTGATGATCTTGCTGCTGCTGGCGCTGCTGGATCCCTTCCGGCGCTCTTACGTTGCGATCGGCCTGAAGCGGCGCATTGACAACCACACTCGACGGGCGGCCTTGATTGACTTTCGCAAACTGCGCCCGGTTGGTGCTGGCGGAGTGTTCATTCTCGATCTGCGCCCTCATGGGAGCAGAATGCTGTTCCCGCAGCGCGGATAGCTCCGCGGGCCGCGCCCGCATCTGGATTCCACCCGATCCTCCGTTGAAGCTTACGCGGATGCTGAGCCTGTTGTTATCGCTCATTGGGCGGTCGTAGACGTAACGCGCCCGGCCGGGCTCTATGCGATTGACTGAACGGTTGTAGTTGAAGTGGCCGCCGCCCCAGTATCCGCCTTCATAGCCGAAGCCGATGTAGCCGAAGCCGTAGTCGATGCCGCCATAGTAGCCGACGTGCTCTCCCCAGTAGCCGTTGTAAAAGCCGTAGCGGCCCTGCCAGAAGCCCCAGTAGCCGGGGGTCCAGAGCGCGCCCTGGTAGGGAGCTTCAACCCATGCGCCGGGCACCCAGTAATAGCCCTCTGGAGTCCAGGCCCAGTAGCCGGGCGTCCAGATGTAGTCGTCGCCGGGAGCATAGGGCTGCTCATATTGAAGCAGCGGTGGCGGCGGCTCGGGCGCGTAGTATACCGGCTGCTGCCCATATCCCGGATCATCCGAATACTGATTCTGCTGCTGGTACTGCGGGTCGCCGTCATAAGGCGGGCGCGGAGCGCTCTGCTGGGCGCTGTAGGTCTGGGTCTGCTGTACGCGGTTCGTCTGGGGCTGCTGGGGGCTTGAGTCAGCAACACCGGGGGCCAGGTTGACTGCCGCCGGATCCGTAGCTGGATCTTGCGCACCGGCCTGATTTGTATCCGCGGACACCTGCGATGGATTGGCGTGGCATCCGGCGGTCAAAAGCCCTAGCGTCAGGACAAGCAGGGCAGATCGCCCAAATCCGGGAAGATCGTTCATTTCACACTCCATTCGAGTTGAATGTTATTTGGAGTGTGGAGGGTAAATCTGACCTCGATTGACCATTGCGGAAGCTAATTCAACGGCGCGCCCGGGGCGGTGCAGCCTGGCCGCGGTTGTTGGCCGGCGGAGTGGTGACGGGCTGACGTGTGACATGGCCTTTGAGCAGGTTCTGGCAGAGTTCGGTGTCCTGACCGCGTGCCAGGCCCGGAGGCGCAGTCTCGGCGCGGCAGATGCGGAGTTCGAAGTCGGCGAGCTGCTTTTCGACCGAAGGCGTCGGAGGCGTTGGGGCGGTAGTGACGGCGCTGCGCTCGACGTGGTTGAAGGGGTCGAGATCGTAGCGGGTGATAAAGTCCTGGACCGTGCGAGGCTTCGGATAATCGAAGTGATTCCAGGTGTATAGGGTCGAGTGGCCCTCGCCGTTTGAGAGCAGGGCGTAGGCCTGGGTCCAGTTGGTGCCGGCGGGGCGGGATGTGTTCCAGACGGGCGCGCCGTGGTCTCCACTGATCCAGCGGGCGCTCCAGGCGTGCGTGCGGATGTCGTAGTAGAAGGCGGTGAAGTAGGTGCTGGGCTGGCAGTCGCGGCAGTTGTCGTAGAGCAGGGGCCACTCGTCGGTGGCGTCGTCGGCAAAGCGGACGGGATCGAACCAGCGAAGGTTAGCGCCGGAGACGAGCGGGGCGAAGTCGTGGGTGGTGAGCGAGGCGGTCCAGACGGTAAACGTGCCGGAGCCGGGCGCGGCCTGAGGATTGCGCTGCTCGGTTACGACCAGAGCGGCATCGTATTTGACGCCGATCTCGCGAATCGAGGTCCAGTTGGCGGCCTCAAGAGAGCGCGAGACCCAGACGAGGATGTTCTGGTCTTCAGGGGAGTGGAAGTCGGTCCAGCGGAAGTCGGCGGAGGTCTGCTGGGCGCGGGTGGGGATGGCACAGAAAAGCGCGGCGGCGAGCGAGCAGAGTGCGATGCTGGCGAGAGTGCGGCGCATGGTCTAGATATAGCAGAATGCGCGAAATAAGGCGCGGAGGCCGGAATGCAGCGATAATAGAAGCTGGAGATAATTACTTGCGATCTGGATTTGTAGCTATTGTAGGGCGGCCCAATGTGGGCAAAAGTACGTTGCTGAACGCGCTGACCGGCGAAAAGGTGGCAATTGTGACCGCCAAGCCGCAGACGACGCGCAACCGCGTGATGGGCATGGTGGAGGTTCCGGCGCACAAGGGCGTGCATCCGGCTACGCAGATCGTGTTTGTGGATACGCCGGGGGTTCACAAGCCGGGGTCGCATCTGGACAGGCGAATGCTCCAGGAGGTCCACGAGGCTCTAGAGACGCGGGATCTGGTGCTGGTACTTGTGGATGCGACGCGGCGGGTGATGCTGGAGGAGAGCGAGTCCAGTGGTGAGTCGAGTGCCGGTGTCTCCCATGTCTCAAAATCGAGACCTGGGGCACCCAGCTCTGGTGGCGAAGATGGTGGCGCCGAGTTAAGTGTTGGTGTCTCCCAGGTCTCAAAATCGAGACCTGGGGCACCCGGACATGAAACTCAGCCGAAAGACAAAAGTGCCCGCGGCGCGCGCGGTGGCTGGGCGAGCGAGGATGAGTTTCTGTTCGGGCTGGTGCGCAAGCTGGATTGTCCGGTGTTTCTGGTGCTGACCAAGGTCGATCTGGTGAAGAAGGAGGATCTGCTTCCGCTGATCGAAGGGCTGATGAAGCAGCACAACTTCGCGCAGGTGATCCCGGTGAGCGCGCGCAAGAAGGACGGGCTCGACATCCTGGTGAAGCGGATCGTGGATGTGCTTCCCCAGGGCGAGCGCTTCTATCCGCAGGACCAGTACACGGACCAGCCGGTGCGGTTCATGGTGGCCGAGCTGATCCGGGAGAGCATTCTGATCGAGACCGGCGAGGAGGTTCCCTACGCCTCGGCGGTGGTGATCGAGGAGTTCGAGGAACCGCAAGAGGGTTCGAGGAATCCGCTGACGCGGATCATGGCGGCGATCTACTGCGAGCGCTCGGGGCAAAAGGCGATCCTGATCGGCAAGGGCGGATCGAAGCTGAAGGAGATTGGAACGACAGCGCGAAGGAAGATCGAGTCGCTGCTGGGAACGCGGGTGTATCTGGAGCTGCACGTGATTGTGGAGCCGGGGTGGCGAGAGTCGCGCGCGTTTGTGGAGTCTCTGGACTGGCGGAATCAGCTGGAGAGGATTGCTACCGATCAGGTGGACGAGAACAAGCCGGAAGAAGAGTAATGCGCTCAAACGAAAAGAGGGGCCTTCGGGCCCCTCTTTTTTTTGTTGTGAATGCTGGAATGTACCGGCGGCTAAAAGACCCTGTAGCTGAGGCCGACGCTGGCGCCGTAGGGGTGAAGCGAAGGCGTGACCTGCCAGTTCTGGAACTGGATATCGAAGGCTCGCAGGACAAACTTCTTGCTGATGCGGTAATCGAGTCCGCCGCCGTAGGAGTAAGCCATGGCAGTTCCGGTGAGGAAGCTGCCCGAGCCGAGGCCGATCATGGCCTTGCCGTAGGGAGTGAAGCGCTTGAAGTGGACGATGGGCAGGCGCTCGCCGACCATGTACGTTGTCTCGGTGATGCCGAGATATTGATTGAAGGTGAGCTGGCGCATCTCGGCCTCAATCTGCACCCAGCGATTGAAGTTGGCATCGACGAAGACGCCCCATCCGTAGAGGCGGTTAGGCGCGGTCTGCGCGACACCTGCTCCGGCGTAATTCGGCTGGAAGACCGAAGCTTCGCCGCCGGCATAGATTCTGAGCCTGCGGGCGTTAGCCGATTCGACGACCTGAGCGGAAGCCGCGGCTGCCAGTACGAGACATGCGAACAATAGGACGATGGATCTTTTCATGAGCATTGTCTTCCAAATCCAATCCGGTCTCAAATGCGCGAGCCAAACAGCGCTCAAGCGGATGGGGCAGAACTGAACGCGAGGTCAAATGCCGCCGCGTTCAGTCCGGTCTGCTATAGCTGTCCCTGAACACCTGTGGAAGGCCGTGCGGCGCCGCCGTCCGGAGTGGGGGCGGGCGCGGCCGGCTGGGTCTGGTCGGCGGGTGGAGCGGCCTGGGGCTGCGCGCTATCGGCGGGAAGCACAATGCCAGCGTCTGGGGCCGGCTGTACCACGGGAGCGCCGGCGGCCGGGGCAGCGGCCGGCGGAGCGGCAGATACCTCATAGCGCTGCAGCTTGTAGAAGATGGGTGTGACCTCGAACGGCATCTTGTCGCGCGCGTTCATGGGTGCATAGCGCTTGGCGTCAAGCATGTGGATCTTGTCGTCCCACGGGTCTGTTTTGAGCCAGCTTCCCAGCGGCAGGGCGGCGATCTGGGTCAGGTCGTCCCAGTTGAGCGCCGGAGACATGGTGCGCAACTGCGCCAGCCAGGGCGTTCCGTCTTCCTTGAGAAGCGAGTCGCCGAGCTTGGGCGAGTTGAGCTGCTTAAGCACTTTGGCGCGATCCTGCAACTGCGCGAAGTAGAGGGCCGCGCTGGGCAGCTTGTCCTTGTACATCGAGTTGTTGAGGTACTCCATGGCCTTGGCGGAGGCGGTGCCGTTATCGACGTCGGAGTGGTACATGTTGATGCGCTGGAAGGTGGACTCGTCTGGAAAGAGCAGGCGGTCGTTGAATGCGTAGCGGGTATCGATGTGGTGGCCGAGGGCGATGTGCGCCAGTTCCATGGCGATCACGGATGCGATGGCCTCTTCGCTTGGCAGCGAGTCGAGCAGGCCCTTGGAGAGCAGGATGGAGTTGCCGACCGTGGTGGTCTCGACCGTGTTGGAGAGCAGCACACGGCAGTGAATCTGGTCGGTGAAGGCAAGATTGTTGGGGACGATGAGGTTGATGACGATCTGTCCCAGCACCTTTTCTTCATAACCGCCGGGGATCGTGGGGGCCACGAGTCCGGCTTCGACCAGACGATCGATGACGTTGTCTTCAGCCTGCGTGATCCACATGCGCGAGGCCTGCAAGGGACCGACGTCGGTGGAATCTTCGCTCTTGTCGACAGCATCGTCGACCTTGACGCTGACGTTTTCACTGTCGCGCGTGGGCAGCTTGAGGGAGTATCCCCAAAAGTGAGTCTGGGCCTTGAGGCCGACCGACTTTTCGCCTTCGATGCGTTCGGTCTCTTCGACGTAGATGGCAACCGGGAGCCAGATTCCGGGCTGCACGTTGAGCCGCCAGCTGTCGAAGTGGAAGTAGTAGCGGGAAGTGTCCTCGCCTGTGGAGTGGGTGTAGGTGCCGTTGAAGCGGACGATGTTGCCTATCTGGTCTTCGATCCAGATGCGTCCGTAGAAGCGTCCGTTGCCGTTGACCTTGGGGTGTACGTCAAAAACCCAGGTGCGGACGCTGCCCAGGAACTCGCGCCGCACGTAGCCGAACTCGTAGTGCTGCGTATCGAAGCTCGAAGGGTCGAGGAACATCATCTGCATGAAGCCGTTGGGATTGTAGGTGAAATTTTCGAGGCCGAGCACCTTGGTAAGTCCGGTGACCGTAGCCAGCGAGCTCTTGAACCATCCACCCTTTTTGCGGTCCTGCGCGCGGGGCGTATAGGTCTTGTCGTAGAAGACCTTGCCGAAGTCCACTCGGCTGAGCATGTACTGGTCGTTGACAGGCACCTGGTAGAGCTTCACATCCGGCTTGATGTCCTGGATGTAGGTTTCAACGAGCGGAGTGCGCTCCTTGATCTCCTTGATGAGCACCTTCTCCCGGGCGATGGCCTTCTGCACCAGAGCGGACTGCTCGGGTGTGAGGGCGCGGACCTGCTCGTACTTGGGCGTTTTCTTAGCCCAGGCGCAGGAAACGCCGGCAAGAGAAAGAAGAAGGATTACAAGGGGAATCTTCCGTGCTGTCATATCGGCTCCTGGTATTCGACTACGAGGATCCCGCTCGCTGCTTACGCTGACTGGGAACTAACTTCCCGACGGGATCTCAGACTTACAGTGCGCTACATCCGATGCTACGCCAACTGGAACGTAATGGTAATGTTGGTGGTCAAATCGACGGGCTTGCCATTTTGCGTCGCGGGACGAAAACGAATCTGCTGCGCCACGCGGCGGGCCTCTTCGTCGAGGCCGTGGCCGAGGCTGCGAACGATGCTCTGCACAACCACCTGCCCGTTCGCCGTGAAGGTAACGTGGAGGACCACGTCGCCTTCAATGCGCATCTGGCGGGCCTCGGCGGTGTATTGCACGGGCGGCTTGGAAACAATCTCAAGATTTGTAGCGACAACCTGTTGCACGGGGGGCTTGTAGGCGGGCGCCGGGGCGGCGACAGCGGGAATGCCCGCCGATGCGACCTTGCCGTAACTTCCCGCGCCGGTACCGGCAGAGGCGGTGGGGATGCCTGCCGAAGCAACCTGGCCGACGACTCCGGCGCTGGAGCCGGGCTTGGTGCTGTTGCCGATACCCGTGGAGCCGACCACACCATGCGGGGCAACGGCGGGGCCCTGCATACCACCGTTGATATTACCGATGGCGGCAACCGTAGCCGGACGTGTGGCATTGGGATTCGGCGTAACGCCGAATGTCTGGCCGAGGTGAACGGGAGCGGTGGAGGGCTTGACCGAGCTATCCTGCGCGGGCATGGCAGCGGCAAGCGCGGCCTTGGGCTGGGGAGCCAGAACCACGGTCTGCTGCTTGGGCTGCACCGTGGGTATGTTGACCTTGGCTTCCATCTGCACCGGCTTGGGCTCTGGCGGCTTGGGCTGGGGCAGCTCGATCTTGCGGGCCTCGAACTCGATCTTGGGCGGCGTGGGCGGCGGAGGCAGCTCGGGCATGACCGGCTTCACAATGGGCTTGGGCTCGGGCGGAGGCTGAGTGGGCACAATCAGCTCGGTCATCTCGACATGCTTTTCAATGATCTTCTTCGCCGTCATTCCGATGAGCAGGACGAGTACCAGAATCGACAGATTAACGACTGAGCTGGTGACAAACGACGCCATGCGGCCTTCGGGTTCGGGAAGTAATCCGAAGTTCGTCCTGCCTGGGGAGTAGCTGCTCATTGCCCTAACCTCGGCTCCTGAATCAGTGCGCCTTCCGGGCGCGGCGTTCAGAACTCTGTTTGTACAACCATAAGGCCGACCTCCGGCCTTAGTGAATCTGCAAATGAGCGGCATGGCAGAGTATCGGCCCTGCGGCACGTATCCAATTTCGCATCCAGCGCCTCATTGGCGCCAGCAAGTGATCCTCCGGGACGACACCCGGGCTACCTGGGCCATGTAAGAAATGTCGGCAGATTGGACATATTCATTACATTTGTACCCAGAGCTTACCTGAACAAATGTTGCATTGGAGAGACGATTGCAACCATCCCACCAACGGACTATCCGAGCCGTACAACCGACCGGAGCGCAGATGACGCAAAGTGGCCGCCAGCAATCGTTCCTGCAAAAAACCTTGGGATCGAACAACTTCCACCCTCATCGCCTGAGACCTTCGATGCGACGGTTCAGAAGCGTAAACCTCCAGAAAAACAGAATTCAGCAGGAGTCCGCCGACCTCCGGCGTACTCCTTGAAAACTATAGACTCAAGGTTATCCAAAGTATTCCCGATTGGACAGCCTTTTTTTATTAAGAATTGCCCCTTCAGCACTACCGGCCCGGTTAAGTGAAACATCGGGCCGCGGGAACGGCATTTGCGTCGCAAGCCACACATTTGTTTGCCGCTATTCGCGAGGTGGCGGGAAAAGCGGGATCAGGATGCCGGTCGGAAGAAGTCGCCGAGGCCGGCCCGCGCGGCGTGGGCGGCCATGGAGGATTGAATCGCGAGGGCGAGCTCAAGTGCGGCGTAGCCCTGGCGGGCAGTGACTCGGGGTGGGCGGCGTGTGCGGACGGAGTCGAGGAAGGACTCGATCTCGAGCCGCAGAGGCTCACCGGGGGCGACTTCGGGCTTGAGGAAGCTGAGACCGGGAGCGGGACCCGAGGCCGCGGAGGCCTGAAGCTGGGCCAGTAATGCGGGATCGAGCTTGCCGGAGGCCAGCGCGGCGGCCAGCTGTGGCGGCAGAGCGGCCGCGGATGGATCGATGCTGATGACGAGCAGCTCACGGCGCGCGTAGTCGACCGATACGTACTGATGAGGCTCGAAGAAGCGCAGCTTGCGAACGCGTTCGGTGGAGACGCGGGAGGCGGTGAAGTTGGCCACGCATCCGGACTCGAACTCGACGCGGACGTTAGAGATATCGACGCGCGGCGAGACGATGGGCAGGCCGACGGCGCGCACCTCGCGGACCGGCGAGTTGGCGAAGGTGAGCACGATGTCGAGGTCGTGGATCATGAGGTCGAGCACGACATCGACATCGAGGGCGCGGGGGGTGAAGATGCTGAGCCGGTGAGCCTCGAAGAACATGGGCCGGCGGAGACGGGGCTCGACGGAGAGCACGGCCGGATTGAAGCGCTCGAGATGGCCGGGCTGCAAGATGCGATTGCCGAGCTCGGCTTTGGCGACGAGGTCGCCGGCTTCAGCAAGGGTTGCGGCGATGGGCTTCTCGACGAGCAGGTCGATTCCGGCGTCGAGCAGTTCTGAGGCTACGACGTGATGGTGAATGGTGGGAACGGTCACCGAAGCGGCGTCTAGCTTGAGATCGGCAGAGAGCAGCTTGCTGACCGACGGGAAGACGGCGATGCCGTATTGGGCGGCGGTTTCGGCGGCGCGAGCTGGATCGGGTTCGACGGCGGCAACAAGCGCAACGCCCGCGCCGGCGGACTCAAGCTCGCGCAGTACGCGGAGATGGTTGCGGCCGAAGGAACCTGTGCCGGCAACTGCGACACGCAAGTTGGAGTTTGCGGCTATTGTGCTGCCTCGCTCTCGCTGGAGCCGCCTTCGACGGTTTTGAGGCAGCGGCGATAGAGGTCCAGGAGCTGGTCGACGTGCTCTTCTGGCTTGGTCGCGGCTGAACCGCTGAAGCCGGTGGAGGGCACTCCGGCGCGGCCGATTCCTGCTACGCCGGCGACAAATTTCATCAGGTCGAGAGCTACGTCTTCTTTGCTGCGAATGCCGGGGCCGATGATGTTGGGTGCATCCATCTTGAAATTGTCTCCAATTGAGGATGCTAGCAGAAACGGGCGCGGGGTTCACGTCCGGAGGCGCTGCCCATTTACTCTTGAAGGCGATGCGAGTTGTCTACATCGGACTGGGTGCGAACCTGGCGAGTTCTGCTGGGCCGCCGGAGGCTACGCTCGCCTGCGCGGCGGAGCGGCTGGGCGCGCTGGGGCGGGTGGCGGCGCGGTCGCGGCTCTACTCGACTGCGCCTGTGGGGTTCGCCGATCAGCCGCGGTTTTTGAACGCGGCGGTGAAGCTGGAGACCGCTCTCGAGCCGGGCGCCCTGCTCGATGCGCTGATGGGGATTGAGGCCGGGTTCGGGCGGGATCGCAGCGGCGGATTGAAGAATGGGCCGAGGACGCTCGATCTGGATATTTTGCTGATCGAGGGCGAAGCGGTGGATGAGCCGGGGCTGGTTGTGCCGCATCCGCGCTTGGCCGAGCGGGCGTTTGCGCTGGCGCCGCTGTGCGAGATCGGGGCCGGGGCGCGCGATCCGGCGAGCGGGGCGACGATGACGGAGTGGCTGGAGCGGTTGTTTGCCGAGCGGCCGGAGGAGCGCGGGGCGGTTGTGGGGATTGAGAGCAATTTGTGGTGAGTCGAGAGGTGATCTTTCCCCGTGTTATGCACCGGCCCCCCACAGGGGGGCCCCCCCTACCAAAAGTCCCTTGAATCTTTGTTTTCAGTGGGTTAGAGGGATACAGCCTGATCTAACATCTTTATTTTCAAAGAGATGAGATCTGTATGTATTGAAAATAAAGGGGTTATCGCTTTCCCTGGAACACGCAGGTCGTTCTCGGGATAAGTTTTTGACTACACAAACAGAATAGTGCAAGAAGAGTTAATTCCCGGCAACGGTGTTCTGGAAAACATCCAGTCTGGAATGAATGGTTTGCGTGGATTTGGGTGGTAGGAAGGGGTTGACGGGGGTGGTTGTGGTCTCCCCGGTCCCCAAATGCGAGGGACCGGGGGCACCCATATATTGTGGAGGAATTACCGAGACCGGGGCCACCAGCCGCGTCGCGGACGCGCGCCGAACCCTTCTCAATTTTGGATGGGGACGGAGTTGGCAGGGATAAATCCCTGCCCTACCGAGAGGCAGGATCGGGGATGTGTGTTCGCTAGGCGAGGTTGATGGTCTTGAGCAGGCTGCCGCGCTCGCGCTGGATCTTTTCCTGTAGCAGGGTGATGGCGTAGATGAGCTGCTCGGGGCGGGGGGGGCATCCGGGGACGTATACGTCAACGGGGATGATCTGATTGACGCCCTGGACGAGGGCGTAGTTGTTGAAGACGCCGCCGGAAGTGGCGCATGCGCCCATGGAGATGACCCACTTGGGCTCGGGCATCTGGTCGTAGAGGCGGCGAATGACGGGGGCCATTTTTTGAGAGACGCGGCCGGCGATGACCATGAGGTCGGACTGGCGGGGCGAGGGGCGGAAGACTTCTGCGCCGAACCTTGCAATGTCGAAGCGAGCGCCGCCGGTGGACATCATCTCAATGGCGCAGCAGGCCAGGCCGAATGTCATGGGCCAGATGGAGTTCTTGCGAATCCAGTTGACGGCGAAGTCGAGCGTGGTGAGGACAACGCCCTCGGGCTGCTCGAAGCCGTATTCGATCTCTTTGACCTTGCCGCGGTTCTTGGCGCTGCTCTCAAGCGAGCCAAACAGATAGCGGTCGCGTTCCTGAGTTGCCGTCATAGGAACATGATAAACGAGAGATCAGGGAGACGAAGGGGCTAAGGAACTGAGGGACTGAGGGGGGACAAAAGCAAAGGGCCAAAGCGGGGAGTTCCCTGCTTTGGCCAGGAGTGGAGGAGGGGAAGCCTTACGAGCGCGATCCGTAAAACGAGAAGAGGCGCGGAAGCTGATGGCTGCGCTGCAAGAGCCTGACGGAGTGCAGGAAGTCGAGGCAGAGCCTGGCGATCTTGTCCGCGGCGCCGCTGACGGCATGCCGGAAACGGACTTCGATGGCGGGAACCCCCGGGGGTGGGCAGCGACGTCCTTTTTGCTTATTTTCGATTTCGTTGTCGTCGATGATAAAGACCATTGCGGGCCTCTTTCCTTCAAAAAATCCTTGAGCCGGAAGCCTGGTATCGAGGCTTCAGACCGCTTTACACCATTCATCATCGGCTAACAGGTGAAGTGGGCCAATTCCTGATTTGTGCTATCCCCATACACACTTCGTAACGAAAGGTGCCCGGAGTGGTTACCAACGGGAGGTAAAGGTGGCAGGAGATGCGGCGTGTGAAACGGCAAAGTTTCGTGGTTGGACCCGAAACTGCTAGGATGGCGGCGGAGAGTCCCTGATGGAACAGATGCTGGCAACACCGGCTGACGCCGGAAATATCTTGAAACTGTACGAGTTGCGCACCGAAGCATTGATGCGGAAGGCGCGCGAGTGGGTGATCTTCGAGTTCAAGCCGAAGACAGCCGAGGAGTACTTTGCGGTAGCGGACAACTACGCCGATCCGCACAACGCCTACCTTCGGCAGGTGGTGAGCTACTGGGAGATGGCGGCGGCGCTGGTGCTTCACGGAGCGGTTTCCGCCGATCTGTTCTTTGACTGCAATGGCGAGGGATTGTATCTGCTGGCCAAGTTCGCGCCGTTTCTTGAGGCGGTCCGGAAGAAGAGTCCTGTGTTTTTGATCAAGACGAGCGAGCTGGTGAACCGTTTTTCGGGAGCGGCTCAGAAGTACGAGATGATCCGGAAGCGGATTGAGGCTCAGTCGCAGAAGAAGTAAGCTGGCGGGGGACCGAATTTCATCCTCCGGTTCCCTGTTCAAAAGGGATTACGGACTGCAAAGAATGGCCCGGCTACCCCAGCGAAATCCGGGCAGAAATTTTTTCGTCCCCGGCGGGAAATTTTGTGCTAGTGTCGTATCGGCATTTCTGCCACGTATTGGACGTGGGCAGCGGAAGTGTAGGCAAACGGGATAACTATGGCACGAGCGATTTGGAACGGCAGGGTGATTGCCGAGAGCAACACGACGGTTGAGCTCGAAGGGAACGTGTACTTTCCCGAGTCGAGCCTGAAGCGGGAGTACTTTCGTCCGAGCACGACGACATCGACCGATCCCCAAAAGGGTCAGGCCCGCTATATGACGCTTATTATCGACGGGCAGGACAATCAGGACGCCGCCTGGTACTACCCTGCGCCGAAGCCCGTGGCTCGCAAGATCAAGGGCTACGTGGCATTCTGGCGGGGCGTGGAAGTGGAGAAGTAGCCGCCGCCGGATTGCGGGCGGAGAGCAATCTCGATCTCGTTGATATAAGTCCCTTATAAACACGATCTGTATTTATGTACTCCTTATGGTTTTTTGCGTTCCGCGCGCAATCGCAGCGCATTGGTGTACACACCGGCGCGGAAAATTCCGTCAAAGAGTTTAATGACTTTATCGGAATCCCCAGCCACCTGCCAAAGTGATAACCGGCGAAGAATGGCGCTGATCGTGGCAGTGGCGCTTGTGCTGCGGCTGGCGGTTACGCAGCTGCCCAACTTTGAAAACCTGATGGATGCCGACCACATGCATGCCTGGGAGCCGGGGAATGTGGCCGAGGCGCTGCTGGCGGGGCGTGGGTTTGGCAGCGCGCTGATGTCGAACCAGGTTTCGGCGATCATGCCGCCGGTGTATCCGCTGGTGGTAGCGGTTCTGTTCAAGCTGTTCGGCATTCACACGGCGGCATCGATCTTTGCGGCTCATGTGTTGAACTGCGCGATCTCCGCTCTGTCGTGCATACCTGTCTTCCTGATAGCGCGACGCAGCTTTGGCACGCGCGCGGCCTGGTGGTCGGCGTGGGCGTGGGCTTTTTCTCCGTATGGAATTTACTTTGCCGCGTCGTGGGCGTGGAGCACGCACCTGCTGCTGGCCTGCCTGTTGTGGCTGATCTGGCTGGGTCAGAAGATGGAAGGCTCATCGCGGCTGGGGCTGTGGGCGGGCTTTGGTGCGCTGGCCGGATTCGCGGGACTCACCGAGCCGTCGATTCTGGTGGTGGTGCCTTTTCTGATGGCTTTGGCCTGCTGGCGGCTTTGGCGGAGCGACCAGCGCTGGCTGGTTCCAGCCACGGCGGCCGGGCTGGCGCTGGCGGCGACGCTATCGCCGTGGATGATTCGCAACGCGGCGGTGTTCCACCGCTTTATTCCGATGCGCGACAGCATGGGGCTGGAGCTGTGGATGGGCAACAACGGCCACAACCTGCGCTGGACGAGCGACGATCTGCATCCGCTGCACGACGCCGAGGAGCTTGCCGACTACGAGCGAATGGGCGAGCTGGCTTATATGGACCACAAGGATCAGCAGGCGAAGGCGTTTATCAGGGATCACAAGGAATGGTATGTGTGGATGTGCGCGCGCCGCGCCGTGTATTTGTGGACGAGCTACTGGAGCTTCGACCGCAGTTATCTGGCCGAAGAGCCTGCGGACCCGTTCAACATTCCGTTTGCGACAGCGCTGAGCCTGCTGTCACTGCTGGGAGTTGTGGCGGCGCGGCGATCGAGGAGTTTTGAGGCGCTGCGTTACGGCGGTGTGTTGCTGCTGTTTCCGTTCATGTACTACTTCACGCACCCGGAGCCGTATCATATGCGGCCGCTCGATCCGTTGATGCTTCTGCTTGGGTGCTTTGCGTTCTTAGATTGGCGTGAGTGGGCGCGGGCAAGAGTTGCACTGCCGGCAGAAGTGGCGCTGTAGGTGGGCGGGTTTGGGACCGGTCTTTCCCAGGTCTGAAAATCCAGACCTGGGGCACCCAGAGTTTTGGATGGTTGAGAGTGGCGGGTTGAAGGTCGAGCTTCCCCGGGCTGATTTGCCGCGCCACGGCGGGCATGCACAGCTGACCAGACCTATGGAAACCGGCGGCGCATAATCGTCGTCATCGCGAGTCTGCGCTTTGCCGCGCTGTTTGAGCACGGCGGGGACGGGCTTGTCGCCCATGGCGTCTTTCCACAGAATGACATTCAGCTTGTCGGTTGGCGCGCGGTCGGGATGGGTGAAGTCCATCCTCGAGCTTTCGGCTGCGCCGGTGGCGGTCTTTGGGTTGGCGGCGTAGATGAGTCCGTTGTCGCGGTTAGAGGCGTCGGCCGTGTAGGCGGGCTGATCGCCGTGGCCGGTGAAGAGCGTGGAGATGAGCGGCGCGAAGGCGTCGTTCGAGTTCATCGGGGGCAGGCCGAGAAGCGTTTCCATGGTGCGGATGACGCTGACGGTGGTGTAGAAGCGGCTGTCGACGACGGGTGAGCCGTTGGGGCCGCGGGGCGCGTACTTGCTGACGACGAAGGCGATGGAGCGATGGGCTTCGACGTGGTCTGCGCCGTTCTGGGCGTCGTCTTCGAGGATGAAGAAGGCGGTGTCGTCCCAATAGGGCGAGTGCGAGATGGCTTCTATGGCGCGGCCTACAGCAAGGTCGTTGTCGGCGACGGAGGATTTGGGCGTGGGGCCTCCGGGAGTTGTGCCGGCAGTGTGGTCGTTTCCGAGGCGCATCTCAATGAACTGGGGCATCGTATCCCGGCCTTGCGCTCGATCGGCGGTCCATGCCTTGAGGTGATCGAGAAAGACGTTCATACGCAACTGGTCGGGGATGGCCATGTTGAAGTCCGGCGCCTCAGCGGCGTAATGGCCGACGAGTTCGGGCTTGGTGGGCGTGTTGGCGGCGAGGCGCGGTATGGGCCAGGGCCAGAGATTGGTTCCGCCGCCCCACTCTGAGGGGAGCGGCTCGCCGGGAGCGATGGACTGTTGCGCGCAGGCGGGGCCGGAGAGCATGGGTCCGAGCGTGGGATCGGCGACGGCCTTCTGGTTGCAGAAGGTGGAGGAGATGTACTCGCCGAAGTGGTAGTAGGTTTTGTTATGGGCGGCGAGGTTTCCCCAGAGATAGCCGCTCGATGGCTGATTGACGTCGGGGATGTGCTGGAGAAGGGGGTAGCCATTGGCGACCGCGCCTTCGAAGTCGTAGGTGCGCTGGGAAGAGCGGTAGTTCTGCTGCCAGGTGCGCTCGAGGTAGTCGGTGCCGATGGCGGCGTTGGACCAGACGTGGCCGTTTCCGGAGACGTCGCCGGAGTCAAAGAAGTTGTCGAGGACGCCGAACTGGAGGGCGAGTTTGTGCTGGTTGGGCGTGACGGCTGCGCCGTACATGGTGAGCGAGGGGTCGCCGTTGCCGACGGGCTTGCCGTCCTGTGCGAGGTCGCCGAGGACCTGATCGTAGGTGCGGTTCTCTTTGATGATGTAGATGACGTGGCGAATGGGGTTCGCGATGCCGGAGGCGAAGGCGATCTTTTCTTCTGCGGCCTTGAGGCGGTTTGCGGAGACGACGTTTTCAGTCCACTGCGGGAGGTTGTCGGAGATAGCGGCTTCGTCGATGGAGGCCAGCGAGCCGTAGAGCAGCGAGGCGACGTAAGTAAATGCGCCGGTGCCTGCGGGAAGCGTGAGTCCGGCGGCTGTGGGCTGAGGAGCGCTGTTGGGGCCTGTTCCCTTGCCCTTGTTGGTGGCGACGTAGAGTTTGCCGTCAGAGAGCGCCATCGAGAGCGGCATCCACTCGGTGGGGATGAATCCGATGGGCTCGGCCATGGTGTGCTTTTTTATGGCGGCTCTGAGCGAGGCTGTATCGAGGACGGCTACCGCGTCGGAGCCCATGTTGGCGGCGTAGAGGCGTGAGCCGCTGCTGTTGAGGGCGAGCGCGACGGGCTCCGCCCCAAAGTATGTCTGGCCGGGCAGGCGGGTGTTGAAGTAGCCGGTGACGGCGAAGTGGTTGGAGCGGAGATCGACGGCGGCAACGGCATCGCGGTTGGCCAAGGCTACGTAGAGCGTGCTTCCGTTGGGCGCGAGCACGAAGGCGCAGGGATGGGTTCCGGCGGCGATGGGGTCGGCGGGCTTGAGGAGATCGAGTTTGCGGGCTACTTTGTTTGCGACGAGATCGAGTTCAGCGATCGAGGAGGCGTTCCAGAGGGCGACGAAGGCGCGGCGGTTGTCTTTCGATACGGCGAGGGCGATGGGGTAGGTGGAGGGAACTGCGTCGGCGGCGGAGAGATCGAAGCGATTTTCGATTTTGCCGGTGGCGGAGTCGATGAGCAGAACGCTGTCAGAGAGGTTGTTGGCGACGAGCAGCTTTCCGGATTCGAGGACGGCGATGGCGGCTGGATAGGGGACGCCGTTTGTGCCTTCGGTGAAGCCGATGAGGCGGGTGGTGCGGCCGGGGGAAAGCGGGTCGAGGGGAAGCGGGATGAGGCGCTCGGGGGCGATTGCGCCGTTGGTGAAGCTGTAGACGACGATGGCGCTGCCGGTGGCATCTTTGCCGTTGCCGGTGGGGTTGGTGAGCGAGGCGAGGCTGGCGTAGAGATGCGCGCCGTCGCGGCTGAAGGCGAGGCCGGAGAAGAGGGTCTGGCGAATGCGAATGCCGGTGCGGGCGTCGGGGAAGTCGGTAAGCTTGCCGGTCTGGGTGTCGAGAACGGCGAGGGACTGAAGGTACTTCGACTCAAAGGTGCCGTAGCCGTCGTTGACGGTGACGACGTAGCGGCTGTCGGGAGAGACGGCGATGGAGACGGGTTCGGAGTTGAGGCGCTGGGGCTGGCCGGGGGCGGGTCCGATGAGTTGCTTGCTGGAGGGAAGGTCGATTGTTTGGGCGGAGAGAGAGGCAGAGAGGAAGATGAGGACGAGTGGAGAGATGCGGCGCACGTGGGTGGCTCCGGTAGAGAGTTGCGCGTATGGTTGCGGAGGCGCAAGACGATTGTACCGCTGAGCTTGTTGCACGGAGATGAAAGGATTTCGCGGCGGCCCTCCCGCTCATCGCGATAAGACACCGCGATACACGGGGCACAGCTTTTATAGTGGCCGAAAGAGTTCTGAGGTTCCCCACCCTAGCGACAAAAACAAAGGCGTCGCGAGGGTGGGGCACCGAGAGTAGTGGCACAACAGCGGATTGACTGCCCTTACGGGTAGATTCCGCGGATTTGGACGGCCTCTGCTACGCGGCCGATGCCGAGCATGTTGGCGGCGATGCGCATGGGCACTTTGCGCTCGGTGTGGATCTTGAGCACGTCGTTGAAGGAGACCTTCATGACGTGTTCGAGGCGCTTGTAGATGTCCTTGGCATCCCAGAAGAGGTGCTGCGTGTCTTGCACCCATTCGAAGTAGGAGACGGTGACACCGCCGGCGTTGCATAGGATGTCGGGGATGATGAAGGTTCCCTTGTCCTGAAGGATGCGGTCGGCGGCGGGGGTGAGCGGCCCGTTGGCGGCCTCGGCGACGATGCGGGCATTGACGGAGGCGGCGTTGGCTTCGTGAATCATGTTTTCGAGCGCGGCCGGGACGAGGATGTCACATTCGAGGGCGAACATCTCCTGGGGCAGGATGGCCTCGGCGTCGGGGAATCCCTCGAGGTGGCCGCAGAGGGACTTCATCTGGATCACTTCGGGTATGTTCAGGCCGGCGCGGTTGTAGATGCAGCCGGTGGAGTCGCTGACAGCGATGATGTGCGCTCCTGCTTTGTAGAGCAGTTCGGCGGCGACGGAACCGGCGTTGCCGAATCCCTGTACGATGACGCGCGCGCCGTGGAGGTGCATCTTGAGGTGCTCGCAGGCGCTCTCTACGGTGTAGTAGACGCCGCGGCCGGTGGCCTCGTTGCGGCCCAGCGATCCGCCCAGACTGAGCGGCTTGCCGGTGACCACGCCGGGAATGGAGTAGCCCTTGGTCATGGAGTAGGTGTCCATGATCCAGGCCATGGTCTGAGGGTTGGTGTAGACGTCGGGAGCGGGGATGTCCTGCTCGGGCCCGATGAGGGGCAGGATGGCGGAGGTGTAGCGGCGGGTCATGTGCTCCAGTTCGATCTGGGACATGTGCTTGGGGTCGCAGGTGATGCCGCCCTTTCCGCCGCCGAAGGGAATGTTGACGACGGCGCACTTCCACGTCATCCATGTGGCCAGGGCTTTGACTTCATCGAGTGTGACCTGGGGGTGGAAGCGGATGCCGCCCTTGGCAGGTCCGCGGGCAGTGGAGTGCTGCACGCGGAAGCCTTCGAAGCGATGGACGCGGCCGTTGTCCATGCGGACGGGAATGGAAACGGTGAGGACGCGCTCGGGATACTTGATTCTTTCCCTGGTATCCGGATCGAGGTCCATGGCGTTGGCGGCAGTGTCAAAGTTCTGGAGCGCCAGTTCGTGTGCGTTTTCAGCGATGTGCGTAGTCGGCATGCGTTCTTCCTCCATCTCTGAATCCGGAGGTCGGTCCGCTCCACTTGGGGATGAGCCCGCAGAGTGTGCGGGCCGGCGGGATTCAGGCAACATTCATGATTGGCCGCGGCGCTTTGGCCGCGCGCGCAGCGCTGTAGACCGGCAGCAGCCACTTGCGATAAGCAGGCAGGTGGCCGTGCGTGGCCTCGTAGTACAACTGCGTCAAGCGTCTCGCGATGGGGCCGATGGCGGCATCGCGCACGGGACGGTGATCGACGCTGACCACGGGCGCCATGCCCACGGCCGTGCCGGTGAGAAAAAGCTCATCGCAGAGATAGAGTTCGCTGCGGTCGATGGAGCGCTCGACAACCTCGAGACCCAGCTCACGGTAGGCGATCTCGATGATCGATTCGCGGGTGATGCCTTCGAGGATGTTGTCGGTGACGGGCGGGGTGATGAGGCGTCCCTTGCGCACCATGAAGAGGTTGCAGGTGGAGCCTTCGGCGACGTGGCCTCTGTCGTTGAGGAAGAGGGCCTCATCGAAGCCGGCGCGGCGGGCGTCGTCAGTGGCCAGCGCGCTGTTGATGTAAGCGCCGGTGAACTTGCCGCGCGCGGGGATGGCGTTGTCGTCGATGCGACGCCAGCTGCTTACGCAAACATCCAGGCCCTTTTCGGCGTGGAAGTAAGCGCCGTATGGCATTACGACGATGAAGTAGGAGTCCTGATCGTCGGGAGCCAGACCTATACGTTCGGCGGACTTGAAGGCCAGCGGACGGACGTAGAGGTCGGTGCGGAAGTTGTTGCGGCGGACGAGTTCGGCGGTGATGGCGGCGAGCTCTTCGGCTGTGGCGGGAACGTCGATGTGGAGGATGGTGCAGTTCTGCTTCCAGCGTTCGTAGTGCTCGCGGGCGCGCAGCAGGAAGAGATCGTCGGAGTCTTCATCCCAGTAGGCTCGAATGCCTTCGAAGACTCCGGTTCCGTAGTGCAGCGCATGAGTGAGGATGCCGATGCGGACTTCGTTGATCGGCATGTACTCGCCGTTGAAATAAACGATGGTGTTCGGATCGGCTTCCGCTTTCATTCTCACTCCTCCTGTGAACGCGCGGCGGCAAGCGAGCCGCCATGCGCAATGGCTTTTTCATCGAGATCGACCCAGCGCTGGTGCTTGATGAGGCGGCGCAGGGCGGCGCTGACGCTTTCCCGGGGCAGTACGCCGGAGATCTGGAGCAATGCGCCGAGCATGACCATGTTGGCCGCGCGGGCGTCGCCGAGATCGTTAGCGATCTGCGTGAATGGCAATGCAAGAACGTGGATGTCGTCGCGCACGCAATCGGCGGGAAACTCTTCGCCGTTGTAGATGATCCATCCGCCGGGGCGCACGGCGCGGTCGAACTTGCGCAGTGAGGGCTCGTTCATGGCGACGAGTACGCCGGGGGAGGTGACGACAGGCGAATCGATGACAGCGTTCGAGATACGCACGTGGCAGTTCGAGGTGCCGGAGCGCATCTCAGGGCCGTAGGAAGGCAGCCATGAGACTTCGAGCCCGGCGTCGAGGCCTGCTTCGGCGAGCATCTCACCAAGAAGCAGAACACCCTGGCCGCCGAATCCGGCGATACGCACTTCGAGGTCCACTTCCCTGCCCTGCTCCATGACGTGAGCGTTGCCCGTGGGCAGATCGGCTTCGGCGACGCCGAGGATGCCGGGGATCCGATCGAGCGCGGGCGCGGACGCGGGGGCCGGACGGGGTTCGGTTTCTTTTGTCTTATCGCGCATGACGCCGAGGGGGAAGGTCTTCTCCATCACGTCGCGGACCCAGTGCTGAGCCTCGACGGCGTTCATCTTCCAGATGGTGGGGCAGGGCGCGAGCACTTCAATGAACGAGAAGCCGAGACCGCGCACCTGGTTCTCAAGGCCGCGGCGTATGGCGCGCTGGGCGGCCATGAGCTGCTTGTTATCGCCGAGGCCGACGCGCTCGATGTAGACGGGAGCTTCAAGGGTGGCGAGCAGCTCGGAGACGTGGAGCGGATAGCCGTCGGGAATGGCGTTTCGGCCTTCAGGGTTGGTGGTGGACTTTTGGCCGAGGAGGGTGGTGGGCGCGGACTGACCGCCGGTCATCGAGTAGACAGCGTTGTTGATGAAGATGACGGTGATGGATTCGCCGCGATTGGCGGAGTGGAGGATCTCCGCAGCGCCGATGGCAGCCAGATCGCCGTCGCCCTGATAGGAGAGGACGATGGCCTCGGGGCGGCTGCGCTTGACGGCCGAAGCGACGGCCGAGGCGCGTCCATGCGCGGCGGAGATGTTGCCGACATCGAAGTAGTGGTAGGTGAAGACGCCGCAGCCGACGGGGCCGACGAGGATGGTGCGATCCTGAACGGCGAGTTCGTCGATGGCGCGGGCCAGCATCTTGTGGACGACGCCGTGTCCGCATCCGGGGCAGAAGTGGGTTGCGTGCTGGAGTTCGTCCTTGCGCTCGAAGGTGGGGAAGAAGGACGTGGCTCTGCCCTGCGCGACGGTGTAATTGAGAGCCGAATCGTTAGACATGGGCCAAACGCTCCTCTGCCGGCTGCGAGGCCGGTGCGATCTGCGCGGCGAGCGCGCGGACGAAGTGGAGAACCTCCTCGTGGGTGGGCACATTGCCGCCCATACGATTGAAGAACTCGACGGGCCGTGCACCGTTGAGAGCGAGGCGCACATCGTCGAGCAACTGGCCGTTGCTCATCTCAACGACGGCGAAGGCGCGGGCGCGCTTGGCGAGGCGCTGGAAGTCGTCGTTTGGGAACGGGAAGAGCGTGATGGGACGCAGCATGCCTACCTTGATACCGGCGGCGCGGGCCTCGGTGCAGACGGCCTTGAGTATGCGTCCGGTGATGCCGTATCCGACGAGGACGATGTCGGCGTCGTCGGTTTGCCAGAGTTCGGAGCGGGTCTCAAGACGCGAGGCCATCTCGTACTTGGCTTCGAGGTGACGGGCGTGGGCCTCGAGCTTGTCGGCATCGAGATAGAGCGATGTGACCAGGTTGGAGCGCGTGGCGGCAGTACCGGTGACGGCCCACCTGGGGGTCTCGGCCTCGATGGCCTTCTCAGGAAACTCGACCGGCTCCATCATCTGGCCGACGAATCCGTCGGCGAGCAGGAAGACGGGGTTGCGATAGCGCTCGGCGAGTGTGAAGGCGAGAGCGGTGAGGTCGGCCATCTCCTGTACTGAATATGGCGCGAGCACGAGGGTGCGGTAGTTTCCGTGGCCGCCGCCCTTGACGACCTGGTTGTAGTCGCCCTGCTCGCAGTTGATGGAGCCGAGGCCGGGTCCGCCGCGGGTGATGTCGGCGATGACGCAGGGCAGCTCGGCACCGGCCATGTAGCTGACGCCCTCCTGCATGAGGCTGATGCCGGGGCCGCTGGAGGCGGTCATGGCGCGCACGCCGGCGGCAGCAGCGCCGTAGAGCATGTTGATGGCGGCGACTTCACTCTCAGCCTGAACATAGATGCCACCGGTCTTAGGCATATAGAGGGCGGCGGTCTCTGCAATCTCGCTGGCCGGAGTGATGGGGTAGCCGTAGAAGGCGCGGCATCCGGAGAGGATGGCGCTCTTGACGATGGCCTCGTTGCCCTTCATCAGTTGCTTGCGCATGGTGCCTCCACTCGGGACGATGTCACGGCGGTGCGATAGACGGTGATGGCGCCGGGCTCGGGGCATGCGGTGAAGCAGATGGAGCAACCGGTGCAGCCGGAGCCGGCGTAAAAGGCCGTCTTGTAGCCGTAGTGGTTGAGGTGGTCGCCCATGGCGATGACTTTGGGCGGGCAGGCCTCAATGCACAGGCCGCAGCCCTTGCACTCGTTGGCGTCGATCTCGATTTTGCCTCGGTCGTGCTTGACGGTATCGGTCATTTGAATCCCTCTCCACCAGCGTACTAGCTTAAGCGCAGAGCGCCGGTGCGGCGGCGCGCTCCATATAGTGGGCGCGAACCGCAAACTCCTCCAACTGGGCACGGAAGCGCGGATCGGCGACTGCGATGAGAGCTTCAGCGCGTTCCCGCAGGGTTTTACCGTGCAGGTAGGCGATTCCGTGCTCCGTAACTACATAATGCACGTCGGCGCGGGAAGTAACCACCCCCGCTCCGGGCTCGAGGACCGCTGAAATTCGCGATACGGTACCGCCGCGCGCTGTGGAAGGAAGGGCGATGATGGGCACGCCTTCTTTGGAGCGGGCCGCGCCGCGGATGAAGTCGACCTGGCCGCCGAATCCGGAGAATGGCTGGGTGCCGAGCGAGTCCGAGCAGACCTGGCCGGTGATATCGACCTGGAGGGCGCAGTTGATGGCGACCATGCGGTCGTTCTTGGAGATAACGAACGGATCGTTGGTGTACTTGATGGGGCGGAACTCGAAGCACGTGTTCTCGTGAACGAAGTCAAAGATTTTTTTCGAACCGAGGACAAAGGCGATGACCGCCTTGCCGCGATGGATGGACTTCTCTTCCCCGTTGATGATGCCGGCCTCCATGAGATCGACTACGCCGTCGGTGACCATCTCGGAGTGGATGCCGAGGTTGCGCTTGCCGTCGAGGCATTTGAGCAGGGCTTCACTGATGCCGCCGATGCCGGTCTGGATGGTTGCGCCGTCGGGGATGAGAGAGGCGACGTTGCGGGCGATGCGCAGGTTCAGCTCCGAGGGGGGTTCTGAGCAGACTTCGAGCAGCGGGTGCGAGGTCTCGACGATGCGATCGATGCGGCTGATGTGAATGGCGGTTTCGCCGTGGGTACGCGGCATCTGGTCGTTGACTTCGGCGATGACGCAGCGGGCATTGCGCGCCGCGGTGAGCGTGCTGTCGACGGTGGTGCCGAGGGTGACGTAGCCGTGTGCGTCGGGCGGAGAGACCTGCATGAGCACGACGTCGAGGGGCATTGCGCCGCTTTCGATGAGGGCTTCGATTTCAAACAGGAAGATGGGCGTGTAGTCTGCGCGGCCGGCGATGGCTGCCTCGCGCACGTTGTCGCCGAGGAAGAGGGCGCGATGGCGGAAGTGTCCTTGGTGCTCGGGGCGCGTGTAGACAGCCTCGCCGAGGGTCTTCATGTGAATGACTTCGACGTCGCGCACATGGGGCGAGCGGGCCACCATGGCCTCGACGAGAACCGAGGGCGTACCGCATCCGGACTGAATCCAGACGCGCGAGCCGGAGACGACGGCCTCCAGCGCATCGTTCGCGCTCACTAACCGGGCGCGATAGTCATCTTTCCACGTCATTCAAGCTCCAATGCCGGCGTCGGGGTGCTGGGGAAGATCGCTCGATGCGCGAATGGAAACCGGCTTTGCGATGCATCTCATACACTTCAAACCCGCGTTATTCTGCGCTCTGAAAAATGCAAGTTCCGTGATGGTGATCACCTGACAGCTGTGAGAAACCGCGCAAGTAACTGCGCGAGTTAGATGCGCGAAAAGGCGCATGGATAGCGGGGATTCGTAAATATGTGCATATAAGCCGCTGTTATCGGTTAACAGATGGCGCGAAGCGAAAACTCTGTTAGCGGTTAACGGAAAAAGCGATGGAAAACGGGGGATTGTTAAGAGCGATTTTGATTGTTTGGGGGATTGGGAACGCGATGCGGGACGGAGAAACAGGACAGCCGCCCCGGCGGTGAGGCTTGGGGCGGCTGTTGGCGGTCAGTGTCCTGAATCTGGACAGTGGATTTGTAGAAGGCTCTAATCTTTTTTGTCGGAGTCGTCGCCGGTGATGTTTGGCAGGTCGATGGCGACGAGGGCAAAGCGGGTCTGGCCGTTGATCGGGCTCTGGAAGCCGACGACATGCTGATGGCGCTCGGATCCGGCCTTCAACTGTCGGCCGTTCTCGCTGGAGCTGTAACCGTAGCTGGAATTGCCGTCACCTATGCGCACGTTGGCGCCTTTGCCGCTGTCTTTACAGGTGAGGCCTTCCGATGTAGCCGCGGGTTTGCCAACCGGCTTGTCGTTTTCGCAGACGATCACGTCGCCGTAGCGTCCCAGGGCTTTCTTGTAGAAGTCCTGGACCTTCTCCTGGCTGTCGGCGGACGAGTAGTTGACGGCCCTGACGCGCAGTTCCCACTGGCCAAAGCCGAGATGCACGTCGGCGGACTTTTCGTTGTCTTTATCGACAACGAGTTGCGCGCCGGGATAGGCGGGCAGGCCGAGATCGGTTGCGGTGGTCTGGTTGGTGTTGACGTGGACACCGCCGAAGGGAGTGTCGACCTTGACATTCTTGTCGTGTCCGCTGGCGTCCTTATCGACCTGCACACGGCAGCCGGTGGTGAAGGCAAGCAGGGCGGCGGCGGCAAGGATGCCGGTTGTGGCAAAGACTCGATTTCTCATCCAGTTCATGTTGTTCGACCTCTTCAAGAAGGAATATACGCCTGAAAGACACAGGATGTTCCCCTCGGGAAGGAGGTTTTTTGCATGGCGATTGCGAGGCGCGTTGGCACCTGCGACACAAGAGTATCTGTGGAAAACGGGCGTGAATTTCAAAGATCGGGCTGGGACGACCCGGAGTGCACAACTTTTCCGCGCAGTTGCTGTCAAAACAAGTAAGGGGCGATTTGTGCTTTCGCGGATCGCGGCCCCGGGCGGATACTAGGACTCTGACCAGATACATTCGCCCCTTCGGTTCGTGGTTTCCCAGGTCTCAAAATCGAGGCCTGGGGCACCCACACTGGTACAACATTGAGCGGTCAGAGACCTAGCAGAGGGGAGACCCGGGAAAGGCCATGGGGACGAAGAAAAGGAACTTCATCCTTATTTATTTCTCCATTCTCGCGATGATTGCCGCGGGGAGTACGACTGCGTGCGGTCAGGCGGCCCTTCTGCTGGAAGAGCCGTATGGTTTCTTCGGCCTGCTGAACCCCACCGGACACAACGCGATCTACTTTGCGAACATCTGCGCGGAGACGCCTACCCGCCTGCGCCGCTGCCAGCCGGGTGAGCTGGGCTCGGTGATCTCTCGCTACGGTGGCGTGGACGGGCTGGACTGGCTGGCGATTCCGCTGATTCCCTATCTTTACTCGGTGGAGAAGGCTGAAGAAGTTCCGCATCGCGTGAACCGGGCGGATGTGCGGGCGCTGCGCGAAGCCTACCGCGAAATACATTTTGCGCCTCTGGGGATGAGCGATCGCGCGGGCAACCTGCTGCGCGACGGCTGGGATCAGCTCGTGGGCGTCTCCTACGAGCGGCGCATCTTCGCCTTCCGGTTCGACACAACTCGCGAGCAGGACGATGCTCTGATAGCGCGGTTGAACGACAGCCGGAACGTCACGCACTTTCATCTGCTTTATAGCAATTGTTCAGATTATGCGCGGACGATATTGGAGTTCTACTTTCCGGGCGGCTTTCATCGCAGCATCCTGTCCGATGCGGGTATTACAACTCCGAAACAGCTGACCTACAAGCTGGTGCGCTGGTCACGCAAGCACCCCGAGGCGAAGCTTGACGTATTCGAGATTCCTCAGGTTCCGGGATACCGGCGTCTGAGCCGGAGAAACAAGAACCTGGTGGAGTCGTTTACAACGACGCCGTATGCGATTCCCATGACGCTGGTGAATCCGTATCTGGCGGCATGCGTTTTTGTGGATTATCTGGCGCGAGGGCGGGTGAACCTGATCCCGCGAAATCCGCGCAAGCTGGCGCCGATGGAGCTTGCGGTATTGACAGTACCAGCCGTGCGGAATGAGAATGCGGCAGACGCTGCGCTTCAGGCCCGCAGCGCAGCTCCGTCAAACCCCGTGGCCGATCCGGCAACCCAGGAAGCTGAGTCCGGCCTGAAGGAAGGTCTGGAAAAACATGAGCAATAAAGATCCTCAAAATCTGAAAAATCACGCGCGCTTCGACCCTTGGTTCCACTTTGTGCTCTTCGGGGTGCTGGTTTTGAACCTGATCTTCGCGATCGCCTACGCGGTCACGTATACGCGCATCCACACTGCGTGGTATCTGGTGCTCTCGGTCGCGATTTTCGTCGGCTTCTTCAAGCTGCGGCTGTATCCGATGAAGGTGCAGGACCGGGTGATCCGAATTGAGGAACGGCTGCGGCTACAGGCTCTTGCGCCGCAGGAGTGGCACGCGCAGATCTACAAATTGAATGAGGACCAGCTGATCGGGCTGCGATTTGCCGCCGACAGCGAGGTGGTGGAGCTGGCCAAACATGCTCTGGAGCACAACCTGAACCGCAAGCAGATCAAGGAGCGGATCAGGGACTGGCGGGCGGACGAGTTCCGGGTGTGATGCGTCTCAACCGGCATGGGAAGGCCCGCGAAGTGGTTCCATTCCGCGGGCCTTTCCTTTTGTGCTTGAGTTTTTGTGTTACTGGTTGTAACGCTTTTTGTAGTAGTCGATTTGCTGCTGGATCATCTCCGGAGTCAGGCCTTTGATCCAAGTGTTGTCGGGAGACTTCATGAGGTCGGAGGTAACACCAGGAAGAAGCTTTTCCGCCTCGGGAAGAAAGTTCATGTAGAAGTCCTTGGCAACCTCGTAGAAGCCGTGCCACTGCGTGAAGTCCGGACCGTTCA
Source organism: uncultured Acidobacteriaceae bacterium (assembly GCA_903842065.1). Lineage (GTDB taxonomy): Bacteria > Acidobacteriota > Terriglobia > Terriglobales > Acidobacteriaceae > Telmatobacter. The sequence continues at coordinate 79,934 of CAIMKZ010000013.1, read as the reverse complement.
TCGCCGATCCCATGCGCGCCTGGCGCCCCTCGTGGTGCCATAACTCGTAGTAGTCCCACTTGATTTTGGCGTCGAAGGGCGTAGAAGAAATGGCTTTGGCATCGGTGAGCTTTTTCATGATGGCCGTGGCCGGCTCGCCGTATTTGCTGTTGTAGAGATTGACGGAGTCGTCGTACTGCTTGTAGAAGTTGTCGACCAATCCCGAGGCGTGGCAATTTTTGCAAACCACCTGCATCGCGGCGCGGTTGTTCTCCCAGTTGGGCTGGTGGATGCTGACCGCGGGCCGCAGGGTCCAACTGAGGCGCGTCCCGGTGTCGTGGGTGGATTCGGGGTGGTCGGGCGTTCCGCCCATGTGACAGGTGACGCAGTTGGGGGCGGCGGAGTAGTCCTTGCCGACGATCCATGACTTGCTGTCCAGGTGCATCTTCTCGCGGTTGGCCTTGAAGAGAACGCCGTGCATGGACTCGTTGTATATCTCAAGCTGGGGATGATCCGGACCCATATGGCACTTGCCGCAGGTCTCCGGCTCACGGGCCTGGGCGACGCTGAAGTTGTGCCGTCCGTGACATGTGGCGCAGGAACCGAGGCTGCCGTCGGGGTTCACGCGCCCCACACCGCTGTTGGGCCAGCTGGCGGAGCTGAACTTACCGTTGCCCAAGCTCTCGACGGTGCTGCCGTGGCACTGGCGGCATCCGCTCTGGACCATGGGCGCGCCTTCGACGATCTCACCGAGCACGTTATCGAGCGATCCGATGAACTGCGCCGCTTTGGCATGGCGGCTGTTCTCGTACTGATCGACCTCTTTGGCGTGGCAGCTAGAACAGTATTTTGGAGTCACGATGACGGCGATCTTCTCTCCGTAGTGATCGGTAGCCGCTGGATCGCCGGGGTTGGCCTTGTGGCAGGAGTAGCAGTCGATTCCCTGCTTGTAGTGCCGGCTGTCTTTCCACTGCTGGACGATGGCAGGCGTCGAAGTTGTATGACAGTCAAGACATGCCTGCCCCTGCACGGATATCTTCGGCTTACGGGCCATGGTTCCCGCCACGGAAGCCTTCTTGATCGCCGCTGGAACTGTCTGCGCGCGAACGATCGAGCCCGCGAAGAGAATCAAAAGAATGAAGCCGGTCAACATGGCGCGCTTGCGCATTTCTAGTCTCCTCGTTATTCCGTTCATTTGCCCAATGGATCATCGGTCGGCTCTCTCCGCTCTGGTAGCCAGAGCGGTTCAGAAGCCAAAGTTGCTGAACGATTACGCGAGATAATGTTTGAACCGCTATTGAGGCACTTGCAGTGACAAAAGTTACAAGGAGGGCATTTTCTTCGCCTGATCAGTTCAGGTAATGAAAATCGCCCTCCTTGTTGTGCGTCAGGAGCCGGAAATCCGGCTTCTAACTTCCACGAACTATTTCAAATCGCCCTCTTCGAGCGATTCGGTGTCGAGTTCGTGCTCGTGTTTGTACTGATCGACCGGCATCTTTCCGTCGTACCAGGCCCAGTTCATGGGATAGACATCCGGATCGAGGAAGACCTGGTAGAAGTGCCAGACGACGATGGCCAGGGTGGCGAGGATGGCCTCGTAGAAGTGGATGGATGTGGCTACATCTACCCACCAGCGGGCGAGCGTGTTGCCGACCCAAACCTTGGCCCAGAGCATGATGCCGGTGAGACCCATGAGAGCCGTTCCCCAGACCAGAGCCCAGTACTCGGCCTTCTCGGCGTAAGAGAAGCGGCCGAACTTCGGCTTCTGCTTGCTGAGGCCGAGGTAGTACTTCATGGTGGCGAGAACGTCGAAGGCATCCTTGAGCGTGGGGAACATGTCGCGGAACATGCGGCGGCCTTCGCTCAGAGCGATGAGGTAGAAGACGTGGTAGAAGCCGGCGAGGATGAGGACGACTCCGGCCACGCGGTGGATGATGCCGCGCAGGTTCTCGCCCATACCGAGGGTGTGAGCGAACCAGGTGTCGGGGAACTTGAGGGCGAAGCCGGTGATGACCAGCAGAATGAAGCTGACCAGCAGAGTGAGGTGCTGCCAGCGCTGGCGAACGGTCATGCGCGTCATATATGGATTGGCCATGCTGCGACGAGCCAGAGCCTTGAAGCGCCAGATGATGACGTTGTGCAGGAACATGCCGCCGATGACGAGAATGATGAGCGGGATGTAGATCCAGCGGACCCAGCGCACGGCAACCGAGTCAAGGCCTTTGGCGTTGGAGCCGGAGTCGAGGTGGACCTTGGCCAGGATGAACTTTGCGCCGACGCCCTTGTGGCACTTGCCGCAGGTGGCTTCAAGGTGAGCGGCGTTGATGGTGGAGCGGGGATCAGAAGAAGGCAGGATGTCGTGAACGCCGTGGCAACTGGAGCAGTTGGCGGCGACGACCGATCCGCCCTCGGCGGCGAGTCCGTGGTAGCTGTCGAAGTAGCTGGCTACGTTTTGCGTGGGAACACCGAACTCCTGAGAGAGGCGGACGCGATCGTGACAGGGTGCGCAGGTGTCGCGGGAGATGTTCTGATCGGCTGTGGGCGAAGTGGGGTTCTTGGGCGACTTGATGGAGTGGATGCCGTGGCAGTCTGTGCAGACCGGGGCCATGGCGTTGCCACGGGCGACGGACTGGCCGTGGATGCTTACGTTGAAGGTGTTTGTGACTTCAACGTGGCACTTGCCGCAGGTGGCGGGGACGTTGAAGTTGTAGATGGGCGACTGCGGGTCTTTGGCGGTGAGGATGGCGTGGGAGCCGTGGCAGTCCGTGCAGACGGCGGCCTTCTGCGAGCCGCTCTCAACGGCGCGTCCATGGACGCTCTCCTGATAGGAGAAGAAGGGCTGCGCGCTCTGGCCGTTGGACTCCATGAGGAACTTCTGGCTGTGGCAGCGTCCGCAGGTGTTGGGGATGTTGGTGTGGCTTACGGGTGACTTGGGGTCGTCGCCGCCGACGATGGTGTGGACGTTTCCGTGGCAGTCCTGGCAGTTGGCGGCCGAGTTCTTGCTCGTGCTGGTGGGCTTGGAGTGCAGGGAGTGCTGCCAGGCCTGCTGGGCTTCGGCGTGGCAACTGTCGCAGGTGATCTTCTTGGGAGTGGACTCGTGGACCGGCCCCTTGATGTCTGTATGGCAATCGACGCAGGCGAACATGGAGCCGTGGATGGAGTGCTTGAGCTGTGCTCCATCGACGTAGAGGCTGGCGGCCTTGCCGTTGATATCGCGGGTGAGCGATTTGTCGGAGTGGCAGGCGAGGCAGTCGGAGTCTTTCGCCTTTGGCGCGGCGTTGGCCGGGGCCGATGACAGAAGCCATGCGAATGCGAAACAGGCAAGGAACGCAAATCTGTAGGGTTTCACCTTCTTAGCAGAAATGGGTGTGGCGTTTGGGGCAGTGACTCGGGTCACCGGGGGTGCACATGGAGATCACAGGGGGCGGCGTGACTTCGGATTACGAGGAGGGCGATTTCGCGTATGCCTGCATCCATAGGGTGCCGGTGACGAATATCCCAACGCTTGGACGCCAATCTCCCTCAAAGAGACATTCCGAGACGTAGATCGGCACGATCAGATCCCCCTCATCGTCAGAGATGAGCTTGACATCGATGCACCAGAATGTGGTGTCGAATAGTCGCACTGCACCGGGGGTTACGCAAACAACTTCGCCCAAGTATCCGGAGTCGTCGGAGAAACCCGTAGGCCAATACGCTGTCGTGTGACTCGCGTTAAAGCGAATCGGCTCCGAATCCTCAGGCTTTTTCGGTTGCCATGCCGCAAGTGCGGCGGCCTCGTCTTCCCTTGTCCACTTACCGTGTTGCTCTACCCAGGCAGTCCTCGCTCGGAATTGCCGAATCTCGTCCGGATCGTCGATCACAATCTCACGTTGCGGGGCCAGCGTCATGGTGTAGGCGAGGGCGGCCAACGAAAATCGATAGGATATACCCTCTCTGTACAGAGTGCGGTGCAGACAAAAGAGTGGGTCGAACGCAGAGATTAGGGCCCCGTTTTCCAGTCCGATTTCAAGAGTTGCTTCTACTCGGTTTGGATGCAAGAGCAATCGGTCAACAAAGCCGTCTACCTCGGTCCCATCTCCGAAGAAGGGATACGCCGACCAAAGTTGTTTACGACCAGTGCCGCCTGGGAGTTGTCCAATCAGGGACATCGCCCCTGTTCTACTCATGCCCTTTTCCTGGCCCGTATACAGTAACAGCGTCCCCCAAGGCTCACCAGCAGCAACGATGGCTTCCATTGCGGCATTGTCCGCCAAGCCGTAGTTGAACAACTCCGCACTTTTAATAGTTGTCACCAGCTTTTCAATAGCCACATCGGAGCCGCCAACAAAAACACCCCAGCGGTCGCCGTGGCCACCGGCCACCTCTTCAGATAGCACTTCAGCCGAATTGAGCAATAAGTCATTCATGCGCAGTTACCAGACAGTCCTGAGAAGCAACAAGATTACTCCGCGTGTTGCAGGCAATCAACAGCTGCTTTCCAGGTGGTTCGAACTTTACCCGTTTGAGTCAGTATGCCGCATAGGCACAGTAAGGTAACCGCGAATCCTTCAATCCCCTTTGCCATGCTCAGGGTCGTTCAGGATGACAGAAGTGAGTTGGGTGTCGTGGTCCCCACCCTACCCACAAAGAACGTGGGTAGGATAGGGCACCCAGAGTTGTGAGTGATTGAGAGTGGCCGATTGAGGGTCGATCTCTCCCAGGTCTCAAAATCGAGACCTGGGGCACCCAGAGTTGGTGGTTGGAATCAAAAGCACGAGGGGCGGATCGATTGATCCGCCCCTCGTGAGTAATACGGCTGTGGCCAGCGCTTTCCGCGCGGGTTAGTCGAAGTAGGCTGTGAGCGCTAGCACCAGCAGGATAAGCCCGATGGCGATGGCGATGGTGCCTACGACCTTCGAGAAGTTGAGGAGCCAGACGGGAGCGGCCTGGCCGATGCGCGTTTCCAGCTCGCCCGAGGCCTTGATGCGCTCGTACTCCAGCGGGCGCTTGTGCTTGAGTTCCTCTTCGCTCTCGACGCCGGTGAAGATGACCATGTCCATGGGGAAGGTGTCGGGGCGGAGGTGGGTGTTGACGAAGTGGATGGAGAAGATGAAGAGGATGGCGAGCAGGCCCTCTTCCGAGTGGATGACGAGCACGGCGTTCAAGGCCCATCCGGGGAGGAAGTGGGCGAAGAAGGGCGCGAACCACATGGCGTAGCCCGAGAAGCCGATGACGATCATGCCCCAGAAGACGGCCCAGTAGTCGAACTTCTCCCAGTAGGCGTAGCGATCGAACTGGGGACGGGGTCCGAGGCCGACGAACCAGCGCAGGTGGCCGACGAGATCCTTGGCATCCTTCCAGTTGGCGATCATCGAGGTGGGCCCCCAGAAGATGCCCTTCTGGCGATTGACGAAGGCGCGGGTGAAGATCTCCTTGACGTGCAGGAGGAAGGCGATGGTGAGCACGATAGCGCAGAGCTTGTGGAGGAACAGAATTGCGCCGAAGCCTCCGACGGCCGAAGCTGCTCCGCGGGCCCAGAAGCTGTCACTGAAGCGGATGGGCAGGCCGGTGGCGGCCAGACCCAGGAAAGTGGTGAAGAGCGTAGCGTGCAGGTAGCGCTGCTCGCGGGTGAAGCGGACAAAGTGCCGGCCTTCAGGCGCGGGGGCGTTCGGTGTAGCGGAAGTGACTTCCATCTCAGGCATGGTTTCCTCCGTTCCCGGACTTGCCGGCTTTGACCTGGTTGTATCGCGAGCGGATGATCCAGAGGATCGTGTGAATGATGAAGAAGGTGAGCACGCTGATCAGCAGCAGGTTCATGAAGAGACGGACGAAGTAGAGGCCCGGGCTGAGCTTGCGGTCGTTGGCGTTGGCGTGGGGCTGATACTGCACGAAGCTGAGGTTTGCGCCGTTGTGGCAGCGGCCGCAGGTGACGACGAGGTTAGCCGGGTTGACCGGCGAGGCTGGGTCCGCAGTGGGCCGGACATCGTGGGCCTCGTGACAGTCCCAGCAGCGCGCGGTCTCGACGTATCCGCCGAGGGAGCCGAGCTGAGAGTGGAAGGTGTCGCGATAGGTTGAGAACTTGTCTTTGTGGCAGTTGCCGCAGATGGGCGTGGACTGCATGCGGAACGCGCTCTCAGTGGGCTGAAGGATGGCGTGTGCGGTGTGGCAGTCAGAGCAGACCGGAGCGTTGAGGTCGCCCTTGGCGATGGCCTGGCCGTGAACGCCCATCTGATAGTTGGCGTTGATCTTGGCGTGGCACTTGCCGCAGGTAACGGGGATGTTGGCCTTGTGGGTGGGGCTCTGGGGGTCCTTGCGGCTGAGAATGCCGTGCGAACCGTGGCAGCTCTGGCAGTTGGCGGCGACGAGCAGGCCTTCCTTGCTGAGCGCGAATCCGTGGATGGAGTCGATGTAGTTGGGATAGACGCTGTCGAGGCCGTGCTTCTGCGCCATGCCGTTGTTGGCGTGGCAGTTGCCGCAGGTCTTGGGCACGTTGAGCGGGTAGACGGCCGACGTTGGGTCGGTCTTGGGCGTGATCTCGTGAGCGCTGCCGTGGCAGCTGGTGCAGGGGTGGTCCTTGCTATCGGTGTGAACGCTTCCCTTGAGTTGATTGGCCTGGTCGGCGTGGCACTTTTCGCACTGGACCGGCGCAACCTTCTCGGGGTGGGGATAGCCTTTGACGTCTGCATGGCAGGTGTTGCATCCGAGGGCTCCGTGGATGCTCTGCTCGAACTTTTTGCCGTCGACGGCGATGCTGTGTCCGGCCGAGTTGGTCATGGAGGCGTCGCCGTGGCAGGCGAGGCAATCCTGCGCGACGAGCCGTACAGGCGCTGCCAGGAAAGCAACTGCGGCCACGAGTGCGGCCCAGAGAGCAAGCCTGGACAAGCGTGCCGATGAGATTGGTATCCGTTTACAAGCGGCTGGTGTCATCCTGCCGTCTTCCTTCTCCGGGCAAACAAGGCGTATTTCCCTATCCCGGCGTCGTGATGGGTTCGGTTGAAGATCCGGTTTGAGTGCACTCCGGTATCTGGGCATCTATCTATTGAGATCACTCTGTTGAGAGGGGTACTGGCAGTGACCCGAGTCACAGGCACCGGGACCGAGATCACATCCCGAGCGGTGCAGATCACACAGAAGGCGGATTGGATGGGCGGTGCGGCGTAAAGCCAGTCGGCAGGCGTGCACCTTTGGCCTGTTGAGGCACTAAGTAGTCTAAAATCGTGATGCAAGTCACAATTCAAGACAAGCGCTGTCCACGAAAATGGAGATGGAATTTCGAAGCCCCCAAATACCCGATCCCGAACTCTTTCACTCCGGGCAAACGCAGGTTGTAGCCGGATGGCAAGAGCGGCAGCCGTGAACGGGTAGGGGATTTTGTGGCTTATCGAATTGAAAGGGCACATTCATGAGTGCAACCGCACCGACCGCAACCAAGTCCATGCTTACCCTCCCCGGTGATGCCGTACGCCAGATCTTGTGGCGTTTTGCAGACCGCTTCGATCTTCAGATGCTGGTGCAGTCTACGCGCGGCGTGGCCCGCGGGACGGTGGCTCGTCTGGTTGCCGCCGGCGAGCGCAACACCCACGAGTGGACCCCCGGCAAGAACGACATGCTGAAGGCCTTCGATCAGGCGGGCGTGACGGCGGCGTTCATGGAACCGGAAGAGGGCGGCTTTATCGCCGGACCAAAGAACCTGGCGCTGAGCCTGGCGGCCTTTGAGCTGGCCTGGGTGGACGGCGGCGCGGCGACGGCGAGCCTGGCAGGATTTCTGGCGCTGGCGCCAATCCACGAGCGTGGCACACCGGAGCAGAAGCAGCACTACATGAGCCTGTCGGCACCGGCAGCGCCGGGCGAGGACCGTGAACCGTGGCGTGGCGCCTTTGCGCTGACCGAACCGATTCCCTACGTGGGCGTTGACACCGGCATGTTGAGCGGCAAGGTACGCGTGGCCGAGTGGAAGGACGGCGAGGAGCCGATCATCGAGGTGGACAAGCGCGGGCGCTTTATCACCAACATGGGCTTTGCGAACTTTGTGACCGCCGCGGTGGGCTCTGACGACGAACGCATCAAGGGCACCTGCATGGTGATTCTCGAGATAGGCGACCCGGGCACCTTCGATCGCGGCACGCCGACCAAGAAGCTGGTGCATCAGCTCTCTTCCACCTGCGATCCGGTCTTCAACCTGAAGGTTCCGGCGAGCCGGATCATCGGCGGCTACACGGTGAAGGACGGCGTGATTGTGCCGAACTGCAACCACGGCGATGTGATCGAGGCGGTCTTCCGGCGGACGCGCGTTCCGGTGGGCATCATGTCCGCGGCCAAGCTGCTTTCGGCGATTGAGCCGGTGATCCGCTACCACCGTCAGCGCTTCCGCGGAGCTGAGGGCGCAAAGCCCGGATCGTTGCGCTACGAGCAGGGCATCCAGCAGCGGGAAGACGCGCTGCATCGGCTGGTAGATGTGTGGGCCGCGGGCGAAGCGGCCAGTTCGCTGGGCTTTGAGACGGCGCGGCTGTTCGATGCGCTGGACCCGCTCGAGAAGCAGAAGTTCGAGATCATGAAGGAGCGCGGCGTGAATGGCGGCCGCGCGGAGATGAAGGCACTGAAGGAGAGCGCGGAGAAGGCTCTGGAACTGCTGGCGATGAAGGAAGACGATCCGCGGCGGGCCGAACTTGAGGCCGATCCGCTGGTGCAGTTCGTGATCCTCGACGCCGAGGCCAATGTTCTGTGCCCGGCAACCAAGCTGTGGAACACCGGCCACGGCGCGAACATGCTGCGCGAGGCAGTGAGTTTGATGGGCGGCTACGGCATCACCGAAGACTGCCCCGGCTACCTGGCCAACAAGTGGATGGACGCACAGCTCGAGGCTACTTACGAGGGTCCGGAGGCCGTGCAGCGCCGGCAGATGACGGTGACGATGACCAACGAGGTCTTCCTGGCTATCTTCCGCAACTGGATTCGCGAGATGCGCTCGATCGCTTCGAGCAAGCCCGGAACCGGAGCCTGCACGCTGGCCTCGGCGATGACGCTGTGGCTGTGGTCGCTGAATCATCTGCAAAACGCGACCGATCCCACGGGCGGCAAGCTCTACCACGGGCAGCGGCAGGGCGTGACCTTTGCCCTGGCCGATGCGCTGAGCTGGCTGGTGGCCTCGCGGTCGCAGATTCTGGACGTGCTGGCGCTTGAGAAGAACGGGCCGAACGATCCGGTCGTGGCGGAAGATCTCGAAGCGACGGTGCTGTTCCTGAGCGACCTGTGCTACTCGCAGGCAGCGCTTGCGGCCGGTGAGGCTTCGCGCATCTGCGCCGAGCTGGTCTTCGGCTACAACCGGCATCCGAGCTGGGACGAGGAAGAGCATCGCAACTGCTTCCTGGCGTCGGAGATCGACGAGCTGGAAGAGACGATGCCGGGGATCGGCGCGATTGCGCTCGATGTGCTGGGCAACGACGGCAGCCATCCGCTGAAGGCGGGGCCGTGCGCGGGCTGCGCGGGGTCTGAGGAGTTCCTGCGGTTGCAGAACAAGCTGACGATGTGCCTGACCGGATCGCGGCTGGCCAAGGACCGCGCGGCGGAGACGATCGGCAAGGTGATGATTCCCGAGGCGCTGGATTATCCGGCGTAAGGGCGGGATAGACACGGCTCAACGAACTCGCCCATCCTGAACGACATAAACCATCGTTCAGGATGGGCTTTCTCTTGCGGTTGAAAACGAAGATCCAGAACGGCTTGTGTGGGCCACTAGCCTGTAGTTTTCCTTTAGAATGAAGGTTGATCCTGCATGGCCCTCACACCCCGTTTGGCTACGCGAGTTTCTTCAATTTGCACAAAGGAATACGATGTCCCTGCCTGAACAAGAGCTGAACCAGCCTGAGATCGAGCGTGCCTCGATGGAAGTCGATATCGCCTGCGCCGGATTTGGACCGGCGATGGGCGGATTTCTGACTACGCTGACCAAAGCATGGAACGAGAACCCCTCCGACCCCGCGTTTGAGAGCAAGGTAATGCCGGGGATGCCGTTGCAGGTGCTCTGCTACGAGCGGGCCGACGATCTGGCCAGTGGCGTGAGCGGCGTGGTGACGAAAGCCATTGGGATTCGCGAGAGCTTTCCGGAGCTGAAGCCGGAAGAGATTCCGATGGCCGTCGGCGTGAAGAAGGAACAGATCTTCTATCTGCTTGACCCCGTCGGCGCCAGCAAGCGCTCCGCGATGCTGAAGATCGGCGATTTTTTCTTGGGTCTGGGAAAAGGGCTGTGGATCAAGGACCTTGCGTTTGAGCTGCCGTGGACGCCGAGGTTCCTGCACAAGGACGGCGGGCTGGTGCTGTCGATCGGGCAGTTTAACCAGTGGGTCGGCGGGCAGATCATGTCGAGCGGGCTGGTGCAGATATGGCCGGGGATGCCGGTAGCCGAGCCGCTGCTTGGGGCCGATGGCGTGGTAGGTGTGCGGCTGGCCGATCAGGGCGTAGACAAGCACGGCGCGCCGGATGCGGGCTTTGCGCCGGGCATGGACGTGAAGGCGCGGCTGACGGTGGTGGGCGATGGGCCGGTTGGCCAGATCTCCCGCGCTCTCGATCCAAAGGACCGCCGCTTGAAAGACGAGTGGGCCTTGGGGATGAAGTTTGTTATCGAGCTGCCCGAGGACACGGAGCTTGAGCCGGGCACGGTGTGGCATACGATCGGTTTCCCGGAGCCGGAGATCTTTGGATTTCTCTATGTGCATCCGGAGCGCCTGGTATCTGTTGGTATCTTCGTCCCATCCTGGATGGGCGATCCGGCGAGGACGGTCTACCGCTACTTGCAGCACTACATCCAGCATCCTCTGCTGTGGAAACATTTGAAGGACGGCACGCTGCGGTCTTGGGGCGCAAAGTCTCTGGAAGAGTCGGGCCGCCGTGGCGAAACAACGCTGTGCGGGAACGGGTTTGCGAAGATCGGCGAGTGCTCTGGCTCGACCAACATGCTGACCGGTTCGGGCGTGGACGAGGGCTGGGCCACGGGCGTGCAACTGGGCGAGGCGACGGTCGAGCTGCTGCGCGATGGCAAGGAGTTCACCGAGGCGAATCTGAACGCGACGTATGTGAAGCGGCGGCGGGCGAGCTGGGTGGAGAAGGGCGCGCGCGAGGCCGAACACGCGCGAGGCGGATTCCATAAAGGTTTCATTCGCGGCATGGTGGGCATGGCGCTGGCCGGGATGACGAACGGCAAGCTGAGCCTGCACACCAAGGTTCCACCGGCGTATAAGCAGATTCGCCCGCTGGCCTCGCTGACGGCCGAGAAGCTGACGCTCAAGCAGGCTTCAAAGCTGGCGCTTGAGGACGGGCGCCCGCTGCACGACGCGATGATGAGCGCGCGCGGCTGGCCAGAGATTCCATTCGACAGCCGGTTGCTGGTTACGCAGCAGGACGCGCTGCTGATGGGCGGCAAGGTGCAGGCCATGCCGGGCTTTGCCGATCACGTGGTCTTTGGCAACAAGGATGTTTGTTTCGCTTGCGACGAGAAGACCTGCATCGCGATGTGCTCGGGGCAGGCGATCACGCTGGGCGCGGACAATGCGCCCTCGTTTGAGCGCGAGAAGTGTGTGCACTGCGGCGGCTGCCTGTGGAACTGCGGGCACTCGGCGGATGGTCTTGAGGGGAACATTGAGTTTCGTGCGGGAAGCGGGGGCTTTCACTCCGCAGAGAATTAAATGCAAGCTGTTAGCTTTTAGCTATTAGCTAGTGCATGGGTACTTGGGCGGTTGCGGATTCTCCGGATTCGGAAACGGAAGGATTAATGGCGCAGGACTTTCAGGATTTGGTCGTCTGGCAGAAGGCGATTGAACTGACAACCTGTATCTACAAGCTCACTCGCGCTTTTCCGCAAGATGAACTTTACGGTCTGGTTGCACAAATGAGGAGGGCCAGCGTTTCCGTTGCAAGCAACATCGCGGAAGGGCGTGGCAGACTGCATCCCGCTGAATTTCGCCAGTTTCTAGGGATCTCGCAGGGTTCGATCTTTGAGCTCAAGACGCAACTGCTTGTGGCACGGAATTTAGGATTTGCAAAGGGTAGCACGTTTGAAGAAGCAGAGTGCCTTATGAATGAGGTCTCCAAAATGCTTCGAGCATTTATCAGCACACTTGAGAGAAAGACTAAGAGCTAACAGCTAAAGGCTAATGGCTCGGAGAACAGACATGGCAAACGCATTACAGATTGTGGTCTGCGCCGGGATCGTACCCGATCCGCTGCAGACATTGGAACCGGTGACCAATCCGACGGGACCGGGAATCAAGAACGAGATGGTTCTTCCTGCGGTGCTTGATCCGTGGGCGGCGAGCGCGCTGTATGAGGCGGCGAACCTGGCTACGAAGAATCCTGGCTCGAAGCTCTGGCTGGTATCGCTCGGACCCAAGGCCAAGCTTCAGCAGGTGATGATGACTGTGGCGCAGAAGGTGGCCTTTGAGCTGGTGCCGGTCGATGGACCGCTGGGCGGATTCCCGGACGCGCACTCGACGGCGGCGGCGCTGGCTTCGGCCATCGAAGCGATTCCGGGAATCGATAAGACAAAGGTACTTTTGTTTGGCGGCTGGGAGTCGGCTTCACGTGGAGCAGGCGTGACGCTTCAACTCGTCGGTGAGAAGCTGGGCATCGTAGACCAGTTCCAGGGCGTGGACCAGATCGACGTGCGCGACGATGGATCGTTTGAAGTGCTGGAGCGCGTCGAGGGCGGACGGCATCAGGTTTCAGTGTGCGCGGGCGCGCCGGCAGTGCTGGGATGGGCCACGGGAAGCCTGGCTGAGCCGAGGAACAATCCGCAGATCGGCATGGCGAACATGCGCACCATTATGCCGGCGCTGCAAAAGGCCAAGGCTGTGACACTCGACGCGAACGGGCTGAGCTATGTTTCCGCCAAGCTGCCGAGTCAGCAGCGCGAGACGCGCGTGGTGAAGGATATGACGCCGGATGCGATTGCGGCCGAGCTGGTGGAGTGGATTGTCGCGGAGTAACGCGCCTGGACGAACAGATTCGGGGCTACGAGCCCCTGAGGGATTGAAGAGATGGAATCGATTCTTGTACTGACTCATGCCGATGACTCGGGCGTTGCGCTGAGCAAGGGTTCGCTTGAAGCCGTGACGGCAGGCAAGGAGCTGGCTGCGAAGCTGGGTGCACAGCTCGCTATCGGCGTTGTGGCAAAGGATGCTTCGGCTGCGGCGGGAGTGCTGGCTTCGGCAGGAGCGAAACTGTTGGGAGTCTCCGGCGAGGCGTTTGCACAGGCGCGGTATGCGACGGACGCGGCTGCCTGCGAGGCGATTGCCAAGGCCGCTGCGGCAACGATTGTGCTTGCGCCGGGCAGTTCGCGGTTTACGCGCGTGATGGCGGGAGTTGCTTCACGCGTTGGCGGAACGATCGACACACATGTAACTGCGCTCGGCGGCGCCGACAAAGTTGAGGCTTCACGCTGGTACTATCGTCAGCGCATCGAAGCGGTACTGACTCGCGCTGGACGGCCGTGGTTCCTGCTGCTCGATGCCGGAACCCATGCGGCCTTTGCGGGCGCGGCGGGCGCGGCAACGGTGGAAGCGATTTCCGTTGACGCTGCTTCGCGTACGACGGTGACGGGCTTCAAGACTCCCGAACTGGATGCGCAGACGATTCGGCCGGACGCGAAGATGTTGTTTGTTGCCGGAGCAGGCTGGACGAAGAAGCAGCCCGATGGCGCGGTGCACGTCGCGGATGCGGGCAAGCTCATTCTTGGCTTCCTGAAGAACACGTCGGCGTCTCTGGGCAGTTCGAAGTCGCTGGTGGATCAGGGCAGCGAAGGGAACTCTGTGCTTCCCTTCCTTACGCACATGAACCAGATTGGACAGACGGGCGCGACGCCTCGACACCCTAAGGGTCTGGCAACCTGCTGCCACGGCGAAGAGCCGCACGTAGTGGGCTGGCGGTTCATCGGCGACCGGCGAGCTGTGTCGCTGGATCCGAACTGCGGCTGGACGCGCGGCAAGGCGGACGTTGTGTATATCGCCGATGCGTTCGCCGTTATGACGAAGGTCAACGAACTGCTGGCGGCACGGTCCTAAAGCGCTACTGATTTTTGAGGAGATTCAAATGAAGGACTGCCCCGGAGTGCCGTTGATGGGCAAGGCCGTGACCGGCAAGCCGGTTACCGAGTGCAAAGATCTGGACGAGGTGTTTCGGGAGTCTCTGCCGGCCTTCGGCGGCGCATACCTGCAACGTGTCTACGAGGTTCTGAAGCAGGTGATCGAGCAGCGGATTCCGCTGGTGATTACGTGCGCAGGTCCTGTGACGGTCTCCGATCAGCACCGCGCCTGGCTCATCCCGCTGATTCGCGCAGCGAATACCGCGTACATCACCGTGACGGACGCGATCTGCTATCACGACGGGCACGATTCGTTGCGGCGGACGGTGGAGCGGCCGATTCGCAAGGTAGAACTCTTCGGCGACGACGCACGGCTGCGCGAAGAAGGCATTATTCGCGTAACGGACACCGGGTTTGAGGAGCAGGTGCTCTTCGATCAGGACACGGTTCTCACGACCATCCTGCAACGGCCAGAGTTCCAGAAGCGGATGACGACGACCGAGCGCAACTATCTGCTTGGCAAGTGTTTTGCCGAGCGGGAGCAGGCGCTGGGCATTGCGCCGGGACTGATGAGCGTGTGCGCGGAGATGGAGCTGCCGGTGTTTATCGGCGCGCCGGCCGACGGCAGCGCATTTCTGAACTCGCTGAAGTTGTGGACGCTGGCCAAGCTGGGCAAGGTGAAGTACGGCTTTGACTACGATCTGCACGAGGATGTGTTTGAGTCCTGCGCGTATCACCACTGGGGGCTGTTTGAGTCTGAGCCCAAGTCGATGGCGGTGATGATTCTGGGCGGAGGCGTGCCGAAGAACTACTCGCTGCAACCCGAGCCGACGCTGTCGCAGATCTTCTTCCTCAAGGAGATTCGCGGGTACGACTACGACGCGCAGATTGTTTCGTCGCCGGTGACGGACGGGAGTTTGTCGTCGTGCTGGCCGGCTGAGGCTGTGTCGTGGGGCAAGGTGAATCCGTCGGGCTACCAGAGCCGCACCGTGAGCATGCAGGGCGACTATTCGTCGTATATGCCGTTTATCGTGCGCGCGCTGGTGGGCAAGGAGCTGCTGCACAATCCGCCGGAGCCGCTGCGGCTTTACGCAAAACGCGATGCTCTGAAGAAGACGCTGCTGGACAAGATCGCTGGTGACGAAGAAGTGATGGCGAGCATCATGGATACGCTGAAGCTGCCTGACGAGCTGAAGGGGTAACGCGCGAGCGAGCGGTACTGGCATCGTTGAGAACGATGCTTCGATTGGTATGCCGCTGAAGTTTGCGCATTTCGGAGGTGGTTAGCCAAAAGGCAGCAGTCAGTTGTTGGAGGCTATTTGTGGAAGCGAAGTTTTCCGCAGGGGATAGAATCCGAATCGCGACAGATTTCTTCTGGGCGAGGGATGCAACAGGGACTATCTCCGAACCGCCCGAAGCGGTTGTTGCACTGAGTGGTCCATGGGATGATAGTTTGACTCAGCAAGAGGTCAGCGCCTTAGGCGTTCATACTGTTTATTGGGCTTATTTTGACGAACCACAATGCGACGCGGACGGGGATGGCCCATACCTCGGGGGCATGATTTGGGAGTCTGCACTTTCCTTGATTTTCTGAAGAGGGATCACCTTGGCAGTTAGTACCGTAATCGAAGCTGGTAGCTTGTTGAATTTTTGATGCCTGGTAGCCCTCCCGACATGCTTGAGGGGTATTTTGTACTTGTAATATATTTATAATCAACATTTTGACAAATCGTGCGATTGTATCGCATTATTTACATATGTGGATCGTACGAATTGACGAGCCTGCCATCCGCCGCTCGGTGGCGACGCGGCCGGTTGTTGTCCTTACCGGGGCGCGCCAGACCGGAAAAACATCGATCCTGCGCCATCTGTTTCCGGAGTATGGGTTCGTATCGCTGGATCTGCCTTGGGAGGCCGAACAGGCGGAGAAGGACCCTGCCCAGTTTTTCAGCCGTCATCCGGCTCCATTGATCATCGACGAAGTGCAATATGCTCCGGGGTTGTTTCGCAGCCTGAAAGCCGTGGTAGACAGCCGGCGTGATCTCAACGGACAATATCTGCTGACCGGTTCGCAGAAGTTTGCCTTGATGAAGAATGTGGCCGAGTCGCTGGCGGGCCGTGCCGACATTCTCGAGATGGAGTCGCTCTCGATGGCGGAGATCTCCGCGGCCTCGCCTGCGCCGTTGGGCGCGGCCATTCTGCGCGGCGGCTATCCAGAGTTGTGGGCCAACCCCTCGATCGATGCCGCCTCGTTCTACAACTCCTATCTGGTGAGTTATCTCGAGCGAGATGTCCGCTCGCTGGCGAACGTCGGCAGCTTGCGCGACTTCGAGCGGTTTCTGCGTGCCTGCGCGTTGCGAACGGCCAACCTGCTCAATAAGGCGGAACTGGCGCGCGATATCGGAATTGCTCCCAGCACCGCCAACATCTGGCTATCGATGCTTGAGGCTTCGGGCCAGATGTTTCTGCTGGAGCCGTGGTTCTCAAACAAGACGCGTAGTCTGACGAAGAGTCCGAAGCTATACATTGCCGACACGGGGCTGCTCTGCGCGCTGCTCAACATCCGATCTGTGGAAACGCTGCTTGATTCGCCGTCGGTTGGAGCGGTGTGGGAGACGTTTGTGTTTGCGCAGTTGCGGGCGCGGGAACGCCAGGCCGGGCGCGTACGCAGCCTCTTCTACTGGCGGGACCGCAGCCGCGAAGTCGATTTTGTCTCGGAGGACGCGGGCCGCGTGGAGCTGTTTGAGGCCAAGTGGACGGAGCTTCCTGACGGCCGTGACACGGCAAATCTGACGGCGGTTCGTAAGCTGATCGGCGCGCAGAATGTGCTGTCGGCCTCGGTTGTGTGCCGGACGCAGGCGGCCTATCCGCTTGCCGATGGAACCCGCGCAATACCTGTCGCCGATCTTGCCTGAACCAGCAGCTAAGGCGTCAGTGTAAGGAACGCCACGCCGTAGCCGGAGAGCATGACCGGGATGCGGTCGCTGACGGTAGTGGCTACCGCGGTGGGGCCAGTGGTAAGGTTGGTGCTGGCGTCGATGATGAGGCCGCTGGCCGATTTGAAGCTGCTGAAGCTGGTCAGATCGACGACGACCAGGCGCGGATCGCCCGTGCCGTTGTTGTCTGCCGCTGCGTGCACGGCGCGATCGACGATCATGACGGTCACGACGCCGGATGCGTTCTTCGTGGCCAGAACCTCGACCGAAGAAGTGGGATCGTTGACCGTGGTCTTGAGGATCTGCGTGCCCACGCCGGATGCCGAGACAGGGTAAGCATTCTGGAGAGCTCGATCGACCCAGTAACTGAGATAAGGCGTGCCGCTCAAATCAACCTCGCCGTACTGCGCGGAGCTCGAGTGCATCCACTGGTAGAGCGCGTGATTACCGGCCTTGCCGAGCTGCGAGAAGACATAGGGGCGCCACGCTGCGAAGAAGGGGCTCGATCCGCGGGTATCGACAACGTAGGTCTGACCGGGATTGCAGTTGCTCTTGCCGTTCGAGTCCTGATAGTCGGCGTTGACGTTGTTCTCGGTGACCCAGATGGGGACCTGGGCGAGGTCCGCGCGCTTGGCGAGCTGCTGCGAAAAGTACTGGATGTTGGCGACGAACTGCGAAACCGATGAGAAGAGTGCGTTATCGGTGTCGAGCTGGTTGCAACTGCTGTAGAGGTGCGTGGAGATGCTGTCGATCTGGGCCGAGATACCGCCGGAGGAGGCGGGCGCAAGGAAGATGGGGAGGTAGCGCTCGGGGTCGCCTGCCTGACCGGTGCCGAGACCGTAGTCGGAGAGTTCGAGTGCCGAGAACTTGATGGTGGTATCAACGGCGAGCATGGCCGGGACGACGGTGTTGTAGAGGGTCACATACTGCTGGGGCGTGAGACCTTTAAGGTTCGGCTCGTTGAAGATCCCCCACCACTTGATGGGCTGACTACTCGCGGAAGCGAAGGTGTGGCCACCCCAGGTGAATCCGCCCTTGTTGTAGTAGCGAACGAGATTGGCAGCGTAAGTGGCGAAGTCGTTGAGGTGGTGAATGGTGTCGAGGTTGCCGTTCGCGTCGAGCATCCACGTGGGGGCGACGGCGATCTGAAATTCGGGACTCCGGTCGGCGCTCTCCAGAACCGGCTGCACGGTGCGATCGAGGATGGTGAAATCCCAATCGGCTGCGGTGCCGGTGTTGGCGGTCATGGGGACTCCCGTGCCGATGGCTTGCAGGCGAATGTGCTGGGGCGCCAGCGAGTTCAGCGTGGTCTGGCGCGCGGTTTTGGTTGCGCCGGAGCCGAAGTAGTCGCCGGTGAAGCCGGCGATCTGGAACGAGGTGGACATAAATTGGTTGAGATAGCCCGATGTGCCGAGCGAGGTGTCGGCGGCGGTTCCCACTTTGGCGACGATGCCGGAGATCACCGTGAAGCCGAGGCTCTGAGCCTGGCTTGAGGTTGTGACGGTGACGCTGGCGGCGCTTGAACCCGGCGGCACAGCCGCCCCGCCAATAAAAGTCAGCGTTCCGGAAGGGCCGCCGTTCACCGGGGTGAACTGCGAGGTAACGCCCGCGGGCAGCCCGCTGACGCTCACGGTTGCACTGCCGGAGATGCCGGAGACATTGACGCCGAGCGTGGCCGGAGTACCGTCCTGAGCCACGATGATGGTAGATGCGCTGAGCGATGCGGTGAGGACTTTGCTTGCGGTTGAACCCAGATCCGCCGTGCAGCCCGCAAGCGAAGCGATCAGCAGGGATGCGATCGCCGGAACGAGGGACAGCGGATGGAATCTGCGGCGCATGGGCGGCTCTTCAATGAGGAGTTCTAACTGTCTCGATTAGAGCATAGCGGAGGCACGCGCGGCCGGGGTGAAGAAAGGACTTAGCTTCCCTTCCGAGCTGCTGCCTGGGTCCGGCTAAGGCCTTGGCAGATCGGCTTGCCGCGCGGGCCAACACGAGGAGCGCCAAGCCAGAACCGCAACGCCTGCAAGCTTGATTCTCTCAGCCATGCGACTCCTCAAGCAGCCTGCGAGGCAGCTAGTTGGCGCGCGCGGCCACGGGTCATGAGCGCAGCCGCCAATCCGAAGGCCGCGGCAAACGTGAGCCACAGTCCAGGAACGGCGCGGTTGCCGGTGGCGTGAATCAGATACGTACTGATGGCCGGCGTGAACCCGCCAAAGACCGAGGTCGCCAGACTGTAGGCCAGCGAGAAGGCGATGGTCCGCACCTCGAAGGGGATCAGCTCGGTCATGTAGACGATGAGCGCGCCGTTGTAGATGCCGTAGACGAGCGAGAGCCAGAGCTCGACGATCAGCAGCTTGCCGAAGGTGGGACCGGCGACCAGCCAGAGCATGACCGGATAGGCCGTAACCAGCATGAGGACCGTGGCGACGAGCAGAAGCGGAAGACGGCCGACGCGGTCAGAGAGCGCGCCCATTACGGGGAGCCAGACCAGGTTCGACAGGCCCACGCAGAAGGTGACCACAAAGCTGTCAACGCTGCTCAGGTGGAGGACCGTGGTTCCAAAGGTCGGCGTGTAGGCCGTGATCATGTAGAAGGAGACGGTGGTCATGGTGAAGAGCATCATGCCGAGCGCGACCAGCTGCCAGTTGGCGGCCAGCGAGCGCATGATCTCTGCCAGGCTGGGGTGATGCTTGCGGGAGCTGAACTCGTGGGTCTCTTCGAGGGAATTCTGCAACAAGAGCAGGAGCGGCAGAATCATGCAGCCGATCCAGAGCGGCACCCGCCATCCCCAGGCGTCCATCTGGATGGGAGTGAGCATACGGTTGAGCACGAAACCGAGAAGGGCGGCGACCATCACCGTCATCTGCTGGCTGGCCGACTGCCAGCTAACGTAGAAGCCCTTGTGTCCCGGAGTTGCGATCTCAGAGAGATAGACCGAGACGCCGCCCAGTTCCATGCCAGCCGAGAAGCCTTGCAGCAGCCGGCCGCAGAGGACGAACAGCGGCGCGGCGATGCCGATAGATGCATAGCCGGGCACAAATGCGATCGAGACCATGCCCAGGGCCATGAGCACCAGTGCCAGCATGAGGCCGGCACGGCGGCCGCGGCGGTCGCAGTATGCGCCGAGCACGATGGCGCCGATGGGCCGCATCAGGAAGCCCACTCCAAAGGTCATGAGCGAGAGCGAGAGCGAGACAAAGGGGTTGCCGCTGGGGAAGAAGGCGCGGCCGATGGCTGCGGCGTAGTAGCCGAAGACCATGAAGTCGTACATCTCGAGGAAGTTGCCGCCCGAGACCTGTACGACGGCCCAGATCTTTTTTCTGCGAGTCATTTCGTACACTGGCAAAGGAACCGTCCCGTGCGAGCTGATTCTAATCGCGACCCAATTCGCGTTTCAGCGCGCAGAAGTCATCTTAAAGGAGCCGCACTACTCCTTGCTCGTCCATTTTTTTAGCTTGAAAGAAATGCGGCGAGTGGTTTGCCGCGGCCGAATCTAGATCGGCTTCTCTGCCGGAATGGGAACCTGCTCGATGATCTGGAGGCCGAAGCCCTCCAGTGCCGGGATGTGCATGGGCGTATTCGAGAGCAGGCGGATGCGCTCGATGCCGAGGTCGGAGAGGATCTGGCCGCCGAGGCCGATGGCGCGCAGGATGCGTCCGGTGCGGGCCTCGGAGCCCTCGCGCGTGCGCAGTTCCTGGTGCAGGACCAGCCTGCCCGTAGCTTGCCCCGGAGTGGCTGTACCCTCGGGACTAAAGGCTGCATCGGCGGTGTGCTCGATCTCAAAGCCTCGCGAGGTGTTGTGCAGATAGACGATGACTCCGCAGCCCTCTTCGGCGATCATGCGCATGGACTGGTCGAGGAGATTTCGGCAGTTGCAGTTGGCGTGGAAGATGTCTCCAGCGGTGCAGCGGGTGTGGACGCGGACGAGTACCGATTGCGTGCAGGAGGGTTCTGGCGGCGCCGTCTCACCGATGGCGACGGGGCGCATGGCGGTTCCCCTGCATGAGTCTGCAGGGCCCTCGTGAAAGGCCGGACATTCCGGGCAGCGGCTGCCGAGCACCAGCGCGATGTGGCTCTCTCCGCCGTTGACTTCGCTCTCGTAGGCGATCATGCGGAACTCGCCGTAGGGGGTCTGGACGCGGCCCTCGCCGGAGCGGACGATGTAGCGCTCGTTGCGCAGGCGGTAGCGGATGAGCTCGGCGACGGTGAGGATGCGGAGTCCGTGCTCCTGGCAGAAGGGGATGAGGTCGGGGATACGGGCCATGGCGCCGTCGTCGCGCATGATCTCGCAGATAACGCCGGAGGGGTTGAGTCCGGCCATGCGGGCCAGATCGACCGAGGCCTCGGTTTGGCCGGCGCGAACTAGGACTCCGCCGCGGCGGGCGCGCAGGGGAAAGACGTGGCCGGGCCGGGCGAGATCGCGGTGCGTGGATTTGGGGTCGATCGCCACCTGGATGGTATGCGCCCGGTCGGCGGCGGATATGCCCGTAGTGACTCCCTCGCGGGCCTCGATGGTCTCAGTAAAGGCCGTGCCGAAGCGGGAGGAGTTGTGCTGAGTCATGGGGAAGAGGCGCATCTGGTCGGCGCGCTCCTCGGTGAGGGTCAGGCAGATGAGTCCGCGGCCGAAGCGGGCCATGAAATTGATGGCCTCGGGGGTGGCGAACTCGGCCGCCATGGTGAGATCGCCCTCGTTCTCACGGTCCTCGTCGTCGACAACGACCACCATGCGGCCTGCGCGGATTTCGGCAAGAGCGCCGGGAACGTCAATGAAAGGTGGTTCGAAGGTGTGCTGTGTCGGCGGCATAATCTACGCCTTCCATTCTCGCTCATGACGCCGCAGACAGCAAAAGCGCCGCCCGAGGGCGGCGCTTTTTTCGGTCTCCTGGCAAGAGGGAATAAACCCTACAACGTCGATTCGATTTCGAATCCCCAGGCCTCGAGGAGGGCTTCGGGGATGTACTTCGAATTCTTGTTCCGCCGCGCCCACTCACGAAGGCGGGTAGACCGGATGTACTGATCCGGGGGCAGTTTGAACTCCTTGACGATCTGTTCGAAGGAGGTTACGGTAGGCGCAACCGGCCCGATGGGCTCCGGTTTGCCCCAGTTCGGATTACCACGACGTTTTGCCATTGATTCGAATTCCTTAGAAAAAGGATTGTTTTGTTGGACTTCCAGTGATTGCAGTCTGGGGAGTATGTGTGACCCTAAGAGGATCGATACTTTTGTTATTTTAAGGATTTTTTCTTCAAAAATCAATAGAAATCTGGAGTGATTAGAGACAAATTCAAGGCGCAACAAGTATTTCGAGGATGAGAGACAAGCATTTCTAAATGAATAACTTAACCATCAGCCACGAGAATGGAACCACGCTATTGCTCATCTGGATTGCACATTTTCCCACCAGACGAGACAGTTATTATGCCCCCTCTGGCTAAGGCGACTCCGGGCACTCCCTGGAATACTAACAAGCCGTGGGTATTTTCGCTGTTTCTCCTCCTGGATTGCGATCGCCGGGTTACTCCTACCCTTTGCGAGCCTACTTCAGGCTCTCGACCGGCGCAGCGTCCATGTCGCCGTAGTCCTGGTTCTCGCCACCCATGCCCCAGCAGAAGCTGTAGGCCCGGGTACCGACGCCTGAATGAATCGACCAGGTGGGCGATACCACCACATCCTTGTCCCTGAGGACGATGTGGCGGGTCTCTTCGGGCGGCCCCATCAGGTGGAAGACCCGGGCTTCGGAGTTCACATTGAAGTAGAAGTAAATCTCCGAGCGGCGGGAGTGGGTGTGGGCGGGCATGGTGTTCCAGTTGCTGCCCGGTTCAAGATGCGTTACGCCCATCACCAGCTGGCAACTGCGCGCGCCGTCGAGGTGGATGTACTTGTAGATGGTGCGGCGGTTGCAGGTCTCAAGGCTGCCGAGCGTGGTGGGCAGGGCGTCCTCTTTGCGGACCAGCGCGACGGGGTAGCTGGCGTGGGCCGGGTAGCTGAGCAGATAGTAGACGGCAGGGTTGGCCTTGTCGGATGAGGCGAAGATGACCTCGGAATTTCCGCAGCCGATGTAGAGCACGTCGAGGTTGCGCAGATCGTAGCACTTGCCATCGACAGTGACCGTACCCGCGCCGCCGATGTTGAGCACGCCCAGCTCGCGGCGCTCGGTGAAGTACTTTGCGCGCAGTTCCGGGTCGGCGCCGAGAACGAGCGGCGAGGTGAGCGGGGCTGCAATGCCTACGACGGCGCGCTCGAAGTCGACATAGGTGAGGTTGAGCTTGCCGGGCTCGTAGAGGTCGCCGAGCAGGCAGGACTCGCGCAGCTCCTGGGTTGTCATGCGCGGATAGCGTACTGCGTCGGGCGTGTATAGCGTCTTCATCTCTTCTTCGTCCTCAATGCGCGTGTGATGCGCGGGTTAAGCTCAATTTTATTCCTTCGGGAAATCGCGCGGGTTCCAGTTGTCTGTACCGCGCAGGAAGACTTCAGGAGAATATTGTTTGGCCTCGTCGGGCGTGAGGAAGTGCGTGTGCGGATCGCGCTCTTTGGGGTGCGCACCCTCGCCGGTCGAGTTGAACTCGGCATAGTAGACGGTCTCAAGAGAGTGGGTCTCGCCCGGATGCCACTCGCGCCAGCCTGCCGGGTCGATCTTTGCGCCCATCTCGGTGTTGAGGAAGATGACCCGCGCATACGGACGCCACGGACGGCCGAGATACACATTGCCGGTGACGCCGGGATCGGCGGTGAGCTTCGAGTTCGAGATGACGAAGCCCGAGTCCTGATCGGGGTAGTGTTTGGACTGCGCGGTGATGTATCCGCCCTGATGCGGGGTCGAGTAGATCTCGCAGTGGTCGAAGACGGCCTTCGAGTCGCCGAAGATGAAGTCGACGTTGCCGGCGATGTAGCAGTCAGAGAAGAACTGGCGGGTCACGACGCAGTTTTCGCCATCGGGAGCGCAGTTGCGGGTGCCGGCGTAGACCGTGTCCTGGTTGCCGAGCAGACGCACGTTATGGAAGATGGCGCGGTCTCCGGTGATCATCACGGCCAGAGCCTGCGATCCGGCGGGCAGCTGGGGATGAGTGCGATTGAAGTCGTTTTCGAAGGTGATGTTTTCGGCGAAGAAGTTGTCGGCCTTCACGTTTAACGTGGCCGAGTGCAGCGTGCCGCCGTTCTCGCCCGCGTTGCGGTTGTTGACGACGACGGTCTTGGTCGCGTCGGTGTAGGCGCTGCGGATGCGGATGTTGGGCTTGTCCACGGTGAGCACCTCGCGATACGTTCCGGGCGCAACAGAGATTAACGCGCCGGTGGCGGGAGCCGCATCGAGAGCGCGCTGAATGGAATAGAAGTCGCCGGTGCCGTCGGCAGCGACGTAGAGGGTTTGATCCTCGGCGGGAATCTTGCCCTTCAAGTCAGGCGCGGTGGGAATCGCCGGGTAGGGCACGAAGCGCGCGTCGCAGTTGAGCGGCTGACCGGGCGTGGAAGATTCAACCGGCGTCGCGGTGACGTTTTCGCCCTTGGGAACAAGATCTCCGCGGTGGGGGCCGAGGGCGATTATCGCGTCGCTGTTATAAAAGCGCGAGTGCTGCTGATCGTCGGCGAATACGTTGTCGAGCCGAATGTTGAGCTTGTGATCGGCGTCGAGGCCGAGGAAGGTGAAGGTGCCGGGCGTAGTGACGTGCACGTCTTCGAGCACGATGTCGCGATAGATGGGCAGCAGATTTCCGCCGAAAGTGGTGTAGAGCGGCGTGAAGACGAGCGGGTTGGGCGAGTTGCGGATGCAGACGTTGCGGTAGACGATGTCGTGCACCATGCCGCCGCGGCTGCGGTCGCTCTTGATGCGCAGGCCGTTGTCTGCGCCATCGATGGTGAGATCCTCGACCAGCATGTGATCGACGCCGCCGTCGGTATTACTGCCGATGGACATGCCGTGGCCGCTATAAAAGTGATTGTGCAGGACGGAGACGTTCGACGACGGGCCGGCCTTGCCGGACTTGATGCAGACGTCGTCGTCGCCGGTGTAGACATAGCTGTACGCGATAGTGATGTTGCGCGAGGAGACGGGATCGATGCCGTCGGTGTTGCGCGCCGTCTTTGGCGTCATGATCTTGACGGCCCAGGCGGTGAAGCCGTCGGTCTCGCCCACGTTGACGTGGAAGTTGGGCGAGTTGCGCAGCGTGATCTTGTACATGGTGAAGTTGTTGGCATGCGAGAGGACGATGAGCGCGGGGACGTTCTGCGATTGATCGTAGACCTTGGCGCGATGGGCGAGATCCCACCATGTCTCGTCTTTGCCGAGTATCTTTGCGCCGCCGCGTCCGTCGATGGCGCCGTCACCCATGATGCCGCTGTTCACCGCCTTGATGGCGGTGATAAAGGGCTTGCAGCCGTGGCCCTTCTCGGTGAGGATCCCGCAGCTGCCGGGGGAGATCTCATAGTCGCGGGGATCGCGCGAGGCGGCGAGAACCGTGTTGGCGGAGACGACCAGCGTGACGCCTGTGCGCAGGGCCAGAGGAGCGGAGATGAACACGCTCTTGTCTGCGTCGGCGCTCAGAACGACGGCCTTGCCCGGAGCGCAGTGGTCCATGGCGGACTGGATGCGCGCGGTGTCTAGCTTGGCCTCGTCTGCCTCGGCGATGACACCGCCGGGAGCCGCGATCTGCGCCTTGAGCGTGACGCAGGCGGCGGGGATGCGGGGCTCTGTGACCTTGCGGGAGTCCTGTGCGGGGAGGGCGATCGCAATCAAAAAGGGCAGCGCGACTGGAAGTGCGCGCAGGCAGGAGGGAAGCTGCATGGTGTCTCCTTAATCGTCGAGTGAGCCCGTCCAGGAAACTGCTTTCAGAAGGCTAAGAGGACTGACCACTCGACACCTAATACTCTAGCCGGGAGTAGGCCTCTATCGTCAAGTGGATTCGCGATTATCAGGTAATTATCAGGTTTTATGCACAGGTAAGCCTCTTTTGCGCCCCTGAAAAGAAAGGATTGCTGGTCGGACCTCTCGGGAAGTAGAATCTGAGCGTTCGAGGTTTCTCTGGAGGCGACGATGCACAGGGCGATTACGGTTTTTCTTGCTGTCGTTGGTTTGGCCGCCGGGCTTGGCGATGCACAGCAGCCGGGCAACGCGGCTGCTCCAAAGGCGAAGGTGCGCATCGAACTGGTGGGCGACTCGACGCAGACCCGCAACGCCGGATACGGGCTGGGTTTCTGCGCGAACCTGACCGAGGACGTGGTCTGCCTGAATGCGGCCAAGAGCGGAGCGAGTACCAAGACCTATTCTGCCGAGGGCTACTGGACGAAGGCGCTAGCCGCAAAGCCTGACTACATGCTGATCCAGTTTGGGCACAACGACGAGGAGAGCACGCAGCATCTGGCGCGAGAGACGAATCTCGCTACAGAGTACCCGGTGAATCTGAAGCGCTATATCGCGGAGGCGCGCGCGCACGGGATCAAGCCCATTCTCGTTACTCCGCTCTCACGGCGGTACTACCAGGCCGACGGCAAGATTCACTCCGACCTGCTGGCACACGCCGAGGCGATGCGCAAGGTGGCAAAGGCCGAGCGCGTTCCGCTGATAGACTTGCAGGCCGAGAGCATCGCCTATCTCGACACCATCACCGAAGCGCAGGGCAACGATCTGGGGATCACGAAGAAGGATGCTAACGGCGGCACGATTCCAGACAAGACACACCTGAACTATGCGGGTTCGTTTGTGTTTGGGCGGATGGTGGCGGTTGCTCTGGGCAAGGTAGCGCCTGCGCTGGCGAAGCATGTGCGCTCTGTTGCCGCGTCGCTGCCGGCCGAAGGAGTGCGTAGCGTTGCGATTCTGCATGGCGCGCCGGTAAAGATTGTGCTGGCTGGGGATTCGACGGTGAATGTCGGAACCGGTTGGGGTCCGGGCTTCTGCGCGCTGCTCACGCCGAATGTGGCGTGCGTGAACCTGGCGCACAACGGGCGCAGCTCGAAGAGCTTCTACGACGAAGGGCTTTGGAAGGGCGTGCTGGCCGAGCACGGCGACTACATTTTGATTCAGTTCGGGCACAACGATATGCCGGGCAAGGGGCCGGATCGCGAGACCGATCCCGAGACAACTTACGCGGCCAATATGCGCCGGTATATCGACGAGGCGCGCGCGGCAGGCGCGATTCCGGTGATTGTCACTTCCCTATCGCGGCGGAGTTACAAGGACGGCAAGCTGGTTGAAGACCTGGAGGCCTATGCTAATGCAGCGAAACGTGTGGCGGAAGAGGCGCAGGCGCAGGTGATCGATCTGAACGCGCAAAGCACTAAGCTGCTGCGCACGATGACACAGGACGAGGCCGACCAGTTCGATGCGGTGCAGAAGCCGGATGCGAATGGGAGCACGCTCGACCGCACGCACATCAACGCGCATGGGACTGAGGTCTTTGGGCGCATGGTGGCCGACAGCCTGGCCAGCGTTTGTCCGGAGCTGGGGCCTGACATCAAGGGCTTGGCAGCTAAGCCTTAGAGCTACCCCACCCTAGCGACAAAGACAAAGACGTCGCGAGGGTGGGGCACCTATTTCTGTATTCCCTTCACAACCTGTGGCTGTGCTTCCATCTCGGATGCGGCCAGCAGAAATGCGCCTACGCCTTTGGTGTCGTTGCTGATGGTCTTCTCGCCGATGTAGTAGGCGAAAGTGCCGTCGCGATAAGGGTCGCCGCCGAGGCCCGCGGCCTTTACTGTGGTTGTCAGCGAGACATCGTGTTCCGGCGCGACGGTGATGAACTTCGTCAGAATGCCTTTGTATCCGCGCTGTGCGTTCGAGAGATATTGCGCGGGCAGATAGCCGCGATGCACTCCCTTTGCAAGCGCATAGACAAACATGCAAGCAGCGGAAGATTCGAGGTAGTTGCCCTTGGCAGAGGCCTTGTCTACAACCTGATACCAGAGGCCGGTCTTTGCGTCCTGATACTTTGCGACCGCCGCGGCTTCGCGATTGAGGATAGCAAGGAGTTTGGCGCGGCCGGGGTGGTTGGCGGGATAGTAGTCAAGCGTGTCGACGAGGGCCATCATGTACCAGCCCATGGCGCGCGCCCAGAACTCCTGCGACAGACCTGTCGTTTTGCTGGCCCAGCGCTCCTGATTTGATTCGTCCCAGCCGTGGTAGAGCAGGCCGGTCTTCGGGTCGCGAGCGTGCTGCTCCATCAATGCAAATTGATGCGTGATATCGTCGAAGTTCTTCTCGTTGTGAGTGAAGACGGAGTACTCGGCATAGAAAGGCTCGGCCATGTAGAGGCCGTCGAGCCACATTTGATTTGGGTAGCGCTGCTTGTGCCAGAAGCCGCCCGATGCGTTGCGCGGCTGGTGCTGGAGCTGATCGTAGAGCAGCGTCGCGGCCTTGAAGTAGCGCTCGTCATTTGTCTGCTTGTAGAGGAGCAGCAGTTGGCGGCCAGTGAGGATGTTGTCGAGCTGGAACTCTTCGACCTTGTATGTGGGTATCGCGCCGTCGGGCGGGACGAATGTATCAATCGACTTGCGAATGTAGTCGAAGTAGCGGGCGTCGCCGGTTGCGCTCCACACCGAGTCCATGCCTTCGAGCAGTGTGCCGATCTCGTAGTTCCAGGCCCACTTTTCGCCGGGGGCGGTGAAGCGGCCATCGGGCCAGCGCGAGATGGAGGCGTCGGCCATGCGCTGCGACCACTGATCTTTTTCTGCCGCGCGGCACAGGGTTGCAGCGGAAACTATGGCAAGAGCGGCGATTGCAATGAGACGGGTTGCTTCCATTGTGACTCCGGGTGTTGTTTGGACCATTCGGCGAAGCGGTCGAAGGCCTGAGTTGGGGCCGAGTCGTACCACGCGTATCCGTTGCGGCGTTCGGGTGAGAGGTCCATTACGTCGTCGTGGATGGTCTTGTCGCGATCGCCGAAGATGGGCTTGTTTGTGCCGGTCTGATAATACCGCGCCCAGATAGGACCTGCGCCGGACTCGGGATCGAGTTTGTTGCCCTCTGGCGTGCGATGCCAGTTGAAGTCTTGTATAGCTGTGGCGCGAATCCAGCCGATGGCCGCATAAACGGCGCGTCGTTCGGCGGCAGTGGGATGGGGCAGTTCGTTCATCAGGAGCAGCAGCACTCCGGTGGTCTCGCCGGAAGAGATGGCGGGCACCTCGTAGTCGCGGGCCGAGACGGGCACGAGCGTAAGCGGGTCCACCTGCTGCGACCAGCCAGCGAGGGCGCCATTGGCGCGTACCTGAGCGGCCAGGATGCACTCGATGCCGAGACCAAACGCAGTGGCCACGCGGCGGCGAAGTCCGTCACGAACGAAGGCGAAGTTGCCTTTGCCGCTTGCGGCGTTTTGGAGCAGTACAAGCACATCGGCCATGGCGTCGTCGTTGATGGTGATGGCATCGTGGTAGCGGCCCTCAAGCGGCCACACCTGCGGCCAGCCGCCGTTAGGATACTGTGCGGCGAGCAGATACTCGATGCCATGCTCAAACGAATTTTTGTAACTTATGGATGAGGGTGTGTGGCTGGACGAAATGACACGAGCCAGAAAGTTGAGCTGCGTGGTGGTGGCGTCGTTATCGATGGTGCCGATGTAGTTCCAGTCCGGATCGGCAGGAGTGTCGTAGTCGCCGGGCGAGAGAAGCTTCGAGACGTTGTCAGGGCCGTACTTCTCGCCGGGCGCGCGCGGGGCTTTGCTCATGTCGAGATTTTTTCCCCAGCCGCCGGCGGGAGTCTGGAAAGAGACGATGATCTGCGCGATGCGCTCGGCCTCGGGCGTGGCATACCATGCGGAGTCACGGTCGAGCGGAATGCTGCGCGCGGCCGGGTTGTGGATCGGCTCGATGGGCGTAGCGATGCCGGCCTTTTTCAGCTCGGCTGCGAATGTAGCTTTGTCGGCCCGGCGCTGTTTTTGGGAGAGGTCAAGGTAAGTGAGCCATCGAGCTTGTTGCGTGGCAGGCAGCGCAAGGATGCGGACTCGGGTGAGCGATTGCGCGGGGGTGTTCGTGCCTATCTGCGATGCGTGGGCGAGCGGCGCCGTTGCGAGCGTGAAGATCAAGACCGCTTTCATAGTTCTGGATTTTGTCATCCGAAATCTCCACGCGCGTTCGAAAGCATCCCTCAGGGGCTAAAGCCCATTCATGATGCAGGTTCAATTGGCACGACTAAAGTCGTGCCCTTTCAAGGCTACGGTCGTGCCACTTCACGACTAAAGTCGCGCCCTTTCAAGACCGTAGTCATGCACGTTCAAGGCTGAAGGCCATCTTCGCCTGCGCGGTATCACCATCGAAGGTAGAAGCGCTAAAAAGAGGCTGCCCGGAGTTGCGGGCAGCCTCTTGTGTTCAGGTTTGCCAGTCCGGATCAGAACTCGATGCGAGCCGAGAACTGAAGGGCCTTGCGGTTTGCCGAACCATTGCTGGTGACGGTACCGAAGCTGGAGCTTCCCCACTGCAAGGCGCCATTGGATGTGGCCGCTGCGAAGAAGGTCTTGTTGGTGACGTTGTACCACTCGGCACGGAACTTCAGGTTCGTGGCCTCGGTGATGTGCAACGGGAAGTTGCGCACCAGTGCGAGGTCGAGCTGGTAGTTTCCGGGGCCGTAGATCTTGTACGGCGCCGTGCGAGGCACGTTTCCGAAGTAGTACTGCGTGAGGCCGTTGCTGGTGGTCGGCACCGGCGTTGCGATAAAGGCCGTCGAATCGACGAACTTGGTGGTGGTGTAGTTGGCCAGTGTTGCGTCCTTGCCCCAGCGGCCGTTGATGCGCGCCGGGCCGTTGAAGGCCGTGTTGTAAGACGGCGGGCAGAACCTGCTGGCATTTGCCAACCCTGGGTTGTTGCTGGCCGAGCAAGTTGAGTCTGTAACCGGCAGCGGCGAGCCGCTGAAGCCCTGGAAGACACCGGAGAACGAGAAGCCGCCGAAGATGGCACGTTCGATGGCGCTCTGGTTGAGAATCGTCTTGCCGAACGGCGTGTTCCAAACCGCAGTGGTTACAAAGTGCTGCGGCTGGCTGCTGGTGGAGACGCTGCGGTCGATGCGGTTTGCGGCGAAGCCCTGAGGCACGTTGTAAACCAGGCCGGCGGGAATGGCCCAACCGGTACGGAAGTAGCCGCCGTTGTCGATGGACCTGGAGAACGTATAGTTCACGTTCAGGGTAAGGCCGTGCCAGGAGCGCAGGTTCAACAGCGCCTGGAGTGCGTTGTAGTTGGTGTTGGTGGAGTACTGCCCGAAGTTATCGGTCACGCTCTGGAACGGGAACGGCTTGAGGAAGGTGCCGACCGTCTGACCGGTGTTCATGACCGCCGAGGGCGGGCAGGGCAGTGCGTACTTGGAGCAGTCGGTGGCGATGGTTGCGCCCTTATCCTGAAGAACCAGGCCGAGAGCCGCGTACTTGGCGTCGAGCGTGTCGGACCAGTAGCCGCGAGCCGAGCTGTCGTCTGCCTGAAGGAAGTGGCCTTCAGAACCGACGTAGGTGAGAGTCATGGCTAGCTTGTTGGTGAGCTGGCGCTGGAGGCCGACGCTCCAGTTGAGGAACTCCGGCGCGCGCCCGCCATAGTAGGGATCGTCGTAGGTCATGCTCGAAGGCGTGCCCGTGTAGCCGGTGGTGTTGGTGTAGCCGGTGCCATAAGCGGGACCGGAAGCCACACCAGTTGCGCCGGTGTAGCTGGGGATTGCGCCGTTGGTTCCATGCAGCGGCATGGTGCTCAGCAACGAACTGTTGACCGAGAACGAAGGCGCAGCGGAGTAGCCCAGGTTGCCGATGTTGGTGTTGAGTCCGCCGACCGCGTTGCCGTGAGAGAACATGACACCATAGCTGGCGCGGATGACAGTCTTGTCATCGAACTGGTAGGCCAGACCCAGGCGGGGTCCGACGTTTCTGAAGAAGTCCTTCGCGGGTGTCCGGCTATTGCTGGTACCCGAGGTTGTGCCGGTAAAGTTCAAAGCGCCCTTCAGGCCGGTGACCGGATTGATGAGGTCCGGATCGAAGAAGCTGGCGGCATTGTGAATTTCCCGAGCCGTCGGGTAGAAGTCGTAGCGGACTCCAAAGTCGAGCGTGAGCCTGTTGGTCAGCTTCCAGTTGTCCTGGAAGTAGCCGGAGATGGCCCGGAAGCGCGTGCCGAAGGTCTGCTGGAGGTACTGGGTGAAGCTGCCCTTGTTGATTTCGCCGACCAGGAGGCTGGCAAACGCCGCGCCGGTATTGGACGTGGCCGCGTACTTGGGAGAAGCGTTGCTGGATGGCGTGATGGCTGCTGTTTCGGAGGCCGTAGTGGCAATGGTAAAGGGCGTTGAGCCGCCCTTGGTGGCGTTGTTCACGTTGTAGAGCAGCCACGCGATCTGACCGCCAAAGGTGAGCGAGTGCTTGCCGTGGTTCCACTGCACGTTGTCAAGCGCGGTGTAGTTCTGCGCGATGGTCGAGTTCTCGGTTGCGCCGTTCCACTGTGTGGGAACGTTGGAGCCGCCGAAGGTGACGATCGGGAACATGTTCGAAGCCTGACCTGCCGGCAGTCCGGACATGCCCATCTTGGTAGCGGCATAGTTCGGGTTGTCGTTGGGATTGAATGTCGGTCCGTTGTAGCGGGCGTATCCCCACTTGAGCTGGTTGACCAGCGTGGGCGAGAAGACGTGGGTCTCCTCGAGAGTCCACACCGCTGTCTTGGGGGCATATGCCTGGCCGTAGTTGAAGGGCAGCGGACCCACGTTGCGGCCCGCGGTGGTCTGGCCTACGGGAACCGAACTGGCCTGACGGCCTACCGCGCCGATCACCGTAAACGTGTCTCTCTGGTTGATCTGGTAATCGATGCGCGAAGTGGTGGACCAGTTGGTGAGTCCGGTGGCGTTCGGCGCAATGTAGTTGTTCGAGAGGCCCGTGCCGATCGAAGCGGCGGGGACCGCCGCCTTCAGCAGCGAGATCATGTTCGAGGCCACGGTTGAAAACTCCGAGGCCGGAATGACGTTGGGCGTACCGATGAGCTTGGGATTGCCGGCGGGACCAGTACTTGAACCCGGGCCGTAACCAAACTGATAGCGGCAGGGGCCGTCGGTGCTGTTGGCCGTGCAGGCAGTCTGGCTGAGCGGATCGTAGATCTTGACCGGCGTTGCCAGGGCCAGGAACGCGGAGAAGTCGCCGTTCTGCTGGGCTGTGGTGGGGTAGGTCATCGGCGTCGGCGTCGCGCTGGTGTAGCGGAAGCCGTTGTAGTTGGTGAAGAAGAAGAGCTTGTCCTTGAGCTTGCCAAAGGGAAGCAGCGGGCCGCCGAGGTTGATGCCGTACTCGTTGGAGTGCTCGACGGGCTTGACCGGCACACCGGTGGCCGGATTGACCGCTTTGCCCCAGAAGCCCCAGGTATCGAGGGCGGTGTTGCGGAAGAACTCGTAGAGGGCGCCGTTGTACTTCGACTTGCCCTGCTTGATGGAGTAGTTCATGACGCCCTGGCCCTCGTAAACAGCCGAGTAGCCGGTGGTC
The DNA here is from genome assembly GCA_903842065.1 of uncultured Acidobacteriaceae bacterium. Lineage (GTDB taxonomy): Bacteria > Acidobacteriota > Terriglobia > Terriglobales > Acidobacteriaceae > Telmatobacter. The sequence goes on along the minus strand of CAIMKZ010000013.1, from coordinate 46,563 downwards.
TGCAACTGGAACTGATCGACGGCGTCAACCGAGATGGCGGTCCACACATAGCGGGGATCGCCCTGGCCGCCGGCGCGCGTAAAGGGAATGCCGTTGATGTAAACGCCGGAGACCGCGCCGCGGCTGCCCGATCCGTTAACAACGCCGGTGTTGGTCGTGGCGTTGCCGTTGGTGTTGTTGCCCTGCACACCGGGCATCAGGAAGACGAAGTCCGTGGCACGGCGCTGGTCGGCCTGGCCGTAAGCGCCCATCTGCACGGGCAGCTCGGAGTAGGTCTGCTGCTCCATGGTTGCGCCGAGGGTGGCGTTGGTGGTTTCAAGCTGCGGCGGCTCGGCCGTCACAGTAACTTCCTGGCTCTCAGCGCCAATTACCAGAACCGGGTCGTAGCCCAGCGTCTCCATGGCGTTGACGTGCAGGTTCTGCTGGCTGAGCTTCTGAAAGCCCGGCGCAGAAACCGTCAGCGTATAAATGCCGGGATCGAGGCTCGAGAAACGGAAGCCGCCCGTGCCATTCGACACTGTCTTGGAGGTGAGGCCGTTGCCGGTATTGGTCGCGGTCAGCGACGCGTTGGGAATCACAGCACCGGTCTTGTCTGCGACAGTGCCGGAGATGGATCCCTTACCGGTTAGCTGAGCGCTCAACGGCGCCGCGCAGATCAAGGCCAGAAGGACTGTCAGCGTAACCAGCCCAAACAACCGGCGCATCCTTGGGGCCGGTGCTCCTCCGGAGAGAGGGTTGAAAAAGATCATGGAAGTTGCCTCCGCAATTGCGTTCACTTGAGATTGCCTCGCCGGGTAATAAGTCCGGCCACTTTTGATTCAGGTCCACGTATGGTCAGACCACTTCAGAACGGTTCCTAGTTTCGTATAGGTGCGGCGGCTTTGTCAATAGGAGATTACTCGGCCGAAACGGAGATTTTCGTTCCAGATTTGCATAATCCGCTAAACCGCACAATTTATTTGGTTTATCACAGAAGCCTACTGGATTCCGATTCAGAAAGCCCGTAGAACTGGAGCTGTAACGGCGATTTTTCGGGCAGATAGCGCCTTCTCGGACCCCTGTTCGTCGTGCTGTTCCAGTTGTTGCGCGTTGCGGGCGAGTTCGAGGTGTTCGCGCATCAGTTTGCGGGCCTCCTGCGCGTTGCGCGCGCGAATGGCGCGGTAGATCTCGCGGTGCATCTCGGCCGATTCGCGCATGTCGGTGGAGTACTCGACGGTCTGAAGCCGGTTTTCGTAGAGAGCCGAAGTGATGGTGTCGATGACAGCCGTCAGAATAGGATTTCCGGAAGCCTGCGAGACGATGCGGTGGAAGAGCACGTCGTGCACCAGGTACTCGGCCGGGGCATTGAGCGAGCCAAACATCTCGGCTACTTCCTCGGCCATCGCGGCGTGGTGCTCGTCATTGCCGCGTTCGGCGGCCAGGCCGGCAAGCTGGCTCTCAATCACAATGCGGGCCTCAAACATCTGCCAGGACTGAAAGCCGTGCAGCGCGCTCATCAGGCTGAGCGAGGCTTTGCCGAACTCCGGAGGCCCGTCGGCAACAAAGGCGCCCACGCCGTGGCGGACCTTCATGACGCCCATCGCGGCCAGATATCCGATGCCGGTACGCAGGCTGGCGCGGCTGATGTTGAGCATGCGGGCGAACTCGCGCTCGGGGGGAACCTTGTCGCCCGGCAGCAGGGTTCCGTCCTCAATGAGGGCGCGAATATGATTGACCACCAGCATGGTGCGTTGTGTGTCGCGATCTACCAGTTGGGTTCGCGCCATCTGCGATGCTGCTCCGAAGCCAGAAAAATCAAAAAATCGGGAACAAGACGAGAGTAACATCCTGATCGCGCGCGACCCAAGGCGTCAGGCTGCTCAAAAAAAATGGCCCACTCAGCGGAGAGTGTGTATACTGTGGTCTGACCTCATCCCGGACTTCGAGTTCAGGATGTCTGAGGGCTGACATGAAACATGCCTTGATCGACCCCGATCGTCTCTTCCCTGCCGACCCCACAACGCGCTCCATCGCCCGCACGTTATATAAGCAGGTAGCCGGGCTGCCGATCATCAGTCCGCACGGGCATACCCAGGCCGGATGGTTCGCGCGCAACGAGCCCTTCCCTGACCCGGCCACGCTGTTTGTGCAGCCGGATCACTATGTGTTCCGCATGTTGTACAGCCAGGGCCTGTCTCTGGACGAGTTGGGAATCGGACAACCGAAGATCGCCGAACCACGCAAGGTGTGGCGCATCTTCGCGAGCCATTATTATCTGTTCCGCGGAACGCCGACTCGGATGTGGCTGGACTTTGCCTTCTCGACGCTGTTCGGGATGGAGAAACGGCTATCGGCCGAGACCGCCGACGAGTACTTCGATGCGATCAGCGCGAAGCTGAAGACCCCCGAGTATCTGCCGCGCGCTCTCTACGATCGCTTCAATATAGGCGCGCTGGCGACAACCGACTCGCCGCTCGACTCGCTGGCCGATCACCAGGCGGTGCGCGACTCGGGGTGGAAGGCGAAGATCGTTCCGACCTTCCGGCCCGATCCGGTTGTCGATGCGGACTACGCGGGCTTCACGGACAACATTGCAAAACTGGGCGAGCAGACCGGCGAAGACACGGCATCGTGGACTGGATATCTGGCGGCGCTGCGCAAGGCACGGCAGCGGTTTATCGCCATGGGCTGCACGGCCACAGACCACGGCCATCCGACAGCGCAGACCGCTGACCTGAGCAAGAACGAGGCCTCGGCGCTGTTCGCCAAGATCGTCTCGGGAACGTCGAATGCCGCCGAACAGGAGCTCTTCCGCGCGCAGATGCTGACCGAGATGGCGGCGATGAGTCTTGAAGACGGACTTACGATGCAGATCCATCCCGGAGCGCTGCGAAACCACAATCGCCGCGTGTATAAGAAGTACGGCCGCGACGTGGGCGCAGACATTCCCAGCCCGACCAACTTCGTCCACGCCATGCGGCCGCTGCTGGACCGCTTCGGCAACGAGGCAAAGCTCACCATTATTCTGTTCACGCTCGACGAGACGGTGTACAGCCGCGAGCTTGCGCCGCTGGCCGGGCACTACCCGAGTCTGCGCCTGGGTCCGTCGTGGTGGTTCCACGACAGCCCGGAAGGCATGATGCGCTTCCGCGAGCAGGTGACAGAAACAGCCGGCTTCTACAACACCGTGGGCTTTAACGACGACACACGCGCGTTTCTGTCTATTCCGGCAAGGCACGATGTGGCCCGGCGCGTCGACTGCGCGTTTCTGGCGCGGCTCGTCGCCGAGCACCGGCTTGACGAGAGCGAAGCAGTTGAAGTGGCCCGCGAGCTGACCAACGGTCTGGTGAAGAAGGCATATAAGTTGTAGGCAGCAAAACCAAGCACGGCGAGGAGCGAATGGATACCAGAAACGAATCCGGGAATCCGATTTCGATAAGCGAACGCATCGGCAGTGTGCGCTGGAGCGTTTGCGCCATGCTCTTTGCCGCCACCACCATCAACTATATGGACCGCCAGGTGATCGGCCTGCTCAAGCCGATCATGATGCTCGACGCGGCCCACGGCGGCATCGGGCTGACCGAAGTGGCTTTCAGCAACATTGTGGCCTTCTTCCAGTTCGCCTATGCGATGGGACTGATCTTTGCCGGCCGATTTGTTGACAAGGTGGGCACGCGCATCGGTTACATGGTCATCATGGCCGCGTGGAGCGTGTCGGCGATGGCCCACTCGCTCATTCAATCGGTTTTGCAACTGGGCATCGCGCGCACCTGTCTGGGCCTCGGCGAATCGGGCAACTTTCCCGCCGCCATCAAGACGGTAGCTGAGTGGTTTCCGCAGAAGGAGCGCTCGCTGGCCACGGGCATCTTCAACTCCGGCGCGAACGTCGGCGCTATCATCGCGCCGCTGGCCGTGCCCTGGGTGGCGCTGCACTTCGGCTGGCACGCGGCCTTTCTCATCACCGGCATCTTCAGTTTGGCTTGGATCGTGACCTGGTTCTTCACCTTCCGCAAACCCACTGAGAAGCGCAGCCTGCGCAAGGCCGAGTTGAACTACATCAACAGCGAGCCCGAGCCGGCAGCCGGCCCCGCTACACCGTGGATCAAACTCATTGGTTTTCGCCAGACGTGGGCCTTTGCCATCGGCAAGTTTCTCACCGATCCAATCTGGTGGTTCTATCTATATTGGCTGCCTTCGTTCTTCTCCAACCGCTACCACATGGATCTTTCGCATCTGGGTCTGCCGCTGATCGTTGTCTACAACGCATCGACGATCGGCAGCATCGGCGGCGGCTGGCTGCCGATTCCCTTCCGCAGGCTGGGCCTTACTGCCGAGAAGGCGCGGCTGACGGCGATGCTGATCTGCGCCTGCTGCGTTGCCCCGGTGATCCTGATCAACTACACCTACTCGATGTGGTGGGCTGTGGCGCTGCTGAGCCTGGCCGCGGCCGCGCATCAGGGCTGGAGCGCCAACATCTTCTCCACCACTTCCGATATGTTTCCGCGCTCGGCGGTTGGATCGGTCACCGGCATCGGCTCGATGGCCGGATCCGTGGGCGGCATTCTGCTGGCCAAGTACATCGGCTACATCCTTGACCTCACCGGCAGCTACGCCACGCTGTTCATCATCGCGGGCAGCGCGTATCTTGTGGCGCTCGTTGTCATGGTGACGCTGGCGCCGGGCCTGAGAAAGGCGAATCTGACGGCATGAGCCTCTACTGCGCACACGGTAACGCGACGGCTGACCTTGGACCTCAGTTGAAGAGTCTCTTCACTGAGGCTCTGGCGAAGATTGGCGCGCGTGCGAATGTGCTGGCGGTTCCGCCCGATCAGAGCCGAGAGCACTCTCGCGCCGGACTGCTGACCAGATACGCTTTCGACTACTTTGGCGACAAGCTCAAGGCCGTGCTGCCCGCTCTCGGCACACACACGCCGATGAGTCCGCGGCAGATCGCCCACATGTTTCCCGGCGTGCCGACAGAACTCTTTCGCGCGCACAACTGGCGTACCGAAATTGAAACCGTTGGCGAAGTTCCCGCGGAGTTTATCCGCGAGCAGTCCGAGGGCAAACTCAACTACGCGTGGCCGGCGCAGGTAAACCGGCTCATCTCGCAGGGCGGCTTCGATCTGATTCTTTCGATCGGCCAGGTGGTGCCTCACGAAGTGATCGGCATGGCCAACTACACCAAGAACATTCTGGTGGGAACGGGCGGTCGCGAAGGCATCAACCGCAGCCACTACCTGGGCGCAGTCTACGGCATGGAGCGCATCATGGGCCGTGCCGATACGCCGGTGCGCCGCGTGCTGAACCTGGCCGCCGACAGGTTCCTCAAGCATCTGCCCATCGTCTACGCGCACACGGTTGTCAGCATGAAGCCCGATGGCAATCTGGCCGTGCGCGGCCTGTTCATCGGCGACGATGTGGAGTGCTTTGAGCGCGCCGCCGAACTGAGCCTTGAAGTGAACTTCGAGATGGTCGCCGAACCGATACGCAAGGCAGTCGTCTATCTCGACCCGGCCGAGTTTCACAGTACATGGATCGGCAACAAGGCCGTCTATCGCACGCGCATGGCGCTGGCCGACGGAGCTGAGCTGATCATTCTCGCTCCCGGAGTGCGTGAGTTCGGCGAAGACGCAGGCATCGACGCGCTGATTCGCAAGTACGGATACAAAGGCACGCAGGCAACCCTCACTGCCGTGGCAAACAATCCCGAACTCGCCGGAGATCTGAGCGCCGCGGCGCATCTCATCCACGGCTCTTCCGACGATCGCTTCCGCATCACGTGGTGTCCGGGCTTTCTGACCCGCGACGAGGTGGAGAGCGTCGGCTTCCAGTATGGCGATGTCGAGGCGATGCTCGACCGCTACGACCCCACTGCATTGAGGCCGGGTATCAACCGCGTCCACGGCGAAGAGATTTTCTTCGTTCCCAACCCCGGTCTGGGATTGTGGGCGCATCGCAGCCGTTTTTAACCAAGAAGGACATACGAAGATGAGCAAAGGTCTGACGCTTAACAAATATTCGATCGGCATCGGCGACCGCTTCGCCCACCAGGCCAAGGCGCAGTTGCTGGCCTCGATGGAAGCGCTCAAGCAGGGTATCGAGATCGTTCCGGTGTGGAACAAGTCCAACCGCGAACACACCATCATCGGCTCCGAGCCTGTACAGACGCGCGCCGCCGCCGATGCGGCCGTGAAGGAACTGGGCTGGAAGCTGCCCTACTTCTGCGACGCCGACCACATTACCACGGCTACCGTTGGCCGCTTCATGAACTCCTGCGACTTCTTCACGCTCGATGTGGCCGACTACATCGGCCAGCCTGCACCGGCCGCCGATGTGGACCGCTTCGTAGCCCACCACTCCGAGTTGCACGGCGCCATCACTCTCGATGGAGTCGCGGAGCCGATTGTGATCACGCACGAAGATCTGGTTCAGGCGGCGCGCAAGTTCCTTACCGCCATCAAGCAGGCCGGCGAAGTCTACCGCACCATCGTCGCTGCCAAGGGCGCGGGCAACTTTATCCCCGAAGTTTCCATGGACGAGACCGACCGCGCGCAGAGCCCCGCCGAGCTGCTGATTATTCTGGCCGCCATCTCCGACGAGGGGATTCCCGTGCAGACGATTGCGCCCAAGTTCAGCGGCCGCTTCAACAAAGGCGTGGACTACGTGGGCAACGTGCCGCAGTTCGAGAGCGAGATTGTGCTGGACATGGCGGCAATCGCGTACGCCGTCAAGCAGTACCATCTGCCCGCCAACCTGAAGCTAAGCGTTCACTCGGGCAGCGACAAGTTCTCAATCTACCCGGCAATTCGCGCGGCCATGAAGCGCTTTGACGCCGGCGTGCATCTGAAGACCGCCGGAACGACGTGGCTTGAAGAGCTGATCGGCCTTGCCGAAGCAGGCGGCGAGGGACTAAAGCTGGCCAAAGAGGTCTACTCGCAGGCGTTGGAGCACTGCGAAGAACTCTGCGCACCATATGCGACGGTGATCGACATCGACGCTAAGAAACTGCCGACCGCGGCAGAGGTCAACGGCTGGACTTCGGAGCAGTACACTTCGGCACTGCGGCACATTGAGGGCGCTCCCGCCTACAATCCGAGCCTGCGGCAGTTGCTGCACGTCGGCTTCAAGGTAGCGGCCAAGATGGGCAACCGCTATCTCGATCTGCTCAAGGCCAACGAGGCCGTGATCCAGAAGAACGTGACCGAGAACCTCTATGACCGGCACATTCTGCCGGTGTTCGTGAAGTAAACGAGCGGATACAACTCAGATCGGAGTGAATATGAGTTCGGAACTTTTCAGTTTGAAGGGTAAGGTTGCAGTGGTCACTGGCGGTACGTCGGGCATTGGCCGCGCGATGAGCCTGGGCCTCGCCGAAGCAGGCGCGGACGTAGTGGCAACGGCGCGGCGGCAGCAGCAGGTTGACGATACCGCAACGGCGATCGAGGCTCTGGGCCGCAAGACCGTGCGCGTGACTTCAGACGTGAGCGATAGAGCGACTCTTGAAAACGTGCTGAAGACGACCGTCGACGCGCTGGGCAAGGTGGACATTCTGATCAATTGCGCCGGAATCATCAAGCGCGCGCCGACACTCGACTTTTCTGAAGAAGAGTGGACGAACATTGTGAACACTAATCTGACCGGAACGCTGCGCGCCTGCCAGGTCTTCGGACGGCATATGCTCGAGCGCGGCAGCGGCCGCATCATCAACATCGCTTCTCTCAATACGTTTGTCTCGCTAAGCGAAGTTGCGGCCTACGCTGCGAGCAAGGCCGCAGTCGCTGCTTTGACCCGTTCGCTCGCGGTTGAGTGGTCGAAGAAGGGCGTGACGGTGAACGCGATTGCGCCGGGTGTCTTCCGCACCGATCTGAACGCGGCGCTGCTCGACGGTTCTCCGCGTGGCAAAGAATTGCTGATGCGCACGCCGATGGGCCGCTTCGGCAAGACCGAGGAGCTGATCGGCGCGGCTGTGTATCTTGCCTCTGACAGCTCGTCGTTTGTGACCGGACAGATTCTGGTCGTAGACGGCGGATTCCTGGCCAGCGGCGTGAATCAGTAACTACGCTTGAAAAAAGTAAGGGGCCGCGCAACTGCGCGGCCCCTTACTTTTGCTGTCGCTAGCTACTTGATAGTGACCTCGGCCCCGGAGAGTTTGTTCACCGGCTCGCCCTGCGCGGCAGTAACGGATAGATTCTTTGCCGTCACGCTCGCGTAGCCGATGACGAGGCCCGTCTTTGCTGAGATGTTGACGTTCGTGAGCACTACATCCATCACCGGCGATTCAGGCAGACCGACGATTGCGCCTGCGGAGTCGATCTCCGTGGCCTTCAGATTCTCAATTACGATGTTGTGGAAGTGAGGCGTGAGTCGCGTGATGGGCGCTGCCGTGTTGTCGTCGGGCGGCATCACCTTGGGGTAGTACTCGCTGATGACGATGACGTTTCTGACGCCCTTCATCTCGATGTCGCGGAAGACGAGGTTAGAGACGTCGTTGCCGCGGTCGCGGTTGGCCTTGACACGGATGCCGTTGTCGGTGCCCTCAAAATGTATGCGCTCGGCAATGATATTGTTTGCGCCACCGGCGATCTCGCTGCCGATCGACAGGCCGTGGCCGTGCATGAAGACGCAGTCGCGAATCACGATATTGCTCGACGGCGAATCGGGGCCGGGCGAGTTGATGGCGCCAGACTTGATGGCGATGTTGTCGTCGCCCACGTCGGCGTAGACGTGCTCGATCAAAACGTTCGAACTGGAGAAGGGATCGATGGCGTCGGAGTTGGGCGAGTTATGCGGGGCGAGGATGCGTACGTTGCGGATGATGACTCCGTCGCAGTAGTACGGCACAACCTGCCACATGGGCGAGTTCTGAATGGTGACGCCTTCGATGCGGATGTTCTTTGAGCGGTCGAGGACAATGAGCTTGGGCCGGGGATGATTGCCGAGCACTCCGGCATCCTTTACGCTGCGCGCCTCCTTCCACCAGGTTTCGCCGTTGCCGTCGATGGTGCCTTCGCCGACGATGGCGATGTTGGTGGCGTTCTCAGCGCCGATGAGTGGCTGGAGGTCAGGGACACGGAAGAGGGTCTTGGGCTTGTAGTCGGCGTGGTCGGCTGAGCCAAGCAGTGTTGCGCCTTTGTCGAGCTGAAGGGTGACGTTGCTCTTGAGCAGGATGGGCGCGATCAGATACGTGCCTGCGCTCAGGTGAACCGTACCGCCCTTTTCCGCGCAGACGTCGATGGCCTTCTGGACCGCGGCAGTGTCTTTCGTGGTTCCGTCGCCTTTGGCGCCAAAGGCGCGGGGATCGCAGGATGTGGCCGCGTAGAGCGAAGCTGCCGAGAACACGACTGAGAGCAACAGAAGAAGGCATCGGTTGCGAATCGGGATCATAGGGGATTCCTCATGCTGGGAAAGATAACCGGCGCAATCATCATAACGCTTGCGGCACAGCAATGGCCGGAATCGAGACAATTCGAATAGGCACACGAAGGGAATATGGTTATTCTTTAGTACAGAGGCTGGCGAAGACAGAAGAACTTCGCTTATGCGCTCTGGATTTGCACTATTGTGTAGCAAATGCGGACAGCGCCAAGAGCGCACCTGAGTCTGCCGATAGAAAGCAAAAGGGGCGCGAAAGACGCCTGACAACAGCCGCGGTTGGCTACTGAGCCTGACCTGACAGCGTGGTACGGCTGCGGCCATTTAGCGACTGCGAGTCCGCAGCTGGGGCAACCGATGAACAAGATAATCCTTGCCGATTCACAAGCGATCTTCCGGGCCGGAACTGCCAAGGTTCTGGCGATGGATGAGGATCTGCGCATCATTGCGCAGTGCGCGGACCTGGAACGGATGTTCCATGCGATCACGACCTTTCCGGGGTCGCTTGTGATCTTCGCGGCATCGCTGCGGCCGGACTTAGGCCGTCTGCGGATGGTGCTTGAGAGCACGGGTAGCCGCGGAGTTGTGATTGCCGAAAACAGCGAGGAAGCCTCGAAGTACGTGAAGCAGGGATTTCACGGGGTTGTGTTCCGCAACGTGAGCGGAACCGCTCTGGCCGAGTGCGTGCGCCGCGTCTCAGTCGGCGATGTCTGGCAGCCTACGCAGGTTTCGCTGGCGAGCGCTCCGGACGACGACATGGTAGGAACGCGGGTTCGCGACCGGCTGACGCCAAAAGAGATGCGGATTGTGGCACTGATTGTGCAGGGCTGCAAGAACCGCGAGATCGCGATGCGCCTCAAGACGACCGAGCAGGTGATCAAGAACTATCTGCGCTCGATCTACGACAAGACCGGCGTTGGAGATCGTCTGGAACTGGCGCTGTTTACGATTCACCATCGCGTGCTGGCGCAAGCCGCGGCCGAAGTCGGCAGCAAGATCGAAGCCGAAGAGCAGGCCGCTAGCGCGGTTGCATAACAGGCTCGTTTCCCTCGGATCGGCTTGAGCCGTTAGAATCGGCTTGAGCGATCATGGCGCGTCGAACCCTAATTCTGATACTTCTGCTGTGCGGATCGGTCTGCGCGTTGCCCGCGCAGAAGCGTTATCTTGGCTTCGACCGGAACTCTTATCCGGGCGAAGTTGCGCTCGCCACTCTGCGCAAGACCTTCGACTACACAAGCTACTGGCTGAACGTTCCTCCGGGAGCGAAGGTGAACACCTGGAAGGGAAAGCGCGCGCTGCTGAAGAAGCAGGGCTTCGGCTTTCTGGTTTTGTTCAACGGGCGCAATGCTTCGGCACTGGGAAGCCGCGCCAGAGCGCTGGGCCTGGCCGACGGCCGGACTGCCGTTGCCGCTGCCGCTCGGGAGGGATTCGCGCCAGGCGTGCTGATTTTTCTCGATCAGGAGCAGGGCGGGCGAATGATGGCGGAGCAACTTGCTTACGTCTTCGGCTGGATCGATGCGGTCCGCGCCGGAGGCGACAGGGCCGGAGTTTACTGCTCGGGGATCGTGGTTGAGGACGAGGACGGGAAGATCTCTACGGCTCAGCACCTTGCCGACGAGGCAGCGTCGCGGGCCAAAAAGTCTCCTGTCGGCAAGAGCCGAGAGCGGCTGGCGCTTTGGATCGCGGACGATCAGTGTCCGCCCTCGCCGGGGTGCACGGTGGAGAAGCCGAAATTGCTTCCCGAGTTCGCGCGCGACCCGAAGGTATGGGTTCCGGTTTGGCAGTACGCGCAGTCTCCGCAACGCACGGAGTTCAGCGCGGGCTGCCCGAAGATCACGGACGAAGAAGGTCTGTGCTTCGCTCCGGGATTGCCTCCGGGCCCGGACAGCTATGTGGACCTGAACCTGGCGGATTCACCGAACCCGTCGGAGATACCGTAGGGGCTACCCGTAGCATTTCGCAGGAAATCCGTAAAACCCTTGCCGGAGCCCATGCCCTTCGATCCGCTTCCGGTGCATTTCAACAATCTCTCAGGAGAGCCGGACCGCGAGAGGAATATTGCTCGACTCTCAGGACCAGTATGCGCGTTTCAGTGAATTAACCGGCAAATGCCGACGGGGATATTTCAGGGGGTAGTGGTTCCCGGGTGAGGGTTGTGCTTTCCTATATCTCAAAATCGAGACATGGGCACCCATTATTGTGGTTGGTAGAAAGTGGCAGGTTGAGGGTTGATCCTTCCCCGGTCCCCAAAGGCGAGGGTGGGACCGGGGGCACCCAGCGTTGAGGTGGGTTGAAAGTGGCAGGGTAAGAGTTGATCTTTCCCACCCAAACGCAGGACGGCCCCGCGCCTTTGGCGCGGGGCCGTCACTTTCTGACTTGCTACGGACTACATCTTCAGGAAGACCATCACGAGGGTGAAGAGGGTGAGGGACTCGATGAAGGCCAGACCGAGGATGAGCAGGATCTGGATGGCCGAGCGCGCGCCTGGGTTGCGGGCAACGGCTTCAGTAGCCGAGGCGACCGCTTTGCCCTGGCCGAGGCCGCAGAGACCGGCGGCCAGACCCATTGCCAGACCAACTCCGATGGGAACCAGATTCACAGCCGGCGAAGCGCCGCTCTGTGCGAAGGCCGGGACGACAAACGAGAGAGCCGCCAGAGCCATGAATACATATTGAAGTTTCCGCATTGTTTCTCCTGCTTCCTGAAGATTGGCAGCCAGTGGGTGGTTGAGGCTCACCGTGCCGGAGGAGCAGCTATTAGCTTCTAGCTCCTAGCTTCATTATGGGCAAGCGAACAATTTCAACTCGCCGATGCGAAAGCTAGCAGCTAGAAGCTAGTGGCTCGTAGCTGTCTTACCCCTTTGGCCCCCTCACGCTTGCTGCCTTTCCGTTGACCCGGAGCGGAAGCGCCTCCGGCGGAATCTTTTTAGCTGCTAGCCTCTAGCTCGGTTCTTACTGCTACAAGCCTCGTTGCTTTTTGCCAACTTCCCCTGACGCAACTGCATCAGATAACCCCACAATGCCCACCCGCCACAAAAAAGCTAGCAGCTAGAAGCTAGCAGCTAAAAGCTGCTTTTAGTGATCGTGCGCCACTGCCAGCGAGAGATAGATCATCGTCAGCAGCATGAACACAAACGCCTGAATGATGGAAACGAAGAAGTGCAGCCCCAGAAAGACGGCCGGAATCGCGATGGGAATCAGCGAGAACCAGACCAGATAGAGCAGATCGCTGGCCAGCATGTTGGCGTAAAGTCGGATGGTGAGCGACATAATGCGGGCGAGGTGCGAAACGATCTCGATGGGGAACATGAGCGGCGAAAGCGCCGGCATGGGCCCTGCAAAGTGCTTGATGTACTTGACGGGTCCCTGCACGCGGAAGCCGTGGAAGTTGTAATAGATGAACGTCATGAGGGCGATGCCGAGCGGCACTACGGGCTGGCCGGTGGGAGTGACGACGCCCGGAATGAGGCCGCTGACGAGGCCGATCATGTTGTTGATCAGAACGAACAGGAAGACGCAGGTGGCGAAGGACTGGAAGCGCTCGTAGCCGTGTCCGATGACCTGGTCGCCCATGCCGCCGACGAACTCGTGGACCATCTCCGCGATTTGCTGGGCTGCGCCGGGCTTCTCAACAGACAACGAAAGCCGGACCAGAACAAAGAAAAGAATGAGGCCGAGCACGACGAGCATCTCAAGCGCGAAGGCGTCGTTGATGGGCGCGTTGGGCTTGATTGGCTGCGCGCCAACCAGCCCCATCAGCCATGCGAAGATCGGGCCGAAGAGCAGATTGAAAAAGTGCGTTATTCCAAGTACCTGCATGTGTCGCTTTGAACCTTCTGTTCCCGGAATTCTTGCGCTGTTCGAGCGCAGATGCGAGGCCGGTCGAACCCTGATCGAATGCCTCTAAGCTCTTATCTTTGTGTCAGTTACGTAGCAGGCGAACCGACTCCCAGAGCAGGGCCAGAATGGCCAGACCCAAGCCGCAAAGCAACGCTACAACTGACCCATGAAACCACTTCAGACTACCATAGAGGACCCCCGCGAATACGAACAGCCGGAGGAGGAAAAACGCCACCACCATGGCGGTTCCGCCGGGGAGCTTCTGCTTGTCAAGCGCGGCGTTGATCAGGCGAACCAGCCGCTTCCACTCATAGATGCTCGCCGTTGAGATGGCCGCCCCAACCGCCAGCATCGCGCCGTCGCGCCAGCCTGAGGCCTTCCAGAGCACGAGCGCGGCGAGCACGCCTACTACGACAATAATCCTGACGGCACGGTTGAGGAGTGCCTCGAGGTCGGCGTCGGAGAAATTCGCCAGCGAATGTTCGTTTTCGGTCATGGACGGTCCTCGGTGTTCTCTTTTGGGCCGTTCTGTTTGGGGCCGGTGTCGCTGTCGTCTACCTGCACGCCCTTCATCGAGTCGAGGGCCATGCGGATGACGGCTACTAGGCCGGCGGCTCCGCCCAGGAGCAGGCCGAGCGCGATGGGCCAGGGCTGATGGAGCCTGCGGGCCAGCCAGTCGCCGCCCAGCCAGCCGATGAAGACGGCGCAGGGCAGGATGAAGGCGATCTGCATGAGCTTCTCGGCCTGAATCAGTGTGCCGAAGGCGCCTGAGGACTTGCCAGGCTGCTTGCGCTCCGGAATGGGTGGGTGAAAGGGCATCCAAAGTGGTTATACACGATAGCGGTGCTGGCGGAGTTAGCGGGGATAGCTTGTTTCCGCTCAGTCCGCCTTCCCTGATCCCCGATATACTTGCATCTGGACCTTTTCGCCAACATCCAAGAGGAAACCGACGTGTTTGATTCTGAGTTTGAGCGCAATCTGTTTGAGCTGCGCAGGGAAAAGCTGAAGGAAATCGAGAAGCTGGGCCAGCAGGCCTACCCCAACCGCTTCCCTGCCGAGCAGGGTGAGCTGGCCACGCAGATTCCAGCGGTGCGCGCCCAGTGGGGCGAGACGACGGGAGAGGCGCTCGAGGCCGAGAAGCCGCGCGTGCAGGTTGCGGGGCGGATCATGGCGATTCGCGCGCAGGGCAAGGCCGGGTTTGCGACTCTGCAACAGGAGGGTCAGCGGCTCCAGATCTACGTGCGGCTCGATGCCGTGGGCGAGCAGGGGTTTGCGCTCTACAAGCTGCTCGACCTGGGCGACCACATCGGCGTTACGGGGTACCTGTTCCGCACGCGGACCGGCGAGCTGACAATTCACGTTGAGACGCTCATGTTCCTGTCGAAGGCCATGCTCACGCTGCCTGAGAAGTTTCACGGGCTGGCCGATGTCGAGGCCCGCTACCGGCAGCGCTACGTGGATCTGTTTACCAACCTCGACTCGCGCGAGGTGTTTGTGAAGCGGTCGAAGGTGCTGCGGGCGGTGCGGAAGTTCTTCGACGACCGCGGATACCTTGAAGTGGAGACGCCGATGATGCAGCCGCTCGCCGGGGGCGCGGCGGCGCGGCCGTTCGTCACCCACCACAACACGCTGGACATGGACCTGTATCTGCGGATTGCGCCGGAGCTTTATTTGAAGCGGCTGGTCGTCGGCGGGATGGATCGGGTGTATGAGATCAACCGCAACTTCCGCAACGAGGGTATCAGCACGCGGCACAACCCCGAGTTCACGATGCTGGAGTTCTACCAGGCGTACGCGAATTATCTGGACCTGATTGAGCTGACGCAGGAACTGCTGAAGTTTGTGGCGGTTGAGGTGAACGGGACTACGGTTACGGAGTACAACGGGAACACGATTGACTTTGCGAATGTAGAGAAGCTCAAGATGACGGAAGCGATCATTAAGTGGTGGTGGCCCGGCATGGCGATGAGTCCCAGTTTGGCAGACTTTGCCGACAAAGAGTCCTTGATTTCGTTCTTGCGTGCAAATGCCCCATCAGGTGCCGCCCCTGAGAATAACGACCGGATTCAAAACCGGGCGTTCTTCCTCGCTTCGTGGTGCGCAGATGCAGCTTTGCGGATAGAGAAGGAAGAACCACATGGGAAAGTAATCGCCGAGCTTTTCGAGCACGTCGCCGAGGAAAACCTCATTCAGCCGACGATCATCTACGAGTTTCCGACGGCTATCTCGCCGCTTTCGAAGCAGAAGCCCGGCGATCCGGAGTGGGTGGAGCGGTTTGAGATTTACTGCGGCGGGTTTGAGCTGGGCAACGCCTTCAGCGAGTTGAACGATCCGGTGGAGCAGCACAAGCGCTTCGAGGATCAACTGAAGGAGCGCGCAGGCGGCGACGACGAGGCTCACCAGATGGACGAGGACTACGTCCGCGCGTTGCAGTACGGCCTGCCGCCGACGGGCGGCGAGGGTATCGGTATCGACCGGCTGGTGATGCTGCTGACAGGGTCCATCTCAGTTCGCGACGTCATACTCTTCCCCCAGATGAGGAAGATCGGGGCTGAGGGGCTGAGGGACCAAGGGACTGGGGAACAAGGCTAGTTTGGTTTCGTGGTCTCCCAGGTCTCAGAATCGAGACCTGGGGCACCCAGGTTCGTGGCTGGTTTCATAGTGGCCGATTGAGTTTCGTACTTTCCCAGGTCCCTCCGCCGCGGCGGACGAGGGACCTGGGGCACCCATTTTCGTGGAGGAGCGGACGGTGACAGAGCCAGCACCGCTAACTCCGCTAACAACGCTAACTCCGCTCTCAGGAGGTTCACGATGCTCAGAGTCGCATTCCCCGCGCCGAGCCGAGCTTGTCTTTGGATTGGCGCCGCGGCTGTGAGCGCGCTGCTGGTTGTAAACGCCTATGCGCAACAACCGGCAAGTCCGGCAACGAGCGTTCAAGGTTCCGCGCCAACGGCTTCTAGGTATGTTGGTTCGGAAGCTTGCAAGTCGTGCCACCTGCAGGCCTACGAGGGCTGGAAGCAGACTAGGATGGCGAACATTCTCGTCGATCCGAAGAAACATCCCGAAGCGGTGCTGGGCGACTTCACGCATCCTGACCCGCTGCGCACGTTTTCGCTGGACCAGGTTGCATATCTTTATGGCAGCCGTTACAAGCAGCGCTACTTCGTCAAGCGCGGAGACGATTATTTTCCGCTGCCGGCGCAGTGGGACGTGGCGGGCAAACGCTGGCTTGTCTATCACGCGGAAACAGGCACGGACTGGTGGACCTCGTTCTACGGGCCTGATAACGCCGACCGGCCGACCGGCCCCACCTGCGATGGATGCCACTCAGTGAACTACGACGTAGTGAGCAGGCAGGTGACGGAGTGGAATGTGGGCTGCGAGAAGTGTCATGGCCCGGGGAGCGAGCATGTGGCTCATGCCACGAAGGCGAACATCGTCAACCCTGATTCTCTCGATTCCGTTCGCGGGAACGATGTCTGCATTCAGTGCCACAGCCAGGGCAGGCCGTTACAAAATCCGATACAGGGCCGCTATTACGACTGGCCGGTGGGATTCACGCCCGGGGATCGCCTGGCCGATACCTGGCAACTGGAAGAGATGAAGCCCGGCGTGACCAACTTCTACCAGTTCGCGGATATGACGGCGCACAAGAACCGGATGCAGGGAAACGACTTTGTGCAGAGCAACATGTACCACCGCGGTTTGCGCTGCTATGACTGCCACGCGGTGCACTCGAACAAGATCGAGTCGAACCTGAAGGCTGAGGGCAACGCGCTCTGTCTGGGGTGTCATGATGCGTCGAATCCGGCCGGGTTATGGATGACGGTGAGCGAACATACGCACCACGCCAAGGACAGCACCGGGAGCAGTTGCGTCGCCTGCCACATGCCCCACATCGAGCAGACCATCAAGGACAACTTTGTTGCGGCGCACACGTTTCGTTTTATTTCGCCGGTCGAGAGCGAGCGCACCGGGATTCCCAACCCCTGCATCTCCTGCCATAAAGACAAATCGAACGCCTGGGCCATTACGGAATTGCGAAAGTGGAACACGGTATCGCCCTGGCGTGTGGCAAACTGAGCGGGTTGGGTTAAGAAAGGTCCAGACTTGAATATTCTTTTTGTCGGTGACATCTTCGGCAGCGCGGGACGGCGCATTGTGCGCGAGCACATGGGGCACGTACGCGAGTCCAACAACGTCGAGCTGACCATTGTGAATGCCGAGAATGCGGCAGGCGGCTTCGGCGTTACGGCTTCGATTGCCGAGGAGATCTTCGACTGGGGTGCCGACGTGCTGACTACCGGCAACCACGTGTGGGACAAGAAGGAACTCTCCGACTACTTCAAGACCGCGCAGTCCGACTCGCATGACAGGGCGCGGCGGGTTCTGCGTCCGGCCAACTATGCACCTAACCTGCCGGGATGGGGCGTCTACGAAGGCGTCACGGAGAGTGGCGTTCCCTACGCCGTAATCGACCTGCAGGGCCGCGTCTTCATGCCCGGCAACGACGATCCCTTCCGCACCGCCGACGCGCTGCTGGCTCAGATCAAGGCTAAGGTGATCGTGGTGGATATTCATGCCGAGGCGACCAGCGAGAAGGTGGCGATGGGCTGGTATCTCGATGGGCGGGTGACAGCGGTGTTTGGAACGCACACGCATATTCCCACGGCCGACGAGCGCATTCTGCCGCGGGGGACGGCCTACCAGACCGATGTGGGCATGAGCGGGCCGTACGACTCGGTGATTGGCGTGGAGCGGGAGATGGTGCTGCACAAGTTTTTGACCGGGATGCCGGGCAAGTTCGAAGCCGCCAAGGGCAATCCGAAGATGTGCGCCACGCTGGTGGAGTGCGACCCGACGACGGGCCGCGCCTTCCGTATCCAGCGCTTCATGCTGGGAGAGTAGCGCCTGACGCCGGTGCGGCGGCCAGCACGCAGAGTCTAGTTCTGTGGAACCGGATGCGACACAGGCTCCGACCCCTTCGGCACGGGATGCACGGCCAGAGCGCTTCCCTGCTGAATTGGATGCGTTTCGAGATTGCCGCCCGGTGGTACGGGGTGCGAAGCCAGTTTGCCGGCTAAAGGAATCTTGTGCGCTTTGCCCTCATCGATGCGGCTGTGTTCGGCTTTGAGCAGCGTTCCTGACCGGTTGAAGGTAAGCTCCCACTGGGCAGGCCCGGCCGCGATGGTTGCCACGGCAATCCGGACCACGGCTTTATCTCCCTGCCACTGAATAGCTGCCGGGGGACCTTCCGGCCATGCCGCGCTGGCTACAGGCTGCCCTGCCGAGCCGGACAGCGCCGCATAGCACTTTGCCAGTCCGAACCAGGCGGGCTGAGCGGGCTGCTGCTCCTCGCGGATAAGCCGGTTGAACAGTGCAACCGCGCTCGCCGGAGGCTCAAGCAGAGTGGTGAAGCTGCGCCGCAGGATGGGAATGGCGTGAACCCTGCCTCCGCCGGCGCGCGGGATCGCCGCGGTAAATTCCGTCACGTCTCCCGGCCCCAGGTCACGCCTGTACCGCACAAACAGATGCGCGGGAAGAGCCGGGCAGTCGATCTGCCGCAGGCTCCATGGGCCCTTCAGGAAATCGATAGCAGCCAGATCCGCGGCCGCGGCGATTCCCGAGCCCGTAGCGGCAAGCAGCGCGCGGTCGGCTGCCGACATTTGATCTTCGCTGCGAAATGCAACCGGCTGGGTGTCGGCTGGAACCGGCGCTGGAATCGACGCCGTCCGCCCTGTGACGGCGTTTGTAGACAGGTCCCGAGCCGGAGGAACGGGCCGAGGTTTGAGGCCCGCCGGGAGTGCCGGCGCAGGCGCAACCGGCTGCTGGGCCGCGGCAGAGAAGAGGGACATCGTCAGCAGGGCGGAAGCAAGAAACGGGCGGAGTACGCGCAGAGAGACCATTCTGGGCTTAGACTACCACCCTCGAACAACGCAGCGCAGTGCCTGGCTGGTGCTTGCCGGGGACAACAAAAGGGCAGCCCGCTTTTAGCGGACTGCCCCGATTTTCCCAGAAGCGAGCGCCGGAGAATCTCCCCTGCCGACGCCCGGTGTTAATACAGACTACTTCTTGCGGGCTGCGCCGGCCGCGGGCTTGCGCGCGGGAGCCGTCTTCTTCTCCTGCTGCTGCACGCCGCCGTCGTTGAGCACGATCTGCGCCTTGGCGGCGGTGCTGCCCTGGGCAGGGGTGATGGTGTAGGTGCTGTAGGTTCCGTAGACGGAGATGCCTTCAGCGTTGTTGGCCTTTACCTCGGCGCCGGCCGTGGGAGCTTCCTTGCAGCTTACAGGCTCCTTGAGGTTGACGTTGAAGTCGGCGGTGCGGGTATCCTTGGCGTCCTGGGTGACGGCGACGCTGACGATGGAGACGGCAGGAACAACCGCGACCTTCTTTGCGCCGGTGGTTTCAACCGCGGCGGCTTCGGCGGCAACGCCGTTGGCCGTCAGGTAATCCACCACTTCCTTGATTTTGAGTTCGGTCGGGGGCACAGGAACCGCGCTGCAAGCAACCGAGTTGGTGAGCTTGACGATGTATTCCTTGGGCTTGGGAGCGGCGGTGGTGACGGTAACCTTGAGCACGGTGGCCGGAGCGGTGATGACGATGCCCGGGACCGGGGTCTGCTGGCCCTGAAGAGCGGCCCACAGCTTGTCTGCGTCAGCCTTGTTGCCGTTGGCCAGGATGTACTCCTTGTCCTCGAGGTTGAGCTTGGTGAGATCGCCCTGCATGGCGATATGGGCCAGCTTTTCGGGTGTGGGAGCGGGCTCGATGGCAAAGTCTGCCGGCGGGAAGAGCGAGCTCTGCGCCTGGGTCTTGATGTCGTTCATCTGCTTGGTCATGGCAGCGTCGCCGTCGAGCGTGCCGTGATAGCGCTTGTACCAGTACTCAAGCTGAGGCTGAATCTGGGCCTTGAAGGCCGGGGGAGCGAAGTCCCATGCGCGGGCGTAGAACCAGATGGCCTTGACCGGATCGCGGGTGTCGCCGGGCTTGGCATAGGTCTGGGCAAGCTGGAGGGTATCCACGAGTCCCTGGCCGGTCTGTGTCTGCGGTGCGGTAAAGAAGTTCAACTCGGCGATGTACTCCTTGATGGCCGCGGCGAAGTCCTTCTTGACGATGACGTAGTCGGCGGCGATGGCGGAGTGGAAGATCGGATAGGCCGCGTCGGTCATCTTCTTGAAGCTGGCGTCGTCCATGCCGGCTGCCTTGGGGGCGGTGAGGCCCTTCTGGGCGAGCGTGGCGGCATCGTCGCAGGTCTGCGGATCCTTGCTCTCGCCGGTGGCCGGATCGATGTTCTGCTGGCAGGCAGCCTTCTTCAGATAGACGGTGACGAAGAGCGCCTTCATATTGTTGGGATCAAGCTGAAGCAGCCGGGTGCCTGCACTGGCAGCCTTGTCGTTCTGCCGCGCCGCCTGATAGGCGTCCATCAGCATGTCGAGGACAGCCTTCTTGACCACGCTGTTCGGATATGCCTGGAGAAAACCCTCAAGAGCCGAGGCCTTGGCAGCCGGATCGGTCTGTGTGGATGACTGCTGGAACGCGTTGAACTCGGCCGGATCCTGAATCGTGATCTGGCCCGAATTATCCTGCGCGCGCAACGCCGGCGTGGCAAAGTATGCAACAACCGCCAACACCATCGCAGATACAAGGACGAACTTCTTCATTACTGTGCTCCTGGGAATAGCTGATCTGTATGTGAACGCGCTCTGACCCTGCCGCGGACTGCATGCTTTCCGGTCCACGGGCAAGTTCGCGGTATCGGATATACGATAACACGGCCTACCTGAGGGCATTGCCTTCGATTATAGAAACCCGCGGATAGCGGTGACAAGCGCGTCCCAAAAGAAAAATCCTGTCTCTGCGGCCCTGCGGTTCCAAAACCATTCTCAATCTCCAGAGTATTCGTTTTGGGACACCTTAGCCGATCAGCCGCAGCAGTTCCGCCTGCTCGGCCAAAAAGGCGTCGTGGCCGTGGTCGCTTACCATCTCGCGATACTCGGCTTGCACTCCGGCGGCGCTTAAAGACTCGGCAAACCGCCTTACGTCGGCGGCCGGAAACAGCCAGTCCGTGCTGATTCCGATCAGGGTCAGCTTTGCCCGGATGCGGCCAAAAGCTTCCTGGGCCGAGGCATATCCGCGCGCGGGGTCCCAGGTGTCCATGGTGCGCAGAATCGAGAGGTATGCGTTGGCATCGAAGCGGTCCACAAAGCGGCTGCCATGCACGTCAAGATACCCGGCGATGTCGAACCTTCCGCCGATGAGCCCGCTGCCCTGCCCCGAGGCCAGCCATGGGTCTTCGCCACTGCGGTCCGGGTTGCGGCCGTAGCGCTCGTCGAACAGCGGAGCGGACTTGTAGCTGATCATCGCGATCTGCCGTGCCAGCGAGAGGCCCTGCCGCGGGGGCTTCTGGGGCAGATAGGCGCCGCCCAGCCACTCCGGATCGCGCTGGATGGCCTGCCGTTGCAGGTGGTTGAGGGCCAGTCCCATGGCGCCCAAAGGCGAGACGCCGATGACCAGCGCCCGGTCCACCCGCTGTGGGAACTCGATGGCCCACTCGAGAGCCTGCATTCCGCCGAGCGATCCGCCCAGCGCCAGCCGCAGCTTGCGTACGCCCAGCGAGTCCAGCAGACGGGCCTGAGCGCGCACATTATCGCGGATCGATATTAAAGGAAAATCCGGTCCGTAGGGCAGGCCGGTATCGGGATTGACCGAGCCGGGTCCCGTGGATCCGTAACAGGAGCCCAGCATATTGACGCAGATGACAAAATCCCGATCGAGCGAAAGCACGGCTCCGGGAGCGAAGACCTCAGGCCACCAGGAACCCACCAGCGCCGAACCGGAAAGGGCATGACAGACCAGGACGGCGTTGTCCCGCGCCGCATTCAGCCTGCCGTAGACGGCATAATGCAGCGTGGGAAACGCCAAAGTACAGCCGCAGTCGAGCTTGAGCTCGCCGTCGAGGACAAAGTCGCCCTCGTACGTGGGCGCAACGATCTTTGCGCCCGGCGCACTGGCCGCTTTGTTCTCGGCTTTGGTCATTACACCCAAGCTCCTTGCTCCTTGCTCCTTGCTTCTAGCTGCCGCTGTGGCTCTGGCGCCTTCTTCCCAGCACTTAGCTTTTGAATGAATGATCCCAGCATCTTCGAAACCTCATTGCCGAGAGATTCCGCGGATCTAAGGGAGTCTTCATTACACATTCCGAGTCTTCGGGCGACCAGGAGCTGCGTCTGCAACTCGTAGGTCGAACCTTGCGCAACCCCGAGGAATTGCCTGAACTCCCGGGGGGTTAGCCTTCCGCGCCCCTCAGCAATATTGCTGGCAATCGAGACGCTAGCTCTTCTCATTTGGGCGGACAACCCATTAACCTCATCCTTCGGGAAAGCTTGCGTCAGCTTGTAGATGCAAACCGTGAGTTCCATCGCTTTCTGCCATACGACCAGATCACGGTAATCCTGCGCCATCTTTCTGCTTCCTCCCGCTGAGGTTCAACACCTGAAAGCTAGCAGCTAGAAGCTAGGGGCTAGCAGCTCATTACTATTCTGCCGCAATCGACCTCAATGACGGGCGCCCCGGGCCTCGATTTTCAAGACCCGGAACCCACGCACTCAACCAGCAACCTGCACGCTGGGAACTACTTCTTTGCCCCGTTCGCCACCTCGATCGCCTGATCGAGATCGGCGAGGATGTCGCGAATGTCTTCGATGCCGATCGAGAGCCGCACCAGCTCAGGGGTTACGCCCGTGGCGGCCTGATCCTCCACCGACAACTGCTGATGCGTTGTAGATGCCGGATGAATGACCAGCGATTTGGCGTCGCCGATGTTGGCCAGCAGCGACAACAGCTTGAGCGAGTTGATGAGCTTTTTGCCGGCGTCGTATCCGCCCTTGATTCCGAAGGTTACAATCGCGCTTTGTCCGATGGGCAGGTACTTCTTCGCGCGCTCGTAATAAGGGCTCGACTCCAGGCCCGGATAGTTCACCCACTCGACGCCGGGATGCGACTCGAGATGCCGTGCCACTGCAAGAGCGTTGGTGGAGTGGCGCTCCATGCGCAGATGCAGCGTCTCGATGCCGATCAAAATCTGGAAGGCATTGAAGGGCGACAGCGCCGCGCCGGTATCGCGCAGGCCCTGAATGCGGCACTTGAGGATGAAGGCCAGCGGGCCGAACGCCGCCGAGTACGAAAGGCCATGATAGGAGGGATCGGGCTCGGTGAACTCCGCGAAACGGCCGGAGGCTGCCCAGTCGAATTTGCCCGAGTCCACGATGACGCCGCCGAGCGAGGTGCCGTGGCCGCCCAGAAACTTGGTGGCCGAGTTCACCACGATGTCCGCGCCCCACTCGATGGGCCGCAGCAGCGCCGGCGAAGGCACGGTGTTGTCAACGATCAGCGGCAGTTTGTTCTCGTGCGCGATGGCGGCAAGCGTAGCAATGTCGGATACGTCGAGCTTGGGGTTGCCCAGGCTCTCGGTGTAGATGGCACGGGTCTTGTCGTTGATGGCGGCGCGGATGCCGGCAAAGTCGTCTGCGTCAAAAAACTTGACGGTGATGCCCTGCCGCCGCAGCGTGTGGTTGAAAAGCGTGTGCGTGCCGCCGTAGAGCGAGGTGGTGGAAATGATCTCGTCACCGGCCTTGGCCAGCGTGGTAATGGCCAGCGTCTCGGCCGCCTGGCCGGAGGCCACAGCCAGCGCCGCCACGCCGCCCTCAAGAGCCGCCACGCGTTTCTCGAGCACGTCGGTAGTCGGATTCATCAGGCGCGTGTAGATGTTGCCGAACTCCTTCAATCCGAAGAGCCGCGCCGCGTGGTCTGCATCCTGAAACAGATACGAAGTGGTCTGGTAGATGGGCACGGCGCGCGAGCCGGTGGTGGGGTCGGCCACCTGGCCGGCGTGAACGGCAAGCGTGGCAAGGTGCTGCTTCGGCGTCTGGTCTGACATTGTCTCGTCTCCTCGATCGTTAGAGGTTATGGGTTACCAATCGGTGGGGAGTCTGCTTTGCGGATGGCGTCAAACGAAAAAGCCCGCGTCCGCTCATCGGACCCGGGCCGCTGGGGCTTCTTAATCGGTTGCGTTCAACGCATTCGCCGCTCAGGAGCCACACGGATGGGTCCGCCGACCATACACATGGCCATGGCCCCCGCTCCGAGTTTCCTTGAGTTCAGCATTACTGTCAGTATCGTGGCCGGGATAGCCGAGTGTCAATGCCCGAAACCCTGCAATCGCCGGGCTTGGATGCGAGATGTACCAGGGTGTATCGACATACACAGATGCGCGGCGTTGCGAGGGAAAATCCGGCCAGACGAAGCCGAGCCCGAAGGCTGTGGCGGGTCCACCGCCGAGGGCGAGAATGAAGTATGGCTGGATTTTCTCCGCAACCCGAAGGGCCGGGGCCATTTTTCCTCATTTCTTCGTCAATCGTCGCTAGCAGACACCCGGTATGCGTCGCTCCTCTTTCCTCGAACTGTGAAAAAATGGCCTCCGGCGCCGCACGTCTGTATATGTCGATACACCCTGGGGAGTCGGTCAGACAATATATATGAGCGAACTCGAAGACTCCCTGGGCGACGAAGCCGGACTCCGAGGCCTTTGGCCGCTGTAAAGACCTGGTGAAGGAGCGTGTACGCGAGTGCGCGCCATGGCCGATCCGCGTCAGCCAGAGTGAGCAACGCAGACCATATGCTCAACTGGCCGAATGCTATGCTGAAAGCCGGGCTTCAAAAGGAAAGACTCAAGTATTGTTTGGGTTTGCGAGAAGCCGACAACGGAATTCAAGCAGATGTCGCCCCTTTGACCTGTTTTGTCTGTCTGTTTGTGACCAATCTTGTGCTTTGTGCCTGCTCGGCAATTTTGCAGAGATCCCCCTGCTTTGAGCCGGGTGAAGATCCGCTTGCTGGAAGCTGTCAATACTCGCACCCTCCATGGAGTGCCTTCATGACTTGCAAATCCGTTCGAAAACTCCACCTCGCCGTTTTTCATGTTCCGCTCGCATTTCGGTCTGGCCGTCGGTTTCGCCGCTCATCCTGGATGGGATCGTGGATAGCCGCAGCCATGCTGCTGGTTCTGAGTATTGCGGGTGCGCGGGCTCAGAACGTCTTCGCCCTGGAGCCGGTCGGTACCACCTCGGGCGCCCAGAGCATCACCGTCGTATCGCCGGGCGGGGGCATCGTGAAGACCGTTGAAGTGCTGACGGGCGGCATGGCTGGCGGCGAATTCGCTGCCGGCACTGGAATCTCGACCTGCCCCAACGCCACGCTGGCTGCCCATGCCTCCTGCACCCAGTCGGTTACTTTCACTCCCGCCACGCCGGGACCGCGCTTTGGCGCAGTGGTGCTGCTCGATGCGGGCGGAAACATTCTGGGAACGGGGTACATATCCGGAACGGGTTCGGGCGGTCTGGGCGTGCTGACGCCCGGCAACATCCTTATCGTCGCCGGTATTCAAGGGCACTATACCGGGGTTGTAGACGGAGGCCCCGCAACACAAGCGGAGCTCAACCTGCCGTCGAGTGTGACTCTCGATGGCGCGGGCAACATGTACATTGCCGATGGCCTGCACAACCGCGTCCGAATGGTGTGCGGCGCGGCGCTGAAGACGACCATATCCGGAACCACGTGCTCCACGGCAGGCTTCATCTCTACGATCGTCGGCGATGGCAAGCCGGGCTACACCGGCGATGGCGCAGCAGCGTCGCTGGCTACGGTCAACACGCCGAGCGGTGTGGTCATAGACGGTGCTGGAAATCTCTATATTGCCGACACCGGCAACAACGTGGTCCGCATGGTTTCCGCGGCTACCGGCAAGATCGCTACGGTGGCCGGAAACGGCTTGACGGGCAACAGCAACGCCAACCTGGTGGGCGATGGCGGGCCGGCGACCGCTGCGAACCTGAACGAACCTTTGGACGTCAAGATGGACGGGAGCGGCAATTTCTATATTGCCGATACGTACGATCACCGTATCCGCAAGGTTACGGCAGACACCGGCATCATAACCACGATTGCCGGCAACGGGGTTACGGGCAGCAACGGCGGAGGCGGGTATAACGGCGACAACATAGCCGCCACCAGCGCCCGGCTCAACTATCCATACGGCATTGCCTTCGACCCTTCAGGAAATCTGTATATCGCCGACTCGGCGAACAACCGTATTCGCAAGGTGGCGGCGGTGGGCGGCGTGATCACCGCTGCCAGCCAGATCACCACACTGGCCGGCACGGGCTTACAGGGAGGCATCAGTAGCTGCGGAACGTCACCCTCGACGGCCAGTTCGACAGCCCTGTATTCTCCTCAGAGCGTGGCGGCGGACGCGGCCGGGATTGTGTACATTGCCGATACGCAGAACGCCGGAATTCGCAAAGTGAACCCGGCGACCGGCATGCTTTCCACGTTGGCCGAGTCCGGGTGCGGAATGGTCTACTCGCATGGAAATTTCTCTTCTGTGACTCTCTACGGCCCCAAGGGCCTTTATCTGGATGGATACGGCAACCTCTATATCACCGACTACTACAACATGGTGATCCGGGAGGTGCTGGGAAACTTCGCGGCAATCGACGACACGAAAACGCCCACCCGGCAAGGCTCCCAATCCGGCCCCTTCAATCAGACGCTGGAAAACGATGGCAATGCGCCGCTCGACCTGATCTCGATCGCGCACGACGCTAACTCGGCGATCGATGCTTCGACCACCTGCGGCATTGGCTTGCCCTATCTTGCCGCAGCCGCGGACTGCACAGTGGGCGTGGACTTTGCACCCAGCGTGGCCGGCAATCCTCTCGCGGCCGACATCACAGTAACCGCCAACACGCAGCCGGGCTCGCCCGGCGTGGCAGCACCAAACTCCCCACTTGATATCAAGATCATTGGCGACGCAACCGCGGTAAACTCTACAACGACCACGGTTTCGTCATCACCCAATCCATCGGCCTTCGGGCAAAATGTCACCTTCACGATCACGGTTACCACCGGCCCCGGCACTGGCAACCTGACCGGCACCGTCGCCGTTACCGATACCTACCAATCCAACACTGTAATTTTGTCTCCCAATCAGACAATCACGCTTGACAGCGCAGGCACCACCGGAACCACAACTCTCACGATTGCCTCGCTCGGCGTTGGACAGCACAGCATCGTCGCTTCCTACAGCGGCGACTCCGGCCACTTTGCCGGGATATCCACCGACAATGGAGCAGCGCCGTATATCCAGACTGTGCAGGAAGGTACCGGCGTTACCCTCACTTCAAGCGTGAATCCCTCCGCCGTTGGCCAGACGGTCACCTTCACAGCCACCGTGGCAGGCACCGGTGGAGGCATCGTGCCCACCGGAACCGTTCAGTTCATGGACGGAGCCAGCGCGCTAGGGGTACCGGTTACGCTCAGCAACGTCGGCAGTAATGGCGTGGCCAGCTATACCACCGCCGCGCTCGCCAATGGCCCGCACCAGATCACGGCAGTTTACAGCGGTGATGCTCCAAATCAGATACGGGGCAGCACCTCGAACACGTTGCATCAGAACGTGCTGGCCGCATCGACGCTACTGCTGGCTTCGACCCTGAATCCCTCTAACTCCGGGAACTCCGTCACCTTTCACGCGGGCATCACTTCGACGGCCACTCAGCCGGCCTCAGGATCTGTGCTCTTTTTCGATAACGGCCAGCAGATCGGCACCGGAACCCTGAGCGGCAATCCGGCGGTAGCGAGCTTTACGACAGCGACGCTGGCGGTGGGCACGCATCCGATTACCGCGACCTATGCCGGCGATAGTTACAACACCTCCACTGCCTCGGCCGCGCCGCTGAACCAGACAGTAAACATGGCTCAGACCGCAACCACTGTGACCGCCGCGCCTAGCCCCGGCATCGCCGGCGGGCAGGAGACCATCACAGCGACAGTAGCCGTTACGGCAGGCGCAGTTGCGCTCAGCGGTTCCGTAACCTTCAGTTCGGGAGCGACTGTGCTGGGCGTGGCTACTCTAGCCGCCAATGGAAAGGCCACCATCACTCCTTTGCTGGCGCCTGGCAGCTACCAGATCGTGGCTACCTACAGCGGCAACGCGCAGACCAATACCAGCGCTTCGAGTCCGCTGCCGCTTTCGATCGTACAGGCCACAACACAAACCGCGCTCAATGTGAACCCCAGCATGGGCCTTGTCACGCAGCCCATTACCTTCACCGCCACGGTGACCGGCAGCGGCGCAACACCCACGGGAACAGTGAACTTCAGCGCCAACGGCAACTCCATTGGCGCGGCGCAGTTGAACGGCTCGGGCGTGGCGACGATCACCGTCTCCACATTACCGGTGGGCAGCTACACCGTTCTGGCTAACTACACGGGAGACACCAATGACGCCATCAGCGTGTCTCCGGCGATCACGCTGAACGTGGTGCTGGCCACGACGGCAACCACCCTGAGCGCCTCGCCCAATCCTGCCCTGGTTAGTCAGGCCGTGACCTTCACGGCCAGAGTAACGGGCAACGGCGGCACACCCACCGGCACAGTCAACTTTATTGCCAACGGCATCGCCATTGGCTCCGCGTCACTGAGCGCCGGCACGGCGACCCTTACCTACTCTTCGCTCGCGGTTGGCACTTACACCGTGAGCGCCAGCTATGGCGGCGATGCCGCCGATGCAGCCAGCGCTTCGTCGTCGCTGTCAGAGACGGTCGGTCAGATTCCCACCACGACCAGCCTGGGCACTTCGTCCACCTCCGGCGCAAGCCCGCAGGTGATTCTGGTGGCCACGGTACTAAACAGCATCACCGGACCGCTGCCTACCGGCATTGTGAACTTCATGAGCGGGTCCACGACACTCGGCACGGCGACGATCAACGCCAACGGTGTGGCCACGCTCGTGCCCAACCTCACTGTGGGCGTCAACTATTCCATTACCGCGGTATACGTGGGCGACGCAAACCACATCACCTCCACCTCGCCGCCGGTGACAGTGAGCGGTACGGCCAGCGGCTTCAACCTGACCATGAACCCGGCCACGCTGACAATGAGAACCAGTGAGAACGCCACTATCACAGTAAATCTGGCTTCGAATGGCGGCTTCAGCGACACCATTGCCTTTGGCTGCGGCTCTCTACCCACAGGCGTTACCTGCCACTTTGCTCCGGCCAGTGTGAGTCTGACGGCCAATGGCCTGGCATCCACGCAACTGACTATCGACACCAATAACCCGCTGAGCGGAGGCAATTCCGCGATGAACCGAAGAGGCTCCGGCACGAGCGCGTACCTGGCCGGCATATTCCTGCCCTTCGGCGCTTTCTTTGGCTGGCTGTTCTGGCGTTGGCGGTGGCGCAACTCCGGACTGCTGACCGCAGCGGCGATGCTGGCTCTCACCGCAGCGGCGCTGTTCGCCACCGGCTGCAACGGGATCAGCGTCGGCAGCGTGGCGCCCGGCACGTACACCATCCAGATCATCGGCACCGGGACCAATAGCAGTGTGGTCCACTTTCAGAACTACACGCTGAAAATCACGCCATAAACGCCATGGAACCACGGCCGCGATGCACTGCATGCAGGAGAGTAATGATGATCTTCCACTTCTTCAGGCGAGGGGTTGGGCTGGCGCGGGGCGCCGGATGGGCCGCGGTGCTGGCAGCGCTGGCGATGTGTCTGGACGGGACATGCACCGCACTCGCCCAGGTAGTTCCGGCCGGAGACCGTGGCGGACTGATTGTCAATGTGGGCGTCCTGGGCACTGGCGAAGCCCTGCAATACGGCAATCGCCGCATGCTCGGCATCACCGGATTTGTTGACGCCGATACGCACCGCCGCCTGGGTATCGAGGCCGAAGCCCGGATGCTGGAGTGGCGCCAAACCTTCGATGTGCATCTGGAAACCTACTCCATTGGCGGCCGGTATCATTTGAACTTCGGCCGCTGGCAACCCTATGCCAAGGGCCTGGCAGGAGTGGGTTATTTCAACTTTCCGTACAGCCTGGCCACCGGAAGCTACCTGGTGGTTACGGCGGGCGGGGGAGTAGACATCCGCCTCAACCGCCGCATCTCCTTCCGCGCCGCCGACTTCGAGTTCCAGAATTGGCCTCAATTCACCTTCGGCGCCATGAACACAACGTCGGTGAGTACGGGGATTCGTGTGCGGGTGTATTGAAGCGAGAATACCGAAGGTACAGCTCAGCCTGCCGGATCATTTGTATCGGGGGCTCAAAATTGGCGGGGCCGATGACAGAAATCCTCGCGTGCCCGTTCATCGCTCCCCGCGAACATCCTCACGGATTTCGACCCAAAAAACAGCAAACGCGGCCCGAAAGCCGCGTCGTCTAATCAATCTAATGGTCGGGGCTAGTGGACGACTTTAGAACTTTTTGATGGGAACCGAGGCGGCGTAGTGCAGCCGGATACGTCAATCCCTGCCGGGTTCGGCGGACGAGCCGGGGATGAGGTACGCCCGGTCGTGGCATAACCAGAGGAAATAGGCTAAGGATGGCCTGCCCCTTCGATCACGCCCGCTCATCGCAAAATCGCGATGAACAGGGCACAGCTTCGTCAATCGCCGCGCACATCTTCACGGATTTTGAGCGGGCCACCTGCCAGGGGTAGCTGGACGGATAGTTGGCCGTGTCGTAGGTGGCGATTAGGCCCGCGCCGGCAGCGTAGACGTTGGTGTGGTCGAAGTAGGGCGCGCCGCCGCTCCACTTCAGCTCCGTCAACTGCTCGTTGCCTTGGCCGAGGATGTAGGAGTTGGTCATGGCGAATCCGTTGGCCGTAGTATCGCACGACAGCACGTAGACTCCGCTCGCCAGCACCGGGTACGCCGTGCCCTTGGCCACGCGCGTGCCTTCGGCGTCGTAGAGATACTCGGTGACCCCGCTGCCGCCATTGAGCGGAGCCGAGGCCACGGCGCAGACACGGCCCTCGCCGTCGTAGGCGTAGACGTGGAGATTGTCCTGGACGATGTCGCCGGCCGCATCGTACCCGTGAGCGCCGCCCAGCATCAGGCTGCTGGACTGGATTCTGTTGGCCGCAGTGTAGCTGGCCGTGCTGGCGGTGGGCACGGCGGGCATGTTCTGGTTGTAGCCGCTCGCCAGCGTGAAGTTCTCGCCCAGCCGGTTGCCGAAGCTGTCGTAGCTCCAGCTTGCCTGCAGGCCGTAAAACGGCCCGGCGGTGGCGGCAGCGCCGGTCAGCCGGTTCAAGCTGTCGTAGCTGTTCGCCATGCTCCACGTCCCGGTCACCGAATCAGTGTAATTCAGGATGTTGCCCACGGGGTCGTAGCCCGAGCCGCTGCCGTTGGCGATGCTGTAGCTGTACACGGGCGGGTGGCCCACATCTCAATGTCTCCGAAGGCTGGGTGCCCCATGTCTCGATTTTGAGACATGGGAGCCTCGGACCTCAACCGGCCTTTTCCCGGTAGCGCAGATGCTCCGGCAACTGGTTGCAGCGCCGGCAGGTGGCCCCGGTCTCACGAGGAATCTTATCAAGTTGAGGGTGGCGGATGGCCACGGTCTTGCCATGCTGGCTTGACCACAGATGATGGTGCCCCCGGTCCCTCGCACTTGGGGACAGGGGTTGCCACAGACCTCAACTGGCCAGTCCTTCGTCCCTGACCCCTGACCCCTGATCCCTGCTCTGACCGTCAACCCCCTCGCCCTGCCATCTGCCCGTATCTATATCGATCTGCTCGGCATCTTCCCGCCCGGCGTTTTGCCGATCATTTCCCTCTTTCGGTCTACTCAAAAAACTGAGAAGCCAAACTTCGCGGCGCAATCCAGCCTCCCAGGGGAGGACTTTCCGATCCTAAAGTCTTCAAGGGAAAGAACTTAGAGGCAAAGTCTACCCGCTAATTCGCTCAAAGGAAAGAACTTGCATCCCTTTAGCAGCCCCCCCACCCCGGGTGTGGGGGGTCGTTCACAGGCACGGCACGCGCCAAGTTCAAAACCTGCACGCTCATGGGCCGACCCAAAAGCAGAAACGCGGCCAATTGGCCGCATCGATGAATGAAATGGTCGGGGCGGAGGGATTCGAGCCCCCGACCCCCTGCTCCCGAACCAGCTTCCGCAGTCGATTGAAATGTATAGGAATTGAGCAGAAATATCTGCATTAGATTGAATGCGTTGCATACATCTTATTGAATGCTGTGGTTCCGGATTGTATTAGAGTGTTCTGACCGCTACACTTTCATCTACAGAAGCTGAACCTCATCGCTGACTCCTCCGCTGAAAGCTGGAATCATACCCATGTGCTTCCGGATGGCAGCTGGATTTCGACGATAGTGGAAGTACGCCCTGGGTATGAAATTCAAATTCAAAGAGGAATGCGAGCTGCCATGAAAACAAAGAGACTCGGTGGTATTGTGACTCCACTCATTTTGTCTATTGCAGCGTTCTTTGCCGTCTGCCACTATCAAGGGAATATCGGAGTTGGCTACGCTCAGGAAAGAACCGCTGTGGCTCCCGTTCAGAATGAGGCCCAGGCCCCCGATACCGATGAGTCACGGATTGCCGATCTCATCACGGCATATCGCATCTGCGTCAACGAGGGTGTTCTTGACAGTTTCGGTCATATCAGCGTTCGCTCGGTTACGAATCCGAATCACTTCTACATGCCGCGCGCAGCAGCGCCGGGTCTGATCACCCGCACCGACATTGTGGAACTGGACATGAACGCAAATCCCATTCTGCCCAATGCGCCCAGAACCAACGGCGAGCGCTTTATCCATAGCGAAGTCTATAAGGCCCGTCCCGATGTCCAGTCCATTATCCATGCCCACACCATGGCGGTGATTCCCTTCAGCATTGCCGGCACGCCGCTGCGCCCGGTGGTTGCGCAGGCGGGGTTCCTTCCGCTGGAGACGCCGGTCTTCGACAGCCGTGAAGCCTATGGACCGGATGCCCCGGAGCGGGGCATGCTGGTCAGAAGCGCGACGCTCGGCGCGGCCCTGGCGAAGAAACTCAACAACAACCCCGTGGTACTGATGCGAGGCCACGGGATGACCGTTGTGGCTGACTCGGTGAAGCGAGCTACGGTGCAGGCTGTCTATTCCCAAATCGACGCCCAAGTGCAATTGGCCGCGATGCAGTTGAACAAGAACATTGTTTCGATGGATGCCAAGGAGCTTGCCTACAATCACATCGAGAATTTTGACGTCGAGCGGCCCTGGAGCAATTTCAAGAACAAATTGCCAAAGTAGTCCCTCATCTCCTGGGTTGGATCCAATCAATATGCCCGCCGTAATCTATCGATCTGATCTATAATCGGACTCGCCGTTCGAAGGGGAGCACGATGATCGAGCAGATGTCTGGAGATTTCCTGCAGTGGCTGCGCGGGTTCTATTTTGTGGCCGAGTGCGGCAGCGTGACCAAGGCGGCCGCGGCCATGGGGCGGGAGCAGCCCACAGTCACGCACCAGATCAAATGTCTGGAAAGGGAGTTTGGAGTTACGCTGTTCGATCGATCCTCGGGCAGCATGAAGCTCACTCCCGAAGGTCGAGTGCTTCTGGAAAAATCGATCTCGCTTTTTGAGGTAATACGCGGTCTCAAGAGCGAACTCGTAGGAGAGCGAATGGAGTATGACGGCAAGATTGTGATTGCCGCCAGCCACTCTGTGGTCGATACCTTTCTGCCCCCGTATGTAGAAAAGTACAGAAAGGCTCATCCCCGCGTGAAGTTTCACATGCAGGGCGGATTTTTGGAAACGGTTCTTGAAAAAGTCGAATCCGCCGAGGCCGATTTTGGGATCTCTTACATGGAGTCGGTTCCCGAAAGCATGGTGTATCACGTTTTGTTTGAGACGGGAATGAAGCTGATCGCGCCCAAGAACAACCAATTCTTCCCGAATACGATTCCTACGCTCCGGCAGATCTCCCAGATTCCCCTGATTCTGTTCTCGCGCGCCGGAACACTGGAGACGTTTGTAGAAAAACGGTTCAATGAGGCGAACCTGAAGCCTGACATCGTGATGACCCACAACAATTCCGTATCGATAAAGAAATATGTGGCGCAGGGTATCGGCGCAGCCCTGGTGAGCGGGTATGCAGTTTCCAGAGAAGACGAAAAGAATCTCGACATCTATCCTATGGATCGATACTTCCCTAAGAGGCGGTATGCCATTCTGCTGCGAAAGAAGAAATACCTGCCTCTAGCGGTAAAGGCATTCCTGCGCACGATTAAACCCGACATCACGTTCACGCCATAATGCTGTAGCAGTGGCGCTAGAGCGCCTGCCGGTGCACGCCCTAAACACCGAGGAGCGCAGCGCCTACCTGGGCAATCTCTCCATCACTATGGCCGGCGCCGCTGACTGCCACTCCACCGACACACTGCCCATTTACGATGATGGGAAGCCCGCCCTGCATGTTCACCATCTTGTCGGTGCCTGCGGCCAGCGTTATCGCCAGGGCATGGAAATCGCTTCTCTCATTGCCGGACCGGCTCAGCTTGCCCGTCGGAAAAGCAGTAAAGGCTGAACAACGGGCCTTGTTCTCGGCAATCGAGATTGTCGTAAGCTCCGCATCTTCCATGCGAGAGAATGCAAGCAGATGCCCGCCTGCGTCCACCACGGCAACACTGATCTCCTTCTTCCGTTTCAGCGCTTCCTTGAGCACAGCGTTCATCACTTTGGTTGCTCCGTCCAGCGTCAACTTCAAGACAGGCTTTGTATCCATAGTCTTTCTCTCCTGGTTTGTCAGCGATCTACTCTTCTGGTTGTAGTTGCCGCTACTGGATCGAGAATCACCCTGGCTCAGTTGTGGATCTGTTCGAGTGTTTTCTGTCGCGGGTCAATCCGAATCAAGAACAGGCAAAGTATAGCTGCCACCAGCAACGGGAGCACAAAGTAGTAGATGATCTGGTGGATCGCCGTTCCGAGTGTTGAGAGGAACCCCACCACAAAAGGACCGGTGATTGCTCCAATCCGGCCGATCGCAGTGATCAGACCCATGCTCGAGCCACGAATCCGCGTGGGAAACAGCTCCGTAGCGAGTGTGTAGAGAATAACGACAATCCCCTGCGAAAAGAACTGGTAAAACACGTTGGAACCGACAATGACTGCGATGGGCCATTTGAATTCAAACGACAAACCGAAAATAAAGAAGAAAGCTGCGCTCAGCGCGGCAAGCAGAAGCATGGCCCATTTGCGCGGCAGCCTCTCCTGCAGCCACATGGCGAAGATCTGGCCGATGGGCGTCACCACCAGGATAATCGTGGTGAACATGAAACTCCGGTTCAGCGTGAATCCCTGCCGGACGAAGATCGATGGCAGCCAGGTAGAGAAGCCGGCATTCTGGATGCTATTTGCAAAATACAAGCCACCCAGGGCCACTACAGACCAGAATGCGATTCGAAGGGCAGAGACTCGCTCGAAGAAGTTCAGCTTCTCGGCCAACTTGGTTGCAGCTGGTGGAACCAGTTCGACATCCGTCATTCCAGCGCGTCGTGCCAAATCCTTGACAATGTTGCCGGCCTCCTCCACCCTGCCATGCATCAGGAGGAAGCGAGGTGATTCAGGCAGGAGCCGCCAAATATAAACCGTCATCAGCACCGAAGAGATGCCGAGCCAGTAAATTGTCCGCCACCCAAAACGGGGAATGAGCCAGGTGGACAGCATGGCGCAGAAAAACCACCCAACGCTGTAGCACAGAGGCCCCAGAGCAACGAAGATATGGCGCAAGCGCTTGGGCGCATACTCCGCCAGTATCGCGAACGCCACCGGAAATTGTGCGCCGATCCCCAGTCCGGCGATGACCCGCGCGATAAGCAGGCTCTCGTAGCTCCATGCAATTGCGGTCAGGAACGCACCGAACGCATAGGTGAACAGCACCCATTGGAAGATCGGCTTGCGGCCAAATCGATCGGCGAGCGGGGAGATGATCAACGCGCCGAAGAACAATCCCACGCCGGTCATGGAAGCGATGAGACCCGCCGCGGTGGGATTAATCCCGAACTCCCTGCTGATGAGCGGCAAGGCGAAGGCCGTGGACTGGAAGTTAATTCCGTCGAGGATCTGCGCCAGGGCAACGCCTATGAGCAGAATCCACAGAAACGACGTCATCGGCGAGTTGTCAAGGAATTCGATGTAGGTCATCCGCTGCCCGTTCACCATTTCGGGAGGGCATGCGGATTCAGCTGCCGTGGCTGCGGTGGGAGACAGGAAGTTGTTGCGGCCTTCAGTCTGCGCAGCAATCACGCGCTGTTTCATAAGTGGCTCCAGGGCCAGGCGGAAGACGTTCAGCAGCAGCCGCGCCCCCCCTGATGCATGCGCTGGGATGTTCGCGACTGCTGCCTGGTGGTGTTACAAGTTCTGAGACAGCGATGTTCTAGCTGGCCAGAACCTTCTTGCAAAGGTCCTCGAAATCGCTCTCCGAGAGGAACCAGCGCGGATACTTAACAGTCGTTTCCTTGGCCAGCTCCGCCTCCGCAGCCTCGCGACAACGCACGATGGTCTCCGGAGTGCAGGGGAGATTGAGTTCCTTCAGCTTCTTCTCAATGGGCTCGGGATCGAGGCTTCCTTCCGGTCCGAATGCGACCGTCGAATGAGTGCCTACGATCTCCGGGTTCAGCGGTTCATGCAGAAACCAGGATTCCTTTGCCATGTCGATTCCGCCCCAAATGTACATGGGGCGCAGGAAGGCGTTCTGCCCAACGATGGCCTTGTGGGGCTGAATCGGCACCTTGCCGTACTTGACGCCCATCTCGGAATACGCCTTCATCATCTTCAGGTTGATTCCGGTCTCGATGCCATACAGCGCTTCCAAAGAAACGATCACTTCTTCGTACGAAGCATTTCCGGCCTCGTCCCCATAGCCGTTGATGACCACGTCAACTTCGTCGCATCCGCCTTCAACGCAGGCCAGAGTGTTCGCCGTGGCCAGGCCGAAGGTATTGTGGCAGTGGGTCATGAACTTCATGTCGGGGGGAAGCATCTTCTTGATCACGCTGCTCAGATAGCGCATGGTCGCGGAATTGGCCACGCCAAACGTGTCAAAGATTCCAGCTTTGTCTGCGCCCGCCGCCAGGCACTCCGAGTACAGCTTGCGGATCAGATCCATCGAAGCCCGGGGAATGTCCGACATCCCGAAGCAGACTTCCATGCCGTTGTACTGGGAGTGAATGTAGTCAACCATCTCCGGAAACGCGGCCAGCTGCTCCAGCAGGGTCTTCTCATGCAGGAACATGAGGATGATGCGCAGATTGTCGCATCCTGCCTCAACGCAGATATCCACGTCCTTCTTGTAATTCTTGGTATTGTTGGCAAAGAACCGTGCCGTCTTGCGCACCTTGACGCCGGAGTTAGCCACCAGCTTGCAGAAATCGTATTGATGCTTGTGCATCGACGGGCCGCCCACGTCGATTTCCTCAACGCCCATTTCGACGGCGAGTTGGAGCATCTCCAGCTTTTGCGGCACAGTGACTCGGCAGCCCACGCAATCGTCACCTTCGCGGAAGGTCACGTCGCGGACCGTTACCTTCTTGGGCATCAACGGCATTTGACTACGGACCTCGTCCGCCCAGCCGAAGTGCGAGATGCACCATTTATGTTCGACATCCCATGGTTTATTGCTCATCATTCATCTCCAAATTATTGGTTAAGTCGTTCGATTGTTGTTGGCTTGCGGACGCGATCCCGTGAAAACCGCAATTCGGGGCCAGTTCTCAAACTTGCCAGCGGGAAACCACCCCAATGTAGTGGAACAGCGCAGGATTGATCAAATAAATTCTATTGTCATCGACATTAATGATATCTATGGGCGAGCCGGGCTGCCTTTCCCTGCGAAAAGAGTCGGCTCCGCAAATCCGGACAAGGGCTCAGGTGGAGGTTCTGTTCGTTGGCAACCTGCTATGGCTGAGAAGAAACGAACCGATGAGCAGACATCCACGCAGTGACTTGCTCCCGCCCGGCGAGGCAATCCCAGCCCTCGGAGGTGGTGCGCATGTGCATTCCTGCAACAGTTGCGGCGGAGCTTCGGCATGTGTCACCGAACGCGCCGCCGATGGCTGCGAACAGTACAACTCGGCCATACGTTTAATCAATACTCCTGCTAAAACAATTCATTTGACAAATACCCACCCCCACCCTATCGTTACCCCTACCTAATTACGCATGGTTTCAAAAGCAGTCTGGCAAACAGACGAATGCAGATCGATTTGTGCGAATTGGCCGTGCCTGCTTCCAGTTGCGTCTCGGGTTCTTCTTTGGGTCAGTGAACGCAATAGAGCAAGATTAAGCAAGACTCCGCCACCAGCGATCCAGCAGTAGGAGGCAACTTGTCAGGGATAGGTTGGACGCGCCCCAATACGGTTCCGTTGAGGACGAACAAGTGGCTTGAGGAAAGCAAGTTCAACAGTTTTCACCTGACTGTCTTCACTATGTGCCTGCTGCTGATGACCATGGACGGCTATGACCTGTTCGTCTATGGCGCAGCCGTACCTCTTCTGATGAATAGCTTCAGCATGACCGCGGCGCAAGCCGGCTTCATCGGCAGTGCCGCTTCCTTTGGAACCATGGCCGGGGCCCTGGTTCTGGGACCTCTGGCCGACAAGTTCGGGCGGAGAACGATGATTGTTGCCACCACTCTTTTGTGCGCCTCTTCCATGTTCTTCTCCGGTCTCTCCACCAGCGTTGCCGTTTTCGGATTCTGGCGCTTCATGTTTGGCGTGGGTAACGGAGGAATGGTCCCGAACATTGTGGCCCTGGTCAGTGAGTGGGTTCCGGGGCGCAATCGTTCGATGTTGATTGCCGGCATATCTTCTGGCATCCAGTTTGGCGGCATGTTCGGAGCCCTGATGGGCATTTGGGCGTTCCCGCACTTCGGCTGGCGCGGCGTGTTCCTTTTCGCGGGCCTGCCGATCCTGCTTGCTCCTATGTGCTCTAAGTGGCTGCCCGAAGCGACCACTCACCTGGCCAGATTCAATCGTCTGGACCAGTTGAAGAAGTTCATGAGCAAGTCGCGCCCCGGGGAGAGGATTCCAGAGCTGGCTGAACTTGAGATCGACACGGGGAAGACTGAAAAGGTACCGATTAGTGAGGTCTTCAAGCGGGGGCGCGCGTTCAGCACCGTCATGCTATGGATCGTTTATGGCGTGAACCTGTTTACGATCTATGGATTCACCATCTGGCTGCCGAAGCTCATGGTGAACCACGGATTCACGCTGGCATCTGGCCTCTTTTTCATGGTGATGCTTTCTGTCTCTTCCATCGCCGGGAGTTTCATCGCCGGCCGTATTGCGGACCGCATCGGCCCCAGGAATCTGCTGCCTATCTTGTACATGATGGCTTTTTCAGCGATCGCATTCATGGGATTCACCAGCAATTACGCGCTGTTGATGCTGCTAGTAAGCCTGGCCGGAATCGGATTCAATGGCGCGCAAAACGTCATCAATGGCTATATCCCGTCCTACTATCCGCCCTCGATGCGGTCGACGGCGATGGCGTACAACTTTGGATTTGGACGCCTGGGCAGCATCATTGGGCCGACGGCGATTGGTTTGCTGATGTCGATGCATTTCTCATATGAGGCAACGTTGGTGGCATTGGCGATGCCGAGCATCCTCAGTACTGTTGGTATTCTCCTTGTTCGAGAGAAGTACAGCTATGCGCGGCGACTTGAAGAAATGCAGTGAGTCACCACAGCGTGCAAAGCGCTGTAAGACCCGAGCGCAAAACACATTCTTTCTCCCGTAAAAGGCGTTTCACTAGTTCCTAGGTCAGGCAAATGGCAACATCCATGAAGAAAGCAGGTTCAACGATGGATCGGCGAAATTTTCTGATAGCAACGAGTACTGCTGCGACGGCAGCGTTGATCGGCTCGGGGCAGAGTCTTGCCCAGGCGCCTCAAACACCGGCGGCAGCACCAGCCACAAAAGAAGAGAATCCGGCGCAGGGTCTGGAAAGGCGCCTGGCGCAGTACGCCGCTGGCGTGCGCTACGAGGATCTTCCGGTTGAAGCCGTACAGGCATGCAAGCGCTTTCTACTTGATGCCCTGGCCTGTGCATTTGGCGCCGTAAACGCGTCCTCGGCCAGGATCGCGGAAGCCACATATCGCAAGGCGTTCGGGGCCAGCGGCCCTGCCACGATCATCGGCAATCCGCACTTGATCGCGACGGAAGGCGCTGCGCTGATCAACGGTACGCTCATACGCGAACTTGAGTTCAACGATATTTATTTCGGGAAAGATCCAGCTCATCCCAGCGAGACTATCTCCGCGGCGATTGCCTGTTGTGAAGAAGCGGGACGAAGCGGCCGTGAATTAATTGAAGCAATGGTGGTGGGTTACGAAGCGGAGGTGCGGCTCAGCGATGCTTACTCGTGGGCTTCGCGCGGGTTCATCTCCTCAAGCGCGGCAGCGTTCATAGTCCCGCTGGTGGCAGGCAAGGCGTGGCGCATGCCCGTGGATCAGGTTGCACATGCCGTGGGCATCTCTGGTTCGCGGCAGCTCATTACGCTGGCCGTGAACAGCGGTGAGATCAGCATGATGAAGTCGATTGGACCCGGCTATTCGGCAATGGATGGCGTCTTCTCCACCAGGATGGCTGCAGCGGGGATGACCGGCGTATCGCGCCCACTTGAATGGCTGGCGGCGAACGTTCTACCGAAAGAGACAAGCGTCAGCATCGATCTCGATCCCGGGCGCTATCAGTTGACGAAGGTTGGGCTGAGACGTTTTCCGCTGCAGGGTGACCTGCAGTCATTGGCAGAAGCCGGCGTGAACTTGCACGCGAAGATCCAGGGTCAAGCCGGGATGATTCGGGAAATTGTCGTGGGAGTGTATCCCGAAACCCTGGAGCGCGGAGTAGCCTCACCGGCGCGGTATCAGCCCACAAGCCGCTTGACGGCCGATCACAGCCTGCCCATCTGCCTTGCGATCGCATTGCTGGATGGCGACCTCACTTTGAAACAGTTCAGCGATGGCCGCTGGAAAGCACCCGAAGTGCATGCGCTTGCGCAGAAGGTGAAGGTCGAAGTAAGCCAGTCGTTGATCGCCCAAATGCACGAGGGGCATGGCACCATCGTTGAAGTTCGCTTCAATAACGGACAGACGATCAGGGAGAGCGTGCTGATTCCCGAGGGCGATGCAGAGAAGCCAATGTCACAGGCCGCAATGGAGCACAAGTTCAGGCAGTGTTCCGATCCCGTGCTGGGCGCGGCCGGATCGAACAAGGTCCTTGAATCTGTCGCCCATCTTGAAGACCTGAAAGATGTACGAGAGTTCACCCGGACGCTGCGTACAGCGACGTAGTTGAGCCGGAGAACTTGGTAACTACCATGAATGAGCAGTTGCAGAGTTCGCCCGATCGCCGGCATTTCCTGAAGTTGGCTGCCGCCGGTGCCGCCGCAGTTGGGATGGCCGGAGTGCAGGCAGCGAACGCACAAACTTCTGCGCCGGCGCAGGCGGAAAAGGCCGCAGTTGCCTCCGGCGCAGAGGTGATGAAGGACGTCTGCGCATATATCTCAAGAGGCGCAACCGCAGAGCTTCCCGAAGAAATCATTGAGGCTGCAAAACTTCATATCCTCGACACCCTGGCGGCAATCGTTTCAGGTTCAACGCTCATTCCCGGTCAACTTGCAATGAAGTTCATCCAAGCCCAGGGCGGAAATGAGGAGGCTCAGGTCGTAGCTTCCAAACATGTAACTTCCGCGATCCATGCAGCGTTTGCGAATGCGATGATGGCCCACTCGGATGAGACAGACGATTCCCACAGAACAACTCTGGTTCATCCGGGAGCAGCTATCGTACCCGCCGTCCTGGCCATGTCCGAAAGAGAAGGCGCCGGCGGAAGACGGTTTCTCAAGAGTGTGGTGGTTGGCTACGATGTGGGTTGCCGCATGATCCTGGCGCTCGATCCCGATCAATTGTTACGGGGCTGGGGAGCGACTCCAGGAATTGGAGGCTGCATTGGCGCCGCCGCTGCATGTGCCGCTCTTGCCGGAATAGAGAACAGCCTCATCCCCTATGTGCTGTCCTATGCAGTTCAGCAGGCGTCAGGAATCAACTCGTGGATGCGCGATAAGGAGCATGTTGAGAAGGCTTTTGTCTTTGCAGGGATGCCCGCACGGAACGGGGTGACTGCTACCGAGCTCGTGCAGTCCGGGTTTACCGGAGAGTCGGATCCCTTCAGCGGACCGGGCAATGTGTTTGAAGCTTTCTCTGCCAAGCCAGATGCTCGACGTCTAACTGAAGGACTCGGACACAATTTTGAGATCATGCATACCGACATGAAAAGGTTTCCCGTAGGTTTTCCTATTCAGGCTGCGGTAGATGCAACTCTGAAATTGATTGCCCGCGGGCTTACTCCTAAAGACATTAGGAGCCTCACGGTTCGCCTGCCGGCGCCGGGCGTCCACACGGTCGACGATCGGAACATGCCCGATGTCAATGTGCAGTACATCGTTGCCGCTACCCTGGTCGACGGTACCCTGAAGTTTGAGACAGCTCATTCGCAGGAACGGATGAAGGATTCCGCGGTGCTTGAACTCAAGAAACGCATTTCGCTGGTGGAAGATACCGAACTGACAGCGCAAAAACGCACGCGCGAGGCCAACCTTGAGGTGCTCAGAGCGGATGGTACGACCCTGAACGCGCACGGTGTCACGAAGGGTGCAATTGAGAATCCCATGACCAGAGATGAGGTCGAAGGAAAAGCCAGGGAACTGATGACACCCGTATTGGGCCGCGATCGGACTGAGCAATTGATTCAGAGAATTCGGAATCTTGAAGAAGTGAAAAATATGCGCGAACTGCGGCCCTTGCTTTCGGTCTGATTTCAATTGGTGTCAAAGCGAATAACGACAGACCCTGCAAAGTCCGCAAGGTCCCACAACTCAACAAACATATTCGCTCCCGCCTGTAGATAATTTTGCGGCTGTCCTTGCATGTCATCAATCATCTGAAAACGTAGTTTTCTGAACATTTGCCGGTATAAGGCAGCTTGATATCATCAGCGCCGAAGGCGCGGGTCATCGGTCGATCATCGCTTGGAAGGCCGGGGGTTATAAGTTGTTTCCGGGAGAAGGCGGTTGGAAAAAGAACCCCGCTGTTCGAGCAGCGGGGTTCTTTGTAGGTAGCCTTCATGCCAAAAGCGAAGGCAACCCGGAGTTGCTCCAACCTTGGCATGAACCGGCGCCGTTGTCAAAAGCCGCCTGCAATCGCGGATGGCGGTTCACGGAGAAGTTGTTCTCCGGCAGAGGTTTTGCCGCAACCCGGATTGCCGGTCGATGTTTTGGGTTTGCACGTGCTGCGACCGCGGGCAACAGTACTGCACGGCTGAGTGTCGTGGCGATGTGCGGCGCCAGCAGCGTCGAGCAGCCAACCGGCGACATCAGCAGAGCCCCGAGGGCCGGCTGGATCATCGTGACCGCCAGCGGGCCTATCGATGCCGGCAGTTGTTGCGCCGCGTGACGGATCAAGGTTCCCAATCGACTTCATCTGGTTCACCATCGGGGAGTGGAAAAGCGATCACCTGGCCGGCAGTGGCTCCATTGCGAGTTCGGCCGCGTGAGCGGCGAAGCTTTTGGCTGCGCTGCGTCGTCTGTGGCCGCACCGGCCGCCTGATCGATCCTTTTCCGCGCACATCTGTTCGCAAGTGAGATATCCAGATGATCGATCCAGAGGTGCGGGTTCAGATCCGCCGTTACTTTTACGCCGAGCACTGGAAGGTGGGCACGATCGCCCAGGCGCTCGGAGTGCATCCCGATACGGTGAAGCGCGCCATCGAGGTGGAGCGATTTCATCGTGCCGAGCAGTTGCGGGCCACGATGCTGGATCCTTATCTTCCCCTGGTGCGCCAGACGCTGGAAACGCACCCCCGTCTTCGTGCCACGCGGCTGCACCAAATGCTTGAGGATCGCGGCTTCCGAGGAGATATCCAACAGGTGCGGCGTGTGGTGGCGCGGTTGCGTCCGCGGCCACAGGAAGCATTTCTGCGCCTTCATGTCTTCGTCGGTGAACAGGCGCAAGTTGACTGGGCATCGTTTGGCACGGTCATGGTGGGCCGCGCCCGGCGCGCTCTGAGTTGCTTCGTGATGACCTTATCTTGGTCGCGGGCGCTGTATCTGGAGTTCTTCTTCGACCAGA
Source organism: uncultured Acidobacteriaceae bacterium (assembly GCA_903842065.1). Taxonomy (GTDB): domain Bacteria; phylum Acidobacteriota; class Terriglobia; order Terriglobales; family Acidobacteriaceae; genus Telmatobacter. The sequence continues at coordinate 2,350 of CAIMKZ010000013.1, read as the reverse complement.
CGATGGAGAACTTCCTGCGCGGCCACGTGAACGCCTTCGCGTCGTTCCATGGTTCCGCTCGAATCCTGCTGTACGACAATCTGAAATCGGCCGTGTTGGAGCGCCGCGGCAGTCTGATCCATTTCAACCCGCGGCTGCTGGAGCTGGCCGGTCACTACCACTTCGAGCCGAAGCCTTGTCAGGTGCGGGCCGGCAATCAAAAAGGGCGCGTGGAAAGGGCGATACGGTTCGTACGCGATTCCTACTGGGCGGCGCGCACGTTCACCACACTTGAGGAGTGCAACCGCCAGGCGCTGAAGTGGCGCGACGAGGTGGCACACCAGCGGTCCTGGCCGGACGATCGCAATCGCACCGTCGCCGAGGTTCTTGCCGAAGAGCGTCTGCGCTTGTTGCCGCTGCCGATGCACGAGTTCTCAACCGATCGTGTGGTAGCGGTGCGCTCGGCCAAGACCATCTATGTGCGCTTCGACGGCAACGACTACTCGATCCCGCCCGAGGCGGTGGGACGTGAGCTGACACTGGCCGCATCCGATACCGAGGTGCGCATCCTCGACGGCGTGCGAGAAATCGCTCGCCATCGCCGCAGCTACAACCGGCAGGAGATGGTTCTCGATCCAGAGCATCAGCAGGCGCTGTTGCGCACGAAGCGCAAGGCGAACGAGTCCACGCGCTCTGGCCGTCTGGAGTTGGTTGTTCCCGAGAGCGCAGAGTTGCTGCAGCGGGCCTTCGCCGACGGCGAATCGGCCCCGCATCAGATCGCGCATCTGCTTCAACTGCTCGATCGCTACGGCGCCCGCGCTATGCGCGGCGCTGTTCGCGAGGCTCTTGATCGCAACACGCCGCGAGCCGCCTCGGTCGAGTTCCTGCTGCGCCAGTCCAATCGCACCGCACCGTTGCCGCTCGACCTCAGACGCCATCCGCAAGCTGAGAGTGTCGAAGTCCGCCCGCACGATCTGGAGACCTACGATGAACTCGCCCAACGACACGACGAAGACCCCGAGCCAGAATCCTAACCTGCGTGAGCAGTTGGAACGGATCGGCCTCACCGCCGTGGCCGCGCAACTGGATGATATGCTGGCTCACGCCGCCCGGCAACGCTGGTCGCCGCGCCAGTTGCTCGATCATCTGGCGCAAATCGAAGTGGTCGAGCGTGCGCACCGCAGTCTCGAACGTCGCTTGCGCACGGCCGAGATCAAGAAGTTCAAACCCATGGCCGACTTCGAATGGTCCTGGCCGACGCGCATCGAACGCGATGTTATCGAGCGGGCGCTTACGCTGGACTTCCTCCCCGAGGCCCGCAATCTCGTCTTGGTCGGCGCCAACGGCCTGGGCAAGACCATGATCGCCCAGAACATCTGCCATGCCGCCGTATTGGCCGGCCACTCCGTCCTGTTCCGCACCGCCTCCAAGCTGCTCACTGATCTGCATCGCCAGACTCCGGAAGGCCGGCTGCGTAAGCTGCGCTCCTACGCCAACGTAGGTCTACTGTGCATCGATGAGGTCGGGTATCTCAGCTTCGACGACAAGTCCGCCGACCTTCTCTACGAGGTCATCAATCAGCGCTACGAGCAGAAATCCCTAATCCTGACTACGAACAAGCCGTTCAAGGAATGGAACGAAGTCTTCCCCAACGCCGCCTGCATCGCCACCATGCTCGACCGCCTGCTGCATCACGCCGAAGTCACTGTCATCGAGGGCTCCAGCTATCGCGTTCGCGAGAGCGAGCAGGAGGCAACAGCCCGCCGCAGGAGGAAGAGATGAATCATCCAGATCAGGTGACAGCCTATGTGACGACGGTCGTCACCCTCTATATGGATATGCCCGACACACCCATGCGCGTCAGTGCCTCGGATCAATGGCTGGCCCGCCACTTCTATCAGGATAGCGTGCCGCTGGAAACCGTCGAAACTGCTCTGCTGCTCGGCTCGCTACGTCGGCTGATCCGCCCTGCTGACTCTCCGCGCCTGCCGCCCATCCGTTCTCTGGCCTACTTCCGACCCGTCATCGAAGAACTTTAAGACAATCCCGCCCCGGAAAACTACCGCGATTACCTCCGCCTCAAGCTACGGATCGCGACCCAGACTCCGCCGGCAGATGTTCAGAAAAATACGTTTTCAGATGATCGCTAACAGCTGGCCCTTCGCGAAGAACGCCGTCGCTTTTCCCAAGCCGGGGTCCCTGTGGACAGGTCTTCGTCCATGGGGTGGAGGATGTCGCGCTCCATCGTCACGCGAGCCAACTCCGCCCGGAGGCGGCTGATCTCCATCTGCTCGGCGGTCACCACAGGCTTGCTGCTGGCCCCCTTCAAGGTGCCTGCGCGATGCTCCCTGACCCAGTTGCCCAAGGTTTG
>CAIMKZ010000012.1 GCA_903842065.1 uncultured Acidobacteriaceae bacterium | reverse complement strand
CGCAGAACGCTCGGCTCAACTTCTACCCTGGATACACGAATACAACTGGCACAGACCTCATGCCGGGATTAACCACCACACCCCTATCAGTAGGGCAGGTCTCGATAGGAACAATCTGTTGACACTGCACAACTAGTCCCTTTATTACTATGCTCAAGCTCTCCATCCTTCTCGGATTTGTCGCGGCGCTGGCCGATGTGGCCGGCGGGCTGGTCATGGTGCGCGCGCGTGGCATCGAGCGCTACCTGCGCTACTTTGTCGCGCTCGGCGCTGGATTCCTGATGGCCGTCGCCGTGATCGAGATGGCTCCGGAGAGCATCCGTCTGAACGCGGTTATGGCGCCGGTGCTGATCATGGGCGGCTACTGCGCCATGCACCTGCTTGAACACACCATCAACGCGCACTTTCACTACGGCGAAGAGACGCACAAGGGCGAGTTCATGTCGCCCGGCAAAAGCGACTCGGTGCTGGCCGGGCTGACCGTTCACGCGCTCTTTGACGGAGTAGCCATCGGCTCCGGGTTTGCCGTGTCGAGCCAGATGGGATGGCTGATCTTTCTGGCCATTGTGCTGCACAAGGCACCCGAGGGGTTCACTATGGCGAGCGTGATGCTGGCTAGTGGACGCAGCCGGAAGACGGCTCTGTTCTCTGCAATTGTGCTGGCCGGAGCAACGATCGTGGGCGTGCTGGCAATCGAGCTTGCACCGCGCTGGCTGCCCATCGGAATGCCGGTCTCAGCTGGAGTGGCTCTTTACGTGGGCGCTACCGATCTTGTACCCGAGGTCAACCGCGAGCCGGGGATCAAGATGGCGCTGGTGTTCTTCGCGGGTGTGGCGGCGTTTCTGCTGCTGCGCGTGCTGCTTCCCGCTGTCTAATTGTCTGGTTAGACGGATCGGCCGATGCCGAGTTTGCGCGCGTAGAGCCTTGCCAGCAGTATCAGATAGTCCCAGCCTACCCTGAAATTGGCCTTGCTCTCATTTGCGGTTCTGAGGCCGAAGCTGATGGGAACCTCAGCCAGCGAGCGAACCCGGCTGCGCACCAGAACGTCGAGCAGCAGCTTGAATCCCTGGCGCTGAAATCCGATACCCTCGATGCACTCGCGGCGGACCAAAAAAAATCCGGCCATGGGGTCGTGCGCGCGCGCGCCGCGCTTCATCAGCGGCCAGGTGAGCTTGATGGCGGCCGAGGAGAGGAACCGGCGCACAAAGTTCCACTCGCCGATGCCGCCGCCGGAGGTGTAGCGGCTACCGACGGCGAGGTCGCTCCCAGAGACGATGGCCTCATAAAGTTTCGGCAGAATCTCTGGCGGATGCTGCAAGTCGGCGTCGATGACGCCGCAGATCCCGGCGGTACTGGACTGCCAACCGTCCAGAATCGCTCCCGACAGGCCCCGCTCGCCCTTGCGGACGATGAGCCGCACCCGTGGATCGCCGGCTGCGAGCGCTTCTACGACCGCGCCGGTTTGGTCGCGGCTATCGTCGTCGACTACGATGATTTCAAAGGGGATTTTTTGCTCTTCCAGTACCGTGCGCGCCATGGTGATGAGCGTGCCGATATTTCCCTCCTCATTCAGGGTGGGAATGACAAGGGCCAGCGCCTGGTTCTTGACCGAAACAGGTTCATGCATGGCGGTTGAACCGCTCGAAATGAATGTAGCTGGGGACATAGAAACGCAAGGATGATTGTACCCTCTGAGAGTGAAATGCGCCCAGCCGCACACGGGCTAAAACCAGCATCGAAGACGGCGGAGACGCGACGAAGCGGCCTCTGCCTGCTACTACTTACCGTCTTCTCCGTAGCCGGCTTCGTAGCCATGGGCTACCACCCGGGGCTGGAGGACGACGCCGTATATCTCGCCGCCATCAAGCACCGTCTTCATCCGGGCTTGTTCCCCTTCGATTCCTCCTTCTTCGAGATGCAGATGCAGGCCACGATCTTTCCGGACTGGATGGCAGGCTTTGTGCGTCTTACCGGAGTGGGGGTTGCGTGGGCATCGCTGGTCTGGCAGTTCGCCTCGATCTTCACAGTGTTGTGGTCGTGCCATCGCATCGCTCGGCGGCTCTTTCACGAAGCCCCGGCACAATGGGCCGCGGTGGCCATGGTCAGCGCCATGTTTACGCTGCCCGTGGCGGGAACGGCGCTGCTGGTGATGGATCAGCACCTGCACCCACGGAATCTGGCCGCGGCGCTGATTGTGACCGCGGTGGCGGAGTTGCTTTCGGGCCGGCGATGGGTTGCGGTGGTGCTGCTGGCGGCAGCCTTGCCCATGCACCCGATCATGGGGGCCTTCGGAATTTCGTTTGCCGTGATTTTGTCGCTCACTCCAGACAAGGTGGGTGAACGCAGGCCTCCATCTTCTGCCCTTGCGGCGGCGGCGCTGGTGCCTCTGAGCTGGGCCTTCGAGCCGGCCAGTCCGGTTTGGCATAGCGCCCTCGACACCAAGAGCTACATGAGCATCGACCGCTGGCACTGGTACGAGTGGCTGGGAGCCGTGGCGCCCCTGCTGCTCTTCTGGGCGCTGGGAAGGTGGAGGAGAAGGCAGAACGACCAGCCCATGGCGCGATTCGCCGCGGCGGTGTTCGTCTACGGAGTGGTGCAGCAGGCGGTAGCACTCGTGATGCAGACTCCTCCGGGCTGGGTCCGGCTGACCAGCCTTCAGCCGATGCGGTACCTCGAACTGGTCTACCTGTTCATGGCGCTGGCCGGAGGCGGGCTGCTGGGCCGCTATCTGCTCAAGAGAAGCTGGTGGCGCTGGGCGATCTTTCTGGCCGCATCCTATGGTGGAATGATGGCCGTGCAGTGCGCGGAGTACGCAGCCAGCCCGCACATCGAGTGGCCCGGCCAGAGGCACACAAATCCCTGGCTGGAGGCCTTTGACTGGGTGCGGGAGAATTCGCCGCTAGATGCGTATTTCGCGCTCGACCCCTATTATCTTGAGGCATCCGGCGAAGACTTCCATGGATTTCGCGCGCTGGCCGAGCGCAGCCAGCTTGCCGATGCGGTCAAGGATGCGGCGATGGTGATCGAAGTGCCGGAGTTGGGCGCGGCATGGGACCGTGACCAAAGCGCATTGGCCGAATGGAATCGTTTCGGAGCAGAGGATTTCAAGCGGCTCCGGCGGGACTTCGGAGTAACCTGGGTGATTGTGGATCTGCCCCAAATCAATGGCCTGGAGTGCCCTTGGCGAAATAAAGCCCTCGCGGTGTGTGAGATTCCCTGAGCAATCTTATGATCGCATAAGGATTTTTTGATAATCGCGGCCGCTTCCCTGAGAATATAGAAGAGCGAGAATAGATTGTGCCTGCGCGCAAACAGTGCGCATTGTTTGGCAGTTCGGGATTCCGCGGGAGAGCAAGCATGTTGAATCTGACACGGCGACTTGTATTGGGTTGTGCGGTTGCGGCTACGCTGACCGTCTACCTGGTACTGGCCAGCCGAAGTGCCCTGGCCGCGGCAGGATTGAGTACGATCGCGTATCTATGCGCAGCGCTGGCGCTGGTCACTGCGGCGGCTACTATCTTCTTCGTTTTACGGCCTCTGAGAACAACCGCTCATGACGCAAGGCGGATCGCTGAGGGAAGGCTCGACCAGCAGATCGCCTGGACAGGTCACGACGATCTGGGCGTGATTGCCCGCGAGCTGGGCCATGTGGCTACGCGCCTGCGCGAGTTGCGCGATACCGAGGCCGGCCGCAGGCAGATGGAGTATCAACTCTCCGACGCCGTGCTTCAGTCCATCTTTGAGCCGGTACTCGTAACCGATGGCCGAGGACAGATTCTCAAGGTAAACCAGGCGGCAAAGGAGTTGCTCGGCGACGCCGTGGCAGATCGCATGGCGCTGGCCAAAACTCAGGGCGGCGAAAAGATGCTGGAGTCGATCCGGGACGCGGTTTCGCTACAGAAACCGGTGGCGACCGAAGGCGAAGCGGCTCTGCTTCCCATGAGGATCGGCGAGCAGGAGCGCAGCTACCGGTTGCGCACCACTCCCATGCGAGACGCCGAGGGAAGGCTTCTGGGGGCGGTCACGACGCTGGAAGATGTGACCAGCCTGAAGGATACCGATCGCTTCAAGACGCAATTCATCAGCGTTGCCAGCCGCAAGCTGCGCGATCCGCTGCTGCGCCTGCGCCGCGGACTCTACGCGCTGAACCAGGGCTTTGGAGGCGAACTGCGCCCGCTACAGGCTGAGTTGCTGGCCGAAGCGGCCACCGAGGGCGAACGGCTGAACGATCTGATGGCTGACCTGATCGAGGTAGCCGAACTCGATGCCGGCAAGCGCGAACTTCAACTGGTTTCCCTGCGCCCGATCGATGTGCTGAACGAAGCTCGTAACCGCTATGTAGATGAGGCTGCCGAGAAGCGCGTCCGGATCGATGTGCTGGCCTACGCCGATCTATCCGTGATTCATGCCGACCGGCGAGCCGTGCGCTCCATCTTCGACAATCTCCTCTCCAACGCTCTGCGCTATACGCCGGCAGAGCATGAGATACAGCTCACTGCCGATGAGGTAAGCGAGTTCATCCAGTTCACGGTGCGCGACACAGGCCGCGGCATCGAGGCAGATCGCCTTAGCACCATCTTTGACCGCTTCAACACTTTCTCCGAGAAGAGCTCCGGACTTGGACTGGCTCTTGTGCGCAGGCTGGTGGAGTCGCTCGGAGGACAGATCGCTGTCGAGAGCCGCATCGGGCATGGCACAACATTCCGCATTTCTCTGCCGGTCTCTGCCGGCATAGAAAAGCGACATCCCGTCGAGGTGGGCTAGGCATGTCAGAGATCGCTCCAAACCAGACCGCTGAACACGCACGGCTTAAGGTGTATATCGGAGCCGCTCCAGGCGTGGGTAAAACCTACCACATGCTCCTTGATGCGCACATGATGCGCCAGCAGGGCGTGGACGTGGTGATCGGGCTCATCGACACGCATGGCCGTCAGGAGACCGCGGACCAGATCCGCGATCTCGTACAGATCCCTCTCAAATCGATCGCTTACAAGAACGTCACCCTGCAGGAGATGGATGTAGACGCCATCCTCGAGCGCAAGCCGCACACCGTGATCGTCGATGAACTGGCGCACACCAACGTACCCGGAAGCCGGAATCGCAAGCGCTACGAAGATGTTCTGGAATTGCTCGACGCCGGAATCAACGTGATGACGTCGGTAAACATCCAGCATCTTGAGACGCTGAACGACGCCGTGAACCGGTCGGCGAATACGGTAATCCGCGAGACTGTCCCCGACAGCTTTTTGAAGCGCGCCGACGAAGTGATCAACGTAGATCTTACGGTGGAGGAGTTGCGCGGCAGGCTGCGCCAGGGCAAAATCTACACTCACGACAAGGTTGAACAGTCGCTGGCCAACTTCTTCCGCAAAGGCAACCTGAACATGCTTCGCGAGCTGTCGCTGCGCACCACGGCCGAGCAGGTCGGCAATCGCGCGGCGGACTACCGCAGGACCCAGGGCCTGGAGCAGGCGCCCATGCCCGAGAAGGTTATGGTATGCCTGAGCGAGAGACCCGGCACCGAACGGCTGCTGCGCGTTGGAGCTCGCGTGGCTGGCAGACTGGCTTCAAACTGGTATGCGGTCTATGTGGCCAAACCCAATGAAAAAGCCCAGGGCGACCCGGAAGACCACCAGCGCGTAGAAGAGTTTCTGCGCATGGCGCGAGACCTGGGCGCGCACGTCGTCACTCTCACCGAGCGCAACGTCTCCGACGCGCTTATCCGCTTCGCCAAGCAGGAGAATATCTCGCACGTTGTCTTTGGTCAGCCGGTTCGTTCGCGACTGGACATCCTGCTTCGCGGCTCGGTGCTGAACCGCTTCCTGAACGAGATTCGGGACGTGACCGTGCAAGTGGTGCCGATGCAGAGGCCCGTGAAAAAGGCGTAGCTCAGTTTTTTGGGTTTCAAATAATAACGGCGGCGAGTCAAGACTCGCCGCCGTTATTATATTGAGAGCTACGGAATGGTGAAGGGCCTGAAGCCGTCGGTCGGAAAGAGGCCAGTGGGGCCAGCTACCGTAGAGGGCTGCTCGCGGAAGACGTAGCGGATGAAGAAGCTGCCCGACCCGAGGCCGTAGTTGCGAGAGTCGTTGGCCTGGAAGCGAACGCCCGCAAACCAGTGCGGAGTAATCTGGTACGCCCCTTCGAAACGCATGTCGTAGTTTGCGCCGACGCTGGAGAAGTTCGGCAGCATGGCGTTGTTTTGAGACGTCTGAGTGGCCTTCTGTTCAGGCAGCGGCCAGAGAGGCGTCGCATTCTGCGAGAACGCCTGCACGCCCGCCGCGCCCATCACCGTGTAGTGGAAGCGGGTTCCGTAGTGTCCGGACCAAGTAAAGGGCACGTTGCCCAGGAAGTAGCCCTGCGGACTGAAGTAGCCGCCCATGCCATACGTAAACGCATTCTGGTTGTTGGAGTAGTGCATGGCAAAGAAGTTGGCTCCGATACTGAGAGAGCCGGTCTCAGGGTTCGCATAGACGCGCCAATAGGCGCCTGCGGAGCCGTCGATGCGCTTGTTGTTCTGCACCTTGTAACCGGTGAGATACTGGCCGCTGCCGGCGAAGTAGTAGCCCGATTGGGCGTCGCCCCGGCTGAACTGGATGGTTCCCTGGTTCGTTACGACTCCGCCCCAGATGGCGCCCAGAGTAGCCAGCGACGCGCCGGCAGGGTCGCGCAGTCCGGAGTAGGAGAGCTGTGAGTCTTTGACCGAGTCGCGCACCAGATTAAAGGTGAACGGTCCGTTACCGGGCTTCCAGAAGAGACGGCCGGTAAAGGTGGTGACGAGGAAGCCGTAAGGCGTGTATCCAGCCGCGATTGCGAAGTGAGGAAATGCCAGCTGGATCTCGCCACCCAGGCCAACTGCGTTCTGTTGCGGCGGAGGCGTTGTGTCGGTGGTGGTGAGAGTGCCGAGCGGCTGCGGAATGCTGACCGCCCTGCTGCCGCTGACCGTGGACTCGACGACGGTCATCGTTGCTGTCCCGTCCGCCTGTCCAGAGTCAAGGAATACGGGCTTGGCAACTACGGTGAATCTGCCGAGGAATCCGAGCGGCATGGAGGCTTCCATGGGCACATCCAGCATAGCCAGATGCGAGAAACCTAGAGCGCCGGAGCGATAGCTGAAGTCGCCCGTGCCGCCCAGCCAGCCGCTGTAGCTGGACTGAATGGCCGTAAGCTGCCGTTCTGCCATATCGCGAGGACTTAGCGTCGGCTCCTGGCGCTGGGTGCGAACCCAGGGCCCGCGCAGCGGAGGCAACTCGCGCTGTTGAAGCTCGTCATCAGACAAGCCCGCGCCGGTCTGGGTCTGCTGCCCAGCCTGCGGAATGTAAGTCTGCGTATTGCTCTGCGGCGGAACCACTAACGTCTGGGTGTTCTGCTGCTGAATCGGGGCGTTGCCCAGAGTCTGCCGAGGCGTAACCGTGCGCTGCTGAGCCGCTCTTGGCTTCGTAGTGGTGATCTGAGGCGCTGGAGGCACAGGATCGGGTGTCTGCTCAGCCCGGGGCTTGGGAGACGAGTAGGCGCCTGTAGTGGCTTCCTGAGCCGAGGGCGTGTACTGAGCGACGTTATAGCCAGACGTGGACGGAGAGTTGGGCAAAGAGTGAATGGCTGGACTCTCCGGCTGCGAAGTGATGTTCTCTTCCGATGGCGGCAGTACGACCCGACCTGTCATCGGGCTGCTGCTGGAACCGCGAACAGATGGAGTCACGGGTCCCTGCACCGAGCTTTGCTCGATTAGTATCGGAGCGCCCGGCGTGGTGTTTCGGGCCGTGCCCTGCGGGATATATGGCGACGATCCGCCAGCACCAGTCCCCTGCCCTGTGGACGGCGCGGAGTAGGTTGGATAGCTCGGGCTGGTATTCGAAGGCCATGGCAACGGCTGGCTGGAAGGACGTGAGTTCCAGGAAGACGGCGCCGGAGAAGGAGCGGCTTGCATCTGGGCCGGAACCGACGGACTCTGCGATACGGCACTGCCCGACTGGAAGCGGTAGGAAGGCAGCGGAGTCTGTTCGCCGACAGACGGCGCGGGATCGAAACGCGGGTCGAGCAGCCGTTTGGTGTCGCCCGCGGCCGGCGCGCGATAGGAACCCGGCGGGAACGCCGCGGCTACCGGCAGAGGCTGAATGGACTCTCCTGGAGGCATTGCGTCCAGCGCGGCACGCCAGAAGGCCGTGGCGCGTTCGTTGTTTCCGCGTGCCTGTTCAAACTGAGCGGCTAGAGCCAGGACTCCGGGATCGTTCGAACCCTTGTTCAGCGCCTGACGCAGCCACGTCTCTGCCTGAACCATGTCGCCGGCCACCAGAGCCGCTGAAACTGCTCCCTGATAGTCTCCTGCGGCGGCGTTGTCCATGGGGATGGTCTTGAAGAGCGCCAGCGCGTCGTTGGCGCGGCCAACCCGAGCGTAAGCAGAGGCTACAGCTCGGCGGACGGTTAAGTTCGACGGATAGTCCTGCGTGGCGGCCTGAAGTATCTCAACCCCGCGCAGCATGTTGCCGCGATCCATGGAATCCGTAGCGCGGCGCACAGCCCAGCTGGCCCAGAGGCTCTCGACTTCCTTGCGCTGCGCGGCGGTAAGATCGCCACGGGAATCGAGCTGCTGAACGATCGGGAACAGCGCCACGTCGTCCTTGAGGTTGTAGAGCAGCCATGCATGCTGAATCTCAAGACCGGCAGGCATGTTGGCACGATGGAGCTGATAGTACGTCTGAACCCGTCCGATATAGGACTGCGCCCGGGTTACGTCGCCAACGGCCAGATAGAGGCTGGCGATTCCCTGCACGAACTCGATGTTCGATTCCAACTGAGTACGCGCGTCGGGGGGAATGCGGTTGAGTTCCTGGAGAGCCTCGGCGTTGCGCCCTGCGGAGACCAGCGAGAAGATCAGCCCCATCCAGGCATCGGAGGCCATCGAGTGGGTCGGCGCAACCTGGAGCTGCGAGTTTGGAGCAGCGGCCGGAGCCGTAACACCCTGTCCGCTCAACTGTCCTGCGCCCGATCCGCCGCTCGAAACAGCCACAGAAAGGAGGGAGAAGCGCGGCTCAGAGGGAGAATGCAGGTTCGAAGACGGACCGGATGCCGACGAGGGCTTCGGCGCTACCCAGTTAGTAGAAGAAATGGGATCGAGACGCGGATCGAGCAGCTTCTTGGTGTCGCCGGGCGACGGAGTATGGATCGATCCAATCTGGTAGGAAACCGTGGTGGGCAGAGATTGAGTGGCCGCACCGGGAGGCAGAACGGCCAGAGCCGCGCGCCAGAATGCCGTAGCGCGATCGCTGTTGCCGCGTCCCTGCTCGAACTGAGCCGCAAGCTCAAGAATGAGAGGATCGTTCGGAAATTTTGTCAGCCCCGCGCGAAGCCAGGTCTCGGCCTGCATCGCATCCCCTGCAAGCATCGCGGAAGAGATCGCTCCCTGATAGTCGCCGGCGGCTGCATCGTCCAGCGGGATGGCCTTGAACAGAGCCAGGGCTTCCACACCGCGACCCACACGCGAGTAGGCTCCGCCGAGACTGCGGCGGACAGAAAGGTTGGTGGGATAGTCCAGCGCGGCGGCCTGAAGAATTTCAACGCCGCGAGCCAGATTGCCACGGTCCAGAGCATCGGAGGCACGGCGCACAGCCCAGCTCGACCAGAGGCTCTCTACATCCGTGCGCTGCTCGGCCGGCAGATCGTTGCGCGCGTCAAGCCGCTGCATGACGGGATAGAGGGCGGCTTCATTCCGCAGGTTGTAGAGCAGCCATGCGTACTGGATCTCAATGCCGGAAGGCATATCGAGACGGTGTACCTGATAGAAGCTCTGAACTCGGCTCATGTAGGCCTGTGAGCGGGCTGAGTCGCCAATAGTCAAATACAGACTGGCTACACCCTGCACGAATTCGACGTTAGCTTCCAACTGGTCGCGAATATCAGCAGGAATCTTGCCCAGTTCCTGTATAGCCTCGGCGTTACGCCCGGCTTTGACCAGCGAAAAGACCAGCCCCATCCACGCATCGGAGGCAACCGAGTGCGGAGGGTTGGTCTGAATCTGTGTGTTGGGAGCGTAAGCCGCGGCAGAAGCGTCCTGAGCGCTCAGCTGGCCCGCGCCGGAGCCACCGCTCGAAACCGCCACCGGCTGGGTGAAGGGCTCGGGTGCGGTTACGGCGCTGTTCGGGATCGGCATGATCGACGGACCGGAACTGCCGGCCGGCAGAGTGTGCGTGTTCGAGGCTGGACTCGTGAAGGGCTCAGACGATTGTGCGGGGCGGCTGGCAGGCCGAGAGATCACTACAGGAGCCGGTCCCGCATAGGGATCGACACCGTAGGCCGGAAGCGCCGGCAGCTTCACCGTCTTCTGGAATGGCTCGTTGTCTGGATTGAGCAGCTTTTGCAGATCGGCCGCGGTCACGGCCTTGTGGGGCGTGATATCCGCTTCGGGATTCACAAGCATGTGCGCCAGCCTGTCGACGGGCGTCACCTGCGGCATGACTGCGATCGCGGCGCGATAGAAGTCCGATGCACGGCCGCTGTCGCCACGGGCCTGCTCGTACTGGGCGGCGAGGGTGAGGATGGAGGCATCGCGCGGATAGCGATCCATGGCCTCGCGAAGCCAGATCTCGGCCTGAGCCTTGTCGTTGGCTGCGAGCGCGGCGCCGATCGCGCCCTGGAAGTCGCCCGTGGTCGCGTCCTGCAACGGAACGGTCTTGAAGAGAGCCAGTGCTTCCTTGGCGCGGCCTACGCGGACATAGCCGCCCGCGACGGCCTTGCGCACAGCCAGATTGTCAGGAAACGCCTGATCGGCGGCATCGAGGATGTCGGCGGCACGGCGGTAGTTGCCGTTATCAAATGCAGCACCGGCACGGCGGACGCTCCAGTTGGCCCAGATGCTTTGCACGGTCTCGCGCTGGGTCGTGGTCAGGTCGGCACGGCCTCCCAGGCGCATCAGATCGGGATACAGAAGCCGATCGTTGCCCGTGTTGTAGAGCAGCCAGGCATTCTGAACATCTATGTCAGCCGGAGGCTGCTGGTGCAGCTTGGCGTAGTGGTCTTCAATTTCCCTGATGTATTCGAAGGCGCGGGTAGTGTCTCCGATGGCCGCATAGAGACCGGCCTCGGTCTGGACGAACTCGATATTCGACTCCAGCTGCTTGCGGATCGAGGACGGAATCTGATCGATCTGCTGGATGGCCTCGGCGTCGCGATTGGTGGCATGAAGCGTATTGATCAGGCCCTGCCATGCGCTCACATTGCCCGGATTCGACAGCAACACCTGGCGGTAGATCGGGTAGGCGCTGGCGGCATCGTTACGCATCAGGCTGATGGAGGCGATCTGCATCTGAAGATCGACCGGCGTTGCGCCGCCGTTTGCAACCGTCAGCTTGACAGCGCGATCAAGGAAGCCCTGGGCGATCTCGAACTGGTTGGCCTGCTGATAGATGGCGCCCAGCATGGAGAGAAATCCGACGTCGGAGAGTGCTGCCTCATACGCGGTCGCGGGCATCGTCTGGATGTCGGAGATGGCCTGCGCGTCCTCACCGAGATTGTGGTGAGCTGAGATGAGGCCCTCCCATGCGGGGAGGTTATTCGAATCCTGGTTCAACACCTGGATGAAAAGCGCGGCAGCCTCGCCGTAACGCTTGACCTGATTGAGGATTCCCGCGTACTGGAGCCGCGTGTTCAGCGCGTTGCCCGATCCGTCGTTGGGATACGGCAGAGCCAGAGCCTGGGCCAGAACCCGCTGGGCGTCGGATGCGCGGCCCTGCTCCTGGTAGATGGTAGCCAGTGTCTGAAGGTAATCGGGATCGGAGGAGAGCGTGTTCTTTACCGCGGCCGGGAAGCGGTTGGCCGTCTCCAGAGCCTGGGTGTACTCCTTCTGGCGAGCATAGGCAAGAAAGAGTCCCCGCCAGCCGTCGCCATCTGCCGGGCGAACGCGAAGCAACTGGTTATATACCTCGATGCCCCTGGCAAACTGCTCCTGCCGGACATAAACCCCGGCCAGCCCCTTCAGTGCCTCGGGACTGCGCGGGTTCATGGTGAGAGCGTCGTTGTATTTAGTCTGGGAAAGATCGAACTGGTTGTTGTCGAAGGCCTGCGTGGCCTCGCCCATGGTGTACCAGAAACGCGAGTTGGCCAGAGCGTCCGCGACTGCCCTGTCCTTGTATCCCTCGGCCTCGGCCTGCGAAAGAAAGCTGATGGCGGCGCCGAAGTTCTGCTGCTTCATGCGCAGAAAGCCGATGCCCGCCAAGACACGTCCGTTGGATGGGTCCTGATCGATCAGCGCGGCAAAGCGCTTCTCTGCCTCATCGATGCGGTTAGCGTTGAGCGCGGCAAAAGCAGCCTGCTCCTCGGGCGTGCGGGCGATGCCGGAGTTCATGCGCGCCAGCGTAGCCTCGGCCTGCTTCAGGTTGCTTGCCACCTCCTGATCCTTGGGGTGGGCCTTCAGATAATCGCGAAGCTGACCGGCCGTCGATGGGTTGGCCGCGTTCCAGATAAGCGCCTGGCGAATGGCGCTCTGCGCATCGCCGCTGGCCGAGTGGGACTGGAGCAAGCGCAGGCCTTCGGCTCGCGTGGCTGCCTGGAAGGTAAGCATGGTGCCAAGCGCCACGGAATACGGCGCATAGCCCGGATTCTTTGCCACAAGCGCGCGCATGCCGGCGATGGCGGGCGCCTGCCCCCCCTTGGTCGCGTAGAGGGTCTGGTAGTAGCCCAATGCGATATCGCCGTTGGGCGGGGAGTCCTGATAAAGCTTCCGGTAGATGGCCAGGGCCTCTTCCGGTTTGTTCTGCTTGGCCAGTTCGCCGGCCTGCTTGAGTTGTTCGCTCTCGGCCTGACTGCTGGACATGGCCTGGATGCGGGCGATGTTCGGGTCGTTCGGGCTAGCCAGACGCAGGTGGTTCAGAGCCTCGCTGGCCTTGTCGTTGTCGCCCATGAGCTTGTAGCAGCGGGCGATGCCGGCCAGCGCCTCGATGTTCTTGGGGTCCGAGAGCTGAATCTGCTGCCAGAGCTGAAGCGCCATGTCGGGCCGGCCGCGGCCTTCGGACGCACGGGCTTTGTCTGCCAGCACGTTGCGCGTGGCCAGAACGGAGTTCGGCGCAATCGTGGAGAGCCGTACGGACGCCGTACCCTGATTTTGCGCAACAACTACCCCAGCCGCCAGGAAAAGGCAGATTACTACCGTACCGACCCGTCTACGCGCTCCGGGATTCGTGATCATCGGACTTTCCATTCTACGTTCAGTTCCCCAGCCGGACCAAATCGGAACCTTCCCTCAAGAAAGCCAGTCCCGAACAGTGCAAGGTTCTGATCGTAATATGTTAACCCCTTTCCATACAGACCCGTTGCCGCATCTTTCTGCGCCGCCATCCGGATCATCTGCCGGCCGCTGGCCTGCGAGGTGGATGGATAGGCACGCAGATACGGCAGCATCGCCGCGGAAAACCCTACCGGTCCATCTTGCTCCATCGGGATGCCATTCGCATTCACCTTTTCCGGGGGGGCATCATGAGAGGCAAGGTAGGTAGCCATCGAGGGAATCGTGTTCAGGATGTGAGCCCGGTCGGTGCTGGCGGGGTCCATCATGCCGGCCCAGAGATAGACTCGGATTGCGTCGTAGCTTCCGTTGATCGACTGGGTGTTGACATCCACACCCTCGTGAAGCGGAACTGTCGGGTAAAAACCGTCTCCAGGCACGTAGTCCACCCAGTCCATGATGAAGCCGTGGCGGGAGGCCTGCTCAATCACTGCCGGAACGCGAATCGCGATCTCGGCCCAGGGGCCGGTGGGATCGGCGGTGGCGAGACGATTCAGAACAAACTCAGCCAGATAGCTAGGGTTCAGAGTCCACGTGCTCTCGTGCTGAAAACCGAACCGGCCGGGCATCAGCATGGGACCGAACCGGGGAAGAGTTGCCACCTCGGTGTTTGCAATCAGCGGCAGCATCGCCTTGCCCAACTGGGTGTAGGCGGGTTCCTTCCACAGGCGACCGGCTTCGATCAGGCTGTAGGCGATCCAGGTGTCGGCGTCGGAGGCCGAGTTCTGGTCGAGAACCTTCCAGACCCCATCCTTGTCCCGGCCCCAGAGCCACGCCGGCAGGTTAGTGGCAAGGCTGCCTCCGGCCAGATTGGTCTGCGTCCAGGAAAGTACGCGATCGAACTGCTGACGATTGTTGGCTACAAGAGAGAAAAACAGTGCGTAGGACTGGCCCTCGGAGGTCGTGCGCTGATCGGACTGTGGATCGATCACCCTTCCCAGCGGGTCAATGAACCGAGCCGAATAGGCGTTCCAAAGCGGCCAGGTCTTCTCTCGGCAGCCTCCCGTAGCAGTGAAGAGCAACAAGAGCGGAATGAGAAGTAGTAAGCGCGTTGCCGGCCAGTTTGTAAAGAAGGACATTCTACCCAGTCTCCGAGTCCAGTGTATGTACTGCCGCCTCCTGGAGATGCTGTGAGTGCGACAAAACCAGCGCGGCCGTTTGCCGCACGCGCCGCCCGTTCCATGGGCGGCGCGTGCGAGAACCGAGTTGATGAGAGGGCCCGGTGACGCTTGTCGCCAGCTATGCCTCCCGCGTAGCTTTCAAGCTAGTCCTCCGTCATCTTCAACCGTGCCCGTGCCCGGGCGCGCAGCCACTGACGGGTCCAGATGGCAAGCAGGAAAGCGAAGGCTATTACAATCACCGCCGCCAGCCACGGAACCTGCATGAACCAAAGCGTGATGCGCGTCCACAACGGCAGTGTGCCCACATGGTAGACCTCCGCGCCGATGCGGAACGACTGGAACTGCGGATTGGTATCGCTGCCTTTCAGAACCGATACCGAGCCGGAGATATCGCTGGACTGCTGGACACTGATAAACGTGTCAAGGAAAGACGTAAAAGTGGACGAATCGCGAAGGTGAATAGCTACCACACTGCGGTTCTCCGCCGTGTCGTACGGAGACTTGACGCCCTCGATCACAGCTTGCGGAGTGCCGCCCGCGACCAGGTTCCCCGATTCGACGTGCTCCTTGGGCGCCGCCTTCCACCAGGCCTGATGCAGCGGCGGAGCAAAGAGCCCCTGAGTGTCACGAATCTCGATCTGCCCGCTTTGCAGGCTCACCGGCAGCGAGTTTCTGAGTGTGTTGAAGGCGGGCTGGTCGTCGCCCGTGCCGATGATCAGATAATCCGCGTGGGCTCCGTTACGCAGCGCCTCGGGACCGGCAACCGTAACGCGCAGGGCCGGAAATCCGCTCTGGCGGCTGAAGTGGCCCATGAGGGTGACAAAGGTCTCGATCTCCTGCTCGGTGGGCGAGGCGGGCAGCACCACCACGGTTTCCGCCAGATCGGCCACGCGGGTAAATGGGAACCCGGCGTTGGCGAAGGTCTCCAGATTCGGCAGTGGCGCGTAGTGCGGATAACCGCTCAACTCGATGTAGCTGTCGCGCAGGATCGCGCCCTGCATGTTGATCGGCGTGGTGTCTTCGCAGGACTGCTTCTTGAGCAGCTGGAAGGTGAAATCAAAAGTCAGCGAGTTCGAAAACGGCCGCAGGTTCACTACCGGAATCGGAACATCGGTCTGTAGTTTCTTCGAGGTCTCCTGGCCTGGAATCAGCGGCACCGAGCCCAGAAACGCATTGTTGATGCGCACCTGCATGCTCGAAATGGGACCGATCGGGATCGAGTTGTAGCGGTAGACAAGCTTGAGAACCGCGTTCGGCTTCTGATCGGAGTAGTAAATGTCTGGCGGGATGCGGAAGTAGACACTCAGCGGGGCCGTACCGTCGCCTTGCAACTGTTCGCTGACCGAGTAATCCCACAGCGGGATGGTCTTGTCGATACGCGCCCAGCGCGGGGCCGTATCCGGGGGCTGTTTGGCGGGCAGGGTCAGCTTATCGACCGTAGCCAGGGGGCCGGCAAGTAAATCGGCGTGCATGGCGACGGCCTGCGCGGCCATAAGAGTCTGCTCGGCATCTGCGCCCGTAACAATGAGCAGCTTGCTGTAAGGGTCATTGGGATTGGTGCGCATGGCCACTGTTGGCTGAGTGACGGGTGGCAAACCCAGACCGGGCGGCAAATTACTGGGCGAGTCGGCGATCACGATCGCGTTGCCCATGGGCAGCGGGCCGATGTGAACCGGGAAGCGGACCGGACGGGACTCCGAAAGCAGGCCGAAGTAGCTGGAAACGATTCCGGCGGCCTGAATCGCTTTATTCGAAGGCGCACTGGTAAAGACGATGGGGATGCTGGGCGGCTGCACGACCGACGGGTCGAGAAGCGGCGTCGGCAACTGCCTGAGGTCGTCGGCCATGGGCAGCTTGTTGCCGTTGATCTCAATGTAGGAGGTGCGGTGTACGCGTGCCCACAGCGTGGTGTTGGCCGGGTCTTCGCAAACCAGGATGTAGTGTCCGATGAACTCGATGGTCAGCGCGTTGTTGTGGACCAGCAACTCAGTCGGAACCGTGAACTCGGCCTCCGCGTCACGGCCGTCTGAGCCGCCATTGGGGCCCGGCGTGGGCTGAATGGTGGCGAACAGAGTTCCGTTCATCAGCAGCTTGAGGTGGCTGATCTGCGGCAGCAGGCTGGGCGAAAACGCAAAGAAGAGATGGATCTTGGCTGTGGCCGGAACGTGCGTGAGCGGCAGCGTGAAGTACACCGTGTGCAGGGTATCGATGCCGTGCAACTCGATCTGCGGAGCACCGGCATCGGCAAGGCTGAAGTGGTCCAAGTACTGCCCCGGCGCCAGCACCGGGTTCTTGTCAACCGCGACAGGGGCGTTGCCCTTCTTCAGAGACCCGGCAAAGCCCATAGGCTGGGCCGAGAGCTGTACGCCGGCCATCATGCCCAGCGTAGACAGCAGCAGCACGCCCACCGAACGAGCGATCGATATCGAGCCCGACTTGGGTTTGTCGGACTTGCCGATCAGGCTTTGGAAGGTCGTGATTAAGCCGTGCATTGAGATTGAGAAGATTCGCCTCAGACTGAAAAGAATGTTATCGCTTTCGCGTGATTCTCCCCAGCCCAACCACGAGTCGGCGCGCGAATAGAGAACCATGGTCAGCACTTCCTGTTCGGCTATGGTGAGGTTATCAAAGCGGACTCGGAGCACGGAGCCCTCCGAGGAGACAACGGTGGCGGGAAGATCGACGCCGACACTCGGCATGGGGAAAGCCAGCCGTACCAGGCTCTGAGGAATTGCGTCGGCTTCATCGGTAAAGCGTATGCAGGCGCCTCCGCTGGACATATCGGTGGTTTCGCCCGTCAGATAGCGTTCGCCGTCCAAATGCGCAATCACCGGAGTGACGACGCTGACGCGGACCGTGGTGCGCAACTGGCGCAGCTCGCGGGCCACCGCCGAACACACCCCCAGGATGACGACGTTGAAGACGCACCACATCACGTTCATGACCACCGTGCCGCGCCGCGATGTATCCCACCAGAAGAAGCGTGCCACTCCGAGCAGGATGCCCATGATGTTGAAGAACAGCATCACCAGGTAGGGCTGCGCGATGCGCATGTCGAAGAACGTGCGCTTGACGACGCCGCCCTTGGCCGTCACGTTGAACTTACCCAGCTTGGGATTGAGCAGGGCGAGCATGGTGGGCAGCAGAATATACGGCGACAGCACCGCCTCGTAGATTTCGTTCCAGAACGAGTGGCGATGATCGCCCTGAATCCGCGAGTTGGTCACGTTCGACAGCAGCAGGTGAGGCAACGCATAGGCCAGAATGCCGGCCCAGTAGCCCGGAATATTCGTGTGATTCAGCAGCAGATAGATCAGCGGAGCGGTCAGGAACACCAGCCGCGGCACCGCGTACAGAAAGTGGCACATCGCGTTGAAGTAGCAGATGCGCTGCGGCAGCTTGAGACCGGGCGCGAACAGCGGATTGTCGGTGCGCAGAATCTGGATCATGCCGCGCGCCCAGCGGATGCGCTGGCCGACGTGCGCCGAAAGCCGTTCCGTGGCCAGTCCCGCGGCCTGGGGAATGTTGATGTAGGCCGTATTCCAGCCGTTCATCTGCATGCGCAGAGACGTATGCGCGTCTTCCGTGACCGTCTCAACGGCGATGCCGCCGATGTCGTCGAGCGCGCAGCGCCGCAGCACCGCGCAGGAGCCGCAGAAGAACGAGGCGTTCCAGAAGTCGTTGCCGTCCTGAACGATGCCGTAGAACAGCTCACCCTCGTTGGGAATAATGCGAAACTGCTGCAGATTGCGCTCAAACGGATCGGGCGAGTAAAAATGGTGCGGCGTCTGCAGCATGGCCAGCTTGCGGTCGCGAATGAACCATCCGATGGTCATCTGAAGAAAGCTGCGCGTAGGCACGTGATCGCAGTCGAAGATCGCCACCAGCGGCGAGTCCAGCGACTTGAGCGCCGTGTTGATGTTGCCCGCCTTGGCGTGGAAGTTGTCGGGGCGGATCTTGTATCCGATGCCGGCCTCTCGCGCAAACTCCGCGAACTCCGGCCGTCGGCCGTCGTCGAGGATGAAGATGTGCAGCTTGTCGGCCGGCCAATCCATGTTCAGAGCGCCGAACGCGGTGTAGCGAACCACGTCGAGCGGCTCATTGTAGGTGGGAATCAGAACATCGATGTGCGGCCAGTCGTCCGGATCGTCGGGCAGCGCCACCGGAGCGCGGCGCAGCGGCCAGATGGTCTGAAAGTAGCCCAGAAACAAAATAAAGAACGCATACGACTCAGCAATCAGCAGGCACAGAATGAAGAACGCATCCAGCGCCGTCCAGTGATTGGCCGGATCCTGAAAGAAACGAATGACCTGAAAGATGCGCCAGTACCCGTAACGGAACGTGCAGAAGCAGGACAAAAGCACCAGCGTCAGCGTAACCAGATACGAGTCCGAACTGCGGGCAATGGCCATGGCCATCAGCAAAGTCAGAAGGCCGAGTACCGCCTGCTGGGGCCAGGTAAGGGGAAGCGTGCCCAGAAAGTACAGCACCACCGCTGACGCAGCAAGAATGAGAAGGCGCAGGATCTTCAGGAACAAGTTCCCGCCCGCGCCGATGTCCTGCCAAAGATCGATCGGCGTCATCGCTCACTCCAACGTACACCGCGGAAGCTGCTGTGGGCCGGAGCCAGCGTGCTCTTTACCCAGGACGCCAGACCACCGAAGTCCTCGGCCACGCCGGAGCCCGGCGCATAATCCATTACCGTCATACCTTCGGCCAGGGCCTCGCTGACCGCCGGCGAGCGGCGCAGCGCAAAGCCCAGCAGACGGTCGCCCAGCTTTTCGCGCAGAACTTCGCGAACGTCCAGATGCAGCGGCAGCGACGGGTCAAACTGATTCAGAACATAGTAGGGGAGCTTGTTGGAGCCTCCCGAGTACTGCTCGAAGAACGAGTCGATCGAATTGACGCTGACCACCGAACTCATGTCCGGAATGACCGGAACCAGAACTCGCGGAGACAGCTTCATCAGGCGGCGCGTGATGCTGGCCGAGGCGGTCGCTACGTCGACGATGACCCGGCTGACATTCTGACTGTTGCGGGAGATGCCTGACTGGAGGGCCTCCTGAGGACCTTCCTCAGGACCCAGTGCGCCGGGATCGAAACTGACCATCTGAATCGGCGCATCGCTGCTGGACGACGGCGGGCTGAACGTCCGCAGTTGTCCGTAGCGCTGATCGTGCGCGCCAAAAAAGAACGGAAGCAGACCGAAAGAGGCGGTCTCGGCAATCAGAACCCGCTCGCCGCGTGCCGAAAGTGCACGGGCAAGGGTCGCCGTAAGACTTGTCTTTCCTACTCCGCCAGACAGTGAAAATATGGCCAGAACCGGAACGCGCGATGCGGATTGCGCAGGCTCGGTCGCAGATGCGGCAGGAGACTCCGGAGAGCCGTCCAGAACGCTCTTGAGCGCAAACCAGCGAGCCGTGATTCTGTCTCTGGAGCCCTGAATCGTGTCCTCAGGTGACTGCACCGGGGCGGGCGCGGCCGCTGGCGCCGACTCGAACCGCTGCGTCAGCCATGCCGGCCGTGTGCTGTTATCCCGGGAGTCCTGGCCAGGACGAGCTGCCGATGCTGGAGCCGGCATACCTTGACGGGTATCAGGAATCGATACCGGCTGAGTCGCGTGTGAGGGAATCCATGATGCTGTGGGATACGAAGGCTGGACGTTCCCGGCCCTCTGCTGAGCCGAGCGCGCCATCGTGGCGGCCAGAGCCTGCGCTGTGCTGGCTTCATCGGCTGCCATGCGCGAACGCTCCTCGGCAGTCCGCCTGGAGAAGTCTTCGCCGGCAATACGTTTTTGTTCGAAGGCGGCACGCTGAGCTGCCTCATCGGCCTGCCGGGCACGTTCCTGGGCAAGTCTCTGCGCGGATGCGGCGGCCTCGTGGGCTGACATCTGCGCCGCTACCTCTGCCTGGTGCGCCTGTTCGGCGGATCGAAAAGCTGCTTCTGCCGATTCCCTGGCCTGAGCAGCTTCGGCTGCTTCAACCTTCTGAATAGCGAGCTGATGTTCCTGCTCTGCTTCCTCCTGGACACGGACTCGCGTCCGCTCCCGGTTCAGGGCCCTGGAGGCAGAGAAATCCCGATACTTGGCGCCATGCAGATTCGCCCACGAATACAGCGAAGCTACGTCTTCCGGCGGTTCGTTCGAGTTCTGCTGTGTCATTCGATCTGCCATAACCCTCAGCCCAGTACTGCGTTTGAAAAAAAACTGTTCAGCGTACGGATCTCTTAGGCTTTGACTCGCGTAACGATCGATTCCGCCACGCACGGCTGGCCCATATTCGGAATCCTACCGGTAACAGCACCGACCAGCAATAACACTTGCAATGTCAGAGGGATAACACTTTCTCGTCAGAACGGTCGTCCATTCCGAATTGTGACAATTCTAATGGAGTCAGAGAGTTAAGTGAAGTGAAATCAATTCCCCACGCACAAAAGTAACTCCAGGTAATGACTCCTTGGGGATTTCCGCCCTCTGCCAGGCGCTCGGGAGCAGCTACGGGAGCCAGAGCAAACCGGCACAATCCTATGTTACCTTCAAAGAAGCGCTTGGTGTGAGAGCTCGTAGCTCAGTTGGTAGAGCAACGCCCTTTTAAGGCGTGGGTCCTGGGTTCGAGTCCCAGCGGGCTCACCAGTCTGGCGCAATTCACCGCAGCCAGTAGCGCGTAACTATTTATTAATCTTTAAGTTACATGTCAATCCCGCGACCCTGTCGCAAGTCCCATTTTTTTGCGTTGCTGCCGGTTATTTTTCCGTGCCTTGTATCGCAGCTTGCCTGAAGCTGTGATACCGTCCATACCGGCTGGCACGGCCTGCGGTCGGCACGATATCTTTTTGATGTCAGCCCTTTTCGCGGGCTTGCCGGCAGCGGACCTATGGAGGCCAATGCAATCCGTGCAGCAGATCGCTCATGCAATTGTCGGACTGCACGACCGCCAGACGCGCGCCTGGCACCAGCCGGATGCCTCGACAGTGCAACAAGGCGAAGCACAATCCGCTGAGGTTTCCGGCGAGCAGGCGGCCTTTCTCGAAGCTGTTGAGCGCCAACACCGGGCCAACTTCGATCTCTGGCACATCGAGGACGAGGCCCGCAGGCCCGAAGCCTCCGACGGCGAGATCGCCAGTACCAAGCGCCGCATCGACCGCACCAACCAGCAGCGTAATGACCTGGCAGAGAAGCTGGACCTGTTGCTGCTCAGCCAGCTGGAACCTCTTGGGCTTCCCTGCCCCACAGCGCCGCTCAACTCCGAGTCGCCGGGCCTGATCATCGACCGGCTATCTATACTTTCCCTCAAAACCTTCCATACGCGTGAAGAGATCGATCGGCCCAATCCGCCGGCTGGACATGGGGAACGGAATCGCAGCCGGCTGGCTATTCTTGAAGAGCAGCGCCAGGATCTTGCCCGATGTCTCGACGATTTGTGGCAGCAGTCCCTGGCCGGAACGCGCCGTTTTCGGCTCTACAAGCAACTGAAAATGTATAACGATCCCGCACTGAACCCGGCGATCTACAGCAGCAAGTGAGTAAAACCACGGTAGGGGTACACAGCGGCATTTGACGTCCTTGGATGCAATGCGTATAAAGTGACCATTGCGGATTACGCTTTGAAATTGCCATTCTGCGTGATGCAAGGCCTTTTGAGGAGCGCAACCTAGTGAGATGGAAGACCGAATGATGCAAGATGGGCACTCGGCGGCAACTGGCCGCAAGAAGAACACAACGGGCGCCGGCAAGGGCGATGGACGGATGACCGCGGGTTCGGCTGCGCAGAGCTTCACGGCTGCCGTACAGTTTCTCCAGCAGGGCAAGTTCGACAAAGCGCTTGCCACATTTGAGAAGCTCGAGGCCGAGGCGCCGACCGAGTTCCGGGAGCGCTGCCGCATGTACGCGACTGCCTGCCGGCGGCAGATGCAGCACTTACGGCGTCAGTTCAATTCCCCGGAAGAGCACTTCGACTATGCGATCTCCCGGCTGAACACTGGCGATTACGAGGAGGCGCGCGACGAGTTCGCGGCCATCCTGGCAGCCCATCCACAGGCTGACTACGTCTACTACGGTCTGGCCGTCCTTGAAGCCATGCTGGGGCGGACGCAGGAGTGCCTGGAGTGTCTGGCCCGCTCTATCGATATCAACCCGCGCAACCGTGTCCAGGCTCGCGTCGATAACGACTTTCAGAACATGCTCGACGATCCCCGGTTCACTGAACTGCTGTATCCCGAGTAAGGCACAGAGATCTGCTCCCCCTGAACTCTTCACCCTGAGTATTCAGGGAAGCGATCCTGCTTCACCAAACGAGGAGTTCAAGTGCGCCCATTACGCGTAGTGGCGATCGGCGGAGGCACCGGCCTTTCCACGCTGCTGCGCGGGTTGCGCCGTTATGTCGCGGCGGCTGGAACCGACCCGGCGGCGGCGCTCATCGCCGATCTTGCCGCGGTGGTTACGGTCACTGACGACGGTGGCTCTTCCGGAAGGCTGCGCAGGGGCTTCAATATGCTCCCCCCGGGCGACCTGCGCAACTGCATGGTGGCGCTCAGCGAAGAGGAAGACCTGCTCGCCAAGCTCTTCAGCCACCGCTTCATTCGGGGCGATGAGTTGCAAGGACACAACCTGGGCAATCTCTTTCTGGCCGCGCTGACTGAAGTCACCGGCGATTTTGCCCGCGCTATCCAGCTCGCCTCCACGATTCTCAACACCCGCGGCCGCATCTATCCCGCCACCACTGCAAATACTACTCTGGTGGCCGAGATGGACGACGGCTCCTTCGTCCGCGGCGAGACCAACATCACAGCCAGCAAAAGACGCATCGTCGAACTCAGACTCGACCCGCCCAACCCCGCGCCCCTGCCAGAATCGCTCTGCGCCATTCATCAGGCAGACCTGATCACCGTCGGGCCGGGTTCGCTCTATACCTCCCTGATCACCAGCCTGCTGGTCGACGGAGTGGCAGAGGCCCTGGCTGTGGCCGGCGGACTGCGCGTTTATGTCTCGAACCTGATGTCGCAGACCAATGAGAGCCTGGGCCTCAAAGCATCCGAGCACATCGAGCGCATCTACAACCACTTAGGGGCGCCCATCTTCGACTACGCGATCGTGCATACCGCGCCATTCTCGGCCGAGACGCTGAAGCGGTATACAGCACAAGGCGCATCGCCTATCGAGGTCGACATCGAAAGAATCGAGTCCATGGGAATCCGGTGCATCACCGGAAACTTCGCCAGCGAGGGAGAGTTTGTTCGCCACGCCGCCGACAAAGTGGCAGACGCGCTGATGGAGCTGGGACGAAAAGATGGTAGTGCTAAAAGAAGTGCCTGAGACATAACCGCTCCACGATGCTCTAGAATTCATTCGCCATATAGTATCTTTTGTGCTACCATTCCCTCGTGATCGAGATCCGGCAGTACATTGACAGGCTAGGACAATGCCCTTTCCTAAGATGGCTGGACCATCTCAGTGATGAAGCGCAGGCGCGCGTTGCCAGAGCGCTTGAACGGCTGGAACACGGCAATCTTTCATCGGTAAAAGCACTTGGTACGGGCGTAAATGAGATCCGGATCGATTTTGGTCCTGGCTATCGCATCTACTTCGGGTGGGATGGCGAGAAACTGGTGATTCTACTTGCCGGCGGCAGCAAGAAACGCCAGCAAGACGACATAGAGAGAGCGAAGGCACTATGGCGGGAATTTAAGGGCAGAAAAGGGAGGACACATGGCACTGACAACAAGCTTTAATGAAACCGTCCGAATGAAACTGCAGGAGAACCCGGGCTTTCGTCGCGCTCTGCTGAAGGAAGCTATGAGCTGCATGATCTCCGGCGAGGTGGAAGTTGGCAAGTCGCTCCTGCGCAAATACATCAACGGCACGGTCGGGTTCATCAAGATCGGCGAGGACCTCGGCCGCTCGCCGAAGGTGTTGATGCGTATGTTCAGCGCCAAAGGCAATCCCCAGGCCAGGAACCTCTTTGAGATTGTGGCCTATCTACAAAAGATCGAAGGCAGAAGGCTCGAAGTGGTAGACCGGGCGGCGTAGGGGTTACCTTACGCCAAAACATCCGAAAAATGGAACTGGACGCTATACCTACGTAATGTGAGGGTAGGAATCACCTTCGCGGCCGCCTTCGCCTTTGAGTCGAAATCAGATGCTATTAAGATGCCTCGAACTTTTCTGTTCTCTTCCTCGGCAAACACGTCGCCCATGTAACTTAGTATTTGAGCGACAGCCCGTTGTCCTGCAACTCCTGCCTTGAGTTCAATTACAACAATTATCCCGTCTACGTCCTTTGCCGTAATGTCAATAAACCCAGAATCGACGGAGCGTTCCGCGCCTTCATCGATAATCAGAAGCCCATCTTCGAGCTCATTGATCTTCTTTCTCAATGTTGCTTGCAGGTCGCGCTCTAACCCAAAACGCTGGCCAAGGTCTTCCTCGGTCGGCTGTCCACCGGGGATCCGATCTGTCATCGATTCAGAGCTGACAAATTGGTCTCCTTCAACAGCTCTGAACTTACAATACCGTTCCACTGCGTTGCGATAGGAAGCAAGATTGTTACGGATGTTCCCCTCGAACGGAATCTTGCTTGGGTTCTCGCGCCCTTTTCTCTCGTCGTCTGTCGAATAGCGCAGTGCCTCGATGACGTTTGCTAGCCTATCTGTATCGTACGTGGCTGTCCAAGTCGCCGTAGTTTTCCTCTACGCGTGCGGCCCTGTAGACTTGGGCATTAACTGTCCCGGAATCGTATTTCTGAAGTTCCAACCACCGCTTGTACTCTGCCTTCATTTGAAGTCGCCTCGTGCTTTGTTTACGACCATAGAGATCGCCTCAATCATTATCGCTCCACGGTTCTCTTCAACTGCCCGCACGCAGCGTAGATGTCGCGGCCTCGGGGTTTGCGCAGATAGACGGGAATTCCGCCGTCGATCAGCTCCTGCTTGAACAACTCGACCGACTCCGGCGCGGGCGTCTGGTAGGCGATGCCGGGACCTGAGTTCCACGCAATCAGATTCACCTTGGCGGGCAGGCCGGTGCGGCGGATAAGCCGCGCGAGTTCTCGTGCATCGTTGAGGCGGTCCGTGACTCCCGCCAGCAGTACATACTCGAAGGTGACCCGTTCGCGCCGGCGGAGGGGAATCTTGCGCACGGCATCGACAACCGCCTCGATCGGCCACTTGCGGTTGATGGGCATCAGCGCTTCGCGGACCTGGTTGTTGGGCGCGTTGAGGCTGATCGCCAGCCGCGGGCGAAACGCAGCGGGCTCTGTCGCGAACCTCTCGATCCCCGGCACGATCCCCGAGGTTGAAACAGTCATGCGCTGCGGACTCAGGCCCGCCTCGGCGACCAGCATCCGCACCGCGACCATGAAGCTGTCGTAGTTCAGGAACGGCTCGCCCATGCCCATGAAGACCAGGTTGATCCTGTCGCGGGCGGTGTCTGCCTTGTGACGATCGAGCACCTCAATGACCTGCCCGGCGATCTCCCCTGCCGAGAGGCTGCGCTCAAGACCCAGACGGGCGGTAAGACAAAAACCGCAGCCCACCGCGCAGCCGATCTGGCTTGAGACGCAGATAGTGGCACGAGTGCGAGTTGGAATCGCACCCTGCTCGCCGGCCTCATCCTCGTCTGTTTCTCCGCCGTCGCCCTCCGGCATCCACACAGTCTCTACCGTCTCAGCCTTCGTTCCCGGACACGCAATCAGGTAGCGCTCGGTCCCGTCGGCCGACCGAAAGGTCTGGGCGATGCGGGGCCGTTCGATCCGCCATCCCGCTTCGGCAAGGCGCTGGCGCAACGGTTGCGGTAGAGTTGTGATAGAGGAAAGATCGGTTAGGCGCTGCGCGTAGATAGCTTCGGCGGCTTGGCGGCCGCGGAAGGCGGGTTCCCCAAGTGTACGGAACAACTCAGTGAGTTCTTCCCTGCTCAGGCCGAAGAGATTCCGGCTCGCATCCCCGGCTGCGGGGGCATTCAACGAAACGATCTGGGCCAGGGGACGGGTCACGGCTTTCAGTATTTCATCCGAACTGGTTTCGGGCTAGTATTTCGCTATTGCACTGCCCGCCGGCCCATCAAGGAGTGTCTTTGAGCAACGAACGCAACCTGCGCCGCACCGTGCTGCCCAATGGCTTGATCGTACTGACCGAGCGGATGGAGCACATGTGTTCGGTGGCTATGGGAGTCTGGATCAAGTCCGGGTCGCGGGGCGAGTCGGCTGAGGCCAACGGCATCTCGCACTTCGTCGAGCATATGCTCTTCAAGGGAACCAAGTCGCGCTCGGCGCAGGCCATCGCGCGGGAGATGGACGCCATCGGCGGCAACCTCGATGCCTTCACCGGAAAAGAAACCATCTGCTTCAACGTCAAATCGCTGGCCGATCATGTGCCGGTTGCTCTCGATGTGCTCTCCGACCTGGTGCTGAATCCGGTTTTCGCGCCACATGACATCGAACGCGAACGGAGCGTGATTCTAGAAGAGATCAAGATCGACGAGGACAACCCCGACGTGCTGGTGCACGAGATCTTTACGCAGAGCTTCTGGAAGGGCCACCCGCTGGGCAAGCCGATTCTGGGAACCACCGACACGGTGAAGAAGCTCGGCAAGGATGATTTGTCGGCTTATCACAGCGGCAGGTTCCACGGGCAGAACATCGTCTTCTCGGCCGCGGGTCAGCTCGATCACGATGCCTTTACGGCCGCGGTTGCCGAGAAGTTTTCGCAACTGTCCGGCGGCGAGAGGCCGACGGATCTGGCAGCTCCCGAGCCCACCGCGCGGATTCAACTGCGCAACAAGAAGTCTCTCGAACAGGTGCAGATCTGCCTCGGCGTTCCGGCTCCGCCCATCACCGACGAGAACCGCTACGACACGCTGATTCTCAATACCGTGCTCGGTGGCGGCATGAGTTCGCGGCTCTTCCAGACCATTCGCGAAGAGCGCGGCATGGCTTACTCCATCTACTCCGACCTCGCACCGTATCGCGACACCGGCACGCTGTGCGTCTACGCCGGCACATCGACGGCCAAGGCGCTGCCGGTTCTGGACCTGGTCGTGGCCGAGTTCGGCAAGCTCAAGCAGACCCCGCTCTCCGACGAGGAACTCAAGCGAGCCAAGGACCAGGTGAAGGGCAATATCCTAATGAGCCTCGAAAGCTCGAACGCGCGCATGGCAAACCTCGCCCGCCAGGAGATGTACTTCGAGCACTTCTTCACGGTTGAGGAGATCATCGCCCGCGTCGACGCGGTCACAATCGAAGCCGTGCAGACGATGGCGCAAAAGCTCTTGGATCCGGAGAAGATCGCAGTGACGCTTCTTGGTCGGCTGGACGGACTCAAGATGGGCCGCCAGCGGCTGGCGTGCTGAAAAGCAGACTCTAGCTCCTAGCTTCTAGCCTCTAGCTCTTTTCGTGTCTTGACTGCTTTGATGCCGAAGCAATCGGCTTTCTTTTCTGCGGGAGCGATGCGAAAGCCGCTCTGCCGATGTCGAAGCTAGAAGCTAAAAGCTAGGAGCTAAAAGCTGCCGCGCAAGCGGAACATTTCCCTTTTGCGTCTGTACGTTATAGGATTTTCTGGGATAGAACCGGCTGCTTTTGCGGCCGCGATAAAGGCAAACCATGATCTGGACGGCTTTCAATTCGCAGATGCGCGCCGAGCGGCGCAACAGGACCCGGGCCAACGGCTTCACACTGATGGAACTGCTGATCGTCATCGCCATCATCCTGATCCTGATGCTCATGGCGATTCCCACCATCGGCAGCCTGAAGAAGAAGGCCAACGAGACCTCGGCCATCAACTCGATCCAGGTCATCCAAAAGGCTGAGACACTGTTTTCGTCCACCTATCCAACCAGCGGCTATGCGTGTTCGCTGCCGGCCCTTGGCGGCGATCCTGCCTCGGGCGCGCCATCGCCCACCAGCTCGCAGTTGTTGCAGCAGGACCTGGCTACAGGTGACAAGTCGGGCTATCTATTCTCCATCGGCAACTGCACCAAGGTCACAATCAACGGGCAGGACCGGTTCACGGGTTACGTGGTAACCGCGGTTCCCGAAACCGTAGGCAAGACAGGCGACAGGGGCTTCTGCAGCGACCAGTTCGGCACCATCAAGTCAGACCCGACGGGCGGAGCCAACTGCACCCAGCCAGTGCAATGACAATGCTGGGATCAGGATTCAGAGTTGACTCGATCTTGAAGCGCGGCGGTGTTTTATTCACTGCCGCGCTTCTTTCTGTCTGCGCGCTGGCCCAGCAGCCTTCTGCAAAGGAACTGGCCGCCCGCGTCGACCGGCACTACAACGCGCTCACGTCGCTCAAGGCTGCCTTTGTCGAAAGCTATCAGGGCATGGGCATCAAGCGCACCGAGAGCGGCACACTCTACCTTGCCAAGCCCGGACGCATGCGCTGGGAGTACTCGCAACCGGCGGGCAAGCTCTTTGTGCTCGACGGAAAATTTGCATGGTTCTACTCCGAAGGCGACCCGCAGGTGCAGCGCCTCCAGGCAAAGCAACTAGACGATCTGCGCTCCCCCCTGAGGTTTCTGCTCGGCCACACCCAGCTCGATAAAGAACTCAGTGGTTTGGCCGCGTCCCCATCGCCAGGCGGCGGATTTATCCTCACCGGCCAGCCCAAAGGCCAGGAAAACCGCGTGCGGCGCATCGTGCTGAACGTGGAGGCGGACGGCACCATCACTGGAATTGAGATTGAGGAGATGGACGGAGCTCTGACCCGCTTCCGGCTCAGCGGCCAGCAGCCGAATAC
This sequence comes from uncultured Acidobacteriaceae bacterium, assembly GCA_903842065.1. GTDB lineage: Bacteria > Acidobacteriota > Terriglobia > Terriglobales > Acidobacteriaceae > Telmatobacter. Next base: position 32,584 of record CAIMKZ010000012.1, on the reverse strand, counting down.
TGCAATTCCGGCCGGGATCTTTCACTTTACGCCGCCGACGGGAGTACCGGTTGTGGATGCGGCGCCGCCGGTGTAAACTCCGTTTCAGTTCTAAACGCCAACGGCAGACCGCATGGTCTGCCGTTGGCGTTTTCTAGTCCCTAGTCCCTAGTCCCTCAGTCCCTGCCTTTTACTTGCCGGGAGTGGCTGGAGCGCTGACCGGGGCGGGCTTGACGGTCTCAAGCACCGAGTGCGAGCCCGAGGCGCGCATGTACAGAATCACAAGGCTGATCGAGGTGATCATGAAGATGATCGCCGACCAGGTAGTGAGCCGCGTGAGCACGTTGGCCGCTGCGCGGGGTCCAAAGGCGGTCTGCGAGCCCTGGCCGCCGAAGGCGCCGGCCAGATCGGCCGAGCGGCCCTGCTGAAGCAGAACGACGCCGATCAGGAACAGGCACACGATCACGTGCACCACAATTACGAAATAGAACAAAAAGTTCATGCTTTGAGCTGCTTTCTCACGCCGGCACTTGGGTTTGCCGGGAAACTTTGGTGCGGAGGAGGGGACTTGAACCCCTATGCCTCGCGGCGCCAGCACCTCAAGCTGGTGCGTCTGCCAATTTCGCCACCTCCGCACAAGGTGAACCTTTACGAGTATAGCAAAAAGAGATCGCCGGGGGGAACCTGAGACGAGCAAGCAAAAGAATTTACCAGTCAGATTGGAGCTTCGTTGCGCCGGTAGTACACTCATCGCTGAGAGTTATGCGCACACAAGCCCTGCTGACATTGCTGATTTCCCTGCCGCTTCTGACCACAGCCCAGAAACCGTCGACCCCTGCTAAGGCGCCTATGCCCCCCAAAACACTAAGCGCAGAAGCCGTTCATGCCTCCGCCATCGTCATCGACACCCACGCGGACACGCCTCAGCGGTTCCTCGATGAGAACTACGATCTGGCCGACGCGCTCAAGGGCGGCGACTGGAACATCGAAACCGCGCGCAAGGGCAACCTGGGCGCGGAGTTCTTCTCCATCTGGGTCGAGCCGGACCAGTACAAGGGCCATGAGGCCCGCCGCACACTCGAGCTGATCGACGCAGTAAAGCAGCAGATCGCAAAGCATCCAAAAGAACTAATGCTGGCTACCTCGCCAGCCGAGATCGAGCAGGCCCGCCAGCAGCATAAGATCGCCGCACTCATGGGCATCGAGGGCGGCCAATCCATCGAGAACTCCATCGGCCTGCTGCGCCAGTACTACGCGCTCGGCGTGCGCTACATGACGCTGACCTGGGCCAACTCCGTCGGCTGGGCCGACAGCTCCGGCGACGTCAACGACAAGACCGTCCAGCACACCACCGAAGGGTTAACCGAGTTCGGCAAAGACGTCGTCTACGAGATGAATCGCCTCGGCATGATGGTCGATATCTCGCACGTCTCCGATCGCACCTTCTACCGCACGCTGATCATCTCCCGCGCGCCGATCATCGCCTCGCACTCCTCGTCGCGCGCCATCTGCGATGCACCGCGCAACATGACCGACGACATGATCCGCGCAGTGGCCGGCTCCGGCGGGCCAAACTCCAGGGGCGGCGTTGTGCAGGTCAACTTCTACTCCGGCTTCCTCTCGCAGGATTATCGCAACGCCTACCTCAAGATGCAGCCCGAGGTCGCAAAACAGATTCAGGCCTACAAAGACAAGGCCAAAGCCGACGGCCACGAAGCCGACCCGGTCGAGATCGAGAAGATCCGCACGGCCGCCGCGAACACGATTCCCCGCCCGCCACTCTCCATCCTGATCGACCACATCGACCACATTGTGAAGGTAGCGGGCATCGACCACGTTGGCCTCGGATCAGACTTCGACGGCGTTAGCGGACAGATGCCAGAAGGGATCAACTCGCCCGCCGATCTGCCCAAAATCACCGCCGCGCTTATGGCTCGCGGCTACTCGGCCGCCGACGTGAAGAAGATTCTGGGCGGCAACCTGATGCGCGTCTTCCACGAGGTCGAGGCAACCGCCAAAGAATTGCAATCCGTTGAGACCCGGCCGCGCATCGGCGACAAGCAGCAGTTCGCCAAGTGAGTGCGGCATTGAAAACGATTTGAATTTTATATGGAGGAATAGGAATGAAGGCATTCCGTTTGTTGATACCTGTTGTGGGTGCGTGCCTGTTGGCCGTGCCGTTCGTTGTGCGGGCGCAGGACGCGAAGTCGGCGCCAAAGCCCGCTGAAAAGACAGAAGCCCCGGCACCAGCCATATCGGCCGATTCGACTACGCAGGGTACGGTCGACGTAGGTGGCGAGCACATCAACTACACCGCGATCGCCGGAACCATCACCGTGGGCGCCACCGACGAGCAAGACGCGCAGCTTGGCATGGACGGCAAGCCCCTGTCCGGCTCCCAGCTCGCGCTCACCACGCCCGACAAGGCTGCTGAAGCGCCGCCCGTGGCCCGCATGTTCTACGTGGCCTACTTCAAGACCGGCGCAAAGGCTGAAGACCGCCCCATCATGTTCTTCTACAACGGCGGTCCGGGAAGCTCCACCGTGTGGCTGCACATGGGATCGCTTGGCCCCAAGCATGTAGCTACAGCGGGCGACCAGCACCTTCCCGCAGCTCCCTACACGATGGCCGACAATCCCTACTCTCTGCTCGATGTAAGCGATCTGGTGTTCATCGACGCACCCGGAACCGGCTTCGGCCAGTTGATCGGCAAGGATGCGGAAAAGGCCTTCTGGGGAGTGGACGGCGACGCTAACGCCTTCTCGCGCTTCATCGCCCGCTTCGTCAGCAAGTACAACCGCTGGAACTCGCCCAAGTTCCTCTTTGGTGAGAGCTACGGCACCACGCGCTCGGCGATCATGGCTGATGAGCTCCAGAACGGTAAGAGTATGGACCTGAACGGCGTGATCCTGCTCTCGCAGATCTTCAACTTCACGGCCGACATCGACCGTCCCGGCGCGAATCCCGGCGTGGACCTGCCCTACGTGCTCGGGTTGCCCACCTATGCGGCCACGGCCTGGTACCACAAGAAGGTTCCCAACCGCCCCGCCGCGCTTGAGCCCTTCCTCAAGGAAGTGGAAGAGTACGCCATGGGCCCCTACGCGCATGCCCTGGCTCTGGGAACCGACCTGGGCGATACAGAAAAAAAGCAGGTGGCCGAGAAGCTGCACAGCTACACTGGCCTGCCGGTGACCTACCTCATGAAGGGCGAGCTGCGCATCGACGGCGGCGAGTTCGAGAAGTCGCTCCAGGACGACGATAACCTCACCACCGGCCGCCTCGACACCCGCTACTCTGGCCCGAACCTCGACCCACTGAGCCAGTACGCCGAGTACGATCCCCAGTCCTCAGCCATCTCCTCGGCCTACGTCTCGCTCTTCAACCTCTACGTGCGCCGCGACCTCAAGTACGGCGACAACCAGAGCTACAAGCCCGAGGCTCTCTTCGGTGGAACGCGCTGGGACTGGAGCCACCACCACAATCCGATGATGAACGTTAGCAACGATCTGGCCGAAGCCATGAAGACCAATCCCCGGCTGAAGATAATGGTCAATGGCGGATACTACGACCTGGCCACTCCGTTCTTCGCCGCCGAGTATGAGGACAAGCATCTGCCCATTCCGCAGTCGCTGGCCAAGAACATTGAGTACGACTGGTACGAGAGCGGACACATGGTCTACGTGGTCGACGAGTCGCTCAAGCTGTTGCACGACCGCGTGGCAAAATTCGTCAAAAACAGCGGCAAGTAATCGATCATCGTCCGGCGATCAACAATCGCCGGACCGGGATGAAAGCGGTTTGCAGTACACAAGGGCAGGGCGGCGATCTGGATAGAAGTTCGCTTCCCTGCCCGTTTGCTTGTATCCGGCGGCCTCGTAAAGCCGGATGGCTGTCACATTCTCCGTATCGACGTGCAAAGCGATTGCATCGGCGGCAGCCGCACGAGCCGACTCCTCAATCCGCACCAGCAACTCCCCGCCGATCCCCTGCCCGCGCCGATCTTCCAAAACTTCAATCGTCTCGATGTAGGCGACCTGCGCATCGCGAGTCTTCCGCAGACTCGATACAGCGAAACCCGCCAGCCCGCACTCGTCCTCTGCCACCCACGCCGCCCCGGTGCGGCTGGCGAGAATCCGGCGCATATACGTACGCGGGAACCGCTGCGGCAGCTCAAAACAGGCCTCTTCAATCGCGTAAAGCGGTTCGAAGTCAGCGGACTCGTATGGGCGGTAGCGCACCGGCTCAATCGCCCTTGTACGGGTTGCGAAGATACTTGCGAGCGGTGTCTGCGCGATTGGTATTCGGTCCGGCAGCAATGGCTGCGTTGTAGTCGTGGATCGCGGCCTGCCGCTCTCCGGTCAGGTCGCGGCACTGGCCGGCTGCCAGCATCGTCCGAATCCTGAGTTCCGGTCCGATGTTCGGCGTGTTGCCTGCGTCTTCGTACGCCTGAGCGGCTTCGGAGTAGTGGCGCTGCCCGCGCAATGCCTCGCCGTAGCCAAAGTTCAGCAGTTCGGGCTTTATCGAGGGATAAAAGCCCGGCCTGCGCATATTGGCCTCCACCTCGCGGTAGGCCTCGACGCCGGCCATGCCCTCGCCGGCATCCTTGCGCAGGTTGGCCTCTTCGAGCGCAAACAAAAAGTCGTGCGGATACTGCCGCTCCAGGCTGCGCACTACCTCGATGGCTTCCTTGTAGCGGGACTCGCGGCGCAGGAAGAGTGCAATACAGGTTCGCGCCTCGACGCTGGTCACAACGCCGCGCTTGCCCGCGTCCTCGAGCAGGGCAAGCCCCTTCGCCTTCGAGCCGGTCATACCCGCAAAGCCGATCAGAATCTTGAACGGCAGCGGCAGAGCGCCAACAACGTACTGGTAGACGCCGGAGACGAGCTTGGCGTCGGCGTATTCGGGGTCAATCTCAAGGGCGCGGTTGGTGTCGTCCTTGGCCTTCAGTGCCAGCCGGAAGCCCGTGCCAAAGGCCCGTTCCACCATAGCAACGTACGTACAGCGCAGGCTGCGAACCCATCCGCGCGCAAATAAGGCGTCCACATCGTTCGGGTTCTGGCTCAGGCGCCAGTCCGCCTCGCTCACCGCCTCATCGGCAAGGGCAAACACGCGATCCCGCACCTGCGGGTCCTCTTCCGTGGCGTGGCGGCCGGTCAAAAAGCCATCGTTGGCATAGAAAGTGGTATCGAGCAGGTCCTGCCGGTAAAGCTCCTCAAAGATCAGCGCGTTCAGCAGGTACGCCGTGGCCTGCGGGTCCTTGGAGTGAAGCTGGTGGTAGCGCTCAAAGCGCTCCACAGCGCCCGGGTAGTCGAGGTTGTAAAAGTGCTCGTAAGCCTCGCGGACCGCCGGGTCGTGGTTCATCGGATTCGTGTGGGCCTCGGCGGCAAATAGAGATGCCTGCGGCACAACCAGCACAACTGCAAAGAGCGATGCCACCCAACCCGAAACTCGCTTCAAAGACTTCAAGACCCGCACCCTTCCCTCTTCCATTAGACGCTCTGTATCCACCAACCGCGCGCTGTTTCCCGCCGTCCGCACAACTGCGCTACGATTCCATTATGCCTATATCAAATGGGTTGAATGTCACAGCGGCAGCACACTCCGGTTCTGAAATCGCGCGGGAGCGCCTGATCGTGGCCCTAGATGTGCCGGACGTAGCCGCGGCTCTGAACCTCGTCGACCGGCTGGAAGCCTCCTGCCGCTGGGTAAAGGTCGGTCTGGAACTGTTTGTGGCCGCCGGACCGGGCATCGTCGAAACGCTGCTCGGGCGCGATCTGTCCGTCTTCCTCGACCTCAAATTCCACGACATTCCGAACACGGTGGCAGGTGCGGTGCGTTCGGCATCGAGCCTCGACGTCGGCATGATGACGCTCCATGCAGGTGGCGGCCCGGCGATGCTGGCGGCGGCAAAGCAAGCTATAGCCGGGTTGAAGAATCCCCCGCAACTTCTTGCTGTCACAGTGCTTACCAGCATGGATCAGGCGCAACTCGCAGCCTCGGGCGTAGCCCGGACCCCGGCAGAACAAGTCAAACTGCTAGCGGCGGGCGGTCTCGGGGCGGGCATCAACGGATTTGTCTGCTCGCCGGAAGAGGTCGCCTCGCTGCGGGCGCTAACCGGCCCGGAGGGAGTGCTGGTAGTCCCCGGAATCCGCCCAGCCGGAGCCGATGCGGGCGACCAGAAGCGCATCGCGACACCCGCCTCGGCGATCCGGGACGGGGCCAGCTACCTGGTGGTGGGCAGGCCGATTACGCAGGCCGACAATCCTGCTGCTGCTGCCGAAGCCATCGTTCAGGAGATATCCGCTGCGATCTAAATCAGTTTTCACACAGCAAAAAGCCCGGCCAGCGGCCGGGCTTTTTCGTTCCACTACTTCAGCTTTCGCTTACAGCTTCTCGTAGAAGTCACACGCTGAGCAGGAGATATACACTCCGCCCGGAATGCCGCGCTCGCGGTCCTTTACGCGCTTCACAATGCGCGTCGATTTTGAGCACTTGGGGCAATCGGTGGACTTCGTCGTATCCATGACCTTTTTGCGGTCGCCTGTCTTTGCAATCTTTGCCATTGAGGGGTGGTTCTCCTTTTGGGGTTGTCTGGGGCTCACACCATTTGACACGGCGGCTTCGACGGCGCGGTCTTCAAGGTTCGCGCGGGATCACCCACAGCAAACGCGACTCGCTGATTCCAGTGTACATGAAGGCCGAAAGTCTCTCTACCTCTTCGGACCAGATGTTCCCTGCCCCTGCGCCGGAGGCTGCTCGGCCGCAGGCTCCTGATCGTCGGGATTAGCCCCCGGCTGCGTATCCGGCTTCTTTGTCGGGAAGTGTACCGGCTTCATCACCTGAGTCTCCGCGCCGGGCTGCGCGCTGGCTGGGTCGTTCGATGGACCCAGCGTGGGCGGCGGTGCCGGTGCCTGGCGGTCGGGATCGCGTTGCACGTCGCCAACCTTGACGATCTTCACGTTCTGGTCCTGCTCGGCGCGGGCGTCGACCTGCAACATCGGACTCACAACGTCTTCGGTGAATATCTCGAGCGGCTTGCCGTTCCGCGCAATCTCGACCTTGATAACACGGTTGCCGTTGATGTGCACAAAGGTGACCGGATTGGGCGCTGCGCCGAAGATCCAGATCTCGATCGGCATCTGGGCGGCCATCTCGTGCTGCTTGCTCTTCGGCTGCCCCAGCGCAAACAAAACCATGTCGGTGTTCATGCCCACCAGCGCCCGATGCGCCAGAATGGCCTCTTTCAGCACCTTGGGCAGCGTATCGGTATAGGCCTGAACCGGCGTCTTTACGTCGAAGGAGATCAGCGGAGCCAGCAGTTGCTTGACCTGCGCTCCGGTGATCTCGGGAATGCGCTCTTTGAACGCCAGTGTGAGCCGGGAGCCGGATGCAGGCTCGGCCGCCGCTACAATCGGGTTCGCAGTATTGCTCGAACCAACGCCGATTGAGAGGTGCTGGAGAAAACGGTGCTTCGGGTCAGGGCCCCCGTTGAAGTCGAAGACGATCTTGTCGTGGTCGATCTTCACATTGGTCACCACTACCCGCTCGCCGGGTTTTGAGCTCACGCCCTGTGAGGTAACCATGTTGATGTAAGCCTCGCCGGCAGGCTCCAGAGTCCCGTTGGCTATGAGCTTGAGGCCCTTGTGCCCCTTGGGCAGTGGGCGCATGGCAAAGCCCTGCTCGGACTGCATCGTACGCAGAATGTCGAGCCGGGTCTTCTCGTTCATGATCGTGGCAGGCAGATCGACGTGAGTAGGCTGGATCTGCTGATACTGGCGGTCTACAGGAGCGTCGGCAAGCGTCGTTGTATTCCCTGTACCCGCGCCGGTGTTGACCGTTATAACCTGCGCTTCGAGGCTCGCGGAGCCGAAGATCGCCACTAGGAGCAGAGCAACTGCGGTACGCGTCGGAAGTAGAGCCGTATGCATTGGGAACCTCCCGTGCGACACCTTAAGCATGGCGCAAACCAGGCGGAGTTTCAAGGTGCCTGCGGCGCAGGCGGTTCGGCCGCTGGCGCCTCGATAGCTGGAGCCTCGGCCACAGCGGTCGCTGCCGGGAAGATCTGCACCAGAGGCTGAACCGCAGGCCCCATGGCGCTCTCGTGCTGCGAACGGGCCTTGGCGTCGATATCCACCGGATAGCCACCGGGGACGATCACCGGTGCGTTGTGCTCGAAGTCCAGGTCGCGGGTCATGCGAACCAGCACCGGAATAGCCGCAAGAAGAACCAGAAATGCTACCCACGTACCGTCGAGCCCGAAGTAACCTCCGGTCAGCGAAGAGGGGCCCATCGGTGTGCTCTCAACCACCGAGGAGTGGCTCCCGACGCCGTTGACGATCAGGCCAAAAAAGATGGCGCGGCTCGCCTTCCACGCAAAGTTGATGCCCCAGCCGATCCACAGCGCGCGTGTGCGCAGATAGGCCGTAGTGAGCAGCAGCGCAAGAACAAAGGAAGCCGCAAAGCTCGCTCCCGATGAGCCGGGTACAAGCATCTGTAGAATCGCGTAGAAAAGCGCATATACCAGCGTTGCGCCCAGCGGTCCGGCGGCCTTCTCCAGGCACTGGAAGCCGAAGCCGCGGAAGACGATCTCTTCCACAAGCGTAAGAATGAGGAAGAAGACCACATCGGCCAGCAACCATCCCCACATGGCCAAGCGACCGGAGATGGCGATCGCGATCCCGCCCACAATCATCATCGGAAGAACACAAACAACGGCAACGCCCCAGCCCAGTGCTACGCCCTGTCCAAGTTCGCGGGCCCAGCCCTTCCGGTGCGGGAAACCCTGCTCCTGAATGGGGTGCAGTTGGCGCTGAAAGCTCAGCCCCATGGCGGAGTAGCCGATAGCGAGCAGCAGCAGAAGCACTAGTTGCTCAAGGAGCGGCCGCCAGATCTCTGTGGACAGCCCAATCCCGGCATGGCGCGCCAGAGACCGGGCCAGAAAAAAGAAGAACACCGCGGCCAGAAACTGGACGTAGTTGCGCAGCCTTCCGCCGGGAGAGTTATAACCGCTCGGGCGTGGCGTCCCCGGCATAGGCGAACCGAAATAGTTGTTACTGGATGAACCCAAGAACGGTTTCCTCCGAGCGCTATCCCGTCTGCACGTGGCCCGACAGCAAACGCTATTCGGTGTAGAACTGCGCTATATTGCGGAACTTCTTCTGGCGCGCCGCAATGAGTTCGCCGATCGGAACATTCCGAATCTCGGCTAGATGCTGCCGGATCGTATCTCCGAGCAAACGTATACCGTTCACACGGTCGGCATGGATGCCCTCCGGAGGTTCGGGAACGATGGCATCGACGCATCCAATCGCCGCAACCTCTGGCGCGGAGATGCGCATGGCCTCGGCGGCCAGTTGCTTGTGTGCCGCATCCCGCCACATGATGGCCGCGCAGGACTCCGGCGTAATCACGAAGTAAAGCGCATTCTCCAGGATCAGTACGCGGTCGGCAACCGCCAGAGCCAGAGCGCCGCCCGAACCGCCTTCGCCGCTGATAACCGAGATGGTCGGCACACGCAGCCGTGACATCTCCATGATGTTTCGCGCAATGGCCTCGGCCTGTCCGCGCTCCTCGGCTCCCAGGCCTGGGTATGCTCCGGGCAGATCGATGAACGAAATTACTGGCCGACGGAACTTCTCTGCGATCTTCATGGCGCGCAGGGCCTTGCGATACCCCTCGGGGTGCGGCATGCCGAAGTTCCGGCGAATGCGCTCCTTGATGGTGCCGCCCTTGCGGTTGCCGATCACCATAACCTCTTCGCCATCCAGCCGGGCCATGCCGCAGCCCAGCGCCTCATCGTCGCCGAAGGCCCGGTCGCCATGGATCTCGCTGAAGTCCGTGAAGATCTTCTCGATCATGTCCATGGGATAGGGGCGCTGCATGTGGCGCGCGCGCTGAATCCGGCTCCATGCCGGAGAGACCGGCGGCTCCTGCTCCCGATTTGCTGCTTGATGTTCGCTCATAGACGTATTCGATCCAAGGGGGGATATCGTCCTTTGCTCTCAAGTGATTGTACGGGCCGTGGGCTGGCTGCACAACTCGCACCGCCCTGCCTTGAGCTAGATCAGCCCGCCATCTTCCGCGCTGTCCTGCTCTGCGGTCTCCGGTTTCTCGATTGAAACTGCCTCAGCCGGCTGTTGTGGCTCAGCCTCGGCCAGGTCGAATTTGCCTTCAAGCAGATCGGCGCGGTATCCGGCAGCCTCGGCCTCGACAAGTGCTGCCGTGATCGGCGCAAGCACATCAGACGCACACACGAGCGCAATAGACGAATCAGCCGCAAGTTCGAGCAGCTTCGGCAACTCGAGCCACCACAGCAGTTCCTCATAGGACTCGCGGACGATGTACTCGTGACCGCCAGACTCATGCGCTCCCGCCAGCCAGCGGATGTCGGGATCGGTCCAGAGAAGCGGCGCAATCATCGAAGAAACAACTGCCGCCGGAGTCACCGGCTCTTCTACGACCGTGTCCAGTGCGGCAACTATCTCCTCAACCTGCTCGGAGATGGCCGCTTCAACTTCCGCGGAAGCTGGAATCGCTTCCTCAAGTTCAACCGCAGGCGCTTCCACGCCAATTCCCGCCGCTACCAGCAAACCGGCCTTGATTCGAGCCGCAACACGCCAGTTCTCTTCCCCTTCGAGACCCAGGGCGGCCATGGCCTCTGCAATCGGCTGGCGCAGGCGTAGACGATCGAACAGATCGATCCGGATAAGGTCGGGGATCTCAGGGTCAACTGCATCGCCAAGCAGGTCAAGGATGCACCAGGCAAGTACAGGACCCCACAGCGCCGCCGCCGCTACCTCAGGACTTGCGCTGGGCAACACTCGCCGAGCAGTCGCAGGCCACGGCTCGGCAAACTGCGACTCCAGCACCGGCAGGCGCTGGGCCGCGCGCAGCCGCGTGCGCAGACTATCCGATAAGACTTCGAACTCGACAGGCTCCGCTTCGGGAGCAGCTATGCCGGCGCGTTTCAAGTGGAGCGTATAGGCCTTCACAGCCACCTCCACAAACACTCCGGCGCGCTCCCGTACTCGGGCAAAGTACTGCTTGCGCTCGCGCTCGCTCTTCGGCTCCTCGGCGTGAACGGCCTTGGGCGGATGCTCGGCAAACGTGGCAAACTCCCGCACCAGCGTCGCATCGAGCAAGGCCTTCAGCGCGTCGTGAACCGGCTTCAGCTCCAGATTCAGCAGTTCGTCGTGAAGATTGGGAACACCACGCCCATTCAGCACATCGGCCAATCTGTCCCAGGGCTCGGCGGCTGTGGGCCGCAGTTCGCGCCAGTCCAGAAGCACATGACACTGGTAGGCGTTCAGATCGAGAGTCAATCCGCGATCCAGCACATCCGCGGCCCGGCGCAGATACTCAAGGCCCGTCAGCGAGTCGCGGAACGACAGCACTACCGACCGATCTCCGGAGAGACCCAGCCCCTCGCGCAGACGACGCTGGCGCAACTGCCCCGAGACCTTGTCGGCGTAGGCGGCGGAGTTATCTACGCTCCCCCTGGTCGATCCATAGCGATTGTTGAAGAGAACGAGGGCGCGGTGATCTCCGCGGCGGTTCGAATAGGCGAAGACATTTTCGTCCACCCCGCCGGAGACAGAATAGAAATCGTAGAGCAGAAACTCGTCGCTCTCGGCGAACAGCCAGCGCTGTTTGAGCAGCGGCGCAATCTCGCGCTCATGCCGCTCCACAAGCCACGGATCGGCATTCTCCTGATAGCGCGGCCACCGATACTCCATGCCGTACTTCTCGGTGTAGCCCTCGATCTGGCCGTGGCCGAACATGGGCAGCCCGGGCAGCGTCGCCATCGTCACCGCCACACCAAAGCACTTGTCACCCTTGCCAAACTGGTCGATCGCAGTTCTCTCATCCGGATTGCTCATGAAGTTCACATAGCGCTTCATAATGTCCGGATCGAACTCAAGCGTATTTTTTATTACTGACCGGTACTTGGCGTTGTCCTCGTCCCTCAGCATCACCATGAACGCCGAGTTGTACACCCGGTGCATGCCCAGCGTGCGGACGAAGTAGCCTTCCATCAGCCAGAAGGCCTCGGCCAGCAGCAGTGTTCCGGGCACTTCCGCTGCAACACGATCGACCACCTCGCGCCAGAACTCATACGGCATCTGCTGGTCGAACTCGGGCTGGGTCAATCCGTACTCGGCACGCGACGGAATCGCTCCGCTCGCGCCCGGCCCCGGGAACCAAAGCCGATGAAAGTGCCGTTTCGCCAGCGTCATCGCCGCGTCAAAGCGGATCACCGGGAACAACCGCGCCACATGCAGAATCGTTTGAATCACGTGCTCGCGCACAGCCGGATTCATGTAGTCGAGCTGCGCCGTGTCATTCCAGGGAAAGCTCGTGCCGTCGTTGCCGTGGTAGATGTAACGCGTCTCTCCGCTGGCCTTGTCGCGGCGGCGGAAGACCACAGCAGCGTCGGACTGCGTAAAGTAGTGGTCCTCGATCTTGATCTCAGCCCGGTTGTCGCTCGACAAATCCGGCCCGTTGAAGCCGTACGCCGGGTAGGGCGAATCCGTGCGCGACAGGAACCACTCAGGGTGCTCGACGACCCACGGCGAATCGATGCCCATGTGATTCGGAACCATGTCGCTGGCCAGGCGAATCCCGTGGTGGTAGGCGCGATCGCGCAGGTTCGTGTAGGCCGCTTCGCCGCCCAGATCGTCCGCAATGATGTAATCGAACAGCGAATAGGCCGAAGCCACCGCGTCCTGTGCCCCCATCAGTTGCTTGATGGTGCGCGAGGCCCGGCTGCGCTCCCAGATGCCGATCAGCCACAGCGTATTGATGCCGCGCCGTGCCAGCGTCGCCAGTTCCTGATCGGGGATCTCGTCGAGATGTCCGATGTGGCGGCCATACTGACGGCTCATCTGGGCCAGCCACACGTAGGTGCTCTTGGCCATCATCACTACGCTCGGCATCCAGTTCGTGTCCGGCGAGAACTTCTCGTACTCATGAGCCGGATCGCCAAAGGTAGGAACCTCAGCCGTGGCAATCACTTCGGTCCAGTGCTGCTGCTGGCTCTGGCGGCGGGCTTCCTCCTCAGGCGTGCGGCGGCCCGGCGGATTGAACTGTGCCCAGATAGCCAGCGACTCCTCGCGCAGCACCTCGCCGGCAATCGATATCATCCGGTCCAGCATGTCGCCCAGCAACGGACGCCACAATCCGCGAAGAATCTCAAGCTGCTCGGCCAGAGAAGTCGCGGAGCGCAGCGCCGGCGAACGAAGCAGATCGAGCAGACTCAACGGACTCGCTCCGGCAAGCGGAATCAACGGCCGCGTTGCAAAATACTCCGGCAGTTGCGCGGTGACTTCTTTATAGACCGTCTTCGCGGCCAGCGACGAGTCGTCGAACAGCTCCGCGAATGGCTTAAAGGCCTCGTTGCGATTCGCCATCCAGAGCATCAGCAGCTCTTCGAGCGCCGCTTCGCGATTCGTCATGCCTCCGGCTTCGCCAGCCAGCCATTTGGCCGGTGTCTCGACGCCGCGAATAATGGTGGAACCAGGAAACTGCTCTACAAAGGCCAGCAGCAGCGTGTCGAGGTTGTCCGACCCAAGCTGTTCGCCAAACCAGTCCAGAGCCGATGTCAGCACCTCGGGATCGAACTGCTCCCGGTAGCGCGCCATCAGCACGTGGCAGGCCTCGTCGATCAGGCCCATCGCATAGAGCGAACCCGCGTGAACGGCCTGCTCCGGATGCTTCTCCACATCGCGAACCTGGTTCATCCGGTGCGCGAAATCCCGGCACTGGGCCATCGAGCCAAGCACAACGTTGCCCGTGTAGGAAAACAAGGTTCCGGCAAAGCCGTACCGCTCCCGTGCCGCGCGCGCAATGTGGAATTCCATCATCGGGATCATGCTCTTCTTTTCATGATGACAGACCGGGGCGGATCGCCGCCGGTGGGAAACTCGTGCTCCATCCATTCACTTCGCTTCTCAAAATTGCCGGGCATCCTGCGGCAAGTCATAGAAACAAAGAAACGCCGCGCTTCACGCACGGCGTTTGAGCCAGATCGACAGGGAAACCTCTTATTGAACGATCCCCACCCCGACTGCTGGCGCCAGGCTGCCGGCGTCCGCTGCATTCTCTACGGTCATGCGCAAAGGCAGTGTGAGGTTGAACTCAAGCAGTGTCCCCGGCTCAAGATTCGCCTGCGGGTGACTCTTCAAAAGATGCACCGTAACCACGCCCGCTCCCACTAAGGAACCAGCCAGCGCGCCCGCCGGACCGCCGAGCAATCCCCCGGCCACAACGCCCGTGGCAATGCCTCCGCCGTATTCGATTCCGTCCTTCTTGACGCGCGATCCCGGAGTCACTCTGCCTTCTGAGCTCACACGCGCCTTGGAGTCAGGCGCATTGGAAACCACTGAGCTGAACTTGTACCGCGAGCCGTTGGGAAGTATCAGTGTCTGAGGCCGCAAAATCATGGACCCATGCCCGCCCCAGTCTCCTGTGGAAACGCTGCGGATGGTCCCGCGAATCTCCGCTCCGGCGGGAATCAGTACGTTATCGCCCTGACGAATCGCCTTCACCACCGTCGCCTGAAACTCGTCCCCGTTACGGTTCCAACTGCTGGATAAGCCTTGCTTCAACCGGGCGCTGATGACGGTTCCCGCGGCCAGCGTTCCCGGCGGCACTGGAACCGCATTGACGATATCGCCATCCGGATCTGTCCCGGCTAGTTCCGTCTCCGGTTCCACGACTGGCTTCTGCGGCGAAAAAACACTGCGGCTAGGAACTGCGGCCTTCGTCATCGGCTGAGCAGGCGTCTCGGTAACTTCCTCCGGGACCATGAACACAATCCCGTCGTCTGTACCATCGACCGATTCCGGCGGGGGATAGTTCAGCGACGGATCCACTGAGGTTGGCCGGACCGGCATGCCGGCGGGATCGACCGCTTCATCACTATCCACTGCATTCTGATTCGCGGCAGGTTTAAGTGCGGTCCTCGACTGAGGCGCGGCCTGATCTTCGGTGGTGATTGTGCTGTCTGGAGGAGGTGTGGAGGTCCCTTCATAGGAACCCCGGCTGGCCTGCTGCGCCACCAATACACCCGCGCAGCCTAACAGGAGCAGGTACACCCAGAAATATCGCCTCATTACCGTCCTCATTCCGGCCGATGCATTGCACTTGAGGGCTTCGGTCAATCTCGCCCCGAAGTTCCGCTCATGGTATGAACACAAGCGCGCAATCCAACACCATCTTCAGCTTAGGACGTTCCGAATCCCGTGCGTGTGGCGGCAGGTTACCAGGTGCCGGAAGGAGCAAGAATCAAAAGAGTAATCTGGTCCGGATTTGTCCCGCCAACGGCTGTGACGGCAGCTACCGGCAGCCGTATAGACCGTTTGCTAAAATCTAAATGGTTATCATGTGTTTTCATTCATGACGGAAGGGGACCTGAACGCTCTGTGCCAGATTATGTAAACACAATTCAAGGCCTTCATGGTCAACCACTTGCCGTCGATCGCCGACCCAAACTCAATGACCGACTGATGCACCGCATCCTGAGGAGTGATATGACTGAGATTGTTGCCATCCGCGCCCGCGAAGTCCTCGACTCGCGCGGCAACCCTACTGTTGAGGCTGACGTAATTGTTGAAAGCGGCGCACTTGGCCGCGCCATCGTACCCTCCGGCGCATCGACCGGCGAACATGAAGCTGTCGAGCTGCGCGACGGCGACAAGAGCGTCTACATGGGCAAAGGCGTCCTTCAGGCCGTCGAGAACGTCGAGACCATCATCGGACCCGAGCTCGAAGGCATGGACGCCATGAACCAGCGGCTCATCGACCAGACCATGATCGCCCTCGACGGCACGCCGAACAAGGGCCGCCTCGGCGCAAACGCCATCCTGGCCGTCTCCATGGCCTGCGCCCGCGCCACCGCCCAGACCCTTGAGGTTCCCCTCTACCGCTATCTCGGCGGCATCAACGCCTGCACCCTGCCCACTCCCATGCTCAACGTCCTCAACGGCGGCGCCCATGCCGACTCGAACGTGGACTTCCAGGAGTTCATGATCATGCCCGTCGGCGCAGAGCGCTTCTCCGATGCACTGCGCTGGTCGGCCGAGACCTTCCACACCCTCAAGGGCGTGCTCAAGAAGAAGGGTTACAACACCGCCGTCGGCGACGAGGGCGGATTTGCTCCCTCGCTCACCTCCAACGACGAGGCCGTCGATCTGATCCTCGAAGCGATTCAACTGGCCGGCTACACCCCCGGCGAGCAGATCGCCATCGCCCTCGATCCCGCTTCCAGTGAGTTCTATGACAAGGAAAAGAAGCGCTACATCTTCAAGAAGAGCGACAAGCGCGAACTGACCAGCGAGCAGATGGCCGACTACTGGGCCGACTGGGTGAAGCGCTACCCCATCGTCTCGATCGAAGACGGCCTGGCTGAGGACGACTGGGCAGGCTGGCGCTATATGACCGACCAGCTCGGACAGAAGATCCAGCTCGTCGGCGACGATCTGTTTGTCACCAACTCCAAGCGCGTCCAGCGCGGCATCGACGAGGGCGTAGCCAACTCCATCCTCATCAAGGTCAACCAGATCGGCACCGTCACCGAGACCCTCGAAGCCATCGAACTCGGCCGCCGCTACGGCTACACCTCGATCATGAGCCACCGTTCGGGCGAAAGCGAAGACACCTTCATCGCCGACCTCGCGGTCGCCACCGGCGTAGGCCAGATCAAGACCGGCTCGGTTTCGCGTACGGACCGCATTGCCAAGTACAACCAGCTCCTCCGCATCGAAGAAGAACTCGGACAGGGCGCTGTCTACCTCGGCATCGAAAGCCTCAACTAGGCGCATAGTTGATTCAAGAGCTGAACACAACGATGGGCGAAGGGATTTCCCTTCGCCCATTGCTTTCACCTATTGATTTCCCTCATTGATTTAACCCATTCGATAAATTAAACCACTGTCATCCTGAGCGACCGGACGCGCAGCGGAAGGGAGTCGAAGGACCCGCGGTTGTTCTTCCGGGTTTCGACGGATCTACCGTATACCACCCCTCGCTCAAATCTGCCCAGGCAGGATTCATCTTCTCGATCAGCGCGATCTTCTTCTCTCTCCGCCACCCCTTCAACTGCTTCTCGCGCTCAATCGCCGCATCCGGCCCACCGAATCGCTCGAACCACACTAGCCTATTGCAGTTGTACTGCGCTGAAAACCCATCAAAGCGTTTCAGCTTGTGCTGCATAACTCTGCGAATCAAATCGCCTGTTACTCCAATGTAGAGCGTATGGCTCCTGCTGGCCACGATGTAAACGCAATATGTCTTCTCTTCCTGCACGCCAACACTCTACGCTGTGTAATTGACGCTGGCAAGCCTTTGAACTATCGTTCCTATGAATCCATAACTACCCACAAACGCATGTCATCCTGAGCGACCGGATGCGAAGCGGGAGGGAGTCGAAGGACCAGCGGTTGCTCTTGCAACTTTTAGTCATCGACACATTGAGTGTCCGTGAATTACAAAAGCGGGGACAAATGCCCGCAACTTGAGCGAGAATGTC
Organism: uncultured Acidobacteriaceae bacterium; assembly: GCA_903842065.1. GTDB lineage: Bacteria > Acidobacteriota > Terriglobia > Terriglobales > Acidobacteriaceae > Telmatobacter. The sequence goes on along the minus strand of CAIMKZ010000012.1, from coordinate 15,078 downwards.
TGCATGGAAATCAAGGGCAAACGAGTGTGGCAGGTTGGGGCAGGCGATACAGAGCGCAACTACGGCGAGGTTTGCCTGAGACACGATGTGATGATCGTTGGACCTGGCACGTTGGGGACTTTCTCCGTGAACGTATATGCACGCTACGGAGACATTAAGAACAGCATCCGTCGTTTTTACCAAGCTGAAAAAGGCGATATCGTTCTGCTTCGTATCGGTACCGGAAATGTTTTGGCCGTTGGAGAGGTAGCGGATGATGAACCGCAGTGGCTTGAAGTATTTGGCGATGTTGATGGCTGGGATCTCCAACATACGAGACGAGTCAGGTGGTATGAGAATAGTGGTCGGGTCTTTCCGAAGGCAACCTTGGGCACTAGAGTGCGAACGTTTGCTGGAATCAATTCTGAAGCGATTCACGGGTGGCTGAGCGGCGTGATGGTTGGCACGAATGACACACACCGCCGTCTGAAAAAGCTACCCAAGGCTGGCAAACTATTAGATAAAGCGGAATTGGCTCGACAACTCTTCATCGAAGGACTCGGGAGCGAATACGTCGACAGGCTCACAACGAAGCTTGATGCTATTCAGCGGGTTGCTGCATGGTATGAAAATGAGAGTAAGAAACCTGAAAATCGCCCATCGGAAAGCGAAACCATCTGCTACCTTGTTATCCCCTTGCTATGTTCACTCGGCTGGTCTGAGCAGACATGCGCAATCGAATGGAAGCATGTCGACATCGCTTTATTTGATCGGATGCCTTCGACCGATTCCACATTATCTTGCGTCGTAGAGGCAAAACTACTTAAGAAATCTGTATTCAACCCTATCGGCCAAGCCCTAAATTACGCAAAGCGCCCGGGAAGGGAGGCTTGTAAACGCCTTATTGTCACCGATGGGATTCGCTACGTCTTGCATAGGTCTGACGGCAAGGAATTCAAGCGCGTAGCATATCTCAATATTTTAGAAATGCGTGACTCTTACGAAATATTCGGCTGTGGCGGAGCAGTCGAAGCTATTCTCGGAATGGCGAAGTGAATCGGCAATTCACGAAGAGCAACCGCAGGTCCTTCGACTCCCTCCCGCTACGCGTCCGGTCGCTCAGGATGACAATCTATTGTGGGGATAAAAGTCCGAGGCAGCGTTCGCTCTGCCATCATTACACCCAGGTCGCAATCCATCTCCGCGATTGCATGTCTTGACATTGTCCGACATTGCGCCCACACTGGTTTCAGGAGCAACCATGGCCACCCATCCGGCGATCCCCGAACGCCGCACCGAAAAACTCGATCTCCGCATCTCCCCCTCCGCCAAGGCCACTCTACAGGCTGCCGCCGCCGCGAAAAAGAAGCCGTTGAGCGAGTTTGTGCTGGAGAGCGCCCTGGTCGAGGCAGAGATCGCACTTGCCGATCGGACGACATTTCGACTGAACACTGAACAGTGGGAGGCCTTCCAGGCCGCGCTCGATGCGCCTCCGCGTCCTTTGCCCCGCTTAAAACGGCTATTCGAAGAACCCAGTTTGTTTGAGCGTTCGGAGGGCCTTAACCCTGCCTCTGGGAAGGTCAAACACTAAGCAATGGCCTTTCATGTTGAGAAACTCAATAGAAGTCATCGCGTCGATGACTTCGACTGTGGAAGTCCGCCATTGAATTCATGGCTTCAACAATATGCTCTGCCAAATCAATTTGCTCAGACCTCAAATACGTATCTAGCGATGCAGGAAGATGCCGTAGTCGGATACTACAGTCTGGCCGCGAGCAGGGTTCTGCACGACGATGCTCCGGAACGGCTAAGAAAAGGAATTTCGCGGCATCCGATTCCGTTGATGCTGCTTGCGCGTCTGGCCGTAGACCTTCGCTGGAGATCGATCGGAGTGGGCGCTGCATTGATTAAGGACGCTATTCGCCGAACTCTACAGGCAGCGGATATTGCAGGAATTCGCGCGTTGGAGGTTAACGCCAAAGACGAGCAAGCCGTCGCTTTTTATAGCCATTTCAACTTTGTTCCATCCCCTACCGATCCATTACATCTGTTTTGTCTGCTTAAGGATTTGCGCTCACAACTACAACTTTAAGACTCAGACTATATCCTGTTATTGAAGACATATTCTTGTAGCAGAGGAATTGCCCCCGTGCCCAAACGCCCTGTAATTCTCACCATCCTCGATGGATGGGGTTATCGTCCGCAGATTGAAAACAACGCCATCGCGCTTGCTCGCAAGCCCACATTCGACACTCTGATGCGCGACTACCCCAACACCCTCATCCAGGCCTCGGAGAAGTTCGTTGGCCTGCCCGCCGGGCAGATGGGCAACAGCGAGGTCGGGCACCTGAACATCGGCGCAGGCCGCGTCATCCAGATGGACATCACCCGCATCGACGTGATGGTGGCCGAGAATACGCTCAAGGACAATCCGCAGATCGTTGCCAGCTTCAAGCATGCACTCGAGCACAACCGCGCCCTGCATCTCATCGGACTTGTCTCCGACGGCGGCGTCCACTCGCAGGACACGCACCTGTTTGCGCTGCTTAGTGCGGCAAAGCAGTTCGGTCTGACGCGCGTATTCGTCCACGCCTACCTCGACGGACGCGACACACCACCCAACTCCGGCGCGGAGTACGTAGCCAAACTCGAGCAGAAGATGCGCGAGTACGGCGTCGGCAAGATCGCATCGGTCTCCGGCCGTTACTATGCCATGGACCGCGATAAGCGCTGGGAGCGCCAGTTGAAGGCCTTCGACGCCATGGTGAACGGCAAGTCCGAAGGCGGAACCGCCACAAACGCCGTTGAAGCCATCAAGGCCAGCTACAACACCGGCGTCACCGACGAGTTCGTACTCCCCATCGTCATCGTCGACGAGAAGAAGCAGCCCCTCGCGCTCATCAAGAGCGAGGACGCGGTGTTGAACTTCAACTTCCGCGCCGACCGCGCCCGCCAGGTCACGCGCGTTCTGTGCCGCGAGAGCGGCATCAACGCATCCGGTGGACGCGACCTCGATCAATGGGAAGCCCTCGACGAGATGATTCCCCGCTCTCTGTTGCCGAAGAACCTCCACTACACCTGCATGACCCAGTACGACGAAAAGTTCGAGCTGCCCATCGTCAGCCCACCGATACACCACGCCCACCTGCTCGGCAACCAGCTTGCCGACGCCGGTTTGCGCAACCTGCGCACAGCCGAGACCGAGAAGTACCCGCACGTCACGTTCTTCTTCAACGGCGGCACTGAGAAGCCCTTCGCCGGTGAGGAGCGCATCATGATCCAATCGCCCAAGGTGGCAACCTACGACCTCCAGCCAGAGATGAGTTCCGTAGCCGTCGGCGACTCGATCGTCAAGGCCATCGCTGACAACACCTTTGACGTGGTGATCTCGAACTTCGCCAATCCGGACATGGTGGGCCACACCGGCATTCTTTCCGCGGCCATCTCCGCCGTTGAGGCCGTCGATCTGCAACTCACCCGAATCTACAAGGCCGTCAAGGAACGCAACGCCATCTGGCTCGTCACCGCCGACCACGGCAACTGCGAGACCATGGTGGACCCCATCACCGGCGAGCCGCACACAGCGCACACCACCAATCCGGTTCCCTTTATCTATGTGGCAGAAGAGGCAAAGCACTTCCGGCTGCGTAACGACGGCTCACTCCGCGACATCGCGCCCACCATCCTGAGGGCGATGGGAATGCAACTGCCGAAGGAGATGAGCGGCGCAGACATGCGCATTCCGCTGGCTAAGTAAGCAAACGCCATAACGAGCGAAGGCCTCCCGCAACGGGAGGCCTTCCTATTTCCAGCAAAATTCCTGCTACCGCGTGCGCATCGACTTGATCCGCGCCGGAAGCTTGCCCTCAAGCATCTTCGCCCGCTCCGCTGCGATTCCCGACAGATACGCATGAGCGGGCGTTGCCATCAGAACCAGCGCGAACGCGATGAGGCTGAAGACCAGACCCGCAATTCCTGCCGAGACAAGCATGTGATAGGTGTCCTCAACGTCCAGTCCGAAGATGTTGAACGCCACATGCTCCAGCGGCTTGACGTGCGTGAGCACGGCCAGTGCGAAGAGGAAGAAGACTGCCGACAGCGAGAACAGAACCGCAAGCGTGCCATCGAGCGTGCGATGGAACTTTTGCCGCGCGGAGCACTTCTCGCATTCGGTAAAGTGTTGCTCGTAGTCCTTGCGCATCTCCGGCGAAATTCCAGAGATGTCGAACCTCCAGCTCGCCAGAATGCCGCCAATTACTCGATCGGTACATTGGGTTGTGGCCATAGGGAAAAAGCCTCGTACATGCTGGAATGTGCTTTTGGTAACTCACACTCGTTCAGGCGTCTGGGCAGATACACTCCGAAAGCCCGTCTGCCACTCTCTACATACAGACGTCTTAATGCAGTCTGTCGATTACCGGGAAGGGTTGATTTCCCGGCTGTAGAGACTCTGCCAACCCTGCTGCTCGGAGAGCGTATATGCCTATTCTAATCCCAATCACAAATTTCGATCATCAAAATGTGATCGATTCCAATGGTTCGTACTGGCCGGCGATCAGAAGACGGTTGCCAAGCAGGCTGGGCCGGGCACTGAGAGCGCGATCGGCCGCCACTTTTGCCAGTTCCGGAAGATTATTGTTTTCAGAAAGATGGGCCAGAATCACCCACGCAGCCTGTCCATCGTATTCCTGCGCCAGAAACTCCGCCGTTGCTTCGTTTGAAAGGTGACCTACCCGCGACAGGACCCGCTGCTTGACCGCCCAAGGGTAAGGCCCGTCACGCAGCATCTCCAGGTCGTGGTTCGACTCAAGCATCAGCAGATCGACCCCGGCAAGAGCCGCCTTCACATTTGGCGGAATGTAGCCAAGGTCGGTGGCGTAGCCTATCCGCAGTCCCTCGGTCTTCAGCAGGAAGCCAACCGGGTCCGCCGCGTCGTGGGGAATCGTAAACGGCTCCAGATCGATATCGCCGATGCAGAACACCTCACCGGGCTTGAAGTACTCGACGGCGGGCAGCCAGGCGGGATCCTCCTTGACAGAGGTCGCCGATGCCGCTGCGGCAACCGATTCCAGCGTCTCCTCCACGCTCTCCTCGGCTTCCTCTTCCTGAACCACTACTTCCGTCTCCCGCTCTTCCCGCTGCTTGCGGGTCTGCTCCAGCCACTGCGCGTAGCTCATCTGCTTGCGCGGAGCCAGCCAGCGCATCCAGGCCCGGTGCGTCGCCTCGGTAAAGTAGACGGGAATCCCCAGCTTGCGCGCGGTTACCGCTACGCCGCCGACATGGTCCTGATGCTCGTGGGTAATCACAATGGCGTTGAGCGAGGCCGGATCTTCGCCCACCAGCCTCAAGCGCCGGAAGAGCTCACGGCAACTCAGGCCCGCATCTACAAGAATGCGCGTTCGCCCGGCAGATACAACGGTACTGTTCCCTCTTGAGCCCGAAGCCAATACCGTGAAGCGAACCATACTTCAAGGATACCGTCTTAGCCGGTGGATAACCGCGCGTCATCCGTAACACTCCCGGTTCCCCGCCCCTTTGCTGGCGTCAATCTCAACGCATTCCCAGATTGTCGACAGGAATCTCGATGGTGACCGTGGTGCCTCTGCCCGGATGGCTTTCGATCTCGAACCTGGCCCGGTCCCCGTAGAGCACCTCCAGGCGCTCCCGCACATTTTTCAGGCCGATACCTGCTCCGGAGCGGCGCAATACCGAGGATGGGCGAACCCCGATCCCTACCCCGTCGTCTACCACCTCAATGCGCAGCCGCTCACCCTCGATCCGGCTACGGATCGTGACCGTTCCGCCTTCGATGCGCGGCTCCAGCCCATGCTTGATGCTGTTCTCAATCAGCGGCTGCAACAAAATGCTGGGCACGGGAACCTCCAGCGTCCCCGCATCGATCTCCTTCTCCACCCGCAGCTTTTCAGCCCCGAACCGCACTACTTCAATGTCGAGGTAGTCGTCGGTAAAGCGCAGTTCCTCGCGCAGAGGCACATAGCTGCCATGGTCCTTGAGCAGCGCCCGCAGGATGTTGGCCAGCTTCACCGTCATCTCCCGCGCCAGCTCGGGTTTGGAGCGCACCAGCGCGGCAATCGAGTTCAGCGTGTTGAACAGAAAGTGCGGATTAATCTGCCGCTGCAAGGCATCGAGACGCGCTTCGAGCAGCAGATGCTTCTGCTCTTCGAGCGACAACTCCAGTCTGAGCGCGTTCCATACCTTAAGGGCGACGCCAACCGTGATCGGCGCGGCCAGGCAGACTAAAAGGCGCAGCCACGGCAGTCCCGAGACCACCGCAAACAGCCGCTGCGGAAACTCGTTTGCTATCCACCCTCGGCAACCCTCGGCAAAGGCGATGGCAAAGAGCATGGCAAACTGGCGGTCGAGCCGTGGACGGCGCATCAGCCGCCGTATCCAGCGCCACAGGCTCAGATCGACAAACGGCGTGAAGTCCCAGATCTCGTCCTTGCTTACGAATCTCGCCAGCCAGCCCGCGGCCAGTCCCAGCGCCACATCGAAAGGCATCGCAAGATACTCGTGGTGAATCAAAGCAGGAGCGGAGAGCACAACTCCGCCCAGCATCGCCCACCACGGCCCAAGCAGAAGCCCCAGCAGGACGATCGTCTCGAAAGATATGTCCGCGGCAAGAAAGTTTGGGACCTCGATGCGGATCCATACACCGAGCGTGAGCGGAACTAGAAAGAAACACAGCAGAGCCAGCGTCTGCGCGGGTCTGCGCCTCTCGGCGAAGAACAGCCGCCGAAACGTCGCGCCCCGGGCCAGGATACTGGCCAGCGAGGCCACCACGCCCAGCTTGACCAGCATATTAATCAGGATCAGCTTGTCGGTCACAGCTCAACTCTAAACCTGCCGGGGCGAACGGCGCACATCGATTTCCCTCCTCAACGCGGCCCGATCCATAGCGCCAATACGCATCCGGCCCGATCCGCGTAAAATGGTCCTATATGGCCGGTCTTGCAAGCGTTACCAAAATTGCTGAAGCGGATTTCCCCACACGCTGGGGTCAGTTCCGCATCTTTGGTTTTGAAGGCCGTCGCCGCCCCGAGGACACCGAAGGCACCTTCCTCAAGCCCTGCGAGGAGCTTCTCGCTCTGGTCATGGGCGATATAGAATCTGCCCCGCCGCTGGTCCGCATCCACTCCCAGTGCCTCACCGGAGACGTGCTCGGCTCATTGCGCTGCGACTGCCGGCTCCAGCTCGAACTCGCCCTCAAGGCAATCTCCAAGGCCGGCGCAGGAATCCTGCTCTACGAGCGCCAGGAGGGCCGCGGCATCGGCCTCATGGCCAAACTCAAAGCCTACGAGTTACAGGACGAGGGTATGGACACCGTCGAGGCCAACGAGGAACTGGGCTTTGCCGCCGACTGCCGAGCCTACGAGTTGCCCGCTGCCGTCCTCAATCACCTCGGTGTCTCCCGCGTCCGCCTCATCACCAACAATCCCGAGAAGGTCGAGGCCCTGGAGAAGGCCGGCGTCCAGGTCATCGAGCGGGTCTCCGCAGAGGTCGTCCCCCACGAGTCCTTCGAGCGCTACCTCCGCACCAAGCAGGAAAAGATGGGCCACATCGTCGAGAGCGCAAAGCACAGCAAATAACTCGCTCTGTCATCTTCTCCATTACTCTCTGTCATCCACACCACCACAACTGTCTGTCATCCACACCACCACAACTGTCTGTCATCCTGAGCGAAGGTCGCCGCGGCGACCGCAGTCGAAGGACCCGCGGTTGCTTTTCCTCAACTATCCACAGAACCTGGGTGCCCCAGGTCCCGATTCTGGGACCTGGGAAAGAACATCGCTGAGCGAGATCGCGAGAGCGATCAAGTCGAAAGCTTGCCCGCCCTAACGGGCCCCGCGGTTGCTTTTCCTCATCTATCCACAGAACCTGGGTGCCCCAGGTCCCGATCCTGGGACCTGGGAAAGAACATCGCTCAACCGGCATCTATTCGAAAGAGGACTTACGCCTCATTGGCGTGCTTCATCTTCTGCACCTTGCTGTGCCGCACAGAATAGCCGAAGTAGATGACGAGTCCGATCAGCAGCCAGCCGATCATCACCTCCCACGTCACCCGCGGCAGCCGGCTCATCACAAACAGCGCCGTCACAATGCCCAGAATCGGCACGGCCGGCACAAACGGTGTTTTGAAGGGCCGCTCCATCTCAGGATGCCGCACCCGCAGCACCCACACGCCCGCGCACACAATCGTGAACGCCAGCAGCGTCCCGATGTTTACCAGGTCCGACAGGAAATCGATGTCCTTGAACGCCGGCATGATGGCTACAATCACGCCCACCAGTATCGTGGACTTCCACGGTGTGCGGAACTTCGGATGCACGGCCGAAAACCACTTCGGCAGCAGTCCATCGCGCGACATCGAGAAAAACACCCGCGACTGGCCGAGCAGCATCACCAGCATCACCGTTGCCAGACCAAACACAGCGCCCAGTTTCACCAGCAGCGAACCCCAGCCAACGCCTGTAGCGTCGATGCCAAGCGCAACCGGATCGGCCACGTTCAACTGCGTGTAGTTCACCAATCCAGTCAGCACCGTCGAAACCAGAATGTAGAGAATCGTACACACGACCAGCGAACCCAGAATCCCGATAGGCATGTCTCGCTTGGGATTCTTCGCCTCCTGCGCCGCCGTTGAAACCGCATCGAATCCGATATACGCAAAGAAGATCGACGAAGCGCCGGTCGCAATGCCCATCAAGCCGAAGTTGCCGTTGGCGTCGACAGGTGGAATGAACGGATGCCAGTTATGCCAGGCAAGCGACGGATGCGACAGCAGAAAGCCACCGCCCACTACCAGGAAGACGCCGACGATCCCCAGCTTCACAATCACGATAGCCGAGTTGAAGTTCGCCGACTCCTTGATGCCGATCACCAGAACCGCCGTAATCAGCAGTACGCCGATCATCGCCACCAGATTGAAAGCCGCGGTCACATGCGGCAGTGCGGCCAGATTCAGCCCATGCGGGAGTGCGTTCAGCGGCTGCCACTTCTCTTGATAGAAGTACAGATTCGTCCCCGGCACAGCGGTAAGCCGCGGCGGCATGTAGATGTGCAACTGCTGCAAGAAGCTGTTCAGATAGCCCGACCAGCCGGCCGCCACCGTCGCCGCGCCGAACGCGTACTCCAGCACCAGGTCCCAGCCGATGATCCACGCCACCAGCTCGCCCAGCGTCGCATATCCGTACGTATAGGCAGAACCGGCGATGGGAATAATCGACGCGAACTCCGCATAGCAGAGGCCCGCAAAGGCACACACAATGCCCGCCAGCACAAAACTCAGCGCCACGGCCGGACCGGCATGGAGCGCCGCCGCCTTCCCCGTGAGCACAAAGATGCCCGCTCCGATAATTGCGCCAATGCCCAGCGTTACCAGGTTCAGAGCGCCTAGCGAGCGCTTGAGTGTGTGCTCGCCCTCTTCTCCGGCCTCCGCATGAAGGTGCGACATCGGTTTTACGCGAAACAGTCTAGACATGTTCGAACTCTTGTCCTCTCTACTCGTGTATGAATCCTCTGGTGCCCGGAGTCGTTATCGAACTGTACGAGAACCCTGTCATCCTGAGCGAAGGTCGCCACGGCGACCGCAGTCGAAGGACCCGCGTTTGCTCTTTCTCAGATAACCACTAACGTTGGGTGCCCCATCCAAAACGACGTTCTCTGTCGTTTTGGGTGGGAAAGATCAACCCTCAACCCGCCATTCTCAACCAGCCACATGTGTCTGTCATCCTGATGGTAAAGGATTAACCCACCACAGGTCAGACCTGCACACGAGCCCTTCTCGACCAGAACAGGTACACCGGAATGCCGATCAACACCAGCACCAGCCCCGGCCACGTGTACTGGGGCTTATAGCGCAGCAGCACCAGGGCAATCCACGCCGCCATGGCAATATAAATCGCCGGCAGCACCGGATAGCCCAGCGCCTTGTAGGGCCGCTCCGCATCCGGCCGCTTGCGCCGCAGCACAAACAGGCACGCAATCGTCAGCATGTAGAAGATCAACTCGGCAAAGATGATGTAGTCGAGCAACTGCCCATACGATCCTGAGAGGCATAGAAACATCGTCCACAGACCCTGCACGACGAGCGCCGCGACCGGAGTCTTGTACTTCGGATGCAGCTTGCCCGCCGCCTTGAAAAACAATCCGTCCTGGCTCATCGCGTAGTAGACCCGCGCCCCGGCCAGCGTCATTCCATTCGCGCAGCCAAAGGTCGAGACGAGAATCGCTCCCGCCATCAGCAGCGCGCCCCACGCCGGAAATATCTGCCCCAGCACCGCCGTCGCCACGCGATCTTCCGCGGCGTACTGTATCCCCCGCGCCGCAGCCGTGGCTCCGTTAGCATCCCCATGCAGCGGCAGCACCACCAGGTACGCCAGCGACACCAGAAAGTACACGGCAACCACAAACCCCGTGCCCAGCACCAGCGAGAGCGGCAGATTCCGCCTCGGATTCTTCACCTCTCCCGCCGTGAACGTAATGTTGTTCCACGCATCGGCAGAAAACAGCGAGCCCACCTGCACCACCGCCAGAATCACCAGCAGATTCACCCACACCGTCGGTCCGCCCACGCCGACCTCGACCGCGTGCGGCGAATGCCAGCCCGCGTTCTCCCAGAAGTGCCCATTCGCAAAGTTCGCCTGCCACGCCGTCGCGTTGATGCCCACCGTAAACGCCAGCAGGATCAGCGCGGCCAGCGCAATCGCCTTCGCCGAAGTAAACACATTCTGAATCAGCGCGCCCAGCCGCACGCCGAAGATGTTTACGATTGTTAGAAACCCGACCACAATCACACCGGCTAGATTCGCCGTGTTCAGGCCGATATCCATGTTGCCCAGCACCATCGGCCCCACGCGCAGAGAAGGCACATGCGCAATGTGCCAGATCCAGTTTGTCGCCGACACCGATGGAAAAAATACGCCCAGAAACTTGCCGAACGCCACGCAAACAGCCGCAATCGTTCCCGTCTGGATGACAAGAAACAGCGTCCAGCCAAACAGAAATCCCCATAGCGGCCCCAGCGACTCGCGCAGATACACATACTGTCCGCCGGCCTTGGGCATCATCGCCGCCAGCTCGCCGTAGCTCAGCGCCCCCACCAGCGTCATCACGCCGGTCACAATCCATGCGGCAAGATACAGCGCCGGCGAGCCGGTGCCACGCGCGATGTCGGCGTCCACAATGTAGATGCCCGAGCCAACCATCGAACCAATCACAATCGCCGTCGAGCTGAACAGCCCAAGCGACTGCGAGAGCCGAGGTGCATCGGCCGCGGAGGAGTTCTGATTCCGGGGTGAAACGGCGGGAATAGTCACGTTATTCAGAGTTGTAAATGATCGCCTGTCCCATTGTCTGTAGGAATCGCATAAAGAGACGCATGCACTCAACCGCATACAACGCGCTGTGCTATGATCCTGCCCAAGTGCACCGGACGCACACCGCCAGGAGGCGCAGATGATCACCAGACGGAACCTGATGAAAGCCCTGGGCGTGTTGCCCGCCGCAAGCTACCTTACTACCAGCACCAAAGCCTTTGCAGAAGCCGCCACACCTCGCCTGCCCAAGCGACTGTTGGGACGCACTGGGCGCTGGGTCACGCCGCTGGCTCTCGGCGGCCAGGGTTCGTTGCAGTGGACCGGCCAGGGCATCGACGCTCCGGACATCATCGTCCGAGCCGTGCAGCTCGGCATCAACTATCTTGACTCGGCCAACATCTACGGACCCAGCCAGGTGAACTACGGCGAGGCCTTCCGCCGCATGCACCTCGTCCCCGGCCAGGCGGACTACAACGCCCCGCTGCGCGAGAGCCTATGGATCAACAGCAAGACCTGGGAAAAGTTCGCCGTCGGCCCCTCCACCAATCTCGCTCAGACCCCCGGCGCAACCGCCGTCAGCGACCTCAAGCGCACCCTCACCCAGATGTTCGGCGATGGCAAGGGCTACATCCCCGAAGGCGCATACATCGACGCCATCCAAATGCACAACGTCCAGACCTTCGAGATGGTCGATCAGATCTACACCGGCATGGCCGAGCGCGGCGGCAAGATGCCCGAGCGCATCGGCGCATTCGCCGCACTGCTCGACTACCGCGACGGCACCAACTACACCGGCCTCAACCCCGAGGGCAAGAAGTACATTCGCCACATCGGCATCACCGGCCACATGGACTCGCCCGTCCTCATGGAAGCCCTCCGCCGCGACACCGGATACAACCTCGACACACTGCTCGTGGCCCTCAACGCCAACGACAAGCTCTACACCTCGCACGAGTACAACGTGCTCCAGGTGGCCCGTGCCCGGGGCATGGGCGTTATCGCCATGAAGCTCTTCGCCGACGGCAGCTTCTACGGCAAGACCCCGCGCTTCTCCCGCGCTGTCGAAGATGTCATCTACTCCGTCGGCAAGCCCGAGAAGGCCAGCTACGAGGACCTGGTCCGCTACTCGCTCTCCATCCCCGGCGTCAGTTGCGCTGTCACCGGCATCGGCCACATCGACCGCGCAAAGCCCGCCAATTGCCAGCTCGTCTCCAACCTCGCCGCCGCCACCCAGGATCTGGCCTCGGAGGCCGAGCGCCGCCGCCTTGAGGCCGAGATGGCACAGCGCTACGGCGCAACCACCAACTACTTCCAGCTCGAGCAGAAGGGCCTCATTCAGCCCTCCATCGTCAAGGTGGAGAAGATCGAGGGCTCCGGCCAGCTCTCCGTCCGCTGGAACACCGCCATCGCCGCCGGCAAGCCCCTCGCCAGCTACGAGATCGCGGCCAACGGCAAAACACTGCTCTCCATACCCTATCGTCCGCAGGTCACCCAGGACCTCTTCTGGGCCAGCGTCCCCGCATCGGCCGTAGGCAGCGGAACCGTTTCCGTTACGGCGAAGGAAGCCTGATGCTAGACAGCCACAACTCCAGCTGCCCCCGGTCCCTCATTTTTGGGACCGGGGAACAGAATGCCTGATCCCCGCTCCTTGCTGTCTCCGCCCATGTTTAACAACCCGCTACCCCCTTGCTTTCCCCTATCCCGTACGCCCCCCGGCGGTTTATGCTGAAAGACCGGAAGCTGTTTTTTCGCTCTGGCGGCCAGGAGATGTTTGTACGCCTCAAGCGATTTCTTTGCTTCCGGCAAAGAGTCCGGCTTTTCAGCGGATTCCCGCACGGCTCTTTAGGAGAAACGAAGTTGCCAGATCGTTCCAGCATCGCTGTCCGTAGTGCTTTCATCCTCTGTTCCTGCGTGCTTCTAGCCGCGGCCGCCTGCCACCGCTCGCCTTCGGCAGACGTCGTTGCAACCGTCAACGGTAAGGAAATTCTCCGCGCCGACCTGGAGCGTTACTACCAGGCCAGCCTCGGAGACAACCAGCAGCCATCTCAGGTCGAAGCCGATCTTCGTCGCCTTCAGATTCTCCACCAGGTCATCCAGGACGAGATTCTTCAGCAGCGCGCCGCCAAGCAAAACCTCGCCGCCACAGACGAGGACGTCAACGCACGGCTGACCGAAATGAAGACGCCCTACACCCAGGAGGAGTTCGACAACCAGCTCAAGCAGCGCAACCTGACCCTGGACGACCTCAAGCGCGACATCCGGCGTACGCTGACCACCACCAAACTCCTCAACAAGGAGATTGAGTCGCGCATCAACATCACCGATGCGCAGATCTCGACCTATTACAACAAGCACAAGGCAGAGTTCAACTTCGTCGAACCCCAGTACCATCTGGCGCAGATCGTCGTCACCACCTCGCCCAGCGCGCAGTCAGGCAACCTGCAAAACAACAAGGCATCCGGCGAGGCCGACGCCAAAAAGAAGATTCAGACCCTCTACAACCGCCTGCAAAGCGGTGAGGACTTCGGCTCCGTCGCCATGAACTTCTCCGAGGACCCTAACACCGCCCCCAACGGCGGAGACATGGGATTCATCCCCGAGTCGCAGCTCAAGTCTGATACCGCAATCTATTCTGCACTCAACTCCATCAAGCCTGATCAGGTTACCCAGATCATGCCCCTCTTCGACTCCTCGCGGAAGGTCAGCGCCTACGCCATCTTCAAGGTCCTCGCCCGCGAGCCCGCAGGCCAGCGCGAGCTCAACGACCCGCGCGTGCAGCAGGCCATCCACCAGCTCCTCCACGAGAGCCAGAAGCAGCTCCTCCAGAGCGGCTACTTCGAGGTGGTCCAGGACGAAGCCAAGATCCGCAACTACCTCGCCGAACAGATCCTCAAGCAGGGCGCACAGTAGTAGCCTTTCCTCTTCAGTTCAAAAGCAGAACAGCCGGGCCCCAGGCCCGGCTGTTCTGCTTTATGCCCTTCCCTTCAACCCGCTACCCTTCACCCTCCCCACCCAATATTTGTCATCCTGAGCGACCGGACGCAAAGCAGCAGGGAGTCGAAGGACCCGCGGTTGTCTTTCTCTCGACCCACCATAACTCCGGGTGCACCAGGTCTCGATTCTGAGACCTGGGAAGGCACAACCCTCAACCAGCACCTCTCACCCAACCATAAACCTTGGGTGCCCCAGGTCTGGATTCTCAGACCTGGGAAAGACCAACCCTCACCCCGCCCCTACCCGCTCCCTGAGGGAGCGTATGAAAATAGCCCCGGGTTCGGGGCCCCCGGCGTAAGGGGTCCCCAACGAGCGAATTGTGCTCGTTGGGGTGGAGACAGGTCTTCGTCGCTGGGGTGAGGATGAAACCCGGGGAAAGCGTACCCATACAACCTGCGCCCCGTGGGGGCGCTGCGACTCCGCTGCATTATGTCTGAGTAGGCGATGGCACGCCAACGTCGCGGTGTTTTGAAAGGGCACGACTTCACTCGTGCCGCAAGCATCCCATCAAGAACACTGTCATGTTGAGCGAAGCGAAGCGGAGTCGAAACATCTGCGGTTGCCTTTCGGTGCGCGCCCGGGAAACTTCCGGTTAGGCGGTGATTGTCCTGAAGCCTATCTTGTGACTAGGTTGTATCGACATATAGGGATGGCGGCGCCGGGAGCCGATTTTCGTCGAGATCGAGGAGCGACGAACGACGGATACTGGTTGTCTCCGAGCGAGGAGCGACGCGGAGATCGGCAAAATCGGCCCCGGCCCTTCGGG
>CAIMKZ010000011.1 GCA_903842065.1 uncultured Acidobacteriaceae bacterium | reverse complement strand
GCATGATGCCAGAGGTTGCCCACGGTGAAACGAAAGTGAGCCATGGCAGGTCTGTTACCCGGTACTCCGAAATAACGGAAATGCCCGCCCACAACGGACTTCAACCAATTGCCAACTTCAGGAACAGGGTCATGCATTCGCCGTCGCAACTCGATCTTGACGCCCAGCAAAGTCGCCTGCATGCGTTTGCGAATCGTCTGCCGAAGCACCAGAAACCGCCCTCTCTTCGTCTTCCCGCATATATGCTTGAAGCCGAGGAAATCGAAGGTCTCCGGCTTGCCCAGACCAAGCCGCTTTCGGTTGGCCGCCGCATGGCGTCCGAACTCGAAGAGCCGCGTCTTCTCCGGGTGCAGTTCCAGTTGGAACTTCTGCATTCTTTCCTTCAGTTCCGCCCAGAACCTTTCGGCCTCGTCCTTAAACTCGAATCCAACCACGATGTCGTCGGCGTAACGCACCACGATTACATCGCCGTGCGCGCGCTTCTTACGCCATGCCTGAACCCAGAGATCGAAGACGTAATGGAGGTAGATATTCGCCAACAGCGGCGATGCACTTCCGCCCTGCGGCGAGCCTGCCTCCGCGAACGTTCGCACTCCCTTTTCCAGCACGCCCGCGTTCAGCCATTTCTGGATGAGCCGCACGACGCGCCGGTCCGCTATCCGATGCTGGAGAAACCGGCCCAGCCACTCGTGCGACAGCCGGTCAAAAAAGCTGCGCACGTCCAGGTCCAGCACCCAGTTCACACGTCGCTCATGGAGTCCACAGAACAGGGCGTCCAGCGCTTTATGCTGGCTGCGTCCTGGGCGGAACCCATAAGAGAAGCCGAGGAAGTCGGTTTCGTAGATTTCATTCAGTACTTCCACCGTCGCTCTTTGGACAAGCTTGTCCTCAAGCGCCGTGACGCCGAGCGGTCGCTGCCGCCCGTCCGCCTTCGGGATGTACACCCTACGCACCGGCTTGGCCCGGTACGCTCCGCGCTTCAGTCTATGGGAAAGGTTCTGGAGATTCTCCTCAAGAGCCTCGCCGTAGTGCCGCCACGTCTCCCCGTCCACGCCGGCTGCCGCGTGCCTCTTCAACTGCGAGTAAGCAAACCGCAGGGTGTCGATCCGGTAGATGTGATGCATCAGAGCGGTGAACTTTACATCCTTGTTCGATTTTGCCGTTTGTCGTACCTGCGCCAGCTCGCTTGGCGCGTCTACCCGGCTCTGAGTCCGGAACGCGTTTTGCTGGCCCAGATTCCCCTTGGCCAGACCCCTTCCCTCCATCTCCTCCGCCACCGGTACTCTGGTTTTGTTCGGAGACTTCCCCGGTACTATGGGTCTGTCCGACTTCCCGTGTTCGTTCATCATCGGATTCCGTCCTTGGACTTCCCGATACGTCCCGAGAGCACTGGCTGCCTTCGGGAGAACCCGGGATCTCTCAACTTCCGTGCAAGATATGTCCCTACGTGCCAGGGTCACAGACCGCGCAGGACCCCGGCCCAGCTAGCAATGGCGCTGGACCGGATATTGCCTTCCGCGTTGTGTCAGGGCGTCGGCGTCCTGAAGTTAGGGGTATTTCGCGGCTCAATTGCCTGGCCCGTAGTTCCTCCTGTCTACGCTTCGTATCTGGCCTTACGACCATGCCCGCAAGACTCGGAGCCGGTGTGGCTTGCTAGGCCTTCACCGTACGACTCTTTCATTCGCTACATCTTGCCGGTTAGGTGCGGTCGGCATGTGTCCCTTGAAGTCAGTTGCTACTGCCCTCAAAGAGCACGGTGCTTACGCACCGGGTTGACGCTACGACACTCCACCCCCAGCGGGGTGCTGACGAGCAACTTGCGGTTGCTATATAGCAACCTGAATAGAATGAGAAGGCTACAGCCAGAAACCGCAAAATATAAGGCGTTTACAGGTTTACGCAGGTAAACGTGTTGAAAACAAGCGACTAAAGGTAAAACTCATGGAATCGCAGTTGCTATATGGCAACCTTGCGGCTGACGTGCGTTAACGTGTTGAAAGCAAAGGATCGAGGCGGAATGGGCTTCCCGGCGCGCTCACGCGCGGTAGCCTCCGCTCCGGTCGTCCGTAAAGGGTCTCCGCTTCGCTCCGATGAACGCGCCAAAGAACGGCGCGCCCTTGACTGACGCCTCCGCTGCGGCTGTTTTTCAGCTATGAGAAGAATGTCTTCTTCTCATGTTCCAAACATGAGAGAGCGACTGCGGCAAGCCGGAAGCGCATCGGCGGGGCCAGCGGCGCGGAGTTGAGCGTAGACACCATCCCTAAGCCTGACGGCTTAGCGTGGCCGGTTCCCGGCGCGGCATCGAACCAAAATCAAGCAGAGATCGAACAAAGGCCGGATGCTGTCCGGCCTTGTTCGTGGAGGGTTTGAGGTCTGATCGAGGGGCGGTCATGTGCGCTCAGCGGTAGGCTTCGCGGCGGTGCTTGACGGCCAGGACAAGGATGGAGTCGCCGAGGTCGTGGAAGCGAACGCGGTAGTCGCCGACGCGCAGCCGGAACTCAGGAGGTTCGACATCCTGAAGGCGCTTGACGTCGCCTTCGCCGGTGTCGATATAGCGGGCCAGGGCGTGCAGGATGCGGAGCGCTGTGTCCTTGTCGATGGCGCGGAGGTCGGCCTTGGCCTGGTCGGTCCAGGCGATCTTCCTGGACATGTCTACTGGCCCGGCGCTTGGGGTTCGAGCGGGGTGCGGCCCATGCGCTCAAAGTCTTCGCCGGTCAGGCCGAACTCGGCGAGCACGTCCTCATTGGAGATGGGCTCGTTGTCCTTGAGCCAGACCTTGGAGGCGGCGGCGGCGCGGGTCTCTTCGTCGCTAATGAGTTCGTCCTCGTAGGGTGCGTTGGCGAGACTGCGGGCGAGCGGATCGGCCACGATCCTCAACATGCTGATGACGGCGGCGACCTGGCCGGGGGCCATCGAGTCGATCAGTTCGTGGGCCTGCTGCTTCGGGTTGTTTGCGGCGGATGCCATGGGAAAAATCCTTATTTACCAGGTTATCGTTCAGCGGACCAGCGACGGGCTTCCTGCTGCAGAATCATCGAATCGAGGACCTGCTGGACGACCTTCTTGGACTCCGGGTCGAAGCGGGAGACGGCCTCAAACTGAAGCTTGAGAGACGCATCCGGCCCACGTTCATCCCTGGCAAAAAGTAGCTCATCCGCGCTCACGCCAAGAGCGACAGCGAGACTGCGGACGACATCGAGGGTAGGCTGCGAGCTTCCGGCCTCATAGCGTCGAATCTGGGCCACATGGACGCCGATCCTCTCGGCGAGCTGCTGCTGGGTCATGCCCTTTTGCTTGCGCAAGGCGACCACGTGTTCGGGGAAGTTGACGGCCCACTGATGGTTGATCGGCACGAGTACAGGGTAAGCCAGCATGGAAACCTCGCAGCAAATCCGTTGACCTAAGTATCGCCTATAAGCTATATAAAAGCTAGCTCATATTCCTCTTGACAGGTTTTCAGGCGGAGGGCGGAAGCGGAGGGCAAGCGGATGGCCAGAATCCCAGAGGCAGAAGTGGAGCGGTTGAAGCGGGAAATCTCAGTCCAGCGGCTGGCCGAGGCGCGAGGAATCAAGCTGACGCGGCAGGGCGCGGACCTTGTAGGCAAGTGCCCGTTTCATGACGACCGGACGCCTTCGCTGGTCATCTCGCCGGGGAAGAATCTCTGGCACTGCCTGGGAGCCTGCAACGTGGGCGGCGACGTGATCGAGTGGGTGATGCGGGCCGAGGGCGTGAGCTTCCGCCACGCGGTCGAGATGCTCCGGCAGGACCATCTCCCCTCAGCAGCCGAGCCCATCCAGCCGGTCAAAACATGCACGGTGCGGAAACTGCCCGCGCCGGTGACGGCGGCGGCCGAGGACGGCAAGCTGTTGCGGGAGATCGTTGGTTTTTACCAGGAGACGCTGCACGAATCTCCGGAGGCGATGCGGTATCTGGAGTCGCGGGGGTTGCACTCATCCGAGATGGTCGAGCAGTTCCGTCTGGGCTTCGCCAACCGGACGCTGGGCTACCGGCTGGAGGCGAAGAACCGCGCCGGCGGGGCGGCGATCCGGGGCCGGTTGCAGGAACTTGGCATCCTGCGCGACAGCGGCCACGAACACTTCAACGGCTCGCTGGTTATCCCGGTCCTGAATCCAGCCGGTGACGTGATGGGGATGTACGGGCGCAAGATCACGCCGAACCTGCGCGAAGGAACGCCGCTGCACTTGTATCTGAAAGGCGAGCACTGCGGGGTGTGGAATGAAGAGGCGTTGATCGCTTCCAAGGAAATCATCCTGTGCGAAGCGTTGATCGACGCCTTGACCTTTTGGGCGGCGGGCTTCCGCAACGTGACGGCCAGCTATGGCGTGAACGGCTTCACGGCCGACCATCGGGCGGCCTTCGAAAAGCACGGCACGGAGCGGGTTTACATCGCCTACGACCGGGACGAGGCGGGCGACCGCTCCGCGGTTCAACTCTCGGAAGAGTTGATGCGCATGGGGATCGAATGCTTCCGCGTGGAGTTCCCCAAGGGCATGGACGCGAACGCCTACGCGCTGAAGGTAACGCCGGCGGCCAAGAGCCTGGGCGTGTTGCTAAATCGTGCGGCATGGCTGGGAAAAGGCCAGCGTCCGGCAGTGAGTGCCGTGGCGCCGGTGATGGCCCCAGAGCCAATCATCGAGCCGGAGTTCGAACCACTGCCAGCAGAAGCAAAAGCAGCAGCTAAGGAAAAAACCATCATGGAAGAAACGCCGGAGCCGGAGCCAATTGCGGCGACCATGCCGACAGAAGCGCCCACCGTTGCCGTGCCGACAGAAGAGGTTTTTCCCTTAGCCGCTGTTCCTGTGCCAACTGCTCCCCAGGTCGATGTGGCGGTGGAGATGCGCGGCGATGACGTGGTGTTGAAGTTCGGCGACCGGGAGTATCGTGTGCGCGGCCTCAGGAAGAACACGAGCGCGGAGCTTCTTCGCGTGAATCTTCGCGTGATGGGCGTCAACGCTCATGGCGACGTGGCCTTGCATGTGGACACGCTGGAGTTGAACGCCTCAAGGCAGCGCATGGCCTTTATCAAGCAAGCCGCCGAGGAGTTGGGCATCAAGGAAGAGATCATCCGGCGCGATGTGGGCAAGGTGCTCATGAAGCTGGAGGAGGTGCGCGACGCGCAGCTTGCCGAGGCTCTTGCACCGAAGGAGCCGGAAATCAAGCTGACCGAGGACGAGCGGTCCGAGGCGCTGGCGCTGTTGCGCGATCCACGCTTGCTCGACCGCATCGTCGAGGACTTCGCCCGGTGCGGCGTTGTGGGTGAGGAGACCAACAAACTGGTCAGCTATCTGGGCGTGGTCTCGCGGCACCTGGACGCGCCGCTGGCGGTGATCGTGCAATCGTCATCGGCGGCGGGCAAGAGTTCGCTCATGGATGCCGTGCTGGCCTTCGTGCCGGAGGAGCAGCGGGTCCAATACTCCGCGATGACCGGCCAATCGCTCTTCTACATGGGCGAGAGCGATCTCCAGCACAAGGTGCTGGCCATCGTCGAGGAAGCCGGCGCGCAGCGGGCCTCCTACGCGTTGAAGCTGTTGCAGTCGGAAGGTGAACTGACCATCGCATCGACCGGCAAGGACCCGGCGACAGGCCGCCTGCTGACGCATCAATACCGCGTCAAAGGCCCGGTGATGATCTTCCTGACCACCACGGCGATCGACATCGACGAGGAACTGCTGAACCGCTGCCTGGTCCTGACGGTGAATGAGGAGCGGGCGCAGACACAGGCCATCCATCGGATACAGCGCGAGTCGCAGACCATCGAGGGCCTGTTGCGCAAGCGCGACCGTGACGAACTGCTGCGCCTGCATCGCAACGCGCAGCGGCTGCTGAAGCCTGTCTCGGTTGTGAATCCCTACGCGCCAGGCTTGACGTTCTTGGACGGCCAGACACGAACCAGGCGCGACCACACGAAGTATCTGACGCTGATCCGCACCATCGCTCTGCTGCATCAGCATCAACGAGCGCGGCAGACGGTCGAGCACCATGGCCGGACCATCGAGTACATCGAAGTGGCGCTCGACGACATCGCGGTCGCCAACCGGCTCACGGCGGAGGTTCTGGGCCGTTCGCTCGACGAACTGCCGCCGCAGACCAGGCGTCTGTTGCTCCTGGTCGATGCGATGGTCGCGGCGGAGTGCAAGCGGCAGCGGATCGAGCGGGCCGACTACCGCTTCTCGCGCCGTGAAGTCCGAGCCGTCACCGGCTGGGGCGACACGCAACTGCGCCTGCATCTGGGCAGGCTGGAGGAGTTGGAATATCTGCTGGCGCATCGCGGCGGGCGCGGCCAGAGCTTCGTTTACGAGCTTGCCTTCGCTATCGAGGGCGACGGTTGCAAGCCAGTGATGGCGGGGCTGATCGACGTGGAGAAGCTGGGAGGTTACAAGTACGACGGCAACTTCGCGGGGGTAAAGGACAGGTTGGCGGGGCTGGAGAACAAGAACGCGGGCTTAAAGCGGGGCCAAAACGGAGTGGTAGCGGGGGGATCGCGGGGCGATGAATCTCCAGTATCCATCGGGGTTAGAGGCTCTTTTTATGAAGATGAGCCAAAAAACACTGTTGGGGAAGAGATGGAAGAAGATGCCGTTGTAGCCGGGCTCCATCATAACAATGGCAGCAAGAAACGAGGCCAGTGATGGCCCGCGTAGAGAAGCGCAAAGCCCCGGCCCCGGTCCAAACGCCGCTCGAAGCGCTGATGCGCGAGCACTTGAAAGCTCTTCAGGTCCAAAACTACTCCGAGTACACCGTGCGGGGCCGCGCCGGTCACATCGGCTTCTTCCTTGCATGGCTTGCCGAACGCGGCATCACCGAGCCGGTGGAGGTCACGCGGCCCGTGCTGGAACGCTATCAGCGGCATCTGTTCCACTACCGCAAGGCCAACGGCGAGCCGTTGAGCTTCCGTTCGCAGCACGCCCGGCTTGTGCCCTTGCGCGTGTGGTTCCGGTGGATGACCAGGCAGAATCACATCCTACATAACCCGGCTTCGGAGATCGAGCTGCCGCGACTCGGCCGCGCCCTGCCGAAAAACATCTTCTCGGCCGCCGAGGTCGAGCGGGTGATGATGCAGCCCGACATCGAGGAGCCCATCGGGTTGCGCGACCGGGCGCTGCTCGAAGTCTTGTACTCGACCGGAATGCGCCGTCTGGAACTGGTCCGGCTGAAGCTCTACGACCTGTCGCTCGACCGTGGCCTGATCCTCATCAACCAGGGCAAAGGCAAGAAGGACCGCTATGTCCCTATCGGAGAGCGGGCCATCCAGTGGCTCGCGAAATACATCCGGGAAGGCCGTCCCCAGCTCGCATCCGAGCCCGACGACATGACCGTGTTCCTCACCGCCCAGGGCGAGCCGTTCAGCCGCGATCATCTGAGCTTCGCGGTCAAGGAGCGCATCGACGCCGCAGAGCTGGGCAAGACCGGATCCTGCCACCTGTTCCGCCACACCATGGCCACGTTGATGCACGAGAACGGGGCCGACATCCGCTACATCCAGCAAATGCTTGGCCACGAGGACTTGAAGACCACACAGATCTATACCCAGGTGGCCATCCGCACGTTGCAGCAGATCCACGCCGCCACGCATCCTGCAGAGTTGCACGACGGGCCGCAGGCAGCGCGTCTGCCGGCGGAGCGGGCGGGCCTGATGGCCTCTCTCCAAGCCGACGACAAGGACGACAAAGAGCCGGGCAGCTAAGGGAAAAAGGCCAGGATGTTCTTCTCTTAGCTGCTGCTTTTAGCCATCCAATCGAGCCCGCAATCGCCCGCTGATCGCCGGCACAATCCAATGCGGAATCGGCTCCTCTTCGCCACCCTTGAAGCCGTACAATCGGAGCCAGTGAACCTGGCCCTCCAGACCGCTCTTCAAGAGCATCTTCCGCTTGCCGCAAGCCCGCAGCTAGCCGAAAACTCGCGTCTGGGCTTCGCAACTGATGCCAGCACGTTGCG
>CAIMKZ010000010.1 GCA_903842065.1 uncultured Acidobacteriaceae bacterium | reverse complement strand
GCTTGTGCGTCGGCGCGCGCTTCAGCGATGACTCGTTGGTGGCCGAGATGAATGCCATCGAACACGCCAATCGCCACGCACACGTCGCTGGCGACGTGCGGCAGTTCCTCAAATGTCCGCACGATACGCATTGGAACGGTCACATTGGAGCCGCGTTACCGGGCAGGCGGAGAAGTTTCAGCATCGGGATGATGGACGCCTGCAGTTGTTCGAGTGAGAGGTTCAAAAATGCTTCGAGCGGTTGCGCGTCTTTAAGGTCAAACTGTCCCGAACGCGTTCGGCGCAACTCCGCCAGATGGGCGCCACAGCCCAGCGCATCACCGATTTCCGAGCACAGCGTCCGCACGTAAGTGCCTTTCGTGCATTGGACGCGGAACCCGATGTTGGGCGAGTCGAACGTCAATAGGCGCAACTCGTAGATATGGACGGCGCGTGGCTCGCGTTCTATGGTCATGCCTTTGCGTGCCAGTTTATAAAGCGGTTGTCCCTTATATTTTATCGCGCTGATCATTGGCGGCACCTGCTGGATGTCGCCGCGAAATCTGGTCAACACCTGCTCCAGATCGGCGGGCGTGAGCGGAGGCACTGGTTTCTCGGCTATAATTTTGCCATCGGAGTCTTGCGAGTCGGTGGAAACTCCGAGGCGCATGACACCTTCATAAGCTTTGTCATCGGCCGTCAGGTGGCTCTGCAATTTCGTAGCGCGCCCGAGGACGACCACCAGCAATCCCGTGGCAATCGGGTCGAGCGTGCCGCAGTGTCCGACCTTCTTGAAGCCAAAGTGCCGGCGTATGTGGTCCACCACGTCGTGCGAAGTAAGCCCTTTCGGCTTGTCCACGAGCAGAACGCCGTCAAAGGGTGTGAGTTCGGGTCGCATGGTAACCAGGTTACAGTGCCGCTTCCTTGAGCGCGGCGTGAATGGCCTCCAGCACGCGCTGCTCAACGTCGCGCGGCTGCCCGGCAATGCGGGCGCCGCTGGCTTCACGGTGACCGCCACCGCCGAAGTGCCGGGCGATGGAGTTCACATCCACCTTGGGGTGTTTTGAGCGGAAACTGACACGGATCTTGCCCGGCTCAGTAAGCTCTTCGAATAGCACCGCGACAACAACGCCGTCGATCGAACGCGCATAATCGATAAGGCCTTCGGTGTCCTCTCGTTTGGCCCCGGACCGCTCGTACATCTCATTGGTCACCCAAAAGTATGCCACGCGATTGCGTTCCACCAATTTCAGGTCAGCCAGCGTGCGTTGGAGTAATTGCATCCGCGCGTAAGGATAGCTTTCGTACACGTGATGGCTGATCTCGCCAACATCCACGCCTTTTTCGACGAGGTCGGCCGCGACTCGCAGCGATTCGGCGGTCGTGTTCGCAAACATGAACGAGCCCGTGTCGGTTGAGATGGCTGTGAACAGGCAAATAGCGATGTCGCGCGTCAGCTGAAAGCCGCCACGCTGGATCAATTGGTGGATGATTTGCCCGCTCGCGGTCGCCTCTGGAACAACCCAGTTAATCTCGGCGAACTTCTCATTGCTGACGTGATGGTCAATGTTGATGAAATGTTTTCGGCTGCGGACGCGTTCCAGCCCCGAGCCAAGGCGCGGTTGTGTGGAACAGTCAATCGCCACCACAACGTCGAAGTCTTGCGGATCACTCGGCGGCCGGCAAATCATTGTGACTCGTGGAAGGAAACGGAACTTTGCGGGTACATCGTCGTCGTTCCACGCCTCGACCTTCTTGCCGAGGTTTTTGAGAAGAATGGCCAGCGCCAATTGCGACCCAATCGCGTCGCCATCGGGCCGGTAATGCGTCAGAATCAGGAAGCTCTGTTGCTCGCGAAGGAGCCTACAAATCTCCGCCGATGCATCGCTCGTGGCAATCTGACTATTGTGGGTCTTCATGGCCAATCTTATTCAGAAGATGTTCGATCCGTTGGGCGTGCGACTCAGTTTCATCCAGAAGGAACTTCAGGTGCGGCGTGTATCTAAGGACAACCCGGTGCGCCAATTCCCGTTGGACCAGAGCATGGTGATGGTTCAAGGCAGCCAGCGCGCGTTTGCGTTGCGCGTCCGAGCCAATCACGCTCACGTAGATCCATCCTTCCTTGAGGTCTGGGCTGATTTTTGCCCCTGTCACGGTGATGAAACCGCAGTCGCCGAGGTTAAGCCCTTGGACGATTTCACCAACCTGTTGTTTTACCAACTCTGAAACTCGT
>CAIMKZ010000009.1 GCA_903842065.1 uncultured Acidobacteriaceae bacterium | reverse complement strand
GCTCTCGACTCCAAACCGTGGTTCGTGCATTCTTGTGATAGTCCATCTGGTCTCCTGCTTCGCTGAGTCTTCGCAAACACAGCTTTACAGGTCTCGATCAGATGGACAATCTATTGAAACATCACAACTAGGGACTAGGGAACAGGGGCTCATGCTGCATCGGCGGGGAAATGGCCTTCGAGGTGAAGCCCGTTTCTCCGCCGATGTCAGTTAGTTGATTTCAAGCGCCTGCTGTTGAGTTCAGGGCTTTGCCTTGATCATCTCGACTAAGCCCTGCACGATGGCGTTCTCCGCGCATCCGCCCTTGAGTGAGCCAGACTTGATTGGCCCGGGGTTGGCAATCGTGGCGTCGTCGAGGATGTAGCCCGCCGACGCGCTGTTCATACCGATCAGGGTGGTTGCGGTGAGCGGCGATGCGGCCTTGAACTTCTGCCCAATCACCGTTCCCACGCTGCCGCCCACTCCGGCAATGGCGATGTCTCCGACGCGGATGACGTGGAGGGGAATCTCGACCGGAGGCCCATCCTCAACCGTTACGTTGCCGGTGGCGCGGTCGCGGGTCCGTTTCAGGGTCGGGCAAGAGACGGTCTTGGTCGCCGCGGAGATCTTCACGTCTCCGGCGGCCGGCTTCATGCCGTTCGCCAGGTCGAGCGCATCTTTGGCCAGGATGCTGGCCAGCACATCGACCATGTCCCAGGCCGCCGCGCCTTCCTTGATGGAGGGCAGCTTGCCGACTGCGATCGGAGTTGAGCGCAGCAGCGGGCGCTGATCGCCGTCCGAGCCGGGGGCAACGAGCGCCACCAGAGAACTCTCGGGCTGCTTCTCGATCAACTGCGCGGCCACGCCGAGCAGATCGCCGCTGACCTCGGCGCCTTTGTCGAGCGTTACGTTATGCAGCATGGTGGAGCCGGGCACGCCGTAGTCGGCCAGCAGCGCGATCGTCTTGCCGTCCGCGCCGTCAAAGCGCAGCACGTCCAGACTCTTGTCGGAAGGGCCGGTTGGGTCGCCCGCGCCGGCCTCGCCGTCGTGGACGTTGACATAGGACTTGCCGCGGGCAAAGGCAACGCGGGCCGGTTGCAGCTTCGACTTGGCCTGGCGGGCAGCCTCGGTAGCGCCATCGATCACCCGCTTGAGCTCACGCGTCCACTGGTCATTCTGCTGGGCTGTCTGTTCGGGAGTCAGAGTCACTCGCGCACCACCGGGTCCGCCGGGTCCGCCCGCTGCGCCAGCCGGAGGCGGCGGGGGCGGGGCAGGCATCGGGGTTTCGCGGTAGTACATGGTGGGTTCGCTGTGGGTGTGATTGGCGGCGAGGATCAGGTTCGCCTCCGGGATTCCGATGGCCTGAGCGACGGCGCGCTGGAACTCGGCGGACTTGGGGATCTCGGCGACATCGACGAGCACGATCGCCGCCTGGGTCTTGCCGTCGTCCAGCACCAGGGCGCGAGCGTATAGCGGATCGTGTGCGCCGACATACTGCGGCATCATTCCGCCAGTGAAGATGAGCGGGTAGGGAAACTCGTTGGCCGGAGGGGTAATTTCCACCCGCGCAGCTCCCACGCGCAGGCTGCCTGACTGAGCCGCCAAAGTAGTTGCGGCGCAGGCCGCTGCCAGTACAAAGCCCAGGAATCGCTTAGACATGATTGCTCCCTTTTGATCGGTTGTGCGGATGCTGTTCGTTTGACGAATATCAGAAGCACTTTTGTTGCAAGGGGGGAGGTGAGGCAGGGACTGAGGGTCTAAGGGACTGAGGGAAGTGAAATTGCACTGGTTCTGGTGCAGGAGATCCCCCACCCTAGCCGCAAATACAAAGACGCGGCGAGGGTGGGGCACCAAAATGGTGGATGGTTGAGAGAGTAGCGGCCTAGCTTGCCGACGGGCGTTGCGATTTGCGGCCGGCAGCGGTGCGCGGTGGCTCTACGGCATGGTCGCCCATTACGTGGAGGCGCATGAAGTTTGTTGAGCCGGAGCGGCTGCGGGTGCCGGCTACGATGGCGACGATATCGCGCTGCTTTACGTAGCCGCCTTCGAGGAGCACGGTCTCGGCCAGGTCCACCATGGCCTCCGACGTGGCCACCTTGACGCAGCGCAGGGGCAGGGTTCCCCAGAGCAGGTTGAGGCGGTTGATGGTGACTTCGTGAGGGCTGAGGGCGTAGATGGGCACCGAGGGGTGGTACTTGGAGAGCTCGCGGGCGGTAGCGCCCGACTCGGTGAACTGCGCGATGCCGGCCAGGTCGAGATCGTTGGCGGCGTGGGCGGTGGCCTCGCAGATGGTCTCGGCGATGGAGAGGCGGCTCTTGCGCTGTGTCGGTGAGGGGCTGGGCTCGGAGCGCATGTGGCTCTCTGCCTCGCAGACGATGCGGGCCATCATGTTGACGGCTTCGACCGGGTACTTGCCCATGGCCGACTCGCCGGAGAGCATGACGGCATCGGTTCCGTCGAAGACCGCATTGGCCACGTCGGAGACCTCGGCGCGGGTGGGCCGCGGGTTCTCGATCATGGACTCGAGCATCTGCGTGGCGGTGATGACGGGCTTTGAGAACTCGGCGGCGCGGCGGATGATGTGCTTCTGAATGGCAGGAACTTTTTCAGGCGGCAGTTCGACGCCGAGATCGCCGCGGGCGACCATGATGCCATCCGAGGCATCGAGGATCGCGTCGAGGTCCTCGATGGCCTGGGGCTTTTCGAGCTTGGCGATGATCCATGTCTCGCCGCCGAAGGCCGCGACGCGGTTGCGGACCAGGCGGATGTCCTCGGCAGTGCGCACGAAGGAGACGGCGATGGCGTCGATGCCGCTCTTGATCGCGAACTGGAGGTCTTCGGTGTCCTTGTCGGTGAGCGAGGGGATGCGGACCAGGACGCCGGGCAGATTGATGCCCTTGTTTTCGCCCAACATGCCGCCGTTTACGATCTCGCAGACCACATCGGCGCCTTCGACTTTTTCAACGCGCAGCTCGATGAGGCCGTCGGAGAGCAGAATACGCGATCCCTGCTCGACGTTCTCGGCCAGGGTCTTGAAGGTGGTGCCGACCAGGCAGGCGGTTCCGGGGACCTCGCGGGGCGTGATGGTGATGCGGCTGCCGGCCTTGAGCTCGACCGGCTTGCGGTCCTTGAGCTTGGAGGTGCGGATCTTGGGGCCTTGCAGATCGCCGAGGATGCAGACAGTCTTTTTCTCGCGGCGGGCCACCTTGCGAACCAGTTCGATGAGCGCCAGCTTCTCTTCGTGGGTGCCGTGAGAGAAGTTGAGGCGGACGACATCGACGCCGGCGCGGAGGAGGTTGGTGATGACAGACTCGGTGTTCGAGGCAGGGCCAAGCGTGGCGACGATCTTGGCGCGGCGGCCAAAGGGGGCGTGAGATAGGGACTGGTCGTATGAAGGCATGGAATACTCCTCCGGAGGTATCGGTCAGAAAATGAGTTGGTTTATTAGAACGGGGGCAGAAATTAGTGAGCCATTCCCATTTTAGCTGGTCTGACCAGATTTGGCGCCAGGGCCGCTTACTTCTGCTGGCCGCTCTTGTTCCGTTTCCGGTCGCGGAACAGAAGCCCGTTCAGTTCGGCACCCAGCAGGACGCTGAAAGAAGTGAGGTAAAGCCATACTAATGTTGCGATTCCAGCACCGAAGGAGCCGTAGAAGCGGGAGTAGTTAGCCACGCGCGTGACGTACCAGCCGTAGGCCAGCGTGGTGGGAAACCAGATGAGGGTTCCGGTGATGGCGCCGGGGATGGTCTTCTTCCAGCTCTCTTTTCCCCGGGTGCCGAAGTGATAAAGGGAGGAGAGAACGGTGGTGCTGGCGGCCATGGCGATCGACCATCGGGCCAGTCGCCAGGCGACCAGTACATAGCGGCGGAGCTCGTGGTCGGAGTTGTCGATCATCCACAGCTCGATCTGGTGGCCGAACATGACAATCAGGGTGGCGAAGCCGAGCGGAACCATGGCGATGGGGACCAGCAAAAAAGCGCGCAGGCGGCGATCCCAGAATCCCCAGTCCTCTGCGGGCAGGTCGTAGGCGCGGCGGAAGCCCTCCATGAGCGAGAGCATGGCGCCGAGTCCCGCGAAGAGGGTGAGGATGGCCGCCGAGACGATGAGCTGGGTGGAGCGCAGCGGATGGCTCAGCGCGCCCGATTGCAGCAGGTCGAGCGTCTGATCGGGAAGAAACTGCTCCAGAGTTGTGCGCAGTCCGCCCAGCAGCTTGCCGCCCTCTTCAGCGCGCACAGCCAGCGTGGTGATGACCAGCAGGGCGGGGAAGAAAGTGAGCATACCGGAGTAGGCCGCCGCCTTGGCCGTGTTGGCCACGTCGTGGTAAAAGGCGTTCACCAGGGCCATCCGGATTCTCAACCAGATTCTGCGCATTTCGTTAGAGCCAAGGGTATTCGATTGGACCCGGTTTGCGGGCGGTGTCGGCGGGAATTTTTTCTTGCGAACGCGCGATGGATAAGGCTGATTGGCCCTGGTGCGCTACTCTCCCGCGCCGGTGAGGGGATCGTTGTCCCGATCGGCGGCATCGGCGAGGGTGGCCAAGCTCCACGCGATCTCGTTGGACCAGCAGCCGACGGGGGCGCGCCAGCTCCAGTTGCCCGCGGCGACTGAGGGCGTGTTCATGCGGGCCTCTGCGCCGAGCGAGAGCAGGTCCTGCGCGGGGGCGATGGCCAGCGAGGCTACTGACGAGTTCGCGGCGCGGATGAGGGGCCAGGAGGGGTAGCCGTTGACCGGGCCGAGATAGGCTTCGACGGCGGCTTTTTCATGTTCCGGCGCCTGCTGCCACCAGCCCTGCGTGGTGTTGTTGTCGTGGGTGCCGGTGTAGGCCACGGTCTGGGAGTCGTAGCGGTGGGGCAGATGCATGTGCGCGCCCTTGTCTCCAAAGCCGAACTGAAGCACCTTCATGCCGGGCAGATCGAACTTGAGGCGAAGGGCATCGACCTCGGGGGTGATGACGCCGAGGTCTTCTGCAACGAGCGGCAGGTGGCCGAGGCCGCCGGTGAGGTATTGGAAGAGTTCGACGCCCGGACCTTTGATCCACTGGCCATTGACGGCGGTTTCTTCTGCGGCGGGAATGGCCCAGTAGGCCTCGAAGCCGCGGAAGTGATCGAGGCGGACGATGTCGTAAAGTTCGATGGCGCGGCGGATGCGATCGATCCACCAGCGGTAGTTCGTCCGGGCGGCCTCGTCCCAGCGGTAGAGCGGGTTGCCCCATCGCTGGCCGGTGGGTGAGAAGTAGTCAGGGGGTACGCCGGCGACGCGGGTGGGGCGGAGGTCAGCATCGAGTTCGAAGAGTTCGGGGTGGACCCAGATGTCGGCCGAGTCCATGTTGACGAAGATGGCCACGTCGCCGAGGATTCTTATTGCACTGCGTGCAGCAGCCTCTCGGAGTAGATTCCACTGGAGCGAAAAAGCGAACTGGAGGGCCTGCTCGACGGCGATCTGTGGCTGGCGTTCCTTGCGGGCCTCGGCGGTGGGTTTCGCGAGGCGGCGCTTGAGCGGCTCGGGCCACTCGGTCCATGCACCGGTGCCGAATTCGGCGCGCAGCACGGCGTAGAAGGCGTAGTCGTCGAGCCACGAGGCCTGGGCGCGGCAGAAGTGGATGAAGCTGTCGAAGAGATCGGGCCAGGCGGTGGGTCCGCGGTCGAGGAAGTTCCGCGCGGCCTCGACAAGCAGCGGAAGCTTGTTGCGCTCGACGGCATCGAAGTCCACGTAGCCGCTGGGGCCGGCGAGATCGGCAATGCGGTCGGAAGCGATCCAACCCCAGTCGCGGAGGAGTTCGAGGCTGATGAGCAGCGGATTTCCGGCGAAGGCAGAGGTCGAAGCGTAAGGTGAGTTGCCGAAGCCTGTTGGCCCCAGCGGAAGCACCTGCCAGACGTGCTGTTTGGCATTGGCCAGAAACTCGACGAACTCGTAGGCCGCAGGGCCAAGGTCGCCGATGCCTCCGAGCGAAGGCAGGGAGGTAACGTGCAGCAAAACGCCGGAGGAACGTGCGAGCTTCATATTTCGATTATGCAGGGTGGGGCATGTGCCGTATGTAAAGGAATCTGCATGCGGCAGACAGCTGTTCCCGCGCTCTGTTATTTTCCCGCTGTGAACCGCCCATCTTTGCTCAGCCACTGGTCCAGATAGTCGAACAGCGTCTTGATGGTGTCGCCGTACTGGCCGGGAGTCTTCTCGCACGGTGTACAGGTGTTGAGCGAGTGAAAGGCGCCTTCGACGAAGGCCAGCGATTTGTCCTTCGAGGCAGTGTGCTCGTAGACGCTCTCGCCGACTAAATACTCCCAATGCCCGGTGTTGCCCACGAAGAGCAGCGGCACGTGGATGCCCTCGGAGTTGCCGACCGGGTTGGTGTAGCTGGAGTGGTAATCGACGCCGTGGATCGAGGTCTCGTCGTAGCTGAAATCGGGACTGACGCGGATGGCGGTGCGGAGGAAGGTCCTGACGGTGCCGTTGGAGCCGCCGCCATTCAGAAGCGGGGTGTTCGACTTGGGGTTCTCAGGGGTGCGGACGGTGTGGACGACTTCAGTGGTGACCGAGCCATCTTTGTGGATGAGAGGGAATGCGTTCCTTGTGTGGGACATCAGTTTCACGTCCTGCGCGAAGAGCTTATTCGAGGGCACGGAGCTGCCGCCGCTGGCGACGGCGAAGGGCTCATCGTCGGCAAAGCGGCCCTTTCCGGACTGGATTTGGGCGAGACGGTCCTCGGCGGCGTTGACGACTTCCATATATTTTTTGGCGACCTGACTCTGAAATTTCCTGATGAACTCGGGGCTGTAGTCCGAGCCTGCGGGGTTGAATCCGTTGGCGGGGTTGAAGAGATCGAACTCGGGGTTGATCTTCATGCCGGTGTCGTAGCTGATGACGGCGGGGTCGAAGCTGAGCAGGCCCATGAATCCCCAGTTGGCGTCTTCGAGGATGATGCCGTCGGCGGGGGGCAGGTTGGCGAGCGAGTCGGGACACTTGAGGAGCTTGTCCGCGTCCTGGCAGATTTTGACGCCGTTTTCGGCGATATTTTGATACGTCGACATAAGCACACCGCCGCCGGAGTGGCCGAAGAGGACGACCTTATCGACGCCGGGATCGTGGCGGACGTAGTTGACGGCGAGTTTGACGCTGAGCAGGGACGCATCGGTTCCAGTGCCGGCAGGGTCGGCGCAGAGGACGCGGTAGCCGCGCATGGAGAGATCAAAACAGGCGGGGAAGGTGAGATAGTCGGCGCCGTGCATGACGACTACGGCGATGTGTGCCTTGACGCCGGGCTTGACGGGCTCGTAGAGTACGCCCGGCGTGCCTGCGCCGAGCGGGACGTAGGTGCGGGTAATGGATGGATCGAGGGGCCTGTCTCCGCCCCATGTGACATCGGCCTGTTTCACTTGAGCGAGGGATAAAACCGCGCCGCACATGGCCAGAATCGCAAGCATCGAAGAGAGACGAACAAGATTAGTCCGCAGCATAAGTTCCTCCGGGAGAGTCGAAGGGATGATAAATTGCGCGGCCACGATCAAACAAAATGGAGCGGTTCGACGAGAAAAGAAAAGAAGTTGGGCTAGAATATCCCGATGGCGGACAAGTTGAAGAAGGAAAGACGGCGCTTTCACGCACACACGGGAGCGCGCACGGAATCGCTCAACGGAACTTTGCTGGCAACCTTTCCGCAGAGGCTGCTCGGCTATCTAATCGACCTGCTGATCGCGGTGATTCTCTGGGCTCCGATTGAAGTGGCATTGCGGCTCTTCGTCCTCCATGAGAAGGACGTTCACCTGGTGTGGGACTTTCACGAAGTCGGGAACATTATTGTGATGGTTCTTTATTGGGGGTTGGCCAATTACTTTGGCAACGGGCAGACGCCTGGCAAGTGGGTTGCGCGCATCCGGATCGTGTCGCTGACCAGCGAGCGCATGGGGCTGTGGCAGTCGATCGAGCGCGGACTGGGGTATGGCGCCGCGGTGCTGGAGCTGGGCCTGGGCTTTTTGCAGTTCTTCTGGGATCCGAATCGGATGTGCGCGCAGGATCGGCTGGCGGAGACGATCGTGATCGATGTGAGGAAGCGGAAAGCCGAGCAGTAGCAGCCACAGTGGAATGGCAGACAGTTTTAAGAAAGTGGACCGGCAATAAAAACGGCCCGCAGCATGTAGCTGCGGGCCTTGTTGTTTCGTTCGCGCCTGCCGATTACATGCCGGGCAGTTGCGCGGTCTTGGGCTTGGCGGCCAGCACAATCTGTTTGTGCTTCTGGTAGTCGTTGATGGCGTTCGACAGGAAGACGCTGAAGGCCTCCTGTCGGCGCTCGGCGAGCAGTTGGTCGCGCGTCTGGTCGAGGTGCTTCTGGATCTCGTCGGCTGTGGGCTCCTGCTTGTCCGCGATGCGTACGACAACGCCGGTGCGGCCCGCGTCGATGGGCCCGCTGATGTTGCCCACGCTCATGTCGAAGAGCTCGGGAGAAACCTGTCCGACGGCGCCGAAGTCCGGCACCTGGTCGCCGAGTCCCACCAGTTGGCTGGTTTCGAACTTAGCGCCCGCGGCCTTGGCGGCCTTGGCCAGGTCGTTCATGTTTTTAGCCTGCTCGTCCAGAGCCTTGGTCTTGGCGGCCATCATCTGGGGCAGCTGTTCCTGGCGGAAGTCGTCGAGCACATGGGCCTTCCAGTCGGCGAAGGCCGGCGCGTGCGGGGCCTGGATAGCTGCAACCTGGAAGACGGCGTAACCCTCTCCGGTAGAAGCATCCTGCGGGGCATCGCCCTGCTTGACGGTGAAGGCCTTGGTCTGCAGCGCCGAGCTGTCGGCCAGCGCGGAGATGATTCCGTCACGTGCCAGCAGCGGAGTGGTTACCACCTGAAGCTTGTGCGCGGCGGCGGTCTTGGCAAGGCCGTTCTTTACAGCTTCGCTGGTGAGCTGCGTGGCGTAGCTCTGCTGAGCGGCGGCCACGGCCTGGCTCATGAGGGCGGCCTGAATCTGCGGCTGCACCTCGTTGAGGGTCTGGGTGTGCGCCTGCTGGCGCTCCTCCACCTGGACAACGTGATAGCCGAACTGGCTCTTCACCAGCTCGATGGCGTTGACCTGCTGTGTAAAGATGGCGTTGTCGAACTCGGGCACCATCTGACCGCGCTTGGCCCAGCCCAGCTCGCCGCCGGAGCCCTTGCTACCCGGGTCGTCGGAGCTGGTCTTGGCCACGTCTTCCCACTTGGCGCCGCCCTTGAGCTGCTTGAGAATGCTCTCGGCCTTGGCGCGAGCCGCGGCCAGAGCCTTCTGGTCGGCGTTGGCCGCAACGCTCACAAGAATGTGGCGCGCGCGGGCCTGCTCGGGCTGCTGATACTCGGACTGGTGCTGGTTGTACCAGGCCTGAATCGCCTGCGGCGCGGGCTGCGGAATGCCGCCGGGCAGATCGTTGGTGTTGAACGCGAAGTAAGTGATCGAGCGCTGCTCGGGAACTGCGTTGTTGTAACGCGCCGCGTTCTTCTTGAAGAACGCCTCAAGATCGGAGTCGGAGGGATTGATGGACTTGAGCACATCGTCGGCGGAGATGACCGCGTAGTCGAACTTGATCTTGACGTTCGACTTGCGGTAGGCCTCGCGGACCTCCTGCTGGCTCACCGTAACGCCGTCTGACACCAGCGCCTGGAGCCGCGTGATCGCGATGTTTTCCTTGATGCCGTCTTCAAACTGAGTGACCGACATGTTGAGCCGGTCGCTGATCAGCTGGGCGTAGGCGTCCTTGCCGATGAACTTGCCGTCGGGGAACAGGACCGCGCCGTTTTCGCCGGTGCGCAGGTAGTTGATGACGTCGTCGTTTGTGGCCTTGATGCCGAGCCGGGCGGCCTGCTGGAGCAGAACCTTCTGCTGAACCAGCTGCTGGCCGATCTGCTGCTCAAACAGGTTCACGATCATCGGATTGTTGGCATACTGCGGACCGCGGGCGGCGAGCTGCTGCTGAGTGACGCGCGAAACCTCGGTCTGCGTGACGGTGTCGCCCGAGGCCAGATACTTGCTGTACCAGTGGGGATAGACCACCGCGAAGGTATCGGGCGAGGTGCTGTCGCCCTGCGTGAGGCCTGGAATAAGGTAGACCACCATCGAGACCGAAGCGGCCCCGATAACCACCACCAGCAGCGCCTTGATCAGGCGATTATCTTTTTGCAGAAAACGGATCATTTTGTGATCTGGACCTTCAACTCTCTTGACGCCGGCAGGCGTACGCCTACAGGGAGGCGAAAAACAAACCTCCCCATTCGGCCACCTGCAAGGCCGCTGTTCTCGCGCTATGCGATCTCAACCATTATATTCGAGGGCTGCGGGTAGCAGCGCGCATAAGAAAGCGGGCATCGTTTCGAGATGCCCGCTCTTCTGACCACTAAACCCTGAAACCTGTTCTCTGCCTTACCGCCAATAGTGCATTCCGCCGCCAACCATAATGTAGGGGCGGAAGAATACCGGCGAGTACGGATAACCATACCCCGGGTAGGAGCGGCCGTAGTAGGGGGAGGGCTGCGGTTGGCGCTGGTAGAGCGAGGGGCCGCCCTGATAGAGTCCCTGGGCCAGCCGCGAAGCCTCCTGCGCGTCTACAGGCGCGACGGTGAGCGGTTCGGCCAGATGAAAGTCCACGCGGGCCTCGGCCGGGATCCAGGCCTGCGGGCCGTTGCTGGCGGTGGTTGCCGCGGCTCCGGCGGCAAGGCCGGCTCCGGCGCCGATGGCGCAGCCTGCGCCACGGCCTACCGCGCAGCCGATGATGGTGCCGATGAGTCCGCCTGCGATGGCGTTACCCGCCGTCGAGCCGGCCTTGTTCGGCCCCTGGATGCGGAACATGTCGCTCTCAACCGGATAGGTGCGCCCGCCCAGATCGAGCGAGGTGAGCTGGATGGCGAGCTTCGAGCTGCCGCCAAGTTCGCCGCGGCCCACCTGGCTGACTTCGGCGATTACCCCGTGCATGGTTGCGCCGCGGGGAATGGCCAGCACGCCGCCCGCGAGCACGTCCTTGATGACGGTGAACTCGACCGGCGAGCCGTTCTGGGCGCGTTTGCTGGTAATGGCCTCATCGGTGCGCAGTTCGATCAGCGTTCCCGGAGCGATGGTGACCGGGCCGCTGGCCGGCTGCTGCGCGGGATATTGCTGCGCTGGATACTGCTGCGGAGGCGCAGCCGGGTACTGCTGCGCGGTCTGGGGCTGGTCGGCTTCGGGGATTCCGTAATGCGGCCGCTGAGGATAAGCGCTGGGCGCTGTCTGCTGCTGGGGCGCGCTGGTTTGCGCGGCTGGCAGGGGCTGGTTCTGTGTTGTGGGGGAGGGCTGCTCTTCGACGACATTGTCGTCCGGAATCATGTTCTGCTCTTTGGCCGCCTGCTGGGGATCGCCGATGGAGAGATTGTTGTGGACCTTCGAGACGCCGGGAACTGCCTGCACGATAGAAGCCGCCAGGTCCTTCGAGGCCTGAGTGGAAACCGTGCCCGAGAGCGTAACTTCGCGCTGGATAGTGGCGGCGGTGATCAGGTCGTTTTTGAGCTGGGCCGAGCCGTCGAGGGCGTGAACCACATCCATCTCGATCTGGCCGTCGGTGCGCTGGCTCTGACCGGCTGTCTGCGCCGATGCGACGCTGACGCCGAGCAGCAGAACTACCGCAGCGGCCAGAATGGGTGTTATATAAGTCTT
The DNA here is from genome assembly GCA_903842065.1 of uncultured Acidobacteriaceae bacterium. Lineage (GTDB taxonomy): Bacteria > Acidobacteriota > Terriglobia > Terriglobales > Acidobacteriaceae > Telmatobacter. The sequence goes on along the minus strand of CAIMKZ010000009.1, from coordinate 7,302 downwards.
TATTCCTCGGCTATTCATATGCATCTCTCCTCAACTCCCTTTTTTGTCCCGCGCATGAGGCTCGCGGGAATCTGATTCATCGGCGGGGCCTATCGGCTCGCCGCCTGCAATCTTAGACGGGGTTCGAGCGCACCCGTTACAGGAGTGAACCCGGGGCGCGGAGGAAAGTTTTGGTGGGGATGAAGTTGGCTGAGAGATGGCTGGTTGAGTATATTTCTCTCCCGGGTCTCAAAATCGAGACCCGGGGTACCCAATGTCATCTCCCGAAGTGCATGATAAGTAGGCTGCGAAACAGCTGAATTGCCTAAAGCGCCTTAGCTACAGCCTCGCCGAGCGCCTTCAGACCGCTCTCCACGTTGTGCAGGTGGATGCGCAGGACGCGCCGGCCGCGCTCTTCGAGAACCGAGAGATCGCCGCCCGCCTGCGCGTCGATGCACACGCCGAAGGTGAACTTCTGATCGGGAATGGCCAGATCGGCGGAGTGGTCCGAGGTGATGTGCAGGAAGACGCCGGTGTTGGGGCCGCCCTTGTAGTCCTGGCCGGTCGAGTGCAGAAAGCGCGGGCCGAAGCCGAGGCAGGTTGCCACCTTCTTCGCGTCGCGCACCTTATGCCGGAACTGCTGAATGGCGGCTTCGTTCTCGGCGACCATGGGCAGATAGGCCAGCGCGGCAAAGTAGTCGCCGGGCACAATCTGGTTGAGGTGGGCGCGCAGCCATGATGTGAGGCTGGCGTCGGTGACTGCGAGCTTTGCGGCGTACGCTTCTGTCGCGTAGATTTCGACGCCCTCGCCCGAGTAGACGGGCTGGGAGCTGGGCAGCTTGCCGGTCTGCTCGTAGGCGTTGGTGAGTTCGCGCGCCACGATCTTGGCCGACTCGACATCCGGCTGGTCGAAGGGGTTGACGCCCATCACGGCTCCGGCAACTGCGGTCGCGACCTCCCAGGTGAAGAACTGGCTGAAGATCTCGTAGAGGTCGGCGATCTCGATGCGGATGACGGGCTGGCCGGCGGCTTCAAGCGCTGCGACGGCCGCATCCTGCGAGGCGTCTTTGGTGCCGGCGAAGCGGATGTAGGCGAAGATGCGGTCGCTGCCGTAGGCGTCCGGCGCGGCGATTTGCTCGCGGTCGACTGGCGTTATGCCCTTGCCAAGCTTGCCGGTGGACTCGGCGATCAACTGCTCGAGCCATGCGCCCAGGTCGTAGACCTCGGGCGAGGTGAAGACGGTGATCTTGTCGCGGCCCGCGTTGGCCGCCGTGCCGAGCAGCAGGCCCAGTTGGACTGCCGGGTTGTCTGCGGGTGTGCGTTTCGCGGCTTCGACGGCCTTGCCGGCCTCATCGAGCAGCTTGTATGTGTCGAGTCCCATGGCCGTGGCCGGGACCACGCCGAAGGGCGAGAGGGCAGAGAAGCGTCCGCCGACCTGCGGGTCGCCGAAGAAGACATGACGGAAGCCGTCGGCCTCCGCAACCTTCTGCATCTTCGAGCCGGGGTCGGTGATGGCAATGAATCGTCCGCCAGCGTTTTCCGCGCCCACGGCCTTCTTCATCTCCTCGAAGAAGTACTGCTTGAGGACGTTGGGCTCGAGCGTGGAGCCGGACTTCGAGGCCACGATGACCAGGGCCTTGCAGAGGTCCACCTTGTCGCGGATCTCCTTGACCTGCGCGGGGTTGGTGGAATCGACGATGTAAGGGGCCGGATAGCCGCGCTGCTGGCCGAAGGTGACACTGAGCACCTCCGGGCAGAGGCTGGAGCCGCCCATGCCGAGCACCAGCAGCGACTCGATGCCGGAGGCGTGGATGTCGGCTGCAAGACCCGCGTACTTGGCCAGATCGGCGTGCTGGCGGGCGACGATGTCGGTCCAGCCGAGCCATTTGGCCTCGTCGGTGCCGGTCCAGAGGGTTGCGTCCTTTTGGAAGAGGCGCTCGACGTTGCCCTTGCTTGTCCAATCGCTCACGGACGCATCGAGGGCGCCGCGCAGGTCCTGCGGAAGTATGAGTTGAAATTTCATGACTCTACGATTTTCGCCGATCGGGGCTGGATTCCGGAAACCGATGCAGCCGCGGGATTATCGCGGCTCGGCCGGCCAGTTGGGCGAGATGCGGATCAGATCGAGGCTGCCGAGGTCTTCGATCTCGAACTCGGGCGATGCGGCAGGCACGGCGACGATGCCGCGCGGAGGCAGTTCGATGGGGTCGAATGCGGCTCCCGAGATGCGGGCCGCGCCGGATGCGGCGAAGAGGTAGGAGAGCTTCGGGGCCGGGTCGTGGTTGCGCAGGCTCGCGCTGGAGCGGCTGCGATCGACAGGGATGCGCTCGATGCGGAAGTGCTCGTCGTCGAGCAGCAGTGTGCGGTCGGTCAGGGCCTGTGGCTTGACTTTGCCGGCGCGGGTGTTGAAGCGCAGCGCCTTCAGGGCTTGCTCGACGTGCAGCTCGCGCGGGCGGCCGTAGTCGTACAAGCGGAAAGTGAGGTCGCAGTTCTGCTGGGTCTCGAGGAGTACGGAGCCGGGCCAGATGGCGTGCACGGAGCCGGCGTCTACGTAGATCATTCCGCCCTGCTCGACGTCGAGCAGGTTGAGGCTGGATTCGAGCGTTCCCTGCTCGATGCCCTCTTTGACCATAGCGAGCGTCGTGCCGGGTTTGAACCCCAGAGCCACCCGCGCACCTGCATCGGCCTCGAGCGCATACCAGCACTCGGTCTTGCCGCACGCCAAGTCCGCATTGCGGGCCGTCTCGTCGCCGGGATGCACCTGCACGCTGAGCTTCTGGTGGGCGAAGAGAATCTTGACGAGAAGCGGAGAGGCGTTGTGCGGACCGCCGGGGCCGTTCAGGATTTCGCCGGCCTGGGCAAAGAGTTCGGCGAGCCGGAGGCCGGCGAATGGGCCGGAAGTTACAAGGCAGTCGTCGCCGGTGAGCCAGACCTCGCCGATGGGGTCGGCTTCAGCCACGCGGTCGAACCACGGCCTGAGATCTGTCCAGCCCCAGACGCGTGTCTCGAAACGAGGCTCGATACGGAAAGGCGCGATCGCTTTGTGGGTCAGGCTTGAGAGAGGCATCACTCGTTCTCTGTTGCGGAGTACGAATCCGCAGGCGCTGCTGTTCAAGTGCGGGCTAATTACTAAATCAATCTACCAGAGAGTCTCAACCGCTGGCTGGCCAAGCCGATACAGCTTTGAGCCATCACGGCTCGAATAGAACAAGTCGTCTCTGAAGAAGGCCTTAGCGGGAATGCGCAGGAATGCGGCGCCTGTGGACAGATGCCGATTTCTAACCCGCGCTGACGCGATTGCGAACACCCTGTCCGTTTCGTATCTGGGCATTGCTGGCTGCCGATGATTCCTGTGTCCGGGGGAATCTGTGCGCAACGCCTTCATCGAGTCTTACTGTCCTTGCTGGGTATCGGCATACCTCGTCCGCCGCTCGTTGAGATGGGTTGCGGCGATAGCGATGGCGATTCTGGCGGCCGCGCAGCTTCATGCGGGCGGGCCGAAGTATGTGGCCGGCGCTACGTACTTCGATCCGGCGGCGTTAGGGCAGCCGCTTCACTGGACGGGCGGAAAGCTGAACTACTACGTCGATAAAGGGCCGCTGAACGCGACGGTAACCAATCAGCAGGCCACGGCGATGGTGGATGCGGCTGCTGCGTTGTGGAATGCAGTATCAACCGCCGGAGTAACACTGACGAACAAGGGCCAGCTCAATGAAGATGTGAGCGGATCGAATATCCTGGTGAATAAGGCCGGAACGATCGCGGCGCCGGCTGATGTTACACCGGCGGCGACGAACTATCCGGTTGCGGTGATCTTCGACGCCGAAGGCGCGGTGATCGACGCGCTCTACGGAGTAACGGCGAGCGAGCCCGGCGCCTGCCAGGAGAACGGCGTCTTTGTGCGGCTCGACGGCTACGCGCCGCAGGGCACGTTTACACACGCCGAGATTGTTCTCAACGGCCGCTGCGCCACGAGCGCGGCGCTCAACAACATGATGAGCTTCGAACTGGAGCGGGCCTTCGGCAGAGTTCTGGGCCTGGACTACTCGCAGGTGAATGCCAACGCACTGAAAGACGGGATTGCAGGCGGAACGCTAGGCTGGCCGGTGATGCAGCCGACGAACGGATTGTGCGGACCCTTCGGCGGCGACTGCATACCGAACCCCACCGTGCTGCGCTACGACGACATCGCGGCGCTGAATCGGCTCTATCCGATCACGACATCGAACCTGGCCGACTTCGCGGGCAAGAAGATTACCGCGGCGAATACGATCTCGATTCAGGGAACGATACGCTTTGCAACTGGCTACGGGATGCAGGGCGTGAACGTGGTGGCGCGACCGCTGGACGGGAGCGGCAATCCGATGTACCAGTACACGGTGACTGCGGTGTCGGGCGCACAGTTCACGGGCGAGCACGGCAATGCGGTGACGGGCTGGCGAGACGACGCGGGCAGCCTGCTGACCAACTGGGGCTCGAACGATGCGGCCGTGCAAGGGTATTTCGATCTGAGCGGGATTCTGCTGCCGCCGGAGATTTCGAGCGCGACGTATCAGGTGAGCTTTGAGGCCGTCGATCCGCTCAACATTCTTGGCAACTCGGTTGGTCCGTATGTCGATGGACAGGTTGCGCCTTCGGGAACTCTGAGTGCGTTTACACTTACGAATCTGAACGCGGGCGCTCAAAAGACTCTCACTGTGACCGGCAACGGCTCGGCCGCGGGCGCATGGAGCGACGCGATCGGCAGGGCCGCGCAACCGCGCCAGCTTCCGGCGAGCGGAATGTGGTTTGGGCGGCTTAGCCAGGTTGGACAGACGGACTGGTTTACGCTGCCTGTGCGCGGCGGGCGGACATTCACGATCGTGACCGTGGCTCTGGACGAGACCGGCGCGCCGGCCGAGCAGAAGGCGATGCCTTCGATCGGCATCTGGGATGCGTTCGATGCACCGAGTACCGACGCGGTGGGCGCGGCTGCGGGATTGAACGGCATGGCGAAGGGCGAGACGTGGCTGCGCGTCTCCGCGAGCGGCGACGATATGGTGCGCATTGCGGTGGCGGACCGGCGCGGCGACGGGCGGCCCGACTACGCCTACAACGGCTGGATTCTCTACGCCGATTCGGTGGAACCGGCGCGGCTGCCCGCGACGGGCGGACCGATTGTGATTCACGGCATGGGCTTCCGCGCCAACGACACGGTGATGGTGGGTGGCGAGCCGGCGATTGTGCTGAGCGTTTCGCCGAACGAGATTACGGCGATTGCTCCGCCCGCGGCAAAGGGCGTGACGGGTTCGGTGGACGTAGAGGTGGACGATGAGCCGATCTACTACGCGGCGGCGATCATTACCGGCGGCACGAGCTACGACGCAGCGACGGGCGACGCACTGACGCTGGTGACCGCACCGATGAATACAGTGCCGACGAATGTGCCGCTGGCTTTCACGGTGACGGCGCTCGATCCGAACCTGAATCCGGCAAGTGGGGTCACGGTTGTGTACGCGGTGGTGAGCGGTACGGCAAAGCTGGGCTGCGGTGCTTCTTCGTGTACCGTGATTGCGACCGGCGACGGCAGGGCGACGATGAGCGTGACGGCTGTCGATAACAAGTGGTCGATTGTTACTGTGTCTCTGCTCAACGGCGCGAGTTTGCAGGCGCAGTTTGCCGGCGGAACCGCCGCGACAGTTACGGCGCTAACGGGATTGCAGTCGGTGGCGGCGGGCGCGACGGTCACATGGACGGTGCAGGCGGTGGCGCTGCAAAGTGGCTCCCCTGCGGCGGGCCAGTCGGTTGTCTTTCAAGCGACAAGCGGGATCGCCGTGCAGGGCTCGGCTACGGCTACGACGAGCGCGAGCGGGATTGCGACCGAATCGCTCACTGTGGGCCCTCTGGCCAAGGATCAGACCGCGACGATCAAGGCCTGCCTGAACGGTACGACACAGTGCGCGACGTTCAGTGCGGTGGGTGCGCGGCCGGAGCTGGGCTATCTGACAGCGGTTTCTGGTACGAGCCAGAGCCTTGCCGCATCGGCCACTCCGCAGCAGATCGTCTTCAGGTTGCTGGACACGCTCGGCAACTCGATGGCCGGGGGAACGGTGTCGTTTTACCAGTCGCTATACGCATGGACGCAGCCCTGCTCCGCACACATGGTATGCGCGCCGGGTGCGCTGCTGGGGACGCAGTCGGGCACGGCGGTATCGGCGCTGGACGGGACGGTGACATTTTCTCCAGCGCGGCTGCCCGGAGTTGCTACCAGTCTTCGCGGGTTGGCGCTGAGCGGGAATTCCTCGACGGTGAGTGTAGCCATCGAGCAGAAGTGATTTGATGCAGGAAAAAGGCCGGTGGCCAAATGCGTGCCAGCCGCGCGGTTGTTGCGGTAGGATGGAGCCTCGAAAGGGGAACCGTCTTATGACGAATCGTTTGCTGCGAATCCTCTCAGTTCCGGCGTTGGCTCTTCTCGTTTTTGGCGGCATTGGCGCGCGGGCGCAGGCCGGCCTGGGCTTTACCGATGCGCAGGCCACTAGCGGCTTGAAAGACGCGCTCACGCGGGGCATCGGCAACGCGGTTGCCTCGACAGGCAAGGTGGGCGGCTACGAGAACAATCCGCTGATCAAGATCGTGATGCCGGAGAAGCTGCAACTTGTGGCCAAAGGCCTGCGCACAGTGGGCATGGGCGCGGACGTGGACAAGTTCGAGCACAGCATGAACGCCGCCGCCGAGCAGGCCGCGCCGGCTGCGAAACAAATCTTCCTCACAGCGCTCCAGTCGATGACCTTTGACGATGCGCGAAAGATCGTGACCAGCGGCAACACGGCGGGCACGAAGTTCTTCAAGAGAACAACTTCGACGCAGGTGGCGAACGCCTTCCGGCCGATCATTCAGAAGGCGATGGCGGCCAACGGCGTCACACAGAAGTACGACGCGCTGATCAAGTCCGCGCCGAAGCTGCCCTTCGTGAGCACGCCGACGATGAACATCGACGACTATGTGCTGGCGAAGGCGGTAGACGGCCTCTTCACCATGATGGGCGAGGAAGAGAAGAAGATCCGGACCAATCCGGCGGCGCAGGTTACGCCGCTGCTGAAGACGGTGTTTGGCAGGTTGTAAGGCCGGTTGAGTGAATGGGTCTCCCGGGTCTCATCCGCCGCGGCGGACGAGACCCGGGGCACCCAACTTCGTGGCAGGTTTGCCCCTAGTTGTGCAGTGTCAACAGATTGTTCCTATCGAGACCTGCCCTACTGATAGGGGTGTGGTGGTTAATCCCGGCATGAGGTCTGTGCCAGTTGTATTCGTGTATCCAGGGTAGAAGTTGAGCCGAGCGTTCTGCGG
>CAIMKZ010000008.1 GCA_903842065.1 uncultured Acidobacteriaceae bacterium | reverse complement strand
TACCGGATCGCATCGTAACCTGCCCGATTACTGAGCCGCTGGCCGAAAGGCTGGCGGCTTTCCTGCTTCATGCCGCCAACGAATCGGCGGGCATTGGGACGTACTGCCATATCTGCCGGCGCAGGATGCGGGCGATGTGCGCCGTGCATAGATCGATCTCTGGATGGCTCGCTTTAATACTTGGGACCAAACCCTTCGGCAGTTTCCTGCCCGGAAGTGCCCGGCCGGCGGCGATTGCATCCCTGCCGATGCTTAGGATCAGGCTAACGCTGGCGTAATTGACTTTAGAGAAGTAATGCGCCTCCCCCCGTGGCCTCGATGTGATCCACTTCCGTGGTCCCGCATCGTCTCCCGTGGCCTGCCGCCCCTTGCTCACGCAGTCGTCCATGTTGTCCTGCTGCGTTCCGGGGAACATATGCAACCCGTTGCAGCAGATGACGTTATCGCAGGAATGGCAGGAGAAGAGGTCTCCGGGGTCTTTTCCAGTGACGAGGAATAGGGCGACGCGGTGCGCCCGCAGTGAATAGCATTTGCCGTCCCGCGTCACGTAGAACCGCGCGTACCCCTCTTTGAAGTACCGCTTCCCTTTCGGAAAGTACCCAGGGAACCGTGGGCCCTTCCATGGCCAGCACTCGTCCGGCCCGCGCCGATCAACCAGCGTCCAGAACCGTTCGATGTCTTTGGCTTGAAGAATACTCAACGGAACCGGCTTGTTGTCGCCCTTCATGTCGCTTTCGCAACCCTCTCGGATTTTACCTCCGAAAAGGTGCGGCCGTCGAGAGTCGCCTGCTTGCCTGTGAACTCGGCGAAGCGCTGGCAGATCACGTCGGTGTAGTGGCAGTCGATTTCCATAACTCGCGCCGCCCGCTTCGTCTTCTCGCAGGCGATGACCGCCGTTCCGCTTCCGCCGAACACATCCAAAACGATCTCTCCGGCCTTACTGCTGTTCAGGATTGCGCGTTCGTAAAGAGCCACGGGCTTGGACGTTGGGTGGAGTTCGGATTTCTGCGGCTTAGCAATTTCCCAGAGCGATGTTTCGCTCGGGCTCCCGTAGAACTTGTGGCCAGCACCCTCGACCCAGCCGTAGATGATCGGCTCATGCTTGTAGTTATAGTCGCATCGGCCAAGCACATGGTTGTTCTTCGCCCAGATCAGCATATGGTGAAGCGGAAACCCGCTTTGGCCTAACGATTGCAGGAGGAGGAGGAGGTCTCCACCTTGTGGGCCGGTGACGTAATATGCCGCGCCGGGCCTCATAACCGTTCGCGTTGCGGTGAATGCCTCAACCCAGAACGCCGCCATTTCCTTCGGGTCTTGGTGGTCTCCTTGAATCGGTTTCTGAATGCAATTGCCCCGGCTAATCGCATTCAGAAACCGATTCTTATCAGCGTACGATACGCCGTAAGGTTCATCTGTCACGAGGAGGTCGGCCTTCTCCCCACCCATCAGCCGCGCCACGTCGTCAGCCTTCGTGGAGTCGCCACAGAGGAGCCTGTGGCCCGCGCCGTTGCCGCTCGATAGCACCCAGAGGTCTCCCATCCGCGACACCGGCTCCGCTGGCGGCTCCGGAACGGAGTCCTCATCTGTGAGGCCCGCAGTCTCCGCTGGTGGCGACAAACTATCCAGCAGGCTTTGCAGCCCGTCGCCCAGGTCCGCCCCGATATCGCTCAACCGGATCTCGCCGACGAGGGTATCGAGGAGAGACTGATCCGTGCC
>CAIMKZ010000007.1 GCA_903842065.1 uncultured Acidobacteriaceae bacterium | reverse complement strand
GCGCTGCCGCAACGACTTCGGGGGAGGGCTGGGATTCGAGTTGGATTACGTTTGCCATGATTTGTTTCTCTCTGGTTCCGTGGTTCCCAGGTCTCAAAATCGAGACCTGGGGCACCCATGTTCGTGTCTTGTCAGCAATTCTTAGTGCGCCGCTTCGACGGCTTCGGGGACGTTGTTCTTCTTCTTCCAGTCGCCGATGGCAGCGCGGATGGCGTCCTCTGCCAGCACCGAGCAGTGAATTTTGACCGGCGGCAGGGAGAGCTCTTTGACGATGTCGGTGTTCTTGATGCCGAGCGCGTCATCGACGGTGCGGCCCTTGATCCACTCGGTGGCAAGCGATGAGCTGGCGATTGCCGAGCCGCAGCCGAAGGTTTTGAACTTGGCCTCTTCGATGACCTGGGTCTCGGGGTTGACCTTGATCTGGAGGCGCATCACGTCGCCGCACTCGGGGGCTCCGACCAGTCCGGTGCCAACCTCCTGCGCGCCCTTGTCGAGCGAGCCTACGTTGCGGGGATTGTTGTAGTGATCTACTACCTTGTCGCTGTATGCCATGTGTAACTCCTTCGCGGGGGAAGACCGCGTTTCGTAGCTCCTAGCTGCTAGCTTCTAGCTCCTAGCTCTTGCCTTGGCTCATCCGCCTGATCTGCCACGACCAAAGCTAGAAGCTAGAGGCTAGAAGCCAGGAGCTGCTTCTTAGTGCGCCGCCCACTCGATCTTGGTCAGGTCGATGCCTTCTTTCACCATCTCGTAGAGCGGGGAGAGCTCGCGGAGATGCTTGACGATATCGATGACCTTGGCGGCTACGTAGTCAACTTCTGCTTCGGTGTTGAAGCGGCCGAGGCCGAAGCGGATGGAACTGTGGGCGACGTCGTCGCCGAGGCCGAGAGCCTTCAACACATACGATGGCTCGAGCGTTGCCGAGGTGCAGGCCGAGCCGGAAGAGACCGCGACGTCGTTGATGCCCATGAGCAGCGACTCGCCTTCGACGTAGAGGAAGCTCATGTTGAGGTTGCCGGGCAGACGGTGTTCCCATGAACCGTTCACGTGTACGAAGTCGATTTCGGCCTCGATCTTGCTGCGCAGACGGTCGCGCAGGGTTTGCAGACGGGCGGCTTCCTCGACCAGCTCGGCTTGAGCGATCTCGCATGCCTTGCCGAGGCCGACGATGCCGGGGACGTTGAGAGTTCCGGACCTCATGCCGCGCTCGTGTCCTCCGCCGTCGATCTGCGCGGAGATCTGCACGCGGGGGTTGCGGCGGCGAACGTAAAGCGCGCCCACGCCCTTGGGGCCGTAGATCTTGTGGCCGGAGATGGAAGCGATATCGACGTTATCTGCGATGACGTTGAAGGGAACCTTGCCAAGAACCTGCACGGCGTCGGTGTGGAAGAGCACGCCCTTCTCATGGCAGAGCTTGCCGATCTCGCGGATAGGCTGGAGGATTCCGATCTCGTTGTTGGCGGCCATGATGGAGACGAGGATGGTCTTATCGTCGATAGCGCGGCGCAGATCTTCGAGATCGATGAGGCCGTCGGCCTTCACGGGCAGGTAGGTGACGCGGTAGCCCTGCTTCTCAAGCCGCTTGCAGGTGTCGAGAATGGCCTTGTGCTCGGTGACCTGGGTGATGATGTGGTTGCCGCGCTCGCGGTACATCTCGGCTACGCCCTTGATGGCGAGGTTGTCGCTCTCGGTTGCGCCGGAGGTGAAGACGATCTCCTTGGCCGACGCGCCGATCAGCTTCGCGATCTGCTCGCGGGCGGATTCGACGGCCTGCTCGGCCTCCCAGCCGAAGGCGTGGTTGCGGCTGGCGGCATTGCCGAAGCGCGTGGTGAAGTAGGGCATCATCGCTTCCAGCACCCTGGGGTCTAGGGGTGTGGTTGCGTGATTATCCATATAAATGGGCAGATTGACGCCCACGGGAACCTCCAATTTGCTGCCTACGGTGCTCATTGATTCTCCTTAGCGGTGCTAGCGGAGCTAGCGGCGTTAGCGGGGTTCGTTGCTTCAATGGACTCTTGGCTAACGCCGCTAACTCAGCTGTCATCCGGTTAACGTGATCAGGTCCTTCGAGTCGCATCCGGGGGAAGCGGGTGCGCTTTCGTGTTCGGCGAGGTCTTGAATACTGATGCTCTTGAGTACGCCGGCGATGGTCTCGTTCACGCGGGCCAGCGGCTCTCGGATGGTGCAGTTGGGGCCCAGTTCGCATCCCTTAGCGCCCTTGCTGCACGAAGTGATGAAGAACGGGCCGTCGATGGCGAGGATCACCTCGTAGGCCGATATGGTGCGGGCATCTTTTGCCAGCGCGTAGCCGCCGTTGATGCCGGCCTGCGAGCGCAGCATTCCAGCTTTGGTAAGTCGCTGCAAAATCTTGGCTAGCAACTGGGCCGGGATGCCGTAGGCGTCGGCCACATCTTTGGCGCTGAGGGCAGGGCTCTCGGGGTGTTCGGCGAGGTACTTCAGGGCCATCAACCCGTAATCGGCTTTTTTGGTGAGCTTGAGCATGGATATCCGACCCTTCCGGTCCGTGTTTAGTATACGACTAATTTGGTCGGGATTACAAGCTCTGGATTTTTCGGGCCGGATTCTAGCCGGAGACGCGGGAGCCGGATTCGCAGGCGGAGTGAAAATTAGGCTTTTATTCTGGTTTCCGTCGGGCTACAATCTGGCGGAATGAAGGAGGTTTCAGCCGGTTCTACGCTCCGCACTGGAACGAGACTCGCTGAGTAAAACAAACTATCCCATGCCCAGCGCGTGCAGACACCCAAAGGTTCGAATCGTTTCCCGGCACGACGAGACAGAGTTCGTCGAATGCCTGGAGTGTGGCGAGGTCTTTGACTCCGAGGAGTTTCGTGACATGGAGATCGAGGACTCTGCCGAGACGGAAAACAGCGACGACGAATCCTGAGCGCGGCTGATGGCGGGACTAAGCCGCAGTCCCCGATCCGTTGGAGCGGGGGGCGGAGCTGTTGTGTGCGCCGGAGCGGCGAGAGACCGTCCATGCGTAGTGCAGTCCCGAGGCGATGGTGAGGGCCATGGTGGCGTCGATCATCGCGGTGCGCAGAAGCTCGATCCAGTGAGCGGCGAATATCTGAGAGAGCAGAACGGCGGAGACGGCCGCGATCTGGGCCAGGGTGTTTGCCTTGCCGAAGATGGAGGGGCGGAACTCGCGGCGTCCGACGGCGGCGTACAGGATAGCGGAGACCAGCAGAATACCTACGTCGCGCCCGAAGACGAGGACGGTGACCGTAACCGGCATGAGGCTCTTGTGCAGCAGCACCAGAAACACCGTGCTGAGCAGAAGCTTGTCCGCAACCGGGTCAAGGTAAGCGCCGAGCACGGAGCGCTGGTGGAGGACGCGGGCCAGGAGTCCGTCGAGGGCATCGGTAATGCCGGCAACCACGAAGAGCACGAAGCCGACCGCGTAGTGGTCATTGAGGATGGCAACGACCAGAAACGGCGCCATGCAGATACGAAGCAGCGTCAGCAGATTGGGTGCTGTACGAAGGGGATTCGGCTGGCTGGCAGAAGTGCTCATGGCGATCAATCCGTGGTATGGAGGCCATCGTACAGTAAGGGGGCAGGAGCAGCCAAACAGCTCTTTTGCCCACACCATCCGAGCCTGATAAACTAAAGTCAATTGGTTGCAGGCGCGTAGCTCAGTTGGTTAGAGCGCTTCCTTGACACGGAAGAGGTCGCTGGTTCGAATCCAGTCGTGCCTACCATTTATTTTCAATAGATTAGCGGCTATTAGATCTTTCCAAATACCTCTTACTACCCTCGATTCAACCCAGGAAACTAGTTCGTTGGCTTTTATGAGGCGGGCAGCGGGGTTCGCAGCATTTCATCTGACATCATTCTCTTGCCAGTACACCGTCGCGCAGCCGCCACAGGCCGAGCGGGTTGTCGTCTTTGAGCGATTCAGGCAAAAGCGAAGCCGATAGATTCTGATAGCAGACAGGGCGCAGGAAACGCTCGATGGCGGCAGAGCCGACTGAGGTGGTTCGAGAGTCGGAGGTGGCCGGGAACGGTCCGCCGTGAACCATGGCGTTGCAGACCTCAACCCCCGTGGGGAAATCGTTCACCAGGATTCGCCCTGCCAGACGCTCCAGAGCAGGCAGTAGTTGCGAGGCCATCGGTACATCGGCGTCGTCCATTTGCAGGGTGGCGGTGAGCTGGCCCTCAAGCCGCGCGGCAACCAGCCGCATCTCGGCCAGATTGCGGCATACGACGAGCAGTGAGCTTGGCCCGAAGTTCTCTTCTTCCAGCGTAGGATCGGCGAGGAAATCACTTGCCGCGCAGCGGAAGAAGGCAGCGTGCGCGTCGTTGCTACCTTGCCCCGGAACTCCTTTGCCTGCCAGTTGTACACATTTGACGGCCTCAAGCCGGCTGACGCCCTTGGTATATGCGGCGTGAATGCCGGGAGTGAGCATCGTCGTCGCCGGTTTGACTGCGAGAGCGGCGGCGGCTGCCTGCACGAATGTCTCCAGCGATTCGCTCTCGATACCGATCACGAGCCCGGGGTTGGTGCAGAACTGTCCGGTGCCGAGAGTGAGGGAATCGGCAAATCCGCGGCCGATGGTCTCTGCTCGGGCAGCAAGAGCGCCCGGCAGCAGAAAGACAGGATTGATGCTGCTCATCTCGGCATAGACGGGGATGGGCCGGCGACGCGACTGAGCGATCCGTACGAGTTCGAGGCCGGCGCGTCGAGAGCCTGTGAAACCCACGGCCTGCACGGCAGGATTTTCAACCAGCGCTTGTCCGATGATGCTGCCCGCTCCGAAGAGCAGCGAGAAGACGCCCTCGGGCATGTCACAAGCGATGGCGGCGCGCTGAACGGCGCGGCCGACCAGTTCGCAGGTTCCCAGATGGGCCGAGTGTCCTTTCACGATCACCGGACATCCTGCGGCGAGCGCAGAGGCGGTGTCGCCTCCAGCTACTGAAAAGGCGAGCGGAAAGTTGCTTGCGCCAAAGACCGCGACGGGGCCGAGTGCGATGCGTCTCTGCCTCAGATCGGGGCGCGGCGCGGGCTTGCGATCGGGAAGCGCGGAGTCAATAACTGCGCCGTGCCAGCGGCCTGCGCGAACGAGTGCCGCAAAGTTGCGCAGCTGATTAACGGTCCGTCCTCTTTCGCCTTCGAGACGAGGGCGCGGCAGACCGCTCTCCTGCATGGCGCGAACGATGAGATCGTCTCCGAGAGCCAGAATCTCTTCTGCGATCTTTTCAAGGAAGGCAGCACGGCGTTCGTCAGGAAGCGCGCGATAGGCGTCAAATGCGCTCTCGGCCAATGCGCAAGCCTGGTCTACGTCCTCAACCTGCCCGCCGCCGAAGGATGGTTCCAGCTTCTTCCCCGTTGCGGCTTCGAGCGAATACAGTTCACCTGCCGCGCCGCGCAGAACTCTGCGGCCTATGATCATCTCTCCAGTTATCGACATCTTGTCCTCTTTTTATATACGTGCTGCCGGTGTGATCTGGCGCGGATCGGTACGCAGTTCGATAAGCGCGGGCACGCCTGCGGCCTGCGCCCGGGCAAAGGCCGCGGGGAAATCCTCAGTGTGCTCCACGCGCTCTGCGTGTGCGCCGAAAGCCTTCGCCAGCGCAATAAAGTCGGGATTTGCCAGAGTGGTTCCCGAGACTCTGCCGGGATAGTTCTTTTCCTGGTGCATGCGGATGGTTCCCAACATGCCGTTGTTGACCACGATCACAACCAGCGGCGCGCCAAACTGCATGGCGGTGGCAAGTTCCTGCGGATACATCATGAAGCAACCGTCGCCGGCCAGGCACACGACGGTGCGATTGGGCTCGCGAAGCTTGGCGGCAATGGCAGCTGGAAAACCGTAGCCCATGGCTCCGTTGGTGGGCGCCAGTTCAGTTGCGGGCACGCGATAGCGATAGTAGCGATGCACCCAGACGGTGTAGTTGCCCGCGCCGTTTGCAATAATCGCGTCGTCGGGCAGGGTCTCGCTCAGATAGCCCATCACCTGCGCAAAGTCCACGCCTTCGATAGAGGCATTGGGCGCGGGCGTAGAAAACGCGAGGTACTCTTCGCGCATTTCACGCGTCCAGTTGGACCATGGTGTTGAAGCCGGAGCAGGGAGCGCAGCCAAGGCGTGCGCCGTGTTCGCCAGCGAAGCGTTGATGGGAAGCCGGGCCTGGTAGACACGGCCCAGTTCTTCAGGATCGGGATGGACGTGAATCAGGAGTTGATCCGGAACCGGGCTCTTAATCAGTGTGTAGCCGTTTGTGGGTACCTCAGAAAGGCGCGAACCCACTACCAGCAAAAGATCGGCGTCTTTTACCCGCTGCACGAGCTTGGGCGAGACGCCAAGTCCGATCATGCCAGCGTAATGCGGGTCGCGGTTGTCGAAGAGATCCTGGCGGCGGAATGAGGCAACGACGGGAAGATCGAAGGCGTGGATGAAGGCGGCAAAGGCATTGCAGGCTTCAATGTCCCATCCGGTTCCGCCCTGCACTACTATCGGACGCTGCGCTTCGAGAAGCAAACGCTGAAGTTCTTCGATTGCTGCGGGATCTGGATTCGCGCGAGAGATGCGGACCGGCGGTGCATCGGCAACCGACGCCGAAGTGAACAGGATGTCCTGCGGCAGACCTATGACCACCGGGCCGGGACGTCCGGAGAGAGCGGTTGCATAGGCGCGCGACACAATCTCCGGAATGCGCTCGATGCTTTCGATCTCAGTGGCCCACTTTGCAAGGCCGCCGAAGACCTTGCGGCAGTCGAGTTCCTGAAATCCCTCGCGACCAAGAAAGCCCCTGTCTACCTGGCCGACAAAGAGAATCATCGGCGTCGAATCTTGCTTGGCGGTATGCACGCCGTTGGCCGCATGTGTCGAGCCTGGACCGCGCGTGGTAAAGCAGATGCCGGGCCTGCCGGTGAGCTTGCCGTAGGCGTCGGCCATGTTCGATGCCGCACCCTCGTGGCGAGTTACAACTGTGCGAATGGAGCCGGCGCCGTGCAGCGCATCGAGCACCGGCAAAAAACTCTCGCCGGGAACGCAGTAGACCGTGTCCGCGCCGTTACGGCGCAGGGCTTCGACAAGGATCTCCCCGCCGGTGCGTGATGGATTGGAATCAGACATGAACTTCAAGCTCCATGTTGCGTGTCTCCGGCAGGAAGATGGCTACAGCGAACACCAGGGCGTAGGAACAGGCGGCCCAGATGCCGATCGACGGGGCCAGCCCCAGCGTGGCGCTGGTCATACCCACACCGGCCGGCGCCAAAGCTCCGATGCCTCTACCGAAATTGTATGAGAAGCCGCTGGCGCTGCTGCGCACCTGCGCCGGAAACAGCTCAGTAAAGCATGCGCCCATTCCGGAGATGATTCCCGACTGGAAGAAGCCGAGTGGAAAACCCAGCAGCAGCATAACCGTCATGGGAAGATGAAACTGTGTATAGACCAGCACTGTAACCATAGCGCAGGCCGCCGACAGCGAGAACGTCTTGCGGCGGCCAAGATAATCGCTCATATACGCCATGCACACATAACCGCCGAATGAACCCAGGATATTTACGGCGAGAAAGAGCGATGTGTTGCTCACGGTCAGTCCCTGCGTTTCGCGCAGATAGGTCACCAGCCAGGTGAGGATCGTGTAGTTGCCGCCCAGCGCACCCGCGGCCATCACCGAAGCCATCACCGTTCGCGGCAGCACTTTGGCAGAAAATACCAGGCCGAAGGTGGACAGAAAGCTGGAGCTTTTTCGATACTCGGCAGCGGCATGGAAAGCGTCGGACTCCACCACATGGCGGCTGATCCACAACACCAGCAGGCCGGGCAAAAATCCGATAGCAAACAAAACGCGCCAGGCTGAGGCTTCGGGCAGGGTCGTGAACGTAACCCAATAACAGAGCGCGGAGATGCCGTAGCCAACCGGCCAGCCGGCCTGCACTGATCCAACTGCCCTACCGCGGATGTGCTTGTCCACCACTTCGCCGATCAGGATCGCGCCTGCCGCCCACTCTCCCCCAAACCCCACGCCCTGAAGGATGCGGGTAATCAGCAGTTGATCGAAGGAAGAGGTAAAACCCGAAAGACCTGTGAACACCGAGAACCACAGGATAGTTAGCTTGAGAACCCGCACCCGTCCGATGCGGTCGGCGAGCACACCCGCGATGATTCCTCCTGCCGCTGAAGAGATCAGCGCGGAGGTGCTGATGAGCCCTGCCTGAGTCTTCGTCATCGCCCAGAGAGTAAGCAGCGTGGGAATAATGAATGCGAAGAACTGAACGCTCATCGCATCCAATGACCAACCCCAAAAGCATGCCCAGAACGTGTAGCGCTGCTTCGAAGACATGCCTCTGTACCATGCAATCATGCTGCTATCTCCCTGGCGGCCGATTCAACGTGCTGCGCCTTGCCCATATACAAATCGTCTCAGCTCATGCGGCAATGCAAGAGCGCCGCAAATTGTCCCGCGTGCTATTCCGTACTCTTTGCTTTCGTCAGAGTGGCGCGAATCTCCCCGCCCACCGAAACGGTTGCATCGAGCGGAATGCGGATGATGCCCACACCGTTCTCGATGCTGATTTTGGTGTGGTAAGGCTCGGAGTACTCCTGAAGTTTGGTCAGAATCTCGTTGGCTCTCTCCGGAGTGGGAATCTCGGGGATGCCCATCTTCGACCATGGCCGCTTTTGGCCGACGCCAAGATCCACCGGCTGCAACCGAATCTCCACCAACTTGCCGTCCTGATATTTTGAGGTGGCCATCACCGCCATCAGTACCCATGGCTCTTGTAGACGCTGCTTGGGAAGCTCTCCTGCCTCCAGCGACGTCACACCTCTTGGAATATCCGGCGCGTCGATCCGGACCTCCTGGATGATGAACTCGCCCAGGTCGTAAAAGATCGGCCGGCCTTTGTATATCTCGATGCCCTGCATCGAGTGCAGGCCGCTGCCCAGAAAGATGTCCGCGCCGTTGTCGATTAACTGATGCGCAAAGTCGGTGACGAACTGGGTGGGATAGTGCCCTGTATAGACCGACTGGAAGGCAGTGGGCGGATTGTGAGCGTGCAACTGATAGATTGCGAAGTCGCTGTACTCTTTGGCGTTGCGAATAGCGACGAGATTGGCCTGCTGATCTTGCTTATTGATCTCGTAGTAGTAATCGCCGATCTTTGGTCCTGCCAAATAGTTTGCGCTGAACAACTGCACCCGGTCGGGATCGTTCTTTGGCACCGCGATCGGGGCCGAGTCTTTAATCTCATCACGCCGCGCCACGATCTGGTCGCGCATGCCGCGCAGGTACTCCAGTTGCTCCCGAGTGACCACATTCCAGATGGTCGTGCGCACCGCATTCACACCCCAGCGCTCGATGCCCATGTCGCCGCTCTTGTCGCCGGCAATGCCCGAGACGCCCATGACGCCGGCCGCGGCACTGATCATGGCTACGCGGCCTTTGGGCGTCAGCTGGAACACCGGCATCCGAGCCGTAGCAAGGTTCGGCCCAACTCCTGACAGCGGAATGCCTTGCTGGTCGAGCCACTTGACGGTAGACATGGAGCCTTCAGCCGTCATGTCCCACGAGTGGTTGTTGGCGCCGTTCATCATCTCGAAGCCCAGCGCCTTCACGTCCGCCGCGGTCTCTTTGGGAGAAAAATTTTCGGAAAACCCGGTGGTCCAGTTGCGCCGGTCGACGATATTTACTTCCATGTTGCCGACAGTCGTGTCGGCGTCGTGCAGAATCTTCAGGATGCGAGGATCGACTTCCTTGCTGATCGGCTCGATCATCAGAACGTCGCCGACCGTTGTCACGGTATATGTCCCCGTGGTTTTATTCGCCAGCTCTTTGGTCAGATCCCGATACGGAAAAGTCTTCGGATTCGGGGCTTCCCCATTCGCCGGCTGCGCCCAGGCTCGCGGCGCGAAGTTGCATACGAAGAGCAGCGCGAAGATCGACGTTGCGGCAAGCGCGTTCCATCTATTCGCGGACTTTGTACTTAGCTCCATGGGCATAGGTCTCTCCTCCGATTCACTGGATCGAACAGAAAAAATGGCAACCTGGGGAGATGATCCCCAGGCGCCAGCTCAGGCAGTCTTCGCCTGTTACGCAATACGGATCGTACCAATACCATCCGCGATTTCCAGTTTTGTTCCGCGCAGTGCGCATATCTTCTGCGCGCGCTCCAGGATCTTCTGCGCGCTCGCACCGTGCGCGATCCGCGGGCTGCCGTCGAGATACGGGTGCGCGCCGGAGCCTACCTCACGGTTCCGCTTCGGCTTGTCGCCTGAGAAATCGAAGCCCATCTCGACCGGGTGCAGGACGATCTGGCTGATCTTCTTGTTCTCAAACTTGAACTGATAGACAGCCGACCACGCCCAGTCTTCGCTACCCGCCGGATGCAGGTCGCCGATCGAAGGATTATAGCTGGTCAACTGGTTCAGGTCGTATCCATAGGACTCGTACTCGTCGGCCGGCACTCTGGGGATGAATTCGCTCTGCCAGAAGAAGTTGCCGACGCCGTAGATGATGGGCTTCTCCTTGTAGATTTCGATGCCGAGGAAGGTATGCCAGCCGTGCCCGACAAATATGTCGGCGCCGGCATCAATGGCCTTCCGTGCGAAATCGACGGCAGCCTTAACGGGCGAATCTCCGCGCTTCGCTTCAGAGATGCTCATGTGCTGGGCGACGATAACGAAGTTGGCCATGGACTTGGCCTCGTCGATCGACTTCAAATTGCCGGCCACATCTCCAGGATGATTTTCCGTGGTGATGCTGAACTTCTCGCCGTCAACAAAGTTAAAACCGGAATAACCGTTCGAGCCGGAGATCGCGCCCGGAGTTATATTGAAATCCTTCTTCGCCGCTGCGGCGTCGGTAAGCACGCCCAGATTCTTGCCCGCCGCCTTGAGCTGCGCCGCGGTGGCATGATCCACTTCGTAAACCGTCTTCACGCGGATTGGGTTGACGCCGGGACGCCCGGGAACCACGCCCTTGCTCAAGCCAGCCCACTCAAAGGCCGAGTTACCCGAGCTGATCGAGACCATCGCTACTCTGCCCTTTTCTTTCTCGAAATAGGTAGGCTCGCGCGCCTCTTCGAGATTTGCTCCTGTGCCGGACACGGCGATCCCGGCGCGGTTGCAGTTCCGGATCGTAGCCAGCAGTCCCTTCTCGCCCCAGTCGAAACTGTGGTTCTGGGCAACCGACAAGGCATCGACGCCAGCCCACTTCAGGTCCTGCGCAATCTTCGGATCGGCTACCAGGTACCCGGCGCCTCCGCTCGATCCGCGCGCGGCATAGGTCACCTCGTTCGCGCTGGCGATGTTCATCTCCAGGTGACCATAGGTCAGATCCGACTCGCGCATCAGCTTGACGATCGACAGAAAGTCCGGATCGGTCAGCTGGGAGAAGGGCCGCACCGCCATGGTCTCGCCAACTACGGTCACGTTCCATGTGTTGTTGTTTTTCGGCGCCGGATCTTCCGGGCGCGCGGGCTTGACCGGCGTCGCCGGTTTGGTTTGCGCATCCACGCTCTTGGATTGCAATACCTGGCCGGCAAGAACACCACCCATGAGGGCTGCGCCCTTACCCAGCAAAGTGCGACGATCCATCGAATTCAATACGGAACGAATCTTGCTCATGCTTCTCTCCTCTTTCAATTTTTCCCCACGTTGAAAAGCCAACTGCATTACTGCAACCGTTACAACTTGAAAGTCATTACACCAGGAACCTATTTTGTTTAGCTGCACACCGCATCGTTCATTGATTCAGCGCTATGAAGCGGAACCTTTCTCCTTCATCCCGCAATCCCGCTATTTGCCCAGATCGTTGCTCGGCGTGCCCTTGACCAGCGTCGTGTGTTTTGCACGGTCGTTGAGACCGGCCTGGGCGCCGTTCAGGCCTACCTTAAGCATCGATGTGTCTTTCGCATCGCACGACCAGTTGCCGGCATCCTTCACGTCGCCCGAGCCCTTGTAGTGCGGCATCTCAGGGAACTTGCACAGCGGCAGGCTGCGGTCGGCTACCTTGCCGATCATGTGCGTGCTGGGAATCGCATCGGGACCGACGCCCTTCTCGACCCAGCTCTCAAGCGGCGTTAGCGTGTCGAAGCGCGTGGGCGTGGGCCCGTCCCCGCAGTGCTGCATGGCCGGAACCAGGAACAGGCGCGCATTCTTCTCAACGGCCGCATAGCCGCCCTGTTGCACGGCCAGATCCTCGTAGAACCACATCACGCTAAATGGCGAGATAACCGGATCGCTCAACCCGTGATAGAGGATCAGCTTGCCGCCGCGGGCGATGAACTCCTTGAGGCGCGCCGGATCGTCGGCTATCTCTGCGCGAAGACGGCCGTAGAGCGTTGCCAGAGCTTCGTCCTTCACCACGCCGCCGTCTTCTTCAACCGCGTTGTTCATGTCTACCGCAGGATCGCGATAGCCGAGCGTGAGAATCACGCCGGTTGCCGACTGCCACAGGTGCGGCACTTCAGCCTTTCCCCAGGGCTGCGCTCCGGTTGGATCGGAGGGCGGCTCGTTGGCTTGCACCATGCGCGCCGTGGTCAGACCGAACTGCATCTTCAGATCGCTCACCGAAGAGCCCGGAAAGATCAGGCTCCCCTTCTTGTCTTTGATGGCCGAAAAATACAAGTTCAGCGCGGTAGCCTGTTCTTTCGTCAGCACGCTCGGAACCAGCGTCTCCGGCTTGAACGAGCAAGCAGCCGGATTCAGGATCAGGCCGTCTTTGACTCCATCGAGCGCGTCGCACTGCGCGAAGATGGCGGCGTCGATGGCGTCGAGCTTTTCGTGCGGTAGCTCAGTCTCGATGAAGGCCTTCACGTTTTTGAGCTGTTCGAGTTCGGTTCCCACCGGATCGAGCCACGCCGAGCCGGCCACGATTCCATCGAAGTCGGCGGGATAGCGCGTCGCTTCCATGAGTGCTTCGCGACCGCCCTCCGAGCAGCCTTCGTAGTAGGCGTGCTTGATCTCAGCGGCCTTGTAGTAGGCCTTGGTCATCTCCTTCGTTGCCAGCGTGACCTGGTGCACGGCGCGATAAAAGTAGTCCACCAGCTTGGGCATATTGCCCACGCCCGGCGCCGTCAGATTCCAGCCGCGTTCGCTGTTGAAGTGCCCGTCGTTCGAAGTAACCGAGGCGTAGCCCTTCACCAGAAACTGATCGACGTCGGCCGAGTTCGCGGCCGACACCAGATTGCCGCCCTGTCCGCGGCCGCCGGTGAACATGAACTTGCCGTTCCAGTTTTCCGGCAGCAGAAGCTCAAATGCCGCGGAGTTCGGGCCTGCGCCTTCGCCATCGGTGGCAACAGCGCCCTTCACGTCGCAGTAGGCTTGCTTGGGCGGCGCGGCAGCAACCAGCGCGGCTGAAGTCACCGTGACCTTGTCGATATTCAGCGCGCTGAGCGCGTCCGCGGTGCACTCCGCCGCGGCCAGGCGCAAAGGCGCAATCGCGGCTCCAAGCAGTAATAAAGAAAGACCGGAAAAACGAAGCTTCGCAGCCAGCGCACCGCGCATTGGAATGCCGTTCATATCAACTCCCCTTGCAAAACATGACACAATCGGGATCGCATCGCCGCAATCCCGATTTAGCTTTTGTAAATTGCGTTACTTACCGGCGACGTTCTGGCCGTCGGCATTCACATGAATCACGCCCACGTTGTTCTCAATCGAGATGATCGTCCCGAAGGGCTTTGAGAACTCCTGCATTTCTTTCAAGATGCGCTGCGCGTCTTCCGGGCCTGCCGCCATGGGGATGCCTAACTGCGACATCGGCCTGCGCCGTCCGCCCAGATCCACCGGATAGATGCGTACTTCCGCGAGCTTGCCGTTCTCATAACGCGTCGTCGTCAGGATACCCTCCTGGCTGGCGTCGATCTCCAGGCCTGTGGGCGCGCCCTTCTCCGTCGCCATCGCCTCGCCGCCCATCCCGAACTGCAACGGGAACTGGAAGACGAAGTTCGAAAGGCCGTAGAAGATCGGCTTGCCCTTGTAGATCTCGATGCCATGCAACACGTGCACGCCGTGCGTGACGAACATATCCGCACCGGCGTCGAGGCTCTCATGCGCCAGCTTGACGAGGAAGTCGGCTACGTTGTGGTCCGCTCCGCCAACGCCCTGAGAGCGATAGCTGGTGGTCTGATGCGCGTGAATGGTCGCGATCATGAAATCGCACATCAGTTTGCCGTCGCGGATACTGGTAAGCGTTGCAGCCTCGTCCCGCTTGTTCATCTCATAGCTGAGAGCGCCGGGATTCGATCCTGCCTGATACCACTCGTCGAAGAACTTGAAGCGATCCGGTGCGCCTTCAGCCGGTGTTGCCGATGCCGCGACACGAGCCGGCCCCAGCACCTGCTCGGAGAGGCTCTTGAGCGTCGCCAGCTGCTCCGGACTGACGATGTGATACGTGGTCAGATGAAGAACGTTCTCGCCCGGCGCTCCACCCGTCTTGCCGTTCCACTCCGTCGCTTCGGCCTTCTGGTAGTTGGGTCCGTAGTTGCTCACATCGTCGGTCGAGTACATTCCGATCAGACCGACGCGGCCCTTCGGCGTCTCCTGAAATGCAGCGGCCCGCGCCTCCTGCAAATTCTTTCCGGTTCCAGCGTGAGCGATGCCCAGCCTGTCGAGTTCCAGATCCGTGGACGTCATTCCAAACACGCCGCCATCGAAGGTGTGGTTGTTGGCGTGATTGACGATCGAGACTCCCATCGCCTTTACCGCCGCACCCACTTCCAGCGGCGCCTCGGTGCCGGCGATTCCGCCCTGGAAGTTGCGGAAGTTCACCAGCGTGGATTCAAAGTTAGCAAAACCCACGTCCGCCTTACGGATGCGGTCGGTGAGTTCCACAAAGCGCGGATCGCTTGAGTAGAGCGGCTGCGGCTCGATGATGTCGCCCACTGCGGTTACGTTAAAAGGCGCCGTGATCTTCATCGCCGTCTCGCCCTGCAGGGTGCGGCCCGCGGCGTTCGGCCCGCTCTGGTTAGCCGCGGCCTGAGCCCATGCGCTGGCCGCAGCCGCAATCAGCGCAACCGCAACGATGCCCGGCACAACCATGCGCAGGCTGATTCGATTCTGTCTTACCCTCGCTAGTGGCTTCTGCATAATCCAATTCCTCTCAGGCCCGCCTGGCTTTCATCAACTCATGGATTCGCGAGTGAGCGGCAAAGTTGCTCGCTCACTCGCAAGGTCCGGCAAAGACGCTACTTTGCCCGCTACGCCCTCTCGCGATCGGCCGGGCGATCGTTGCCACGGTCGTGCGTCATCACGTAGCTCATTCCACCCGACAAGCCCCAGCGGCTCTTGCGATAGGTGGCGATGGCTACCTGGGCATCCGAGTTGATCATCTCGCCGGTCGCCGTATAACGTGTTGCGCCGGTGATCAGGTGCACCTTGTCGACAGTCGCGTGAACGATGCGCTCGGTCGGCACCACGCCGAATACCCAGCCGTAAGGCCCTACGCCAAGTGGCTTGAAGGTATCGCGATATTCTTCGTAGTCGATTGGCTCGGCAGAAGTCTTCAGCTCCGCGTCGGTAACCTCGTGGATCGAAAGACGGCTCTTGACGCCCTTGACCTTGAACAGGCTCATGACGCCACCGGGACGATGCATGCGGATGTAGGTCTGCGAGTGCTTCAGGCCGGCTTCTGTCCTGGTAGGCGTGGCTCCCGAAGGTGTTCCGCCGCCGCCCATGCTCATCGACCCGCCAAGTCCGGTGGTCGTCGCATTGAAGCTAGCGTCCTTGGTCACGAATTGCAAATCGTGATCGATGCGCAACCGTTTCGCTGCTTCTTCCGCATCGCGGAAGCGCACGCCGATGAGATCGGCAGGCGTAAAGATGGTCGAGGCCAATTGCAGCGCCCAGCGGCCGTCGTTGTTCGATGCGCAATAGACGCCCTCGCAGCGCAGCATCTTGTGGCCGTTGAAGTCGTAGCGGTCGTAGGTGAGTCCCAGGTTGCAGCTCACCGGGTCGGAGTTGAAGATCTCCATGCCCACAAACACGTCGTAGCTGCCCGCCTTCATGTAGCTGTCGTGATCGGTGAACCGCTCCGGATTCGGATTCAGATTCATCGACGGCGGAGCATGATTGATCAGGTCCTCGGCGGTCTTTACGGCTACCGGGTTTGTACCCTCGAAGGAGCCGAACGGAAAGTGCATCACATCGGCCATGCCCTTGGCATTGCGTTCGCCCAGCGCGGCAAAGTACTCCATCAGACAGCGTGTGCCTTCGATGGCCGGCGTCTTGTAACAGAGCGGATAACGCAGATCGGGCGTAGCCTTCAGCCCCGCGGGAGCCTGCGGATCGTCTGCCGACGATGGCTGTGCCGACTGCGCCTGAGCCGCTTCGGCACCAAGAGCCGCAGCGCCGATCATTCCAGCCGCAGCCGCCACCTTCATAAAGGTGCGGCGATCACTGTTTGTGTTCTCACCATGCATCATGTTTGTTCCCCTTCTTAATTTGATGGATATTGCGAATGTGGGCGTCCGCACTCAATAAGCCTGCCGTACATCCGGTGACACCTATTGATTGCACCCCTTTTGAAAGCTCCATACTCGATGGAGGAAATTCATCTCGGGCTTTGCCTGTTCTATAGGTTTTGCTCCGAGAAATGTTGGCAATAGCACCCGCGAATAAATTTACTTTCGCGCGTCGATATCGCGGTTCAGCTTCTCCGCATAGATTGAGCAGGTGGCGCGGCGCAGTGCGCTCTTCGGCTGCGGCCCCTGATTACTCAGGTCCATGTATGCAGCTGTGGCCTTGTCGAACTTTGCCCACTTGGGCAGGCCTGGGCCATTCGGATCGCCGGTCTTGGCAAAGTTCGTCCAGTACTGCTGCATCTGTTCGGAGAGCTTTGTGAGCACGGGATTGGGTGTCTCGTCGTCCCGCAGGAAACCGAACACATAGAACAGTTCGTCGGAGTGAACCGGCGGATGCTTGTCGGTCCCCGCATTGAACTCGTATTCGTAAGTCGGGGCGATGGCGCTGTGCCAGCCGGCGATGGTTACGGTCTCGCAGCGCATGAAGAGGTCGGTGCCAAACTGCACCTGGGCATTGCCGTGATCGGGGTTGGTGGACAGATCGTTCGCCGGTCCGCTGTACCCATAGCTCTTCAAGGCACGTTCGAGCAGGTCGGGATACTTCTGGTACAAGGCCGACACGCGCGACTTTGCCTGCTCCAGAATCTGCTCCGGCGTGGGCGGAGTAGCGCCTGCACGCGGTCCGCCTGGTCCCGGGCCGCCGCCGCCCTCAACGCCGTTACTTCCGAAGATCACCGGAATCGGCAACTCCTTGCCCGCGCGATAGACGGCCGGAGAGAACTGCGGTACGACGTAGCCATCCTGGCCCACATCGACGATCAGGTGCTGATCGCCCAGAGCTTTGCGGAAATCTGCGCCGGAAGCGGCGACGATATCGGACGCGGGCAGGCTGCGCATATATTTGATAGCGCCGGTGGAAGTGGGAGCCTTCAGTACCTGTGCAAGAGCCACGCCGACCTGCTCCATCTGCGCCGGGGTCTGCAAGCGCTTGTCGCTGATCATGGGGCTGCCGCTCTGGGCGATGGCTTTGGTGATGAGTCCCTTAGTCAACGGAGAGGCTAGCAGAATCGTCGTATCCTGCGCGCCGGCCGACTGGCCGAAGAGAGTTACGTTGGCCGGGTCGCCGCCAAATTTCGCGATGTTGTCATGCACCCACTGAAGGGCGGCGATCTGATCGAGCAGCCCGTATGCGCCCGAGGCGTGATGCGGCGACTCGGCGGTCAGCTCAGGATGCCCCATGAATCCGAAGACGCCAAGGCGGTATTGGATTGTCACCATCACGACGCCGTGGCGGGCCAGCTTTTCAGCGTCGAACGGCGGCTCAGTGGTTCCGGCGCCCAGAGCGGAGCCGCCGCCATTGCCGCCGCCGTGCATCCACACCATCACGGCTTTTTTCGTCTTCGACGGCCACTCCGGCGCCCAAACGTTCAGATAGAGGCAGTCTTCGCTCGCCTTGTCGGCGGAGTTCTTGTTCCAGCCCGAGTTGCCCTGCATGCACGTGGCCGCGTATTCCACTGCCGGGTGAACTCCCGTCCAGGGCTTCACCGGCTGGGTCTCGCGCCAGCGCAGGTCGCCAACCGGAGGCGCCGCAAAGGGGATGCCCTGGAACACGGCTCCGCCCGGAGCCGTCAGCAGCCTTCCCTGGACGCTTCCGCCCGTCACCTTGACGACGGGTCCAGCGGCATTCTGTGCCGAAGCATTCAGACAGTTCGTGAGCAACAGCAGGGCGACGGCCACACTGGCGCACAGGGCAAACGTATCGCGGCGGCGGAAACGGGCAAGCTCTTTGAGTCTCATCTGGAAGGTCGCAATTCCGAACCCTCGCGCGAGGCGGGGATTCTGTTAGTTTGCCGGCCAACTTTCCGATTAGCGGGGCCTGCCGACCGGCTAAAGCAGGCCTCACCCATAGTAATTGCGCGCTACGGTTTTTTGCAGACGTAACTTGAGGCCTCGTCTTCGCTGCCAGAGCCCTTGTATGTTGCGACCGCGGGATAAGCACAGGTGGGCCGAGTGCGAACCACCTGCCCGTTCGCCATCTTCGACATCACAATCTCGTTCGGCGCCTTATTCGTCTGCACCCAGGTGTCGAGTGTGGCGAGCTTGTCGAAGGTGTTGGGGCCGTTGCCGCCGCCACAGTGGCCCATTCCCGGAATCAGGAACAAACGCACCTGATCGGCCTTTGCCTGCCCGGCGTTCTTGAGCACGTTCTGGTAGTACTCGGCCAGTTCCGTGCCGTTGCGCATCTCAGCCCAGCCTCCGTGGAGCAGCAGCTTTCCGCCGCGGTTGAGGAAGGCGTTCAGGTTCGAACCTGCGCGCATCACCGGATCGACCACTTCACGCGCCTTGGTGATGGATGTGTCGTAGTCCATCGTCGTCCAGTCCCAGTTCGGGTTTTGGTAGGCGGCGTAGCGGTAGAGGTCGGTTGCGATCTTCGACTCTCCACCCATGCCTCTCTGCGACAGCTCGCCCTCAAGACCCTTGGGCATTCCGATGAAGATATGCTCGCCAGTACGCGGATTCACCGGGCCCTCGTAGATCTTGTGCGCGGTATCGACCTGCGCGGCAGTGAGGCAGTCGGGCGCGTCGCCGTTCTTGCATAGCAACGAGGCCGGATCCCACTTGCAGCTACCGGGGTCTTCTACAAAGCCCTGTTTCTGGCCGATGGGCGTGGCGCAGGCCTTCATGACAGCCTCGTGCATTACGCCGAACTTGGCTGCCGGAATAATCGCGTCAGGGAACTTCAGCGCCAGCCAGCCGTTCCATATCTGCTCGGCGTTGAACATGCTCATCGGATTCATGGGCGCGCCGGCGATGATGGCGTCATAGTCGTTCGGGTAACGATCGGCCTCGACCAACGCTTCCATTCCACCCAGCGAGCAGCCGATCCAGTACGAGTACTTGGGATCGGTCTTGGCATAGGCTTTAATGATCTCCTTGGCCCTGAGCGTCATCTCGTGATCGGCGCGGTAGCCGTAGTCGATGAACTTCTCAGGATGCCCGGGGATGAACGTGCCGTTGCCGACGTCGTGGCCGGTATCGGTGCCGGCAACAACATAGTTGGCCTGAATGCCCTCCACCATGCCGCGGAACGGAATCGAGCCGGCCCAGCCGCTGTTGCCGACCGCGTAGAACTTTCCGTTCCAGCCGGTAAGCGGCAGCCAGACTTCAATTTTGATATTGGAGTCGCTCGACGGCTTGATGGTGGCTGCGACGCGGCAGAAGGCCGGCATCTTGGAGGTATCAAGCGGTGGCGGTCCACCGGGGCCTGCGCCCTGAGGAGCGGCTGGACGGGGTTGAGCTGCAGGCGCGCCGGGAGCAGCAGGAGGAGCCGGCGGCGGTCCACCCATTCCCTGCTGGGCCGGCATCTTGAACTCACCCGGCTGAACCACCTGCGCCATGGTGATCGTCGTGTTCGGCAGAGCGAGCTTGGCCAGGTTATCGCATGTAGCAGCAGGCGGTCCCGATTGGCTGAAAGCGGACCCGCTACAGATCAGAGCCGTCACGGTAAGTAAAAATGCGATTCGTATCTTCATGGGATATCTCCTCGTGCTCTGTTGCAAATGTCGATTCCACGCATT
>CAIMKZ010000006.1 GCA_903842065.1 uncultured Acidobacteriaceae bacterium | reverse complement strand
CGGTGACTACCTGGAGTTCTACAACGCCATCCGTCCCCACTCCAGCTTGAAAGCGCAAACGCCCGATCAGGTATACTTCAACCGCCTGCCAGAATCAATGGCAGCCTAAAAACAAAAACAAGAACTTCCACTTAAGGAAAAAGCAAAAACTGTCCGAACTACCGGGACCACCTCAGTTTCAATTTCGCGCCGCCACGACGACTACGACGAGATGAGTTAATCTCTTGATACCAGCTTGCTATGGGGTGCGCATTCTGAGGGCAAGGTCACTGGCTCCTTATCCCCAGCTGGTAAAAACGGGGGAGACTTTGCTTCCGTTGAAGATGATTGCGTGCACGGGGCAGCTCAGAATGCACCAGGCGCACAGCACGCAGTCTTCGGG
Organism: uncultured Acidobacteriaceae bacterium; assembly: GCA_903842065.1. Classification (GTDB taxonomy): domain Bacteria; phylum Acidobacteriota; class Terriglobia; order Terriglobales; family Acidobacteriaceae; genus Telmatobacter. Next base: position 57,462 of record CAIMKZ010000006.1, on the reverse strand, counting down.
GTACGTGACCGCCGCTTTGCCCGTTTTCTTGTCCATGCGGATCACATCAGCCGAGCAAGCACGGTAACACTCTCCGCAGCCGACGCAGAGATCTTTGTTGATGTTCTCGACAGCCATTTGGGAATTCCTCCTTCTCTTTCCTCCAGGTTGTGTGTCGTTTTGCAGTCAACAAGGAGCCGTCTTCATTCCCCTGGAAACCGGAAAGGATATCTCTTCTCGTATGGAATGGATGGGTCGGGGTGCCACTCGTCCGGTACAGGCACCTTGACGAGCACCATTTTGCCCTGCTCCTGGCGGACCTTGGTCCAGGCCAGCCAGTTCTTGTCATCCCGCCGAGGGAAGTCTTCGCGGTAGTGATTCCCGCGGCTTTCGGTGCGGAACAGCGACGAGCGCAGCACAAGTTCGGCATTGAAGACCATGTTGCGGGTCTCGTGCGCCAGGCGCAGTTCGTGCGGATCGCCGGCATACAGCCACGGAACAAGGTGTGCCTGCATGTATTCAACCTGCGCCAGGGCGTTCTCCAGACGATCTGCCTTTTTGATGTACGAAACAAAGTTTGGCATCATCACATTCTGCAGATGCTGCGTGACCCAACGCGGACTGTAGCCGCCCTTGCGGTCACGCGGTGCGCGTGTGGCCAGCTTGGCACGAGCCAGCTCCTTTTCGTCGATGACAGGCATGCTTATCTTCATTGCTTCCTTGCCCGCTGCGGTTCCAGCGCGTGCGCCCGTCACAGTTGCCCCGCCTGACGACGTGCCGCCAATTGAATACACTGCGCCGTTGGTCATCGAGCCAAGGGCGTCACCCGCTGCGTACAACCCCGGCACGGTCGAGGCACAATCCGTGTTGGCCGGCCAGATACCTTCAGCCTCACGATGCGACAACCCCAGGCATGCGCCGCCCACAATCTCCTTATCGCCGGCCTCTGTCTTCCATTCCAGCGGGGCCTTACCCTCATGAACCAGGAAATTTGGCCCCAGATACGAGAACTTGTAGTTCGCTGATCCGGCAGGGCGATCCGGCATCTTTTGGCCATCCACATCGTAGACGTTGTCGATGAAACCGTGATGGATCAGTGGTTTTTCGCGGCCCAGCTTGACTTCGTTATCCTCAGACACCATGGCGCGCGCGCAAATCGGGAGCGAATCGCGCCGCGTAACGTGAACGTCGCAAAACTCCTTACCCAGCAATTCAGCGCCGGCACGATAGGCCATCGCTTCGCTGTCCGCGGTGAGCTGCACCAGCATTGGATAGCCGGCCGGCTTCAATGCGCCCGGCCCGGCCGCCATCACGGTGGTCTTGGCGACAAAGGTATACATATTGTCGCCGTCGACCGACACCCCGGCAGCGCCAACAATCCTCCCCTTCTGCTTGAGTAACTCGGTCACCATCACGCGATCGACAATTTTCACGCCGATCTTTTCGCAATACCTTCTCAGGACGGCGGCATGGTTCGTCTCGGGATCATAGACCTCGAAGCGCGCATTGTTGGCGTATGAGATCATCTCGAATGGATCGAGGGGGCTGCTATCTTTCAGCAGTTTGCCATCCTTCATCTTGAACCCCACCCCGTAAGAAACCAGGTCCTTGTACCGGGGATAGGACTCCTTGAAAACGATCTCAGTCCAGGTGCGGTTGTTCACGTACTCGGTGCACTTGTTGGTGTAGGCCATCCAATCGTCGAATTTGTGGCCCCACTCGGGGTTGAAACACAGAAAGCCCGAGGCACTGGGCGTCATGCCCGACTTGCCCGTATATCCCTTGTTGACCAGCACCACGCTCGCGCCCTGTTCTTTGGCCTTGATGGCGGCAAACTCACCGGCAAATCCGCCGCCGATGATCAGGACATCGCATTCGAGTTTGGTTTCTTTGTAGGTGACCCCGCTGGCAGCGCCAGGGTCTGCGACATCGTCTATGCCAGTGGTTAGCCATGCGCCGTCCGGAAGGTGCATATAAAGCGCCGCCGCCATCGAGCCCTGGCCAACACTTTTCAGAAACTCTCTTCGATTCGAGTTCGACATTGCCGCTTCCTCCTTATATGCCTGAATTTGCAGCAGAATGCCCCCTCGCCGATTCGTTTCAGTGAGGGGGCGGTGAGCACGCCGCCCGTTTTCTTCTTGCTGGTTGCAGAGCTCATAGACAAAGCGGCGCCCTAACTTGAATGCATGCAGGCAACCACCGTCAGCTTCCTGCATGGCAGTTGACTCACTTCACACATACAAAGCTCGCCGCGTCGTCCATATCGCCGGTCCCTTTGTATTTCGCGACCGCGGGATAGGCGCATAGAGGGCGTGTGCGAATAGTCTTGCCTCCGCTCAACTTTGACGACAGGATATGGTCTGGAGCATTCCCGCTTTCTACCCACTGCGCGATCGTATCCAGCTTCTCGAACGTGTCGCAACCGGTGCCGCCTCCACAGTGGCCCACGCCTGGATTCACGAAGAGCCGCACCTGGTTCTGCTCGCCCGGATCGTTCTTGAGCACGGTTTGGTAGAAATTGATGGTACTCGTCGGATTCTTCTGCTCGGCTCCGCCGATGTACATCATCAACTTGCCGCCGTGATCAAGGAAGACGTTGAGGTTCGGCGGCACATCGATAATCGGAGAAGCTACCTTCTCCGCCTTGGCGATGGCGGTGTCGAAGTCCATGGTCTTCCAGTCCCAGTTGGGATCCTGGAAGACGGCATTCTTATAGAGTTCGACGGCAACGTTCGCTGGGCTGGCCCCTCCATTCTGCGCCAGCAACATCTCGGCGCCTACCGGATAGCCGGGATGGATCGCTTCGCCGGTGCGCGGATTCACCGGGCCAGCATAGAGCTTGCGCAGGAAATCGAGTTGAGGCGCCGTAAGGCAATCCGGAGCATCGGCTCCTTTGCACAGCAGAACAGCGGGATCGAATTTGCAACTCAATGGATCATCGATGAGGCCCTGCTTGATCTCTGCCGGCCCGGCGCAGGCCTTAATGGCCGCCTCGTTGATCATCTTGTACTTGCTGGCCGGAATCGCAGCGTCGGGATACTTCAGGTTGAGCCATGCCGGCCAGATCTGGGCGGCATTCCAGAGCGAGAGGGGATTGACGGGCGAGCCCGCCACGATGCCGTCATAGTCATCCGGATAACGATATGCCTCAGTGAGCGCTTCAACTCCGCCCAGCGAGCAGCCTACCCAGCATGAGTGCTTCGGACCGGCGCCGTAATACGCCTTGATGAGCGCCTTGGCCTTCAGCGTCATCTCGTGGTCGGCGCGATAGGCATAGTCAATGAACTTTTCCGGATGGCCGGAGATGAACGATAAGGTGTTCCCCTCGTGGCCGGTATCGGTAGAGGCCGCCGCATATCCCTGCGACACCGGCGCGATCATGTTGCGGAGTTGGATGGACCCAGCTAATCCCCCGTTGCCAACGCCCTCAAATTTGCCGTTCCATCCAGAGGTCGGCAGCCAGACTTCAATCTTGATATCGGAGTCGGGGGTAGGCTTCAGCGTGGCTGCCACACGGCAAAACTCCGGATTTGGAGGAGTTGCTGCCTGACCGCCGGGACCACCTCCCGGACCTCCCTGGGCTGGCATCTTGAACTCCCCGGCCATCACCTTCTGCGCCATCGTGATGGTCGTATTGGGCAATGAAAGATTAGCCAGGCTCTCACAGGAAACAGCAGGCGTTGTGGGTTGTTGGCTATGCGCGATGATGCACGGAGCCAGCGCGAGTGCGCACGTCGCTAGTACTCCCTTGAATGGGCTGGAAAACTTCACGTATCTCTCCTTAACTTGCTTGACTCGGTGCCCAAATGACTCAAGGCGCAGCAACCGGACCATCCCTAATTCGATCCCAATTCACTTCCACCGGCCACGATCACCGATCGGGTTATGCCGGCCGTACCTTACTTCCGCCTGAAACTCAGAAAGAAGGGGCGCCCGGTAATGCGACGCCCCCCGTGAGGATAGAACTGCGATCAGGCAAGACGGTGAATGCGTCCTGCCTGAACTAAGTTAGAAGCTCACGCGCAGGCTGAACTGCGCCAGGCGCGGCTGGTTGGCTTGCGACCGGACCTGACCGAAGTACACATTTCCGCGGAAAGTGTACGGAGGCGAGAACTGGGTCCGGTTGAAGAGGTTGAAGAACTCGGCGCGGAATTCCAGCCTGGTGCGCTCGAACAGATCGGTCGATTTCAGGATGGAGAAGTCCCAGTTGTCGACGCCTTCCGACTTGATCGTACCGTCCACGCGGGACTCGTTGCCGAGTGCCCAGCCCACCTTGCCGGCTGCGGTTCCGGGAGCCTGGAAGCAGGCGGTGTTGAACCATTGCGTTCTGCGGGCGCGCGTTGAACCGGTAACGGTCTTCGCGCATCCGGCGATGTAATCCGGGCGCAATGTCCCGTAGCCAAACGAGCCGGTAAGGTTGTTGCTGGCCTGTTCAGTTACGCCCAACGGGAAACCCGTTTGCAAATTGACGATGCCGTTGACGGCCCATCCGGAGACTACCCGGCTCAGAGCGCCGTTCACGCTGCTCAGATACTTCTGTCCCTTGCCGATCGGTAGGGGCATCACGTAGCTGATAATGATGCGGTTGGGAACGTTGAAGCTCAGAATCGAACGTTCACCCGCGTGGTTGGCCGGATTCTGAACGGTGCCATAACCGGAGGCGTTGGTCGTCGTCTCGGCCTTGGGTTCCAGGTACGAGCCACCCTGCGAGTCTGTATTGCCGATCATCTTCGACCAGGTATAGCTGCCCATCACCATGCCGCCCGACTTGAAGCGCTTCTCCGCCTTGATCTGCAACGAGTGGTAGGTGGTTGCGCCCCAGTAGGGGTTTGCCATGCTGAAGTTGGTGTAATACGGATACGGCCGACGGCTCTGTCCCAGGGTCACCTTGTTCGGGCTCGTGTACAGGCCATTCGGAGTCGTTATATAGAGCTTCTGCGCATTATCGGTATTCAGATTCGCAGTCGCAAGGCTCACGCCGTCGCCCCAGTAGGCCGGTGACAGCGCATTCATGGCGCCGGACTGTGCCGCCATGTGGGTTCCCTTCGATCCGGCATAACCGACATCGACCATCCAGTCGCCCTTCATCTGGCGGCTGATGCTTAGGTTCCACTGCTGCATGTACGGATAGAGCGAAGTCTGGGTACCGCCGCTGATTGCCTGGGTGAACAACCGCGCCGTCATGAAGGAGGGATTGGTGCGGCCGCTAGGCATGGTCAAGCCATTCGGGAAGGGATTCGTCATGTACACAAAACCGTTCGGAATCGCAGCCGGCGAAAGGCTCTGAGAGGAGTTGGCAAGTGTGGTTGAGGAGCTGTTGATCGACGATTGCCCGGGCCCAATCGCTCCGGCAAAGATGTCAGGCGGAACGTAGGTGATTCCGTAACCGCCACGAATCGCCATATTGCTCGACAAGCGGTAGGCAAAGCCAATGCGAGGTGCAATCAGGCGCTTCTGCAGTGACACGACGGCCCGCGAGGGGTACAGCGCCGAACTGACCAGACTCAGTGTGCCGTTCACGCCCGTATTTGGATCCACGGTGTTGGGCATCAGTTCCAGCAGCTTGTCATGTGCCTCGATGATGGTGCCCGGGAACTCCCAGCGCAGGCCTAGGTTAAGGGTCAGCTTCTTGTTGTACTGCCAGGTATCGGTCACATAGTACGCCATGTAGTGGTTGATGGCCGTCGTCGGGCTGGCCTGGCTGATGCTTCCAGCCGCCGCATAGCCCAGCAGGAAGTCGGCCCACTCGTCGCCGGTGTAATTTGTGCCGTTGAGGCCGTTGAACTGGTAACTGCCGCCGTTCGGGCCGCCGGTGTTCTCGGCGTTCATGATGCGGAGCTCGGTTCCGACCTTGACGCTATGGCTACCGACGATCTTCACCAGATTAGCGCTGACCTGGTAGTTGTTGTTAACCGATCCGCCGAAGGGGCCTCTGGACCAGGCCGAATAGAAGTTGCGCTTGTTGTTCAGGCTGAAAGTCGGCAGCAGCTTAACCTGCTCCTGCGACGTGAACGAAGCACTCGGGAAGAACTTGGACAGGTCGGCGTTGGTCACCGGCTTGGAGGTGAGATAGGGGTTGCGAATCCAGCTCACCCGGAGGTCGAGAATCGTTGTCGGGTTGATGGTGTAGGTGTCGCCCAGCACGGCCACGTGGGTCACGTTAAAGGTGGCACCATTGCCGAGGTTGTATGCCGTCACCTCAGGGAACTGGTTGAACGAAATATCTTTGAGATTCCAGTAAGCGTAGCGCGCGAAGACACGCTGCTTGTCGCTGACATTGAAGTCTCCGCGGCCGTTGTACTGGTAGGAGTCGTTGCCGACATTGACGGCCCGGTAGTAATAGGTGCTGGAGCCGGTATTGCTGTCGGGGAAATACTGGAGGAACTGTTTGGAAGCGGTGTTGAAGGTGCATCCGCTCAGATCCCAGCGGCTGTTTGTTGTATCCTTCACGACATTGCAGTTGCCCGTCGGATCCGACACATTGATCAAGTTGCCGCTGCTATACATGAAGGGAATATAGCCCTTCTTGAAGTTCGTGGTCGGAACGTCGGTCGCCGACGCCTGGGCAAAGCGGAGCTTCAGCGACTCCCAGGAGAACATGAAGAAGAACTTGTTCCTGATGACGGGTCCACTGGCAGAGATGCCGTACTGGTTCTGGTTGAGCTTGGTCGGCTTGTTGGGCGCGCTTGTCGCAATCTGGTTTGCCTTGTTGAACCAGGCGTTGGCATTGAGCGACGTGTTGCGCAGGTACTCGTAGACCGAACCATGGAATGCGTTCGTGCCGCTCTTGGTGGTCATGTTGACCACGCCGCCGCCGAAGCGACCGAAGTCGGCGCTCACAGAGTTGCTGGCTACGTTGAACTCCTGCACGGTGTCCTGCGTCGGAATGTACGCAATGGTGTTGCCCAGAACGTTGATAGCCACGCCGTCAACGTACTGCGCGCTCTGGCCGGCCAGGCCGCCGCCGATCTGGTAGTTACCCCAACCCTGGTTCTGGGTGTTTCCCGAGTTCTGGTTGGCTGCGGTGGTGCCCATCGAGGCGCCTTGCGGCACTACGCCGGCAGTCAGCGCGATCAGATTCATGGTATTGCGGCCGTTGAGGGGCATCTCCTGAACGGTCTTTCCCTCAACCTGCGAGCTCATCTGTCCGGATTCGGTCTGGAGCAAGGGAGCCTGAGTGGTCACCTCCACCGTTTCGGTAGTGGCGCCAACCTGCAAAGCGGCATCGATGCGGACTGTCGCTCCGACCTGCACCTGAATTGGCGAACGAACAAAATGCTTGAAGTTGGCAGCCTGGATTTCCAGCTTGTAGTTGGCAGGCACCATGTTCACGAAGTTGTAGTTACCGGTCGCCTCGGACTTCATGGTGTGGGTTTCATTGGTTCCGATGTTGGTCACGGTAACGGTTGCGCCGGGCACGGCCGCGCCGCTGGTGTCGGTGACCGTTCCCACGAGGGTTCCATAGAAGCTTTGCGCTCTGAGCGGGGTTGTCAGCAGACTAGACATCCCTGCCATCAACAACACAAGAGCCCAGCCAACGACTAGCCCCATAGTGCTTCTTTTCGACATTTTCGTCACAGACTCCTCCATAAACGACGCGCCAGCAGTCAAATGCAAAACTCCGCGCAACATTCCTCCTTTGCGCAGACGTGATCTGTGTGGTCGCATCTATTGGTGCGAACACAATATGGGGAAGAGCTGGCCCAGTCGAGTGACTTACGGTAACTAACACTTTCAGGGGCATTGAGAAGCGACTAAGCGGCCTGCCGAGCGCGTGGTAGGGGAGGCTGCGCGGATTAATATCCTCAGAATCAGTAGATATCTTGCATTCGACCGCAATTGGGACGGCCCTTGCATTCACGACTCCGGTCCTGAGGATCACTCGGCTACTAACAGAATAATCTGGACTTAAATGGGCTTCTTTCCGCCGGGAATTGCAGGCTCCGCAACGGAAAAGTCTCTCTGCGATTCGGTGTATACTTCCCGAGAGATGGCATATCTGGAATCGATTCTTCGCGGGCAGGATCTGTCTCAAGCGCATCAGCGTTTAGTGCTCGAAACGGTGCTGTCAATCCAGGAGAGTACGTATTTCCACAAAAGTAAAAGGTTCCCGGCGTTGTTGGAGTACATTGTCAGCCATTCGATCGATGGCATTTGCAGCAAGCTGAAAGAGCGGACGATCGGCATCGAATTATTCGATCGCCCTGAAAGCTACGATGCCAGCTCCGACCCCGTCGTCCGGGTGGCGATTGCCGAAGTGCGCAAGCGCCTGGCGCTCTATTACAGCGAGCATCTGGATGCACAGGTCAGAATCGATCTGCCGGTAGGTCACTACGAACCGGAGTTCCGCGTCCGCGCCCATCGGGAAGACGATGTTCTTGCCGAACAGTCCCGGCGGAAATGGGAAGACAGGGTCACAAATGAAACTGCGGCAAGCCCGGACGTAGTCGTTCCAGTTGCAGGTCACGAGATCTTCGACCGCCGCGACCAGCCCTTCGAAGATTTCGAGCACCGAGACGACCCGCGGAGTGAATTGCCTGTCGGATTGGACATGGCCGATGCCGATCAATCAAAACGCCGTATGGAGAGGCAGGAGCGGCCTTCGAGGTCTCAACTTCACCGCCGCATATATATCGCGGCTCCAATTCTGTTGGTGGTCCTCCTCATTGCGATTTGGAGTGCAAACCTCCTCAGTTCTGCCTCACCTATCAACAAATTTTGGGTGCCCCTGCTGAACTCTCCGGACCAAGTATTGATTGCTGTCGCAGTGCCTTCTTTCGAGGATCCGCGGAACTCTCCCGACTCAATGGGCAGATTCCTTACAAAGCAACAAAACTATCCGGTGCCGGATATGGGTGCTGCAGATTCAATTAAGACGTTTTTGTCGAGTCGGCATCGACAGTCGATTATCAGCTTGGCCCCATCTACAACGCTGTCGGAACTGCATCGGGCGCCCGCCGTTGTTTTGGGTAGTAGTCGAATGAATCCGTGGGTAATGCTTCTCGGAGCCGGACTTCACTTCCAATTCGAGGACGATAAAGAAGCACGAGTGCACTGGATCCAAGACACGAACAATTCCACAAATCGGAGTTGGGCGGTGGATCTGAGTATTCCCTACAATCAGGTCACAAATGAGTTTGCTCTAATTACCCGCGGGTATAATTCCACGACAGGGCAGTGGTGGATCGGAATCGGCAGTACGACCGGGCTCGGAACGATTGGGGCAGCACAGATGCTAATGGATCCAAATGCGATGAAAGCCCTCAATGCCCAGCTTCCAAAGGACTGGGACCGCAAGAACCTCCAAATTGTGATCGAATTCAGAGTTGTGAACGGCAGCCTTGGCGCTTCCCATGTAGTGGCAACCTATTTGTGGTGATGTGACTGGCTGGTCTGAGTCTCCATCCGTATTCAAGACAAACCTTTTTATATTTTGCGGGCGTTGATGCGTTCAGCAGGCCGCGCCTGCACTGGGTTCGTGAAAGTGGGCCTGACCGGAAAATATTGCCCGGCCTTCCCCGGCCCTCGGGTCCTTGAACTCCGCAAGCGCGAGCGGCAGAACCCTTACGGCACGTTGCTTTTGCCGTAAGGGTCCAAGTCCGCTGAGATGTTGAGACCAAGTGGAAGCCCAGGCAATTCCCCGCAGGCTACGGATCCATCAGGTCGGCGAGGTCAGTATTCAGCGCCCCAATCTGCGGCGTGAATTCGAGCAGGAACGGTGACAGCCGGGCGCCGGGCAGATAGGATGGAAAGCCGAGGTTGTCGCGGCTCTGGAACTGAGCTTTCTCGACCGAATCGATGTGAGACTTCGAGGAGGTGACCAGAGCCTTCTTTTCGAAGGGCATGCCGTAGCGGTAGATCTGCCGGACCGCATTGCGCATGTTGGTGGCGGTGACGCGGGCGTGAGGGTCCACGATGATAGCGCTTTCCGGCACTCCGAACTCGTCCATGAGCGCCCTCTTCATCTCGATAGCTTCGCTGTAATGAGTGAAGGCCGGATGAACGTAGCCGCCCGAGACCAGGATGAACGGAGCCTTGCCTTCGTGATAGGCCTCGACCGCCGGAATAAGCCGCAGCCGGCCGCCGGGCGCGAGCGCCACGCCGTCCTTATCGGGGCCTTGCCCGAGTACGACAATCAATGTGTAGAGATACTTGGCCCACTGGATAGTGGGTACGCGCGCGACCGCGGCCTTGTTTTCGCCCTTTTCGAGCGGCTCGTGGCGTCCCGCCTCATCGCGAAGCTGCGACCGCAAGACCTCCAGTGAGAATCGCATCGTCGGCTGGAAGAACAGGTCTAGCGACTTTGAATCGTTATCCAGTATCAGCGCAATGAACTGCACGTTGCGGATGAACGCATCCGATTTTATGTCGTAGGAGCCGGTATCGAAGCTATGCGCCCCCGGTTGTCCGAGCGCGAAGACGTTGATGCCAAGGTTCATCTTGTGGGCGGCGTCTTCCCAAGCTTTCCCGAGCATCTCCGCGGGCAGGCGATCCTTGTAGCGGACGTACATGCCGGAGCGGGCCACGGGGCCGTCCAGCAACTGGCGCATGGGCGGGTTCGACGCCAGCGCACCCAGCGCGGCGCTCAACTTTGCGATTTCCTCATCGGTCCAGAGCGCCGCCTTGGCGTAGCACGGAACGTCGCTCCCGCAGGATTTTACCGCTTCCGAAATAGCGGCCCGCTTGGCTGCGCCAATCTGCGAGAGCGCGGGATCGGCTTTGACCAGCGCATGCACGGCCGGCGTCCACTCGATGGCGGAGAGCAGATAGAAGTTCTTGTCCTGTACGGGATTCTTCATTGCGAGCGGAGTGCGAGCCGGCTGTTCCGCTGCCAGACATACAGAAAGAACAAGGAAAAGCGACACCAGCGTTATTCGGCGGGTTCTGGAAGTATGCATCGTGATCTCCTTACTTTTGCAATGACAGACAGTGGAGAGGCGTGAACATACAAGCGCCGCTCCGTTTTGATAACGAAGTAACAATACGCCAACTTCTGCACTTCGTCGCACATTCGCTCTTACCGGAGATTGATATCCATCCGGCGCGCGCTCCCTCGAACCTGCCCGCGCCGGACCATTTGTTATCTCCCCCCCAGGGATTCTGAGAATCGGTGGAACGATCAATTCGGCTTCGCGCAGACAAAATTCGCTGCTTCGTCGGTGCTTCCAGTACCCTTGTACTTCGCAATCTGCGGGAACGGGCAGAGCGGCCGCGTGCGGTCCACTTTGCCGTCGGTCTGGTGCGAGGCCACGATCTGTTCCGGAGCCTTACCCTGTTCCACCCAGGCGACGATGGTTCCCATCTTCTCGAACTGGTCGGTACCCGGCCCGTTGCTGCAGTGCCCCATCCCCGGGATCATGAAGAGCCGGTAGAAACTGCCGGTATCGCCGACCTTCTTCTGCGCCATCTCAAAGTACTCCACCGTGACGTAGGGCGACGGCATCGGGTCAGCCCAGCCGTGATACTGAAGCAGCTTGCCGCCCGCAGCCTTGAACTTGCTCAGATCGGGATCGTAATTCTCCACGACCGCGCCCAGCTTTTTCTCGGCAAAGACGATGTCCTTGTCGAAGTTGAAGGTGGTCCAGTCCCAGTTAGGATCCTCGAAAACCATGTATTTATAGAACGCGCCCTGACTGGAATCCTTTAGCTTGTCGGGCGTAATGCCGGGCCGCGTCGTCAGGTTGTATTCAAACCCCGGCGCATGACCCGTGACGACCGACTCGCCGGTGCGCGGATTCACTGCGCCCTGATACTCCGACTTCATCTCCTTCACCTGCGAAGCCGTCAGGCAGTCGGGCGCATCTCCGTTCTTGCAGAGCAGCTCACTGGGATCGAAGTGGCAGGCCAGCGGGTTGTTGATCACGCCATCCTTGACGCCGTCGGCGGCGTCGCACTCGTCCAGCACGGCCTTTGCAATCACCTTGTATTTTCCCGGAGGAATGTAGGCAGCTGGATCATGATAGATAATCTGCTCGGTGAACATGGACCGCGACTGACCGTGGGTGAAGTGAAACACCGGCGAGCCGTCGAGGATGCCGTTGAAGTCGGTGGGAAACTTCTGCGCCTCTCCCATGCCCTGCCGTCCGCCCTCGGAGCAGCCGTTCCAGTAGGAGTACTTCGGGCCAGAGCCGTAGAACACAGCGATCACAGCCTTCGACTTCACCGTCATCTCATGCACAGCGCGATAGCCGAAGTCGACGACCGCTTCCGGATGCCCGAGCGCCCAGGACGCCGATCCATCGGCCGGCACGGTGTGGCCGGTATCCGTGCTCGCCGTCGCGTAGCCATCGGTCAGAGCCGGGACCATTGCCTGATAGCTGATGGTACCCGCGAGGCCGCCATTTCCGACTGCCTCAAAGCGGCCGTTCCAGTTCTCGATCGGCATCCAGACTTCAAATTTGATATCGGAGCCGGGAACGGGATGCGTCTCGGCGGCCACGCGGCAAAAGGCCGGCATCTTGGCGATTGAGGCCGCAAGACGGGCCGCGCCCCCGGGCTGACCACCTCCACCTGTCGCCGGAGACTTGAAGGCGCCTACCGGCACCTCTTCGGCAGTTGTGATGGCCGTATTCTCAAGCTTCAAGCCCTTCAGGCTGTCGCACGAGGCCGCCCATGCGGAGATCCCCGAAAGCGACCAAAACGCGACCACCGCCAACATGGCTGCGCCAGACACTCCCCGAATTGGATTCACGATTCTGATGTTCTCCATCTCGCCTCCCTTTTGTGCTAGACATTCGGCTGTAAGACGGATTGAGGGCCGCGCAAGTTTGGTTCCCGGGAGGCCGCAATTCCCCTGTTGAGGCAAAAACCTGCGGCTCTAGCGCCGCACTCGGCGGAACCAGGGCAGTGTTTCGTGATTGAAGCGCGTGTGTGGAGGGTTGGCCAGCATACTTCCTGGTGTCGGCGATCGCCACTCCGTTTTCGCCATGGTAGAATTTCTGAGCGACGATCAAAACGCGCTTTGGCCGGTTCTCGCCAGTTGAAAACGGCTCGCGGTCATTTGCTTCCGAGAAGTCGACTTGCACTAAGACTTCTACTTACGTATCTGTCGCCCTCAAAGCAACAGAATAGATAGCAGCCAAGCTCCATGGACGGCATGCAGTGCTCCTAGTTGTTGCAGAGTGCGTCTCGGTCATAGAACCGTCTACTGACAGTCTCCAATCGGCGCACTCTGAATGTCCATTGAACAAACCCAGTGCTCGGTTCTTGCACTTAATGCCGCTCGGGCAGGCGAAGGAAAAACAGATCGCCGGTCAGCCGAGTTCGCACATCTGGTCGATCGCCGGTGCTAAGCCTATGAACGAATAGTCCGTCGTGTCGGAAGCAACAAGGTTCTTGAGTTCGCAGATAGTTTCTGCATGGCCATCCGGAACCGAGATACGAAGTACGATCTCCGAGAGGCTCTCCCTGTTCTGCACGTAGATCGAGCGCCCGTCACTAGACCAGACCGGGTTTGAATAAACCTCTCGGCCCAGGCACCGAGGACGCACTCTATGAATCGCCCGTGCTGCGTGGCTTCGCCGACGCCGATCTGGGCCGCGCCGCCACGCCCGACGAAACCACTATCCTGAACTTCCACTACCTGCTCGAAGCCCACCATTTATGCGGCAAGATCCTCGACGTGGTGAACATGTATCTGGACCGCAAGGGCATCCGCATTTCGACGCGCCCCTGACATTCACTGGCTAAACCGGCAAGAGTTGGGAAAAATGCGGAGACTGATTAAGACTCGCGTGCTTGCGGTTTCGTCTAGTAATCGTAGTTGAATTGAAAGGATGCTCTATGAATCGTCTGACAAGTTTTGCTAGGACTGGCGCACTGATCGCGCTGCTGAGTCTGGCCTGTGTTCCCGCGTCTCGGGCCCAGGGCGCCTCCGGACCCGTAGTCTCGGTGACCGGCGGCCAGGTACAGGGAAAGTCGATATCGATGGGCGGCGCAATGTTCAAGGGCATTCCGTTCGCGGCTCCGCCGGTGGGCGACCTCCGCTGGCGCGAACCGCAACCCGTCAAGCCCTGGACTGGAGTGCGTCAAGCAACCGAGTACAGCCCGGCTTGCATGCAGGCCGAAAGTAACTACAGCAGCACTTACGCCGCAACAAGCAACGAGGACTGCCTTTATCTGAACGTCTGGACCGCCGAGTGGCCCACCATAACGAAAAAGCCTGTCATGGTATGGGTGCACGGCGGAGCGAACGGTTTAGGGTCGGCCACCGGTGGCGGCAACGAGCCGCCGTTCGAAGGCGAAAGTCTGTGCCGGCTTGGAGTGGTACTGGTCACCATTCCATACCGACTGGGGCTGTTCGGTTTCATTGGGCATCCGGAGCTGACGGCAGAATCGCCCAATCATGCTTCAGGAGATTACGGGCTGCTCGATCAGATTGCGGCCTTGCAGTGGGTGCATGATAACATTGCAAAATTCGGTGGCGACCCCGGCAATGTTACGCTCTTCGGACAATCCGCGGGGGCGCAGGATATAACACTGCTGGTGGCGTCACCGCTGACGAAGGGGTTTATTCACAAGGCAATCGTCGAGAGCGGTAGTCCAATGGTGGGCGACAAGCGATTGACTACACCGGCGCAGACCGAGCAACTGGGCGTGGTTCTGGCCGAAGTACTAAACGCTCCCGCCAAGAACGCGATCTCGTATCTTCGCAGCCTTCCGGCATCGGTGATCCTTGCCGCGGCGCCCGAGTTTCGCAAGAAGTTGACTCTGCCGCTGATTCTCGATGTCGGCACCGATGGGTACACGCTGCCGGAGTTTACGCCCGATGTATACCGGCGAGGCAAAGAGGCGGCAATACCGATGATCATCGGCAGCAACGGCCGTGATAATCCAGGCGGTGGGCGGAACGCCTCACCGCTGTCGGACGAGGAGATTCACGCCAATGTGAAGAAGAGAATCGGGACAGTCTATGGCAAATATCCCGACCTGGCGGAGCGAGCGTTGAAGGCTTATGGCCTCGACGGGTCTGACGCTCCTGCTTCCTATCCACCCTACGGCGCGCTCGACATGCAGTTGGGCAGCGACCTGGCCTTTCGGTGCGAAGCTGTTGTGGTGACGGGATGGCATAGCAGGCTCGCACCGACCTACGAGTACGAATTCACCGCCGGCACGGACGCTAATCCGCCGTTCCACGCCGCAGAGCTGGGCTTTGTGTTCGGCAGTCTGCGCGAAATGGCGTCAGACAAGAATCTCGTGAAGCTCTCAGGGCAAATGCAGAAGTATTGGACGAACTTCGCCAAAACCGGTGACCCCAATGGCCCGGGCCTGCCCAAGTGGCCGAAGTTTGACACACAGGCGCGCTCATACCTGGAACTGACCAACAACGGCCCAATTGAGAAGGCCGCTTTGCGCACCGCAACCTGTGAAATCTATAAAGAGAAACTGACCCGCGACATTGATGCGCGAGTGCAGCAGTAAAGTGAACGGGGCAAGCGCCTGCAGATGCGCTTGTCCCGTTCGACAGCCCACGAACCATCTCACCGGTAGAAGAGATCGAACAGCGGCTAACAATCACCACCGCTCGGTGCGGCTACTCCAACTTAAAGACAGCTGCGGAGACAGGCGGCAATTGGATCGTATCAACGCCATTGCCAGTCTTGTAGCTGCTCGTTTCAGTTGTTCCAAATGAATAGATAGCTCGATGGGCGCTCTGACTGACGATCTTCGCTTCTACACTCTTATTCGTCGGGTTAATCGCTATAACGTATTTCTCATTACCCTTATGGCGCATATAAACCAAAGGATAGGGCTGCGCAACGTCACTCAGAAACTCTAATCCTCCTTCGTTATCTAGCGCAGCAGCGGACTTCCGCAATTTAAGCAATCCACGCACATAATTTAACTGCGAATTCGGGTCTTTGTCTTGTTTGGCAACGGTGGGTCGATTTGGATCGGGATCGAGAGGGATATAGAGCTTGTCTTTGGAAGACGAAGAGAAGCCTGCGTCTTCACTGCCATCCCATTGCATGGGCGTACGGCTTCCGGAACGGTTCCGGCTACCTTCAACATCCGGGGAGTTTGCGATATACTTCATCCCAAGTTCGTCCCCATAGTATATGAGCGGTATGCCGGGCTGCGTGAGGAGAAATGCCAAAAGAACCTTCAATTCTGCGGGATCTTTCCGGTCTTCACCTGCAATTCTGGGCTGATCGTGATTGCCCGTAGGAAGCGATGTGTATCCTTTGCCGACCGTACTTTCATATTGATCCTTGAAATAGGCTTCCCAATCGGCCGGACTGCCTTCGCCGGCTTTGGCAAAATACACCTTGGCGGGAGTAGCGCTTCCCCGCTCGTTCGCCGATGTCAGCTTTCCCGGTCTCATGAAGTCCACGTCAAATCCCGCCGCGATGGACTGTTTGGGATTGAACCATTCGGCGATGAGTACGCCCTCGGGATACTTGCCACGAAACCAGCCGGTTAAATCTTTCCAAAGGGCAATCGTCGCTGCTTTGTCGGGATCGCCTTTCACCAGGCTCGAAGCCATGTCGACGCGGAAGCCGTCCACGCCTTTCTCCAGCCAGAAGGTAATAATGTTTTGGAGTTCACGGCGCACGGCCTGTGGACCGGGTGCGTCTACCGCCTGCTCCCAGGGATGCTTCGGATCGGGATGCGCGAATCCATAATTGAGCGCCGGCTGCGCGTCGTAATAATTCTTGATGTAGTATTTGGCCCTTGGTGCATTGGCTTCTACCCAGCGTGACGCGTCCTGTTCGGACAGATCGTTGGGCTTGTTCGGAGCCCAGATATAGTAGTCGCTGTACTGCAGGTTGCTATCGGCCTGCATGGACTGCTTAAACCATTCGCTCTGGTTGGAGGAGTGCCCCGCAACCAGATCGAGCACGATGTGCATCTTTCTACGATGCACCTCATTGACCAGCTCCACGAGTCCGCTATTCGTTCCAAAGCGAGGATCGACCTGGTAGTAGTCAATGACGTCATACCCTCCATCGATGAAGGCCGATTTAAAAATTGGATTAAGCCATATCGTGTTTACGCCAATCGACTGAACATAATCCAATCGCGACTGAATGCCTTTCAGATCGCCGATCCCGTTGCCGTCACTGTCTTGAAACGACGAAGGGTAGATTTGATAGAAGACGGCGGCTTTCAGCCAATCGGGACTTTTCTGTCCAAATGCCGGCAATGATGCCAGGACACAGATTAGTAACATAACCAGTTTCTTCACAATTTCTCCATTTTTTGATCCTGGACGGTATTCTTCCTTGCGAAGTGAGCATGGGCCGGCTGCGTGCAAGTGGACAGCCGCGTGTTTCTCGCAGGGTCATGGAGCGCTGAGGCTCCTGGAATAAGTATCGCCTGACAGAGCCAGACGCATTACGGTTGCCGGCCCCTCAAAGGGGCCTAATCGCAACCGGTGACAGCAAAGCAAGAACAAAAGCAAAGATCGCTGGCTCGACCAAAGTAAAATGACTGAGAAAATACGCCCGGACCTGCCAGACTTCTTCTGCCATCCTGGCAGGGCGAGGGCTCTCCCTTTTCGATGAGATCATCATGGTGCGTTGTTTGCGTCGTAAGGATTTCAGTTTCCTGAAAGGTTGAGATCATGGCGAAGCCCCGGCACGGTGCTTCGGCCTACGGATCCATCATGTCGGCAAGGTCGGTATTCAGCGATTCAACTTTCGGTGTGAATTCAAGTACAGCCGGAGAGAGCCGGTTGCCAGTAAGGTAGGGCACGTAGCCAAGGTTATCCCGGGATTGGTATTGGGCTTTCCCCACCATATCAATGTGCGACGGAGAGGAAACTACCAGCGCCTTCTTATCGAATGGGATGCCGTAGCGGTATATCAGCCGGGCTGCATTGCGCATATTCGTGATGGTGACGCGAGCCTGCGGGTCTACGATGATCGCATTTTCAGGCACTCTGAACTCCGACATAAGCGCCTTCTTCATCTCAAGTGCTTCGCTGTAAGGGGTTAGAGCCGGATGAACGTAGCCGCCCGACACCAGGATGAATGGCGCTTTCCCTTCGTGATAAGCCTTCACCGCCGGCTCCAGCCGCAGGCGGCCGGCGGGCGCGAGCGGCAAGCCGGCGCGATCGGGTCCTGCCCCCAGTACCACAATTACCGTGTAAGGGTACTGCGCCCAGCGGACGGTTGGAACACGCCGTACGGCAGCCTTGTTTTCGCCTGCATCCAGCGGCTCATTGCGGCCGGCCTCGTCCCGAAGTTGAGTCCGCAAGACCTCGATCGTGAACCGCATCGTCGGTTCAAAGAACAGGTCGAGCGATTTCTTGTCGTCATCGAGTATTGACGCGATAAACTGCACGGCGTTAGAAAACCGAGGCGCTTTTACGTCGTACTCGCCCCCATCGAAATCGGGATGTGGCGCAGGGTGCCCGAGCATGTAAATGTCGATGGTCGCGTTCATCTTGTGGGCGGAGTCTTCCCAGGCCTGTCCGAGCATTTCAGCGGGTGGCCGATTGCTGTACCGCTGGTACATTCCCGATCGGCTCAGGGGACCGTCCACAAATTGGCGCATGGCTTGGTTCGCAGCCAGCGCTCCGATGGCAGCACGCGACTTTGCAATTTCGTCATCGCTCCAGCGCATGGCCTTTGCATAGCAAGAAACGTCTGTCCCGCAAGAGCGAACCGCTTCCGACAAAGCAGTGCGTTTCGCGGCGCCGATTTCAGAGAGCGCTGCATTTGTTTTGACCAGCGCGTGCACTGACGGCGTCCACTCGATGGCGGAAAGCACATAGAAGTTCTTGTCCTGAAGAGGATTCTTCATCGCGAGTGGAACACGCGCCGGCTGCTCCGCTCCAAGACTCATAGACAACACAAAGAAGAGGAATGCCAACAAGATCCGGCAGGGCGGAAAGTTTTGCATCGTGAACTCCTGGATCGATCGGTGGTTGCATCATCGGCAGGGCGCCGAAAAGACGCCCTCCGCTTGGGCAGAACGCAGTTGCGCTCTGCCCACGTTACTTTGTTAGAAATACTCCCCCAGGCCGAACTGAATCAAACGCGGCCGATTCGCATTGGAGAGAATCTGGCCGAAGGTCCGATTCTCCATTCACGTCCGTCTTGTTCCTGAGCTATTCTTTCGCACAGACAAAATTCTCCGCCTTGTTGATATCGCCTGCGCCCTTGTACTTGGCCACCTTCGGATAGGCGCAGAGCGGGCGGCTCATGACTACGTTTCCGCCCTGGACCCTGGTGGAATCGAGCACGTCGGGAGCTTTGCCAGTCTCGACCCACTTATCCATGGCTGCGATCTTGTCGAAGGTGCCGCAGCCGTCGCCGCCAAAGCAGTGGCCCATGCCGGGAACCACGAAGAGGCGAACCGAGTCGGCTTTTGTTGGGGAGTTCTTCAGAACCTGGTTGTAATAGTTGATGGTGTCGAGCGGATTGTGATTGTCTTCCCAGCCGATGTACATCATCAGCTTGTTGCCGTGGTTGAAGAAGGCGATGAGATCGGCGTCGGTATACAGGTACTGGCCGGCGGTCTTGACGGCCTGGTTGACGTCCGTATCAAAGTTCATCTTCTTCCAATCCCAGCTGGGATCGGCCATGACTCCGTAGCGGTAGACGGCGAGCGAGGAGCCATGCGGGTTGGAACCGGAGACCATGCCAAAGGAGTCCTCAGCTCCGTACGGCGGCCCGGGAAATACCACCGCGCCGGTGCGTGGATTGACCGGCCCCTGGTATACCTGGCGAACAAACTCGGCCTGAGGCGCAGTGAGGCAATCGGGCTGGTCCTCGCCCTTGCAGAGAAGCGATTTCGGATCGAAGTGGCAGGTGGAGGGATCTTCGAGGTAGCCCTGTTGTTTGTCCAATGCCGTGCCACAGGTCTGTATTACAGCCTTGTGCACCATGGCGATCTTTGCGTTGGTAATGGCCTTGGATGGATCGCGGGCGATCAACACCGAGGGCCATAGCTGCGAAGCGTTGAAACGAGGGACGTCTGTCATGGGAGCGCCGGCCATTACGCCGTCGTAGTCCTCGGGGTAGCGCTTGGCTTCGCTCATTGCTTCTTCAGAGCCGAGCGAGCAGCCGATGAAGTAAGAGCGCTTGGCCGCAACGCCATAGAAAGCCTTGATGAACTCTTTCGATTCGACCGTCATGAGGTGGAAGGCGCGGTAGCCGAAGTCGATGGCCTTTTCAGGATGGCCGAGCAGAAAGATGCCGTTGTCCGACTCCTTCGAAGAGTCGTGGCCGGCATCGGTGGTGCCCGTCGCGTAGCCCAGCTTGATCATGTCGGTGAGGCCGCCCACCATGCCGCCCGAATAGGTGATCGATCCGGCCATTCCGCCGCTGCCTACGCCCAGGAACTTACCGTTCCAGGTGGTGGTGGGCAGCCAGACTTCAATGCGGATGATGGAGTCGTTGGTTGGGTTGAGTGTGGCGGCGATGCGGCAGAATTCCGGCAGGGTTTTGACATCGACGGCCGGCGGCCCTGCGAAGCCACCACCGCCGGGACCGGCTTGTCCACCTGGTCCGCCCTGGCTGCTCCTCTTCGGCATTTGAAATTCGCCCGCTCCGACAAGCTGGGCCATCGTAATGGTGGTGTTAGGCAGTGCAAGCTTGGCCAGACTGTCGCAAGAGACCTTGGGGGCCGCCGATTGGGCGGATGCAACACCCTGAACGGGCAGCAGTGACAAACAAGCTGCGGCCGCAAGAGGCTTCGCTGTACGGAGCGCAGTTCCGTATGACACTGCCATCATGTGTGTGAGGCTACAAAATTTCATCCATCTCCTCCATGAAACGTGGATAAACCGAATTGCCGTGGGCTGCTTGAAAGCGCTCGCTACTATGTAGAGCTCAGCATTTACCGGTTGTTATTAGAAGTCTCCCACGGGACTGAACTAAACCAAATGCCGCTGATTCGGATCGGAGAGAATCAGGCTGGAGGTTTGCTTCTTATTCCGTTCCACAGACAAAGTTTCCTGCGTCGTTGAAATCGCCCGTCCCCCCGGCGGATCTTGTTATGCCTTTCTTTGATTGAACAGCCAGTTTCTTGCGGCTTTGATGTAGAAGAACTTTCTGGCGGAGCCCATGTGATCGACTTTGTCAAAGGTGAGGAAGGTGATGTTGCCCCCCTTGCCTATGTAGCCGTCGATCTGGGCGGTCAGCTTCTTTTGATCGTCGACCGGGAAGATGAGTGACGCGTCGAGACGCTCCGCAGGTCGCGTGACCTTGCCGCCCGCTTTCTCCCAGACCGGAACGCACTTTTCATTCCAGGGAGTCGCCTTGCCGTCCTCTGTACCGGTGATGATGAGCACGTTCTGTTTGGCGAGATCGACAACATCGCTGGGCCTCTGCTGGCCGGCGATGATGAGTCCGGCGGTAAAGGTCTTGGGGTGCTTGGCCATCATCCAGATAGAGCTCATGGCGCCCATTGACCAGCCGGTCGTATAAACTCTCTTGGCATCGATCTTCAGTACCTTGTCGGCCCTGTCTTCCTTATTGGGGTTGCCGAAGTTCCATTTGTTGCTGAGCATGAACTCGATCAGCTTGTAGGTGTTTTCGAGATCGTAGGTGTGCTCCCAATAATCGTTCATCGTGGTGCGCTCGTAGCGCGGGGTGATGACCACACACTCATGTTCCGCCTGCTCTTCCGGCAGCCCCCAGATGCTGGCGATGCATTGATCGGTCAGTGTTTGGGCACAGGTGCCATCGTAACTCGTCCCCGAGTGTGTGATGGCTACGACGAGTGGGTACTCCTTGTTTTCGCCACCTGGTTTCAAGAAGGACTTGGGCAGGTAGATGCTGTATTCCAGCCATGCGGAACGCGAGTCATCCCACCACCAGTGGCTCTGCTCCCAGGCGTCGATACTACGGATTACAGAATTATTTCCGCGCCCAGAGGCGTTGTCAAGCACGGTTGAACTTGCGGCATATACAGCGCCGTCGGCCGTCGTAACATTCTTGTCCTGTGTAAGAGAGACCTTATCGCTGTCGGAGGATTGGGCGCTGAGGTCGGGCTCATGCGCGAATTCGGCGATGACATACATGCCGGCGACGCTCTTGCGGTCGCTCAGCAGCGCGGGCTCGGCGTTGGTGTAGATGGCCACAACGGGCCGTGCTTTGGCAGTTGTTGTGGGAGTCGGTGTCGCCGTATTTTGTGGCATGCCTGCCCCTCCCATCATGCCTGGGCCCCCTCTGGCAGCGGGGAAGACGCTGGTGCTGTAGGTGTCGAGGGCCAGGCTGGCGGGATTGATCGCCACGTCGTACTGTACGGCAATACCGTAAACTTTTTTGCCACCACCGGTGACCTCGCAAAGCGCATAGAGGCTCTGAATACCAGGACCCTTCTTCGCTCTGCCACCGGGGCCACCGGGGCCACCGGGATTACCGGCTGCCTGGAATCCGCCTCCATTACCTGCAGGACCCTCCTGGGCTCCGAGTTTGCCGGCAGCGGCGCCGGCAAGAGCCGCTCCCACCATCGAGCAGAACTTCACAAAACCTCTTCTCGTAAGATCTTTCATGTACTATCTCCTCGATTTTTATCTGCGAATTGAAAACAAAACATGAGCTGCGAACAGCGACCTTAGGGAAATCAGTGGACATCCTACCGATTTCCCTCCCATCAATTACTTGCCCGCAGGATCGACAACCAACTGTCCGTTCTCTACGTGATAGAACTTCTGGTTATCCGGACCAATGAGTCTGGTTGCGAGCGTGTCAAAGGGCTGCGGCACTGGACCGGTCGTTTTCACTGGTTCAAAGTTAGCCGCATCCTTCGGGTCGCCCTTGCCCGTGTAATGCGCGACGAACGGAAATGGATAGACAGGTCGCGTGGCCGTGGTTGGCTGCGGATCGGAGGCAAAAGGCAATGCCGGAGCCCTGGTAGGTCCACCGGGGCCAGCTTGCCCACCGGGACCACCTGCAGCCGGAGCGCCAGGAGCAGCGACAGCTTGTGCGCCGGAGCCACCTGCAGCCTGAGCACCCGGAGCGCCGGGGGCACCTTGATTTCGATTCTGATTGACCGGAATGCCGGTCATCAGCATCCTGGGCGCTTCCTTCATCTCCGTCCAGGCCATCAGGGGAGTCAGCAGATCGATCTGCTGGAAGCCCTCTCCGCCGCCGCAGTGGCTGACGCCGGGAATCAGGAACAGACGCAGGAAGGTGTCGGTTACGCTCTCGCCCATCTCCTTCTGCACGCCCTGGTAGTAGGCGATCGAGACCCACGGTGTAACCGAGGTATCTGCCAGGCCCTGCCACAGAATCAGCTTGCCGTTGCGCTTCTGGTAAGGGCGCAGGTTGGTGTTGGCAGCGCCCCACAAGGGCGCCGAGCGGGAGACGTAGTTGAACGAAGCCTCATCAAAGCCGAACTTGCCGTTCAGCATCGGCTCGTCATCGGGAGCAGTATTGAGCGGCAGCATGTACTTGAGCATCGTGTCGGGACCGCTTGGGCGTTGTCCCTGCCCCTGTCCCTGTCCGCCAGTGGCGCTGGCCGGCACGCTCCAAGTGGGTTCCGATCCAAGCATGTAGCCGCCGATGCTCAGATGACGGCCCTGGCTATCCACGGCTCCATCGTAGAGCTTCAGCGCCACGCCGACCTCTTCGGCCGTCAGGCACTTGTCAGTGTCTGTCTCGCCCGCTTTGCACTGGACCCAGGCGGGATCGAATTTGCAGGCGAGCGGATCTTCGAGCAGCCCGTCCTGTACGCCGGAGAGCGTCGGGCAGTGCTCGATGACGGCCTGGTGCAAGACCGCGACGCGGCTCTTGATAAGAATCTTGGTGCCGTCGGCGCGCGTATTGGCGCCGGTTTCCCAGCGCTTGACGATGGAGTTCTGAACCGGAAACAGCATGACCGGCGCGCCAGCCGAGATACCGTCGAAGTCCCCGGGATAGCGCTCGGCTTCAATCAGGGCCTCGCGGCCGCCATCCGAGCAGCCCATGAAGTAGGAGAACTTCGGCGCCTGGCCGTAGAAGGCTTTGATCAGCGCCTTGGCGATTAACGTCGTCTGGTGATTGCCGAGATAAGCCATGTCGAGGCGCTTGGTAGGATCGGAGGCCCAGCCGCCGGGATAGCTCTTGCCGGACGTGTGGCCAAGATCGTTGGCCGCGACCACAAACTCGCCGTTCAGCGCGGGCACGCAGGAGTTGGCATTTCCAATGGTGGCGCGAATGACGCCGCAGTCGCCGCCGCAGCCCGGCTCAAGGAAGCGCTGCGTCCAGTGATCGAGCGGAAGATCGACCTCAAAGCCGTCCTCGGGATCAATAGTGCCGGTAATCTTACAAAACTTCCCCTTGCTCGTATCGGACACAGCCGCCGACTGGATCGTGACCTTGGCGCCCACGGCCTGGCTCAGGTCGATCTTGCCAAGTTGCTCGCAGGCGATCGCCGGTTTGACAACCGGCAGATTTTGATAGCCTGCCGCATTTGCTGTGACGGCAAAACTCAGTAGTACGCACCCCGCTCCAAACAACCAGGCAAAACGCCAGAACCGTCGGGAACGGGCCATCGGTAGTTTCATGTTCTTCTCCTGATAAATACTGTCCTGTCAAATTGACGAAAGACTCGATTCTGAATATCCTCGCGGATTCGATACTCATCTATCTCTTGCAAGATTCATGTGGTGTATGACGATAGCGTCGGTCACTGCTCCCACAACAGCGTAGTAGAAGCTCAGTTCTTCGGCCTACGGATCCATCATGCCGGAAAGATCCGTATTCAGCGATTCAATTTCGAGTCCGAGAGAATGCGTTTTTGAGCACCTAGTTTGATCGATGGTTGCATCGATAGGGTGCCGAAGAGACGTGTTGATTCAGTTCAGCCAGAGATCCCTCTCCTAAAAAGTGGGGCAAGGCGCTTCGTGTCGCCATGCCCCTAGTGAGGAAAGCTCAGGTTAGAAGGTCAGGCGCAGACTGGCCTGGCCTAAGCGTGGAGCCATATTCGAGCCTTGCGAAGAGGCGGTGATGGTGCCGAATGGGACCGAGCCGAATGCGCCCCCGCCTCCTCCCGACGCGTTCTTACTCGATCCGGGCGCGCCGAACTGCTCGTGGTTGAAGATGTTGAAGAATTCCATGCGGAAGTCCAGAGTGACCCTTTCGGTGATCTTGGTCGCCTTCTGTAAGGAAAGATCCCAGTTGGCAATGCCGGGCGCCTTGATGACTTCGTCCATGGCACGCTGGTTGCCAAGAGTGGTGGAAATTGACTGTCCCGCCTTGCCGTTCACCGACACTCCGGTCGCGACGTACGGAGGATCGCTGAAGCAGTTCTGGTTGAACACAGCATCGCCATTTAAGACAGCTTGTCTAAACGATTCGTTGACTACAGCAAATGTGCCGTCAGACGAGGCGGAGGCCTTGGTGAAGAGCTTCCGGTTGCAGCCGGCAACGAGGTTCGGGAACAGGGTTGCTCCGTACGAGCTCGGAATATTGTAGGTGTTGGTTGGCGCACTCTCCGTGATGGACACTGGGAAGCCACTTTGCAAGGTCGTGATGCCGTTCAGTGTCCAACCCGAAATGATGCGTTGGGCAGCACCGTTGCTCACACCAGAAAGGAATTTCTGGCCTTTGCCGAAGGGCATGTTAAGTACATAGCTGACCACGAGGCGATGAGGAACGCTCATGCTGCCCAGCGATTTTGCAGCCTTCAGGTTGTACCAGTCCGCAACCGTGCCATTGCCAAGCATCTTGGTCCAGGCGTAAGCCGCCGTGAGAACGCCGCCCGACCCGAACCGCTTTTCGAGCTTTACCGGCATCGATTCGTAGGTCTGGAGGCCATTAAGTCCCATCACATCGTTAACGTTGGAGTAGGCCGGGAAAGGCTTGTTGCACTGGCCATTGGTTGTCTTGCCAGCCGCGTATGGTCCGCACGCGGCGGTGGTATTGTTCAGCATCGTTATATCGTTCCAGTAGCCTGGGGCGAGTTCGTCATAGTGATAGGTCATGGGCGTGTGAACCGAAATGCTGCCCGCATAGCCAGCCTGAACCATCAAGTTGCCCTTGAACTGATGGCTTACGCTCAGATTCCATTGCTGCTGGTAGGTGTGCTTCGTGGTGGGAGCCGGGCCGCTCAGAGTCCCCTGATAGAACTTCGACGTGGTGAAGCCGTTGCGCCCGGGCGCCGGGGCAAGTACGTTCGCGGCGTTGCTGTTTTGAGCATTCGCGGGCCACGGATTGGACAGAGAGCCCGGCCCGTTGATGGCTGTGAGAGTGAGGGTTGGATAGTTCCATGAGTTTGTGTAGGAGTTCATGGACATGCTTTCAGGGAACAGGCCGCTCTGACTGTCGGGTGGCGTCAGGTTGTACGCATACCCGCCCCGGATCACATCATTGTTGGTCAGGCGGTAGGCAAAGCCCAGGCGCGGCGCGAACAGGCCGTGCAGTGAAGGCTCGGAGCCACGGTCGGCGTAGCCGATGCCGTTGCCGTTGACGCTGTTCACCAGCACCGCGCTGCCCTTATAACCGTTAGAATCGACGAGGCCAGGAAGCAGCTCCATCATACGGTCATGCTTTTCCTTGATATTTCCGAGCTGCTCCCAGCGCAGACCGTAGTTGACTGTCAGTTTGCGGTTCACCTGCCAGGTGTCGTTCACGTAGTAGGCGTGATACAGGTTGTAGGAACCGGTAAGGGCGACCGTAGGAAACTGAACGCTCTCCAAGGCTCCCATTAGGAAG
The DNA here is from genome assembly GCA_903842065.1 of uncultured Acidobacteriaceae bacterium. Lineage (GTDB taxonomy): Bacteria > Acidobacteriota > Terriglobia > Terriglobales > Acidobacteriaceae > Telmatobacter. The sequence continues at coordinate 30,889 of CAIMKZ010000006.1, read as the reverse complement.
TTGGCCCATGCGCTGGAGGTGTAGTGCGCGGTGCTGAAAGTCAGGTTGCCGCCGCCGTTGTTGTTGGACATGGACGCCCTGTCCATGTAGCGGCCTTCGAAACCGAACTTCAGGCTGTGCTTGCCAGAGATCTTGGTCAGGCTGGCGGTCAGCCCTTCGTTGTTGTTCCATTGGTGCCCCGGGAAAAATGCGCCGCGAAAGCTACTGATTCTGTAGCTGTTGTCACTAAAAGAGATATCCGGAACCATGACATCCGTCATGGTCTTGCTTAGCGGTCCCCAGTTGGTCCCGAAGACCGAGTCGTCAAGTCCCTCGGTAGGTGCGCTCGATCCGTAGGTTGTCCTCATATACGAGATGCGAACGTCCAGAATCGTGGTCGGGTTGAAGGTGTAGGTATCGCCGAGCACGAAGTTTTGCACGCGGGAGAGTGTGGCTGCTCCGCCAATGTTCCAATCCTTGCTGTTGTAACTGCCTCCGGGCAATGAATTGGCGGACTTGTCTGCAATGTGGGTGTAGGTATAGCGCCCAAAGAACCTCTGCTTCGAGCTGATGTTGTAATCCACACGTCCGGTGTAGGCGTAGGTGCTCGTGCCGCTCGGCATCGGAGTATTAACGTTATTTCCCCCCGTCATGGCCATGTTGGCCTTCGGCCAGAAGGTCTTCATCACCTTCGCACTCGAATCCCAGCAGCTCGATGGGATAGTGGTGGCACCGGAATGAGATACGTTGTAATCCGCTGATGGACAGAGAGTTGTCAGTGCGGGATAGGCCGTGATGAGGTTTGCGCCGGCGAAGATGCCATTCTGCATGTCGTCGGTCGGCACTAGGCTGACATTGCTCGTAGCTGTCACGGCCTTGAATGCCTCCCAGTTGAACATGAAGAAGGCTTTGTCCCTCTTGATCGGGCCGTTGACAACCACGCCGTACTGGTTCTGGTTCCACTGCAGCTGCTTGTTCAAGCCGCTTTTCAGCTGGGTCTGCTTATTGAAGAACTCATTGGAATTGAAAACACTGTTTCTCAGATACTCATAAGCGCTGCCGTGGAACGCGTTCGAGCCGCTCTTGGTGGTCATGTTGATCACGCCGCCCGAGAAGCGCCCGAATTCTGCACTGGTGGCATTGGTGGCAACGTTGAATTCCTGGACGGAATCCTGCGAGGGAACGAAGCCTACGGTGTTGCTGCCGAGCACATTGACGGGCGCGCCATCGATGTACATGGCGCCCTGGCCGGACGCTCCGCCACCGATAGAATAGGAGTCCCAATAGGACCAATCCGTGTGGCCGCCATGGTTCGAGGTGGTCGAGCCCTGGGCGTAGTTGCCAGGCACCACATCCGCTGACAATGCGAGCAGGTTCATCGCATTGCGACCGTTCAAGGGCATTGCGTCGACCGTCTTTCCCTCAATCGCGTCGCTCAACGTGCCGGAATCGGTCTGCAGCAGAGGCGCCTGCGTGGTTACAGTCATTGTTTCGCTGGCCGCGCCCACCTGTAAGGCAGCGTCGGCGCGCGTTGTCGATCCGACAGCTACAGTAACCCCGCTCCGTACAAAGTGCTTGAAGTTCTTGGCCTGGATTTCGACCTTGTAGGAGGCGGGCAACAGGTTGACAAACAGAAAGTCGCCCGATGAGTTCGATTGGGCGCTTCTCGTGTCGCTGGTCCCGATATTGGTGATGGTGACTGTTGCGCCGGGTACCACTGCGCCTGTGCCGTCGGACACGGTTCCGACGATTGATCCGTAAAATGTTTGCGCCTGGAGTTGTGAAGGCAGAAGAGCGGCGATCACCGCCAGCACCACTAGACTGATACACAATCCCGCTAGCCTTTGAAAGTCCTTCATACTTCCTCCTTAGAACTGCTTCGAAATGAACCCGGTCGATGTGCTCAGAACCTGTGATAGGTCTTACGCCTCCGATGAGGCGCAATCTCAACCCCGGCGCGCTGTGCACATGCTGCGTTTTTCAGACATCTGAATTTGTGAAGGCAATCCACAAACCTCAATACCTCTCGCGACGCGTAGACACTGAAGTCCTGAAACCTTCACTCCGTCTTGTTATTCCGCAATGCCGAGTTCTGGGTATCCTGCATCCTTGGCAGATGCAGATACCCAGACCTCGGCAAAGAGCTTTGCTAGTTCATAAGATTGGGGCTGAGTCTAACGGGCTGAGAAAGCAGGGTAAAGGATGATGCAGTCGATGTACCGTGCGGCGCACAGCACTGTACATGTACAGTGCTGTGCAGATCCCGGCGCGCGGCAAGAACGAGGAAAAACCGTGTAAGGCCTTATATTTCAATGTACTTAATCTATTTTTATAGCGTTAAGAGACGAAATTTGCACACGGTAGAGGCTTGAAAATGGAGTGATGAATCGAACATTGCAGGGTAACGCGAGGCCGATAGGTGAACCATCTTGCGGAGGCTAGCGGAGCGCACTGAGGCTCAGACCACAATGGCAGATAGCTTCCCCAGTACTCCCGAAATGCGGAGAAATGAGCTCCGCGGATCGTCCTACCAGATTTGGAAGGCGAGCATCTGAGGTGAACCGGGCTCTCTGTCGACGACAGCGACCTTCAAAACAACCTGGAAGTTCCTGGCCGTTCGGAGGCTGGCTGGTAACGACGGGACCAGTAACGGGGCTGTAACGAAGGCGGCGGCAGCTTCTGTGCCGTGCGGGCTTAAACCACTAAAAACCATTACCCAGCCTCCCAGTTGTTCGTCGAAGCAGCGTGTGACTATAGCGTAGTCTGTATTCTCCTGCCTTGACGAACCTTCGATCTTCCATTCGCGCTTCGATGGATCTTTTGCATCCTGAATCCATCTTTCTCCGGAAACCGGGTCTGATCGAAGGCTGTAGCGAAGATTCGATAAAACCATCATCGACCACGGGTTATTGAGTCCTCCGATCAGCACGATTGGGTTGTGCCTGAAATCGCCCATCGTGAGCACTGAAGAGGGACGCATATAAGACCGCTTGCCAAACTTGGAAAGTTTGTCTCCGATCACATAAGCCACGAACGCGTCTTGATACAGGACGCGAGGAGGAATGTCTGCGGCAATGGCGTCCGAAGATGTTCCGTTGGGAGCTTTGGCAGCGGGTTCTTTCCGTCTGTTTTCACCAACCATTGCATCCTGGTCAAGGAGCGGATCACGATCGGAGACACACACGATCAGCGCGCTATTTGAATCGAGGAAGGGCTTCCACACCAGGTAGCCGGAGGAACGGAAGAGATCGGATCGTACCGCGAAAATGGCGGCAATCGCTACCAGGAATGCGGCCGCACCCAAAAGAAACCACCTTCGTCGAATGCCGTGGCGAACAAGCGCCGGGCCACTTCCACTATGAGAAACATCGGGCTCTGGTACCGGCATGGAAACAAGAGCGTGCTCGGTTCTATGATCCTCCGTCGGCAATTCCTGCTTTCCGAAGTCGAATTGAGGAATATAGTTACCCGCAATCAGGCGGATTCTGACAGCACCCTGGTGCTCCGAATCCTCATAGTATTGTGCAAGCCTCTTTCGAATCTCGGTGGCGGTCGAACGCACAATCGGATCCGAGCTCGTATCGTAGTTTGTGTCGCGTCCGAAAACCTCGATTCCCAAGGTCCGCTCTTTGAGCCTTTCATGGTTTCCCTGCAAAGCATGTTCGACCAGACGCTGGAGCAGCGCAACACATCTCCTACTGGCATTGAATCTGTGGTCTGCAAGGATCTGGTCCATTTCGGCCGCGATTTCTGCTCGTTGCTCGTCAGTCCAGTTCATTTGGCCTCTCACTGTTCACCCTGATCGGTAGTTCATTGGCAACTGAGGCTATACTAGCAACCGCAAGGGGGAGAAGAACAGTGTGACCTGCCCGGCAGGACCGGCGGACATTTTCAGTTCCGCCCCCCATTCCCACCCTGCCCCATATCAGCCCGTGGCGGAAGTACGGAATTGACAGAACTGTCAAAAATGGATGCTCCCAGGAATCAATCCGCTCGAAGAATCCCTAGACGTTCAACAGGAATCTGTGTATATTTGAGCCAACTAAAATAGTGAGGATAATCTCGCTTCTTCCCTCAAGGCCACGAAACTACGATGGCTGCCGGAGAGGCGAATGTATACAAGACACCACTTCGAGAGAGGACTTTGATGAACAACTTCAAGAAGTATCTACCGGCATGTCTGCCGGTAGTTCTAGCTTTGTTACTGGGGATGCTCGCAGTAACGCCATCACTCCATGCACAGAACGCCTTTGGCGGTCTGGTAGGAACCGTGACAGACTCCTCCGGGGCAGTTGTACCGGGCGCTTCGGTTACCCTGACCAACCTTGGAACCAGCGAAAAGAAAGTTGTCCAGAGCGACGCGGCCGGCAACTACCGGTTTATAGCTCTGCAACCCACCCAGTACAAGGTGGAAGTGGAAAAGACCAGCTACAAGAAGGTCTCCCAGTCTCCCATCACTATTCAAGTCGATACGACAGCCCGCGCCGATGTGTCGTTGCAGGTAGGCGCGGCGAGTGAAACCATCGAAGTGACCACGCAGGCCCCCTTGCTCCAGACCGAGTCCGGCTCGCTCGGCTCCCAGGTCGAAGGCAAGACCGTGCAGGAGATGCCGCTCAACGGGCGCAACGTCACCAACCTGATCGCGCTGGTTCCCGGCGTGGTGCCGCAGGGCTCCTCGATGGGCGTCACCACCATGAACCAGGGCACGCACACCAACAACGCCGGCTGGGGCAACTTCCAGATCGGCGGCGCAATCGGCGGCCAGGGCTCCATGTACCTCGACGGCGCGCCCCTCAACACTCTCACCACGCATATCGTTGCATTCGTCCCCACCCAGGACGCCGTTCAGGAGTTCAAGGTGGGCACCAGCGCGGTGAGCGCGGAGTTCGGGCGCTTTGGCGGCGGCGTAGTTGAGATGGCCACCAAAGGCGGCACGAACAGCTTCCATGGCACAGGATACGAGTTCTACCGCACCCCTGGCTTGAACGCCAACACCTGGAATCCCACCGGCACCCTCGGCAAGCAACAGTGGATTCAGCAGCAGTACGGCGCGGCAGTGGGCGGCCCCGTGATCAAGAACAAGGCTTTCTTCTTCTTCTCGTGGGAGAAGTTCCACTCCTATACGACGGCCAATACGGTCACGAATGTGCCCGACGCGGGCATGATGTCGGCCACCAACCCCAGCGTCCCTGGAAATATCACGGGAAACCGGACAAATCTTCCCACGGCACAGCAGACCCTGCTCTGCCTCGATCCCAGCAACTACAACAGTTCGACGAACCGGACGACCATTCCTACGGCTTGTCTTGATCCGACAGCGCAAATTGTGAAGAACTACTTTGCGCCGGCAACCAACTCGAACGCAGTGGGAAGCAACAACTACAACGTCCTGGTTCCTCTCGGCGACGACAATCAGCAATTCAACACCCGCGGTGACCTCAACCTCGGCAAACACAGCATCCTGATCCGCTACAGCCACCTGAACACGCACGACCTCCCGTCGCAGGACATGTTCAACCATGGCGGCTTCAAGACAGGCGGCTCCATCAGCGTCTATCCGACGACCCAGGCGGTTTTGGGCGACACCATCACTATCAACCAGACGACCATCGCCGATGTCCGTCTCTCCTATACGAGGGCGTACTCGAACGACGGTGCGCCGGCGACCGGTGTGAATCTTGGCGCGTTGGGCTTTAACAGCAACTGGCAGGCGATCCAGGCGCAGCAGACCGTTCACCTGTTGCCTACCTTCTCGTGGAGCGGCGCCTACAGTCTGTGGAACTTTAGGGGATTTAATCAGGAAGATGAGCGCTGGACCAACACCTATGCTCTGAACGCCGGCCTGACCAAGATCAAGGGCGCCCATACGCTGAAGTTCGGCGGCCAGATCTTCCTCGAAGATATCAACGGAATGCCTGGCTCCAACCCCGGCTCGGTATCGTTCAACGCCAACTGGTACGCGAAGGACGAGTGGGCCAACTTCCTGCTCGGCGATCCGGTGAGCTTCTCCTTCTCCAAGGTCAACCGCGTGAGCCCCTACAACTGGTACCAGGGCTACTACGCAACCGACACCTGGAACGCGACCCGCAAGCTGACCATCACGGCCGGCCTGCGCTGGGAGCTGCCCGGCGTCATGGCCGAGAGGAAGAACCGCGCCACCGTGGCATTGCCCGATGTAGCCACATCAAGCGCCGTCTCCGGCGCACCCGGAACCGGCATCCTGGCTCTGACCAACAGCAGCGCCTACAGCAGCCGGGGAGTAAATCCGGCAAGGCACAACCTCATCTCGCCGCGTTTCGGCGTAGCCTACCGGTTGAACAACAACACCGTGTTCCGCGCCGGATACGCGCTGTCCTACCTGCCGTTGGAATTGAATGGCAGCATGAACGCAACGGGCAGCCTGGTCAACTCGGCTTCAACCAGCCTCAACAACCCAACCCCCACCAACGGCGTTGCCGCTACGATCAACTACACCGCCTCCAACCCGCTGAACGGCGTCGCAATCAACCAGCCGTCCGGCAACACCAACCCCAACTTCCTCACCAGCTACGCCAACACCACACCTCTGCAAAATGTCAGCTCGCCGGTTCCGACCAGCGTGTACCCATACATGCAGCAGTGGAACCTGGTCGTCGGCCAGCAGTTCAAGGGCAATGAGTCCCTCGAAGTGGGCTATGCCGGCGCCATCGGCATTCATCTGCCCGCATCCGGTAACTGGAACCTCAACATGCTCTCCCAGACCAACGCTCTGGCGCTGGCGCAGGGAACTATCACGGCCAACCAGGCGCAGGCTCTGCGGCCGCACTCCTCGTACAACAACTTTAGCAACGGCAACACGTGGAACAGCACCATGACCTACCACGCGCTGCAGGCCAAGTACACCAAGCGCATGGGCACGGGCCTCATCACAGCCGGCTACACCTGGTCCAAGTCGATCGGCGACACGGATACCAGCGCGGCCTTCCTTGACAACAACACCAGCAGCAGCGGAGTGCAGAACTACAACAACCACAGGGCCGAGCGCTCGGTTCTGAACTGGAATATCACCCATCGCCTGGTAACCAGCTTCATCGTTAGCCTGCCTTTCGGCAAAGGCCAGAAGTGGCTGAACAACATGAACTCCTTCGCGGATCGCCTTATCGGCGGATGGTCTGTGAACGGTATCACCACGTTGCAGTCCGGCCAGCAGATTGCACTTACCCAAGGCTCCGGCAACAACTACTCCACTCCAAGTGGGGGCGCCGGCACCATCCGGCCCGACGTCACGCCTGGCTGCTCGAAGCTAAACGGCGGCTCCGCGCAGTCGCGTGTGGGCAGCAGCGTCTACTGGTTCGACCCGACCTGCTACAAGAAGGCCGGCGTGATCCAGTACGGATCGGCCTCCGACCCACGTGTCAACTACGCCCTGGGCACCGAGCCGCGCGTCGACTCCAAGCTCCGCGGCCCCGGCGTAGCCAACTGGGACTTCACGCTGCAGAAGCAGACGAAGATCGTCGAAAGAGTCAACCTTCAGTTCCGTGTTGAGTTCTTCAACATCTTCAACCGCCGCCAGTTCAACCAGCCCGTCTTTAACCTCAGCAACGCGAAGTTCGATAGCAGCGGTAACGTCATAACTGGCGCCAACGGCGGTTCTTTTGGCACCATTTCCGTCCAGAGGAACGCCCCTCGCCAGATCCAGCTCAGCGTACGCGTCAACTTCTAGGCTGATCACAACCTAACGAACAAAATCCGGGGCAGGACGCATCAGCGTCCTGCCCCGGCTGCATTTGGACACATCGATTGAATTCCTAGCGACAAAGACATTCTCGTAGTCGACCCTTGGGGGGCTCGTTTCGATCAGGCAGGGAATTTGCATCGTAATGCTTCGCTTCGACTGTATGATTTGCGCCCATTTCCCGTATCGGTGGCCGAGGACAATCTGGGAAAAGTCTGTCTAGGTATGAATGCGTTTGTTGTCCGGCTGGTTCCAATGAACCCAAGTAATGATCAATCCGGCTATGTTCAAGAGTGGTTTACAAAGCCGGGGTGCCTACCCTACACGGGGTTGGCATGGTTCATTGTTGAAATCTGCTGGCGATCAACAGATTGTGGGACAAATGAACAGCCACTATTATATCCTGAAGCGCGATGTGCTCTCGCGTGATGTCAAGCTGGACGCGCTGCCCAGTCCTTCGTCAGTCTCCTTTTCTCCCCCTGCCCCACGGTTCAATTTGTTGTGTTGCATCAGTTTTCTTTATCCCCATGCAACGAATCCACTCCCCCGTGCATTTCCTGTATGAGAACTTTCTTGATTACTAACGGTTAGCGCGCTCCTTTCTAAGAACATACATGTCTGATATAAACTACATTACGACAAGGAAGCCACATGCCCACTGCGAAGAAGGCCACAACCCGACCGAAGCGCAGAGTCGTTGCTCCCGCAGAGAAGCGGACTCAGGTCCGGCTCACTGTCGATTCCAGATTCACCAAGAGCCATTTCAACCAACTTTTCGCTGTGTTGAAAATCCGCAACAAGAACGCCCTGGCCGAACACATCATCATGAATTTCAAAACCAAGGTCGCACAGGCGCAAATTCTTGCGTTCTTCAACGGCCCGTGGCTGGACATTCCGTTTCAAAGCATCGACACTTCTTTCGTCTTCCCTTTGACCCACGAAATTGCCGATGAGCTGGAGAGAGTCGGTGGAGAGATTCTCGGCGGCGTGAATAAATCCAAGACATTTCGGGTGATGGTGGCCTGCTTTGCGGCTATCTATAAACTCAAGACTCCAGTGCAATCCACATTCGCATAGCCTTGTCAGGACATCTTGATCACGGCGATAGCATACACGTAATGATCACGGAAGACCTGCTGGCCAAGGGCGATGGCTTATTTCTTATGCTCTTCGTGGGTATTGACGCGGCTTTTCCAGTCAGAAGCTACCTGCCGCCTCTTTCCTGCCGGCGTTGGAGGGGATTCGCCAGGCGCTGTTGTAGGCGCAGGGAGTACTGCATCTCCGGGCCTGTGAATTCGACGGAGATTTTGTGTTGCGCCGCAGTCTTCATAACCATCCGTTTCCACTCGATGCTGCCGGTACAGGCAATGCGCGAGCCGTATTTCTGGATGGCCATCTCCAAGCCGAAGAGGACAGCGGCTTCATCCTGGTTGAGCACAGTCACGAGGCGCCCGCGGTCGATGACGGAGACCCGCCCGTTGAGCATGTAGGACACGTCGCCGGTTTTGCGGTTGATCGTCCACAGGCGTGTCGCGGCGATCTGGTCGGTAAGGGCCTGTTGCTTCTGTTGGTCCACAAGCCGTTGTTGCTCGAAGTCGGCCCAATCGGTGTTGCTCTCACTATCGGGCGGCGGCCCGATCTGCAGTGCGCTTGGTTCTAGGGTTGCATCGAGCCGCCGTTGATTGCGTTGGTCGGCATAGCGCCATCCTCGAAGTTGCGCGGCCGCCCGCGCATCTCCCTCGTTGGCCCTGTCCGCTACCCAGCTGCGGAGATTCTTCGGAAATGCCTCTTGCCGCTTCTTTTGAATGGCCAGCTTCAGGGCGCGCACTTCGAGGACGGATTGGGCCGCAGCCTGAGAGAGCAAGACCTTCTTGTCCGGCAATGCCATAGCGGATGCGCGAATTTCTTTCTTCTGTTGCCGCAATACTTCGCGCAGGTATTGCGTGCCCTCCCTTCCCTCTGACGTGATACCTTCGCACACTTCCCGTTGTTGGTCGCGATACCGGTTATATTCATCCATCAGAGCGGATCGGTCTGCCCGCCGTTGCGCCTTGCGTTCCTCCCGCTGTGCTGTATTACGTCCGCTGTGTTGTGCCGGATGTGGCGCAGAGGTTTGAACGGATGTTGAGGCTGGTGTCCAAGGCCCAAGAGTTGTTTCCGTTGCCTGACGATTGACCTTTCCAGCGAAGTTGCTGCGGAATACGTCCGAGGCCTTCACCCGGATGTTGTGGTCGATGGCGAGAACTGTGTATCCGCCCGATTCCCCCTTCTCAAACCTGAGGCGAGCTTTCGACAGAAGGATGTGGAGATCGCCCCAGATCACATTGCATCGGATGAGGAGTTGCCTGATACGTGGGGCCACTTCCCGCCGGACGTAGCTTTGTAGAGATTCTTCATCGTGATAATGTTCAAACGTCGCCGCTGCCCCTGTCGGTTTTTGTCGAGCGGCTCGAAGCGCGGTACGTTCGGAACGCGATATGGTTACAGCCTGTTTCGATTCCTCATCCCAACGTGTCGGACCCGTTGTATGTGCCCAGCCATATTTTGCTTCGAGGACCCGCGCTGCTGCATCAAGCGTGAGCCAATTGCGAAATGGGGTCAGTGCTCTATATGTTTCTGGATGAACTTTGTTCATCATGATGTGGATGTGGAAGTGCGCTCTGTCATCGTGCGCGACAACCATATATTGATGGTCCTGGTAGCCGAGTACACGCAGAGTGTACAAAGCACAGACGGTCCATTGCTCTCTCGTCGGCATCTCTTCCGGCGGCCAGCAGAGTTCATAGTGGCATACCGGATCATTACATCGCCGATTCTTTTCCGCTGTTGCCTGCATCACGTAGGCGGCAGTATCGAAGTCCAGCAGATTGTTGGAAAGAAGTACGTCCCCTCTCAGAGTGGCTATGCCAGTCTCTGGATCGCGCTCAGTGGTCATGTATTGCGCAAGACGGCGAAAACAACTTCGGCCTGTACTCGTTCGTTTTGACACCTTTGCGATCATTCTTCCTCGATGTGGAGAGAGAGCACGTTCTTCACCTGTTCGCGTATTGCGGCAAGTGTGATGTTCAATTCGCGCCGCAGGTCATTGTCATTACCAAGAACTTTCAATTGCTCAAGACAATGCTTTTGCAGACCACCAAGACGATTTAGGTCCGAGATCGCATCCGTGTGTATCCTTGACCGGATGCGTATTCCCAAAGCAGCGCGGCGTATGTATTCGCTGAGTGTGAGCGCAGCTCTGTTCGCTTGTACGAACAATGTTGTCTTTTCCTCATCCGTGACACGAATGTCGATTCGTGAGGTAACATCATGTGCCCTCTTTGGTCTTGACATGCCATGCCTCCGAAATGATGTTGGGTCTCGGAGCGAAGCCCTGAGCAAGATGCGCAACCATTTCTCCGAGTAGCCGCAGGCGGATTGGAGAATTGATGGTGGACACGCGAAATCCCGCAGGGGTTTGTGTGTACAGCGCCTACCTTGCCGTGCCTTCTACACGATTCGCCACTATTGTCATCATACATATTTGACATCATTATTATTGCGAATATATCATGCTTGTGTATGGAGAATGAGGCTCGTCGCAGGATGCAGGTGCTCTCGTCTCGTGATCTTGATGGGCTTCGTACATTCCTCAAGGAAAAGGCGAATGAACCCGTCCAGCAACCTGCCTCGTGCACGATTGGCGGGGTTGTGCGGGCGGTATTTCCTGAACTGTGTGCGTTGCGGAAAAGAGGATACACGCTCAATATGCTGGTCCATATCTTTGAAGAGAACGGCCTGAGAATCGCCCCAACAGCGTTATCGGGCTACATGAAGAAACTGTATGGGGAAGGGGGAGGGGCATCGGCAATCGAGGTTCGAAAGGGAGGACACAACCTTCGACACACGCTTCGGAACTACGTGAGCATTTGACAATGAAGCCGGACGTACCGCTGTGAGAAGGAGCGATGCATGGCGCGAATACTCAGTCGAACGAGCGGCAATGATTATGCTAGGCGCTCACAACATAGACGATGTGCAGAATCGAGCGACCGAGTCGTATCGCGCTCAACATCCATTGATCGATGCTTGCATGATGTCTTTGCCGAGTGACGACCTCCACAACGTCATTTGTGAACAGGACTGGGGTCGCTCCAGACAAGTAGTGACATAACCGTGCAGGGCGTCCAGAGAAAAGTCAGACATAATACGCGACTGAGGGTATGTTGGCAGTAGCCAGTTTGCAGCGGGTCTGACGGATGCTGTGGTGGGTGCGCTCAGTAACGCAGTGCACAAATTGGATGCAACTCAACCTATAAGGTGAATGAATGCCGAGAAAGATTCTGAGATTGCCCATTGTGTTGGACCGCACTGGCCTATCACGCAGCACCGTCTATCAGCGTGTCATCGAAGGCAGGTTTCCAAGACCGGTGTCGCTCGGAGCCAGGGCTGTCGGCTGGATCGAAACAGAGATCGAGGAGTGGATTGCCCGCCAGATAGCGGCCAGCCGGGAAATCAGAGGTCAACGCACTGGTGTGAATCCGTTGTCGTCGAGATGATGCCCGAAGCAGCATTCCAGTTTGGCACCGTCTGGAATTGCGGGGCACTGCCAGATTCCCTGCTGGTCGAATCGACCGAATAGCTATGCCGCAGTTCCATGGAAGGGCAGAACCTTGCCGCCTCTCTGGGTGCGCTCCAGAAAGTCAGCCCAGTCTTGCATCATCCTGGCGCGTGGTTCCAAGTAGAGGGCGTGGTTGTAGACCGCACTCACCGCATTCCGTGGAGCATGTGCTAGCTGCAATTCGATATGGTCATGCGCGTAGCCCTGCTCATGCAGGATGGTGGACGCCAGGCCGCGGAAGCCGTGGCCAGTCATCCTGCCTTGATAGCCCATGCGCTTCAACGCTGCCAGAATGGTGTTGTTACTCATCGGATGGGCCGGATTGAGGTCGCCGGGGAAAAGCCATTCATTGCTCCCAGTGAAATCGCGCAACATCTCCAGCACCTCCAATGCCTGTCTGGCCAACGGCACAATGTGCGGGGTCCGCATCTTCATGCGTTCTGCCGGAATGTCCCAGCGGGCATTCTCCAGGTCAAATTCTCCCCACTTGGCTTCGATCAATTCGGTGGTGCGCACAAAAGTCATGGACATCAGCTTCATTGCCAACCGTGTGACCTGCTTTCCCTGATAGATCTCGATGCGTCTGAGCAGGGTTGGCAGCTCTTTGGCATCAATGCGGGCGTAGTTGGTTTTTTGTATGGATTTTAGAATGTCGCTGGGACGAATCTCGGTGGCCGGGTTGCGTTTGGCGTACCCGTGGGCGATACCGTAGCGAAAGACCTGTCCCACGGTCTCCAGGGCACGTTTGGCAATATCCCGCGCACCGCGATCCTGAATCGCGTTGGCCAACGCGACTAGTTCCGGCGCCTCGATCTCCGTAATAGGACGTGCCCCCAGACAGGGCAGAATGTCGGCCTCCATGCGCCGCCGGACCGAGTCTACATGGCGCGGGCTCTTCCCCACCTGCCAATGCTCCAGCCACCGTATCGTTACGCTCTGAAAGGAATTCTCGACCGCTATTTTCTCCGCTGCCTTCTCGGCCTTCCGCTGCGCCATCGGGTCAATGCCGGTCGCCAGCAGTTTGCGAGCCTCGGCGTGGCGAGCTCGGGCCAGCGCCAGGGGCACATCGGGGTATTTCCCCAAGGACATGAGCTTTTCCTTCCCGTCAAACCGATAGGACCAGCGCCAGAGCTTCCCGCCGGTAGGCTTGACCCAGAGGTAGAGTCCACCTCCATCGCCCACGCTGTAGGCTTTTTCCGCCGCATTAGCCCTTTTTATCTCCGTATCGGTCAGTCCGGCCATGCCATTCCTCCTCGTCTAGGAAAAGTACACCCACTTCAAAAACAGAATACACCCATAAATACACCAACCAAAACACGGCTGCACTCGGATGCACTTGGACGCAGAAAGACATAAATCCTAGTATTTGCTAGTCTTTATGTCTTTCTTTTGGATGTCTTGGGGTGTTCTCGGAAGGAGTAATGGCGGAGAGAGGGGGATTCGAACCCCCGGTACAGCTTTTGACCGTACAACGGTTTAGCAAACCGCCGCCTTCAGCCACTCGGCCATCTCTCCGGCCTCCTCGGATTATAACCGCTGGACGGCCCTGTCGGCGAACTCACTTACTTGCGCTCGCGATTTTGCCATTACGCCGCAGTCGCGATAGTACATTCATACTGTGCGCTGCCTGCGCAAACCCGCCGCCCGCAAGATGCGTCTGCTGCCTCTGATAGCGGCCACGTTTTTCATGGTGTCGGGAGGACCGTACGGCATCGAGGACATTCTGGGCGGGGCCGGATACCTGAAGGCAATCCTGCTCCTGCTCCTGCTGCCTCTGTTCTGGAGCTTACCCACGGCGCTGATGATCGGCGAACTTGCCAGCGCAATCCCCGCCGACGGCGGATTCTACGTCTGGGTGCGGCGGGCACTGGGGCCTTTCTGGGGGTATCAGGAGAGCTGGTTATCGCTCGCCGCCAGCATCTTCGACATGGCGCTCTACCCATCGATCTTTGTGCTCTACCTGGGCACACTCGACCCCGCGCTCACCAGCGGCTGGCGCGAATATGCGTGGAAACTGGGTGTAGTGGCGCTGTGCTGCGCATGGAACCTGCTTGGCGCCCCCGAGGTCGGCGAGGACTCGGTCTGGCTCTTTGCGCTGCTGCTCGCGCCGTTCGCCGTTCTGGTCGCTCTCTGCGTATGGCACGGGTTCTCCGCCCATCCCGCCGTTGACTGGAACGCGCACTCGCCGGAGTTCGGCTTTTCGACCGCCCTGCTGGTCGCTCTGTGGAACTTCATGGGTTGGGATAACGCATCGACAGTAGCCCACGAGGTTGAGAACCCACAGCGAAATTATCCGCGCGCCATGCTTGGCGCTATCGCCATTACGGCATTGAGCTACATTCTGCCCATCTCTGCAATGGCTCTGGCGGGTGTTCCCTCGGCCAGCTTCTCCACCGGCGACTGGACCGTGGCCGCGCGGGCTTTGGGCGGGCCGGTACTGGCGATGGCAGTAGTGGCCGGCGGCTGCATCACCGGCGTCGGCATGTTCAACGCTCTGGTGATGAGCTACTCGCGGCTGCCCATGGCCATGGCCGAAGATGGCTTGCTGCCCCGCGTGCTCACCCTGCGCAACCGCCGCGGAGCGCCCTGGGTCAGCATCCTGGTGTGCGGCATCGGATGGGCGCTGGCCATCGGATTGCCCTTCGAACGGCTCATCTCGATTGATCTCATCCTCTATGGCGCAGGCCTGATGCTGGAGTTCGTTGCCCTGGCTGTGCTGCGCTTCCGTGAGCCAGGTCTTGCGCGGCCCTTCCGCGCCGGAAACCGCATCGTTGCATGCCTGCTGGGCGTGGCTCCGGCGGCACTGATCGTCTATGCTCTTTGGATTTCGCGCGGCGAAAAGCTCGTCGGCTCACTCTCCGCGCTGGCCTTCGCGGCGGTCGTGGTGCTGTTCGGGCCGCTGTTCTATCTGCTGATTCTTGCCCTAAAAAAGCAAAAGCCGACGGACGCATAGCGCCGCCGGCTTAGCCTTCCAGCTATTTACTTCCCTTCCTTGATCGCCTTGTCGCGCCTCGCCTTGTCCTCGGCAAACATCTTGATCGAGTGGATGACACGGTCGCGCGCATAGGCGGCATCATGCCAGCCCTTTACCTCTACGCGCTTGCCCTCCAGATCCTTATAGATCGAGAAAAAGTGCGTGATCTCCTTGAGCAGGTGGGGAAATACGTCCGTGTAGTTCCACAGGTTCGTGTAGCGGGGGTTGGCGTTGCCCACGGCCAGAACCTTCTCGTCGAGCACGCCCTGGTCGAGCATCTCAAGCAGGCCGATCGGCCGCACCTCTTGCACGCAGCCCGGAAAGGTGGGGTTTGAGACCAGCACCAGAACGTCCAGCGGATCGCCGTCTTCGCTCAGCGTAGAGGGGATAAAGCCGTAGTCGCCCGGATAGTGCACCGGCGAGTGCAGATTGCGGTCGAGCTTGAAGACGTGCAGTTGCTTGTCATACTCGTACTTCTGAACCCCGTCTTTGGGGATCTCGACGACTGCACGAAAGACCTCCGGCGCGCGGTCGCCCACCGGCAATTCAAGATAGTTCACCATATTTCGCTTCCCTCCTTGGGGAGTTGCGCTGTCGCTTTGTTTAGCGCAAACGGCCGTTCTGCCTTAGTCCCTTGGTCCCTGCTTTTATAATCAGGGATATGAAGGCGCATGTCTATGTCACGCTGAAGACCTCGGTCCTCGATCCTCAGGGCCAGACCATCCAGAACGCACTCCGCAAGCTCGGATACGGCGAAGTCGCTTCCGTGCGCCAGGGCAAGTACTTTGCAATCGCGCTGGCTGACAGACTCACCGCCGAGGCGGCCCGCGAGCAGGTAGAGCGCATCGCCCGCGAGGTGCTCACCAACCCGGTGATCGAGGAATACACCTACCGCATCGAGGAGTAGCGCGGCAGCCTCTCGCCTCGAGCGATTCTTCAGTTTCCCTCAGGCCCAAAACCGCTATCCCATCCGCCTCCGGCGCGCAGCCGCTCAATCTCCTCGCGCGCCATAGCCTTTGCACGCACGTAGTCGGGCTTTCCAATGCGGTTCAGCGGCATCTGCCCTGCTTCCATAACGATCCAGTGCCGCGGCCTCATATAAGGCGCAAGCGTGCGTGCGTGGCGGTCAAGTTCCTTTGCCATCAGTTCGGCCCCGGGCCTCTTTTCAACCAGCGCAACAACAGCCTCAGACGCCACCTTGTGCTCGACGCCCACCACCACGCAGTTCGCCACCCTGTCGGCAAGCGCGGCAATGTGCCCTTCCACGTCGCCCGGAAAGATCTGGTAGCTGAAGGATTTGATCACCCACTTCTCTCGACCCGTAAGGTGCAGCCCGGTCGCATCCATGAAGCCCAGATCGCCGGTATATAGAAATCCATCGCTTGAGATCGTCTTCGCTGTGGCCTCGTCATCGCCCACGTAGCCCAGAAACGTCTGCGGACCGCGGAAGCAGACATGCCCGATCTCCCCCCGCGGCAACTCCTCCCCTGCCCTGCCGTCCTCGCGCATGGGCTGGCGGATTGTGCACGCGTAGACCGGCATCGCCACACCCAGCCCGCCCGCTACCTGTTCCCAGTTACCTGAGTCTGCAATCGCGTAGGTGCAGAAGCCCGAGGCCTCAGTCAGACCGAGCCCGGTTCCAACCACCGGCGCCATCTTGGCCATTCGCTCAAGAAACGGCTTTGGGACCGCGTTGCCTCCGTAGACCACGTATTCGAGGCTCGAAAGATCCATCTGTTCGTAGTCCTTCACCATCCATTCCAGTTGAAACATCGCAGGAATCTGGCCCAGAATCTGAATGTGCTGCTGTGCGATGGTGCGCAGCGTTCGCGCGGCGTCAAAGGACTCCATCAGCACTGCCGTGCCGCCGCCGAAGAGGATGCTCATCAGCAGCTCAGTCTGGCCGCCCACATGCGAGGGCGGAAGATGCACCAGCGCTCGAATCCCGTGATCGCCGCCCATCAGCGCGCCGCTCAGGCACATGTTCTGCGAGGTAATACCGCGGTGCGAGAGCAGAGCCGGCTTGGGCGAGCCCGTGGAGCCGGTCGTAAAGATCACCAGCGCACCGTCGTACTCCGTCACGGCACTCTCCGCAGCCGCAAGCGCGGCGGATTCTGTTGCGGATAACGTTGCTCCATCTCTCACCGCGCGCCGTGCGGCTTCGGCCAGCGCGTCAAGTTCCAGCCCGCCCGTTTCGCTTCCCGGCCACACAAACGCCTTTGGCTTGAGCAGTTCCATCGCCCGGTCCACATCGGCGGCCGGCAGCCGCACGTCGAGCGGCGCAACAATTACGCCGATCCGGAAGCAGGCATATGCAAGCAGCACCAGATCGATCGACCAGGGCAGGACAGTGATCAGAAAATCACCGCGAACAAACCCCAACCGCAACAGCTCAGCCGCAAGAGCCCGCGCCACCAGTTCGAACTCTTTCCAACTCGCAGTGCTTCCGCTCTCCGCGCTCGCCAGCGCAACTGCTTCTGGCTTTTCCGCCGCCCACTTCGTCACCACGTCGTGCAGCCGGTGGCGGCCGGCAAAGCCGATCTCATAATCGTCGAGGGTGTATTGGGGAATCTGCATCCGTTCGTCCATCCTTGTCGGCATAGGCGTCGCCCATTTCGGCACGATCAGGTACTACGGTAATGGAATGCCCCGCACTTTCACCATTTCATTCAATCCTTGTACCCGATCCAATACAATCGTCCTATGTGCGGAATAGTTGGTTACGTCGGCTCCAAGAAGGTTGTGCCCGTCATCATTGAGGGCCTGCGCCGCCTGGAATATCGCGGCTATGATTCGGCAGGCATCGCCGTGGGCTCCAGCTCAACGTCCACGCTTGAGGTTCGCCGCGCCCCCGGCAAGTTGGCGCGTCTTGAAGAAGTTCTCTTAGAAAAGCCCCTGGACGGCACATACGGTATCGGCCACACCCGCTGGGCGACCCACGGACGGCCAACGGAAGAAAATGCGCACCCCCATCGCGATTGCACAGGCCGCATCGTCGTGGTCCACAACGGCATCGTGGAAAACTATCTTGAGCTCAAGCGAGAACTCACCGCCCAGGGGCACAAGTTCGTCACAGAAACCGATACCGAGATCATCGCCCACCTTCTCGAGCAGGTGCAGAAAGAAGCCGAGGCCAAGGGCGCGCCGATAGCGATTGAGGTAGCCGTGCAGCGGGCTGTAAAGCTGCTTACCGGCGCCTTTGCTCTGGGCGTACTCTCAGCCGCCGAGCCAAACAAGATCGTCGCCGCACGCTCCGGCCCCCCGGTCGTCATCGGTGTCGGCGATGGCGAGGCCTTCATCGCCTCTGACGTCCCCGGCATTCTCCACCACACTCGCGACATCTACTTCCTCGCCGACGGTGACATGGCGATCCTGACACCCGCTGAAGTCAGAATCACAGACTTCGATGGAAAGCCCGTAGTCCGCCAGATCAGCCGCATCCAGTGGGATCCCATTCAGGCTGAAAAGGGCGGCTACAAACACTTTATGCTCAAGGAAATCTGGGAGCAGCCCCGGGCCGTCCTCGACACTACACTCGGCCGCGTTTCGCTCGACTCCGGCAAGGTATTCCTGGGCGAGATGGAGATCTCCGACGAAGAGCTGGCCCGCGCCACCAGCATCAACATCTCGGCATGCGGCACCAGCTGGCACGCCGCGCAGGCCGGCAAGTACATGATCGAGCGCCTTGCCCGGCTGCCCGTCGACGTCGACTATGCCAGCGAGTACCGCTACCGCGATCCCATCGCCGACCCCAACGCCCTTGGCCTGCTCATCACCCAGTCCGGCGAGACCGCCGACACGCTCGCTGCCCAACGCGAGATGAAGTCCCACGGTTCAAAGACTGTGGCCATCTGCAACGTTGTTGGCGCCATGGTGGCCCGTGAGGCTCACGGCTCCATCTACACGCACGCCGGCCCTGAGATTGGCGTGGCCTCCACCAAGGCCTTTACTTCGCAGCTCACCGCGCTCTTCCTGCTCGCGCTCAAGATGGGCCAGTTGCGCGGCCAGCTCGATACCACGCAGTCCATCCAGCTCATTGACCAGCTGGGCCGCGTACCTAACAAAATCGAAGATGTTCTGCGCAACACCTCAGCCCAGTGCGAGCAGTTGGCCAAAGAGTTCGCCAGCGCCAGCGACTTTCTCTTCCTCGGCCGCGGCATTCACTTCCCGATCGCGCTCGAGGGCGCACTCAAGCTCAAGGAGATCTCCTACATCCACGCCGAGGGCTATCCGGCCGGTGAGATGAAACACGGCCCCAATGCGCTCATCGACGAGAACCTTCCCGTCGTAGTGCTGGCCACCTGCGACAACACCGACCCAGCCTCGAAGCTGCGCTACGAGAAGACCCTCTCAAACATTCAGGAAGTCACCGCCCGTTCGGGCCGCGTGATCGCAGTCGCCACCGAAGGTGACTCGACCATCGGCAGCCTCGTCGAGCACACCATCTACATTCCGACTGCACCGGGGCTTCTCATCCCCATCATCGAGATCGTGCCGCTTCAGTTGCTGGCTTACTACATCGCCGTCCGCCGCGGCTGCGACGTCGATCAGCCCCGCAACCTGGCCAAGTCGGTCACTGTGGAATAACCCGCGCCAGACACACCTGAACAACAACGCCGCGAGAGACATCTCTCGCGGCGTTCCCTTTATGCGGGGATCTCCTTTACCGCGTTCTCGCCTGCCACGCGGCCGAAGATCAGCAGATCGCCTATATTGCACCCTGGAATCGGGTACAGCAAGCCATGGGAGGCCCCCATCTCGCCGGCACAATACAGATGCGGTATCGGATTGTTGAAAGCATCCAGAACCTGAGCTTTCGGATTCTTCCTCGGACCGCCTGTGGTCATGGCGCCACCCGGATACAACTTGATGGCGTAGTACGGAGCAGCATTCACCGCGATCATCGTGGACGGCGTGCGATCGAAGTCCGCGTCCCTTTTCGCTTCGCAGAACTGGTTGTATCGGTCGAGAGTGGCGCGCAGAACCTCGGGCGTCATTAGCTCGCCATTTTCCGCGTCCGCGGCGATTTTACTGGCGAGTTCCTCGATCGTGTCGGCCTTCACAATGAAGCCGCTCTTGATCTCGTCCGCGTAGTCCTTGCTGAACGTGTAGAAGGACTGCGGCTTGCCACCCGGCAGACTGCCTTTGGACGAACTCATCAGCAGCGAGCCTCGCTTGAACGCAGGCTCGTCGAGGATCGCCCAGCAGGGGATGGCCGGAAACACTCCCTTGGCGTTGTCAAAGACGCAGGCCTCGATGGCGAGCGCGTTCCCGGGATAGGTCCGCTCGCGGAAGAAGCGCTTGCCGTATTTGTTCACATAGATGGATCGCTCCGGCAGGTTGTTCTTGAAGCCCGGATAGCCCGGCATGTGGGCGGTCAGTTGTCCGAAGACCGAGTTGAAGTGCCACATCGCCGCGCCCGCTTTGGCCGCCATGCGAATGCCGTCGCCGGTATTGGCCAGGCTGCCGTAAAAGTAGGCGGGATAACCGTGGAGGAAGTTCATCTTCATCTCCTCGTCCCACTCGAAACCGCCCGCGGTCAGCACCACGGCCTTGCGAGCCCTGATGTGGACCGGCTTGCCGGCATGCTCGGCGATCACTCCGACGATCACGCCGTTGGCATCCTTCACCAGTTCCTTGCCCGGCGTATCGTAGACCACCCTGATCTTGTCCTTGCGCTTGCGAACGTTCTCGTCGAACATCTGAAATAAACCGGAGCCGCCGCCGACAAATGGGCGGCTGCTTACCGCATTCCATCCCGGAAACATGGAATAATCTCCGCGAAAGGCCGTGTTGGGCGGAGTCAGTTTGCCGCCCAGCTTCTCGATGTACTCCTCGTTGGTAGTGGCATACTTCGCCCACACATCGCACAGTTCCCGCGGCGTCCTTCCAAATGAAGCCGCATAGATGTAATCCGCTCCCTGCCTGGCATCGCTGATGCATACGACATGGGCCCCCGAACTGCGCGTGTTGGGTGTGTGGCGAATCTCGGTGTCGGTATCTGCCGGCTGCTTCTCGATGACGATCACACTCGAGCCCAGATCGGCCGCGGTAATGGCGGCAACCGCGCCCGCGCCCCCGTAGCCCACGCAGACCACATCGGCCTCCATGTCCCACTTCTTCGTCGGCGCTGCGGCCGCCTGCTCGCCCAGAAACGCTGAGGCCGCCAGCGCTCCGCTGCCCATTACCGCGCCCTTCAATACCGCGCGCCGGTTCACTCCATTCACTTCCGCCTTCGATGCCATGGTGTCCTCTCCTCTGTGTTACCGCGATCCGCGATTCCGCATTCGTGTTCTACGCTGTCACCCGCCCGACGCGGCTATGGAACAGGAAACTGATACTCGCCGTGACAGTCCCCGCAAACATTTGCTGACTTGCCATGCTGGTGGTGACACATGTTGCAGTCCGATTCCTGCCCATAGTGCGGCGAATTATGGGGATTCACAGGCGAAAACTCGGCAGTCGCAAGTGCCACCTTCTCCGGCGCATGGCAGCCGGTGCAGGTCTTTGCGGCAACGGGCTCGGGCTTGGCCACGTCCACGTGACACTTGTCGCAGCCGATCCCCGACAACTGATGCGCGTGCATCAGCGGAAGCTTGCCGGCAAGCGTGTTCTTGCCTTCCTGTACGTGGCAGCCCTTGCAATCCTGCCATTTCAAATCCGCAGTTGGCGCGTGATCGGCAGGTAACGGCAGCTTGGCGCCGTGGCAGGCAGCGCAATCGCTGGCCTTGGCATCGGGCACGCGCTTCGGAGTAGTGTCCTGCCCAAACAACACACTCGTTGAAGCGCAAAACAGCAGCACAAGAATTGCCGGTGCGCTCACACTTCCCACCTCGCGCCAGACAGTTCGCTCAATCTGCGATAAAAGCAATCTCACCCTTTCACTCCTCAGATACCACCCTTGTGTTCGCAGACCGGCACCTTCGATGCACTCCCGCTCCGGCCTCCATAGCTAACTGGAATCCTGCACCGGCAGACGGGCTGTATGTAATTTCTCAAGCATTGTAATCCGCTATCGCGCCCCTGCACTGTGGCGCAGGGCATCCCTTGCGAATAACCGCCTGATACTCTGGAAATAGCTGTATTTATGGGCGAATCCACATACTCACTTCCCCAATGGAAGCCAAAATATAATCCCTGGGCAGTGGCGCTCACGGTCACGCTGGCCACCTTCATGGAGGTCCTGGACACCTCTATTGCCAACGTAGCCCTGCCCCACATGGCCGGCTCGCTCGGCGCCAGCCAGGAAGAGGCCACCTGGGTGCTCACCAGCTACCTGGTCGCCAGCGCCATCATCCTGCCCGTCTCCGGCTGGCTCTCCAATCGCTTCGGTCGCAAGCGCTTCTACATGACCTGTGTAATCGTATTCACAGTCTGCTCATTCCTCTGCGGCATTGCTCCCACTCTGCCCTTCCTCATCGTCGCCCGCATCCTTCAGGGACTCGGCGGAGGCGGTCTCGCGCCCAGCGAACAGGCCATTCTCACCGACTGCTTCCCGATCGAGAAGCGCGGCCAGGCCTTCGCCGTCTATGGCATGGCGGTGGTCTTTGCGCCGGCCATGGGACCCACCTTCGGCGGTTGGATCACCGACAACTTCAACTGGCACTGGATCTTCTTCATCAACATTCCCATCGGCATCCTTTCCCTCTATCTCTCCAATCGGATGATCGAGGATCCGCCGCATCTCGTCGAGCGCAGAAAGGCCTACCGCAAGTTCAATGTCGATTTCATGGGACTCGGACTGGTTGCCGCCGGCGTTGGCCTGCTCGAGTTCACGCTCGACAAAGGCCAGGAGAAGGACTGGTTCTCCGACATCGGCATCCGCACTTCGTTCATCGCCGCCATGGTGCTGCTCGTGTGGTTCGTCATCTGGGAGTGGCGTCACCCCGACCCCATCGTCGATCTCCGCCTGCTCAGGAACCGCAACTTCGGCACCGCCGTATTCCTTCAGCTCATCCTGGGCATGACGCTCTTCGGCACCACGGTCCTGCTGCCGCAGTACCTTCAGACGCTGCTCGGCTACTCCGCCGAGCGCGCCGGCATGGTGCTCTCGCCGGCGAGCTTTGTGATGATGGCGGTCATGATGATCGCCGGCCTCGCCATAAGAAAGATCGACGCGCGCCTGCTGGCAGCCATCGGCTACTTCGTCACCGCCTTTGGCGTCTACAACCTCACTCGGCTCAATCTCGCCACTTCCTTTGGCGACGCGACGATCACTCGCGTCATCCAGATCATCGCGCTGCCCTTCATCTTCATCCCCATCAGCACGCTCAACTACGTCGGTGTGCCGATCGAGAAGAACAACCAGATATCCTCGCTCTCTAACTTTGCCCGCAACATCGGCGGCAGCGCCGGAACCGCGCTGCTTACCACCTACATCTCCCGCTCCACTCAGGTCCACCTGCAAGGCCTTGGCGCACACCTCACGCCCAACACCATCCCTCTGACCCACTACACAGAAACGGTACGCAGCCAGCTTCAACATGGCGGATTCGGGCAGGCGCAGGCCTCGTCGGGAGCAATGGGGCAGGCCTGGCATCAGATGCAGTTGCAGGCCACCATGCTTGCCTATCACAATGCTTTCATTGTCCTGGCAGCAATCATCCTCTGCCTGGTGCCGTTGCCCTTCTTCATGCGCCTGCCCAAGAAGCGCGTACAGGCAACCGATATCGCCGCGCACTAGCGCGAGATCAAAGCGCAGAGAACGCCAGTTGCACTTTCTTCAATTGACGTGGGGATGATCGATGCCGTTTGCAATATCTGAAACCTGGCTAGTCCGCTAGACTATCTTCGCGCTGGGTCCACGGGAGAGGATCTTCGACTTGCGGCGGTCCTTCGAGGCGTGGTCGATCTGCTTCCAGAAGCCGACAAAGTAATCGATCGCCGAAACCGAAGAGACCAGCACCGTGAAGTAAACAGCGGCGATAGCGTACCAGCGCACCGGAAACACCACGAAGCCAATCTGCCAGTGGTCCCACTGATGAGCCAGAATCGTGGCAACCACGGCCACAATCTGCACCACGGTCTTGAGCTTGCCCAGATCGCTGGCACTGATCGTGAGGCCTTCCGTAGCGGCGATTGAGCGCAAACCACTGATCAGGAACTCCCGCCCGATGATCACTACCGCGATCCACACCCTCAGCACGTCGGGGTTGTAGGCCACCAGTTGGATCAGCGCCGCCGTCACCATGATCTTGTCGGCCAGCGGGTCGAGCAGCACTCCCATTGTCGTGATCTGGCCGCGCTTGCGCGCCAGGTAGCCATCCACACCATCGGTGATGGAGGCCAGCACGAAGAGGATCGACGCCGCCAGCTCCTGCGCGCCCCCGTGCTGCCACGGGTAATGCGACGAGAGTATCCATAAAAAGAGCGGGATCATGATGATCCGGCTCATCGTGATGGAGTTGGGAAGGTTCATGGCGGCAGTGGTCCCGTAGCTCCATTATCGCATCGTAGGGTTTAGGGGTGTGGGTTAGCCGATACGCGAACCCGGCAAAAACTGCGCAAAACAAAAAGCGGGATGGAGTACAGATCCATCCCGCCTGTGACTCGGTTCTGTCGCCGTTTACGCGTAGATGCCGCGCTGGCGGATGGTGAACGCCACCCGATCGATAGCCAGCATATAGGCAGCGATGCGGTTGTTTACGTTGTGGGCCTCGGCGTAGCGGATCACGTCGTCGAAGCTGTCGCGCATGATCGTCTCCAGTTGATCGTTGACCTGCTTCTCCTTCCAGAAGTAGCCCTGCCGGTCCTG
Source organism: uncultured Acidobacteriaceae bacterium (assembly GCA_903842065.1). Taxonomy (GTDB): domain Bacteria; phylum Acidobacteriota; class Terriglobia; order Terriglobales; family Acidobacteriaceae; genus Telmatobacter. The sequence goes on along the minus strand of CAIMKZ010000006.1, from coordinate 5,868 downwards.
AACCCACTCAAAGTAGCTGGCGGTGACGCCGCCGGAGTTGGCCAGAATGTCGGGCACGACGAAGATCCGCTTCTCGGCCAGAATCTCGTCGGCAACTGCGGTAGTGGGGCCGTTCGCGCCTTCCACGATTATCTTGGCCTTGACATTGGCCGCGTTGCGGCTGGTGATCACGTTCTCAGTGGCCGCCGGAATGAAGATCTCGCAGTCCGAGAGGATCAGCTCCTCGCTCGGCATCGCCTCGGCCCCACGGAACCCAAGAATGGACTCATTGCGGTACTTGTACTCGATCAACTGGTGGATGTCGATGCCGTTCGGGTTGAACAGGCCTCCATCCTTCTCCGCGATGCCGATAATCTTGTAGCCGCGCTCCATAAGCAGCCGGGCGGCGTTCGATCCCACATTGCCAAAACCCTGAATCACCACGCGACAGCCGTTCACAGACATGTTCAGGTAGCGCATGCTCTCGTCGCAGACCAGCGCCACACCGCGGCCGGTTGCTTCGATGCGGCCCCGCGATCCGCCCACGTCCAGCGGCTTGCCGGTCACCACGCTGGTTACCGTCTGGCGCATGTGCATCGAGTAGGTGTCCATGATCCAGGCCATGGTCTGCTCGTTGGTATTCACGTCCGGCGCGGGAACGTCCTTCTCCGGCCCAATGAATTCGATGATCTCGGAGGTATAGCGCCGCGTCATGCGCTCCAGTTCGCCCTTGCTCATCGCCTTGGGGTTGCAGATCACGCCGCCCTTGGCGCCGCCAAAGGGGATATTCACCACGGCGCACTTCCAGGTCATCCAGCTGGCCAGCGCCCGCACTTCGTCCAGCGTCACGTCGGGCGAATAGCGGATGCCGCCCTTGCACGGACCGCGCGCGATGTTGTGCTGCACACGAAAGCCGGTAAATATCTCGATGCGGCCGTCGTCCATTGCTACGGGGAAGTGAACAATGATCTCGCGCGCAGGCGTGCGCAGCAACTTCCAGATTCCCTCATCCAGATTGAGCTTGCGGGCGGCAAAGTCAAACCGCGCATTTTGTGCTTCCCAGGGGTTAATCTCCTGATCCAGTGAAATAGTAGGCGTACTCATATCTTCTCCCTGCCTGCCGGCTCAATCGTGTTGGTTCAACTCAATTCTGAGGCCGAAACGCCGGCGGCAATTCTCCCGGAATTCCGGGCTGCAACTCCCCTGGGCGGAATCACTCCGCAGTGGGAAGCCCAGTATAGTGCGAGCCTAAAGACAACAGGCCCAAACCCAAGTGAGTCTAGGCCCCCCAGCCCGTTCCGTCAAGATTCTTTAGACCAATTCGAAGCCAGAACGTAATCCGGCGCGAAATTCCCGGCCAGATAGACCGATTCGGGGGCCGATAGTTGGAGCCCCGTCTGGAGCCTCGGGAAGATCAACTTTTGCCTCCCGCAAAGTACACTGAGAGGGTGAGCGTCTCCAAGCATCCCGCACTGCCCAGCCGGAAGGAATTCCTCGCCCTGGCCCGCGAGCACACGCTTGTGCCTGTCTGCCGCATCCTGGCGGCCGATCTCGAGACCCCGGTCTCGGCCTTTCTCCGCGCAGCCTGGAGCGAGCCGGAGTGCTTCCTGCTCGAGTCCGTCGAAGGCGGCGAGCAGGTTGGCCGCTACACCTTTATTGGAGTGAACCCATTCAAGCGCATCGTCGCTCACGGACGCCAGATTTCCGTTATCGAGCGCGGCAGGACCAAACGCTTCGAGGGCGACGCCTTCGCCGTCCTGCGCGATGCGTTGAGCGGCCACAAGCCCGCGCGGCTTGCAGGTCTGCCTCCGTTTACAGCGGGCGCCGTGGGCTACTTCTCCTACGACGCGGTGCGGCTCATCGAGCGGCTGCCTGCAACGGCCAAAGACGAGCTCAATATCCCCGATGCCTGCCTGCTCTTCTTCGACCAGGTGCTGGCCTTCGACCACGTTCGCAAGGAGATCTGGCTCATCGCGACAGCGGACGTCTCACGCGAGAAGCCCACAGCAGCCTACGAGAAGGCGATCAAGAAACTCGACAAACTCGAAAAGCGCCTCGCGCAGCCGCTGCCCAAGTTCAAGCCGGCGAAACAGCCCGGCGGCAAACTGAAGGTGAAGTTTCGCACTGCCAAGAAGGACTTTATCGCCGGAGTCGAGAAGACCAAGGAGTACATCCGCGCCGGAGATGCCTTCCAGGTCGTGCTCTCGCAGCGCTTCGATGTGGAGCCGGGAGTTGACTCCTTCCAGGTCTACCGCGCGCTGCGCCAGGTCAATCCCAGCCCGTATCTGTTCTTCCTGCGCTTTGCGCCGGAGGGACCGTTGGGTACGGCAAAGCTTTCATCCAAAAAGTTAAAGGGCGGGCAGCCCCGCCTGGAGTTGGCAGGTTCTTCGCCGGAGATGCTGGTGCGCGTCAATCAAGGTCGCGTTGAGTACAGGCCCATCGCCGGAACCCGTCGCCGCGGAGCCACCGAAGCCGAGGACGACGCGCTCGCAGCCGAGATGATGCACGACGAAAAAGAACGCGCCGAGCACGTCATGCTGGTCGATCTGGGCCGCAACGATGTGGGCCGCGTGAGCGACTTCGGAACCGTAAAGGTTGAGAAGCTTATGTTCGTCGAGCGCTACTCGCACGTGATGCACATCGTGAGCGCGATCGAAGGCAAGCTGCGGCCGGAACTGAGTGCCGTCGATGCCCTGCGCGCCTGCTTCCCTGCCGGAACCTTGAGCGGAGCTCCCAAGGTTCGCGCCATGGAGATCATCGAGGAACTTGAGCCCACCCGCCGAGGGACATATGGCGGAACCGTGCTCTACGCGGACTTCAGTGGCAATCTCGACTCCTGCATCGCGATCCGTTCGATGCTCTCGCTCGGCGACAAAGGCTACGTTCAGGCTGGTGCGGGAATCGTGGCCGACTCGGTTCCGGAGAGCGAGCACCAGGAGTGCATCAACAAGGCCCAGGCAGTGATGCGGGCGATCGAGCGGGCGCGAGGGTTGTAGCTTACTGCTCCGCGCCGAAAATTTGGCGGAAGAACTTACCAAGCCGGGCGAAGATGCCCGGCTTCTTCTTGCCCTCTGTCGAAGGCTTCTGCTGCGCGGGTTGCTCTGCTGCCGGTTGCGATGCTGCCTGAGCTACCGCCGCGGGTTCCTGAACTGTTCCGGCAGAGTAAACCAACGGAGGCGCCATCTGCGCAACCTGCGGTGGGGCAGAACTTTGGTTTATATCGGTGGCGATAGAACCAGGCATCGGCGCAAGACCTGCGCTTTGCGCCAGGGGGAACTCGTTGCTGCCGGGCTTCGGCGGAGGAGGACAGCCGCAGGGTTCCTTCTCCTGGTCGACTACTTCGTCGAGCGAGCCGTGCTGGAACATCACTCTCTGGCCCGATTGCACGCGGTAGAGTCCGGTCGAGAAGAGGCTCGTGACGACGACATAAGGCGCGTCCTTGCCTGAATTGTCTACGCAGGTGTCGCCTTTGCCTCCCAGACGGACTTTGACCTCAGACGCGCCGGGACCGCTGAGCAGGATGCGGAAATCTGGCGTCATGAGGATGTCGGCGTTACTGCCTTGCGAGGCGTTGGCGAAGCTCGTGGCAAAACTTATCTCAAGCGCGCCGTGATCGATGGCCATGAGCAGTCCGGGCATGTTTCCGGCGGGGACGCTGGAATCGGCGGCGAGCTTGACGGTCGTCGATGCGCAGACGCGCAGAGTGCCGCGCCGGGGAAGCGTGACGTTGGTGGTCGCGGAGCCGGAGGTCACCGAACCGCTGGTGACGATGATGGCTTTGCCAGCTATGACTTCGAGCGCTCCGGTGACTGTGGGAGCCTGATCGCCGGGCGCGTCGAGGGGAACGATGGCGATGGGCGAGCCTTGAACGTTCGGTGCTGGAGCCTGTGCGCTGAGGTTCGATGCCGCGATGAGCAGGACACAAAGAAATATGGCGAGCATTCCCAGGTGCCCAGGTGCGAGGCACCTGGGGCAGCCAGCGATTGTGGTGCGTTGAGAAACAGCAACCGCAGGTCCTTCGACTCGCTGCGCTCGCTCAGGATGACAAGCGTATAGAGAGGGCTCGCTCGGCTCAGGATGACAGCGCAGTGTTTTGGTCATGGCTCTAGAAGTTGAGGAAGTTGCGGATCATCTCATGGCCGTGCTCGGTGAGCACGCTCTCGGGATGGAACTGCACGCCTTCGATGGGCAGCTTGCGATGGCGAAGTCCCATGATGATGGAGGTCTTGCCGTCGGAATCGGTGGTGCGAGCTGTGACTTCAAGCTCGGCGGGAAGGGTTTCCTCGGCGACGATGAGCGAGTGATAGCGCGTGCAGGTGAGCGGCGTGGGCAAACCGGCGAAGATGCCCTTGGCGTCGTGGGCGACGGGGCTGGTCTTTCCGTGCATCAGGTTCCGGGCGCGGACGACGTCGCCGCCGAAGGCTTCGCCGATGGCCTGATGGCCGAGACAGACTCCGAAGATGGGAACCTTTCCGGCCATGTGCCGAATCAGTGGAACGAGGATTCCGGCTTCGCTCGGAGTACATGGTCCGGGCGAGAGCAGGATGCGCTCGGGCTTGAGGGCTTCGACCTGTTCGCAGGTGAGCTCGTCGTTGCGGCGCACGACGACTTCGGCTCCCAACTCGCCGAGATACTGGACGAGGTTGTAGGTGAACGAGTCGTAGTTGTCGAGGACGAAGACCATGTGGTTTCAGTGTATCGCGCCTGCGGAGTTGCGCGCGGGCAAGCGAGTTTGCAACACTGGGCTCGATGGTACTTCACTTCCTGATCTCCGGTCGCGTGCAGGGCGTTGGCTTCCGCTGGTTCGTTCACACGCAGGCGAGCATGCTCGATCTGCGCGGATGGGTGCGCAATACGGAGGACGGCGAGGTTGAGGTGGTTGCCGCGGGCGAGCCCGAAGAGCTGGACGATCTGCGCAGGATTCTCAAGCGCGGGCCGCGCGGAAGCCGCGTGGATCGGCTTGCCGAACACATTCTGGACGAGCGCGAGAAGGAAAACCTCGAAGAGTTCCGGATCGAGGGAGCGTGGTAAGAACAGTTATCAGTTGTCAGTGATCAGTCATGCCCCCCGAGGCTTTAGACTGGATACGAAATCGAGATCGCGAAGCGGCTGTTCGGAACACGGAACACTGACCTCTGATCACTTTTCAACACCCGCGCCAAGGAGCAAAGGAAAGCCATGTCGAATCCGCAAGAACCCGTCAACACTGAAGAATTGAAGAAGCTGGTTCGTACCGTAGTGGACTTTCCCAAGCCGGGGATTCTGTTCTACGACATTACTACGCTGCTGAAGGACAAGACCGGGTTTGCGCAGATGATCGACGCGCTGGCGGCGCACTACATCGAGCGCAAGGTGGATGTGGTTCTGGGCATCGAGGCGCGGGGGTTCATCTTCGGGCCGGCGCTGGCCTACCGGTTGAACGCCGGGTTTGTGCCGGTTCGCAAGCCGAAGAAGCTGCCCGCTCCGGTGGCTCGCGTGACGTACGACCTGGAGTACGGGTCGGACACGCTGGAGATGCACCTGGACGCGATTGTTCCGGGCCAGAATGTCGTAATCGTGGACGATCTGCTGGCCACGGGCGGCACCATGGAAGCGACCGTGAAGCTGGTGAAGGAGATGGGCGGCAAGATCGCCGGCATAGCCTTCGCGGTCGAGCTGGACTTCCTCAAAGGGCGCGACCGGTTCAAGGAGTACGACGTGTTCAGCTTGCTGCATTACAGCGAGTGAAGCAGCGTTGTTAGCGGTGTTAGCGGTGTTAGCGGAGCTAGAGGGCGCACGTTGGGCTTGGTGATTTTATTGGGCCTTTGAGGGGCGCTTTTTGGGCGGTCTTTGGGTCTGGATTTTCTGATTTAACTCACTTTCGGGATCTGGATGTAGATGCGGCAGCGG
>CAIMKZ010000005.1 GCA_903842065.1 uncultured Acidobacteriaceae bacterium | reverse complement strand
CGCCGCGGCGGAAGGGACCGGGGGCACCCAAAGTTGTAGTTTTGCGGTTCCCAGGTCTGAAAATCCAGACCTGGGGCACCCAGGGTGGTGGTAGATGTTGCGAACTACCACGAAGTTTCAGGAGAGAAGACAAGTGAAACTCGAAGACATCAAGAAGATTGCAATTATCGGCAGCGGCACCATGGGCCCCGGCATCGCGCTCGACTTCGCCAAGGGCGGATACGACGTGACACTTGTGGCTCGCCGCCAGGCCTCGCTCGATCAGGCCGCGGCCATCATCCACGAGAACCTGCTCACGCTGGCCAAGAACGACGTCATCAAGCAGGGCGACATCGCGCCCATCGAAGCTCGCGTCAGCTACGGCCTCTCGATAGAAGATGCGGCCCGCGTTGCCGACTTCATCATCGAGTGCATCAACGAGAAGAAGGACCTGAAGATCGAGCTGTTCAATCTGCTCGACTCCGTTGCCAAGCCCGACGCACTCTTCGGATCGAACACCAGCTACCTGAATGTCTTCGAACTGGTTCCCGAGCGCCGCGCGGCGAACACCGTGATCGCGCACTGGTTTGCTCCGCCGCACATTCTGCCGCTGGTGGAAGTGGTCCGCGCCGAGCCCGTCTCGAAGGCGACCGAAGAGACCGTGCTCGCGCTGCTCAGGAAGATCGGCAAGACGCCCATCCTGATGCAGAAGTATGTGCCCGGCCACGTGGTGAACCGCTTGCAGCGCATCATCGGCCGCGAGGTCTTCTACCTGCTCGACAACGGATTTATCACCGCCGATCAGCTCGATCTGGCTGTGAAGGCTTCGATCGCGCCGCGCATGTGCACGCTGGGCGTGGTGCAGCGCTACGACTTTACGGGTCTCGACCTGAGCGCGGGCAACCTGCGTCTGGCCGGCTATCCTGAGCCGCCGCTCGACAACGCTCCGGTGAGCCTGGTGAGCAAGGTGGAGAAGGGCGATCTTGGCGTGAAGAGCGGCAAGGGCTTCTTTGACTACACCGACAAGACGCTTGAACAGAATCTGGCCAAGCGCGACGACGATCTGATTCGCGTGCTCAAGGCCACCGAGTTTGCGCTGCACGACGAGCCCAAGCTGGCCAAGTAGTTCGCTGCATTCGAGTAAGAATTACCAAATTGATTTCCGAGCCCAGAAGGCTCACGAGAGGAAAGAACGATGGCTGATTTGAGTAACAAGGTAATCGTAACGGTGGCCCAGACCGGCGCCATCACCATGAAGAAGCAGAACCCGCACGTTCCCGAGCAGCCCGATGAGATCGCGGCCTCGGCATTGGCCTGCTACAACGAAGGCGCGGCAGTGGTGCACATCCACGCGCGCGACAAAGAAGGCGCGAATACGTCCGACGTGGCGGTCTTCAACGACATTCACAAGCGCATCCGCGAAGTGTGCCCGATGGTGATCGAGGACTCGACCGGCGGCGGCCCCAGCCTTACGCAGGAGCAGCGCATTGAGTGCCTGCTGGCCGGCCCCGAGATGGCTTCGCTCAACATGGGCACCATGATGCGCATCGCCGGCCAATGGAAGGGCATTCCGTGGTCGAACATGCCCGAGGAGATCGACTGGTACCTGGGCCGCATGAACGAGTTGGGCATCAAGCCGGAGCTCGAGGTCTACTCGCACGCCATGGCGCGCGAGGTTGACTCGATCGTCGAGCGCGGCCTGCTCAAGGCGCCGTATTACATCGACATCGTGCTCGGTATGCGCTATCAGGGCGCCTGCGACGCCACGCCGAAGATCTTCAACCAGATTGTGGAGCTGATGCCGAAGGGCTCGATCATCAACTGCGCCGCAGTGGGCCGCGATCAGGTGGGTCTGACTACGCTGAGCATCCTGAACGGCGGCCACGCGCGCGTCGGCCTCGAAGACAACATCTACTACGGCAAGGGCGACATGGCCACCAACGCGCGGCTGGTTGCGCGCACGGTCCGCATCATCCGCGAACTGGGCAAGGAGCCGGCGACGCCGGAAGAGGCTCGCCAGATCCTCGGCCTCAAGCCGCTGGTGTAGTGTGGTTCCCAGGTGCCCAAATGCGAGGCACCTGGGGCACCCAGAGTTGGTGATTTGTTTCCCCGGTCCCTCCGCCACGGCGGACTAGGGACCGGGGGCACCCAAATTTCGGGGTTTCCGAATCGAATGGGGAGTTGAAATTTATGACAGACATGTTCCGTTTGGACGGTAAGGTAGCGCTGGTAATGGGCGGCGCGGGCGGCATCGGCGAGGCCATCTCGGTTGGCTTGAGCCGTCAGGGCGCAAAGGTCGTTATTTCCAGCCGCAATCAGAAGGCGATCGACGAGGCCGCGAAGAAGATTTCGGCCGAGACCGGCAACGAAGTGCTTGCCGAAGCGAGCGACGTGACCAACGAAGCGAGCGTGGCCAAGCTGGTGAGCGATGTTGTCGCCAAGTGCGGGACGATCGATATTTTGGTTAACGCCATGGGCTGGAACATCAAGCGCGACGCCTTCGATTATCCGATGGAAGACTGGCGCAAGCTGATGGACATCAACATCACGGGCACCATGATCGCCTGCAAGCAGGTTGGTCAGCAGGTGTTCAAGGCCAAGAAGGCCGGCAAGATCGTCAACCTGTCGAGCGTGCGCGGCATCCGCGGCAAGGACGGCGGCAACGTTGGCTACTCGGCCACCAAGGGCGCGGTGGAGATGATCACCAAGTCGCTGGCGCTCGAATGGGCTCCGTTCAACATCAACGTCAACGCAATCGGGCCCGCGCTGGTTATTACTCCCGGCACGATTCACATCAAGAACAATCCCGAGCTGGCGGAGAAGTACAAGAAGATGGTTCCGCTGGGCCGTCTGGGCATGCCCGAGGACATGGCTGGCGCCGTGATCTTCCTCTGCTCGCCTGCGTCGGACTTCGTTACCGGCCAGACCATCTTCGTCGACGGCGGCACGACAGCGTAGATGAAATTGTTTCCCCGGTCCCTCCGCCGCGGCGGACGAGAGGACCGGGGCACCCGTAAATCGAAATAAGAGATTGAGAGAGGTAGAAGCACATGAGCAACCCGCAGATCGTTACCGATCCCTACTCGACGCTGCAGTTCGTGGAACTGAGCCACGAGTGGGACCAGCGGTGCCCTTCGTATCCCGGGCAGACCGACGTTAAGATGTGGCGCGGCGTCAAGCACTCGCAGCACGGAGTTCTGGCGTGGCGCACGGTTACCGTGATGCACACGGGCACACATATGAATGCGCCCATTCACATGGTCCAGAAGGGCGACGACCTTGCCGCCATCGATCCTGCCCGCTACTTTGGCAACGGCATTGTGCTCGATCTGCCCAAGAAGAACTGGGAAGTGATCACGGCCGCCGATCTGGAGAAGGCCGGCAAAGACGTGAAGGAAGGCGACATTATCGTCATCGTCACCGGCTGGCATCACAAGTATTCCGACGGGCTTGAGTACTACGGCGAAGCGCCGGGCCTGTCGAAGGACGCGGCCGAGTGGCTGGTTGCCAAGAAGCCCAAGATGGTCATGGTGGACACACCGCACATCGATCATCCGCTGGCCACTTCGATGGCTCCTCACCGCGGCGGACCGCACATGAAGCGGTTGGCCGGCGATTACGCCAAGGCCACAGGTCTCGACTGGAAGAAGGAGCACGGCGAGTGGAACGTTGCGCACCGCACCCTTGCGGCTGCCGGCATCCCCACCGTGGAGCAGGTTGGCGGCGACGTCGATCTGGTCAAGGGCAAGCGCATGACTCTTGCCGCCACTCCCTGGAAGTTTGAACATGGCGACGCTTGCCAGGTGCGCGTTGTGGCAATGTTCGATCCCACCGGCACGGCCCGCATCGAGCAGGGCAAGTAAGCGACTGCGAGAAAGGGAAAGGATTTAGAAAATGAGCTTAAAGGTTTATGACCTCACGCATACTTTCACGCAGTTCATGCCCGAGTGGCCTTCGAACCCCAGCGTGAATATCGACATCGACAAGTTCCATGCCAAGGACGGCATCTACCAGATCCAGTGGGAAGGCATCATGCACCGCGGCACCCACATGGACGCGCCGATCCACGTCACGGAGGACACGCCGACCATCAACGACTATCCGCTGTGGCGGCTGTTCGGCACCGGTGTCTGCGTCTCAATCCCCATGGGCAAGTGGGGCGTGATCAACGCCGAGGCGCTTGAGAAGGCCACGCCGAAGATCAAGGAAGGCGACATCGTCGTCATCAACACCGGCTACCAGCACAAGTGGGCCGACACCGACGAGTACTTTGCCTACGGTCCCGGCGCAACCCAGGACGGCGCACAGTGGCTGGTGGATCACAAGGTCAAGATGGTTGCTTACGGCTGCCAGGCCAACGATCATCCGATCGCCACCAAGCTCGTGAACCACGGCCTTGGACCGACGCATCCCCACCTGATCGAAGAGTACAAGCAGGTTACCGGACGCGACGCGGCGGCAGACTTCCCGCTCTGGGAGCCGGCGCACAAGACGCTCATGGTCAAGGGCGGCATCCCGGGCATTGAGAACGCCGGCGACGACGGCGACGCGATGGACGCGGTTACCGGCAAGCGCTGCACGTTCATGTGCTTCCCGTGGCGCTGGCCCGGTGGCGACGGCTGCATCGTCCGCCTGCTGGCCATCGTGGACGAAGATGGCTCGTTCCGCTTCGAGACCGGCAATTAAGCGCCAAGAAGATGCAAGCAGAAGGCCCGTTTTGTTGCTGCCATGTGCAGCAACAGAACGGGCCTTTCCTGTTGTACCGATCCACATGCTAACTTCTCCCAATATCCAGGGAAGTCCTGCATCAACGGGCGACGATGTGTGTTCCGCCATTGCCGGCGACCGCACCCGCTACGCTCTCCACGGAAGTGATAATGCACTCCTCGCCTCCGTGCAAGAGGAATTCGATAGCTGCCTGGATCTTCGGCCCCATCGATCCTGCTGGGAATTGGCCAGCGGCCAGATACTGACGCGCCTGTTCAAGTGTGATCGTGTCGAGCCATTGCTGGCTGGGCCGGCCATAGTCGAGCGCTACGCGATCGACCGAAGTAACTATGATGAGTTTTTGAGCGCCAACGTGCGTCGCCAGCATGCTTGAAGCGAAGTCCTTGTCGATAACGGCTTCCACACCCAGCAGACGATAGTCTTCCCATGCAACCGGAATGCCCCCGCCTCCGCAGGCCACGACGATGACGCCGGCGTCGAGCAGCGACGAGATCGCTCCGGCCTCCAGAATTCGCAACGGGAGTGGCGAAGGCACGACGCGACGATAGCTTCCCGGCGAGACTTCGCGCATGATCCAATCTGGCCTGTCGCTACGGATTTGAGCGAGTTCGTTCGCGTCATAGAAAGACCCGATCGGTTTACTGGGATGCTGGAAGTCCGGGTCGTCGCGATCCACAAGCACTTGGGTGATCACCGTAGCCACTTCACGGTTGATCCCCTCGCGCCGGAACAACTCGCAGCCTAGCCGCTGAATCATGTAGCCCATGCCGCCCTGGCAATCGGCGTCGCAGGTGTCGAGGGGCAAGTGCGGAACGCGCCGCTCGCCCTCCTCGACGCGAATCAGGATGTTGCCGATCTGCGGTCCGCTGCCGTGCGTGATGGCTATCCGTGCACCGGTGTGGAACAGCGGCTTGAGACATTCAAGCGTCTCCGCGGTGTGGGTAAACTGCATGGGAATCGTACCGGATTCCCCCGGCCTCGTGATGGCGTTGCCGCCCAGAGCGATCACCAGCGTTTCTGTCATGGTCTCAAGAGCCTGTTGTCTCATACACGATTTCCTGCTCCGACATGGTCAGCGCCATGATCGCCTTGGCGGTGTGCAGGCGGTTTTCCGCTTCCTGGTACACCACGGAGTGCGGACCATCGATAACCTCGTCCGTCACCTCGTTGCCCCGATCGGCGGGCAGCGGATGCATATAGAGAACATCTTTCGTAGCCAATTTCATTCGCTCGCTATTGCAGATCCAGTGCTTGTATCCCTCGGCGATCCGCAGGGACTCCTTGGGGTTCGCTCCCATGGTGTCGAGACAGCCCCAACTCTTGGGAATGACGATGTCGGCGTTCTGAAACGCGTCGTCCATGTTGTCCACGATCTCGAACTTGGTTCCGGCGCGCCGCGCGTTCTCTCGCGCCGCCTCGACTGTTTCCGGCATCAGCGCGTACTCGGGCGGATTCGCCAGCACGACATCCATTCCGAAGCGCGGCATCAACATGATCAATCCTTGCGGCACGCTGAGTGGCTTGGCGTAGCTCGGCGCGTACGCCCACGATACAGCCAGCTTGCGGCCGCGCAGGTTGCATCCAAGTTTTTCGCGGATCGTCATCAGGTCAGCCAGCGTCTGGCAGGGGTGGTCGATGTCGCACTGCATATTGATCACCGGCGCATCCGCCCAGTGCGCAACTTCGCGCATATATGCGTTGCCCTCGCCAGGAATCAGGTCGTGACGGATGGCGATCGCTTGTCCGTAGCTGGAGAGAATGATTCCGGTATCCTTTGCGCTTTCTCCATGGGAGATCTGCATGGCATCGGCGGTCAAGAAATGCGCGTGGCCGCCAAGCTGCGTGATTCCTGCTTCGAACGAGTTGCGCGTGCGCGTGGATTTGTCGAAGAACATCAGGAAGATGGTTTGATCGACCAAATAGCGATGCGGAATGCGCCCCTTGTATTTACGCTTCAAGTCGGCGGCTACGTCGAGCAGGATTTCGATCTCTGCTTCGCTGTATTCCTGGGTAGTGATGTAGTCCTTGCCTTTGAACAGAGCCTTTCTGGTTTCCAAAGCACACCTCTTTCTCAAAAACCGTTAGTGGTCAGTCTGAAATTTGATTTAGTAATCTTCGCGGCTGCCAGCCGTTTGATTTGGATTTTTCAAGGACTTCGATTCCAGCATCCTGATAACGCTGATGTGGGTCCATATCGGGGGTATCCCTGAGCAATTTATTCTCGTCTTTGGTGACTACAACTACAGGCCATTTCTTGAGATGATATTTAACGCGTCGCACAGTAAGTTTGTCGCGTTCATTCATCATCCACGCCCATGCACGTTTGATTGGATATTGATGCTCATTCGTCACCTTATCCAGCCATCCCTCTGGGTCTGTTTGAGATAGCTTATGGGCATTTTTGCTGCGGTAGGGACATTCTCTACTAAGTGCCCTAGACCGAGCGTCAGACTGTACTGCAAAATAGTTCGTAATTACACGGAAAGCATACGTAATGGCTTGATCTCGGATAGTACCTTCCGATTGCGCTTCTCGAATCAGGAATTCTATGCGCCGATCAATCTGAGCTTCAGTCATTCGAGAACGCCGTATCGACATTTCCAAGCCGCCTTTCTTTGGTGACGACTGCGCATTTGGGGAAGGTCTGTTGCCTCGATCACGGCCCGAGTTCAGTCCTTCGAATCTTTGAGTGTGGCGACGTATGCAAGCGGGAAGGCAGCATAGAACTGCGCCGCTTTCACCAGGTCACGGATCGGCACGCGGTCGATGACGGTATGCGCGACATCTTCTTCACCGGGACCGAAGCCGATGGTAGGCACGCCCATAATTCCCATTGAGCCGACGCCGTTGGTGCTGAAGGTCCACTTGTCCACAACCGGATCGGCGTTGTGGAGCGCGCGATACGCGGCAACCGCCGAGCGCACCGCTAAATGGTTTTCTTCAAGCACCCAGGTTGGATAGTACTTCTGCATTGGATACTTGAGGCCGGTATAGCTGGGCGTCTCGTACTGCAATACCTCGACTTCCGCACTTTGTGCGGCAGGCAGCGCTTTGACCTCGGCGACCGCGCTTTCGAGTGTCTCCCCGGCGGTCAGCCGCCGGTCGAGATGGATGGAGCATGCGCCCGGGACCGCGCACAGCGACGGAGTCATGGAGCGAATGTCGGTGACGGCGATCGTTCCCTTGCCGAGAAACGCATCGTTGCGCAAACGCGTGTTCAACTCCTCGATCTGCACGATCAGCGGGGCCATCTTGTAAACCGGATTATCGCCGCGCTCTGGCGCACTGGCATGGCACGAACGCCCGCGCAGGTGAACCTCGATCTCCATGCGCCCGCGCTGTCCGCGGTACACCTGCAAACTGGTTGCCTCCGTGATCACCACGCACTCCGGCCGGATGCCGTCTTCCTTGAGGATGTAGACCCACGACAGGCCATCGCAGTCTTCTTCCTGCACCGATCCAACGATCCACAGTGTGTAGTCGCCGTCCAGTTTCAAATCCTTGATCATCTTGCCCGCATAGACCATGCTGGCCATGCCCGCGCGTTGATCGCCCGCGCCGCGCCCGTAGACGCAGCCATCTTCCACCTTGCCCTTGTAGGGATCAAAGGACCATTCCTTGGGATCGCCAACGCCGACGGTGTCGACGTGCGCATCCATCATGATTACGTGCTTGCCCGAGCCGATGCGCCCCAGGATATTGCCCATGCCATCGATGCGGATCTCGTCGAAGCCCACGTGCTCCATCTCCTGCTTGATGCGCTGAATCACGGGGCCTTCGTGAGAACTTTCGCCGGGAATGGCGATCATCTCGCGCAGAAAGCGGACCATGTCGGCTTCAAGCGCGTTTGCAGCGGTCATTAAACTAGCCGAGTCAATCGTGTTTCTGGCAGTCATGTTTATCCTTGGTCGGCAGCTCTCGAGGCTGCCCGTTCGGTGTTAGTTCGGGATATGTCTTCCGGCTTGCCTGAGCGCTTGCGGCTGTAAGGAGTGCCTTCGAGCGGCAGGCTGGTGCGGTGCTTACCGTCGCGCAAATAGTAGGCGCAGGCGATAGCGGGCGCTGTGGTTAGCATCACGATCTCGCCCACGCCCTTGGCACCGTAGGCGAGTTCCGAGGTGCTTTTTTCTGTCAGGTGGCACTCGATCTCGGGTGTTTGCGTGGAGCGCATCAGGCCCAGCGTTCCCAGCGTGACTGCGGGAACTCCATCCTTGATGGTGAACTCTTCAGTCAGTGCGTAGCCCATGCCCATCACGATGCCGCCTTCGATCTGGCCTTCGATGCTGCTGGGATTGATTGCTCTTCCAACATCGTGCGCTGCTACGACCTTGGCAATCTTTCCATCGTCGCCGAGAATGACAACCTGCGTCGCGAATCCGTAAGCTACGTGGCTCGCGCGATTGGGCTTGGGACTGGTGATGGGGTCGGTGATGGCTTCGAACTCACCGTGGAAATCGCTGCCGTCGAGTTCGGCCAGCGTGCGTGCTGCGAGTGCATCTTTTAGAGAGAGTCCCGCGCGGCGCGCAGCCTCGCCGGTCATCAGCGTCTGCCGCGATGCTGTGCTGGTGCCGCTGTCGGGTGTCACCATCGTGTCGGGCTCGTGAACGTCGATGAACTCTTTCGCAATACTCGTGGCCTCGGAAACGATCTGCAAAATCACCGTTGCCAAGCCCTGGCCCATGCAGGCGGCGCTGGTGCAGATGATGACACGCCCGCTGCGTACTTGGAGTTTGACGCGACCTACATCCTTTACTCCCACGCCCTTGCCAGTGTTCTTGAAGGAGCATGCAATTCCTGCGCGGGGATGCGCGTCCATGGTTGGCTTGACAGCTAGCAGTGTCTCTTTGAGAGCTGTGCTTTCATCCGCGATCTGGCCATTCGAGAGCACTCCGCCGGGTTCGATTGCGTTACGCCAGCGAATCTCCCACGGCGAGATTCCGGCCTTCTCGGCGAGTAGGTTCAGGTTGCTCTCTATGGCAAAGCAGGTTTGCGTTACACCGAAGCCGCGAAAAGCTCCCGAGGGAACGTTGTTGGTGTAGACGGCGATGCCTTCGATATCGACGTTGTCTATCTGGTAGGGGCCTGCTCCGTGCGTACAGGCGCGCTGAAGCACCGGACCGCCGAGCGATGCATAGGCGCCGGTATCGGCCACTATGCGCGCGCGAACAGCGGTGATGTGGCCATCCTTGTCGCAGGCGGTGGTGTACTCCATTCCCATGGGATGGCGCTTGGGGTGGACGCGAAAACTCTCCGCGCGGCTGAGCGTGAGCTTGACCGGTTTGCCGCTGTGCCACGCAAGCAGTGCGGCGTGATGCTGAACGGAGACGTCTTCCTTGCCGCCGAATCCGCCGCCGACATATTTCCCGATAACGCGTACCTTGTCATCGGATACGCCAAGCATGCGTACGATCTCACGGCGATCGTCGTAGACGCTCTGTGTGCTGGAGTAGACGGTCAGAGTACCGGACTCGCCGGGGACCGCAAGTGCACTCTCGGGTTCGAGAAATGCATGCTCCTGCCTCGGCGCAAAGTAGCGACGAGAAACCACAAATGCAGCTTCACGTATTGCGCGATCTACATCGCCGCGCTTGACCACGGTGCGAGAGAGCACATTCCCCTTCGGGTGCAGCTGTGGAGCACCTTTGGCAAGCGCAGCCGCCGGTGAGAGCAGCGGAGTGCGCTCTTCATAGTCAACTTGAATAAGTCCGATTGCCTCCTCCGCAATCTCCTTCGATGTTGCAGCAAGGATCGCAAGCGCATCGCCGACGTAGCGTGTCTCTTCGCCCTCGGCGATCATCACCGGCCAGTCGTGCACAATGTGGCCGAGCAGTTGTTCGCCGGGTACGTCCTTTGCGGTGAGCACAAGTACCACGCCGGGCAGCGCGCTGGCCGCGGTGATATCGATCTTCTTCACCAAGGCGCGAGGGAACCTGGCTCGGAGCGCCGCGCAGAAGAGCATACCGGGCACTACCATGTCGTCAACATATTCAGCGGTGCCAAGCAGCTTGCTGGTTGAATCCACTCGCACCATACGATCGCCGACGCGGCTGGAGTTGCTGGCTTCATTGGGTTCGATCTCGCCGCGAAAAACCCGCGCAGTCAGTTCAATCGCGCGCTCAATCTTGATATAGCCCGTACAACGGCAGAGGTTGTAGCGAAGCGCGCTTCGTATCTCAGCGGAAGTCGGGCGAAGGTTGCTGTCGAGCAGCGACTTTGCACTTATGAGCACGCCGGGCATGCAGAAGCCGCACTGCATGGCTCCAGCCTTACCGAATGCCCATGCGTAGATGTCCTTCTCGCGCTGGCTGATTCCCTCAACTGTGGTGATGGACTTTCCCTGCACTTTTGCGACAGTCAGCGAGCAGGCACGTACGGCTTTGCCGTCGACGAGAACGGAGCAGGAGCCGCAGACACCTTCGTTGCATCCGTTCTTCACTGAGGTCGCGCGCGCATCGTCGCGAAGATAGTCCAGCAGGCTCTTGTCCGCGGTAGCGTTGACGTGTTGTCCGTTCAGCACGAACTGGTACATTGCAGTGTTCCCCGTTCCGGACGGTGTTACCGCGCCGGCGGCTTGCTACGCTTAGCAGAGATCTTCTGGTTGTAGCCCGGCACCTTGTCATACTGCGCGTCCCAAAACTTCTGCTCGCGCATCGAGTCAAGAAACTCCTTCGTGTAGCCGAACTTCACCCAGTCCTTCTCTTTTTGCGCAAAGAGCTGTTCCTTGATCTGCGGCTTGCGGAAGTCATGCACGTCGCAGTCGGCGGCTTCGATGAAGATGTCGTGTGTCCAGCGGTCGAGAACGGTCTCGGAGATTTCAAGGTAGCGGCCGTTCAACTCATCGAGCACGGAGTTGTAGCGGTCGAAGCCGTCAGTGGCGACGGTAACGACGTTGTCGCCTGGCCCAAGGCGGAGATGCTTGGCCATTTTGATTGCGCCGAGAACGTTGCAGATACCAGATGGGCCGAAGAGTTCGCGCAGACCGAGGGCAAAGGCGCGATCGACTCCGGCGCGGACTAGAGCTTCCGTTCCATCGTGGAAGAGCTTAACGCCCTGCACGGTTTCTTCGTCGCGAATGAGGACGACGAAATCTGTTTGAAGCACGTTGTGAATGAGCGTACACATCTTGTCGCCGATTCCCTCGATGCGGTGCTGGCCCTGTCCTCCGTTTGCGAGCGTGGAGCACTCGTAGGGTTCGAGCGCGGCGGACTTAGCCTCGGGAAATGCGGCTTTGATCTGGTCGCCTGCCGCGATGGTGCCCGCAGATCCGGGCGCGGATGTGAATGCAGCGATGCGGCCGTTACCGACACCCCTGACGGCAGCAATCGCGCTGTTGCCGGTCACATGGCGATGAAAGCGGTAGTTGGGAAAGAGTTCGAATTGGGCAAGAGCCTTGTTCTTCGGGTTCTGCATCAGTTCGCGGGTTTTTTCGAGCGTGAGGATGACGTCAGACTCCGAGCCAGGCGTGAGTTCAAGCTCGCCGCCGTACCTGCGGATGCGCTCGTAGCGTTCCTTGCTCATGTTGTCGGGCATGATGACGATGGCGCGGAAGCCGAGGAGATTTGAGATATATGCAGTGCCGATTCCGAAGTTGCCGGTTGAGGGGCCGAGGATGGTGTGTACGCCGGGTTCGATTTCGCCATCGACGAGTCCTTCGATCAATGTGCTGTAAGCCGGGCCGACCTTGTGCGAGCCGGAAGGGAATCCGCAGCCCAGCATGACGACGATGTTGGCGTCGATGCCGGTGAGCGCGGAGGGAAGCACGACCTTGCGCACATCGTTGGCCGAGTCGCGCCAGGTGATGTTGAAGAGATTGATGGGATCGAGTTCGTTCTCGTGGAGCGCGGTCAGAGCCCGAGCGCGAATATCTTTATCAAGAAGGCTGGGGTCAAGCATCTCGTCGTATGTAGGCCCAAAAGGAAACTTCGTCATCTTCTTCTGCTCGCTTTCGTGTACGCCTCAGTCGTATTCAAGTTCTTGTTACGGCGCGGCGAACCGCGTCAATGTCAGGTTCAATGCTCGTGGCGCGTCCGCAAATGCGCATCGCGCTTTGAATGTCTTTCAGACCATTTCCTGTGGCCAGCAGAACGGCAGTCTCCTTGCGGCTGACGATGCCTTGCGCCAGGGCTGCCTTGAGGCCGGCTGCAGATGCTGCGCCTGCGGGCTCGGCGAAGACTCCGGCTTTGCGTGCGAGAAGTGGAATTGCCGCCAGAATCTCTTCGTCGGGTACGGCGATGAATGCGCCGTTCGATTCTGTTACGGAACGCATGCCTTTGGCGAAGTTGCGCGGATGGCCTACGCAGATGGAATCGGCGACAGTGGTTGCATCGCCGGGTTTCAGGATGCCATCGCCGCGCCACGCGTCGACGAAGGCTTTGGAGCCCTCGGCCTGTACGCCGAGGATGCGTGGCAGGCGTGGCAGCAATCCGAAGGCGTGCATCTCTCTGAGGCCCTTCCACACGCCGCCGATAGTGCAGCCGTCGCCGACGGAGACCACGACCCAGTCGGGGACGTTGCTTTCGTTCATCCAAAGGAATTGCTCGGCCAGTTCGAGGCCGGCGGTCTTCTTGCCTTCGATGAGGTATGGATTGACGGCGCAGTTGCGGTTGTACCAGCCGAACTCGCGGCTGGCCTCCATGCACAACTCCCAGGCCTGATCGTAGCTGCCCTGAACGCTGAAGACCGTTGCGCCGAAGACGAGCAGTTGCGCAACCTTTGCCTCGGGAGCGCGCGCGGGTACGAAGATTGTTGCGGGTAGGTTTGCGGCTGCGGAAAACCCAGCGAGAGACGATGCGGCGTTGCCTGTAGAAGCGCAGGTGATGCGCGATGCCTTTTTCTCAAGCGCTTTTACAACGCCGATGGCGCTGGCGCGATCCTTGAACGAAGCGGTTGGATTGCGGCCATCATCCTTGACCCAGCAGCGGGCGATGCCAAGATCCGATGCCAGACGCGGAGCATCGTAGAGCGGAGTCCAGCCGACGGAGAGATGTGGAATCAGGGTCGGGTCCGCAACAGGAAGCAGCGGAAGGTAGCGCCAGATGCTGAGATTGCGATCGGCGGCCAACTTCTCACGGGTCAATTCCCGGCGCGCGGCTTCGAAGTCGTATTGCACGTCGAGGATGCCGTCGTTCGAGCCGCAGGCAGGGCAGTAGTACTCCACTTCATCCGGCTGGTAGTGGCGGCGGCAGTGTATACATTCAAGTCCGGTAAGGTGCATCTCTTCAGCCTTTCCATCTATCCCGGGAGTGAGAGCGCATCGAGCTTGCAGCGCGTGACGCATAGGCCGCAGATGAAGCACAGGGTCTCGTCGATGTGGAGCATCTTGCCGGGCTTGTCGATTCCGATGGCGCCATAAGGGCAACTGACTTCGCACTGTCCGCAGAGGGTACACTTCTCCATCTTGACGACAGGTGCGTGTGTGGGTTTGGGTGCGCCGCGTTCTTTCATCAGCCGCACGGTGAGTCCGCGAATCTCTTCGACCGATTTGTAACCGTGCGAGTCGAGGAACTTGTTCAGCTCTCCGGCGATCTTTGCGTATACGGTGGGTCCGCGCAGGATGGCTTCTGTGCAAACCTGTACGGCCGAGGCGCCGGCCATGAACATCTCAGCCACGTCGCGGCCGTTGACGATGCCGCCCACGCCGAAGATGGGGATCTTCACCACGCGCGCGGCATCGTAGACACAGCGCAGCGCCAGCGGCTTGATGGCCGCGCCAGAGAGCCATCCGAAGCCGTTGCTGCTGCCCATAAGCGGCAGGCCGGTTTCAAGATCGATTCCGAGGCAAGGGCCGAAGGAGTTGATCATGACCAGGCCGTCGGCGCCGGCTTCTTCAAGGGCCAGCGCGATCTCCTGGATGTTGGGGTGCGGGCTGAGCTTCATGAAGACCGGCACATCGACGGCGTCTTTTGCGGCGTGCAGGGCGTCGATGATGGGTTGGATGCTGTTGCCCACATAGTGCGTGGAGAGCTCGAGCGCGTCTGCCCAGGGCCGCACCAGGCGCGCGACTTCCGCGATCTGCTTTGCGGTGTAACCGAGGCCTACGATTACTGGAAGGCCGGTGGAGCGCGCGAGGTCGTACTCGGTTGCGAGCCACTGTTCTTTGGGCAGCTCACTCCACAGCTCCGTGTTCAACATGCCGCCGCGAATCTCTGCTATGCAGGGACGGGGCACGTCGGCGGGATCAACTGAGATGGTCTTGGTGACGAGGCCGCCCGCGCCGCCGCGAGCCGCCGCCTGGAGCATGGCGCCGTCTTTTGAAGGCGGGCCTGCGGCCGGGAGTATCGGGTTAGCGAACTCCAGTCCACACACGCATACTTTGAGGCTAGCCATGACGCTATCCGTTCGACCGAGGTTCCGAATGCCGGTAGACACATGGGTCCGGCATCCCGCCATCAAAGTCGACTACTGCACCGCGTCTGAGACGAGTTACAGGCAAACACAAGAAACATACCATACGGCCCGATACCGGGCCAGACTCGTCTGCGACATTATGATAGTAATCACAATATACGAAGCCTGTAGTTTCGACAACCTGGACCCATATGGCAGAGCCGGCACAGCTACTCGTTGGTAACGGACTCGTGATCACACGCGAGTCGAGCGCGCCGCTCATTGAGAATGGGTGCGTGGCGATTCGTGGTGGTGTGATTGCCGCGGTAGGTTCGACAGCCGAACTGCGGCGGCTGAATCCGGGGAGTGATTTCCTCGATGCCCGGGGCGGAATCATCATGCCGGGGCTGATCAATGCGCATACGCATCTTTACAGCACGCTGGCCCGCGGGATGGCGCTTGATACTCCCGCGCCGCGCAACTTTGTGGAGATTCTGGAGCGGCTGTGGTGGCGGCTGGACAAGACACTGACTCTGGACGATGTGTACTGGAGCGCGATGGCCGGTCTTGCGGACTCGATCCGCAACGGCGTGACCACGATCTTCGATCATCATGCAAGTCCCGGAGCGGTGCGCGGGAGTCTGGGACGCATTGCCGATGCCGCACTTCAGTCAGGTGTGCGCAGTTGCCTTTGCTACGAGGTTTCGGACCGCGACGGCGAGCAGGTGGCGGCCGATGGAATCGCGGAGAACCGCGAGTTTCTTGCCGGGATGGCGCGCGCGGGCGGCAACGGACTGCGTGGGCTCTTTGGCATGCACGCCTCTTTCACGCTCAGCGATCGTACGCTTGCGCGATGTTGCGATGCGGCGGTTGAGTCTGGCGCGGGGTTTCATGTCCACACGGCCGAAGCGGCATCGGACACAGAAGACTGCCTCAAGCGATACAACAAGCGCATCGTGGAACGGTGGCGCGATGCCGGCGTGCTTGGCAAGAGTTCGATTGCGGCGCATTGCGTGCATGTGGACGAGGCGGAGACGGAACTGCTTGCAGAGTCGGGAACATTTGTCGTGCACAACCCGGAGTCGAATATGAGCAACGCCGTCGGTTCGGCGTGGGTGATCGAGATGATGGCACGAGGAGTGCGAGTGGGGCTGGGCACTGACGGCTACTCCGCCGACATGCTCGAATCGATGAAGGTGGCCAACCTGCTGCAAAAACATCGCACGGGTGATCCGGGTGCGGGTTGGGTCGAGCCGCCTCAAATGCTCTTTGAAAACAACGCCGCCATGGCCAGCGAGTGCTTCGGGATTTCACTGGGCAAACTCGCTGCGGGCGCAGCCGCAGATCTGGTGATTCTCGACTACCAGCCGCCGACGCCGGTTCTGCCAACAAATATTGACGGGCACCTTTTGTTCGGGCTCGCCGGAAGAGCTGTTAATACCACCATTGCCGGCGGGCGAATTCTGATGCGCGGCCGTGAACTACTTTCTATCGATGCCGCCGAGATGGCCGCAAATGCCCGAGCCACCGCGCAGAACCTTTGGCGGCGGATCTGATGCGTCCTGGGCATTGCCGAGCACGTCTATGTAGCTAGTGGAAGCGCGATTCAACCGGCATACTTCCGCAATAGCAACCACGAATCCTGGAGTGCGTATGAAAGTCCTCAATGCAGGAATGTCCGAAGCGGGAGCACGGTTGGGCCGTCCCCGGCAGTTCGAGCCTTGCGAATCTTTGCCCGCAATTGGTTTGATGTTTGTCGCGGCGCTTTTTGTGCTGCTTGGTTTTTCCGGCAAGGCAAGCGGACAGTCGGCATCTGTGCCAGTGGTCACCGGCAATGCGCGCGTCGACAAACTGCTCAGCCAGATGACGCTCGAAGAGAAGATCGGGATGATTCACGGCACAGGCGAGGACCCGGCGACGACTCAGGGCGAGGCCGGTTACATGGCCGGTCTGCCGCGTCTTGGCATTCCTTCGCTGCGGCTCTCCGACGGGCCTCCCGGAGTGCTGACGCGGAACCCCTCGCAGGCTGAGACGGCAACGATGGGCGTTGCCGCCACCTTCAGCACTGAGGATGCGCGGCAGAATGGCATCGTCATCGGCCGCGAGGCGCGTTCGCTCGGTATCGACATTGTGCTCGAGCCCTTCATCAACATCGATCGCGACATCACCTTCAGCCGCGGCTACAACACTTTTGGCGAAGATCCGCTGCTGACAGGATTGATCGGCGCTGCCGAGGTCGAGGGCATTCAGAAGCAGGGCATCCTGGCCCAGGCCAAGCACTATGTGGCCTACGATTCCGCGTCCATGAATGTTGTTGTCGATCCGCAGACCTTGCGCGAAATTTACGTCGCGCCCTTCAAAGATGCGGTCGATGCGGGTGTCTCCTCGGTCATGTGCGCTTATGAGGTTCTCAACGGAGCGCGCAGTTGCGGCAACTCCGAAATTCTTCTGGGCATCCTTCGCAAAGAACTCGGCTTCAAGGGATTTGTCACCTCCGACTGGGGCGCAACGCATGCGCCAACCTTCGTCAATGAAGGACTCGATCTCGAGATGCCGGGTACGCCGCTCAAGGGCACTCCGGCAGGCGGCAGGTTCTCCTTCTTCAACTACGAGCCGACTGTTGCCGCTCCGGCCGCAGCACCGGCGCCGGGCGCACCCAACATGGCTCCGCCTACGCTCTCAGGAATGCCGGAAGAGCCTCCAACCGTACGCGGCGGCGGCGGTGGTTCGAACGCGGGCGATCCGCGCATCAACCTTTGGGATGCCATCCACTCCGGGGCTGTAAAAGAAGACGCAATCACGCGCGCAGCCGGATGGATTCTGCTGGCATACGACAAGTTCGGCTTCCTCGATCACGCTCCGCAGCACACCATCCTTCCCCACGACGAAGAGGCCAACGCTCGCATCATCCAGAAGACCGCTGAAGACTCCGCTGTTCTGCTCAAGAACGAAGGCGCAATCCTGCCGCTCGGCACGGACTCGCTGGCCTCTCTGGCGATGATCGGCCCCGGTGCGGGCCAGGTCGTCTCCATAGGCAACAACGCGGAACGTTCCCTTGGATTTCCCTGGCGTCAGGTGAGTCCGCTCGATGCGCTGAAGAAGTCGCTGCCCTCTGGAACAAAGGCCAGCATCCGATTCGCCGTCGCCGACAATATGAGCGGTACTCCTATCCCCGCTTCAGTCTTCACGCATGACGGCCAGCCCGGGCTGCTGAGGACATCGGACTCTGGCGCAACGCAGACCGACGCCAATGTCGACTTCACAACTGCAAGCGGCAAGCCTCTGCCCGCGAAGACCACCGCAACATGGACTGGGACTCTTACTGTTCCCACCGATGGACTGTACGAGATCGATCTTGCTCTGCTGGGATCTGTCGCGACGCTAAAGATCGACGGCAAGCCGTTCTCCGGCATCCAGGCCGGCATCGGCAACTCGCGTACCGACACCATTCAGGCCAGTCTGAGCAGCATGATGCCGACGCCCGATGGGCTCAACAATATTCGCAGACAGACGACGCTCACTGCCGGAGCGCACGCAATCGAGCTGACCGTTGCGGCCGACAAGAGCGGGGGCGCGGAGCAGATTCGCCTGAGCTGGAGCTCGGAGGCCGACCGCAGGCGCGACCACGAGGAGGCCATTGCAGCCGCCAGGGCATCGAAGACCGCTGTGGTGTTTGCTTGGAGCCGCGGCAATCCCACCTTTGCGCTGCCCGGCGATCAGGATAAGCTGATTGAAGACATCGCCGCTGTGAATCCGAACACGATCGTCGTGCTCAATGTGAGCCAGCCCATCGCGATGCCGTGGCTCGACAAGGTCAAGGGCGTGCTGCTGATGTGGTGGCCCGGTGACGAGGGCGGCCTTGCAATGGCGAACATCCTGCTTGGCAAGACCAGCCCCGCGGGGCGTCTGCCCTTCACCTGGGCGCGCAATCTTGCGGACTATTGCTGCGCGGCAAACCCTGCCTATCCGGAGCGTACCGCAGCCGGAGTCGATGGCAAGACGACTTACTCCGAGGGCATCTTTGTTGGCTATCGCTGGTTCGACAAGGAGAAGATCGCGCCGCTGTATCCCTTCGGATTCGGTCTATCTTACAGCAAGTTCGACTACTCGGGACTTGCCGTAAAGCGCGCGGCACACGGCGGACTCGATGTCTCGTTCAACGTGAAGAACTCCGGCGCCGTTGCCTCCGACGAAGTTCCGCAGGTGTATCTCGGGGCGCCTACGAATCCGCCAAGCGGCGCGAGCTTTGCGGTTCGTTCGCTGATTGGCTTCACGCGGATTCATCTCGAAGCAGGCAGGCAGCAGACGGTTTCAGTCCATATTCCGCTGCGTCTGCTTGAGTATTGGTCGGCGGCAACGAACAAGTGGGAGACATCGAAGGGTGCGAGAACGGTACTGGTGGGCCGTTCGTCTCGTGACTTTTTCCTAAAAACAAACGTCAAATCAAATAGTCACTGAGCAAACAGATTGCCAGCCATGTTTACCGCGTCCTGTTCAGCAGGGAGCGGTGCATTGTGTTATTCCGCGCCAGGAGAACCATGAAGGATCGAAATCTTCCGCTCTTCATACGGGTACTGCTCTTTATCGCCATCTCAACTCCCGTATTGAGTGCTCAGGTCGCGGGCAGTGGATTCATCTCCGGCGTAGTAAGCAGCGGCGGCGGTTCGGCTCTCGCTGGTGTTGCCGTGAAGGCATGGGTAAGTGAAGCAAGTTCCCTTGCTGCCTCTGTTAGCGACGCCGCAGGCACATATAGGCTCGTGCTGCCGCCGGGGATCTACACTGTTACATTTTCCGCGCCGGGCTTCAAGACAGCCGCCGTGAGCAATGTCTCAGTTGCCGGCGAGGGCGCTGTCAGTCTCGGCGTGAAGCTTACTCCGGGCGGTCCGTCCGAAACGGTGGCTGTCGAGTGGCTGCCACCGATTGAGGCCGGGGTGAACGAGGCACAGGAAAACGCAGCACAAGTGAAGGATGTGCCGCTCTCCAGCCGCAATTACACACAGGCGGCGGGATTGGCAAGCGGCGTTTCGAGCCAGGTGAGTAACGCCACTTCGCTGGGCATGAACTCTCAGGGCGTCAAGGTCGGCAGTTCGGTAGCCAACAATTACATGATTGATGGCGTATCGATTGCTGCATCTACCAGCGCTGCCGATTCGCCTGCCGCTCTCAATCCGGATGCCATCGCTGCCAACAGCGTGCAGTCCTGGAGCTACTCCGCCGGTCCCGAGCGTTACGCCGGAGCCAACATCTCTGTGACCACCAGGTCAGGTGCCGGAGCTTTGCACGGGTCGCTCTTCGAATCTGTCCGTAATGATCTCTTCAATGCGAACGATTTCTTTCTCAAGCGGCAGGGCATCGGCGAGCCCGTGTTGAAGCAGAATCAGTTCGGCTTCTCCGTCGGTGGACCGCTGCTGAAGGACAAGGCCAGCTTTTTCTTCGCCTACCAGGGAACGCGCCAGAGCAACGGCTTTGCCAGCGCAGGGTTTGCTCCCAAAGTCACTCTCCCGCCGCTTCCCGCCGCGCGCACGGCGGCATCCGTAGGCGCGGCGCTTTGTCCTTCCGGCCACCCCGGCGACAGCCGTTATGCTACCCTGCGCGGCGGTGTTCAGGTTGCCTGCGACGGATCAAATATCAATCCTGTAGCTATCAATCTTCTCAATCTCAAACTGCCCAACGGAAACTTCGCCATCCCCGGCTCCGGCACTGGCGGATTCAGGACCGCTTCGTTCACCATGCCCGCGGCTTTCCGCGAGGATCAGGTGCTTCTGAATACCGACTATGCGCTTACTGAGAAGCAAAAGCTCTCAGAGAGGTTCTTCTACGGATACGATCCCCAGACGGCTAACTTTACGGGAGGTCCAAGCACGCTTCCCGGATTCCGCTACTCGATATCCAGCGCGAACATCTACGGCCTGATTCGGCTCAACTCCGCGTTTTCAAGCACTCTTCAAAATGAACTGCGTGTGTCAGGGCAGCACGATCTGCAAAAGCACTCACCGCAAATTCCGTTTACCAACAACGATGTCGGCATCACTTCCATTCTGCCCGGCATCGACGCGATCGACACTATCAACATCTCCGGCCTCTTCAGCCTGGGCGGGGCCAACGTCAGGGATTACATCAGCGTCAATCAGTATCAGATCGGAGATCAGATCTCCTGGACGCAAGGAAAACATGCGTTGCGGCTGGGCTTTGAGGTGGATCGACGGCAGTGGAATATGGCCGTTACCGCGTATGCGCGTGGCTCGCTTAGCATCGGCAGCTTCGCCGATCTTCTTCTGGGCCTTCCCGGTTGCCCTCCCGGCAGTGCCTCCTGCAACGCCGCTAATCCGATGGTGAATGGAGCTATGACCAATGGCACGCCCTACAGCAACATCTACGGTAGTCTGGGCTCGGTGTCCTCGGCCTATGTGACCTCAGTATCCGGCATCCAGCACTCATTTCGTTTCTCCGATGCCTCCGGATATCTCCAGGACAGCATCCATCTTCTGGATCGCCTGACAATCGAGGCCGGTCTGCGCTGGGATTATTTTGGGTTGCTCGCCGACGCGACCGGCAACAACACAAACTTCTGGCCAAGCCTCGCCCATGCCTGGACCGTTCCCGGCTCCTCGGGAACCTATGAGGGCTTTGTTGTCCCGTCCAATTTCAAAGGCTCGTTGGCGGCGGGCGTGGTCCGCAACAGCCGCAACACGCCCATTCCGGGCGGCGCGCCGCTTTGGAATATTGCGCCTCGGCTCGGCTTTTCGCTTCAGACGTTCAAGAAACGAAGCCTGATCCTGCGTGGCGGATACGGCATCTTCTACGACCGGCTCGACACATGGACCCTGGTGCAGCAACCCATGGCCGACGTGCCCTACGCAGTGCCCGTCGGCGGCACAGGAACAGCCAACTACGCAGCCAGTCTGGCTCATCCCTATCCCCAGGCTGTTCTTGGCTGGGGCGCGGCGCGAGCTGCCAACTTCATCACTGGAGCGAGCTCAAACCTCAGCCTAAGCACCATCGACGAAAACCTCTCCGTTCCTATCACACAGAAGTGGAACTTCGAGATCGAGCAGCAGCTTCCTTTCGGGTTTATCGTCGTGGCAGGTTATGCCGGCGCTCACTCCGTTCATCTGCAAAGCGCCTCCCGGCAGATCAACGTGCCGGAACTGGCCGATTCCGGTCATCCCGTGAATGGGCTCACAGTGAGCAACGTAACCAACGCCGCGTTGCGTGTACCCTATCTCGGCATCGCCGCCAACGGCCTCAGCTCTGCGCAGACGCAGGGAAGCGCAAAGTTCAACAGCCTTCAGGTCGCCGTCAGCAAGCGCACCGCAAACGGACTGCATGCCCAGGCCGCTTACATGTTCAGCAAAAACCTCACTGTTCTGGGCGCGGCACCCAACCTGCCCGGACAGCCCAACTTTCTCGCCGATAGCGGCATGAACAGCAACAATCCCCTCGATGCCCGCCAGCAATACGGCCCCTCAGAAAACAACGCCCCGCATCGACTTGCTGTCCGCTATGGATGGGACTTCCCATGGAAGGTATCCGGTATGGCCGGGAAGCTGGTCAATCGCTGGGGATTCTCGGGTGCGACGGTCATCCAGTCCGGCACGCCGCTTACGCTCTCAGACAATCTCGGCGGCACCATTTACGGCGGCGCGGGCATATCACGCGCTCAGTTCTGTCCGGGCAAGACAGCTCGCGACCTGCCCACGACCGGCAGCCTGCACGATCGGATCAAAGGCTACTTCAACCTCTCGGCGATTGCCGACACAACTGTGACCTTCGGCAGCTCAACCTGCGCGCTTCCCAAGATCGGCGACGGCACCGGCTTTGGCAACGCTGGCGTCGGTATCATCCTCGGGCCGGGACAAAACAATACCGACATCGCGCTGAGCAAAAGCGGCAACATCAAGGCCGCGAAGATTGAGCTTCGCGTCGAGTTCTTCAACGCCTTCAATCATGCCCAGTTCATGTGGCCCGACACCAGCGTTACCAACGGAACCTTCGGCGTAATCAACTCGACGTCAGTCAATCCGCGATTGGTTCAGTTCGGACTCAAGGCGTCCTTCTGACCGCGCCGATCCGAGCCGCCAGATCGAGCAATGCCTCATCGCTTTCCCGTGCGGCTGCCAGCTGCACTCCACCAGCAGCGCAGGGGATCGCGACACACGGCACTCCGGCCAAACTGAAGGGCGAGGTATAGCGCAGCAGGCGCTTGCGAACCGCTACTCCGCCGTCGCCGCTGCCGGTTCTGAGAGCGGCCACTGGCGCCGACGGCAGCATCACGAGTTCATGTTCTGCGAATAGCTCATCCATTCGCGCGCGGAATGCTGCATGACGCTTACGCAGCGAGGAGAGTTCGTCTGCTGTCAGACTTGCGCCCCATTGCAAGCGCTCCTGAATCGGCCGCTCGAAGTGCTCGAAGTTGCCCGCGTGCACCAGCGCAGCTTCTGAAGCCTGCAAGGGCGCGAAGATGTCGATGGTATCGGTCCACCAGCTTGTGTCGATGGCGCGGCCCTTGAGCCCCAGCGCTTCGAGTTCGCGGACGGCAGTGCGAAAGCTCGCCGCAACGTCCGGATCGCAGTCGTGCAGAAAATCGTCGCCCACATACGCAAACCGCGAGAAGGTTCTTTCGGGCTTTTGGATTTGCGCGGTGGCAAATGGAACACTCAACAGCGGCGCGTCTTCGAGATCGCGGAAGAGCCAGCCCAGCGTGTCGAAGGACTCGGCGAGATGCGCGCCGCCGCTCCAGTTGCCGCGGCCGAGCGTAGAGCGGTATCCGGCGAGTCCGCACAATGCCGCAGGCACGCGCACCGATCCGCCTGTATCTGTTCCGATGGCCGCAACCGCCGAGCCTTCCATCAGGCTTGCAGCCGAGCCACTGGAAGAGCCGCCGGTGAGCCGGTCGCTCGTCCCTGGCTGGATGCAGTCGCCGAACTCAGGATTCTCGCCGGTGATGCCGTAGGCGAGGCCGTGCAGATGCGTCTTGCCGACGATGACCGCGCCCATCGATCTCAACTGCTCCACCAGCCACGAGTCCCGCGCGGCTATGCCATCGCGATCGCGATAGAAGCGCACTCCGCAAGAGGTCGGCGCGCCGGCCAGATAGAAGCAGTCCTTGATGGAGATGGGAAGTCCCCACAGAGCACTGCGTCCGTCGCCGAAGGGACCGCCTTCGCCGCGCGGCAATGCTTCGGCGCGAGCGGCCTCGGCGCGAGTCCACTCGGCGTTCTGCCACAGGTACACGTTGCGGCCCACGTTGCTGTTCGAGCGATCCAGCGCCTGTTGCGCGAGCCGAGCCGGAGTTGTCTCTCCGCTTGCGAGTTGTTGCCTCAGGGTGCGAATAGTCCAGTCAGCCAGCGTCATAGAGATCATTGTAGGCATCGCGGCTTGAGTCACGTTGTGCAGCCTTCCTGTAGAATCGGCATGATGGGAGAATCGAAACTGAACCAGCCGCTGTTGAGCCATCCACACAACTTGCCCCGGCGTCGCTGGCGGATTGCATGGCTGCTCGGCGCAGGCGTGCTGGTGAACTTTCTGGACCGGGTCAACCTCTCCGTGTCGCATGACGCGCTGGTTGCATCGTTCGGTATCACCAATGTCGTCTACGGCTATCTGTTGAGCGCCTACAGCCTGACGTATGCGGCGCTGCAACTGCCGATCGGCGTTCTGCTCGACCGTTTCGGCGTTCGGCGCATCGGGCGCATTGGCGCATTCCTGTGGAGCATGGCTTCATTTGCCGCCGCATCAACGCCCACGCTTGGCGGGTTGTTTGGCGCGCGCTTCCTGCTCGGAGTCGGAGAAGCGCCGACGTTCCCCAGCAACGCCAAGGCCATTGGCCGCTGGTTTCCGCCGCATGAGCGCGGCTTTGCCACTGCTTGCAACGACGCCGCGGCCAAGTTTTCTTCTGTCATCGGCGTGCCGCTGCTGGGCATGGTGCTGCTCTGGTTCGGATGGCGCTGGAGCTTTGCGCTGACCGGCATCATCAGCCTCGCCTACTTCTTCGCATTCTGGCGCGTCTATCGCGAGCCCGCGGAAGACCCGGGCCTGAGCGAAGCCGAGCGCGTCTACATTGAGGCCTCAGGCGAGTCGCACGACAAATCAGAAGCTAAGCCCGCGCATGGCTACTCGCTCCTGCATCTGATTGCGCAGCCCAAGGTTCTTGGGCTGGCCATCGGCTTTGGCGCTTACAACTACGTCTTCTACCTGCTGCTGACCTGGCTGCCGACGTATCTGGCCACGGCGCTGCACATCGATCTGATGCACTCGTTCGTCTACACGGCCGTTCCCTGGTCGATCGGCACGGTGACAGACTTCTTCATCGGCGGCCTGCTGGCCGATTACCTGATCCGCCGCGGCTTTGGCGCGAGCGCAGTCCGCCGCGTGATTCTTGTCGGCGGAATCGGCTTCGGCCTTGGCATCTACGGCGCGGCCTACGCATCCACTCCGGCTCTGGCACTGTTCTGGATCAGCGTCTCGCTCGGCGGGCTGGCCGCATCGGCACCCATTGCGTGGTCGCTGCCCTCGCTGATTGCTTCGCCCGAGAACGTTGGCAAGGTAGGCGGCATCATCAACTTCTTCGGGCAGGTCTCGGCTATCGCCGCTCCGATCGTTACCGGCTACGTGGTCCAGTTCCGTCACTCTTATAGCTGGGCATTTCTGGCTGCCGCCATTTACCTGGTCATCGGCATCGTGGCCTACGTCTTCCTGCTCGGGCGTATCGAGCGCACTGCCCATACCTAGATGAACCCGCCGTGACGGTTCTGGTGCATGGCGGAGGAATCCTATTCGCCTTGGCATGGCAGATGGGAAAATAGAAGCAGGAGTTCAGATTGCCGCGCATTCACTTTCATCAGCAGTTGGCCGAGGTTAAGGACAAGCTCCTTGCCATGGCCGCACTTACGCAGTTGGCGGTGGACTCCTCGATGGAAGCCTATCTGAACCGCGACAGGGCGCTTTGCAAGTTCGTCAAGCAGAACGAGCGGGCCATCGACACGGCGCAGAACGAAGTGGATGCCATGGCCTGCGAACTGCTGGCCAAAGAGCAGCCCATGGCCATTGACCTGCGCTTCCTTCTGGCGACGATCAAGATCACAGGCGACCTGGAGCGCATCGGCGACCAGGCACGCGGCATCGGCCGGCGCACCAAGGAGATTCTGAAGCTCGAGCCTGTGGAGCTGCCGGTGGATTTTGCCGCTATGGGCGAGTATGCCGGCCATATGATCCGCTCGGCGGTGCAGGCGCTGATTGAGGGCGACGCCGCGCTGGCCGACACCATTCGCGGGATGGACGACGCCATCGACCGCATGAACCACAATGCCTATGCGGACCTGCAACAGCTCATCCAGCAGAAGCCCGAGTACACGCGGCAGGCGTTGAACGCGATCCTCATCGCCAAGCATCTGGAGCGGATCGGGGACCACGCCTCGAACATCGCGATCGACGTGATCTTCTGGAAGAAGGGCGCCGATGTGCGGCACGAGACGACGATGGCGGCGGAAGCAGCTTTTAGCTGCTAGTGCCAGCTGCTAGCTTCTAGCCTCTAGCTACTAGCTTCTGACGTGGCGGGTTGAGGTTGTGCCCTCCCCCCTGATGACCCTCCCCCCCCATCTTTTACAGCAAATACTAGATGATAAAGGGGTTAGCCTGGGGGCGGGATGCTAAGTATGCTCGAATCAATACTTTACTGTCAGGTATGCCAGAATCAATAACTTACGGGAGATTTGAGGGGTTTGGATGTCCTGTTTCGTGCTGCCCGGACGCCTGTCAGGGGCAGCGTGAAGCTCCATGTTCACCATCTGATTCCAATTGTGCATGGATTGCGGAATTAATCGGCAATTCTGGGGCGGAATATTTTAGGGGTCAGGGTTCAGTTCGCCGCTGCCCTCCGGGACGCGGGCGGAGGGGGATTGTAAGGGATGGGGCAGACCGGGGCTCCTCGACCTCCCCGGTCCCTCCGCCCCGCCACGGCGGGCAGGCGCGGCGGACTGGTGCAGCCGGGTTCCAGGGAAGTCCACTGGTGACAAATTGTCACCAACTGAAAACGGACAGCCGAAGACGGGAAACAGCGATTGACCGATGTCGCGACCACTTGAGCGAGGCTGAACTGATCTTTACTGCCCTGGCCGAGCTTTCCACCCGGGGAGATCGCGGAGACGACACGGGCGGTGGGTCTGCCCGCCAACAAGAAGGCCGCCAAGACAGGCGGCAACATATCAAAACGCGCACAGCTAGAACTTGAAAGCAAGACCGGGCGAAAGGTCGTGAGTGGAGAAAACTACCTGCCACCGCCGAGATCCAGAAAGCGGCTCACGTCCTGAAAGCCGGGCGCGTGGCGCACGCAAGCGTTTCTGAGAGTTACCGGACTATCTGCGATACAAGGAAATGGTGGATTGAGGTCCGAGGATTGCCGGGTGCCTCGGCCGCGCCACGGCGGAACTGCATCAGTCGCGACTCTTTGAGAGTGGCCGGTTGAGTGTAGTGGTTTCCCAGGTGCCCAAAGGCGAGGCACCTGGGGCAGCCAGTTTGTTGGTTGGATTGGCTTCCCTGGAATCTAGGCCAGCCTCCAAGCAGAAACCTCAATGACGCTTCTTCCTGGATGCAAGTAGGAAGTCTGGAGTCTTGACGAGCGAGTATGAACGAATGAAGTCATTGGGAAGAGGTTTGCCGGTACTGATGACGGTCAAATCATTTCTCTGTCGCGTGCGACCGGGGATTCGTTGAAGATTGGAGAAGCGATAGCGCGTCACGCTCTTGTCGTCCTCTTCCAGAACAACGATCTCCTCCGCAATAGCCCAGTACTCCAGTTTCGGATACTGCGCGAAAATGAGCGGCAAGTCACAGCCGCTCTCTTGCGCCTTGACAAAGAGCTTCTCTCCGCTCGTCCAAGAACGGAATTCGATAAGCGGGTCGGATATCTCCTTCCCTTTAATAGCTTTGCTAAGGCTCTCTGTAGCTCGATTTACATAGATTGCGGTCTCGAAAAGAGGCTTCACGACGATCTCCCCTTTGTTGTTGAGTCATTCATTACGGCCGGTGGTCCGGATGCAAATGACTCTATCCTAACCACAATAGCTGGCTGCCCCAGGTGCCTCGCATTTGGGCACCTGGGAGACCACTTCTCTCAACCCGCTTTCTCCCGGTATCGCAGATGATCCGGTAACTGTCCTCCGCGACGGAATGCGGTCCATTGGGATTCTATCTCTACCGTTCCCTCCAGCCCTGTTGCGTAGTGGCGGAAACTCGACCATTGCCAGTCTTCGGGCTTCTCGACCAGTCCTCTCACAACCGGATTGCGGTGCATGTAGCGGAGCTTCTCTATGCGCTTCTCGTCGGTGTTTACGATGAAGTCGTAATAGCGTGTCAGCCAGAAGGGCCGTTCGGATCTGCGCTTGGAGACGGAGAGCTTGAGAGCGTGGATCACTCCGGCGGTGTCGCTCTTCGCGGGCTCTCCGATGAGTAGGTGCACATGCTCTGGCATGACTACGTAGCCTGCGATGACGAACCGGTAGCGTTGCCGTGTGCGCTCCAGAGCGTCTTCGAAGAGGTCGCGCGCGGTGAGGGTGCCTAGATACGGTTGCCGATGAAAACAACTGAAGGTGATGAAGTGGAAGTTTCCGGTGTGAAGACGACGGATTAGTCCACTGGGCATGGGAGGAGGATACAACGGTTTGGCCCGGGTTGTGGGTGGTTTGGTGCTGAGGTTTCCCAGGTGCCCAAGTGCTAGGCACCTGGGGCAGCCTGCTTTTGTGGTTGGTTGAGATGAAAACAGAAGGCCCCGGATTCCTTGGGGAATCCGGGGCCTTCAAAACGAGCTTACCGTGTTTGATGCGGGTTGATCTAGACGCCGATTACGGCGCAGAGTTCCTTGACGGAGGCGGCGCTCTTCTTGAGGGCGGCGTCTTCGGATTCGGTGAGCTTGATCTCGATGATCTGTTCGAGGCCGGCCGCGCCGAGCTTGCAGGGGACGCCGACGTAGTAGCCGTCGATGCCGTACTCGCCCTGGAGATAGGCGGCGCAGGGGAGGATCTTCTTCTTGTCCTTGAGAATTGCTTCGACCATCTCAACCGCCGCGGCCGAGGGCGCGTAGTAGGCGCTGCCGGTCTTGAGGAAGTTGACGATCTCAATGCCGCCGTCGCGGGCGCGCTGGCTGAGCTGCTCGATGCGCTCGGGAGCGATGAGCTCGGTGATGGGGATGCCGGCGCAGGTGGAGTAGCGGGGCAGGGGAACCATGGTGTCGCCGTGGCCGCCGAGCACGAAGGCGGTGACGTTCTCGACGCTGACGTTGAGTTCCTGGGCGATGAAGGTGCGGTAGCGGGCCGAGTCAAGCACGCCGGCCATGCCGATGACGCGCTCGCGGGGGAAGCCGGCCTGGCGGAAGGCGGTCTGTGCCATGGCGTCGAGCGGATTCGAAACCACGATGATGATGCAATTGGGCGAGTACTTGACGACTTCCTTAACGACCGACGACATGATGTTGTAGTTGGTCTTGAGCAGATCGTCGCGGCTCATGCCCGGCTTGCGGGGGATTCCGGCGGTGATGACAACCACGTCGGAGTTGGCCGTGGCGGCGTAGTCGTTTGCGCCGATGATGCTGACGTCCTGCTTGGCGATGGGCATGGCCTCGAGCATGTCCAGAGCCTTGCCCTGAGGCACGCCCTCGACGACGTCGACCAGTACCACGTCGGCTAGTTCCTTCGAAGCAATCCAGTGAGCTGCCGTTGCGCCCACGTTGCCCGCACCTACAATGCTTACTTTCTTACGCATGTTGTTACTCTCCTTGGTGGTCAATTCGGTTAATTCTTAAAGCGGAGCGGGCAGCGTTAGCCGCGCTTCGCGCGTGATATTGGGGTTGCGATGACCTTCGCCATTGCTACAAGCATTTCGAGAACGGCGCCAACCATCTCTACTAACGCCTCCAGCATCGCTCGCCTCCGCTACATGTTCCCAATCATCCGTGTAGCAAACTCGCTCGTGCCCACCTTGGTGGCGCCTGCGGTGAGGCGCTCAAAGTCGTAAGTCACGAACTTTTGCACGATGGTCTTTTCCATCGCGGTCTCGATAAGCTTGGCGGCTTCTTTCCAGCCCATGAAGTCGAGCATCATGACGCCGGAGAGAATGACCGAGCCGGGATTGATCATGTCCTTGTCAGCGTACTTGGGCGCGGTGCCGTGTGTGGCCTCAAAGACCGCGAATCCGTCGCCGATGTTTGCGCCGGGCGCGATGCCGAGGCCGCCGACCTGCGCCGCCGCGGCGTCAGAGATGTAGTCGCCGTTGAGGTTGGGCGAGGCGATGACGCTGTAGGAGTCAGGCCGGGTGACGATCTGCTGGAAGATGGAGTCGGCGATGCGGTCGTTGATCATGAGCTTCGACTTCCACGCGCCGTTGCCATGGGTCTTACCGATGGCGTCGAGCGTTGCCTTGACTTCGGCGTAGATCGAATCCTGGAAGGCCTTGTTTGAAAATTCGAGGCCCGGCTCGATGATGGCGGCGTTCTCTTCGATGGTGATCCTGGGATTCGCCTCGACGTTGCCAAGGATCCAGCTCTCGCGTTCGGTCACGATCTGGTCGCGGAACTCTTCGATGGCGACCTCGTAACCCCACTCCTGGAACGCGCCCTCAGTGAACTTCATGATGTTGCCCTTGTGCATGAGGGTGAGGGTCTTGCGGCCCATGGCGAGCGCCTGCTTGATGGCATAACGCACCAGGCGCTTGGTGCCGGTTACGGAGATGGGCTTGATGCCGATGCCGGAATCCAGGCGCACGCGCTTCTTGGTCTGGGCGAGCAGGTCGTCGTTGAGGAAGGAGATGAGCTTTTTGGCGTCCGCGCTGCCCTCTTTGAACTCGATACCGGCATAGACGTCTTCCGTGTTCTCGCGGAAGATCATGATGTCGAGCTTCTCGGGCTGCTTCACGGGGCTGGGCACGCCGGCGTAGTACTTGACGGGGCGGACGCATGCGTAGAGGTCGAGGATCTGGCGGAGGGCCACGTTGAGCGAGCGGATGCCGCCACCGACCGGAGTGGTGAGCGGTCCCTTGATGGAGACGCGCAGGT
Source organism: uncultured Acidobacteriaceae bacterium (assembly GCA_903842065.1). Lineage (GTDB taxonomy): Bacteria > Acidobacteriota > Terriglobia > Terriglobales > Acidobacteriaceae > Telmatobacter. The sequence goes on along the minus strand of CAIMKZ010000005.1, from coordinate 137,967 downwards.
CGCGGGCTGCGGCGACTGAGTCGTCGGGCAGCCAGTTGCCGCAGGCGCGGAAGGCCTTTTCGCCGGCCAGGATCTCAAACCAGCGGATGGCGCGCTTGCCGCCGTAGGCTTTTTCGACGGCCGCGTCGAATACGCGCTGCGAGGCCTTCCAGATGTCGCGGCCGGTTCCGTCGCCTTCGATGTAGGGGATGATGGGGTTGTCGGGGACGATGTACTTCCCGTCGCGGTACTCGATGGGCTGCCCGTTTTTGGGTAGCTCGACTCCGTTATAAGTGCTTTGCATATTGGTGATGCGCCCCTTCAGAACTAATCTCGACTGCCGGCTCCGGAATTGCCGCATTTGAACACACTACCGGTGGTGGGAAGCCACCTCGAGCGGGATAGCAGGGCAGTTGATCTCCGGGGACCGCTCTTTGAGGCTACCATCCCAAATTCACTAGTTGCAACGCGGTTTTGGCACTGATTTTGCGGCAGGGGCGGCCCGGTTCCCGGACTGATCCTGGACAGCGCAGAGAAATCCCGAAAATATACTGCCGGAGTCGTGGTCCTGCCTGCCCGAATGCGATAGACTCAACCGGGAACCTTTACAGAGTTCGCAATCTTCATACCCCAGGAGGGTACATAGAAATTGGGCAAGAGCATGGTCCCGAAGAAGCTCTTCTTTACGAAGGGCGTAGGCAAGCACAAGGAACGGCTTACCAGCTTTGAGATGGCGCTGCGCGATGCAGGCATTGCGTCGCAGAATCTGGTACGCGTCTCGTCGATCTTCCCGCCCAATTGCAAGATTCTCTCTCGCAAAGAAGGCCTCAAGTACCTGGACCACGGCGAGATCGTCTTTGCCGTGATCGCCGAGAACTCGACACGCGAGCCGCACCGGCTGGTGGTATCGAGCATCGGCGTGGCTATTCCCGCCGACCACAATACCTACGGCTATCTGAGCGAGCACCACAGCTTTGGCGAGACCGAGGAGCAGGCAGGCGAGTACGCCGAAGAACTGGCCGCCGAGATGCTTGCCACCACGCTGGACGTGGACTTTGATCCCGACAAGAGCTGGGACGAGAAGAAAGAGATCTACCGGATCTCAAACAAGATCGTGCGCACCAGCAACTATACGCAGTCGGCCGTGGGCGATAAGGGCGGCAAGTGGACCACGACCATCGCCGCCGCGGTGCTGATCCTCGAAGAGTAGGCGCTGCGCGCAGCAGAGTTTTGGACCCATGTTGTGGCTAGGGTAGAACGGTTCAAGCAACAGAGGAATGAAGGCCAACCTTGCCACTGCGGGGTTGGCCTTGCTGCATGGAGCGGAAAGGGAGCCGAACGAAGTCATGTCCAATAGCAAATTCACTATCGGTCTTGTGCAGATGCGGATGGGCGCGAACCCGGAGGCTAATTTTGCCGCGGCGCTCGGCCATGTCCGCGCGGCCGCGCGGCAGGGAGCGCAGGTTATCTGCCTGCCCGAGCTGTTTCAGACGCAGTACTTCTGCCAGCGCGAGGAGTTGGCGCTTTTCGATCTTGCCGAGGCGATTCCGGGGCCGTCGACGGAGGCGCTGGGGGCGCTGGCCCGCGAGTTGAAGATTGTGATTGTGGCATCGCTGTTCGAGCGGCGCGCGGCGGGGCTGTATCACAACACGGCGGTCACGCTGGGCGCGGAGGGCGGCATCCTCAGCGTCTATCGCAAGATGCACATTCCGGACGATCCGCTGTACTTTGAGAAGTACTACTTTACGCCGGGCGATCTGGGCTTCAAGGCGGTCAGCACTCGCTTTGGCCGTATCGGGACGCTGGTGTGCTGGGACCAGTGGTATCCGGAGGGCGCGCGGCTGACGGCGCTTCAGGGGGCTGAGGTGTTGTTCTACCCGACGGCGATTGGGTGGCATCCGGCGGAGAAGGACGAGTTCGGCACGGCGCAGTACGAGGCCTGGCAGACGATTCAGCGCAGCCACGCGATTGCGAATGGAGTTTATGTTGGCGCGGTGAACCGCGTGGGCCACGAGCAGGGCGACATTCGGGGCAACCGGGCTGCGGGCGCGGGTATCGAGTTCTGGGGAGGCAGCTTTATTGCTGATCCCTTTGGGCGGATTTTGGCGAAGGCGAGCCACGATAAGGAAGAGATATTGATTGCCGAGGTCGATCCCGGGCTGATTGAGGAGACGCGGCGCAACTGGCCGTTTCTGCGCGACCGGCGGATTGATGCGTACGGGCAGATTACCGAGCGGTTTATCGACAGAGAGGCTGAGTAGCGATGGACGAGAAGACACCGCGCGAGCTTGGCTACCGTATGCCGGCCGAGTGGGAGCCGCACGAGGCAACGTGGCTGGCCTGGCCGCATAATCCTGAGGACTGGCCGGGGAAGTTTCCTGCGATTCCGTGGCTCTATGCGGAGATTGTGCGGCTGCTTGCCGAGCGGGAGCAGGTGCATCTGGTTGTCGAAGACGAGAAGACCGAGCGGCGCGTTGCGGGGATGCTGCGGCGCGGACATGCGCGGGTTGAGAACGTCCTTTTTCACCAGTGGCCGACGGACCGCAGCTGGGTCCGTGATCCGGGGCCGATTTTTGTGCGGAATGCCAAAGGGCAGGTCGGGATCACGAACTGGAAGTTCAACGCGTGGGCCAAGTACGACAATTGGCAGCTCGATGACAAGTTGCCGGGGCGCGCCAGGAAACTGCTCAAAGTTCCGGAGTGGCAGCCTGCGATTACGTTGTTGAATGGGAAGCAGCATCGGGTTGTGCTCGAAGGCGGATCGATTGATGTGAACGGCGCGGGGTCGATGCTGACCACCGAAGAGTGTCTGTTGAGTACGGTTCAGCAGCGCAACCCGGGGCTCACGCGCGAGCAGTTGGAGCAGGTGTTTTCCGACTACCTCGGCATCGAGCAGGTGATCTGGCTAGGGAACGGCATTGCTGGCGACGACACGCACGGGCACGTCGATGACATTACCCGCTTTGCTTCTGCGGACACGATCATTACGGCTGTCGAGCCGGATACTAGCGACCCAAACCATGAGCCGCTGGCTGAGAATCTGCGCCGCCTGAAGGCCGCGCGGACGGCTGAGGGCAAACAGTTCACGGTGATTGAGCTGCCCATGCCGAGGCCGATTGTATTCAACAAACAGCGGGTGCCGGCGAGCTACGCGAACTTTTACATTGCGAACGGCGTGGTGCTGATGCCGACTTTCCACGATCCCAATGATCGCGTGGCGTTGAACATTTTGGCCGAGGCTTTTCCGGATCGGGAAGTGATCGGCGTGCACTCGGTGGATTTGATCTGGGGGTTGGGCGCGCTGCATTGCATGACGCAGCAGCAGCCGCTGGCGGGAGTTGTGCGCTCGTGATTACGGACCTAGAAGCGATGCAGGCTGCGCTGGCCGAGGCTCGCGCAGCGGCCGAGGCTGGCGAGGTGCCGATCGGCGCGGTGGTTGTGCGTGGGGGCGAGATTGTTGTCCGTGCTCAGAACCGTGTGCTGCGCGACAACGACCCGACGGCTCATGTGGAGATCGTTGCTTTGCGCGCGGCTGCTGCGGCGATTGGCAACTACCGGCTCAACGGCTGCACGCTTTACGTGACGCTTGAGCCCTGCGCCATGTGCGCCGGGGCGATGATTCATGCGCGGCTTGACCGGCTGGTGTTTGCTGCCACTGACCCCAAGGCCGGTGCATGTGGGTCGGTGCTGGCGGTGCTGAATCATCCGCAGTTGAACCACCAGATGCAGGTGGAGCAGGGGATTCTGGGTGAGGAAGCGGCGGAGTTGCTGCGGAGCTTCTTTCGGGAACGACGCTAACTCTGTGTCTCTGAAGTGCTCTTGAAGGCAACCGCAGATCCTTCGACTATGTTTGGCGCAAACGCGCCAAACTGCGCTCAGGATGACAGGTTGATTGTATGAATGGTGGAGGCTGGATATTAGCTCCGCGTCAGCTTGCGAATCTTCGCAGCATCATGCGGCCACTGGGCCGTGAGTTCCGCGTAACTGCTGGTACGGAAGTCGGCGAAGTCGAAGCCTGGAGCTACTGTGCAGCCGAGCAGAGCGAAGCTGCCCCCATCGACCAGCCGCGAGCCCTGCCAGACGCCTGAGGAAACCACTAACTGCGGTTGCTGACCGGCCACCAAGTCCGGACCAAGAGTGAAAAGCGCGGAGCGCCCGTCGGGGTAGAGTTGCAGCAGTTCGACCGGGTCGCCGAGGTAGAAGTGGAAGACTTCGTCGGAGTCGAGTTGGTGCATCTCAGAGAATGTGCCGGGTTCGAGCAGGTAGTAGATGGCGGTCGAGAAGGCGCGGTGGCCGCGGGGGAGTTCGATGCCATCGGCGGAGATGTAGGTCTGGCGGTAGAAGCCGCCTTCGGGGTGGGGTTCAAGGTTAAGCCGCTGCCTGATCTCGTCTGCCGTCATGATTCGATGGTAGCGGAAGGTGGAGATATCTCCGAGATGAAGAGACGGGTAAAGTGCAGGGCTGAAAGTTTTCCTTCCCCACCCTAGCGGCAAAAACAAAGACGCCGCGAGGGTGGGGCACCGAGAGTTTTGGTGGGTTGAGAGTGGCTGGTTGAGAGTCGATCTTTCCCAGGTCTGAAAATCCAGACCTGGGGCACCCGGGTTTAGTGGTTGGATAAGAGTGGCTTATCTTGAGAGACCGATAGAATGGAAGAATGAAGGTAGAGATGTATTCGACGGGGTGGTGCCGGGATTGCCGGGCCGCCAAGCAGTTTCTGAACGAACACGGCATCGCTTATACGGAGATCGACATCGATGCGAATCCGGCGGCGGCAGATGCGGTCGTGGAGAACACCGGCAAGCGGGCCATTCCGCAACTGGTGATCGACGGCGAGTGGTTCCAGCCTTACGCGCCGGGACGCGGGCTGCTGTTCGACGAGCTATACAAGCGGCTGAACATTCCTCGCCCCTGAAACGCGCATTTTCGTACAATGAACTGTTAGGGTAGTTGGCGCGCCGGGGTCTGTGTGTCCCGTGCTGAGTGCATCTGCGAAGAGTAGCTAACAGCTAGAAGCTAGCGGCTAGGAGCTGTACCTTGATCGAGCGTTATACAAGGCCCGCGATGGGCGCCATCTGGACGGAAGAGAACAAGTACCGCTGCTGGCTCCAGGTGGAGTCGGCCGCGAGCACCGTGCTTGCCGAGGACGGCGTGATTCCCACGGCCGCTGCTGAAGCCATCGCCACGAAGGCGACGGTGAGCGCCGCGCGCGTGGCGGAGATCGAGGCCGAGGTGCGGCACGACGTGATTGCGTTTACGACCGCTGTGGCCGAGAGCTTGAAGGCGCAGGGGCTGGATGCCGAGTCGCGGTGGCTGCACTACGGGCTTACGTCAAACGACATTGTGGATACGGCGCAGGCGTTGCAGGTCAAGGAGGCTTCGGCCCAGATTCGGAAGGGGCTTGAGGCGTTTCTGGTGGTTCTGAAGCGGCGGGCGGTTGAGTTCAAGCACACGCCGACGATCGGGCGGACGCACGGGATTCATGCCGAGCCGACGACGTTTGGGTTGAAGCTGCTGAACTGGTACGCCGAGATTGCGCGGGACCTGGTGCGATTCGACGCGGCCGCCGAAGATATGCGCGTGGGCAAGCTGTCCGGCGCTGTTGGTACATTTGGGCACCTGAAGCCGGAGCATGAGGAGAGAATCTGCGCGAAGCTGGGGTTGAAGGCTGCGGCTGTGGCTACGCAAGTGATTCAGAGAGACCGTCATGCGGCGTATATCTCGACGCTGGCGATTATTGGCAGCACTCTGGATAAAATCGCGGTTGAGGTCAGGCACCTGCAAAGGACTGAAGTGCGCGAGGCGCAGGAGTACTTCAGCGAGAAGCAGAAGGGCTCCTCGGCGATGCCGCATAAGAAGAATCCGATTACTTCGGAGCAGATTTCGGGGTTGGCGCGCGTACTGCGCGGCAATGCGCAGGCGGCGTTTGAGAACGTGGCTCTGTGGCACGAGCGGGACATCTCCCATTCATCGGTCGAGCGGGTGATCTTTCCGGATTCGACGATTCTGGTGGACTATCTGCTGGCGAAGACTACCGATCTGATCGATCGGCTGCTGGTGTATCCGGAGCGGATGAAGAAGAACCTGGAGTCGACGGGCGGGCTGATCTTTAGTGGGCAGTTGCTGCTCGATCTTTCAGAGGCGGGCATGATGCGCGAGGACGCTTACCGGCTGGTGCAGAGCCACGCGATGCGGTCGTGGAAAGAGGAGCTGAACTTCCGCGAGGAGGTTGGGCGGACGCCGGAGATTACGAAACTGCTGACGCCGGAGAAGCTGGAAAAGACGTTCGACTACACGCGGCAGTTGGGGAATGTGGATGCGATCTTCAAGCGGGTGCTGGGGGAGTAGCTGCTAGCTCCTAGCCTCTAGCTCGCGCTCAGGTGTAACCAATGACCGAATCCGACATCCAGCTCCTCAAGGACAACATCGATAAATTGGTTGAGATTGAGACGACTGCTGGCGAACGGCTCATCGCAAAGGTTCTATTTGTGACCCATGACGAAGAGTACGACGAGCACGAATTGCTCTATCAAGTGGTCTCCTCAGATCGTCTGGAGTCCTATTTCCAGCACAAGGAATCGGGAGGCTTTGTACTGGATTTCGATAATATCCTTTCGGCAAAGCCGCACATCGATCCGGGAACTCGGAGTTAGGATTCATGCGGCGACTCAGAAGTTGATAAAGAACAACCGCAGTCATACATGACGCTATTGCGTCACCCAAGACCATAAAGATTCGGCAAACTCGTAAGTTGTTGATTTTACGTTTTACGAGCCGAGTCTTTAGGGCAGATCCTTCGACTCCGGTCGCTGCGGCGGCCTTCGCTCAGGATGACAGCGCTTTTTTGATGCGGAGTGTTGGGGAACCGCACTAGCCTGAAAACTCATCCAGAAACGCCCGCGGCGTCAGGATGCGAATGCCTTCGTATTGGTCGAGGGCCAGCAGGTCTTTGTCGCCGGAGATGATCACGTCTGCGTTGGCGGCGACTGCGCACTCGAGGATCATGTCGTCGTTTGGATCGCGGCAGATGCCGTGAACCATTCCTCGAATTCGAACCAAATCAACTTCAGCAAAGTAGTCCGAGAAGGCTTCGTCGATCCGTGACGCCGACCATGCGAACCTTTCGCGCAGAACAGTTCGCGCTTCGTGCACGATCGAATCGCATAAAGCGACCTGATGTTCGTCCAACGCATAATCCACCAGTTTGAGCGGCGCGCCCGAGAACTGAAATGCGGATATCCAGACGTTTGTGTCGATGACGACGATCAAGCTGTCTTCCTCTGCATCTCTCTCATGCGTTCTTCGTACATCTCCTGGCGGACCTCATGAACGAGTCTTTCCACATCGTCTTCGGTGTACGGGCTTGGGCCACGCGTGGCCGCTTCGGCACGTGCCGCATCCAGGATGCTGTGCCTGCGCGCGGTGCGGTAGGCGCGAAATGCTTCGCGGAAGAGTTCGCTCGTTGTGCGGCCTTCCTTTTGGGCAATGGCTTCGACCTGACTGGCCATCGGTTCGGGGAAGCTGATGGAGAAGACGCGGGTTTTGCGGGTTGTGGTTTTCCTGGTCATGGCTACAGTATGACACAGTCATACATATTCATACAGTTCGTTTTGGGGGAGTTCTTTCCGTCTTCCCAGGGCGTCAGGTTTTCTCTCCGGGGGAGATGTTGTTGGCGCCTCAATGAGAGCCGCCTAATGATCTCTTTCCGCCCTATCTTCTAAGGGATAGATATTGTTCAGGTTGCGGATGGTGTGGAGGGCGGGCGCGGGGTTCAAGTTTTCCGCCCGAGTCTCCGATAACCGTGGTGTGGACGACCTTACGCGTGAATTCCTTCTCGAAAGCCAGGAAGGTCTGGACCGGATGGACCGGTGCCTGACCGACCTGGAGACGCGCCCGGGCGATCGGGAGCTGTTGGCGGCAATCTTCCGCACAGTGCATACGATCAAGGGCACGACCGGTTTTCTTGGTTATGGACGGCTTGAAGCGCTGTCTCATGCCGGAGAGAATCTGCTGGCGCTGCTGCGCGACGGCAAGCTCGGCGTTACGCCGGAGATTGTTAGCGCGCAACTGGCGCTGATGGACATGCTGCGCGGCATTCTGCACTCGATTGAGACGACGGGCGCCGAGGGTGTGGCGCAGGCGGCGGATCGGGAGATGATCGAGCGGCTGGAAGCGCTACAGCATGTTGACGCAGCCGTAGCGGTTGGAGCTGCGGCGAACGCTCGAGGCGCGCGCGGTTCAGCGGCTGTGAGCCGTGGACCTTTGGAAGCAGAGGATGGCGCGGTCGCAGATGCCGCTGAGCTGCAAGCTGAGCCGGAATTGGCTCAGGCTTCCGTGGCGGCTCCTGTTCAAACGGCCGAGAGTACGGGGAAAGAAGCCTCGCCGGCAGCGGCTCAGGAACCGACGTCCGTGTTCTCCAACGCCGCCGACAGCACGCTTCGCGTGGAAATCGAGTTACTGAATCGGATTATGAATCTGGTGGGCGAGTTGGTGCTGACGCGCAACCAGATTCTAGCCACGCATACGGACGCGAGTTCGCTGCTGGGTCGCCGGCTGGACATGGTGACGACCGATCTGCGCGAGGCGGTGATGAAGGCGCGCATGCAGCCGGTGAGCCATGTGTTTTCTCGCTTCCCGAGGCTGGTGCGGGATGTGACGCTGAGCCTGAACAAGCGGGTTCGGCTGGAGATGGAAGGGCAGGACACGGAGCTGGACAAGAGCCTGCTTGAAGCCATCCGCGATCCGCTTACGCACTCGATAAGGAATTCGATCGACCACGGCATCGAGATGCCGGCGGCGCGGCTTGCGGCGGGCAAGCCGGCCGAGGGGGTGGTGCGTCTGCGGGCCTTCCACGAGGGCAGCCACGTGATCGTGGAGGTGTGCGACGACGGCGCGGGGATGAATATTGAGCGGATTCGCGCCAAGGCCATCGAACGGCAACTGCTGACCGAGGCCAAGGCCGCGCAGATGAGCGAGCGGGAGATTCTGCAACTGATCTTCCTGCCCGGCTTCTCGACGGCCGCAGCGGTGACGAACGTGTCTGGCCGCGGCGTGGGCATGGATGTAGTGCGCACGAACGTGGAGCGAATCGGCGGCAAGGTTGAGATTGAGAGCGAGATGGGGCGCGGCACGACCATGCGTCTGCGGATTCCGCTCACGCTGGCCATTATTCCGGCGCTGGTGGTGCGCAGCTGCGGACAGAACTTTGCCATTCCGCAGACGGCGCTGACCGAGCTGGTGCATCTTAGCCAGGGGGATCAGGAGCGCCGGATCGAGTGGATGGAGAACGCGGCTCTTTACCGGCTGCGCGGGAAGCTGTTGCCGCTGGTGTTTCTCAGCGAGCTGCTGAAGCAGCCGGCGCGCGAGAAGGGCGCGGCCTGCGACATTGCGATGCTGAACGCCGACGGGTTCCGCTACGGTCTGGTGGTGGATGGACTGGCCGATCCAGAGGAGATTGTGGTGAAGCCTCTGGCCGGAGTGCTGCGCGAGATCGGGTACTATGCCGGGGCGACGATTCTGGGCAACGGCGATATGGCGTTGATTCTGAATCCGAGCGCGATTGCCAAGGATATGGGCATCCGCGCCAGCAGCGATCAGACAGAGGAGACGGCCGAGGCGGCAGAGTCCGCAGGCAAAGAGTATCTGCTTGTCGAGGCCGAGCGCGGCCGAGCGGCGCTGCCGCTGGAGCAGGTGGAGCGGATCGAGCGCATTCCCCGCTCGAAGATCGAGATGGCAGGAGACAGGCCGGTGCTGCGCTTTGGCGGCACGCTATTGCCGCTGGATTACGTCGCCGGAGGTGCCGAAAGAAGCGATAGCGCGGGCGAGGCTCAGACTACTGTGGTGGTGTGCCGCGACGGCGACCGGCATATCGGCATCACTGTCTCGCAGGTTCTGGATGTAGCGGCAGGGCACGAACTTGAAGAGGCGGGCACGGGCGCGGAGGCTCGGGGTATCACGCTGCTCAAGGACCGCGTGACGGAGATCATTCAACTGTCGGAGATTCTGGGCCTCGATGTGGCTCAGCGCGGCGAAGCGCGGCGCAATGTCGCGGAGGATGAGGCATCCGCCGTGAAGTCGGACGAAGGCTCGCGGGAGGTGTGCTCGATCCGCGTGGGCGGAACGACATTCGGCGTGCCGATCGCGCATCTGCTGGAGATTCTGAGCGCGCCGGGCAACCAGCCGGTGCCGCTGTCGCCGTATTTTGTGGGCGGACTGGTGCATTACCGCGGCGAGGTGCTGACGACGGTATCGTTGCGGCGGCTGCTGGACATGGAGCCTGCGGGCACCCCCGAGCATGTTCTTGTCTTCGAGTCGGAAGACGGTCCGTTCGGATTGTTTGTCGATTCGGTAGGAGAGGTGTTCCGGGTAAACGACTCCGATTACGAGCCGAATCCGCCGACGCTCGAAGCCCGCCGGCAGGCGCTGTTTGCAGGCGAGTGGAAGCTGAAGGACCAGCTGCTGGTAGGACTTGATCCGGCGCGTCTGGTTCCGGTTCAGCTTGCTCGTGCATTTCCCGCATGATCGCCGAGAGAGAGGGTTCGGATGCGCGCATTGGTGGTAGACGATTCACGATTTGTACGAGAGTACCTGCACTCGCTGTTCGCGCGGCGCGGCGTTCCCTGCGTGGAGGCGGCGGACGGCAGCGAGGGGCTGGATTGCCTGCGCCAGCTTGGGCCTTTTGAATTCGCACTGCTGGACTGGAATATGCCGGTGATGTCGGGGATCAAGATGTTGCGTGAGGCGCGCGCCGACTCCCTGTTCGATCAGACCCGCATGATCATGATGACCACCGAGGCGGAGAACGACCACATAGAAGCAGCGCTCGAGGCGGGCGCCGACGAGTACATGGTTAAGCCGTTTGACGAAGAGGGTCTGTTCGAAAAATTACGTATGGCAGGGGTAGAGGGCATATGAGCAAGGAAGGCAAGACTGGAGGCCCGCGGCGGGTACGCGCAATTCTGGCCGATGACTCGGCGGTGATGCGCAGCCTGTTGCGCATGGTTCTCGAGGCCCAGCCCTGGATCGAGATCGTAGCGGTGGCACGGAATGGTCGGGAGGCGGTGGAGGCATTCGAGCGCTGCCGGCCTAATCTTGTGATTCTTGACGTGGAGATGCCGGAGATGGACGGGCTGGAGGCGCTGGCGAAGATCCGGTGCACGGACCGCAATGTGCCGGTAATCATGTGCAGCGCTCATACTCAGCGCGGAGCGCGAGCGACGATCGAGGCATTGAGTAAGGGCGCAACAGATTATGTGGCCAAGCCCTCGGGACAGAGCGGAGTTCGGGAAGGGATGGTAGCAGTGGAGCAGCAACTGATCCCCAAGCTTGCGGCGCTGTTTGCCGAGGCCTCTGTATCGTGCACGGCTCCGGTGGCGACTCCGTTTCCGGCTATCCCGCGCGGGCCTGTGAATACGGGCCTGGATGTTGTGGTGATCGGGGTTTCGACCGGCGGCCCCGCCGCGCTCGAAGCGATATTGCCCATTTTGCCGGCCCAGTTTCCTCTGCCGATTCTGATTGTGCAGCATATGCCGCTTCGATTTACCGAACAGCTAGCGCTGCGGCTCGACAGCATCTGCGCGCTGAAGGTGCGCGAGGCCGAGGAGGGCTTTCGGGCGCAGCCGGGCGTGGTTGAGATCGCGCGCGGCGACTGGCATCTGGAGTTGATGCCGGGATTCCGCCTGCACCTTCACCAGAAGGCGCAGGTGAATTTTTGCCGGCCCTCGGTCGACATTTTGTTTCGCTCGGCGGCCGATGCCTGCAACGGGCGGGTGCTGGGAGTGGTTCTTACCGGCATGGGATCGGACGGGATGAAGGGCAGCGAGACAATTCGCGCGGCCGGAGGCACGGTCTTCGCGCAGGACGCAGCTTCGAGCGTGGTTTGGGGGATGCCGGGAGCGGTTGTGCAGGCTGGACTGGCCAACAAGGTGCTTCCACTGCATGCCATCGCCGGTGAGATGGCCCGTTTTGTTTCGACTTCCATTCGAAAGACCGCCTAGGACAAGAGCAAATCTATGGGCCCCGAAGTAGATTTCGGATATCTGCGTCAGGTTGTCATGAATCATTCCGGCAATCTGGTCGATGCCTCGCGCGACTATCTTTTCGAGTCGCGGCTGCAGAACGTGATTCGCGAAAAAGGGATGCGCTCTCTCGGCCAGCTAGTCTCCGCGCTGAGGGCCGACGACCGCGGCGAGTTGCAACGCTCGGTGGTCGAAGCCATGATGATCAACGAGACCAGCTTCTTTCGCGATACGCAGACCTTCGAGCTGCTGCGCACCGAGCTGATTCCGCAGGTCATCGCCAACCGCCAGGCGGAGCGCCGGTTGCGCATCTGGTCGGCGGCGAGCTCGAGCGGGCAGGAGGCGTACTCGGTCGCCATGCTGATCCGGGAGCACTTTCCGGCACTGGCGAATTGGAAGATCGAGATATTTGGAACCGATATCTCGCGGGAGATGGTGGAGCGCGCGCGGGCCGGGCTCTATCAGCGCATCGAGGTCAATCGCGGCCTGCCGGCGCGGCTGATGATCAAATATCTCGTCCGTCACGAGGACGAGTGGGAGATCAAGACCGAGATCCGCGCCATGTGTCAGTTTCAGCAGCGGAACCTGCTCGGGGGCGCTACGCCGGGATGGCGGTTCGACTTCATCTTCCTGCGTAACGTAATGATTTACTTTCCTGAGGAGCAGCGGCAGCAGGTTCTCAAGAATATGCACAGCTCGTTGCGGCCGGACGGGGCGCTGATCCTGGGCGTGAGCGAGCAGCCGCGGCTGGATTCGCACTGGCAGACGGTGCCGCGCCCGAACTGCGTGTGGTATCGGCCGGTGTGAGGGTGCTTCAGTTTACCGGCGCACAATTTCGCCGTTTTTCATCACGAAGCTTACGCGGGTTACTGCCGAAATATCGTTGAGCGGATTGCCGGGCACGGCGACTATATCGGCGTAGAAGCCGGGCTTGAGCTGGCCGATCCGGTCTTCCCAGCCGAGCAGGCGCGCGCCTTCGATCATGTCGGCCTGCAGCACTGCCAGCGGCTTCATTCCATACTTTGCCATCAGCACCATCTCGACGGCCTGGGTGCCGTGGGGGAATGGGCCGACGTCTGAGCCGACGGCGAAGGGGATTCCTGCGGCGATCTGTTTTTTGAATCCGGCAACTTTCAGATCGATCAGTTCGGCCTCGCGCGCGGCCTGGTCCTGGGAGTCGCGGTGGGCGGCGAAATAATCCATGATGGCGAAGGTGGGCACGGCGGGGATGTGCTTCTCCTTCATCAGGCGCATGGTTTCGTCGCTGAGTTGGGTTGCGTGCTCGATGGAGGCGACTCCGGCCTGAGCTGCGTAGAGCGCGCCGGGCTCGCCCATGGCATGAACGGCGACCGTTACGCCCAGGCGGCGGGCCTCGGCCACGGCTGCCGCAAGCTGCTCTTCTGTGTACTGGAACGGCGTGTGCAGAGCGCCATCGACGATCTCGTCGTGACCGGTTTGGTAGATCTTGGCGAAGTCGGAGCCCTCTTTGTGCTGCTGGCGCATGACGGCGACGATCTCGTCGGCGGTGTTGGCGTAGTCGGCGTTTGAGAGCACGTGCTGGGCGGGGTTGTAGCGGTTGGCGTCCTCGTGGCCGCCGAGGATGTCGATGGCGTTGCCGCTGACGCGCAGACGCGGCCCGGGGATGAGGCCTGCGTTGATTGCATTGCGAACAGCAGTGTCAGCCGAGCCGGCGCCTTCCGTGCCCATGTCGCGCTCGGCGGTGAAGCCGGCCATGAGATCGGCCTTCGCCGCCTCAACGGCAAGAATCGTTCGCCAGGGAGTTGATTCGACGACCGTCTGCAGATCTTCCGCGCCGGGATGCAGAAAGAGATGGATGTGGGCGTCGATCAGGCCGGGCATTAAAGTGACGTCGCCGAGATCGACGAGCTGCGCACCCTGCGGATGCTCGACGGTTTTGCCGACGGCCTTGATGCGGTTGCCTTCGACGAGGATTTCGCCGGGTGAGAGGATGTTGCCGGTACCGACTTCGAGCACTCGCGCGGCGTGGAGGACGATAGGCGGCTTGGTTTGCGCGCGAACGCAGGGATACAGCAAGAGACAGGCGCAGACAAGCAGGATCGCGTGGATTCGGCGAACTGGCAGGGAAGCGGGATTCATGGAAACACTATGCTCCAGATCGCCGCGGTTGTCGATATGGTTTGCCGTTTGGCTTGGATGCAGCACAGAGCGTTCGAGGCTGATTGAAAGCGGGCTGGTTGAGGGGCGATCTGTCCCAGGTCTCAAAATCGAGACCTGGGGCACCCTCATTTTGGTTAGTAAATCATTGAGATCGGGCCACGCGCCCACTCATCCACGATGAAACTGTGGATGAATTGGGCACAGCGCTGAAGACCAACCGCAGATCCTTCGACTTCGATGGGCGCGAATAACGCGCCCATCTTCGCTCAGGATGACAGCGTGTTTGTTGGTTATTTATTTATTCCCACTCGATGGTGCCGGGGGGCTTCGAGGTGATGTCGTAGACGACGCGGTTGATGCCGCGCACTTCGTTGACGATGCGGCTGGAGATGCGCTTGAGCAGGTCGTAGGGCAGCGGGACCCAGTCGGCGGTCATGCCGTCCTCTGAGTTCACGGCGCGGATGGCGGCGGTGTAGGCGTAGGTGCGCTGGTCGCCCATGACGCCGACGCTCATTACGGGAAGCAGCACGGCGAAGGACTGCCAGATCTGCGAGTAGAGTCCGGCGGCCTTGATCTCGGCGACGACGATCTCGTCGGCCTCCTGGAGCAGGGCCACGCGCTCGGGCGTAACTTCTCCGAGGATGCGGACGGCGAGGCCGGGGCCGGGGAAGGGCTGGCGGCCGAGTACGTCTTCGGGCATGCCCATGTCGCGGCCGATGCGGCGGACTTCGTCTTTGAAGAGGTCGCGGAGAGGCTCGATGAGCTTGAGCTTCATGAATTCGGGCAGGCCGCCGACGTTGTGGTGGCTCTTGATGGTCTGGCTGGGGCCTTTGACGCTTGAGGACTCAATGACGTCGGGGTAGAGGGTGCCTTGCACCAGCCAGTCGACGCCGCCGGTCTGCTTGGCGATGCGGTTGGCCTCATCGTCGAAGACGGCGATGAACTCGTTGCCGATGATCTTGCGCTTCTTTTCGGGTTCGGTGACGCCGGCTAGCTTAGAGAGGAAGCGGTCGGTCGAATCCACGGCGACGATGTTGAGGCCGAGCTTTTCGCGCAGGTTTTTTTGGACGTTTTGGAATTCATTTTTGCGAAGGACACCATTGTTGACGAAGATGCAGGTGAGCTGGCTGCCGATGGCCTTGTGTACGAGCATGGCGGCGACCGAGGAATCGACTCCTCCCGACAGGCCGCAGATGACGTGGCCCTTGCCGACTTTCTCGCGGATGGAGGCGACGGTGGTCTCGATGAAGTGGGCCGGGGTCCAGTCGCCGCGCGCGCCGCAGATGGAGAAGAGGAAGTTTTTGATGAGCTGCGGGCCGAGCGGTGTGTGGTGGACTTCGGGGTGGAACTGTACGGCCCAGATTCGCGCTTCGGTGTTTTCGATTCCGGCGAGTGCGTTGTCTGAGATGGCAATGCGGCGGAATCCGGAGGGGAGTTCGAGTGCCTCGTCGCCGTGGCTCATCCAGACCTGGAGCTTGTTGGGCAGACCGGCGAAGAGTGGGGAGGCGGAGTCTTCAATGGAGACGGTGGCGTGGCCGTACTCGCGCTTGGGGGCGGAGTGAACCTTGCCGCCGAGCGAGTGCACGATGAACTGCAAGCCGTAGCAGATGCCGAGCACCGGCACGCCGAGTGAGAGCACGCCGGGGTCGCAGGGCGGGGCGTCGGCGTCGTAGACCGACGAGGGTCCGCCGGAGAGGATCACGCCGATGGGCTTGAGCGCTGCAATGTCCGTGAGGGGCGCAGTGCAGGGCATGACGACGGAGAAGACGTTCTGCTCGCGGGTGCGGCGTGCGATCAGTTGGGTGTACTGCGACCCAAAATCAAGGATGACAATTGTCTGGCTGTCCACGATTTAAGTGTGTCAGGGGGGAAGGCGGGCTGTAAAGGCGGAGTGCAGGCTGCGCATCGGAGTTGGCCAACTGGCGTGCCCGGAGAACGATTTGATGTGTATGCCCATGCACCGGCCCCCTGTGGAGTTTTTACAAGTCAGCCTAAATCAAGGAGTTGCGGAGGGGGATCGCTGCAACTCCGCAGAAAGAAAGAACATGCCTGTACATCCGCAGAAACAAAGAACTTATGTGCCGTTCGTGATTCGTGATTCGTGGTACGTGGTACGTGAGACGTGGAACGGGACAGGGCCTGACAATTATTTGATCTGTGCGCGGTCTGCACCTCCCAGTTCCCTGCCTATACCCGCCCCCAATTCGGGCGCAAGTGAGAGTAAAGAAAAGGCTTACCGATGGGTATCGTTGTAAACCCATGAAAACAAATATTTTGTTTACAAATGAGCCTGCATCAATACTTTGCGGCGTTTTTGCTCGCCGTTGCTTCGCGGCGGGATCGGGAATCGGCCTAGTCTGATTCGATGATGCGCTTTTCGGGGAAATAACCGGCAAGCGTAGCGGGAGATATTTTCGGGGTCGTGCCGCCCCTGCCGCAGCGGCGGCGTTGGTAGGTCTGTTCCGGGTCTGAAAATCCAGCCCCGGGGCACCCGGCAGGTTGAGAGAAGTGGACCCCATCCTAGCGGGAAAAACAAGAACCCCGCGAGGGTGGGGCACCGAGAGAGATGTGGTTGGTTTTGAGGAAAGGGGAACCAATTCACTGGGCGTTTGCGTACCTATGTAAATGATGTGGGGAGGGGTGTGTCCGCGGTCGGGTGCCCTCTCGCCGCAGTGTGATAGGCTTCTTGAGTTGCGAGAGCCGCAGGCGCGGCAAGGCTCAAGGAAGAATGGAGACCGTCCGGCCGCATTGCTCCCAACTAACCCAAGTGGTTTCAAAAGGATGGACATCCTATGCGTTTGCTCCCAATTGCATGTCTGGCATTGATTCTGGCCCCTATGGCGGCCGTTGCGCAGAGTGCGCAGCCCGCAGCCAAGGCGCAGCCCGACGCCAGCAAACCGGCTCCTCCGCCGGACGTAATGTCGTTCGACGCCAACGCGATCGACAAGACGGTCGATCCGTGCGAAGACTTTTACCAGTACTCGTGCGGAAACTGGCTGAAGAACAATGCGATCCCCAGCGATCAGACCCGCTGGGTGCGCTCTTTCTCGGTTCTGGCGCAGCGCAATCAGTATCTGCTGTGGAAGGATCTGGACGCCGCGGCGACCAGCCCGAAGAGCGCGCTCCAGAAGCAGTACGGGGACTTTTACGCCTCGTGCATGGACACGGCGACGATCGACAAGCTGGGCGCGCAGCCGGTTGAGCCGGCGTGGAAGCTGATCGCCGGTCTGAAGGACATCAAGAGCCTGCCGGCGTTGATGGGCAAGCTTGAGAATATGGGCGGCTCGGACGGCTTCTTCTCGTTCGGCGTGGGTATCGACGCCAAGGACTCGACCAAGCAGATCATCGAGGTGTATCAGGGCGGCACGTCGCTGCCCGACCGCGACTACTATCTGGTGGACAACGCGCGCTTCTCAGAGATCCGCAAGCAGTACGTGGAGCACATGAAGAAGATGTTTGTTCTGGCCGGCGACACGGCCGAGCAGGCAGCCAAAGAAGCCGATGCGGTAATGAAGATCGAGACGGCGATGGCCAAGAGCTTCCTGAGCCGCACGGAGCTGCGCGATCCGCAGAAGACGTATCACATTTATTCGGTCGCCGATCTCCAGAAGACGACGCCGGACTTTGCCTGGCAGACCTACATCAAGGCTCTTCCGATCGGCACGTTCGAGACGCTGAACGTGGCGACGCCCGAGTACTTCAAGTCGATGAACGATCTGCTGAAGAGCGAGCCGATCGAAGCGTGGAAGAGCTACTTGCGTTGGCAGTCGCTTCACTCGATGGCGAGCCGCATGGCCAAGCCGTTCTTCGACGAGAACTTCGCGTTCTTCGCGCACACGCTTTCGGGCCAGGCCGAGCCTGCACCCCGGTGGCGGCAGTGCACGATAGCCGCCGACCGGGCACTGGGCGAAGCAGTTGGCCAGGACTGGGTGAAGGAGAACTTCCCGCCCGCGGCCAAGGCGAGCATGGACAAGCTGGTGGCGGGGCTGGACAAGGCTCTGGCCGAGGACATCAAGGGGCTGGACTGGATGACTGACGCGACCAAGAAGGCCGCCGAAGAAAAGCTCGCGCTGTTCCGCAACAAGATCGGGTATCCGGAGAAGTGGAAGGACTACTCGAGCATCAAGGTCAATCGCGCGCAATATGCCGCCAACAGCGCCCACGCGGCCATCTGGGCGCGTAACGACGACTTCTCAAAGCTGGGCAAGCCGGTGGACGAGAAGGAGTGGGGTATGACTCCTCCGACGGTGAATGCGTATTACAACCCGAGCATGAACGACATCAACTTCCCGGCGGGCATTTTGCAGCCGCCTTTCTTTGATTTCCGGATCGATCCGGCGGTGAACTTTGGCGGCATCGGCGTGGTGATCGGGCACGAGATGACGCACGGGTTCGACGACGAGGGCTCGCAGTTCGACGGCAAGGGCAACCTGCGTCAGTGGCAGACGGAAGCGGATCTGAAGGCCTTCCACGACCGGACCGAGTGCGTCGCCGACGAATATGAGAAGTTTGAGGCTGCGCCGGCGGCTGGCAACGCGCAGGCGGTTCACCTGAACGGGCATCTGACGCTGGGCGAGAACACGGCCGACAACGGCGGTCTGCGCATTGCCTATGCGGCTCTGCTCGAGGCGCTCAAAGACGAAGGCAAAACGATTAACGACAAGATCGACGGCTACACCGAGTCGCAGCGCTTCTTCATCGGCTTTGCCCAGGTGTGGTGCCAGAACGCGAAGGATGCGTATGCGCGGCAGGCGGCTCTGACCGATCCGCATTCGCCGGGCAGGTGGCGAGCCAACGGCTCAGTGCAGAACTTTGACGAGTTCGGCAAAGCCTTTAACTGCAAGAAGGGACAGCCGATGTACCCGGTTAGCACCTGCCGGGTCTGGTAAACAACAGGGACTGAGGGGCTAAGGGACCAAGGGGCTAAGGGACTAAGGGAGCGGAAACGAAGGATGGCAGCATTCGCTCCGTTTTTCCTCTTGATTTCCCGGTCCCCTGGTCCCTTTCTCTCTCGGTCTCTGTTCTTCCGCTAGGCATAACGTGGCCCGGGCTTTTACAATGCATCAGGGACCCGTCCCAACCCAGCACCTGCTCGGGAACGATCTGACCTGGCGGCATAAGCCGGCCCAGGGTGAAGGAATCGCATGAAGTTCACGAAATTCGGCAAGGCCTTACTGATGGGCGTCCTTTCTGTGGGCGTTGTCTATGGTGTTTCGTCTTGCATTCGGACTTACTCGGTCGGCTTTTTATATGTGACGACGACGGTAACGGCTCAGCCTAACGGAGAGGGCCAGATTACGGGCTACAAGATCGAGCACAACGCGGGCGGCCTGACCAAGATCAACGGCCTTCCGATCTCGAGCGGTGGCGCCAACCCGGTCCGGGCAGTGCTGACGCAGGCCAGCCGCTTTGTGTACGTGCTGAATCGCGGCGCGAACGCGGCGGGAACCGGCAACTGCACGACGGCGGCTCCTTGCCAGAACCCGAACATCACGCTGTTCGCGGTAGGCGGCAACGGCATTTTGACGCCGCAGCAGACCTATTACACGCAGGGCATCAATCCCTTCCGAATCGCGGTGGACAGTTCCGGCGGCTTCCTTTACGTGCTGGATCACGATTCCCCATCGAGCGCGGCCTGTCAGGCAGCGCTGGGCAGCAGCGTGACCGCGTGCGGCGACGTGACGGCCTTTTCGATCAACGGCACCACGGGCCGGCTTTCTCTGATCCAGAACCAGCAGGTGAACATCGGTGGCGTGCCGCTGACCTACTTCCCGGTTCCGGCCAATCCTGTGGACTTTCTGCTGACGCCGAGCAATATATTGACTCTGACGAGCGCCTCGGCACAGACGTCGTTCCCGTACACGGGCGGAAGCCAGGTATTTCCGTACGGTGTTAACGGGTCGACCGGCCAGCTCACGCTCAGCATCAGCACACCGCAGTCTCTTGGCATCACGCAGGGAAATGCGATCGTGATGGCTTCGGGCATCGTTTACGTGCTGGACAACGAGCCGATTACGTACACATCGAGCGGGACTTCGAAGACGGCCGCCAGCCAGATTCTGCCTTTCACGATCGGCAGTAGCGGCTCACTTCAGGCGCAGACCGGCGGCATTGTTCCCGACGACCCGACGCTGTCGAATCCGATTCAGCTCATGGTTGAGTCGAAGGGCAAGTTCCTGTATGTGGCCAACCAGGGCAACAACACGACGGGCAACAACCCGAACAGCGGAATCGCGGCCTACCTGATCAATTCGTCACCGTCGTACCAGCTGACGTTTATTCCGGGCGAGCCGTTCGGCTCTGGCTCCGGGCCGCAGTGCATCGTGGAAGATCCGTCGAGCCAGTACATCTTTACAGCCAACCAGTACGACTCCACGATAACGGGTCGCGTACTGGACCCGAACTCGGGCGTGCTGAACGCAATGCGCGTCTCCAGCACCTATTCACTGCCCGGACCGGCGAGCTGGTGCTTTATCGACGGCCGCACAAACTAATTGCCGTGAGAGGCCGGACGAACGGCGGCTCACCCGCCCGGCCGCGGCGATAGCGCGGCCGGGGAAATGGGATAAGTCATACTGCCCGCTCACGGAATACCGCGAGCGGGCCACACAGAGCCGGTGGCCGGCGACGGCCTTTGCGGTGGGATGCTCAAACCAGGCTGGTTTCCAGCCCTTTGACGAAAGATGCGCATGAAGTTCAACAAACCGCGCCAGCTTGTTCTGGTCACCGCCGCCAGCCTTCTTGCGGCGACATTGCTAACCGCCTGCTCGCAGTTAACCCAGACGCTGACGGTCGATTTTGTGTTTGTGGCCAGCAGCAGGGGAGCGGGAAGCAGCCAGTACGGGAACATCGACGTCTTCGAGATCAACTCCGAGTCGGGCAAGATGCGGCAGATACCTTCGTCGCCTTTCCCGTCGGGCGGTCGCAACCCGGTGGCTGAAGCCGTCTCGACGGACAGCAACAACCTGTTTGTAGCCAACCAATTCGACAACACGCTGGTTCAGTTCACGATCGGCACGGACGGCAAGCTCTACGGCTACTACACGGTCAATACGCCGGGCATCTACCCGATGGCTCTGGCTGTGACCAAGAACAATCTGTTTGTAGTCGATCAATACGCGCCGTTGCCCTCCTGCTCGACCTTCAGCCCGTGCTCGGGCTCGGTGACTGTCTATCCGCTGACCGCGGCCACTTCTTCAGCTCCGATCACGATGGGCAATCCACTGGCCAACTCCGCGGTGAACGGCGCTTACTGGCCGCTCGCGCTGAGCGGTTCGAGCGACGTGATTGTGCCGACGGCCATCAACGTACTTGCCTCCGGCGGCTACCTGTATGTGACGGCCTATGACAGCACCGTCTCGCCGGCTACCGGATACATCTACGCATACGCGGTTGGCTCGACCGGCGCATTGACGGCCGTTCCGGGATCTCCGTTTGCCGCGGGCTCGCAGCCCTCGGCGATCGCCAGCGATTCGTCGAGCAGTCACGTTTACGTTACCGACTTCCGAGGCGGCGTTGTTCTGGGCTATAACGTGGGTTCGAACGGCTTGCTCGCGGCCATGACCAGCGGCCTGGGCGGCACCAACAAGTTCCCGGCCGGCAACCAGCCAGCGGCCATCGTAGTCGATCAGTCGTTTCCGTTTGCCTATGTGGCCAACTCACTGGATTCGAATGTGACGGCTTACTCGATCAGCAACGGCACACTGACCCGTGTGGGCACATACGCCACCGGCCAGCAGCCCGTGGCGATCGGCATCGATCCTTCGACGCAACACTTTCTCTACACGGCGAATTACCTGGGCAGCAACGTCTCAGGATGGCTGCTGAGCCAGATGGATGGAACGCTGCTGGTATCGCAGGGCGCACCGTTTGCATCAGACGCTCAGCCGACGGCTGTGGCAGCCATTGTGCATAACGGCACCGGCGGGGGCATTCACTAGGCCCGCGCGGGGAAGCGCTAGTCAACCCTGGCAGCCGCTTTTACAATGGCTGAAGGAACCGAAAACTAAGATTTTCCTGGGCTGCAAGCTATGGCCCGTAACAAAGGAAGCGCATGAAGTTCAGTAAAGTGAGCCAGTTGGTTCTGGTCTCGGCCCTTGGTCTGGCGGCGGCGATCGCCCTGTCCGGCTGTCTCCTCGTGTCCATCGACTACATCTTCGTTGCCGGTTCCTCGGGCACAGCGGCAGGCAGCCCCGGCCAGATTCAGACCTTTGCGGCCGACGCGAACACCGGTGCGCTGCGACCGATCGGCAAGGCGATCGCCTCTGGCGGCAGCAGCCCGATCTCTCTGGCGACGACGGCCGATTTCGCGAACCTGTACGCGGCCAACCAGGGCAATAACTCGCTGTCGCACTTTGCCATCGCCAACGACGGATTGCTGACCGCGAAGGATACGGTTACCGTACCCTTCAAGCCCAGCGCTATCGCGGTGAACGCAACGGGCAGCCTGCTGTTTGTGGTAGGCGGATCGAACCCCGGAAAGATCGCGGTCTATCCGCTTTCTTCGGGAACGATCGGAACGCTGGCGACGAGCGTGAGCCTGACGATTCCGGGCTTCCCGAGCGACCTTTCGGTTCCGACGGCGGTCAACGTACTGGCGGACACTGGCACGAACATCATGAAAGATGTCTACGTGACGGTGTGGGACCAGTCTGCCTACAACCCCGGCGGTTCGGTGACCAGCAGCGCCAATCCCGGCTGGGTTTTCGGGTTTACGGTGGGCACAGGCGGCGCGATCACGGCCACCTCCGGCAGTCCGTACCAGGCTGGCGTGAAGCCGGTGGGCATTGCGTCTGACCCGACCAACCGGTTTGCTTATGTGACCGACTACGCCTCGAACAACCTGATCGGCTACGCGATCATGTCGAGCGGAACGCTGAACTACATGGTGAACGGTCCGTTCAAGACCGCTAACCAGCCGACGGCGGTGGTGGTCGATCCGCGCGGCTTGTACATCTACGTACCGAACTCGCTTTCGAATACGGTATCGGGCTATGCGATTACGCTGGCGAGCGGAACGCCGACGATCACGATTGCTCCGACGGGTTCGAGCGCGGCGATTACCGACACGCAGCCTGTGGCGATAGTCATCGACCCGGCGCTGGGCCGGTTTGTTTACACGGCGAACTACCTTGGCAACTCGATCTCCGGCTTCAAGCTGGACCCGAATACGGGCACGATCGAGGGAACGATGGCGTCGCCCTATCCGACAGGCCCGAACCCGACGGCGATTGCCGCTGTGCCTCACGGCAACCACGCTGTGCAGTCGGTGGCTCCGTAGCCTGATAGTCAAAAGATGAGCAAAAAGCCCAGCCGATTCGGCTGGGCTTTTTGCTGTCTGCGGGAGAAGCAGCTGCTAGCTTCTAGCTCATGCTGTGGCGAGTTTGGGGTTGATCTTTCCCGGGTCTCAGGATCGAGACCCGGGGCACCCATAGTTGTGGTTGGTTGAGATGGGCAGGTTGAGAGTTGTAGTTTCCCAGGTCCCCAAAAGCGAGGGACCTGGGGCATCCATAGTTGTGGTTGGTTGAGATGGGCAGTTGAGAGTTGTAGTTTCCCAGGTCCCCAAAAGCGAGGGACCTGGGGCACCCATAGTTGTGGTTGGTTGAGATGGGCAGGTTGAGAGTTGTAGTTTCCCAGGTCCCCAAAAGCGAGGGACCTGGGGCACCCATAGTTGTGGTTGGTTGAGATGGGCAGGTTGAGAGTTGTAGTTTCCCAGGTCCCCAAAAAGCGAGGGACCCGGGGCACCCATAGTTGTGGTTGGTTGAGATGGGCAGGTTGAGAAAATGGCAAGACCGGGTAGCCACGTAAACTTGAAGATATGCCGCCGATATTGATTGCGCAGGAGATCTCGAAACAGTTTGGAGTGACGCCGCTGTTTGATGGGATCACGTTTGCCGTGCACGACGGAGAGCGGATCGGGCTGATTGGGCCAAACGGGGCGGGGAAGTCGACTCTGCTGGCGATTCTGGGCGGCGAGCAGACGGCCGACTCGGGCGAGGTTTCGTTTCGCAGAAATGCGCGCGTGGGCTACGTACACCAGATCTCGGGCTTCGACGAGGGGCTCACCGTTCGGCAGGCGATTGAGGCCGCGATGGAGCGGGGCAAGGTTCCCGCGGGGATTCGCGAGCAGAGGCTGCGCGAGACGCTGGGACGGGCAGGGTTTGTGGAGCAGGAGAGCACCGCCGCGCCGGGGATGGACCAGGAGGCGCGGAGCCTGAGCGGAGGCTGGCGGAAGCGGCTGGCCGTTGCCGAGGCGCTGGTGACGGATCCCGACGTGCTGCTGCTCGACGAGCCGACGAACCATCTGGATCTGGACGGGATTGAGTGGCTGGAAGGGCTGCTGAAGAGCGCCAAGTTCGCCTTTGTGGTGGTGACGCACGACCGCTACTTTCTTGAGAATGTGGCCGGCTCGGTGGTGGAGCTGAACCGCATCTATTCGGCCGGACTGCTCAAGGTGAAGGGGAGCTATTCGCGGTTTCTTGAGGAGCGCGAGGCATACGTCGAGTGGCAGCAGCGCGCCCAGGAGAGCCTCCGCAACCGGGTGCGTGTGGAGATGGAGTGGCTACGGCGCGGCCCGAAGGCGCGGACGACCAAGTCCAAGGCGCGGATCGATACGGCGAATGCGCTGATCGCCGAGCTGGGCGAGAGCGAGGCGCGAAGCCGGACGGCGACGGCCGGGATCGGCTTTGACGCGACGGGCCGGGAGACCAAGCGGCTGATCGAAGTTGTAGATGCCGCCGTAATGCTGGGTGGCCGCGAGATTGTGCGCAGAGTGACGCTGAACCTGACCAACGGATTGAAGCTGGGGCTTGCGGGCGCGAACGGGTCGGGCAAGACGACGCTGCTCAAGGCGATTACCGGTGAGCTGGAATTGAGCGCGGGCTCGATAAAAAAAGCCAACGGGCTGCGGATCGTGTACCTGTCGCAGATGAGGGAGCTAGATACTTCGCAGACGCTGCGGCGGACGCTTGCGCCGGACTCGGACTCGGTGATCTTCCAGGACAGGATGGTGCATGTGGCGTCGTATGCGGCGCGGTTCCTGTTTACGAGCGAGCAGTTGAATCAGCCGGTGGATAGATTAAGCGGCGGAGAGCGGGCGCGTGTTCTGATTGCGCGGCTGATGCTGGAGCCGGCCGACGTGCTGATTCTCGACGAGCCGACGAACGATCTGGACATTCCGACGCTGGAGATTCTGGAGGAGTCGCTGCTGGATTTTCCGGGGGCGCTGGTGCTGGTGACCCACGACCGGTATCTGCTGGACCGGGTGACGAACGCGGTGCTGGGCCTCGACGGGCTAGGCAATGCGGCGCTGTTTGCCGACTACCTGCAATGGGAGGCGTGGCGGGACCGGCCGGCGGCCGGCTCTTTGGGCCAGCGTGAGGCTGCTCCGCGAAAGAGCGTGGCGGAGGCTCCGGCGGCGGATGCGGGCGGGCGAAAGAAGCTCTCGTATCTGGAGCAGCGGGAGTACGACGGGCTGGAGGCGCGGATTGAGGCGGCGGACGAGAGATTGCGCGCGGCCGAGGCGCTAGTGGGGTCTCCCGAGGTGGCGACGGATGCGGCTGGGCTGACGGCGGCGCTGGCGGAGTTTGAGGCGGCCAGGGTGGAGCACGATCAGGTGTATGAGCGGTGGGTGGAGTTGACGGAGAAGGTGGGTGGGTAGTGCCCTGTCCGTGGCGGGTTGAGGGTTGATCATTCCCAGGTCTCAAAATCGAGACCTGGGGCACCCACAATGAGAGGCAATAACAACGCGGCCCGCTTTCCGTGAAGGAGCGCGGGCCGCGTTGTGTTGCATCCGCCGGCGCAGTGCCGGAGTGAGTTGAGTTATGCGAGGTGGAAGAGACGCTTCGCGTTGCCGTTCACTACCAGTGCGCGCTGCTCTTCGGTGATGTCGAGGTTCTTGACCAGCTCGACGCCGGCCGACATCCAGCTGTAGAAGACCGGGAACGAAGAGCCGAAGAGGATATGGTCCGCGCCGCAGATCTTGATGGCTGCTTCGCATGCGTCCTTGCCCCATGAGGCAGGGTGGGTCATATCGAAGTAGATGTTGTTCTGCAGGCGGGTCTTGATCTTTTCGCCCATGCTCATGTCGAGGCGCGCCATGGCTTCCTGCTTCTTGGGGGCATGGGGGATCATCAGGTGCTGCTGGGCGAACCAGTTGCCGCCGAACATGGTGTGGATGAACTTGAGGTTCGGGAACTCGTCGAAGAGATCGCTGAAGAGTTCGCGGCCCACGGCCGTGGCCTGGTCGATGATGCGGCCCAGTTCGCGGCGCAGGTTGGTGTACTCATAGATGGACTGCCACTGCACGGGAAGCGGAGTGTGGTGGGCGGCGATGGGAATGTTCAACTCGTTGAGGACCTTGAAGTAGGGCTTGAAGGCGACGTCGTCGAGATAGAGCTGGCCGTAGTGGCAGGCGAGCTGTACGCCGACCATGCCGAGGTCCTTGATGCAGCGCTCGAGCTCGTAGAGGTTCTCTTTGCCGCCCCAGGGAGGCAGACAGGCGTTGGCAAAGAGGCGTCCGCCGGACTCGCGGCAGATTTTGGCGGCGTTGTCGTTGACGATCTTGCAGGTGTCAAGCTGGAGCCACTCCTGCCATACGGGGACGCGCATGATGGCCTTGTCGACGCCGGCGTCGTCCATGGCCTTGAGCTTGGCTTCCATGGAGTAGTCACCCTCGACGTAGTTGAGGTTCTGGTAGCCCTTGGGCTTTTCGAGGATGAGCTGGCGCTTGCCGCTCTCGACTGTGCCGAGCGAGGCGATCTCGCCGAAGCCGCGGGGGGCGGTGTTGAGGAAACCGTTGAGAACCTTCTCGTTGGTGAAGAGATCTTCGGGAAGGTGGTGGATATTGATATCGATAATCTGAAGCTTGTCAGCCATTTTGAACTCCCTGCTCTTGTTGAAGAGCCATCTGTGCTGGGTCTGTTTCCGTCAGGTATCCGCCGTTTGATTGTGACGACACGTCGTGGTACACGAAAGCGCGGACCGAGTCGGGCTCGATCAGGGGTCGAAATCGCCGGCGGCCTTGCCGAATTTGAGTTTGCAGTAGTTGATATTCATATTCTATCCCAGGCCTTGTAACCCGGTTTGTGCACTCAAGCAAGCCTGATGGTTACGGTTTAGACGCGGTTTGTCTGCAATGGCTAGCACGGACAACTCAATTTGCCTTGGCCGCTGCAACTTTCGGAGTTACCCGGATGTAAAAAGACAAGATCGTTCCAATTAACAGTAGCGGCAGCTCGATTACCAGGTTGGCTTTGATCCAGCCGTAGCGCTCAAGCATGATGCCGAAGATCGGCGAGCCGAGGCACTGGCCCAGGTTCTGGCAGAACTGAAGTACCGCCATGGCCATGGTTGCTCCCATGGCAGTGTGGCCCATGATGAGCGGCGCTATGGGCCGTGCCGCTCCGCCGCCCTCGCCGCCCGCAGCACCCTGAATGATGACAAAGGTCCACATGCAGACGATGGCCCAGGGGCCGGTGATGAACATGAATAAGACACTGATGAGCACAAAGATCATCATGGAGACGACGACGTACTTCTTGTCGTTGGGCTTGAACCAGTCGCTGATAAGGCCCGTAAAGGGCGCGGTGGCCAGCGAGATGATCATATTGATGCTGGTGAGGGTTCCGGCAGCCTGCGGGCTGAAGTGGAGCTGTTCGGTGAGGAATGTGTTGTAAAAGGTGTTGGCGATGCCCAGCGTGCAGAGGCTGAAGAGGAAGAAGACCGCGCCCAGAATCCAGATGTAGCGGTTGCGGAGATATTTGAGACTTTCGAGGAATGAGCCTTCGACGTGCATGTCTCCTGAAGCGCCCTCGGGGAGTTTGAAGACGATGGCGAAGAGGATGAAGGCCGCAAGGCAGAGGATGGAGCAGGCGACGAAGACCGCTTTATAGCCCATCGCTTCGGCGATCATCGGAGCCACGTTGAAGCTGCACACGATGCCGAGCGGAACCCATGTGGCCCAGATGCCAAGGGCGCGTCCGCGGACTCGCGGGGGAAACCAGATGGAGACGCAGGCCGGCGCGGCCACGCCTACGAGGCCGATGCCGATGCCCTCGACCATGCGGCTGATCATTAATATGGTGAGCGAATCGGTGAAGGCTCCCCACAGCGAGCCGATGCCGAGGCAGGCGACGGAGATGAGCACCGTGGTCTTGAGTCCCAGCCCGCGGCAGATGAAGGCGGCCGGGAAGGCCAGGATGACGCCGATGACGCTCATCGAGCTCATCAGAGTGCCGAACTGCGCCGGACTCATGTGGAAGGCGGGAAAGAGCCACGAGGCGAGCGCCGGGATCTTGAACTGCACCATGGGAGCCATGAAACTGGCAAAGTAGGTTACGGCCAGGATCGCCCATGCGCGTCTGGATGCGTGCTGCTGCTCTGCTGCGGAAGAAATAATGTCCACCTTACCCTCACCATTGTTCGTGGAATGAGTCTAAATTACCAATTGAACATCACAGATGTTTTGCTGCCAATTCTATCGTTTCGGGGTTGGATTGCTATGCCCTGGGCGAGAAACCTGAAGGCTGCCTTAAGCCGGTAAGCATGGCGAAGCTTCAGTGTGGTTTGGCGTTGGTATACTTTGTGAAACGCCGGAATTCCATGATGAATACAGTTTTCGGAGGCATCGCTACACGCGGTTTCGTCGAGGCGCGGGCACCAGAGGGAATGGCCAGTGAGCTATGCCCGGTGTTTTATGGATGCCTGGCCGATTGATGAGCGGACTCGAATCAACCTGGAGGGGAAGAAATGAGCACAGTACTGCAGCGGCCGGGGGCCAGAATCACGATTATCTACATCCTGGCCGTAATGGCCGCCATGTCGGTCAGCGAGCCGGTAACCGTGCTCAGCATGATCGCCAGAGAGTTTCATCCCAGCAATCCCGCGTTGATCGGCCTGGTCATGTCGCTGCCCTCGCTGGTTGTCGTGCTGGGCGCGCTGATCGCGGGAACCATTGTGGACCGTTTGGGCGACCGTCCGGTGATCTATACCGGCGTCTGCATTATCATCCTTGGCGATATCGGCGCGATCCTGTCGCAGTCGCTTCAGATGCTGCTGGTTTCGCGGTTCCTCAGCGGCATCGGTTACGCGTTGGCGGCAGTGGCCACGGTCACCATCCTGATGCGCATCACCACCGGCAAGCAGCGGACCACCGCTCTGGCCATGTGGTCGACGACGATTCCGGTGAGCTTCATCATTCCGTTCATTGCTGCCGGCACGGCGGAGATGCAGGGCGGCTGGCGCGCGGCTTTTGCCGATCATGCCGTACTGACGGCGATCATTCTGGGTCTGGCTATGCTGAGCCTGCCCAAGCCCGAGAAGAGCGTGGCGAAGTCCTCACGCCTTGCGGGGCTGGGTAAGGTGCTGACGTATCCCTGGCCCTACCTGCTGGGCACATCGAACGCGGCCAACGCTCTGCGGCAGACCGGTATTGTGGCCATGCTTGGCATTTACCTGGCCGCGCGGTACGACGTGAAAGAGAGTGGCGTGGGACATATGAACGCCATCTTCATGGCCATCAGCGGCGCCGGCGGCCTGCTGACCGGCAAGCTTATCAATCGCAACATTTCGGCGGTAACGATCGGTCTGATCGGCACGGTGCTTAGCGTCGTACCGGTGGCCATGATCTTCGGGATGCCTCTTGGCTATTGGGGATCGATTGCAGCATCGTGGGTCTTCGCCTTCGGCTGCGGCTTGCTGACCGGCATGTGGGCCTTTGTACCCAGCTGCTCGCCCGCGCCTTCGAGCATGGGCGCCACCAACGGTCTGGTCACCATGCTGATCATGGTTGGCGTGCTTCTGGGCGCACCGTTGTGCTTCTGGGCGATGCCGAACCTCAGGCTGCCGCAGTCCAGCATCATGGCGATACAGATTCTCAACATCATAACGATAGCCATCAACTTCGGCTGCGGTTTGCCGGTGTGGATGCGCGGCATCGTCGCGCATCATGGCGGTCCGCCCGTGGCGCAGACGAAATAGCGCAGCATAAAGCCGGCCGGGATAAACTCGCGCGGGCACTGGAAGACATGGCCAGGCGATCAGCTTCAGGGATAATCCCGAGGCTGGTTACCTGGCCATATTTATTTGATTCGGGAGCTCTCATGACGTGGCAGTTGTGATGGAGCGTAATGAAAAATTGTCGAGAAGGCTAATCATGCGTTCACGATAATTCCCGAATTGGAATTTTCTCAACAAATTCGTGACGATAATCACTTTCAGAACACTAAAACCATAGACGGTTACTTGCATCGCATGTGATCCAAGTCATGCCGGTCCAAGTCCATATCCTCATGTTCGATGAGTTAGTAAGTGAGATAGCCCACAGCTTCAGTTAACTTGTTTAACTGGGCATTGCACCTATTAGACAGGCGTAAGAAATCTATTGACAACGATATACCGCTTCGGATAACTTTCCGCCACTAAACCAACAGCACCCTTGTACGTTTTTTTCGGAGGAGTCGATGAGGAGTAGTATGACTCGAGGAACATTCAAAAGCCTTATAGCGGTAGCCGCACTGATTCTCAGCGCAGCTTTTGTTTATGCACAATCCAACACAGCCGACATCGTCGGTACGGTAACCGACATTACCGGCGCAGTGGTTCCTGGCGCCAACGTGACGTCCAAAAATCTGGGCACGGGGCAGGTTCGCACCGTACAGTCGAATGCCGTGGGCGAGTATGCCTTCAACCTGCTGCAGGTGGGTACCTACACTCTCCAGGTAGAGGCTGCGGGATTCAAGCAGTTCAAGGTTCCGAGCGTGACGATCTCAGCGGGCGACCGTCTTCGCGTCGATGCACAGATGCAGACCGGCGGAACCAGCGAGACCGTAACCGTCACTTCCGTAGCGCCGGCGCTTCAGACCGACAGCTCGACGGTGGGCGGACTGGTTGAGAACGCCCAGGTGCAGGATCTGCCTCTGAACGGGCGCAACTTCATCAACCTGGTTCAGTTGCAGGCGGGCGTGACGCCCGGCCTTGGCGGCGCATTCGGCGCCGGCACTAAGCCCGACGATCACCGCGAGACCTCGTCGTACTCGGCCAACGGCCAGACCGACCAGGCAAACAACAACCTGATAGACGGCTTTGACAATAACGACCGCCTGATCGGCGTCATCGGCGTGCGTCCCTCGCCCGATGCCATTCAGGAAGTCAAGGTCGAGACCGGGCTGTACACGGCAGAAGTGGGCCGTTCGGCCGGCGGCGTGGTGGATATCATCACCAAGTCCGGCACCAACAACGTCCACGGCTCGGTGTACGAGTACTTCCGCAACGACATCTTCGATGCCAGCAACTACTTCGCGCTGCCGGGCAAAAAGACGAAGCTGCGCCAGAATCAATATGGCGGCTCGATCGGCGGACCGATCAAGAAGGACAAGACCTTCTTCTTCGCCGACTATGAAGGGTTCCGTCAGGTGAACGGGGAAACGCTCATCTCCACCGTGCCCACAGCCTTCGATCAGGCAAACTGCAGCCTGGCGACCGGTTGCGACTTTACCGATCAGATGGCGATCGATGGATTCGCGTACCCTGCGGCGGATTATAAAGTTCCTGTAGGTGTGTTGGCGGCCATGGGCTCCGCCTCGCAGATCGGCATGCAGTACTTCAAGATGTATCCCGCGCCGAATAACCCTTCATCGCATTTCTTCAATAACTACGTGAACACGCCGAGCATGACTCAAAACACCGAGTTACTGGACTTCCGGATCGACCATCACGTCAGCGAGAAGAGCACGTTCTATAGCCGCTACTCGTTCAACAACGTGAATACGTTCCTTCCCGGAACCTTCCCGACGGTGACGATTGGCAGTGTGAGCGGGGTTCAGCCCGGAGCAGGCACTTTTGGCTCGGCGAACGCCGAATTTGCCGGCAAATCGCACGAGCGGCAGATGCAGCTGGGCGTGACGTTGACCCACATCTTCCAGCCTAACCTGATGGGCGAAGTGAAGTTCGGGTTCATGCGCAACTACGTCGCCTCGCTAACAGCCAACGACGGGCTTTCACCGGCAACGGCGATGGGTTACAGCGGCGTGAACGTGACCGGAATGCCACAGACCAATGGTCTGCCCTCATTCATTCTGGGTGCGTTTACGGGTCTGGGCGACACCGCCTTCCAGCCCGAGTACGAGTCCGACAACAACTACCAGTACATGGCCGACGTGGTCTATTCGCCGGTAAACCACATCATCAAGATTGGCGCCGGGATTATTCAGCGCCAGGCGATGAACGATCAGAGCATCTTCCCGCGCGGCGCCGGCTTCATGGTGGGCGCCTCTGCAGGAGTCATTCTGAGCAGCTTCTACAACGGCTTCCAGGGTGACGGCGCGTATGCGCACGCCGGTCCACTGGAAGATCTGGTTCTGGGGCAGGCAGATTCCATGTTCCGGCAGACCAGCCTTGTGGCGGCCAAGTTCCGTACCTGGGAGCCCTCGGTATATATCCAGGATGATTGGCGTATCACCCACAGAATCACGCTGAATCTGGGTATACGCTACGACTTGTTCACTCCTTACACGTCTGCCAACGATGCGATCACGAACTTTGACTTCAACAAACTGCTGTTGGTCGGTCCGTCGCTTCCCGGGGATAATCAATCGAATGCGACCGCCGGCGTGAAACCCGAGTATGGTGACGTTGCGCCGCGTGTCGGTTTCGCGGTCGACATGGGGCGGGGACTGGTGGTCCGGGGCGGCTTTGGCATGAGCTACTTCCCGGGCAACTTTACGCTCCAGTCGTTCCTCAAGAATGCGCCGTACGCATCGTCGTTTATGTGCGGGTTTGCGAACACAGCCAATCTGCGGCCCTGCGAATATACCGCGCTTGCGGCCTATGCAGGCAAGGCCTACGGATTGAACTATGCTCTTGGCTCCATGCCGGCGCCGGTAATTGACATGACGCAGGCTACCAACCGGGCCAACTACGCCGACAAGCTGTTCTACGCGATGGACTTCAACTTCAAGCCGACGTACATCATGCAGTACAGCCTCCAGGTGCAGAAGGACTTCCACGGTAACGTGGCCGGCATCGGCTACGTGGGAAATATGGGACGCCACCTGGTTGGTTACCCCAACCTGAATCAGGCGCCTTACGGGCCGGTTGAGGATGCGCATGGGAATATCGTTACTCCGGGCGCACCCACTCCTATCCCGAGCCTGCCCAACACGGTCATCTCCACGGGCGTGAGCGCAGGCGTTTCCAACTACAACGCGCTGCAAGTAACCCTGGAGAGGCGCCTGACGAAGGGCCTTTCGGCCAACGCCAACTACACCTGGGCGCACGCTCTGGCCAACATCAGTTCCAACGGCGAGAGCCCGGGCAACATTCCCAACCCCGACCGCTTCTCCTGTGTCGGCGCATGCCATATCAACATCCCCGGCTCTACGAACTACACGATCGGGAAGAGCTGGCAGGTGTACGACTACGGCAACTCCGAGATGGACGTCCGGCAACGCT
The DNA here is from genome assembly GCA_903842065.1 of uncultured Acidobacteriaceae bacterium. Classification (GTDB taxonomy): domain Bacteria; phylum Acidobacteriota; class Terriglobia; order Terriglobales; family Acidobacteriaceae; genus Telmatobacter. The sequence goes on along the minus strand of CAIMKZ010000005.1, from coordinate 104,386 downwards.
TCGCGTTCACTGTCAGCTACGCACTTCCCTTCGGAAACAAGCTGACCGGTGCCGCGGGCCTGCTGGCCAAAGGCTGGTCAACCAACGCGCTCTACTTCTACCAGACGGGTCTGCCCTTCACGGTTCAGAACACCCAGAATGCTCCGGACCCCGGTGCAACGTATGACGGGTTCACCAACCTGATGAGCCGTCCCAACATCATTGGTAAAGCCAAGGCAGCCAATGCGACTCCCGCGATGTACCTCAACACGGCGGCTTTTGCGGTGCAGGCAGCGGGTACGCTTGGCAACGAAAGAAAAAATCAGATCACGGCTCCCAACGACACATCTTTCAACCTCTCTCTGCTCAAGGCCTTTACGCTCAGGGACGAATTGAAGCTTCAGTTCCGCGCCGAGGCGTTCAACGTATCGAATACGCCGAGCTTCAACCCGCCGGACAATGGGTTGGGCGATCCGCAGTTTGGCGTGATCAGTTCGACGATTCCTCAGGCGCCGCCGAGGCAGATTCAGTTTGCGTTGAAGGTGCTCTTCTAATCCGAAACAACAACGAAGCATGAAGAGCGGCTCTTTCCTCGGAAAGAGCCGCTTCATTTTCCGTTCCGCAAGCGTCTAAAGAGTATTCGACTCGAAGTTTGTGAGCGGCTTGGGTACTCAGCCGGGGTGTTGCATCTCTGCCGCAGGACACGGCGAAATGTGACAGATGTCACACCGACGGGGTTGCCTGATAACTTTAATGTAGTAGTGCGGGAAGGCTCGTCAGGCGACGAGATTCCCGTACACCCAGCGTGTCCAGAACCCTGGCCTTCACCTTGGAGGCAGGTCGATTCAGAGACGCGGCGCCCGCATCGATCCTCGCGCATATTCCGCGATGGTCGGGAGCCTCCGCAGGGAAAGTCAAGGATGATCAATTCAATGCTCGCGCCTCTTGCATCTCGATGGAGCGGGCAGACCATACCTTCGGGAGGATTTACAACATGAGTAGTTTAGGAATTCCCTTATCAGCATGGAACTCGCTGACGCAGCTTGTGGACCACTGCGCTCAAGTCAAGCCTGGGCAGGAAGTAGTCATTCTGGCGCACGAAGATGGCGTCTATGGCAGCGATAACTGGTGCGATCCGGTGGCTGTGTCGTGGGTCAAGACCGCGTTTGCCTCGCGTGGCGCGCGCGTAACGGTCCTCTGGGCCGACGAGCAGGCCAAGGAGCACGCGTGGCGGTTCCCGCCCGTGGTCAAGGGCGCCATCACCAACGCCGATATCTTCGTCAACCTCTCGAACGACCTCGTGGTCGAGGAAGTTGCCGAGTTCCGCACCTTCCTGCCGGTCTGCAAGACCTGGTACATCCGCCTGTTCCCGGTGACCGCGAACCTGTTGATGAGCAAGTGGGCGCAGACGCCGCACGAACTGGTCATCATGCTTCGCCACCTCAGCTCCAATCCGTTCATGACGCATATGGCCAAGTTCAAGATGACCGACCCGAACGGCACGGATCTTGAAGGCTTCACACTCGATCCGGTGCAACGCCCCGGCATCCCCGGAATGCCCTATAACTCCTTCCGCCGCGATGCCAGCCCCTACATTCCGTATCCGGAGTGGGTGCATCCTCCCGTCAACTGCAAGGACGTCAACGGCGTGTTCTACTTCAACGCCATGCTGCCCTGGTGGTCGCACTACATCGGCATCAACTCGTCGTGGGAGACGCCGATCCGCATAGACGTGAAAGACAGCCGGATGGCGAAGATCTCAGGCGGCATCGAATCCAAGAAGCTGGAGAACTACCTCAAGGTTCTGGAGACCAAGGTGGGCGACGGCATCTGGAAGTTCGATACCTTCCACTTCGGAATCCATCCGAACGCCAGCGTCAACGAAACAGAGTGCCCGAACGCGGACTATCGCCGCCTCGTCGACCACTCGCACACATCGAACCTGCACTGGCACATCGGCTCGGCGCCCGGCAACGCGGATTACAACTACTATCCGCACATTACCGGCGACATCCGCAACCAGACGATGACGGTGAATGACAAGCTGGTGTTCGAGAACGGCTGGCAGTGCGTGCTGGACGATCCTCGCCTGGCCGAAGTTGCCGCCAAGTACCCCGGTCTGCCCGGAATCCCGACGCGCGTGAAGTAACGGAAAGCCGACAGGAGAAATTGATATGAGCAAGTTGATTGCATATGTAGGACGCAACCACATCGGCGACTTTTCCGGCGGCGGGATCTCGGTCTTTGAAGTAAGCAAGGACGGCAAGCAGATCACGCCTCTTGAAGGTGGTTCGGTGGACTTCCCGAAGCGCGCGGGCTTTCTGGCCTACGCGCCCAAGTCGGGCACACTCTACTCGGTGGACGAGCGCAAGACTGACGGACGCGGCCCCAAAAAGCCGGCCTCGACCATCTCGTCGTTCCGCGTGGACAAGAAGACCGGCGCGCTGACCCTGCTGAACAAGCAGTACGCCATCGGCGCCAACCCCGCCAGCGTTTGCGTCGGACCGGAAGAGAAGTACCTCTTCACTGCCAACCACGGATTCTTCGAGCACGTTATCAAAGTGGTCGAGACCGAGGACGGCAAGTGGGTCAACACGTTCGTCTACGACGACTCGACGGTTGTGCAGTACCCGCTGAACGCGGACGGCACCATCGGCGAGGCCACTGACGTTGACCGGCTTCAGAGCCACGGCAACGACCCAAACAGCTCGCCGCAGGGCGGCGGGCATGCTCAGGCCAGCCCGCACTCGCACATCGTTGTCGTCGATCCGACCGGCAAGTTCCTGATCGTCTGCGAAAAGGCCGGCGAGCGGATCTATGTCTACCGACTCGGTGGCCCCAAGCTGGTACTGGCGTCTGTTTACCAGTGCCCGCTGGGCACCGGCCCGCGCCACGCCGCGTTCGACAACAAGGGACGCATGTTCATGACCTGCGAGTTCTCTTCCGAACTCTGGTCGTTCGACTTCTGCACCGAATCCGGCGTGCTGAAGTTCATCGACAAGCAGTCTACCCTTTCGGGCTTCACGGGCCGCAACGAGTGCGCGACCCTGCAGATCCTCCCGAACGGCAAGTTCGTGTACATGAACAACCGCGGCGAAGACACCGTTGTCTGGTTCAGCATCGCAGCGGACGGCAAGCTGAAGAAATGCGGCAAAGTTGAGGTCAGCAAGTGCCCCAACGATCCGGCGAACGCGACGCGTTGCATGACGCTCTCGCCCGACGGCGCATTCCTGATGGTTCCGGACCGCCCGGCGGACGTGCTGCGCAACTTCGCAGTCAATCCCGAGACCGGAGAGCTGACCCAGGTGGCCGAGCTTCCCGTTCAGAACCCGGTTTACATTCAGTTCGCTGAGCTGTAACCGGCACTAACAACTTCAACGCAACCTATCGCCTTCATCGCTCTTCCGCATATGCGGGTGGAGCGATGGAGGCGAATTTTATTGGGCCGATGCAGGCTGCTGCAAGGCAGGACTTATACTGCGAAAGAAAGAAGCAGGCCGTACGATATAGAATCGTCGTGTCCGAAGCCGGACGGACCAACGGGCTTTCCGGTCTACCCCTATGTTGCAATTCCTTCAGGAGGCATATCTGTGCGGAAGACAGTTCTCGGCGTCTTGTCATTTGCGTTGACGGTATTTGCGTTTTCCCAGGCAGCGCTTGCTGCCGATCCAACCGGTCCCACGCTCAAAGAGGCGAGCCTGGTGACCGAGGTACTGATGTGGGGCGAGACCGTGACCGCGGTGCGTCTCGAATACACGGATGAGATTGCGGCCGAGGAACTGACGCAGAATATTGCGACGCAATCGACCGATTCGAGCCAGTTGAAGTTCCATGTTTTTGCCGACCGTTTGGTTGTGCGCGCTTATGTGAACAACAGCGGAAAGAAGGACGATGTCGCGGCCTGCGGCAAGTATGTCTTTCTAAATTTCGGCGTGCAGAATCCCGATGCCAACACGTACCGCAGCCAGGTGACGTTCAATCCGGTCACCAAGAACCGGCCGCGTTTGTCAGGATATATCGTCACCCAGACGGCTCCGATTACGACGCGCTCGGGCAAGGTGATTGAGCCGGTATCGGTGAGCACGCGGACCGAGATCGCGGTTGGGATCGACGACTACACCACGTTCACTTACAAGAACGAAGCCACCGGACACATGCTCTACTACCACCTGTTTATTCCGAAGGGCTATGAGGCAAAGAAGCAGGGGGCGAAGAATCTGCCGCTGGTAGTGCATTTTCCATCGATGGATTTCAACTACGCGGACTGGACGGGCAAGTATCGCGGCGCGCTGTTCTCTCATCACGATGCGCTCTACTGGAGCGATGAGGGCTCGCAGGCGGCGCATCCGGCGTTTGTGGTGACGGTAGGCGGGGCTGCCGACCCGAAGTGGAGCCTGATGAACTTCGCCGAAAGCGAGATGCAGCAGAACTACGTGAAGGTGGTTGAGAAGATTCTTGCGGACTACAACGTGGATGCCTCGCGGATCTATGCAGTGTCACTTGCCGGCGGAAGCATGCCGATGTGGAGCACGATCCTGGGCAACCCCAGGCTGTTTGCCGCGCAGATCAGCACATCCTACGATACCGATGCCGCGTACAAGGACGAGAAGGTTTCCCGGGAGAAGTTTTCCCAGACGCTGAAGATACTCCCCGGGTGGTTCTTCGCCGGCTTGAAGGATCCAACCGGACTGGGCGCACTTGGACCGGCCGACAATCGCTACAAGGGCGAGCGGCTGCGCGACACCGCGGAGTGGGCGAACCAGAACGGCTTCCACATCGACATCGCGTACGGCAAAGAAGGCGAGCAGATGTGGAATGGATTTTTGCGCGGCGAGAAGGCGAGCAGGATGGCTGAGGCGCAACTTACGCGGGCCAAGGCCGAGGGCGCAACGCATCTGGTGACGATCTACATCCCGGGCACGCTGGGCGTGAATCAGCACTGGAGCTGGGATGCGACCTACTCGAATGCAGTGGTGCGCAACTGGCTCTTCGAACATGTGAACAAGACACCCTACACGCCGGGGAAGTAAGCGGATGGCCAAGGTTTCCCGCGAGTTTCAGATCTTCGCTAAGCCGATAGGAGCGGTGTGCAATCTCGACTGCGCCTACTGCTACTACCTGAAGAAGGAGCAGCTCTATCCCGGCTCGAACTCGTTCCGGATGTCGGAGGAAGTGCTCGAGTCCTACATCGTTCAGCAGATCGAGATTGCTCCGGGCGACGAAGTGCTGTTCTCGTGGCACGGCGGCGAGGCGACGCTGCTGGGCCTCGATTACTTCCGGCGGATTGTGGAACTGGAGCGAAAGCACTGCCCGGCAGGCAAGCGCATCGCCAACGGCATTCAGACCAACGGCGTGCTGCTTAACGATGAGTGGTGCGATTTCTTTGCGGCGGAGAAGTTCGGCGTAGGTTTGAGCGTGGATGGGCCGGCGCATCTGCACGATGCCTTCCGCGTGACCAAGGGCCAGGAGCCTACGCATCGAAGGGTGATAGAGAGCTACCGGATGCTGCGGCGGCGTGGAATTCCAGTGGATCTGCTTTGCGTGGTTCATGCCGGAAACGTGAAGCATCCGCTCGATGTGTACCGCTTCTTCAAGGAGATCGGGGCGCAGTATCTGAGCTTTATTCCGCTGGTGGAGCCGAGGCCTGACCTGCCCGGCGGCGTGGGCGAGCGCAGCGTGCCGTCCGCGGCGTTTGGCGAGTTTTTGAGCGCCATCTACGACGAATGGGTGCGGCACGACATAGGCCGCATCATGGTGCAGATATTCGAGGAAGCCGCCCGGCCGGCATTCGGGCTGCGCCACTCGCTGTGCATCTTCCGCCACCACTGCGGCGACGTGCCGGTGATCGAGCACAACGGCGACTTCTACCAGTGCGACCACTTTGTGACGCCGGAGCACCGGCTGGGCAATATTCTCTCGACGCCGCTCGGCGAGATGATCGACAGCCCGGCGCAGGAGGCATTCGGACGGGCCAAGCAGGAGAAGCTTCCGCGCTACTGCCGCGAGTGCGAGGTGCTGGAGATGTGCAACGGGGGCTGCCCCAAGGACCGCATCATCCAGACGCCGGAGGGTGAGCCGGGGCTGAACTATCTTTGCGCGGGTTATCGGCTTTTCTTCAACCACTGCCGTCCTTATACACAGCGGATGGCCCAGCTGACCTGGGCGGGCAAGCAGCCCGAGCAGTTGATGGACAATCTAAGGGAAGAGAAGGCGCGGGCGATGCCCAGGGCGGGGCGCAACGATCCCTGTCCCTGCGGCAGCGGCCGTAAATTCAAAAAATGCTGCATGACGAACTGACCGAGCAGGCACTAATCTAATTTGTGGTTAAAAGGGGGGAGCAATCATGGATCCAAACGAGGTAATTCAGCAGGCGATGAATCGCAGGGCGTTCATTGCAGGAGCTACTTCCGGAGTGGTTGGGGCGCTGGCGCTGGGAACAGCGGTGCAGGCGCAACAGGCTCCGGCAGCGGCGCCACAGGGCGGTCCGCCGATGGCGCCGTCTTCAACGGTTCCGGCAGGCCGGGTGTTCTACAAGGCGATTGAGGGCGAGACGCTCAAGATGCGCGGCTACAAGGGCGACATGATCGACGCCTACATGGCCCGGCCCACCGCGCCCGGAAAGTACCCCGGCGTAGTGGTCATCCATCATATGCCCGGCTGGGACGAGGCCAGCATTGAGATCACGCGCAAGTTCGCCCAGCACGGCTACAACGCCATCTGTCCGAACCTGCACTACCGCGGAGGCAAGGCTACGCCCGAGGGCAACGCGGCGGCCATGCGCGAGGCGGGCGGGCTTACCGACGCCAGCGCCATGGGCGACGTGGAAGCCGCCATCAAGCAACTGCGCGCCATGCACGACCTGAACGGCAAGGTAGGCATCATCGGGTACTGTTCGGGCGGCCGCCAGGTCTATCTGGCTGCCTGCACGATGAAGGGGATCGACGCCGCGGTGGCATGCTATCCCGGTGGCGTGGGCGCGGGCAGCCAGGGATTGCCTGCCTCTGCTCCCATCGATCCAATCGACCTATCGAAAGATATGAGCTGCCCGATCATGACCATCTCCGGACAGGACGATAAGCGGCCCTCACCCGAGCACATCGCCAAGATCGACGCCGAGTTGACGCGGCTGGGCAAGGTGCACGAGGTGCATGTTTATGAGAATGCCGGACACTCGATCTTTGCGCACGACCAGGCGAGCTATCGCCCGGTGGCCGCCATGGATGGGTGGAAGAACATCTTCCGGTGGTACGAGAAGTATCTGGGCTAAGCGCGCAGTTGGCGTTCGAGCCTGATTCCTACGAAACAAATGCGATGCGCGCCCGACGGCAAGATAGCGTCTGGCGCGCATCGCATTTTGCGTTTCTGTTTGCGGCGTTACACCCGGTGGTCTGGTCGGTATTACTTCTGCGAGCGCACGTGGAAACCGTGAACCATCAAGGCGACTCCGCCGGCGGTGATCGCTGAACCAACACCGACAGCGGCGTAGGCTTTTCCCTTGTCCCCCGATGTACTCGACATGCCTGCCATTAACACAGAGAAGAAGATCACGCCCAGCCCGACCCCTACCATGGCTCTGCCGCCGGCTATCTGGCCACCGCCGTCGCTGCTATGGTGAGCGGCCGCGCTTTGCGAGTCCTGCAACGAGGGCACGGGAGGCTGTGCTGTGGCGGGCTGCATCATGGCGTCGAAGGGAATGGGGCCTTCGGCAACTGCACAGACGGAGCTGAAGAACAGGCCGGCAGACATCAGGGCGATTGCAACATACTTTATCGAGGGTTTCATTGGGATCGGTCTCTCTTTCGAGGGTTGATACTCCGTCTGGTTCAACGCGGTGAGGGCGTATTTGTTTTGAAGTCGCTAACGCGGCTACTTCGCCTTGCGCCAGTGCATCCCGCCAAGTATGGTCGCAGCGCCGATACCCATGAAGATGCCGCCCGTTGCAAAGCAAGCGCCTCTCGATGGGCCGAAGGAGTTTTTGTCCTCGGTTGCACCGACGGCCATAAAGAGAACTCCAAACCCGGCGACAGCGACACCGATGCCGGTGACGATTTTTCCGCCCGCGGTCATGGGCCGGTGCTGAGACGCTGCGGCGGCGGGCTGAGAGCTGGCTTCATGCAGCGGAGGAATGGCGGGCTGGGCGCTGGACGACTGCATCATGGCGTTGAAAGGGATGGGCTCTGCGGCGATAGCGCTCGTCGAGCTGACGGCCAGGCCTGCGAACATCAGCAGGATGGCGATGCACTTACTGGGCGAGATGGCTTTCATGTCTTGCTCCTGTTGCTTGTGGCTTTGGCTCTCTCAGGTGAGTCGAGCGATCGAAAAAACAAACTCCGCTTTTGCTCATCCGGTCAGGATCAGGAAAAGCAGAAGGCCAAGTACGAGGAGAGACTTGGTGAGTGGAGAAAAATCGGTTTGATCCATCGTGGCCTCTCCTTTGCATATGAACTTCAGAGCCCGGGTGCAACCTGGCGGCGGAGATCCTGCGGTTTTCTCGAGGGAGGGCTGCTTTCGAGGATCACCGCCGCTTCAGGCTGACAGGGTTTACTTTGAGGCAGGAGCAGGAAGAAAACAATCGTCTGCGCATCACTTAAAAGTGATTTCCAGATGACTTCGATATAACCATTAAGAATGTGTAGTTTAGAGCAGGTTTGAGAGGAGTCGGCTGGCAATTCTGCCCCGTGCTGACATCCCTGAAGAGCTGTACTGGCCGAGCGACTCCTCAAGCATCGTCCGGGCGCGTTCGCGATCGCCTGAGCGGTTGCGCTCGATCAGCATGGCGGCGAACCACTCCCGCGCCACCGGCTGAAGATGCCTGTTGGGAGCCGAGTCGGCCTGCCGGATGGCGGCGATGTAGTGGCTCTCGGCCGCCTCCCAGTTGCCTGCGGCCGCGGCCGCGATTCCAGCCACGGTCTCAAAGGGGAAGAGCACCGTATAACTCGAAGCGCCTGTTGCGAGCAGCTCCTCGGCCAGCGAGTGAAGGGCGGCGAGTTCGTCGCGGCGGTTCAGATGCGCCAGTCCGACGATGGAGCGCTCGAGGGCGTTCCACCTCCCCAGCGAGTTCACCTGCCCGGACTGCGGCAGTTTCCATGTGCGATTCTGCCAGGCGCTCTGAGCGCGGGGATCGCCGAATTCGGCCCAGGCAGCGAAGAGGCAGGCCTCGGAGAGGTCGGAGAGATAGGATTTTCCGCGCAGGTTGAGGCCGTGAATATAGAACTCCTCTGCCTCGGCCAGATTTCCCGACCACAGCGCAAAGTGGCCGCGCTGAAGGCTGGTGGCGAAGTTCCAGCCTACCTCGTGGGCAGCGCCAAACTCCCAGGCTTCGACGGTCTCTCTGCGCGCGGCCTCGATATCCCCGGCGGCAGCCGAAGCGATCGACGCGGCGTTTTTGAGCGCCCACAGCGCGCCGTAGTGGCCGATCTTCTGTGCACGGTCGATGGCAGCGTCGAGCATCCTGGAGCCCAACGCGGGGTTGCCGCAGTACATATGTGCCCAGACGAGGTAGAACTCGACCGAGCTCGCGTTCCATGCGTCGCCCGCGGCCAGCAGGTCTGAAACGACATCAGGGCAGACTGTGCGAACCTTCTCAAGCTGGAAGGACTGATAGTAGTGGATCGCTTCCAACATGCGGTGCTGCAAGCGATCCGCGGGTCCGCCGTCGGTGCGCAGCGCGCGACTCTCGGCAAACATGGTCTCGGCCGCCGCGGGTTCGCCGGAAGCGCTCAGGATGGCGGCGCGCATCGACAAAACATCGGAGACGATCTGGGGCTTCTGGTCTTTAACAACCGCGTAGGCCATTTCCATCGTCTGTCCCGCGCCTTCGGGGTCGTGACGCCAGGCCTGAAGATACGCGAGGGCGATGCTGGCCTGTGCGACCTTCTCGTAGCGGCCTGTGACAGCGAAGATGCCGATAGCCTTGCGATAGGCGGAGACGGCCTCGTCGGGCCTGCCCAGGCTACGCAGCACGCTGGCCTTTTGTTCGAGAAGCTCCGCCGAGTTCAGGTCCGACTCTTCTTCACGGAGCGAGAGCGCAAGGTCGAGATGACCCAGCGCTTCGTCGTGCGCTGAGCGGGCGCGCGCCTGGTGGGCTGCAAGGACCAGATAGGCTGATGTCTTGTCGATGTCGGCGGCGGCGCCTGCTTGATAGAGGTGATGCGCGAGCTGGTTGGCCTGGGAGTCGAGGCGGTCGGCGTACACACTCTCAATGGCTTCTGCGATGCGGAAGTGCAGCCGCTGACGCCGTGGCAGCGAGAGCGACTCGGCCAGCGTCTGGCGGACCAGCTCGTGCACAAAGCGGTAGCGTGCATCGCGGCCCTCGCGCTCCGGCACCACCAGATGCGCACGCTCGGCCTCTTCGATGGCGTCGAGAGCCAGGTCAGGGTCTTTGATCTCAAGCTGTTCAAGCAGGCTGAGGCTGAAGTTGCGACCGATGACCGCGGCTGTGGTGAGAACGCGACGGGCGCTCTCTGTCATGCGATCAAGGCGGCGGCCGAGTACGAGCCGAACACTCTCCGGAACCTGGAGCCGATCCATGCGCAGATCGGAGAGCCACTTGCCCTCCGCATCGAGAAGGCGGCCTTCTTCGACGAGGTGGCAGTAGACCTCTTCGACAAAAAACGGGTTGCCGTCGGTCTGCTCGTAGATGACGCGCACCAGCGCCGCCGGAGGTTCCTGATGGCTGAGCGCCTTCAGCATGTCGTGTACGCCGTCCCGGCCCAGCCTGCGCAGCGGCATACGCGTGGCCTGCTTTTCCCTTATCAGCGTTTCGAGCGCGCGCGCGAAGGGCCGCGTGACATCGAGCTCCACGTCGCGATAGGTGCCGATGACCAGCATGGGAGTTTGCGCGATGGTCTGGGCATGGTGCTGGAGCAGTTGAAGCGTGGCTTCGTCGGCCCAGTGCAGGTCTTCGAAGATGACCACGAGCGGCGTAACGCTTGCCGCTCGCTCAACAAACGAGCGAAAGGCGTTGAAGAGATAACGGCGCTGCAACTCGGGCGGCAGCTGGATGGCCGGCGGAATGTCCGGATACGTGTCGCGCAGTTCGGGAACGAGACGGGCCACTTCAGAGGCGTGATCGCCGAGCGAGTAGCGCAGGCTCTCACGCGGCGCCATGCGGATGATGTACTCGAGCATCTCGATGAAGGGCGAGTAGGGCGGCGCGCCCTCCATCTCGTAGCAGTGGCCTACGATGCACAGCGCGCCCTTGCGGCGGGCCTCGTCGCCCAGCGCGCGGGCCAGGTGCGACTTGCCTATGCCCGACTCGCCGCCGATCATGACCATGGAACCGTGACCGGCCATTGCCTGCGAAAGCATCTGCTTGAGACGGGCGAATTCGAGTTCGCGGCCGATGAGCGGAATCGGGGTTGCCGCATCGGGCCTGGCCAGTTCTGCGATCGAATGCGATACGCGTTCGAGGTCGGCGATCACTTCGCCGATCTCCTGGTAGCGAAGATCGATGGATCGCGAGAGAAGGCGGCGGATCAACACCAGCAGACTTTGCGGCAGATCGCCGGGGATCAGCGGCGCGCCGTCTGCCGGCGGAGTGCCGGAGGCCGTCTCGCGGAAGGGATGCACGCCCGTGAACAGCTCGGCCAGAACCACGCCGAAGGAGAACAGGTCAGAGCGCTGATCGATTGGCTCGCCCGCGGCCTGTTCCGGAGACATGTAGTCGATGGTGCCGGAGTCGGCCGCGGTGAGGGCACTGGTTGAGCTCTTGAGGGACGAGGGCGAACTTTGATCGGCGGGTTCGGAAGAGGAGTGCCGCGCCAGGCCGAAGTCCAGCAGCTTGACGACGCCATCCGTGGTGACAAAGATGTTGGCGGGCTTGATGTCGCGGTGAATGATGCCCCGCGCATGCGCCGCCGACAACCCCCTGACGATCTGCATGGCGTATCCGAGGCGCTGCTGCATTCCGGCGGCTGAGTTGCGTGAAGCACTGTCGGCTTTTGTTCTGTCGATGAGCTGGCGGAGGGTCTCGCCTTCCAGCAGTTCCATGGCGATGAAGAGCTGCTGATCGTGTTCGCCGAACTCGTAGATCGTGGAGATATTGGGGTGGTTCAGGCTCGATGCAGTGCGGGCCTCGCGTTCAAGATACTTCAGCACCTGCGGCTGCCGGTTCAGATCTTCGCTCAGAAACTTGAGCGCCACCGGCCGCTCCAGTTTGATGTCCTGGCCCCGGTACACCACTCCCATGCCGCCCTCGCCCAGCACGTCGAGAACGCGATAGTGCGAGACCGTCTGGCCGACCAGACTGCCGGGCCTGGGTCCGCTGCCGGAGGACGGCGGGCTTGAAGGAGATTGGGAGGTTGGCGGCGCGGATACGGCCGCAAGCAGACGATAACCGCGGCGAGGCAGAGTCTCGATCCAGGTGTTGTCGCCGCTGAGTTCGCTCAACGAGGAGCGGAGTTTGAGCACCGCCGTGTTGATGCTGCGGTCGTAATCGACGATGGTGTCGTTGGGCCACAGAGTGCGACGGATATCTTCGCGGGAGACGACGCTACCGCTCCTGCGCAGCAGCATCGAGAGAATCTGAAACTGCTGTTCGGGCAGCCGGACTACGCGACCGCTGGCCTGGAGGTCGGCGGTCTCTTCGTCGAGCGTGAAAGGGCCAAAACGAACTGGACCAGACATCGAATCTCCGGCATCAATGACTCTGATCCCACAATCTTATAACACTCAAAGTTGAACAATCACTTGTTAATAGCCGCGAACGATCCCTGTACCATTCACTACCCTCAACAGAGCACGTGAATTCCGGAACCGCTCTAATTGCAGCTCAATGTAACGCTGTAGCCCTCGTCGACCGAGGCAGGATGGCTTGCCTCCTTCTGTCCGCCGCTGCCGCAACTGTACTGAACCTTGAAGTCCTTGGCGCAGCCGGGGGCCGGATCGCCGCCGGGGCGAGTGTTGTTACTGACGACATAGGAGCAGGTGGACTTGCCGTTGCACTTGCCGGCAACGTTAGCCGTGTCATTGCCCGCCGCTACCCTGCATACGGCTCCATAGGTGGCTGACGAAACAGTGATGGGACTGCCGCTGCCCTGCGCCTCATAGACGGTCACGTTGAAGCTGCCTGTGAGACCCTGCGCCGTGAAGGAAGGCTTGAACATAGTCTGTGAAGTGTCTATGCAGAAGGAGTATGTGTGGGAATCGCTATAGTTGACGGTACTCGAAGACCAGTTTTTCAGGTCATCATTATTCATTGAGAACGCACCCCAGAACTCTGGAGTCGGGCATCTCCACTTGGCAAAGCAATAGCCCGGGTCCACTTCAGTCTCGGGATGATCGCCCCAATAGCTGACCAGGCCGCTCACCTCGAAGATGTATTTCTTGCCTGGCTGGAGTGCGGCGGAAAGAGGTACCGGGGTTCTGCCGGAACTGGCAGGCACTCGAGCACTCCCGACAGGCGCTCCCTTGGTTCCGCAACCTGGAACGCTGCCACTCGATTGTCCGCCCGTGTAGGGTGTCTGAGGCTGCGGCGGCTGCGGTTGAGATGGTGGCTGCGGCTGAGAGGGCGGCTGCGCGTTAGGCATGGCAAGGAACTGCTGTACGCGGTTCACCATGCAGGTCTGCCCCTGTGCCTGCAACTGGGAGATGAGCTGGTTGAGGGTATCGCGGTCCTGCTGCAAAAGCCCGCCACCACCATAGGTCTGAGCGCGGGACTGGATCAGGCTGAGCGTGGACTCAAGCTGGCGCTGGAAGCTCACCCACTGCGTAATGTTGGTTGCATCGGCAGCCAGAGATGCCATGCCAGGGTAGCTTTGCTGAGCCATCTGGGTGAGCGTGAGCGCATCCTGATAACGGCAGTTTGCGATGTATGTGTTGCGCTGGGTCTGCATGGTGTTGAGCGCCGATGCGGCCTGGTTGACCTGCTGCACCAACGCCGCGGTGTTGCACCCCTGAAAGGCAAGCGCGTTGATGGTTTGCAGCGCGCCGTTGAAGTCCCCGGCCGCTACCTGCTGCTGCAACTGCGGCGGTGCGCTGCAGTTCTGTTGAGGCTGGGGCGTGGGCTGGGGGGCAGGTTGGGGAGTAGGCTGTGCGGTAGGCATTGCCAGCACCTGCTGGATGCGGCTCACCAGGCAGGTCTGGCCCTGGGCCTGCAACTGCGACACCATTTGATTGAGCGCGTCACGGTCTTGCTGCTGAAGGCCGCCCGCCGATTGGGCGCGGGCCTGGATCTGGCTCAGGCTGCCGTCAAGCTGCTGCTGGAAGGTTACCCAGGCAGTGAGCGTGGTGATGTCACCGGCGAACGTGCTGATGCCCGGGAAGCGTGTCTGCGCCTGCTGGGTCAGCGTGAGCGCGTCCTGGTAACGGCAGTTGGCGACGTAACTGTTGCGCTGGGTCTGCATGTTGGTGAACCACTGCTGGGCCTGAGCGAGCTGCTGGGCGAGCGCGGTGGTGTCGCACCCCTGTGCGCCGAAGGCGGCGATGGCCTGCTGCGCTCCGGTAAAGTCGCCCTGTCCAATCTGCATATCGATCAGAGGCGGGTTGCTGCAGGCCTGCGGCTGTTGCTGCTTCTTCTTTATGCACTCGTTGGCGTCGTTCAGCATGTACTGCGCGGCGCCGATCTCGACCGCCGCGGCGTAGATGTCGGAGTTCATGTCGTCGATGATTGCTGAGACCTTAGCCTGGTCGGGCGCGGTGCAGGGCGTGGGCACAAGCGACTGCCGGGCTGTGGCGATCTGCCGCACCAGAATATTGGCCGAGGCAACCGACGAGGGGTCGTCATTATTGGATATGTTGAGCAGGGCGTACACACGGCCGCGGAGTCCGTCGTATGCGCCGCGAGAGTCGGCCGACGCCTGGCTCTGCTTCTGATTTACCTCCAGCAACAGGTCCGATGCCTGGTCGGTGATGGCGACTGCGTCTGTGCGCACACCCGAGTAGCCGGACTGCGCCTGCGTCGCTGCCGAGTTGGCTTCGTCCAGTTTGGCGCGAATCGCCGACGCCGACGTACCGCCGGCATCCAACAACTGCTGATAGTCGGCAGAGGCCCTCTGCGAGTCGGCCTGAGCGTTTTTCGCCAGCTTGAGGTAGGAGGCCATGTCCGCGGCGGAAAGCTTGGCGTCGCCGATGCCGGACTGCACCGCCATGGGAAGAGTGGGCGAATCGCAGCGGGCCACGGCATCCTTGAGGGACTGGAAGCTGGTGCGAATCTGGCCGCGCAGCGATTTCTCGCTGGTCTGCCAGGAGCCGATCATTGCAGTCGCTGCTCCCATGCCGGCACAGGCGGCCTTCACGTCGGCCTGCCACTGCTGGCCCTGCTTCATGGCGTCTTGCAATGCGCCCTTGGCGGTATCCATATCGCTGAACGCCGCAGAACGCCGTCCGGCGATCTCGGCGGCTTTCTGTTCGAGCGCTGTCAGCTTCGCCTGAAGGCCGGCGATCACTGCATCCGTGGCCGCGTCGGTGGTTGCCGGGTTGTTCTTCTTATTTGGTGTATTGGTGGCGCAGTCGTTGTAAGTAAATCGCGCCAGATCGAGATCCTGCATGGCGGAGTCGAAAGCGCGCTCGCGCTGGATTCGCAGATCGTCAAGCTGGTTGATGGCTTTGCGGATCATTTCGAGCTTGTCATGGGCATCTTTCGTCTCAGATGCCGCCATCTGAAGCGATATCAGAGTTGTAAAAGTGACAGCCAGCGGCCTGGCGACTCTCTCAAGATACTTGGCTCGCATCGTCTCGGGGGTAAGCGTCTCCGCGGTGTCGCCGGGGCGGGATGCGAGACTCATCCAGAACATCTTCGAATCCTGGTCAACCATATCGAGCATGATCGACTCGGTGAGCGCGTCGGCGAGCTGCCTCTGCACCAACTCCAGCAGAACGTTGGTGGAAGCGTTCGAGCCGGTCGATGCCATCAAGTCTCCCGCGCGAATGTTTCTGGCCCGCAGGTAGGCTGGGGAATCCTTGATGACCTGATACACCACGCCTTTGACTCCGCTTTCGATCACGCCCGAAACCAGACTCGTTGCGGCTACCCTGACTCCGGCCTGGGTTATCGCCGTTGTGTAAGCGAAGCTGGCGACAGAACCGGCCATCGACGCCACGTTGACCACGCCGGAGTAATACGCGGAATCTCGCGTGTTGAGCCAGTTGGTGTTGAGCTCTTTGATAAGGTCGCGCGTGATCTGAAGATGCCACGACAAGGCATGCGCTTTTGCCGACGCGTCGATAAGCGACGCCCGCTCCGATACGCAGCCCGGGGCCTTGTCGGGATCGGTTACTACCTGCGCTGAGGCCAACGTTGCCGCGGAGGCGAGCATTGCGATCAGGCAGATTGCGATGGCAACCGCCCGCAGTCCCATCGAGAATACTCGGGAAAGGAGAGCAACCTGAGAGAAACGCATAGTGTGCCTTTCATGCGAACGATTCCCAGACTCAGTGAGTCCTCGGAGGGGGTAGGACTCTATGGCCAACCATAGTAGCACGCAGGAATCTGGTTTTGGCTGGAATTTTGCCGGGGCAACTATACTGGAATTGACCTATCGAATCGACCCATGCGCCCAGAACTTTCCCAGGCTATCGGTCTCCTCCGCGGCGATTCGCCGCAGGATATCGAGAAGGCCATCGGCCTGCTCCAAAACACGGTTTACTCCTTCAGCATGAAGGTCTGCGGCCACCGCGAGGATGCCGAAGACACTATGCAGGAGGTGCTGTACCGCAGCCTGGAGCATCTGTTGCGGATCGAAGACCCCTCGGCGCTGGCGGTCTGGCTCTACACGGTTACGCGCAACCGCTGCTGGCGAATGCGCGGCAAGAGCGCTACGGCCTCCCGGCATGTATCGCTCGATGAACTGATGCCCGACGATGCTGAATTAGGCAGGCTGCTGGCCGACTCAAGGCCCGGCCCGGAGAAGCGCGCCATAAGCGCGCAGGAACAGCGGCTGATTGAGCAAGCCGTTCTCCGGCTGCCGCCACAGCTTCGCATGGTGCTTGTGCTCCACGACATGGAGGAACTGGACACCGAGGAGGTGGCGCAGATTCTTTCACTCAAGTCCGGCACCGTGCGGGTGCGGTTGCATCGCGCGCGTCTGCTGCTGCGCAAGGAGTACGGCAGTCTGACGGCCGCAGTGAAGAAGAAACGAGCCGTCACGCGCAAACCCGCCCGCAACACGCATTCAACTTCTGCCAGGCGGCCCATGGGCTGCCGCGACCTCTTCGGCAACCTCTCGGAGTACCTCGACGGGCGCATCGAGACGCTCAAGTGCGAACAGATGGACGCGCACATTGAGGCCTGTCCGGCCTGCGTGGCATTTATTCAGGATCTGCGCGCGGCCATCGATCGCTGCCGGTCGCTTGAGGTTCCCTGCTCGGCGGCCACGACCCGCCGGCTGCGGACGCTGCTCACCCGGGAGTACCTGCGGCTGTTAAAATCCGAGCACGCAAAAAATATCTAAGATAACTTGTAACGATTTGGCCATTCGTGGGATTTCATCGGGTGTACGCTCCTTACTAAGGATTGTGAGCACCATGAGATCCAAATACTATCTGATACATATTGTTGCTTTTGCCGCGCTCCAAGCCGTAGCGGGCGCTCAAACGCTCACCCTGCGCGAGGCCATCGATCGTGCGCTCGGCCAGAGTCCGCAGGCGACAATTGCAAAGGCCGATACGGATGCTGCCAGTGCCGCGCAAAAACAGGCACGGACCGGACTGCTGCCCCAGCTCAGCTTCATCGAAGACATCTCGCGGGGCAACGACCCGGTGTACGTCTTCGGCGAGCGGCTGCGTGAGCGTCAGTTTACGCAGGCCAACTTCGCGCTCAACGCGCTCAACCGGCCCAGCCCCATCGGCAACTTCTCCACGCGTTTCAGCGGGCAGTGGATGGCATTCGATTCGTGGAAGACCGAGAAAGAGATCCACCGTACCGATCTGTTTGCGAAGAGCGCGGGTGAAGCAGCAAAGGCCTCTGACCAGCAGATTGTGATGCGAGTTGTCGCTGCTTATCAGTCGGTGCTCTTCGCCCAGCGCACGCTGGAAGTGGCCGTGCACGAGCAGCAGACGGCTGAGGCGCTGGTCAACGATGCCGCAGCGCACGTGAAGGCCGGGCTGGCAGTGGACTCCGACCGCATGGCGGCGGAGGTAAACGCGGCGGCGCGCAAGCAGGAACTGATCGCCGCGCGCGGCGCACTTGAAATTGCATGGGCCGAGCTTGGCGCGGCGATGGGCGCAAGCGATCTACAGCCTACCGAGTTAAAGCCGATCGAGGCGAAGGGATTTCCTGAGTCCACGCTCGCCGACGAGCAGGCTCTTGCACTGAAAGCACGCTCCGATCTGGCAGCTATGGGCAGTGCCCGCGACGCGCAAATCGTTGCAGTGAGCTCCGCGCGGTCTGACTTTGGACCTCGCATTGCCGCTTACGGAAACTGGGAAGAGGATCGCGGATCGCTGACCAGTTCGGGCGGCAACAACTGGGTGGCGGGCGTGCAGATCAGCCTTGACCTGATGCCGTTCGCAAAGCGTGAACAGCTCAAGCGCGAGTCGGCAGCACGCACGCGCGCCGAGGCGCAGGTAAAGCAGGCTGAGCTTGATGTGCGGCTCCAGGTCAATCGCGCCCACATCGCGCGGAAGACCGCCGGGCAGTCACTCGCGACAGCTCATGCGGCGATGGAGCAGGCAACCGAGAGCCTGCGCATCGTGAAGAACCGATACGGCGCGGGGCTGGCCACGATCACCGATCTGTTTCGCGCCGAGGATGCCGAGCGCGAGGCACAGTCGAATTATTGGAAGGCAGTCTACGGCAACGCCATGGCGTATGCACAACTGCTCTATGCGGAAGGGGCGCTAAGCCCAGCAACAGCGGAGGAACTGGAATGAAGCGCTATCTATCTGGACTAATTCTCGTGGGAGCGGCACTGGCTACAGGCTGCCACTCGAACGAAGCGGCAAAGCCTTCCACAGTGGAAACGGTACGGGCGCGCGTAGTTACAAGCTCGCAAGAGCAGGTTTCAGCTCTGTTGCACGCGATAGGCACGGTTCACGCAAAGCAGAGCGCGACTATCTCGGCGCAGGTGATGGGGCGGGTGCAGCAGGTTCTGGTGCGCGAGGGCGATCAGGTTCGCGCCGGTCAGACGCTCGTGATCCTCGACGGCGCTGCGCTCGATGCGCAGGCTGCAGGCGCGAAGGCTGCGGTTGCCGCTGCCGAGAGCGCAGAGGCCGCCGCGCGCAGCAACGCGTCATTGGCTTCGAGTACGCTTACCCGTTTCCGCCAGCTTGAGGCCGAGAAGAGCGTCAGCGCGCAGGAGATGGACGAAGTGGCTCGCCGTGCTGAAGGCGCGAACGCGCAGCTTGAAGCCGCTCGTTCACAGTCCGAGGCCGCTCGCCAGCAGGCCGCAGCCGCGCGCGCCATGCAGGGATACACGCGGCTGGTTGCGCCGTTCGCCGGTGTTGTTACAGCGCGCATGGTGGACCCCGGCGCCATGGCCGCGCCCGGTGTGCCGCTGGTGCAGATCGACCAGACTGGCCCGCTTGAGTTGCAGGCGACGATCGACGAGTCGGCGATTGCCTCGGTGCGCGTGGGCATGAAGGCGCCCGTCACCATTGATGGTGTCTCGCAGCCGCTCAGCGGTGCGGTGGCACAGATTCTGCCCGCGGCCGACGCGGCAAGCCACAGCTTCACGGTCAAGATCGGGCTGCCGGCTTCGAATCAGGCTCGCGCCGGAATGTATGGCGCGGTCGATATCGCAAAAGGCTCGACGAACGCGATTCTTGCGGCTCGTTCGGCAATTGTGATTCGCGGCTCGCTTGAGTGTGCCTACGTTCTCGACGCGCAGGGCATAGCGCAGTTGCGCTACATCACTCTGGGTGCGGCGCATGGAGATCGTGTCGAAATCCTCTCCGGCCTCGCTGCGGGCGAACGGCTGGTCGATGCTCCGGGAGATCGCGAGATCGCCGGAAAGCGCATTGAGGTCCAGCCATGAAGGAGAACCTCGGACTCGCCGGCCGGCTGGCCAAAGCTTTCGTCAACTCCAAGCTGACGCCGCTGGCAATCGTTACCTCGCTCGTCATCGGCATCTTCGCCGTGGTGGCGATTCCGCGCGAAGAGGACCCGCAGATCGTTGTGCCCATGCTCGACATCATGACGGCTATGCCGGGAGCATCGGCGACCGAGGTCGAGCAGCGTGTCACCGCGCCTATCGAATCGCTGGTGCATGAGATCTCCGGCGTCGAATACGTCTATTCGACATCGAGCCCGGGCCAGAGCCTGGTCATCGTGCGCTTCCTCGTCGGCACGCCGCAGGACGACGCGCTCATCAAGGTCTATAGCAAGCTCTACTCAAACTTTGACCGCTTCCCGCCAGGCATTTCGCAGCCGCTCATCAAGTCACGGTCGATCGACGATGTGCCAATTCTTGCGCTAACCATGTGGGGCGAGCACTACGACGGATACAAGCTGCGCGCCATCGCCGACGAAGTGCAGCACGAGATCGAGCAGATTCCCGATGTCTCTGAGACGAGCGTGATCGGCGGGCTGCCGCGCACCATGCGCGTGATCTTAAGCTCGGCAAAGCTCAGCGGCTACGGAGTCTCCGCAGCCGCTATCGCAGTCCGTTTGCAGGCTGCGAACGCCAGTTTGCAAGCTGGTAGCTTAACGAACGGCAACAGCGAAATACGGCTCGATGCCGGGAACCTGTTCTCAAGCACCGAAGATGTTGCGTCCGTGGTAGTCGCCGTCGATCACGGTCGCCCCGTTCACCTTGGTGACGTGGCTGAGAAGATCGTCGATGGTCCCGCGGAGCCTTCAGACTACGTGCAGTACGGCACGGCCGGCCCTTCGCCGCGACAATATCCTGCCGTAAGCATCACCGTGGCCAAGCGCAAAGGCACCAACGCCACCGACATTGCGAACGCGGTTCTGGCGCACATCGACGCCATGAAGGGCGTCAGGATTCCGGCCGATGTGACCGTGACCACGACGCGCAACTACGGCGACACGGCCAAGGCCAAGTCCGATGAGTTGCTTGAACACCTGCTGCTGGCCACGCTCTCGGTTACGTTCCTTGTAGCGCTCTTCCTCGGCTGGCGCGAGTCCGGCGTGGTGCTGCTGGCCATTCCGGTCACGCTGGCGCTCACCATGGCGGTCTTCTACTTCCTCGGCTACACCATCAACCGCGTCACGCTCTTTGCGCTGATCTTTTCGATTGGAATCCTCGTAGACGATGCGATTGTCGTAGTCGAAAATATCGTGCGCCACTACCGGCTGCCCGAGAACCGGCACCGCCCGCGTGTCGATGTCACGGTTGAAGCCGTAGCCGAAGTGGGCAATCCAACAATCCTCGCCACCTTCGGCGTGCTGGCCGCGGTGATGCCAATGGCCTTTGTGCGCGGATTGATGGGTCCGTATATGCGGCCCATTCCGGTGGGCGCATCGGCTGCCATGCTCTTCTCGCTGATGGTTGCGTTTGTTGTTTCTCCGTGGGCCGCGATGCGGCTAGTCGGAGGACACCTGAAGGGCGCGCACCTGCTCGAGCCAGAGCAGGAGAACTGGCGCACGCGCCTCTACCGCAAAGTCATGCAGCCGCTCATCGCATCGGGCCGCAACCGTCTGCTGTTCTTTGCCGCGGTGATCGTGCTGCTGCTTGTCTCCGTGCTGCTGGTGCCGCTCAAGCTGGTTCGCGTCAAAATGCTGCCCTTCGACAACAAGAGCGAGTTGCAGGTCATCATCAACATGCCAGAGGGTACGCCGCTTGAGCAGACGCTGCGCGTGACCCAGGCCATGGGCGATGCGCTGGGCCGCCAGCAGGACGTTGCCAATGTGCAGCAGTATGTCGGCACTTCCGGCCCCTATAACTTCAACGGGCTGGTGCGCCACTACTACATGCGCCGTCAGCCGAATCAGGCGGACATTCAGGTCAACCTTACTCCGACGAAGGAGCGCAGAGAGCAGAGCCACGCCATTGCTAAGCGCCTTCGGCCGATTCTCAACCAGATCGCGGCGCAGTTCGGCGCGCGCGTGGCGGTGAGCGAGGTTCCGCCCGGACCTCCGGTGCTGCAAACGCTGGTCAGCGAGATCTACGGGCCCGATCTCGAAGGGCAGCGCAAGCTTGCCGAGCAGATCAAGTCCATCTACAGCAGCACGCCCGGTGTTGTGGATATCGACTGGTACGTGGACGATCCTCAGGCGCAGATTACGGCGCGTGTCGATCAGGTGAAGGCCGCTCAGCACGGCATCGCCGTGGCCGATGTGGCCCGCGCTCTGGCCATGGCTACCTCAGGCGCGCAGGCAGGTTTGATCCATGACGGCAAGTCGCGCGAGCCGATTCCTCTGGTCGTCGAACTCGAACGCAGCGACCGCTCAAGCCAGAATGCGCTTGAAACCATCAAGCTGCCCTCGGCCGACGGATCGATGATCTCGCTGCGTGAACTGGTTACTGTTGACACCGGCACCATCGAGCAGAGCATTTATCACAAGAACCTCAAGCGCGTTACCTATGTGACGGGCGACGTGGCTGGAGTGGTAGAGAGCCCGGTCTACGCGATCCTCAAGATGAACGAGGCGCTCGACAGGCTCAAGCTGCCCGCAGGCTATACGCTCGCGCGGCTCAACTCCGAGCAGCCCGACTCCACCGATCACTACTCGATGAAGTGGGACGGCGAGTGGCAGGTCACCATCGAAGTGTTTCGGGACCTGGGACTGGCTTTTGCAGCGGTCCTGGTGTTGATCTATGTTCTGGTGGTGGGCTGGTTCCGTTCCTTCATCGTGCCGCTCATCATCATGGCGCCGATTCCGCTTACGCTGGTCGGCATCCTGCCCGCGCACGCGATGATGGGAGCATTCTTCACTGCAACGTCGATGATCGGATTTATCGCCGGCGCTGGAATCATCGTGCGCAACTCGATCATCCTCGTTGACTTCATCGAGCTGCGCCGCCGTCAGGGCGCGCCGCTTGCTGAGGCCGTGATCGACGCCGGCGCAATACGATTCCGTCCCATGCTGCTGACTGCCGCGGCTGTTGTTGTGGGCGCGAGCGTAATCCTCACCGACCCCATCTTCCAGGGCCTGGCCGTGGCGCTCATGTCGGGAGCCATTTCCTCGACGTTCCTGTCGTGGCCCACCATCCCCATCCTCTATTACATGGCTCACCGCAACGATGAAAACGTTGTGGTAGCCGAACCCGAAACCGGAGAAGGAGAATAACAATGACCGTTGAACGCGGACTGCGTCTGATGGCGGGAGTCGTCGTAATGATCTCGCTCGCCCTTGCATACTATGTGTCGTACTACTGGCTCTGGCTCGCCGTCTTTGTGGCGCTGAACCTGATTCAGTCGGCCTTTACCAACTGGTGCCCGGCCATGCCGATCCTGCGCGCGCTGGGATGCAAGACCACGGGATCGTCCTGCTGCAAGAGCTGAGAAGATCGCAGTTTCTAACACCCAAAAGCGGCGCGGGTCGAAGGACCCGCGCCGCTTTTGTCTTTGCAGCTGTTCAGTCTTATTCGCTCTTCGGTGCTGGCGCAGCCTCGGTATCGAGTTCGTGCTCGTGCCGATAAAGTTCTGCGGGCATCTTGCCGTCGCGCCAGGCCCAGTTCATCGGGGCCACATCGGGGTCGATCATCACATGATAGAAGTGCCAGATGACGATGGCCAGCGAGGCCACCACCGCCTCCCAGAAGTGCCACGAGCGCGCAAACGAGACGCCCCAATCCGAAAGCAGGCGGCCGCCCCAGACGTAGAACCACATCAGCAGGCCGGTGATGCCCATGGTGATGGTGCCCACGAACAGCGACCAGTACTCGACCTTTTCGGCGTAGGCAAAGCGGCCGTACTTGGGCTTGTCTTTGCGCAGATGCAGGTTGTAGCCAATGGCGCGGAAGATGTCGGCGACGTCTTTGCCGCGCGGGAATACGTCGTAGATGAGCTTGCGACCTTCGCGCGTGGCGACGATGTAGATAAGGTGGAAGAGTCCGATGGCCAGCAGCGCGCAGCCCGCGCCGAGGTGCACGATCTTGAGCGCGTGGCGGCCGAAGCCGAAGGTGTTCTCAAGCCATACACCCATATAGCGCATACCGAAGCCGGTGAAGACCAGCACGATGAAGCTGATCAGCGATACAAAGTGCTGCCAGCGTTGCGCGAGGCTCATGCGCGTGACTGTCTCGACTGAGGCCGTGGCGCGCTTCTCCTGAGCCTTGCGGTTCCACGCCAGTGCGTTGTGCGCGAACATGCCGCCCAGCACAGCCACCACCGCAGGCATCACGATGCGGCTCTTCGGATTGTCGGAGACGAGCAGTTGCCGGTTCATCGGCATCTTCGAGGCCGCGCGCACGCTGGTCAGCGGATAGGCGTGGGCCTCACCGCTCATGGCCAGCGAGTGGCCCAGGCAGTAGACGTAGCACTGTCCGCAGGTCTGGCAGTTCTCCGGATAAGCGATGACGGATTTGTTCACATCCTCGTTAAAGCGGAAGACGTCCATGGGGCAGACTTCGACGCAGTTGCGGCAGCCGATGCACCGGTTTAGATCGTATCGTTGAACGCTCACTGGTAACTCCTCAAAATTCGCTTTGCTCCGGATACTTATTTAGACGAACGAGATCAGCCGCGGGACTTTGGCTTCTCTGCGACCGTCAGGTGCAGAGCCTCTACCTCGCCGGGATAGAAGACGTTGCCGTAGCGGCGCGTGAACTCTTCCTTCAGGTCGCCCTTCCAATCGTCCTTGATGGGGACTTTGGAGACGGCCATCTGGCCATCGGCGCCCTTCTGCACTCCGATGTAGCAGAGGAAGTTCTTGTCGTCGCGGAATGGGAAGTCTTCGCGGTAGTGCGCGCCGCGGCTCTCCTGGCGGGCCAGGTTGGAGCGCAGCTTCATCTCCGCCTCAAGCACCTTGTGGCGCATCTCGTGGCAATAGCGCAGGTCGTGGCTGTCGATCGCCTGAAGCTTCGGCACTACATGGTCGCGCATGTATGCAACCTGCGTGAGCGCGGCGTTGAGCCGGTCGGCGTGCTTGATAACGATCGTCCAGGCCGGAGCCATGATGCCGTGCAGTCCGTCGAGCGCCCAGTTGGCAGAGAAGCCCTTCTTCAGCTTCATCGGCGCCAGGATCTTTTCGGTCTCGCTCTCGATGGTGCCGCTTGCGATCTTCTCAAGCGAGTTGGAGCGGGCGTAAGCGGCAGCTGCGGTGGCGGCCTGCTTGCCCTGAGTAGCAACAAAGTTCGACGTGAATCCGCGTCCTCCGACGTACTGCGCGCCGCCGATGGCGCTGCCGGCTGTGCCATCGCCAGCCACGTAGAGCCCGGGGATGCCGGTGTAGCCGACCATATCGTCGACGCCGCAGAAGATGCCGTTGGTCAGGTGCATGCCGAAGCCGGCCGCGCAGCCGTAGGCGTCGCCCTTGGGGATGGTGGTGTTGAGCTTGCCGAGGCGGATGTCATCGGGCCGGCCGCTCTTGGTTCCGGCCATGGCGCGGCCCACTTCAATTCGCGAGCCATCCCATGGTTCGATGCCGTCGAACGCAGCATGGAGCTTTTGGATGGTGGAGTTCACGCCACCGCCAGCCGCGGCTGCATTATTCTTGGCCCAGTCGCCGCCGGTCAGCCAGGCGTTCTCAATGTAGTTCCATGCGTTGGGGTAGAAGGAGCTTGCCGGCTCGTTCGAGTCCGAGACGTGGAAGTCGTCGAACTCCTGCCCGATGATGGGCAGCCCCAGCCGGTAGCCGATAGAGATGCCGTCGTGGCTGATGCCGCTGGTGGGCCAGCCGGCCGGCTTGTAGACGCCGCCGCCCATGGCCATGACGATGGCCTTGGAGTGGCAGGTGACGATTGCGCCGGATTGCACATGGAAACCGATGGCGCCGACCACCTTGCCGCCCTGCTCGATCACGTTCGAGATCATGGTGTGGTAGCAGACATCGACGCCCTTCTTCTCGAGCGCCTCGATGGTGTGGGCGTGACGGTCGTTGCGCGAGATCGACTCGCGGTAGCCTACGAAGTTCAGGTCTTCAGCGAAGCCTCTATCGACGGCGCGCGTGTAGCGGTCCATCAGGCCCAGGTCGGCGAGCTTCTGGTAGACGCCCTTCGACTCCCGCATCCAGATGTTGACCCAGTTCATGTTGCATATGTACTGGCTGCCGCGCATCATCTGCTCGCGGACGTAGTCCGGATTGTCGCCCATCTCGGGGTCGAACCAGCGATGCGAGCTGACCCAGGGGCTGAGGCCGGAGAAGCCGGGCTTGCCTTTGTCGATGAGCACGACCGACTGGCCGGCTTCCCGCGCGGTGATGGCCGCCATTACGCCGGCGTAGCCTCCGCCGATCACCAGCACGTCGCAGGTGTACTCGGTCTTTTTGGGCGCGGAAACTTTGGCGGGGATGGGCGGCTCTTCGCTGATGCGATCGGCGCGAAGGCGAGTCGGGTCCAGGTCGCGGTCGGCAGGCGGACCCTGTGCGGCGACGGCGCCGGGCCCCAACAGTGTGGTTGCGGCTGCCGCTGCGGCAGCCACGCCTCCGGAGCCGGCGAGAAAGGAGCGGCGCGACAGGCCCTTCTTATCGTCAGAAGCTATCGATGCTGAGTCGTTCTTCGGTTCGGTCATGAGCATATCCTCGCCACGCCAGATGGGATGTTCATTGGATTCTTCGGACCGAATCAGCCTATTTAGCCATCGATAGGATGATCTGTGATTTGCCTCACATTTCATCCGGGAGGGATTTTGCTCATTTGTGCAGATGGAGGAAGTCGCGTTTCCTGCCCGGCACGGTTGCGCATCGGGCAATCGCGGGGACTCAAAGAGGGTTTCCGCGAGGAATTTCCCTGAACATGAGGTGGTTTCATTTGTTTGCGCAGTTTCATCGCGCAAAGGTTCGAATTCGCCGGGCGGACTAAAGCCTTGCTTTTGCAAAAGCGCGTCCCGATCCGGACTTCAAATACTTCTCGAAGGAGATTGCGCGCGCCTCGTCCGTGAATGCGATATAGCTCTTGATACGCCACGGGCGGAACTTTGACGTGTGCTGCACGGCTCCGGAATTATGTTTTGCAACTCTGGCATCCAGATCGTCGGTAATGCCCGTGTAGAAGTGCTCCCCGTCGAGGCTCTGAAGGATGGAGACATATTTCATGACGTATCCGCCTTCGTTGAAACGTAGAGTAGGTCATCTTTCGCTTGTCATGGGGAATTGTATCTCTATTTCAAATCAAAGTGGCAGGCCCAGCCAGCGCTATTTGGAATTCATCGAGAGTCCGCCTGCGCCAAGGCTCCGGCGCGACAGCCTTCGCCTCTACTTCAGCAAACAGTAACTATTTATCGAGTTGCATTGGCCTGCCGAGCCGTAGCCCTCTCGAATCCAAAGCAGAGTCCGCCTGCGCCAAGGCTCCGGCGCGACAGCCTTCGCCTCTACTTCAGCAAACAGTAACTATTTATCGAGTTGCATTGGCCTGCCGAGCCGTAGCCCTCTCGAAGAGGGCGAAGGCTGGTGGAGGCGGCGGGAGTCGAACCCGCGTCCGAAATCGTTGTCAGCCAGGAGAGTTCATGCTTTGTCCGCTTCCTTTTGGATTCGCCCCCGGAACTCAGAACGGACAAGATGCGCCGGAAACTAGTCCGATGATCTCGCGCAGGCAACACGGACCGAGCTGCTCACGCCAGCCTACTGTATGACGTCCGCTCACAGCCCATAGGCGAAGCCGTGGAAGACGGCAGCTTATTTAATTAAGCTGCAAGTGCCAGATTATCGTTGGCAACTTTAGTTTTGCAGGCGATTACAGGTGCCCACACCCTGACATGTCTCCTTAGCCGCAATCAATCCCGTCGAAACCGTGACGCCCCCACTGGTGACCGGCATTCTTTAGATGATTCCCGAACGCCCCTGGGTGCAACGCGGAGCCAACTGGCTCGTGCTGCTTCTACCATCTTACGCTGAATTCGAATTTGGCGTGCGGACGCCCATGCGCCGGCTACTGCTTCATCAGGTCGATCTTCTCGTACTCGCGGCGCGCGATTCCGGCCCGGATCTGCGCCGGGGTCCAGCCGGCCTTGGTCTTTTCGCTGGCATAGAAGGCCTCGGCGGCGCATACGTCGCACTGGGCGCCGTGGACAGTCTCAAAGCAGC
Organism: uncultured Acidobacteriaceae bacterium; assembly: GCA_903842065.1. Lineage (GTDB taxonomy): Bacteria > Acidobacteriota > Terriglobia > Terriglobales > Acidobacteriaceae > Telmatobacter. The sequence continues at coordinate 76,383 of CAIMKZ010000005.1, read as the reverse complement.
TGCGCAGGCTGGTGTGGCCGAGAGCGCGGTCGCAGCGGCAGTTGCAGGGCAGCTGATAAATGACGCTCGAGACCTGTGCGGCCTTTTGATAGACGTGAAGCTGCCAGGGATAGAGGGAGTTCGAGCCGGTCAGCTGGGCGCTGGTCAGAATATGCGGCAGGGCGCTGACCTTGAGCGGAGCCGAGGGATGGTAGGCGGGTACATCGTCTGCGGGGTTGGACCACTGCGCATAGCTTGCCGCGGTAAGCACACAAACAACCAGAGCCAGCAGCCAGTTCACCTTGCCAGAAAGCTTCATAGGAGACCTCTCTACACCATATTAAGGCAGATTGGGATGGGAAGGCGAGATGGCAGGTCGGATCGAACCACAGCGGAGAGGGAAGTGTGCCGGTACAAAAAAAGACGGCACGAACATAAAATGCTCGTGCCGGGAGGCCAGTGACGCAAACTTCTCCCGGCCCTGAGGGTAGCTGTTTGCTATTCCTCACTGCCGGAATAAATACACGATAGCATAGGTTAAGAAAAAAGCAAATACAAAATTCAACATTTCTGCATTTTTCTTGCGGGCATCCCGAAATGGGCGATTATCCGCTTCCAGTTCTGATTTGGAGTGAAGGTAAGTCCCGTAAACTGAAATTCAAACTGTTGAAAAATAACAATTTGAATAAGATCATTCCAGGAAGTGTTCGCGTGATTGAGTCCCGGGAGCTGCATCAGAGAGCTATCGTTAATACTATTATTCGGTTAATAATGCATTATTCGGTACAGAAGGCCCTGATCCGCCTACTTGGCGGAAGGAAACCAGAACTCCTGAATTCTGTAGTTATTGTCTAGCGTCAATAATAAAGTTCGCATAATGAACATCTGATATTTTCAGAGCCTTCAGGACGCTGCCTGGCCCTCGATCCCGCCACTGCCTGCTGGTGGTACTTCTCCTCAGCGTTCAAGGCGCAAGCCGGTCAGCCCCCCGAACATATAGCAGTAGATGGCGAAGAAAGTGGGCGCCAGAGGCCGCCGAGGCGATATCCACAAAAATATCTCCACATAAACCACAAATTTGTGTATTATGTGATTGTCTGTGGGGGCGGCCACAACCGGCCACATCCTCCCCCATCTTAAAGGAGCACTCATGATCCGCAAGGTTCGCCTGTATACTCCCGGCCCGACGCCGCTGCTTCCTGCCGCCCAGTTCGCCATGGCGTCTGCCGACATGCACCACCGCACCCAGGAGTTCCGCACCCTGTTCCTGAAGGTGCTGGCCCAGCTCAAGGTCTTTGTCGGCACCAAGAACGATGTGATCGTGCTGTCGGCCACGGGAACCGGCGCCATGGAGGCTTCGGTTGCCAATCTGACCTCACCCGGCGACAAGGTGCTGGTGCTGACGGCCGGAAAGTTCGGCGAGCGCTGGACGGGCATCGTGAAGGCCTTCAACTGCGCGCCCGACGTGATCACGGCTCCCTACGGCCAGACCTTTGACCTGGCCGAGGTTCGCAAGGCACTCAAGCCCGAGCACAAGGCCATCTTCGTGCAGGCCACGGAGACCTCGACCGGCGTGCGTCACGACGTTGAAGCGCTGGCCAAACTGCGCAACGAGGTTGCGCCGAACACGCTGCTGATCGTTGACGCCATCACGGGTCTCGGCACTACCAAGTTCGACGTGGACGGCTGCGGTATCGACGTGCTGATCGGCGGAAGCCAGAAGGCGGTCATGATTCCTCCGGGCCTGAGCTACCTTGCGGTAAGCGATCGCGCCTGGGCAGCGATGGAGACGTCGAAGAATCCCCGCTACTACTTCGACCTGCGCAAGGAGCGCAAGAACGCGGTCAAGGGCGAGAGCGCTTACACGCCTGCCGTGGCGCTGATTGCGGCGCTGGGCGCGGCTCTGGACTACATCGCCAACCAGGCAGGCGGCGACATGGCTGCCGGACGCGACGCTCTGATCCACAACGCCGAGACCAATGCCGCTGCGACCCGCGCAGGACTTCAGGCTCTGGGCTTCTCGCTGTTCTCGCCCACGGCGCCTTCGGCGGCCTGCACGGCGATGGCGGTTCCCGAGGGCGTGAACTCGACCGAACTGATCAAGGTGATCAAGAAGCGCTTTGCCGCGGCTCCGACCGACGGGCAGGGCGAGATGGCGGGCAAGATGGTTCGCATCGCGCATCTGGGCTTCTTCGACTATATGGATACGATCGCCTTTGTGGCGGCAATGGAGCATGTGGCGCGCGACACGATGAAGCAGGACGTTGCGTTCGGCGCGGGCGTTGCGGCGGCGCAGAAGGTCTACGCGGACGCGAAGGCGGTTTAGCGGGCCAGCGGAGCTAGCGGCGTTAGCCGCGCTTCGCGCGTGTTAGCGGTGTTAGGTCAAGGCAAAACAGCCAGCACTAACTCCGCTAGCAACGCAAGCAACGCTGACTCCGCTCACTCAAGGAGATCCTATGGCGGAACTAAGTTTCGGTGAGAAGCTGCTGATCGCGCGCAAGGAACTCGATCTCTATCAGTACCAGATGGCCGAGTTGCTTGGGGTTCATCCCAACTCGCTCACCAAGTACGAGCGAGGCGAGGGCAAGCCGCACACGGCGGTGCAGCGGATGTTCGACCTGCTTTGCGAGAAGCACGGCCTCAAGTTTGACGACTACGCGACGGGCGAAGCGATTAAGGGAGCAAAGATGAAGATCGTACTGGCGGAGAAGGTGTCACCGGCCACGCTGGCGGTGTTAGCGGCCGAACCGGGCTGGGAAGTAAAGACTCACGATCAGCTGCCCGACGGATTGCCGGCGGCGCTGGCCGATGCCGACGCGCTGGTGGTGCGTTCGGCGGTGCAGGTGGACGACGCGCTGCTGGAGCATGCGCCGAAGCTGCGCGTGGTGGGCCGCGCCGGAGTTGGCGTGGACAACATCGACACCGAGGCGGCGACTCGTCGCGGCATCGTGGTGATGAACACGCCGGGCGCGAACGCGATCGCCGTGGCTGAGTTGACCATCTGCCTGATGCTGGCGCTGTCTCGCAAGCTCACCGCCGCCAACGCCGGAATGCACCAGGCCAAGTGGGAGAAGAAGTCGCTTCAGGGCGTTGAGCTGCGCGGCAAGAAGCTGGGCATTCTGGGTCTCGGGCGCATCGGCCTCGAAGTGGCCAAGCGGGCGCGCGGGTTCGGGCTTGAGATCATCGGCACCGATCCGTTCGTCTCCGCCGCCGTGGCGCGCGAGAACGGCATCACGCTGGTGGCGATGGATCAGCTGTTCAAGGACGCCGACTACATCACGCTGCACGTGGGGCTGACGCCGCAGACACACGGCATCATCAATGCCAAGACCATCGCCACTATGAAGAAGGGTGTGCGCATTGTGAACTGCGCGCGCGGCGAGCTGATTGTGGACGCCGATCTCGCCAGCGCACTCGACAGCGGACAGGTTGGCGGAGTTGCGCTCGATGTCTTCACGCAGGAGCCGTTGAAGGAGTCGTTGTTCTTCAACAAGCCGAACGTGATTCTGACACCGCACATCGCCGGCTCGACCGACGAGGCGCAGGAGGCCGTAGGCATCCAGATTGCCCGGCAGGTGCGCGAGTTCCTCAAAGAGGGCGTGGTACAGAACGCGGTGAACGTGCCGTCGCTGAGCCACGAGGAGTACATCAAGCTGGCTCCCTACATCGACTTGGCCGGGCGTCTGGGCATGTTTCTGTCGCAGACCTCGGTGAAGGGCGCGATCGACTCGATCCACATCGTCTACGGCGGGATGCTGGCCGAGGCGCGGACCGAGATGGTGCGCAACGCGGCGATCGACGGACTGCTGCACGGCTCAGAGCACGTGAACCGCATCAACGCGGCGACCGTGGCCCAGGAGCGCGGCATCCGTGTACACGAAGAGAAGCACGAGAGCGTACGCGGCGGCGCGGCCAACATTCTGACCATCGAGCTGCACACGGCCGGCGGCCACAGCCGGGCCAGCGGCACGGTGATCCGGAGCATCCTGCCTCGGCTGCTGGAGTTCGACGGCATCGACGTCGAGGTGCCGCTGGAAGGCACTCTGGTGGTGTGCCGCAACCGCGACGTACCGGGCGTGATCGGCAAGATCGGCAGCACTCTGGGCGAGTTCGGCGTCAACATCGCCAACTTCGCGCTGGGCCGCGAGCAGGCTGGCGCAACGCCGGTGAAGGCTCTGGCGGTGGTGCAGGTGGATCCGCCGGTAACGGTCGAGGTCCTGGAGGCGCTCGGCAAGATCGAGGCGCTGCTCGAGGCGCGGCTGGTGACGCTGTAAAAGCAGCTATTAGCTTCTAGCTACTAGCTTTACGGGGTCGGGGGCAAAAACAGCCTCCGGCCCTTTTATTTTGCTTATCATACTGATATGTAACGAGTTACATTACATTTTGTGTCACTTTTCTTGGGTTGGAGCTGATTGGAGAAGAGTGCGGATGGAGACTGTAAGAGTATGAAAACAGGCCACTTTCGTTTTGACGTTTTGTAAGTGTGGGAAATAAAGGGGTTAGGTGTTCTGATTGTGTAAGTGCTGGAAATAATGGGGTTATGGGGTGGGACGCAGTTGAGGGGGTTTGGGTGGGGTTTGGGTGGATGCGGGTTGGAATCGCGAGGGATTGCATAGAAATAGTGTGCGCCGAATGGGGTTAATTGTCGGCAACGGGGCTGGTGGTTAGGTTTGTTAGGTCGTTAGGTTTGGGTGGGTTGCATGTAGTGCCTTCCCAGGTGCCCAAAAGCGAGGCACCTGGGGCACCCAGATTTGTGGTGGGTGAGAGTGGCTGGGATGTCGGAAAGTGAATGGGCGCAAACGCGGATTGCGTTTGCGCCCATTCTGTTCGATGAGAGGCAGGGTTTCTAATCCCTAATCCCTAATCCCTAATCCCTGTTTCCTATTCCCTGTCTTACTACTGCTTGCCCCAGCGATAGACGAAGCCTGCGGTGAATCCGCGGCTGGCCTGGATGGTGGAGCCGTAGCCGGTGAGGAAGTACTCGGGGGCGAGGCGCAGGGCTACGTTGGAGGTGACGTTGTACTCGCCGGCGACGCTGGCGGCGGCGGCGAAGGTGTTGGTGTCGGGGTAGAGGCCGAGGAGGGCGGGCTTGATGCCGTTGGTGTCTCCGCTGAAGTTGCCCAGAGCCCATCCTGCGGTGACGCGGCCTGAGATGGAGTACTTGGGCTGAACGTAGAAGCGGTAGGTTGGTCCGGCCATTACGGTGAACTGGCTGATCTGGGGCCGGGTGAAAGCGCCCTGGCTGTACTGGTTGAGGCCTACGTAAGCCATGCCGAAGTAGCCGCGCCCGTCGACGGTGATGCCGAGGCGCTCGTTGAAGTAGCGGGTTGCGCCCGCGTCCCAGCTATACCAGGTGAGCTTTTGGAGGTTGGGTCCGGGCTTGAAGCGCAGGTAGCCCATCTGGGTGTAGCCCTCCCAGCGATGTCCGTAGGCATCGTGGATGGCGGTGGCCCGGCGCTGTTCGCGGCGCATGCGGAGGCGGGCCTGCACGGTGGCCTGTGTGGACTCCTGTGAGGCTTGCGCGGCGGGCGCGGTGGCGGTGCTGCTCGAGGTTTGGGCCACGACGGGAAACACTGGCAAACCGAGCGCCAGCAGGATAGCAAAAGGTCGAAAAGAACGCATCGGGATCGAAAATCCTCCACGGGACGTGCGGAAGCAGACGGCTGAGAGAAACCGAATCTTGCCCCAAAGGTTATTAAATCACCCCGGGGTATGGTCACGGGCGGCGAGAGGAGGAATTTGGAGCGCGCCGGGCGCCGAGAGGCGGTCTGCGACAGGCGCGGGGTCCTGCGCAGAGGCTGATCCGTCATATATTCAGCCGCGCAGGCAGCGGTTTTGCTAGAGTGGTGTCTGAGCTTCCCTTTCCCCTTTTCATGAACGGCATTTTGAAGCAATTTCTATAGCGACGGAGGTCGTTGAGAGCATATGGTTCGCATTCTGATTGGAGTTGTGGTTGGGCTGGTGCTTGCACCGCTGGCCGTGATGGGCTGGTTGCGCATGGGTCACCCGCCGGTGGCGGTGGCCGACGCGGCGCTGCCTTTTGAACAGCAGATTGTGCGCGTGCCGATGCGCGCCCGCATCGACAAGGAAAAACCTGCGGCGGCGCCGATCCAGCCCAGCGAGGACAACTACCAGGCCGGAGCCGAGATCTACAAGAACGAGTGCGCGGCCTGCCACGGGTATCACGGCAAGCCCTCGGACTTTGCGACGCATATGTTTCCGCGCGCGCCGCAGCTTTGGCAGACGCACCGCGACGGCAAGACGGTGGGCGTGAGCGACGATGCGCCGGGCGAGACCTACTGGAAGGTGGCAAACGGCATCCGGCTGACGGGAATGCCGGCCTACAAGGACATTCTGACCGAGACGCAGATGTGGCAGGTGACTCTGCTGCTGGCCAACGCCGACAAGCCGCTGCCGCCCGCGGTGGTGGAGTTGGTGAACGGGAGGACGCCGGTGGCGGTTCCGGTTGCTGCTGCTGCTCCTGCGAAGGCTGTAAAGAAGTAGGGGCATCCGCCGGATTTTTGAGGTTGGTTGAGAGTGGCGGGTTGAGTGTGGTGTCTGCCCACCCTAGCGACAAAAACAAAAACGTCGCGAGGGTGGGGCACCGATTTTTTGTGGTTGGTTGAGAGTGGTTGGTGGAGAGTGGTTGGTTGAGAGTGGTTGGTGGAGAGTGGCTGGTTGAGGGTGATCTTTCCCAGGTCCCCAAATGCTAGGGACCTGGGGCACCCAGTTTTAGGGTTGAACGAGTAAGGACAATCGCAGACAAGCACTAGCTGAACCAGGGCGCCGCGGCTTGGTCTGGTTCCCCGTACAATTGAAGATGGAAGGCGAGAGCCACACTGACGATGGCGGACGACGAGAGCGGCAAGGCCGACAAGACGGATAACCCCGAGACAGCGAAGAAGCGCGAAGAGGAGCAGGCCGTGAAGGTCTACGACTCGCAGCTCATGCGCCGTCTTGCGGGCTACGTGCGGCCCTACTGGGTGCAGGCGATCATCTCGGCGGTCGCGGTCTCGCTCAAGTCGCTGAGCGATGTGATCGGGCCGTTTCTGGTGATGGTGGGCATCGACCACTACTTTCCGGGCGGCACGGGCCGCGCGGGAGCTCAGGGTTTTGCTTCGGGCGGCTGGATCACGCGGCATCTGTCGGACAATCCCTGGAACGGCATTACGCAACTGGCCGAGATCTACCTGTGCATTCAGGTCTGCTCGTATTTTTTTGAGTTTGTCCAGATCTACCTGATGCAGTGGACGGGGCAGAAGATCATGTTCGATCTTCGCCGCGACATCTTCCGGCACATGCAGCGGATGCATGTGGGCTTCTTCGACACGCACCCGGTGGGGCGGCTGGTTACGCGCATCACGTCGGACGTGGACGCCATCAACGAGATGTTCACCGGCGGCGTGTTGGCCATTGTGGACGACTTCTTTACGCTCACGCTGATGGCCGTGGTGATGCTCAACATCAAGTGGTGGCTGGCGCTGCTGGCCTTCGCCGTGCTGCCGTTCATTCTGGTGATTACGAGGCTGTTCCGCGACTCGGTGCGAGAGAGCTTCAGGCGGGTGCGGGCGGCCATTGCGCGCATCAACAGCTTTACGCAGGAACACGTGACCGGCATGAGCGTGGTGCAGCTTTTCAACCGCGAAGAGCGGGCCTTCCGCGACTTCGAAGTTGTAAACATGCAGCACATGGTGGCGTTCAAGGACACGATCTTTGCTTACGCGCTCTACTATCCGGCGGTGGAACTGCTGTCTTCGATCGCGATTGCGCTGGTGATCTGGCGGGGCGGGTTCAGTGTGCTGGCGCAGGGCGCGGTGACGATCGGCATGCTGGCCAGCTTCAATATGTACTCGCTGCGCTTCTGGCGGCCGATTCAGGATCTGAGCGACAAGTACAACATCTTGCAGGCGGCGATGGCGGCCTGCGAGCGCATCTTCAAGCTGATGGATACGCGGGCGGAGATTCTGAGCCCGGCGAAGACCGTGGCCGGCGACGGATCGAACCGGATCGAGTTTCGCAATGTCTGGTTTACGTATCAGAAGCTGAACGGTGAGCAGAAGGCGGCGGTGGACGCCGCCACGGCCGGCGGAGCGAGCCCGGAGCAGACGGCCGAACGGCTTGAGGCGATCGAAGGCATTGAGTGGATTCTCAAAGATGTTTCGTTTGTGGTGGAGCCGGGGGAGACGGTGGCGATTGTGGGCCACACCGGCGCGGGCAAGACGACGCTGACCAGCCTGATGATGCGCTTTTACGACGTGACGGCCGGCTCGATTCTGATTGACGGCGTGGATCTGCGCAGGCACGATCTGCTTGAGCTTCGCAAACATTTTGCCGTGGTGTTGCAGGATCCGTTCCTGTTTACGGGCACGGTGGGCGAGAACATTCGCCTGGGCAACGAAGAGATTACCGACGAGCAGATGCGCCGCGCGGCGCACGATGTGAATGTGCTGGACTTTATCGAGAGGCTGCCCAAGGTCTTCGACGAGCCGGTGGTGGAGCGGGGCAACTCGCTTTCGACGGGCCAGAAGCAGCTGATCAACTTTGCGCGGGCGCTGGCCTTCGATCCGCGAATTCTGATTCTGGACGAAGCGACATCGAGCGTGGACACCGATACGGAGATACGAATTCGCGGGGCTCTGGAGCGTATGGTGGAAGGCCGGACCAGCGTGCTGATCGCGCACAGACTATCGACGGTGCAGCGGGCCGAGGCGATTCTGGTGATGCACAAAGGGCATCTGCGCGAGAAGGGTACGCACCAGGAACTGCTGGCGTCGCGAGGCCTCTACTGGAAGCTGTACCAGCTCCAGTACAAGGACCAGGAAGCGAACGCGCTGGCCCGTCCGGCATAGGGCGGATTTATCATAGATAGAGCAGGATTCCGGGGGAGGCGCCCGGAAGGCCCGCCAACTCCCAAGCGCAGGAACCCATGGAACAGCAAAAGATCAGATCGGTCGAGGTGTACGACACCAGTCTTCGCGACGGGTTGCAGCAGCCGAACCTCGATATCTCCATCCCCAATGCGGTGATGCTCCTTGAGCACATGGGAGCGTTCGGCGTGCATTATGCCGAGATCGGCTTTGCCGGCGCCAACCAGTTTGCCGAGGACCTGACCCGGGCGCTGGCCAAGGTCAACACCGGAGCGATGAAGCTCGCTCTGTTTGGGCGCACGCGCGGACGCGGCACGAAGGTAGAAGAGTGGGCGGACTTCGAGATGATCGTGCGCCACAAGGACCGCGTTAAGGCGGCGTGCATTGTGGTGAAGTCGCGGCTGCTGGATGTGGAGCGGTCGCTCGAGACTACGCCTGAAGAAAATTTGCGCATGACGTGGGAGACGATCGAGTATCTCGAAAATCACGGCCTCGAAGTTCTGATCGATCTGGAGCACGGCATGGATGCGGTGTGCGGACGGCGCGAGAACGGGCAGCTTTGGGAGTCCGCGGAGGCGAAGAAGAGTTCCGATTACTTTTATCAGATTGTTGAGCAGTGCGTGCGCCAGGGAGTGAGCCGCATCGTGGTGTGCGACACCAACGGTGGAGCGAGTCCGGAAGAGGTGGGGCAACTGTTTGCCGATCTCACGCGCCGCTATCCGACGGGTAAGTTCGGCTTCCACGGGCACACGGATCGCGGGCTGGGCGTTGCCAACTCGCGCGCGGCGATTATGAACGGCGCGGTGCAGGTGCAGGGCACGATTGTGGGCACGGGCGAGCGCTGCGGCAATGTGAATCTGACGACGGTGATCGGCGGACTACAGTTGCGCGGCGAGGCGCAGTTTGTTTCAGAGAAGGCGCTGACCGGGCTGGTGAGTCTGTCGCATACGACGTATGGCGCGTTCAGTATCGAGATTCCGCACGGCGCGCCTATTGCGGGGCCGGGCGCGTTTGGTACGTGGGCCGGAATGCATGGGTCGAGCGAGCGCAAGAATCCGGGCGCGTACCTGTGGTGCGATCCGGCGCTGGTGGGCGCGACGCCGACGATCGGCGTGAACGCGCAGTCGGGCCGGGCCAACATCATGATGCTGTCGGAGACGCTTGGCGTGCCGCTGAACGGGGCCGAGGCGCAGGCGCTGATGGACGCGAACCTTGCCATGATCGAGGGCGGCGGTTACACGGCCAGCGAGGTCAGCTTCAGGCTGGCATGCATGAGGGTGCGCAAGTCGTTGCAAAATTGGTTCAGCGTGCGCAGCTGGCATGTGCTCGATGAACTGGACGAGACGGGCGGCCACTCCGCGCAGGCTTCGATGACGCTGACGGTGGGCGATACGACTGTGGCGATCGGGCGCGCCGGTGGCGCCGGTCCGGTGGATGCGATGACGCGCGCGATGCGCAGCGAACTGGAAAAACACTATCCGTCGCTCAAGGAGCTGCACCTGGGAACGTTTACGGTGACGGCGCTCGACGTGAAGGCACACGACTCGGCCGCGCACGTGCGCGTGACGGTGAGCTTCCTCGCCGACGGTCACGAGCCGTGGACGACGTCCGGGGTGAGCAGCGATCTGAACCAGGCCGCGCTGATGGCTATTGTTGACGGCTTCCACGACTGGCTGCGGCGCAACGGAGCGTCTGCGGCGTAGTTCTTAAAATCAGCGGAGATTCGTGAGCCCCACCCTAGCCGCAAAAACAAAAGCGCGGCGAGGGTGGGGCACCGATGTTTTGTGGCTGGTTTAGAGTGGCTGGTTGAGAGTCGATCTTTCCCAGGTCTGAAAATCCAGACCTGGGGCACCCAGAGTTTGTGGTTGGCTTAGTAGTGGCTGGTTCAGACTTCAGCCCCACCAGGCTTCGCCCTTCGCCATGTGCTTGCGGAGCCAGTCCTCGTTGATGTCGAGGCCGAGTCCGGGACCCTGCGGATACTGCATGGCGGCGTTGCGCACCGCGGGTTTGCTGCCCTGCGCCATCTCTTCTTTGAAGCCGCGAAACTCTCCCAGTGCATTTTCGATCTTGAAGAAGTTCTCGATTGCCGCTGATACGTGCACCGAGGCGTAGAGCCGGATGAGCGAGCAGGGGCCGCTGTGCAGGCCGACGGGAGTGCGCGTGAGCTGGGCGTAGTCGGCGATCTGTCGGACGCCGGTGATGCCGCCCGCGTAGGCCGGATCGGGATGCACGAAGTCGAGCACGCCGTTATCCAGAAATGGCCGGAAGCCGTGCACCATCTCGATCTTTTCGCCGGTCAGCAGAGGCACACGGGTTGAGCGCTTGAGCTCTTTCCATGCCTCGGAGTAGGCGTTGTTGAGCGGGTCTTCGATCCAGGTGAGGTTCGCCGGTTCAACCGCGCGGCAGAGCCCGATGGCGCTGGGCGTATCGAACTCGCCGGTGCAGTGCATGGCCATCTGGATGCTGTCGCCCAGCGCGGAGCGAACCAGTGCGAAGGCCCTGGCGTTTTTGTCGAAGACGCTCTTGTCGATGGTCTGGAAGTATGGCATTCTCGCCGAGCGGTCGACGCCGACGTAGCCGCACTTGTAGGTGTCAAAGCCCTCGGGAGCGGCTTTGACCTTCTGCGCCCATGCGCGCACCTCGCCCTCATCGAGCATGTTCTTGAAGTTGCCGTGCGAGTAGACGGGCGCGGCGGGGCGGAAGGGTCCGCCCAGCAGCCGGTAGAGCGGCTTGTCCAGAATTTTGCCGGCCAGATCCCAGAGCGCGATGTCGATGCCGCTGATGGTGGGGATGTGCGCGATGAAGTTGTACTGGATGGAAGTGAGAGTGGAGAAGTGCCGGGCGATGGCCAACGGATCCTCGCCGAGCAGGTAGTGTTCGAAGGTCTTGATGCGGGCGCGAGCCTCATCGGCCAGAATCCCCGACTCGCCGTAGCCGACGAGGCCGGCATCGGTCTCGATGCGGATGAGGCAGCCGTCGCCGACGTTGTCGAGCTGGAGCGCTTTGATGGCTTTGATCTTGATCTGGCCGGTGTAAGGGGCTGCCATCGCCTTGAAACCGGAGAGCCATGTGGCGGCCGGCAGAGTTGCGGCGGCCCTGAGAAAATGCCTGCGAGTCCAGTTCATCCTTGTGCCCTCACGTCTCGAAGGCCGGGTTGGAACGGGTCCGCATCCGGGTGTCGAGAGTTGGCTCCAAGTGTAGACGGCGGGGATGGGGTTGTTCCAGAGGATGCGGGGTGGAGGGTGGTGGTTCCCACCCTAGCCGCAAATACAAGAGCGCGGCGAGGGTGGGGCACCAATATTGTGGTTGGTTGAGGAGAGGCTGGTTGAGATTCTCCTCAGCGGTAACGCGCCAGCCAGTGCGCATAGGGGGACGGCAGCGTGAGTTTGGCTGCGTTCTTGACGCCGATGGTTTTGGCGGCGTGATAGGGCCAGTGCGGGTCAGAGAGGAAGGGGCGGCCCATGGTGACGACGTCGAGTTTCTCCTCGCGGATGAGCGCGTCGGCCGTGGCCGCGTCGGAGATGTACCAGCTCGTCGATGCGGGCAGTCCTGTGGAAGTACGAACTTTCTCAGCAACAGGGGCCAGGAAGTTGGGCGCCCAGGGGATATTTGCTTCGGGAGTGTTGAAGCCCATGGAGACATCGACGAAATCCAGGCCTTCGTTCTTCATGCTGTTGAGCAGCGTGAGGGCCTGGTCGAGCATGGCGTCATCGTCGCCGAAGAACTCGATGAGGCCGAGGCGGACCGAGAGCACGCGATCGGCAGGCCATACCTTGCGCACGGCGATGAGCGTCTCAAGCAGGTAGCGCGAGCGGTTCTCGGGGCTGCCGCCGTACTTGTCGGTGCGCTGGTTTGAGATGGGCGAGAAGAAGTTCTGCGCCAGATAGCCGTGGGCCATGTGCAGTTGCAGCCACTGAATGCCGATGTCGCGGGCGCGGGTGACGGCTTTTACGGTGTCGGATTGCACGCGGGCGATATCTTCGAGGGTCATCTCGCGGGGCACGCGGGGCAGGGAAGCGCCGAAGGCGAGCGGTGAGGGCGCGATGGTCTCCCATGAGTTTGGCTCGCCGAGCGGGATGTGGTCGTCGCCCTCCCAGGGGCGATTGGCTGAGGCTTTGCGGCCGGCGTGGGCAATCTGGATGCCGGGCGCCGCGCCCCACTTGGCGATGCTTTGGACGATAGGCTGCATGGCCTCGGCTTGCGCGTCGTTCCACAGGCCCAGGTCGGCCCAGGTGATGCGTCCCTCGGGAGCGACAGCCGTGGCTTCCATGATGACGGCTCCAGCACCGCCGCGGGCGAATGACTCGTAGTGAACGCGGTGCCAGTCGTTGACCATCCCGTCGTGGGCCTGGTACTGGCACATGGGGGAGACGGCGAGGCGGTTGCGCAGGGTGACGCCGTTGAGCTTGTAGGAATCGAATAGAGCGGGCATGGTTGTTCTCCACTTCCAGCTTAACAATTTGCGGGACTGGCCGTGGAGTAGGATGAAAAAGTAGGCTTCTGCCTTCGGGCGGCACTGGCGGGAGTCCTGGAAAAACTATTGTGGGAAGGTGAGACTATCGTGAATCGTTCTCGCTCCATGTTGCTTTGTTTGGCCGCCATCGCCGGGCTGGGTGCGTCGTATGCCTGGGGGCAGTCACCGGCGGTCGTGAAGATCAGTACCCCTGAAATCAGGTCGTTCGGCAAGACCTCTGCCGGCGTTCAGACGCAGCTCTACACGCTGAAGAACAAGCACGGGATCGAGGCCGCGATCACGAATTACGGAGCGACGCTGGTTTCCCTCAAGACTCCGGACCGGCAGGGCAAGCTGGCCGATATCATCCTCGGCTTCGACGATGCGGCGGGCTATGAGAAGGGAACGGCCTACTACGGCGCTACCATCGGCCGCTATGGCAACCGCATCGGCAAGGCGCAGTTTGAATTGAACGGCCGGACGTATCACCTTGCGGCGAACAACGGCGCGAATACTTTGCACGGAGGAACGATCGGCTACAACAAGGTGGTGTGGAAGGCCGTGCCGCTTTCAAGCCATGCTGTCGAGTTCAAGTACACGAGCAAGGACGGCGAAGAGGGCTATCCGGGCACGCTGCATGTGACGGTGCGCTACACGCTGACGGAGACCGACGAGATTCGGATTCACTATTCAGCCGCGCTTGAGGCGGGCAAGGATACGGTGGTGAACCTGACCAACCACTCGTACTTCAACCTGACCGGCGATCCGGCCAACAACACGATTTTGAAGCACGAGCTGACACTGAATGCTTCGCACTATACGCCAGTTGACTCGGGGCTGATTCCTACCGGCGAGATTGCCGCGGTGAAGGGCACGCCGTTCGATTTTACGCGGGCGACGGCGATTGGCGCGAGGATCGACACGGACGACGCGCAGTTGAAGCTGGGTGGCGGCTATGACCACAACTGGGTTGTAGATCGCAAGGCAGCAACGGGTCTGGCGAAGGTGGCAGAACTGTACGAGCCGATTTCTGGCCGGGTGTTGGAAGTGGATTCGACCGAGCCGGGCGTGCAGTTCTACAGTGGCAACATGATGGAGAAGGCAACGAAGGGCAAGGGCGGCACGATCTACGGATTCCGCTCGGCGCTTTGCCTTGAGACGCAGCACTATCCGGATTCGCCGAACAAGGCGCAGTTTCCGACGACTACGCTGAAGGGCGAGCAGACGTACACGAGCACGACGGTGTGGAAGTTTTCAGCGCGCAAGTAGCGGGTGCCAACGGTCTCTAGTGCGCGAGCAGATAGACGCCGACGCAGACGAGAATCGCCGCGGCCCAGCGTCTGCGGTCGACGTTTTCCTTGAGGAAGATCTTGCCTGCGATGGCGTTTGTAACCAGCGTGAGCGAGGCCGAGGCCGGGGCGACGAGACTCAGGTTCAGGTGATTGAGCGCGAAGAGCAGCGCGAAGAAGGCAACGGCGAGAAAGAAGACACCGGCGAAGAAGAGCGGGCAGGTTACGACTGCCTTGATGGCGCCTTTCATGCCGGACTTTTCGCGGATCAGGTCGAGGTCGCCGATGGACTTCATGGCCGCGGCCGTGAGCACCTCGCCGGCGGTCGAGGTCAGCACTACGGAGGCAATCATCGCTGTAGCCGCCCAGAAACCGGTCATTGCGCCGCCTCCTGAGATTCGGATTCCGTCCGAGCGGCGATTTCTTCGGGCCGCTCGGTGCGTGATGGGCCTTGTGCCACAAATCCAACGCCGACGGTGATGAGCGCGATTCCGGCCCAGCGCTCGATGCTGATCTGCTCGCCCAGCCAGACTCGCGCCAGCAGGGCTACGATCACGTTGCCGAAGGCCGTTGCCGGGAGTACAAAGGTGAGGTCGGCCCAGGAGAGAGCGGTAAGGTAGCTGGCGAAGAAGCCGATGAGCAGCGCGATGCCGAGAGCGATCCACGGAGTGAAGACCGCGGAGATGAGCGAGAGTGGATGGTCGAGCGTTACCGTGGGCATCTGGGTCATGCCGCGCGACAGAAACGTGTCGCCGAGCGGCGCGGAGAGCGCGACCAGCGCGAGGATTCCATATTGCCGTGCTGTGAGTGTGTGCTTTCCCATTCCGGCTTTCTTGGATTGAGATCCGTTGCTAAAAAAACGAGGGCGGCACGACCGGCCGCCCTCGCATACTATCGATTCGCTTACACCTTGCCCGCGGCCTGCTGCTTGCGGGTTTCCTTTACCTGCTTGTTGCGCTGCGAGCGCAGCTTGAGGAAGGACTTGGCCTCAACGTAGAGGCGCGGCACGTCGCGGTTCACAATCGCCTTCCAGACCACGCGGAAGGCCGCCCTGGGCCGGAAGTAGTACTCGTCGTAGAAGCGGTGCACCATCTCCATGACGTAGTCGGTGGGCAGGCCGGGATACTCGATGTGCGCCATCTGGTGGCCGCCGGTGTCCTGCATGGTTTGGTTGGTGATGAAGCCGTTCTTCTCGGCGTAGTCGTAGAACTCGGTGCCGGGGTAGGCGTGCGCGATTGAAACCTGAATCGTCTCGCAGTCCAGGGTCTTGGCGAAGTTGATGGTGTTGCGGATCGATTCCTTGGTTTCGCCGGGCAGGCCGAGAATGAAGTCGGCGTGGACGACGAGGCCGAGGTCGTTGCAGTCCTTGGCGAACTGACGCGCGCGTTCGACGGTTGCGCCCTTCTTGATGTTCTTGAGGATCTGCGGATCGCCGGACTCAAAACCCACGATCAGTAGCCGGCAGCCGGCATCCTTCATGGCTTTGAGGGTTTCGCGCTCGGTGGTTACGCGCGAAGTGCAGCTCCAGGTAAGGCCCAGCGGCTTGAGTTTTTCGCAGAGCTCGATGGTGCGCGCCTTCTGGATGTTGAAGGTGTCGTCGTCGAAGAAGAACTCCTTGACCTCGGGGAAGTTCTCCTTGGCCCACTTCATCTCCGCGGCAACGTCGTCGGTGGAGCGCTTGCGCCATGCGTGTCCGCTCAGTGTCTGCGGCCACAGGCAGTAAGTACACTGCGCCGGGCATCCGCGCGAGCTGTAGAGCGCCACATAGGGATGCAGCAGGAAGGGGACGTTGTAGCGCGTCACGTCGAGGTCGCGCTTGTAGATCTTGGTGGCCCAGGGCATCGCGTCCAGGTCTTCGATCTGCGGACGGTCGGCGTTGTGAACGATCAGGCCGTCCTTCTTGTAGCTGATGCCGAGGATCTCAGCGAGGGGCTTGCCGTTGGCGTACTCGACGACCGAGTAGTCGAACTCGCGGCGGCAGATGAAGTCCAGCGCCCAGCACTCGTTCAACGCGCGGTCGGGGTCGGTGGTGACCGGGGGGCCGACAAAGGCGATCTTGATCGAGGGGTAGGTGGTCTTGATGCGCTCGGCGAGGCGCTGATCGCCCGACCATCCCATGGTCGAGGTGAAGAGCACCAGAAACTCGTAGTCGGCGAGGATCTTGACGGTCTCGTCGGCCGAGATGTGATGCGGGCAGGCATCGAGCACACGCGAGCCTTCGAGCATTCCGGCGGGATAGGTGAGCCATACCGGGTACCAGTAGGACTCGATCTCGCGGGTTGCGGGCCAGCGGGAGCTTGCGCCGCCGTCGAAGTTCTCAAAGGAGGGGGGATTGAGGAAGAGGGTTTTGAGAGGAGTTGCCATCCCCTTGATTTTACCACCGGGGCAGATTCCGGCCCGTAATTCGGAACAGGGGGCCGAAGTTCTTTGATTGGTGGCTCCCAGGTCTCAAAATCGAGACCTGGGGCACCCATGGTTGTGGTTCGTATGAGAGAAGGGCAACCGCAGATCCTTCGCGGTGCTCAGAATGGCAGAGCTTTCTGCTGCAAACTTGCGGGATACAGCACTAAGCGCCCAGCTCCGCTCGAATCTCTGCCGCGATGGCCTCGGCGTGACGCTTCATGGCCTCTTCGCTCTCGGCTTCGATCATGACGCGGGCCAGAGCCTCGGTGCCGGAGTAGCGAATGACGACGCGGCCCGAATCCTTAAGTTCCTTCTCGGCGGCGTTGATCGCGGTGACGATCAGAGGGAAGCCGTTGAGGGGTTTCTTCTCTTTGACGCGCACGTTGACGATCACCTGGGGGAAGACCTTGAGGTCGGCGGTGAGTTCTTCGATGGATTTACCCGAGCGCGCGACCAGGTCGAGGACGACGAGGGCGGTAAGGATTCCGTCGCCGGTGGTGGCCAGGTGCGGAAAGAGGATGTGGCCGGACTGCTCGCCTCCGAGGGCAGCGTCTTCCTTCTGCATCATCTCGAGCACGTAGCGGTCGCCAACGCCGGCGCGCAGCATCTTGATGCCGCTGCGTTTGAACGCGGCTTCGAGGCCCATATTCGACATGGTGGTGGCCACGACCGCATCGCCGGTCAACATGCCGCGGCCCTTGAGGTCGCGCCCGGCCATGAGCAGAATGGCGTCTCCGTTGATGACGTTGTTTTGTGAGCCGGACAACATGCAGCGGTCGGCGTCGCCGTCGAAGGTGAGGCCGAGCATGGCGCCTCGGGCGACGACTTCTTTGGCAACGACCTCGGGATGGAGCGCGCCGCTGTTGAGGTTGATGTTGCGTCCGTCGGGCGAGACGTGGGTGAGCTGGACGTCGCCGCCAAGACGGCGGAAGAGCTCTGGAGCAACGCCCGCCGCCGCGCCGTTGGCGCAGTCGGCCACGATTTTGAGGCCGGCAAGCGAAAGACTGGGCACGCAGTCGATGAGGAACTGAATGTATTCGCCGGCCAGCGCGTTGTTGTCCTCGACCGGCGGCAGCGTGGCCGGGTCTGGAGCGGTGACCTGCCCGGCGTGATGCAGGATCTCATCCTCCATGGCGAGTTCCACGTCGTCGGCCAGCTTAAAGCCGTCTCCGCCGAAGAGCTTGATGCCGTTGTCGCGCCAGGGATTGTGGGAGGCAGAAAGTACGACGCCCGCATCGAAGCCATGCTTGCGGGCGAGGAAGGCCACGGCCGGCGTGGGCACTACGCCCGCGCTCTCAGAGGCAACGCCCGCCTCGCGCAATCCGGCAGCGAGAGTGGCGGCGATCCAGGGGCCGGATTCGCGCGTGTCGCGGCCGAGGATCACCCGCGGCGCGGCGTTTTTTCTGCGCAACGAGTGGCCGAGCGCCAGTCCAACGGCGTAGATCGTCTTTGCATCGAGTGGCGATTCGCCAGCTACCGCGCGAATTCCGTCAGTTCCGAACAGTTTTCTCTTGTCTGTCATGGCCCTACTTCTTCGACTTCAGTTTTGCCTTCCGCTCATTCGAACCCGGATCGGCTGTATTTGTTTCTTCCACAATGCTGGTGAACGCGCCCTGGGCCACGCGCGTGGTGACGCGTTCGCCCTGCGAAATTTGCGCAGCGCTGCGTACAACGCTGCCGTCGGCGGCAAGCACCAGCGCATAGCCGCGGTCGAGCACGGCCAGCGGCGAGAGCGAGTGGAGGCGGCCGTCGAGAGCGCCTAGGCGCGAGCGCGACAGAGCCAGACTGCGCTCCAATGCGCGGTCGATGCGGGCGCGGAAGTCGCCCAGATGCCCCTGCGCGTGGGCCAGTCGCTGGCGGGGATCGTGCCTGAGCACGGCCGCGGTCAACTCCGCAGCGAGGCTGCCGGTGTCGCGTAGCTTTGCGCGCAGAGCCGTCTCGGCGCGGAAGGTGAGATCGTCCACGCGCTGGGCGAGGCGGTGGAGGATCGCCGTTACCCGCGTCTCGGCGCGGCTCACGGGCAGGCGGCTGAAACGCTGGCGGGATTGAAGAATCTGAAACCGCGCGGCGCGTTCGAGACGCCGCGACTGCTCGCTGACGCGCTCGGCGATCTTGTGCTGGGCTTCGGTGACGAGTTCGGCGGCGGCCGATGGAGTGGGCGCGCGCAGATCGGCGACAAAGTCGGCGATGGTGAAGTCGGTTTCGTGACCGACCGCGGAGACCACCGGGAGCCGGCTCGATGCGATGGCGCGGGCTACGCGCTCGGAGTTGAAGGCGGCCAGGTCTTCGAGCGATCCGCCGCCGCGCGCGATGACGATGAGATCGACGAGGCCTTCAGCGGCGTTCAAGTCTCGGAGCGCGGCTTCAATCTCTGCCGGGGCCTGATCGCCCTGCACGCTGACAGGGTAGATCAGCACGTCGAGTCCGGAGTGGCGGCGGCCTACGATGTTGAGGAAGTCGCGGATCACCGCGCCGGTGGGGGAGGTGACGATGCCGACAGTGCGCGGGAAGGCCGGCAGCGGCTGCTTGCGCTCGGCATCGAAGAGTCCCTCGGCCTTGAGCCGCTCCTTGAGCTGCTCGAAGGCGAGTTGCAGCGAGCCCGCGCCGACCGGCTCCATGGTCTCGGCGACAAGCTGCATCTGTCCGCGCTGTTCGTAGACGCTGACCCGGCCGCGAACCAGCACGTGCAGGCCGTCT
Source organism: uncultured Acidobacteriaceae bacterium (assembly GCA_903842065.1). Lineage (GTDB taxonomy): Bacteria > Acidobacteriota > Terriglobia > Terriglobales > Acidobacteriaceae > Telmatobacter. The sequence continues at coordinate 56,695 of CAIMKZ010000005.1, read as the reverse complement.
TCTGGACGGAAGCGCAACAGCATGGCCTGGCGGCGGAAGAGGACTACGGGAAGCTGCGCCCCGGCGTCCTTGAGCGTGAAGTAGACATGGCCAGAAGGGGCGGGCCGGAAGTTTGAGATCTCGCCCTCGACCCAGACGTCGCCGTACTCGTTCTCAACCAGATCGCGCACCTGTGCGACGAGGTCGCTGACGGCCATGACCCGGCGGCGGGCGCGCGGTTCGTCGAAGCCGAGGTCAAGCTGCGGCTCGAATGGGTCACGAAGAGGCATTGCTTAGAGTTTAATTGGTGGGAGCGGTGTTAGCGGTGTTAGCGGTGCCAGCGGAGTTAGCGGTGTTAGCAAAAACGATGTGGCTGAAAAGCCTCCAGGAAACGGAAGGCTACTTTTTCGTGGCGGGCTTTTTCGGCTGAATCGAGAAGAAATATACTGCGCTGAAGTCGCTGCTCCCTGCTGGTTCATCGACCAGCACCGCCGAAATGTTTGAGGTCAACATCAGCACCCCGCAGTATTCGCCGTATTCAGTGACCGCTTCAGTCGCTACCAGTTTGTAATGATTCGCTGCCGGACTTTCAAACAGAGAAAGCAACAAAAGATAGTGATCGGTTCCCGGCTTTGAATAGGCAACCAATACGCTTCCGTCAACAAATTCCGTTCTGCTTTTTATCTTTGCGTCCTTCGGCAAAGCATTGCGAATGTCGTCGTCAATCCAGCGCGAAATCTGATCGAACGAATCGCAGAGCGGGAACTCGTGCGCAGCAGCGGACGAGACAGCCGCCTTGATATTCACCAGTCCCGACGATCGAACATCTACGGGGAAAGCGCCGCCTTCCGTAGCGACAAAGTCCCGCTTTCCGTCCGCTCCGTGCCAATATGCGATGTCCTTGTCTGAAAAAGCAGTAACCTGGCTGCCTACAAACGAGAACTCCCCGTTTTCGGCTGAGATTCCACCGATCACAGTGAGCGCTTTTGCAGCAGTTTGCGCCTGCACTATGCACGAGAGCCCAAGAACTCCGATGCTAAGGCTTGCAATCAACGCCTTCATGAGCTGCTCCGCAAAATACTCGATACGCAGGCCAGCTAACTCCGCCGCCCATCCACAATGGCGCGAAGATCGAGGGCAATTTTCTTGAGCCGGATTGCTTCCTCGGGGACGAGTTCGTCGCGGGTGTAGAGGATCTCGGCCTCGCGGGCCAGATCGGTGCCGTGGCCAAGGCCGAAGGTTCCGAGCGTCCCGGCCAGCTTGTGCGCGGCTTGATGAGCCGCTGCGCGCAACTTCTCGCTGCGCCGGCCCACGGCCGCGGCCTCAGCCGCCTGATCCAATATCTGTACGCGCTCGTTGATCTCGGGGAGAAAGCGCGCCCACATGGTGTCGAGGGCTTTTGCCATCGCTGCCGCTTTTGCGTTGCCAACTTCAGGAGAGGTCATCGTCCGCCTTCCAGTTACCAGCCCAGAACCTTCGAAATCTGCTCGGAGAGCTTCATCGGATCAAAGGGTTTGAAGAGCACCGCCTTGACGCCCAGATCGGCGAACCGCTTCTGGTCGGTGGGATGCACCTTGGCCGTGAGCAGCAGCACGGGTATGTGCGCCGTGGCCGGATTTTTCTTGAGTTCGAGAAAGGTGGTCGGCCCGTCCATGCCCGGCATCATGACGTCGAGCACGATGGCGTCGGGCTTCTCTTTTGCGGCCTTTGTGAGGCCCTGCGCGCCGGAGCTCGCCGTTACAACGTCCCAGCCGGCCACGCTCTCCAGGCTCAGCGCCGCTACCTCGCGGATATCGTCTTCGTCGTCGATGATCAGAATCTTGCGCGCCATATCCAGCTCCTCTTGCGCGTGCATAAATCTTAGCGTTGCATCCGTTGCCGGCCGTCTACGCCCCAGCCATGCCTTCCGGATCGGGCTTCAGCGGCAGATAGACCCTGAAGGTCGATCCACTTCCTTCGTTCCGCTCCGCCCAGATGCGGCCTGAGTGCTGCAAAACTATGGTGCGGCAGATGGCGAGTCCCAGTCCGCTGCCGCCCTTCTCGCGGGAGTCGGCGGCATCCACCTGCTGAAAGCGGCCGAAGATTGCTTCGAGCTTGTCCTCGGGGATTCCGCGGCCCTGGTCGCAGACGGAGAGCACGATGCCCTGGCCTTCCTTTGCGATGCTCACAGTCACCGTGGATTCGGCAGGCGAGAACTTGATGGCGTTCGAGAGCAGATTGGTAAGCACCTGAAGCAGGCGGTCTGGGTCGGCCTCGATCTCGGCGGCAGTTCCGTCGTGAGCCAGCCGCACACCCGCGCCGTCGGCAACAGGCTGCATCCCCTCGATGGCCTGCTGTATCAGGTCACTCAGTTCAACAGGCTGAAAGGCCGGCGGCTCCTTGCCGCTCTGAATTTTTTCAAGATCCAGGATGTCGTTGATGAGGCGCACCAGCCGGTCGCTGTTGGTGAGCGCGATGCGCAGCAGGTTTGCGCCCTTCTCACTGAGCTGGCCCATGATTCCAGAAGAGAGCAGCCCCAGCGCGCCGCGGATGGAGGTAAGCGGCGTACGCAGCTCGTGGCTCACCGTGGAGATGAACTCGTCTTTGACGAGATCGGCTGCCGATCGCCGGCTCACGTCGCGGTAGACGAGAACCGAGTGCAGCAACTTGCCCTGCTCCGCCACCGGCGCAATCGAGAACTCGGCGGCAAACGATGTGCCGTCGGTGCGAAAGAGATTCGTCTCGCCGGAGGCCGCCGCGCCGTCCGCGATGGCGCACTTGAGCGCGCAGTCCTGGCCGCAGCGGCGTTCCAGCAGCGCGCGGTCATGCAGGAGATCATGTGAATTTTTGCCCGTCAGTTGTGCGGCAGAGAGGCCCAGCAGCCGGGCGGCGGCGGGATTGGCGAGGATCACATTTCCCTGCGCGTCGAGTCCGCAAATACCTTCGGCGAGGGCATCTAGCAGCGCCTGCTGAAGGCTGTTCCGCTCCTCCAGTTGCTCCAGCCGACTCATCTGGCCCTGCCGCTCATTACCGCCCATGCCGCTTGCGCTCCCGGGTATGGCGCTTCCTACCGCTCTTCCGTTGCCGCATCCGGCGAATGCAGGATGCGCGCAGGAGAAGTGTGGCAGATCAAAGTATAAGCGCAGTCCCGGGGTATTTGCCCGCCATTCCCGGACCAGCAGCGGTTTTGAAACCAATCGGTTACGCCCGGAAGCGGCGCGGCGTCTTAGCTGTTCGCGCAGATTCTGCCGTATACTCTCCCCATGTTTCGTACACAGGTTTTCTTTCGCTCTATCCTGCCCGCCGCCGCGCTGGTGGCGCTGGCCGCGCTTGCACCCCAGGCCCGCGCATGGGAGAACCAGGGCCATCGCATGGTGAACCGCCTGGCGATCACCAATCTGCCCGCGGACGCCCCTGCCTTTTTGAAAGCCCCCGCCGCCATCGACGAGATCGAGTACCTTGGCCCCGAGCCGGACCGTTGGCGCTCGCCTGCCGAGCCTGAACTGAACGCGGCGCAGGCCCCGGAACACTTTATCGACCTCGAACCCGCCGATGCGCTGGGGCCGCTGCCGCCACGCCGTCTCGACTTTGAGGCCAAAGTTTTTGCCGCCAACCAGCGGCCTGAGAAGGTCGGGCTGCTGCCGTGGGAGGCCGTCGAAGTCTGGCAGCGGCTGAAGGCCGCCATGCGCGAGTACCGCACGCTCCAGGCCGATAAAAAGGATACGAAGCCCGTCGAGCAGGCGATTCTCTTCTACACTGGCTGGCTCGGCCACTACGCTTCAGACGCCTCGCAGCCGCATCACACCACCGTCCAGTACAACGGCTGGACCGGTGACAATCCCAACGGCTACACCACCAGCCACCAGATCCATCACATATTTGAAGGCCCCTTTGTTGCCGACAATATCCACCCGGCCGACATTCAGGCGCATATGACGCCTGTGAACGTCATCAAAGGCGACATGTTCCCGGCCTTCATCGCCTACCTGCGCGTCACCTTCGGCTGCGTCGAGAAGCTGTACCAGCTTGAGAAGGGCGGCGGCTTCGAGGGAGCCGGCAACCCCGCGACGCGCACCTTTGTTGCCGAGCGGGTGGCCGCCGGCGCATCCATGCTGCGCGACATGATCTACACGGCGTGGATCGACAGCGCCACGCCGGTGGTCGATCCCTACGCCCAGCCCAAGCCCGCGCCCGCAAAAAAATAACCCGCAAAAAAAGGAATGGCGCGGTCCCCGCTATGGGAACCGCGCCATTTGTTTCTTTCGGGCTACTTGTTGAACATCTCTTCCTTGCTGAGGAAGTCGGCAAGGGCCTTCTGCATGTTCTCCACGCGGCTATCCGCCGGCCAGAGGGTGTTCCAGAGCATAGTGCCGCCCGACACGGTGATTGTTTTCTCGCCGGAAAAGATTGCCAGCGTCGAGGTCACAGCCCACGAGTTGTTCTCAAGAATGAGGGCCGGGGCCATCTCATTGCCCGGCGGAGGCGTGCGCAGGTCGGCGACGTGCTGCGATGCATGCGTGACGGCCACCATGACTGCGTTTCCGGGGAGCCGGTCGCGGTTGATGGTGATGGTGTAGAGCACGCCGTCTGGCGAGTCCACCGCCCCAGGCGCGGCCTCGCCGGCCGGAACCTCGTTGGCCGTGCCGGTCTCAAGGGTGACGCCGTTCAGTTCCTTGGGCTTTGGCAATCCATCCATGTCCTTCTTGAGCTGGATCGTGAGCGGATTCTCGGCCATGTTCGCGATCAGCTTGTTGGCCAACGTGATGGCGTCGCTAAAGCTCAATGCGCCCGACTGCATGGCCGCGCCCGGTCCCGGCGGAGGTGCGTTGGAGCTCTGCGCCTTCTCAAGCGCCTTGACCGCGGCATCGGTAGCCGAGAAGTCGATCTCTTTCTGGGCCACATCGGCGACCGAGGCGATCACCAGCCGGGCAGGATAGGCGTTCATGTTGCCGAAGCCGCCGAGGCCGACGATCTTGTCTCCTTTACGCGTCAGGTAGGGCTCTTTGACGCCGTCGAGCCGGCCGGTCAGAGTCGCCGTTACCGAATAGCGCATGCAGCCCAGGCACAGCGACGTGGTGTTGTGCATCGCCGTAAGCGCCGAGTCGAACTGCTTGAAGAGCTTATCTTTGAGCAGCGTGACGGGCGCGCGGTTGGCGGCAGCAAGCGTTCCGGCAAAGTTCTTTGCCGGGGTAAGCTGCACGGCGGAGATGGGACCGGACTTGACCTTGGACCCTGTCGGGTAATCCAGCCAGATGCCGTTGACATCCTGGGCGCAGTTTCCGTCGCTGATCACGAACTGGTCGTAACCGGCTACGACGGTGCCCTTGATGGTGACCATCTTGCCGTCAAAGGCGGCGGGGTTCTTGAGCACATCGCAGACGGTGGTGTTGACGGCCTGCGCGTGCAGGCTCGCTGCGGCCAGGGCCGCCAGGGCTACAAATCCAAACAGACGTTTCATTCGATAACTCCAGCCAGACTCAGCTCCGGACAACAGTTTTTCCCATGTTTTCCGGGCAGAGCGATTTTTCCCAGATCGTAGAAAAGGATATCAGGAGCGGGGGGGGGCGTCTGTGCCTGCTGCCTCGATTTTGCCCCCATTCCGGGGGCTACCGGGCCGCAGTCTGGGTGCGAATCCAGGCGTCCATGCGCTCCACAAAGGCGGGAATCGAAAGCATGGCCTCTCGCCGTACCGCATTGGAAAACGCTGCCGGGCTGAACCTTGCGCCGAGCGACTTCTGTGCCTGATCGCGCAGATCGAGTACGGCCGCCAGCAACTGGGCCTCGTGAGTTCCGTCCGAGACGCGGCCGCGGCCGGCTGCGGGCAGATAGCTGGTCTTGAGAAAGTGCTCAAGGCGCATATAGGCTGGCTGAACCTGCTTGCCGATCGTTTCCAGCATCTGGGCGCGGATGCGCTCCCGGTCGATATCGCTGACGCTTGCCGGAAAAGTGCTGAGCGGCGCGGCCAGCAGCGATTCCTCCGGTTTGTGGCTGGTCAGGGCGGAAACCTCTTCGATGGCCCTTTCGACCACTTGCCGTGAGGGCGTGCGGCCCTCTTCGATGCCGATGGTCATGGCCTCGGTGGCCTGCTCGATAGCTTCAGGCAGCGCGCGGAGCCGGGCGTTCCAGTCCTCATAGTCCTTCGCCGTGGCACAGGGAAGAATGGTAGCCAGCACGGGATAGGTCTCGACAAAGCTGGCCGCGGCGGTGACCGGCGTCTGCCAGGGCTTAAGTGCGGCGTCTTTCTGATCCAGCTCGAAGCGCTGGTTGAGGGCGTTGAGCCGGGCGGCCTCTTCGCTGGTCATGCCGGCGGGATCGATCACCGCCAACTGCAACAGATAGGCCTGCTCGCGGCTGAGCGCTTCGTTGTAAGCCGACGCGGTATACACGCTGAGCTGATCGTTCCATTTGCCGTCGCCGAGCAGAGTGGCCAGCTCGGGCGAGTGCTTGAGCAGGTTCTCCCAGTAGTCGCGCTCCACCTGGACGAGGGCGGCGCGGCGCTCCTCAAGCGTTACCGGGACCGTGGGAAGGCCCGCGGGCGCGGGAGTGCTGCGGGGGGTCTGCGCGCGAAGGGCAGGCATAAGCGAGAAGGACAAAACCACGGCGAAGAAGATGGGACGGTGGAGCAGTTTCAAAAGCGCATGCCTCATGAGAGGTGTCTCTCGATGAGTGTAGATCAGCCCGCCTGTTCGACGCTGCATTCGATGCCCGTGCTTTTCGCCATTCGGCCGAAACAGCGCACGCGGGCTTCCCGTGCTGCCGGCGCGTGCGCCGGGCAGCCTGAGAAGCCTTGAATTCATTGGACTTATGCGCGGACGCGCGAGGCGGCTACTTCTGGAAGTACTCCGCGTTGGCAGCCGCAAAGTGCGCCTCTTCGGGAGCGAGATCTTCATCGCGCTTGATTGCGTCGAACTCGCAGACCCCGGCGCAAGCACCGCACTCGATGCAGGATTCCGGATCGATGTAGACCTGGGAGACGGCATCTGCGGCCGGATCGCCAGCCCTGGGGGCGATGGCGCCGATGGGGCACTCGTCGACGCAGCGATAGTCCTTCTTACACTTGTCTGTAACTACAAAAGGCATTGTGGAAAAGCTCCGGAATGAGATTCGTAAGATCCTTCGAATTGAGGTTAGCTTGCCGGGGGCGGGGCTAATTGTGATTGGGATCACCAATTTTGCGAGGGCGGAGTAAGCCTAAGTCGTGGAAGAGAGGGGATGAAATAGCAGTCGATTCAACAGGTTCATGTTTTTCCGGGGAGGGCCGATGAAGCAACCGTGAGCCCTGAAACAGGGACCGCAAACAATCTCGAGACGAGGCTTCTTGGATCCATGCCGAACGCAGCCCATTACTCCGCCAGGTTCCCCGTCTCCGCACCGGGCTCGGGATTGTCGCTGGTGGATCTGGCGCACCAGGAAGTAGTCGGAGTCAGCACGGCCTGGCGCAAGTTGCTGATGCAGGCCGACATGGCTGGCCCGCACTTGCAGATCGCCGCAATCGAAGGGGAATCGGGAGTGGGTAAGCAGACGCTGGCCCGGTATCTCTACACCCGGTCTCCGCTTACGGGAACGGCCTTCCAGCGCCGGGACGCCAGAGAATGGCTTGCGACCGACGCGGACCCCTCGACGCTGGTGGGTTACACCTATCTGGACCGGGTTGATCTTCTAGCGCCTCCGGGGCAAAACCTTCTGCTCGGAGTTCTGAAGAGTTTGCAGGACCGTCCGGCGGGCCGGGCAGTTGTGCTGGCATCGTCACAGACCTCGCTGCGGCAGATGGCCGGTCAGGGGATACTTCTTCCCGATCTTGCCTTCCGGCTTACCGCGATTCGCTTCGCCATTCCTCCGCTGCGCCAGAGGCGGGAAGATATCTCGCCGCTGGCGCAGTATCTTTTGGACAAGTTGTGTCAGCGCTACCAGCAGCGGCCCGTGTCACTCGGTCCCGGTGCTCTGGCTCGGCTGTTGCAGCACAACTGGCCGGGCAATGTGCGCGAGCTGGCGAGCGTGCTGGAAGCGGCGCTTCTCGAAGCTGCCAACGGAGTTATTCGCCCGGCCGATCTGGCGCTCTCCGAGCCCATGCCTGCGGACTTTGGCCCGCCTGCCGCTGCCGGATTCCCGCCTCCCGGGGCCGCCGCGCGCTCGTCCGATCTCACCCTCGACGCCGTCATCCGACAGCACGTCCAGTACGTTCTCGACCTGAACCGGGGCAACAAGCTGCGCGCCGCGCGCCAGCTCGAGATCTCGCGCTCGACGCTCTACCGCATCCTCGGCAACGAGTCTCTGCTCAGCCATTAATTTTCGATTTCATAAGTGCCGCGGTGCGCGCGGGAAAGCAGCTCTGCCGCTAAGAACTGGCCTGCGCCAGCAGCGCGCGGGCCCGCTTGCGCACGATGTCGAGAACCCGCTCGTCTTTCACCAGCCGCTCCAGGATCGGCCGGATGGCGCACAACTGCTGGGCGCGGCCGCTCTGAGCCGCATCGGCCAGCGCCGAAATCTCCTTGTCCAGACCCAGCGGATCGTGCTGAAGCAGCGTCTCAAGGCGCGCGCCTTCGATCACCGTCTCGGCCACGCCAAGAAAGCTGTCGCCCAGGGCCTGGATCTCACGGTCCCGCGAGTAGTTGAACGCGCAGGAACCCCTGCCCTCGGGTCCGTAGTAGCTCAGTGTCTTGGTTCCCTGAAAGGCCACTTTCAGGTGGCTCTCGCAGTTCTCATTGAAGTAGGAGTGCTGGCCGGCGGTCTGAAATACCGATGCGGCAAAGGTAGCGCTGAGCTGGATGTCGCGATCGATGCCCGGGGTGCGCAGCTTGCCCTTCTCGGTCGGTTCGGGACCTGTCATCTCCGAGTGGAAGTGGGCCGCGCCTCCGGGCTGAATCGTCAGCAGCCAGTGCGAGGGCGAAAGGCCGGGATTGCTGAACTCCACCATAACGGCAGGCTCGGGCGCGTGTACTGTCGCTGTCTGGCCCCAACTGAGGCTCGACAGCACGGCTGCGGAAAGCAGCGCTCCGCACAAACGCCTCATCGTGCCGCCTCCTGCGCCGCAAGCGTCTGGGCGGTGTGAATGTGGCAGATGGCGATGGCCAGTGCATCGGCCGCGTCGGCGGGCTCGGGCACGGCATCGAGATTGAGAAGCCGCGCCACCATGAACTGCACCTGTTCCTTCTGGGCCAGCCCGTAACCGACTACGCTGGACTTGATCTTGAGCGGCGCGTACTCGGCGATCGGGAACCCCAGCCGCGATGCACAGAGCAGCGCTACGCCGCGAACCTGCCCGAGTTTGAGTGCCGATTTGGCGTTCACCGAGTAGAAGACCTCTTCGATAGCTACGGCGTCCGGCTGCCAGCGTTCGAGTTCGGCAGTGAGCGCGTTGAAGATAAAGTTGAGCCGTTCGGCCGTGGTCAGGCTCTTGCTGAGCCGTATGCCGCCGAAGGCCAGGCACTCAAGCCGCATCTCGCGCACAGACTCAACCGTCTCCACAACGCCGAAGCCGGTCACCTCAGTGCCGCAGTCGATGCCGAATATCCTCATTCGATTGTCAGTGTATCGCAGGGCGCGGAGAGCCGGATAAAGGTACGAAGGTGATGGATGTGTTTGGTTCCCGCACATTTGACAACTTCGTTCATCATGCCATCATCTAAATAGCCGATGGTAAAGTTGGGCAGGGCATGCGAATGAAACGCCAAAATCTCAGGCAAAAGATCGTGGGCTGGCTGCGGCTGGGAATCTCTCCCCGCCGGCTCGCCGTCACGCTCGCGCTGGGATTCACCATCGGCTGTCTGCCGGTGGTCGGCACTACCACTCTGCTATGCACCGCGCTGGCCCTCGCGCTGGGGCTCAACCTGCCCGCCATTCAGGCTGCCAACTATCTGGCCATGCCCTTTCAACTGGCGCTGATTGTGCCATTTGTTCGTCTGGGCGCAAAAGCCAGCGCAGCCAGCGCGCCGGCGGTTTCGCCGGGCGCGCTGATCCATGCGTCGATGTTTGAAGCCACGGTCCGCATGGGTTCGCTGGCCTGCGAGGCGCTGCTGGGTTGGCTGCTGGTGGCAGTTCCGGTTGGCGCGATCATGGCCGCCGTGCTGATGGTTGGATTAAAGCGCGTGATGCCCCGGCAAGCCGAAGCCGGCGACTAACTCCGCTTCCCCGTCCCTCTGATTCCCACCACCGCCATCATGCGTCCGGCGTGGCCGCGCGATCCGCGGTGCGAGAAGAACAGCTCGGGCTGGCACATGGTGCAGCCGCCTACGACCTGGATCGCCTTCGCCTTTAATCCCGCTGCCACGAGTTGTCTGCGGTTGGCTTCAACCAGGTCCAGGTGAATCTGGGGTCCGATCGGGGAGTGGCCCGGCGCGCGCTGGGTGAGGAAGAGCATCGGATACCTGAGCCTTACCGGCTCCTCGTCGTAGACCTCGTGGAAGAGCGAGTCCGCGTAGGCGAACTGCGAGTTGAACTCCGAGACAACCTCTTCGCCCACCGCATAGCAGCAGGGACCGATTCCGGGTCCGATCGCGGCGATCAGGTCCGAAGGACGGCAGCCGAACTCCATCTGCATCTGCCCAATGCTCGACTCCACGATGCGCTGCACGGTTCCGCGCCAGCCTGCGTGAATGGCTGCGACGATCTTCTTGCGCCGGTCGACTACGAGAACCGGAATGCAGTCGGCCACCTGAACGCCGATGAGGAATCCGTGCTCGCGCGTGAAGATGCCGTCGGCCTTGCGCGGGCGCTCGCGGGCGGCTTCGCCGCTGCCTGCAAGAACTACCAGGTTTGAGTGGAACTGCCGAACGACGGTTACCGGCGTTACGGAATCGCCTGTAACTGCCTCTGCCAGCAGCCTCCGGTTGGCTTCTACGGCGGCGCGATCGTCGGCGGTGGTGAAGCCCAGGTTCATCTCGCCCGGTGCATCGTCGGCGCAGTATGCGCGGCTCACTCCGCCCTTGCGGGTGGAGAAGCCGGCCCAAAGCCAGGGAAGTTCCCAGCCGGGAACCGGAAGCCACTCGACGCCGTTTGCTGCTTTGCGCGGCGTGGCTGCGCGGATGCGGAGTTCGTCTGCCGATGCTTCGGGTGTCTTCTTCCTTCGAACGCGGCCGGCAACGCGGACAGCGCGCGTGAGTCCGCCGAGCGCATAAAACGCGTCGAGATCCGTAAGTTCGCGAACCGGAAGATCGCGGCTGGCGACCTTGGAGGCAGTTTTTCCGGGGCTGGAGGATTTAGGAAGCCGCTTCACACCTCTGATTTTAGGCGGTCAACAGCGCGTGGAGAAAAATCCGGGCAGAAAGCATATGGGCCTGCCTTCCGGCAGGCCCGCTTGAGAGGCAGATAGGAGGGGAATCCAAGGGGATGTTTTGAGGAGAGGTCCTTGCGGACCTTCAGTAGGGACGGGTTGCCTTACGAGGAAGGTAGTTCATCGGGGAAGCCTCTGCATGTTAGGTATATGATGCACCATCTGGCGTAAAGATCAAGAAAAGTACGCGATTGCACCATATTGCGGTACTGTTGGTTCCCGATTTTTATTACACATCGAACACCTTTCCGCAACGGGAATGTTCTTTTGTTGTTGCATCCAGAAGGGTTATCCATGCAAACTCGAAGCTGTGAAGCGCTGGTACTACATCGTGCTCGGCGGAATCCTGCTTCTTGGCGCCCTCTATATCTACTGGCACCGGCAGGATCTGGGACTCGTGTCTCCGGCTCCGGCCGACACGAGCACGACGCCGGATTCCGCGCCGAGGAGCGCGCCGGCGCAGATCAACTGGGCGCAGATGGATCGCACGCCCGACGGCTTTACCGTCGAAATGCCGACCGGAACCAAGCAGATCACCGTTCCCGCCTACGGCGACAAGGGCATGGTCGACCAGGTGGAGATGATCTACGCCTACCCGGACTCGACGACCTCGTTCTCGATTGCCTGGGCAGACGAGCCTCCGGTGATGCGCGCCTCGGCCCAGAATGCGAAGCTGACGCTGGACAACGCCCGCGACGGCGCTCTTTCGCGGACGCAAACGACTCTGGTGTCTGAGATCGAGAGCACGCACAACGGCCTTACCGTGCGCGACTTTGCCGGGCGGAACTCGAACGGCGGCATATTCAACGGCCGCCTCATCGTCTCCGGCCGCAGACTCTACTTCCTGATGACTGCGTTCAACTCCTCAAGCGCCCGCCGCGAGTCCGATGTGAGCCACTTCTTCGACTCCTTCAAGCTGACGGGGGCAAAAGGCAAGTAGTCTTGCGCGTTGCGTCTGAATATGCCAGTAAATCAATATTAGTCAGCAAGTCAAAATCAGTCCGCAAGTCAAAATCTGTCAGCAAATCAAAGAACCCGTCCCTCAGTGGCTGCTCCAGCTCTCGACCGCGAGATTGGTTCTTCATCCCGGAGGGTAGTTGGTACTTAGTCCCGGAGGGACGATCGAGAATAGCCCCGGGTGAAACCCGGGGAAAGCGTACCCCATACAACCAGCGCCCCGTAGGGGCGCTGCGACTCCGCTGCATTATGTCCGAGTAGGCGGTCATTCGCTCAGAACGAAGCCTCGGCTATTGGGGTTTCAAACACGATGGATTTCACGACGATTGAACCATCGTCTCGCGAAGCCCCCTTACAAGTCGGAAAATCATAGTGGCATCTGAATAAGCCCACCACCTTCACACGGGCCTGAAACAGTTTTTGCGTTGTTAAGTTGTCGCCGGGGTGCTCTCCGGGTGGAAGCTGTGACATCGAATCAACACTCGTCTGTTCTGTCCGGAAGCCATATTTCTTCTCATCGGCAGCGGTCAAGGCAACCTGAATCTCGATTCTTCCGGGACAAGCGAAGGTGATGTCGCTTCTTTCGAAGCCCCATGTGTCATTGCCATCGACGATCACGATTTGGCCGTTGTAGCGCGATGGATGATTCAGCAATTCACATCCAGCAACAGGTTTGGCAGCTTGAGCCTGCGCGAACCACGCTGAGGCAAAAAGCACCGAGAATGAAAAGAGCGAACGGACTTTCATATGCCTGTCATTATTGCTCAGTCGAGCCTCAGATGGGTTCTGCGGTCGGATCGTAGCCAATGGGGAAGTTTGGTCCACGTATGCGACCGTCCTGCTTCGAACAAAGGCCGGAGAAACGGCAACTCTCATCCCCCTCGGTGAGCAACTGTCACGCGCTTTTAGCCAACGAACGCATCACAAATTCAGGGTCGGCGGCAAGGACGACAAGAAGCGCGGGCAGCGGCTTCCGGCTGGCGGTGGCCGGCTCCCTATGCGGCTTTGCTGAAAAGCGGTATCTTCGGGATTTTCTTGCGTCTCGCCTGGGCAAAATCGTAATCGCTCTGCATTTCAAACCATAAACTCGGATGCGTCCCCAGCGCGGCAGAGAGTCGAATGGACATTTCAGCCGAGATGCCTCCGCGGCAGTTGAGCACCTTGGAGAGCGTTACGCGCGATACGCCGATGTGCTTTGCCACGTGCGTGATATTCATGCCTTCCAGATAGGCGCGCAGCACGCGGCCAGGATGCGCCGGGTTGAACATTTCAGTGGGCATAAAAGTCCTCTCAGTGGTAATCCCGATAGTCCACGAGGATGGCGTCCTCGCCGTCGAAAGTAAAGGTCAAGCGCCAGTTTCCATTTACCCAGATTGACCAGTGCTTCTCTTTGCCTTGGAGCGCGTGTAATCTCCACGATGCGGGTTTCGCCAGGTCGTCCGCGCTCTTTGCGCGGTTGAGCAGGGTCAATTGCTCTTCCAGCTTCGTGGCATGATGCGGCTGAATTCCGGCCTTGCTGCCGGTTTTGTAGAACTTCTCCAACCCGGCATGGCGGAACGACTTTATCATGTATGAACTATATCGCTATGGTTTACAGTTGTCCAGACGCCGGCATTTTTATACCGACGTCTTCGTTCGGCTATGATGCGCTTTTAGCCAGGGAACGCATCACAAATTCAGGGTCGGCAGTTCTTCCCGCTCAGTCCTTCGGCCGTCCCAGCTTGTCCACATACCAGGTAATCAGCCGGACGGGGAGAAAGCGCACCAGAAACGCCGTCAACCGGCCGTCGCGTTTGGGTAAGATCGTGCGCTTGCCTTTGGCCAGTGCGTCGATTGCCTTGCGTGCCACCTCGGCGGTTGGCTGCACTTTGCGCTTGAAGGCGGTGGCGTTGGCGATCTCGAAGAACTCGCTCTCGGTCGGCCCCGGGCAGAGCGCCGTTACCTTCACCCCGAACCGCGCTACCTCTTCGGCGATGGCCTGCGCGAAGTAGCGGTCGAAGACTTTTGTGGCCGCATAGACAGCCAGATACGGAACCGGCTGAAAGCTGGCCGTCGAGGCCGTTACCAGGATCCATCCGCGCCGCCGCTCGACCATGCGGGGCAGGAAGAGCCGGGCAAGATGGACGGTTGCCTCGCAGTTCACTCGCACCTGATCGAGCTCCTGCTCAATGGGGTTCTTTACGAACTCGCCGTAGCGGCCAAGGCCGGCGTTGTTCACCAGGATATCGACCACGATCCCAGCGCCCTCGGTTGCCGCAAAGATCCGTTGCGGCGCTTCCCGGTCGCATAGGTCTTCGGCGAGGATTAGGGTCTCGGTTCCTTGCCCGGCCAGCTCGGCCGCGAAGGCCTCAAGCCGGTCTCTGCGCCGGGCGGTCAGGATCAGTTTTGCGCCGCGGCGGGCCAGTTCGCGTGCCAGTTCCATGCCGATGCCGGAGCTTGCCCCGGTCACCAGCGCCCACTTGCCATTGAAGTCGGATGTGTTTGCCATTGCGGAACCAGAATAGCGGATGTGCGGAGGTGAAAGAAAAAGCGCTACCGGTACAAGGTGTCTGCCAGGTGAAAGGTCTGATCTGCAGGACATTCTTTCCCCGGTCCCCAAAGGCGAGGGACCGGGGGCACCCATTTTTGTGGGTGGCTGAGATGGGCTGGTTGAGAGTGGATCTCTCCCAGGTCTCAGGATCGAGACCTGGGGTACCCAGAGTTGTTACCCGGTGAGAGAAATCCCGAGCGGTAGAGGAAGTACATTGCGATGGCGCAGAGCAGGGCGATTACTGCGACTGAGCAAAAGGCCGTCATTCTGCCGCCATGGTCGATCAACAGTCCCATCACGACCGGCCCGCCGGTGATGCCGATGCAGTAGATGGACTGGTAGCAGCCCATGGCGGTGCTCCGCTTCTCCGGATCGACGTGCTTGATGGCGAAGGCCATGCCGCAGGCCATCAGCAGGCCTTTGCCGAATCCGCAGAGCAACTGCGCCGTGTAGAAGATATGGAGATTGGGTGCAAAGCCGATCGAGACGCAGTACAACGCCAGAATGAGGAAGCCCACGATCAGCGGCTTCATCTCGCCCATAGCGTGGCCGGCGCGGGTGGAGATGAACCAGGCTCCGGCGATGGTTCCGATGCTGTAGAGCATGGAGAAGATGCCCAACTGCGGCCCGCTGGCGCCCAGGGTCTTGGCGGTGCTGGTGGAGAAGGAAAAGACCGTGGCGAAGATGACGAACCAGGCCATGCCGCTCATCAACGAAAAGGTGAGGACGCGGCGGTCGTGAATCACCTTGATGAGGCCGGTCACGTTGACGTTGGTTCCTCGGGTTGCGCTCTCGTGGGGGATGAAGAGGGCGAGCAGGCCGCCGAGAAGTCCCGCGGCGAAGCTGGCCTTGAAGAGCATCTGAATGCCGAAGCGGGAGACGAGCAGGCCCCCGGCGAGAAAGGCCAGCAGGATTCCACCCTGGAAGAAGACGTTGATGATGCCGACGGCTTTGGTGCTCTGACTGCTCTCGTAGTACGAGGTGTAGAGGATGGCGAAGGAGATCCACGCCGAGGAGGCGACGCCGGAGAGCGCGTTCGACAGAATCAACATTCCGGGCGAGGGAAAGAGCAGCATGCCGAGCGAGGAGAGCCCGGCAAGAAGAACTCCGGCGATGATGACGAGCTTGTGCTGGCGGTGAATGTCGAGGGCGAGGCCGAGCGGGATGCGCAGCAGCATCTGCGTGACGCCGTATGCGCCGATGATGACTCCGGTGACCGTGGCGGTGATGGAGAGGGAGAGCAGATAGGGAGTGAGGAAGGGAATATAGACGTACTGCGCGAACCAGAAGAGCGCGGTGACGGTGCAGAGGAGTGCTCGTTTGGAAGCGGTACCGGGCATGTTTCCTTCCAGGGAACCACACGCGAGGGCTTTCGAGAGAGATGCCTGGCTGGAGTGTGGTCAGGTTTCACGGTAACATGGGGCGAGCAGTACGTTCCCCGAACAGGTGATTGGGATGAAATTCTGCACTATGGAATCCCGCATCGTTGTATTTTTGCTGTCTTCTATCTTGCTTCTCGGACAGTCAAAGCCCGCAGTGTCTCAACGAGATGTAGTGAAGCAGCTTCTTCCCGGCGGCAGCATCCCCAAAGAGATTCGTGTAAAGCCCGCGCAACGCGACAGTATCGTCAAGAAACTCCAGTCAGCTAGAAAATCCTCCGATGAGGAGTTGGCACAACAAGGTGCATTTTTGCTGGCCGCACTCGATGAGGATTACGAGCGAAATCGGGATTACCTGCTGCACGTCATGGCGGGATGCAACTTTCCGCAGATACGGAATGGCTGCGACGACATGACAGGTTTCTATCTGATCTATCTTTGGAAGCACGGTCACTCCGAAATTCTTGCGCTACTGATCAAAACCAGCATCGGCAGCTATAACGCTGCCGGGTCGGAAGGCACGAGTGGCTTTTTCGCAGAGGTAGTTGAACAATCTCCCGACAAGTTTCTAGAAGCCCTCAGTACGCTCCCTGTAGCAACGCAAAAGAAGGCGTGCGGCTTTGCCGGGTCTAGCGGCGGAGGCGGATTGGGTGCCAAAGGCCTTGCTTTGGCACGGAAACGGCTGAAAGAGATCGATGGCGAACTCGCTCTCCGTTGCCTCAGAGAGATCGAGCAAGCCAACAGGCCCGACAAGTAGCAGGGGAAATTATCGTTGTGAAATGAATAGGCTTCAGCGATAGACCTCGCGGCGGTGAGCCACGCACACCACAAGGATGCGGATAGATTCATCCTCGATGCTTGCAATGATGCGGTAGTCGCCTACGCGGTACTTCCAGAACATGCCGAGTTCGGGGCCCCGGAGAGCTTCTCCGATGCTCCTCGGGTCCTCAAGATGGGTCACGCGCTCGAACAAGAACTTGGCAATCCGCCGCGCAACCGTTGCATCAAGCGCCCTCAGTTCCCGATCCGCGCGGCGGTCAAACTCAATCGACCATTCCATAGCGCTTCATGATCTCCTCAAGCTTGATCGTGGTGCTGCGCCCGGCCTTGATATCCGCGAGCCGCCTCTCTGCCTCGTGGTAATCTTCGAGATCCTGGATGTGTTCGAGGATCGCTTCGCGGGCGTAGTAGGTTTTGGTGCGGCCGGTAGCCTTGGCGAGGGCCTCGAGGCGCTTTTCGATGTCTTCAGGAAGTCGAATGGCAAGCATGGCGGGCCTCCTCAATGGCGCTATACAAGTATAGCGCTTTTCTGAGTGGGCTGGCACGAGGCAAGGCGAGGTTCGATCTTTCCCAGGTGCCTCTGCCGCGGCGGACGAGGCACCTGGGGCACCCAGAATTTGTAGTTGGATTGAGGAAAGACAACAGAATCAGCGCAGCAAAAAGCCCGCGCCTGGCGGCGCGGGCTTTCGTGTTTCAGAATGGGTGCTGGACTATGCGCGGCTCATGTACGTGCCTTCGCTCGTATCCACGCGGATCTTTTCTCCCTCGTTGATGAAGGGCGGCACCTGGACGACGAGGCCGGTCTCGGTCTTGGCCGGCTTGGTGACGCTGGATGCCGTGGCGGACTTGAGTCCTGGCTCGGTCTCAACCACCAGCAGGTCAACGGTGGTGGGCAGATCGACGCCGACGGGGTTGCCGTCGTAGTAGCTGATGTGGATCTTGAGGTTCGGCGTCAGGTACTCGATGGTATCGCCCAGAGTGGCGCTCTTGAGCACCATCTGCTCAAAGTCCTCGGGGTTCATGAAGTAGTAGTCGTCGCCGTCGGCGTAGAGGAACTCCATCTCGACCTCGTCGACGATGACCTTCTCGATGGAGTCGGCGGAGCGGAAGCGGTGCTCGAACATGCCGCCGGACTTGAGGTTGCGCAGCTTGGCCTGGATGAAGGCGCGGAGGTTTCCGGGGGTGCGGTGCTCGACCTTGAAGACCGAGTGCAGCTGCTCGTTGTGCTTGATAATCATGCCCGGACGTAATTGCGTGGCGGGAATCGCCATAAAAGGGGTTGCTCCTTGCGGGGTTTCGCGCCCTTGGCGCGAGAGAAGATTGGGCTCGTGGGCCTGTATTGATTCTACCCCGGAAGGGCAGCCGTTCAGGCGGATTCGAGGGCGTTGCGCATGCGCCGCCAGGTGGTTTTGAGGTCTTCTGGCACGATGCGGGTTTCGCCTACGGTGGAGATGAAGCTGGTGTCGCCCACCCAGCGGGGCATGGCGTGCATGTGGATGTGCCCGGCAACTCCCGCGCCGGCAGCCTGGCCGATGTTCATGCCGAAGTTGAAGCCGTCGGGTGAGTAGAGGCTGGTGAGCGCCCGTTCGATGCGCTGGGCGAGCGAGATCATCTCGTGTGCGGCGGCTGTTTCAAGAGCGGCGAGCCGGTCGAGATGGGCGTAGGGCACGACCATGACGTGGCCTGAGGTGTAAGGGAATGCGTTGAGACAGACGAAGCAGTGCTGCCCGCGCAAGACGATTCCGGCGGCGGATTCGGCCGTGTCGCGGTCCATGCCGTTGGCGATGGCGTAGTCGGCCGACGCCACCATGTTGCAGAAGACGCAGTCGTGATCGCCGGTCCAGGCTTCAAGCGACCTGGGGACTCCGCGCTTGGCAGCGGGGTCGGCGCCGGTTACGTAGCTGTATCGCCAGGGAGTCCAGAGGTGGTCCATAGTCTGTTCGACCAGTATAGTGCGCGCGCTGCCGCGACAGTATGATGAAAGGGCGGGAGGCGTGGTTAGTTTGGATGGCGCTTAAGCTATTTATCTCGGCCGGGGAGGCCAGCGGCGAGTTCTACGGATCGCAGCTGATCGAGGCCCTGTTGCGCACGCTTGCAGGCCGGGGCGAAGCGGCGGAGTTCTTTGGCATGGGCGGAGAGCGGATGGCCGCGGCGGGCCTCGAGCGGATCGTCCGCGCCGAAGATGTGGCGGTGATGGGCTTCAGCGAAGTGGTTTCGCATCTGCCACGCATCTACAGGGAGTTCCGTAAACTGCGGCAGTCGATCCGCGAGCGGCGGCCGGATGTGGCGGTGCTGATCGACCTGCCGGATTTTCACTTTCGGCTGCTGGAGGAGTTCCACGAGCTGGGGATTCCGGTGATTTACTTTGTGAGTCCGCAGTTGTGGGCGTGGAAGAAGGGGCGCATCGAGCAGGTGCGCAAGCACGTCAAGCGCATGGTGGTGATCTTTCCGTTTGAGGAGAGCTACTACCGGGAGCGCGGGGTAGAGGCGGAGTTCGTGGGGCACCCGCTGGCGGAGCTGCCTTTGCCTACGATCACCCGCGAGGAGTTTGCGCGGGAGAATGGGCTGGAGCCGGGTCGGGAGTGGATTGGATTGCTGCCCGGGAGCCGTATCACGGAGATTGAGAAGAATCTGCCGGAGATGCTCAAGGCGGCGCGGCTGCTTGGCGAGGGATATGAGTTTTTGCTGCCGCTGGCGCACACCCTCGACGCTGCGCGCCGCGAGCGTGTTCGCAGTCTCATCGCAGGCGCGTCTGCGGTCCGCGTTGTTGAAGACGCCCGCGCAGCACTTCATCACGCCCGCGCTTCGATTGTGGCCAGCGGGACGGCTACGGTGGAGGCGGCGCTGATGGGCAAGCCATTTGTGGTGGTCTATCGGATCTCGCCGGTGAGCTACGCCATCGCCCGGCTGGTGGTGGACGTGCCGCACGTGGCCATGGCTAACCTGATTGCGGGCAAGCGTGTGGTTCCGGAGCTGATCCAGCACGAGTTTACGGCTGAAAATGTGGCGCGAGAGGTTGGGAAACTGCTACCGGATGGGCCGGATCGAGAGTCCATGATGGAGGAGCTTTCCGGCATCCGGAGGGCGCTGACTTCCCCGGTCCGGACAGACGAAGAGCATTTGGGAGCCATTGAGCGGCTGGCCCGCATCGTATTAGAAGTGGCCACGGCGTCCTGATTTTCTCGCCGGGGGCGTCTAAACTTTTGAGTAACAGCTTTGCCGGGGACAAAAGATGACCGCAATGCGCAAACTGGCAACCCGATTCGATCTATTTGGCTGGCTTTCAAGGGCGGCCGTAGTAGCCGCGCTGGCGGCCACGGCCCTTGCCGCTCAGGCTCAGACGGCCCGCACGACGCGACCGGCCTTGAGCATCACCGGCTACACAATCGATGCCGAGCTCGACACGGCCACGCATGGGCTGACGGCCAAGGCTCAGGTCTCGTTTGTGCCGCCAGCCGGGCAGGATGTGGTGACGTTTCTCTTCCATCCGGCGCTCAAGGTGACCAACATTGCCGACGAGACGGGCAAGCAGCTCGACGGCGAGCGCTCTGCCGATGGGTCGATCCGCGTGACCACCGCGACACCGTTCACGCCGGGAAACACGGTGCAGTGGACCTTTACCTACTCCGGCATACTCACGGGCAACGAGGATGGGCCGGTCGAGGGGCTGAAGCTGGCGTCGATCGACGAGCCGATCAGCTACCTGTTGTACGCGGCGCGCTGGTTCCCGATGACCGGCTACATGACTAACCGCTTTACGGCCGAGATGCACATTCGCGTTCCGCAGGGGATGCGCGTGTTTGCGAGCGGGGCTACGGGCGTTCCGCAGAACGTGACACTGGCGAATGGCAAACCGGGGAGCGAGTACAGCTTCAGGTGGAACCAGCCGAGTTTGCCGGGAACGATCATCGCCGGTCGATATGTGGACCCCGTCTCCGCAGGACCGGGCAATGTGAAGGTCTACGTGACGGTGAGCCACCAGCAGGCTGCCAACCAGCTTGCTCAGACGGCGAACAAGGAGTACGACTTCTTTACCGACGCCTTTGGCGGGCTTGAGTCGCCGCGGCTGAATGTGGTGGAGATTCCCAACGACACGCTGCCCGCAGTGTGGGCTCCGGAGCTGGCGGCGATACCCGGCAACCGCATCGGCGACAAGAGCGGCATCCGGCTGCTGGCCAACACCATGGCCCACCAGTGGTGGGGCTGCCTGGTGAGTCCGCGGACCCTGAGCGACGCGTGGATTACCAACGGCATGAGCCGCTACGGCGAGCTGATGTATCTGGAGGACGACAGCGGCAAGGGCGCGCTGCGTTCGGCGATTGACGACGTGGCCGCCGGAGCGCTGGCCTACGACACGACACCGTTATCGTCGGCCGCGCGGCTCGACCCGTTTACGCCGCAGTTCCAGTCGATGACGCTTGAAAAGGGCGCGATGATCTTCCACATGATGCGCGGCATCCTTGGCGATCAGCCCTTTGAAACGGCGCTCAAGAACGCGCTCAGCCAGTTCACGAACAAGCCCATCGATACGGCGGGATTCGAGAAGGCCGTCGAAGCGCAGTCAAAGGACACGCTGACGCCTTTCTTCGCGCAGTGGATCGACGGCACTGGCGCGCCGCAGTTCTCAAACAAGTTTGCTGTGTATCGGCTGGGCAACAACAAGGGCTTCAGGACGATCGGGCAGATCGAGCAGGACCTCGATCTGTTTAACATGCCGGTGCAGCTTGAAATTCAGACCGACGGCAAGACTGTCCAGCAGAAGATCCACGTTGTGGGCACCAGCTCGCAGTATGTGGTGGAGACCTTCGGCCGGCCACGGCACATTGTTATCGATCCGCAGAATCAGGTTCTGAAGAACACGCCCGACATGCAGGTGCGGGTGGCGATTCTAAAGGGCCAGCAACTGGCAGCGCAGAGCGACCTGACCGGGGCTCTGGCCGAGTACCAGAAGGCTCTGGAAGTGAACCCGATCAGTTCGCTGGCCAGCTACCGCATCGGCGAACTGCTCTTCCAGCAGCGCAACTTCCAGGCCAGCGTGAATGCCTATCGTGACGCGTTACGCGGCGATGGAACGCCCGTGTGGACCGAGGTCTGGAGCCATATTGCGATTGGGAAGATCTTCGACATCACCGGGCAGCGGGATCGCGCTGTAAACGAGTACCGGCTGGCCGTGCAGACCAACGACAATACGCAGGGCGCGGTGAATGAGGCGCGGGTGTATCTGCAAAAGCCTTATAAGGAGCCGGAGGGGCAGTAGACATTTTCAGCCGATTGTAATTGCATCCCGATCCTGATAATTGTCATAACCCTACTTATTGATAAGTTGTGCTATTATGCGTGCGACTACCTTCAAGCCTTTGAAGTAGAGGTGAACGCATATGGGCGTACTGCTGTCCTTTATCCCATCCGTTGCTACGCTTTTTCCTTTTCTAATAATTGCCGCATTCATTACTATTGCCGCTGGACGAGGAACTCGTAATAAATATGTGAGTTCCGCGGCGTGGGTGCTTGAGAGCTTTTCGACCAATCCCGCTCCTGCCGGTGAACCTGCCATCCATATTACTGGTCGCCGCACCGGACTTGTATCTTGGCTCTTGGCGAACATGGGCATGTCTACTCGAGTTGAGTTAACGGTTACTGAAACCGATTGGATACTACGCGAAAGCAGTCTGGCCGGAATGGCTGTGATCGATGTGCCGCTTCAGAAAGTAGAGGCAACCATCTGTGGGTATCAGCGATCGCTCCTTGCACTCTTTTTCACCACGCTCTTTGCATTAGAGACAGCCTGGACTTTACTGGCCGCACTGCCCACTGTGTTTCGAGCTGTGACTTCTACCTCCGAGGGCCTTGTAGAAGTATTGGCAACAAACCTTTCTGGGTCCCTGACGACTGCCTTTATTTGGCTAGTCGCTTTCGGCATAGCGGTAATTTGCTATTACGCTTCCAAGCGCGCAGTATTTGCCGTGGAAAGCGAACACCGTGTAGGCCTTGTATTCAAGCGCAGTTTTATTGAAGACGAACCTGTTGACCTTGAGAGAGTGGAGAAAGCATTTGCGCTTTTGAATAGGCTCGTTCAAGCCGCGGAACGAGATGTGCCTTTAAGTCAAATCCCTTCCCTCACCTCGCCCGATGATTCATACGAACCCCGGAAGACTATTGGCGTCTGGATGCTGGTCGCCTCATACATTGCTCTCATAGTTCTTGCTCTTTCGCTCAGGTGGTACGGCGCAGGCGTCACGGTTTCCGTGAGCACAGATCCTCCTGTAGCTGGTGTTTGGCTAGATGGCCAATATATGGGTGCCAGTCAGGGTGCGGGGCTCTCCATTCAGCACGTTACGCGCGAGGACCACAGCGTAAAGGTACAGAGTCAGGGCTACCAACCCTTTGAGCAGAGCGTACTTGTCGGTAAGCTCGACAGTCAGCAAGCCGTCGATGCAAAGTTAATCTTGCTCAACTTCCCCTTTGAGATGTACACGGTTCCGGGCAACTCCGCGGTATCGGTGGACGGAAGACTTCTGGGGACGAGTAATGAGACAGGTCTTCTCCAGATTCCACGAGTTGACTGGGGAACTCATACCTTTGTCGTTACGCACGATGGGTACCGCACGGCTTCAGAAAGCATTGAAGTGCGCGGCCCCCGCGGTGCCCGTCTTGTGCTGGTCAATGAGGCAGAGGCTGCCCGGCAAGAAGCTGAAGCGCGGCTGCGGGAGATCGAAGTCCATCTCGACCGCGCGCGTGCGTACTTCCGCAACGGGCAGTACCAGGACGCAACCGACGAATGTGACGCTGTACTCAGAATCGAAGCCAACAATGCAGCGGCCATTGCGCTCAAGAAACAGATCGAGCAGACACGGAAAATTCTCGGATAGCGGGAGGAGCCATGATGCACGGCAAGATGCGGTACTTCACGATTGCTGTCGGGATTCTTGTTCTGTTGCTCGTGCAATCAACAGGGGAGGCACAAAAGACGAAGCTGACGCAAGCCGCGGTTGAGCAGTCGCTTCAACTTCCAGGCCCGGACATCGACGACGTGCTCGCCTCCCAGATCCGTTCCCGAGGTTTGAATTTCACCCTGACCAGAAAGACGATGGAAACACTTGCGGCCAGCGCAAAAGGGAAACCCCACTCCATCGCCGCGCTCCGTGAACTGGTCGTACTGGGAAAGGGAAAAATTGAAGTGCGTACCGAGCCGGGCAGCCAGGTGTTGCTCGATGGTAGAGCGATTGGCACAGCCGGCGCAGACGGCCTGCTTTCTGTTCAGGACATTCTCGAAGGCGACCATGAACTAATCACACGGCGCGCAACATACCGTGAGGCCAATTCACGCTTTTCTTTGGATAGCAATGAGGTCAAGCAGATAGCTCTCCCCATGGAGTTCATTGGCGGATACCTCACGATAAGCACAACCCCAGCAAACGCTGGAATTCGTCTCTACGCAGGACAAACCACGTTTAACTTCAGCGCGGATTCCGAGATGAAGCTGCCATCCGGAAGCTACACGGCAACGGTAGTAGCCGATGGCTATATTTCACAATCGCGCACCTTTCAGGTTGGGACGGGAGAACATCACATTGAGAAATATCAGCTTGCCGTAGATCTGGCTGCCGCCAAAGCCAAGGCGATTGCCGGAGATCAGGCGGGCATGTCTTTCTTGAATGACGCGATCCAGCGTGGAGAGAGCCTTAGCTTCAATGTCCGATACACCGATTCAAGTTGGACACGTGAGATCAGCCAGCGAGACGGGCAGGTTACTGTCAGTAAGTCGTTAATTTCATTCCAGCCTACGGTGGGTAGTACGCCGTTCTCTGTTACGCCCGACAAAATAGTGGAACTGGTTGGAGAAACACAAAAGGCAGGACGGATTCGCCTCAAGGTGCAAATCACGCAAAACGGCAAGGAAGAGACAAAAAGTTACGAGTTCTATCACCCCACGACTTCCATTAGCGGCTTTACGATCGTTTGCAATCAATGCGACAACTCCATGAATGTACTGCTGGACCAGTTGCAGGAGGTTCGCCGCCTCGCCTTCCAGAATCAGATGCCCGTGCAGTTGCCTGTTGCCGGCAAGGAAGGCGATTCAGCAGAAGCTCGAAATGTAATTGATAAATTGATCGGCTTCATGGGCGGGCAGTCCAAGGTAAATAGCGTTAGAACTATGCATCAGATATACAGCGTGCTTTCGGGAGGGAAAAACGTAAGGCTGGAACAGAGCATTGTTTACCCCGACAAACAGGCCGCTATAATCACAGTCGGTAACAATCAAATCAATGTCCTGGTAGCGCCTGCCGGGGTTTTCTATTCGATCGGCCCCCGCGTTCTAGAACTGCCGGCAAGCCTCAAGAAAACGTATTCTGACGAATTAATACGCGATTATATTAATGTGCTTCAGCATATTAACGATGCTGCGTATTCATTCTCTGTTTCTGGCAAAACCAAGCTCGGCAGCACGGATGCAACACAAATCGATGTCCTCTCCGATGGTGTTGCGACTCGTTGGTGGATTAGTGCTGAAGGACAGCTTTTGCAGCAAACATACTCGGAGATCGGGCCCACCGGACCACGAACTCAAACCGACAAATTCCTGGAATGGCGCGATATTGACGGATTGCACTACCCCTCCAAGGTAGAAACCAAATCCACCGATGCCAGCGGTCAAACTGCTACCTTGCAGTCGATGGAGATCAACACCGACATTGACCCAAGGCTCTTTGTGAAGCCATAGTCGGCCTCGGTCCTGACAGGAAGTGAACGAATAGTGCCCTACTGGCCCTCGTCCGGCGCGGGAGAAGGGGGGAACACCATGCGGTTCCCCCCTTCTCCCGCTTCACCGTGGGGTATTTAAACCGCCGAGTCCCGTCAGTGACGGCGCACCAATCCCTCTGCGCTAATAATCCGCATCCAACCCCCGCCAGCCCTCCTCTAACAAACCAGAGGAGTCACCCCATGCGCTCCATCGCTCTTCCCCTTACCCTCATCTTTGCTTCAGCCGCGCTCGCCGCTCAGACACCCGCGAACCTCGTTGCCACCCTCCAGAAGGGCGGCTGCGTGCTGGTGATGCGCCACGTCAGCTCGCCACGCGAGGTGCCAGACGCTGCTACTGCCAACGCTGACAACACCACTCGTGAGCGGCAGCTCGATGCAGTTGGCCGGGCCAGCGCAACAGCTTTTGGCGAGGCACTTCGCCGGCTCCACATCCCGGTTGGCACCGTGCTTTCCAGCCCTACCTACCGGGCAGAGGAGACGATTCGGCTGGCGCAGTTGCCCGCGCCTGCTCTGTCGCCGGAACTTGGTGAGAACGGCGCTAGTATGCAGGCCGTGACCGACGCACAGGCGGAGTGGCTGCGAAAGAAGGCAGCTGAGTTCTCCGCCGGAACCAATACCATCCTGGTCACGCACTTCCCCAACATCACGCGCGCCTTCCCTGACAACTCGAAAGGCATTGGCGACGGGGAGGCGCTGGTGTTTGGCTCCGACGGTAAGGGAGGCGCGATGTTGATCGCGCGGGTCAAGATCGAAGAGTGGCCGCAGCTCGATCGATAGAAAAAAGGCAGAGCCAACACCCATACCCCGCCTCTGTTCGCGCTGAGCAGCCGGTCAGCTAATTTGCCGGCCCGAAGATCTGTCGAACTGCATTAGCTCCACGGGTGCGCCGTTCTCCTCGACCATGGCGCAGCGAACGCCGTCGAAGGGGACGAAGGGTCCGTAGATGACGTTGCGGCCGGTGATCGCGGCGTTGAGGTCGTCTACCTCGAAGGCGACGTGGGGGACGGTCTGGATGAGGGCGGGGATGGGGCTTTCTGGTTCGAATCGGAGCCACTCGACGCCAAATTCGCTGCTGGCGAAGCCTGAGGCCCAGACCTTGATGCGCTCGAGGAAGTGCTCGTCGGGGCAGCGCTCGCGGGTGGGGATGCCGATGTGGTGGAAGCGCATGCCCTGGGCGGCCGCCGGCAGCGGGGCAGAGAAGCAGCGCTGGCTGGGAATTGCTCTCATGCCGCAATCGCTCATGGTGTGGACTCCTTGCATTTTAGCCTAAATTAACGATAACCCGCGCCGATGCATGTTGTAGAAGCTCGCTTTGCAGTGCAGACAGAAGCGCCAAGGGTAAGCGGCGCAGGAATCCTAATCTAGAATGGATCATGCGATTCCCGCACGCGGAATAAATTGCGAAACAACCGCCGGGATCTTCCAACAAGCGGGACGTGAGAGGAAAAACATGCCAGATTACGCCATCAGTCCAGACGGGGAGAAGTTTGCATTGCCAGCGGAAGGCGATTACGCCGCGGAATATGAGCGGGTCAGCACACTGGCGGCGGCGGCACGCGCGCAGGGCCAGGAGATCGTGGTGGTGATGGGCCTGGGATTTGTCGGGGTAGTGATGGCCGCAATCGTGGCGGATACGACCGATAAACAAGATGGCCGGCCGAGCAAGTTTGTGATTGGCTGCCAGCGCCCGAGCACGCGCAGCTACTGGAAGATGCCGCGGCTGAACCGCGGCCTGTCGCCGGTGAAGTCGGAAGATCCGGAAGTGGACAAGATGATCGCCCGCTGCGTGGTGGAAAAGAAGACGCTGACGGCGACGTACAATCCGGATTGCCTTTCGCTGGCCGACTGCGTGGTAGTGGACGTGCAGTGCGATTACACGAAGCATCATCTGGGCACGATGAAGACGGGCGATGTTGAGATGGCGGCGCTGGAAGCCACGCTGAAGACCATCGGCAGCAAGATTCAGGCGCACTGCCTGGTGCTGATTGAGACGACGGTGGCGCCGGGCACGACCGAGTTTGTGGCACTGCCGATACTGAAGAAGGCCTTCCGCGCCCGGGGGATCGAGAGCGAGCCGGTACTGGCCCACAGCTTTGAACGGGTGATGCCGGGCCGCGATTACGTGAAGAGCATCCGCGACTTCTGGCGAGTGTGCTCAGGCTGCAACGACGAGTCGCGGGACCGGGTGATCAAGTTTCTGAGCGAGGTGCTGAACGTGGAGAAGTACCCGCTCACGGTGATGGATCGCCCGATCGAGTCAGAGACGACCAAGATTGTGGAGAACTCATATCGCGCGACGATTCTTGCGTTTCTGAACGAGTGGTCGATGTTCTCAGAGCGCAACGGTGTGGATCTGATGAAGGTGGTGCAGGCCATCAAGATGCGGCCGACGCACAGCAACATCATCTTTCCGGGTCCGGGCATCGGCGGCTATTGCCTGCCCAAAGATGGGGGGCTGGGCTATTGGGGGTACCGCCATATTCTGGGCTTCGAGGATGGCGACAGCATCTTCAAGATGAGCACGGCGGCGATCGACGTCAACGATACACGCGGACTGCATGTGGCCGAGCTGACGCGCGACGCGCTGCGCAATATGGGCCGCTACATAGCCGGCGCACGGGTTCTGCTGGCCGGTGTTAGCTACCGCGAGGATGTGGGGGACACGCGTTACAGCGGCAGCGAGCTGGTGATTCGCAAGCTGACGGAGATGGGCGCCGAGGTGAGCGCTCACGATCCTTATGTGGATCACTGGTACGAGCTGGAGAGCCAGGATACGTATCCGGCTCCGGGACATTCGTGGTCGCGTTTCTTCCGCGGCCAGGAGGATCTGCAAGGCATCCGGATGCAGAAGGATCTGCACGCGGCACTGAAGGGAGTGGAGGCGCTGATTCTTGCGGTGCGGCATGCGCCCTACCTTGAGCTAAAGCCCGAGGACGTTGTGGAGTGGGCCGGCGGTCCGCTATGTATCATCGATTGCTTCGGCATACTCCAGGCACGGACATCCGGCGGTACTTCGAGCTGGGCTGCGAGGTGAAGGCTCTGGGCCGCGGCCACATTCAACGCCTCAAGGAAGAAGTACGATCGAGCAAGCGATAGGGCCTTGATTGAGAGATGGAGGCCGGCGAGTTGAGATACTCGTTCGGGCCGGCCTCCGGGATTTTGCTGCTTCGGGAGTCCTAGACTGGATAGGTGTGCCGTGCGAGCTCACAGGTCAAGTTGCTCGTGCGCTCGCAACGTGAGCGTGCGCGTAGATCGCTGGCTTTAGTCCCGCCGCCGTGGTTCATCGGTCAGGGTAAAACGCTCGTCGGCGACTACGCCCTGCGCGGATCGGCCCTGGTACCAGCCATTTCTCTGGACAGGGAAGTGATCGAATTCGGGGACATAGGGCTTGATGTCCAGCAGTGGTGTGCCATCCAGGATGTCGACCTGGGCCACGTGTAGCCGGTTGCCTTCCACTCTCAGCAGTCGTACCGGGGAGATTCCCAGATGATTGGGTCTGGCCGGCGAGCGCGTGGCAAAGACGCCACGCAGTTCCGTGTCGAGATAGGGACGGACCAGCAGTTGCGTATCGGCGGAGCGGTGCAGGTGATAGATGAGCCAGAGGCGGTCGAAGCCGGCGACATCCTTGAGCCCTTCCGCGTACTCCGGAAAGACTTCGACCACGCCTTCGACATCGTTTGCGCCCGAGCTTTGAATCGGCGTGCCGGCACACTCGACAAACGGCGTATGGATGACACCGATGGCCGAGAGGTTAGAAAGCGAATTGAGGAAGTTGCCTGAGTCTGGTTGCATATCGACGTTTATTCAAGCCAAGTGTTGCATATAGAATACAATCAAATCCCTGGCCGAGAGGGTTTCATTATGGAAGTGAAGACGAACCTTGCAGAACTCCGCGCCAAGCGCGGCATGGGGGCCTCGCTGCTGGCCCGCAAGATCGGCATCAGCCGCCAGACGGTTTATGCGATTGAAGCCGGCAACTATGTTCCCAACACGGCGGTCAGCCTGAAGATGGCCCGGGTTCTCGAGACCACGGTAGATGAACTCTTCCAGTTGGAGACCGAGGAGCGGCAGCCCGATCACACGATCGAGGCGACGATACTGGGCGATATCGAACAGATGAAGCCGGGACAGCCGCTGCGGCTTTGTACCGTGGGCAGCCATACGGTAGCAGTAGCGCCGGAGATCGGCGGCTGGGGACTTCCGCCGGCCGACGCCGTTCTGGTTGAAGTACACCACGGCAAGCGCCATCCCTCAGCCAAAGTGCAGATACTTGGCGACAAGTGGAAGGCGGCTTCGCGTATTCTTCTGGCCGGTTGCGATCCGAGCGTGTCGATTCTGGCACAGTCGCTACAGGCCCAGGGGTGCGAACTGATTGTGCGCTACGAGAACAGTTCACGCGCGCTGGAGTTGCTTCGCGACGGACTGGTGCATGTAGCCGGCTCTCACCTTCTTGACAAGGCTACGGGCAAGCCCGATCTGGCTCCCTTGACGAAGCTGTTTCCACGCAGCACGGTGGCGGTGTTTTCCTACGCCATGTGGGAAGAGGGATTGGTAACGGGTCCCGGCAATCCCAAATGCATTACAGGCATTGCCGATCTGGTTCGCAAGGGTGTGCGGTTTACGAATCGCGAGTTGGGTGCCGGTTGCCGAAAACTTCTGGACTCATGCCTGAAGAAGGCGGAGATATCGCCGGATCAGGTGAAGGGCTACGACAAGATTACGGTTGGACATCTGGCCGCGGCGCGGCTGGTGCGCGACGGGGAAGTGGATTGCTGTGTGAGCACGCGGGTAGTGGCCCGCGCCATGTCGCTGGAGTTTCTTCCGCTTGCGGAGAAGCCCTATCATCTCCTGATCCGGCGCTCGCACCTGGACTTGCAGCCTGTACAGGCTCTGATCGAGACACTGGGCCGGGCTGCGTATCGCCGGGAAGTGGAGGCGCACACCGGATACAACATGCGCGGAGCAGGTGAGCGCCTGGTGTAATTGTGCATCCCACCTTAAATAGAGGTATTCAAGAAAAGATGATGAAGATGAGAATCAGCGCGAGAAACGTGTAGCCGGGAACCGTACAGAAGGCAGAGAAGGGCGCCGTGAACGCGTCGAATGGGATGGCAGGAGCTGAATAAGCGCGCCGATGCAGATGGGCTGTTGATCTACCCGGATACCCGCCGCCGATTGTTTGTCTGCGGACCGAGTTGAAGCTTGCATCACCTCAGTGCGGAAACATTGACGGCGACAGGCACCACGCGGAACCCACTGTCCTGCCACTCTTTCATCTGACAGCAGTCCGTCTTCAGAACCTATTCCCCCAGCGGAATAATGAGGCCGCTGTTTTCGGCGACGTGAATGAATACATCGGGCATGACCAGGCCTCGCTCGCAATGCTGCCATCGAACCAGGGCTTCCAGCCCTATGATGCCGCCGGTAGCGATGTCGATCTGAGGCTGATAGACGAGGAACAATTTTTCGCGATCGATCGCCAGGCGAAGACTGTTTTCGAGATTCAGCCTTTCGAGCACGCGAGCGCTTATCTCGAGCAAGAAGAATACTCGCCGGTATCGATGACAGCAGTGTTCCCGGAATCGAGAAACAATCTTCTGCAAATTTCAATGCGCGCGTTACGTCAACTGAGATAGAACCACGGATATTACTCCACGAAACGCTCATGGCACGGGCAATGACTCTGGGCTGACGCTATATCTGCCGAGGCTCGAATCCGCTGTCCGGGAGCATCATTCCAGGGCACTGGGCAACGGCCACACGACAGTTACAACCCGGCCACGCTTGCTACGGCTGAGACTCCAGGCAGTTTGCTCTTGCCGGTATCGGCGTTGCCAATCCCATCAGCGAAGCCCACGCGGAGTGATTTGTATCGAATAAAACTTGTGTCCTGCATACATGGATTTTGATGCCGGTAAGGGGGAAATCAGGCACGGTCTGGGCACGGTTTTGGGGACAGATGGTTTAAATATTTCATAAACTTATGATTCTAAATAAGATTAGGTTTGGTGCTGGGAGGGGGGGCGTATTCCGGCTCGGTATTGATTCTAAATAAGTTATTGAAAATGATAGGCGCTCAAAACTGTCAAAACGCAGGAAACGCGGTTTCCACACACGTATTACACACACGGGATTTGCGCACTCGATCGTACTTCGTTCATCCCAAGACCCCCAGTCGACGTTCTGCAATGTAGTTTCTCCCCGCAGCGACACTGGCAGGCCCGGCGACTCCCGTGTTGCCCCTTGCGTGGTAATCGAATTTCCGATGTACACTTCGGCGTATTCGAGGACTGATACTCAAAATCCCGTGCAACCCACTCTCCGTGAGTGACTTGGGCTGTTTGCGTAAACCGAGATTTCGAGTAACATGGTCGGCGAACACTGACCGACATTATGTACTAATCTGCCTCAACTACGAAGGTTGGCTTATATCATTCCTTGATCACTGAGACATCGGGAACGCTAATCTACTTACTGCCCCGCTTTATCGGCCACTCGTCCTTTTGATCTGGAGACCATTTCCTAATACAAAAAGTGTTCTTCATTGGAATAGCCGAGTGATAAATGAAAAATAGAGAAGCGGGAAAAGTATTCTTGTAGTTTCCCGGAACAGATAAGAAGAGAAGAGGCTCTCCATCGGTTTCTACCAGGATGCCTCCGGTCGTTAGCTCGAAGTGGACTTGTTTATTTCAGAATGAGTTCTTTCACAAACACGGTGCTGAGAGTCTTTTTCATCCCTGCACGCTGAGCGGCAGTCACTTTCGTACCATCGGGTCCGCCAACAAGATCACCTTCGAGTTTGGCATTAGCCGGAAGGAATGTCTCATAGGATGCCTGGTCTTTGAACTGGTAGGCCACAATGATGTCCCAATCCTGGGGATCCGCATTCTGGGTATTTACTAGGATTTTAAAGTCCAGAATAATCCCTTGCTTCTTTTCTTCTATGATCGCAGGGTAAGTTCGTTCTTTGAAGTTCTTCATGTAGTTATCCAATTGGCCGGGCTCGCTGCGCATAAAGAATAATCGCCATATTGGGCCTTCCGTGTAGGGTGTTTTCTGTGTTGCGGACTGCTGCGACGTTATGGATTGCGCAGTGGCTAACAGCAAGAATGGAGCCAACAAAGAAGTTGCAAAACGCTTCATGTACCCTCTCCTCAGTGTTGATCGAAAACGGGATTCGCCTTATGTGCTTGGTTGCTGTCATGCGCGAAAGGAGCAGCTGCTGAACTAAGAAGCATACTCTCCGCGCATTCGCACAACAACGAGACCAAGCTGCTGCTTGCATCGAGAGTAAGCCATATCGACGGTTCTTGAAAAGTGACTTTCGTGACAACGCCCAGCACCGGTCTCGAATGGAAAGAATTCGACTCTATCACAAACCCGAAGCAACTGGATCACAGCTTTGTGTTCTTCTGCTGCCACAGCTGCCGCCCAGCCTATCGATCGTGGCGTTGAAAGATAGGTCTAGCGCAACGTGTGACGGCCGCAAAGGCGGCTTAGCCGTAAACACTGTTCACAAAAACACGTATCGCCGGATGTGACGGAGCGTTCGTTATCTCGCCCGGAGCGACCGAATTTGTGACGGTGATGGTCGTCACTGCCCCGGGCCTGCAGCAAAATCTATAAAAACGCGCAGGTGTCAATTCACAAATAGCACCAATATTCATTCTGAAATTGAACTTCAGGGAGACTGGCAGGAATGATCCTTGGTGCTTGGATTCGCAAAGTCTCCGTGGGCAAAAAGGCTGTTCTCATCCACGCGGCCGCGGCGAACCCCTCATATCCCGGTTTTCAGAAGATCTCTGATCACGAGATCCAGCACGCCAGCCAGGATTCTGCGAAACTCATCAAGTGTTCCGAGGGATATGGCGGCCTGCCTCAGGTAAATGGTTTGGTCTTGTCCGATGCAACTAGTGACTGCCAGCCGCGCCCTTGTGCTGTAACGATCCCGCCGGGGATGACAGCAAAGAGGAGATCTGAATCCGGATCTGGCCCCTTTCACTACGACAAGTTTGCTTCACAGTTATTTGTTGCAACACCTAGTGCGCGTAATGCGAAAAGCCATTCAGCAGATTTGGAACACAGAGAGACGATCGATAGCAACATTGAGGCAGGCGGAGCAAGCAGTGGCATGTTTGCAATCGGCTTGCAGCATGGAAACCGAGGGGCGACCGACTAGAGCACTTCTCATTCAGCTATGTGCCGAGCGAAGCATTACTGAGCTACGTTTCGTATAAGTGGGTGAGAAGTAAGGAAGAGCTTGCGCGATGGCGATGGAAGAATCCCGGGCCAATCTACTGCTGGAAAAACGTTCAGTTGCCAAAGTAAGTCATTACATAATGACTTACATCATAATCAGTTTCTTCTTTTGGCAGTTAGATCGCATCGATATTGGCTATGCACAGCTGACAATGGGCAAGGATCTGCATCTCAGCGGCGCCCTATTCGGTCTCGCTGCGGGGGTATTTTCGATTAGCGCACTCCTGATGCAGTTCCCAGCGGCCATTTGCTTTGAGAAGTTTGGGGCCAGACGCTGGATGACCTTCTGCGTATTGGGATGGGGTACCGTCAGCATAGGGCTAGCCTTTGTTCAGACTAGTACTCAGCTTGTTGTTTTGCGAGTGTTACTCGGGGTCTTTGAAGCCGGTTGTCAGCTAGGCATGTGGTTAGTTATCGCCATTTGGTTCAGGGGTAACAAGCATGGAATGGCCAATTCGTGGATCCAGATTGGATTCGCACTCGGGGGGATGATTGGCGGTCCCTATGCCGGCTGGATACTCGGCCATTCATTGCTTGGGCTCGTGGGCTGGCGTAGCCTGTTCTTCGTTGATGGCAGCATTACTGTCATTTGGGGGATCCTGGCGCTGCTAATTATCTACGATGGTCCTGAAAAAGCACGGTGGCTTAAGCCCGACGAGCGACAGTTCATAATCAAATATCTTGCAGACTACCAAGCCCAGAAGGCCGCTGAAGGCGCACTGGAGAAGTCTAGCTTTTGGGAAACTTTCAAAGACGCTCGCATCATATGTCTGATCTTTGCTTTCTTCTTTGCTGCATGGACAACCGGAACGGTTGTCTTTTTTATGCCAAGTTTGCTTAAGACTGCCGGTCAGGGTATCAGCAACCAGCATGTGGGCCTGCTCTCAGTTGGTGTCTTCGTGATTCAAGGTGTGGTGGCTTTCACCTGGGGTAAACATGCTGACAGGACCGAGCCGACGCGGCATTGGCATTGTGTGATGCCGTTGCTGGTGGGAGTAACGGGAGTTCTTCTCTTCCTTGTGGCGAAAACGCCTGTGGTCGCCATGATCGCGATGGCGCTGTGGACGGCCGGGAACTGCGGTTTCTTTGTTACCTTCTGGCCCACGTGCCACATGCTTGTCGGTAAAGAGACCATCGGCAAAGCAATCGCACTCATCAATGCTGGATCGCTGCTAGGAAACTTTTTAGCACCGATTTTCTTCGGTTGGGCAAGAGATATCACTGGAAATACGAAAGTTGGGCTTTACGTGATTATTGGAGTGTTGTTGGTGAACTTTACGATGATGAACATCTTCTTCTTCAGATATAAAGTTCAGCTTAGCAAGAGGCAAAAGGAGAAGGCCATCGCCGCGGCAACGAGTTAGCGCCGGGATGGCCGTCACCAAAGCGGTCCGGTATGTCAATTCGCATGAATAGGAGAGTTCCGAGACGCCAGGGCTGCACTCGCCAATCCATGAACGATCGAAGATAACTAACAAACAGGGAGCGGTGTTTTATGCACGGAAGTGAAGGAATCCCGAGAGGTGCGGCAATTGCCATTGATGATCTATTGGATCATTGCGCCGAGATCAAACCGGGCCAGGAAGTTGTCCTCCTCGCACATCTTGACGGCCTCCATGGCGGCGACAATCTGGTTGATCTGCAGGTAATTTCGTGGCTTCAGGCGGGCATACAACACCGCGGCGCTAATGCTTCAATCCTGTGGATTGACGAACCAGACAAACCTCATGCCTGGCGAATCCCACCTGTATATTGGGCGGCTCTGCAGGCATCGAATGTCTTTATTAGTCATTCTTTCAATCTTACGACCGAAGAGTTTGGACAGATTTGGCAGCGCGCGCAGGAGCTGCGGGTAGCCTTTGTTCGTAATATGGCAACGACATCGACACTACTGAACTCGGCATGGGCACAGACACCGTACGAACTCGTTACTCAGATTCGATACCAAGCCGTAGATGCTTTTCAGGTAGGGCTGCCATTTCAGCTATCGGCTGACAATGGCACTTATCTTGAAGGAATCGTCGACACACCCGGCAACGCCTCGTCACCGACTTACAAAACGCTCAGGAACGAGGGTTTCTCCTATCGTCCGTTTCCGGAGATCGTGTTTCCACCGATCAGAGTAAAGGAAACTTCGGGGACTTTTGTTTTTGACCGCATGCTCACGTGGTGGTCGCGCTACATTGGTGTGCCCCCTGTCTTCAACGCACCGATTTACCTCACAATTGAACGGAACAGGATCACCAAAATCGAGGGGAAGGCCGAGGCACAGCGTCTGAAAGAATTTATGGACTTCCTGACAGAGCGGATTGGCGACACGGTCTACACCTTCCCATCCATTCACTCCGGTGTGCATCCCCAGGCTTGGGTAGACCCTCGTCAATGTCCCGACCCGTTGTATCGGCGGATGATAGAGCATGGTGGTAGTGGTTTTGTTCATGGTCATATCGGCCGGATGCCGGTAGCTGAAGGTGCACGATACCCCTATTGGCTGCACATCACGGCTGATATCTGCAATGCGACCTGGAAGGTGGGGGACAGGCTGGTGCATGACCGGGGTAGATTGACGGCCCTGGAACACCCCGAGGTGCTTGCAGTGGCTGCCAAGTATCCCGACCGTCCGGGATTGGTGCCGCTACGCCAGTGCTAGACAGGGAAGATATCGATACGAGAGGAAGCGACATGATTGATGAATTTCGCAGGATCCCGTGTGTCATTCAGCGAGGAGGCACGAGTAAAGGGATCTTCCTTTTCGACAAGGATCTGCCTGCTGATTGCGAACTGCGAAAGAAAGTTATCCTGTCTATCTTTGGCAGTCCTGACCGGAGACAGATCGACGGGCTGGGCGGGGCAGACCCCTTGACCAGCAAAGTCGCCATAGTCTCTGCCTCCAACAGAGACGATGCAGATGTCGATTACACATTTGGTGCAGTTGATATCAATGAGCCGATTGTGGACTTCAGCGGCAATTGTGGCAACATCTCCTCCGGCGTCGGGCCCTTCGCTATAGATGAAGGACTTGTTCAGGCGCAGGATGGAGAAACAGTTGTTCGGATCTTCAATACCAACACGCAAAAGATCCTGAAGGCCCACATCCCCACACCGAACAGGAAGACACAGTACCTGGGCGATTACACCATCGATGGCGTTCCCGGTGAAGGGGCAAAGATTCTTCTCGACTACTCGGCAGCGGAAGGATCGGTCACAGGCAAACTTTTGCCTACTGGCAATCCAGTTGACGTGATCAACGTTCCCACTCTTGGGAAGATCGAGCTGTCGATAGTTGATGCAGGAAACCCAGGTTGCTTTATCAAGCCCGAGGTCTTGAACTTGTTGGGCACTGAAGGCCCGCATGACCGGAAGATTCTTGATTCGCTGGATTCCATTGAACTGATTCGTGGAACGGCCGCCAAGTTAATTGGACTGGTAACCGACGCTACCAGGGCTCGGATCGAGAAGCCCTCCGTCCCGTTCCTGGCGATTGTCAGCGAGCCTAAGGCATATGCAAGTTTCACAGACGCTTCCACCATTTCAGCCGATGACATCGATTTCGTCATCCGGCCTTTCTATATGCAGGAAATGCATAAGACCGTCGGAGGGACGATGACGGTTTGCGCGGGAGCCGCGGCAATGATCGAAGGGACGCTGGTCAACCAAGTCTGTTCGCCGAACGCGATGCAAACCAAGACGGTTCGGATGGGTCACGCCTGCGGCACCGTATCCATAGAAGCGGAGGTTTCGAAGGACTCCCAAGGCTTTCATTTGACGAAGGCCGCCTTCGGAAGAACATCGAGAAGGATCATGGAAGGCTTTGTCTATGTTCCGGAGAGCCTCTATACGACCCGGTAGAGATTTCTTGAAAGAGCACTAATAGTGATTCGAGCGCGGGATATTCGTGAGTCTGGCAATATGAGGGAGAAACAGAGATGGGCATGACAATGGCTGAGAAGGTCCTCGCCCGAACCTCCGGACGCGATATTGTCCGTCGCGGCGACATCCTGGAGTGCGCTGTAGACCAGGTAGTACAGGTGGATCTTTCCTTTGCCCTCATGGACAAAGTTCCAACTCGTGTAAAGTCACCGGATAATGTGTCGGTCATATTTGATCACGCCGTACCTGCACCTTCTGTGAAGGACGCAGAGGGCATGAGTATCGCCCGACAGTATGCGAGGAAATTCGGCCTCAATCTCTACGACGTCGGCAGAGGTGGAATATGCCACCAGGTCATCATGGAGAAAGCGATTGGCCTGCCCGGAACCTTGCTTGCCTGCGGAGATTCTCACACGTGTGCTGCCGGCGCGCTGAACTGCGTGGCGCGTGGGCTTGGGGATGCCGAGATTCTCCACGCCGCGTGCAAGGGAACAGCCTGGTACATTGTGTACCCTACAGTTCTTTTCGAACTGGAGGGGAAATGGGGAGACCTGGTCTCGGGAAAGGATGTCCTTTTCTATATTGCGGACAAATATGGCGACTTTGTTAATCACAACCTGGAATTCAACGGTGGTGCTATCACAGAGATGAGACTTGACGATCGGCACACTCTTGCCACAATGTGCGCCGAAGTAAGTGCAGAGTTTGTCATGTTTCCAGCTGATGATATGCTCGTTTCCTATCTACGGAGCCGGACAGATAGAAAATTCGATCCTGTGTCGAGTGACCCAGATGCTGATTTCGAATCTGTCCATAAGATCCATGTCGCTGAGATAGAACCTTACGTCGCCCTTCCTCACTCTGTTCCGCACAACACGATGCCGATCAGAAAGCTTGGCAAAACCAGAATTAATCAGGCCCTCATTGGGGGGTGCTCCAATGGGAAATTGAGTGACCTCGCGATAGCGGCGACGATTCTGAAAGGCAATCGCGTTGCGCCGACGGTGCGAATGATCGTGACGCCTGCGTCTCAGGAGGTGTATCAGGAATCCATTCGCCTTGGGTATGTGAATACCCTTATCGAAGCTGGCGCGTTGATTACGCCTCCAACCTGCGGGGCCTGTTTCGGTCATCATATGGGGGTTTTGGGAAAGGGCGAGCGATGCATCAGCTCAAGCCCCAGAAACTTCAAGGGCAGAATGGGCAGCCCGGAGTCAGAGGTGTTTCTGGCTTCCTCCGCCAGCGTGGCCGCGTCTGCGCTGAAGGGATACATTGTTGATCCGAGGGAGGTTTAGATGCTGATTCAAGGACGCGTCTGGGTGTTTGGAGACAATATCGATACTGACCTCATGATGCCGCATATTGCCTTTGAAAAACCGCGCAGTGAACAGGCAAAATGGGTCTTCAGAACCAATCGGCCGGGATGGGTCGATATGGTCAGGAAGGGAGATATCCTTGTCGCCGGGAACAACTTCGGGCTTGGATCGTCACGCCCTGCCGCACTACTTTTCAGGCAACTCGGGATTGATGCCATCGTGGCCGATTCGGTCAACGGTCTTTTCTACAGAAACTGTATAAATTTTGGGCTGCCGGCCTTCAACTGTCCATTGGTTTCGAAATCGTTTGGAGAGGGTGACATCGCGGAGATCGATCCTCATGCGGGAACGATTCTTAACGTGACAACAGGCCTCTCACTCAAAACCGGGATTCTGCCTGAGATGCTGCTCCAGATTATTGCGGCGGGAGGACTTATCGAATTGCTTACACAGGATGGATATCTCGAGCCTTCAAGCAACTATATCGAGGTGAACAATGAACCCTGCTAAGGTGCTCCGAAATTATCTTGAAACTCCAGGCAAAGTAGTTATCGCCCCGGGAGCCTATGACGGTCTGTCTGCCCGCTTGATTGCAGAGGCTGGATTCGAGGCGATTTATATGACAGGAGGAGGAACCGCGGCTTCGCGGCTCGGCCAGCCTGATCTCGGACTGATAACTATGACGGAGATGGTGGCCAATGCAGCCATGATTGTGGATTGCACGGGGCTTCCGGTGATTGCGGATGCGGACACAGGGTATGGAAATGCGCTCAACGTGGTCAGAACGGTGAGGGAATACGAACGGGCAGGGGTCGCTGCGATTCATCTTGAAGACCAAGTCCTGCCCAAGAAGTGTGGCTTCCTTGGAGGGAAGCAATTGGTCGAGATTGAAGAGTTTGTCCAGAAGATCAAGGCGGCCGCGGACACTCGCAGAGACTCTGACTTCGTTATCATCGCCCGGACGGATGCATGCACAGTCTTCGGGTTCGAAGAGGCGATCAGGAGGGCTAACCTCTGCGTCGAGGCGGGCGCGGATGTTGTCTTCATCGAAGCACCGAAGACGATGGAAGAGCTCGAAGAGATCCCTAAGAGAGTGAAGGCTCCCTGTTTGACCAATGTTTCAGGCCCAGCCAGCAAGACTCCGCCCCTCACAACGGTTGAACTCGGCAAGATGGGGTACAAGATCGGAATCTACCCGGCCCTCTGCATCGGTCCCGTCCTTCATGGAATCAGGAGGGCCCTTAAGGTTCTAAAAGAGGAAGGAATCGGCTGGAACCCGTCTGAGCCAGTGGGTCCCCATGAACTGTTCGCCGCGGTCGGATTGAAGGATTGGAACGAACTGGAGCAAAAGTATGTTGTGGACAAGAAGGCCCCAGCAAACTCCGGGTCAGTTTAAGAAGGAAAGGTAGAACATGGTAACGAATAATTTCCCGAATTTATTTCAGCCATTTGAAATTGGTCCGTTAAAGCTGAAGAACCGGATCGTCATGCCCCCGATGGGTACTAACTTTGCGGATCTCAACGCACCGGGCTTCATTTCCGAACGGCACAAGTCCTATTACGCCGAAAGGGCGATGGGGGGCGTAGGGCTGATTATCTTTGAAGGCACGAGAGTCAATCCGAATCGGTTAGCTCGGAAGGGTGGGCCTGATCTGCATGGTGATCAGTTCATCCCCGGCTTTCAGGAATTAGTCGGGCTAATTAAGGATGGCGGAGCGAGATGCGCAGTCCAGATTTCCGATCGCGGCCGGGTGGGTAATCTGAAGGTCGATTTTTCCGGGAAATTCGATGCCTCCGATACCAAACAAGGGGAATATGTCGGCGCCTCTGCGAGGCCTCACCCAATGAGTGGAGTCGTTGCTGAAGAGTTGGGCACGAAAGAACTGGAACAGATTGCCGGATACTTTGCGGATGCTGCAAGGAGAGCGAAAATGGCGGGCTTCGATGCCGTGGAACTTCATGGCGCCCACGGAGTCTTGCTCAATGAGTTTCTGTCTCCATATTCGAACAAGCGGACAGACCAATATGGAGGTGATCTTCAGGGGAGGTCAAGATTCCCGCTGATGGTGGTGAGAAGAGTCAGGGAAGCGCTCGGGGCAGATTTGGTTCTCTCCTACAGGATGAGTGTCGTTGAATTTGTTGAAGGCGGTATGGAAATCGGCGAGTCGATCCTCTTTGCGAAGATGCTCGAAGCGGAAGGTGTCCAGGTTCTTCATGTCTCTGCCGGCATCAATGAGACGCCCTCTGCAATGAACCGGGCCATCCCGCCAATGTCTTTTGAGAGGGGCCGGCTGTTCCCATATTCCGAACAATTGAAGAAGGCTCTGAGAATCCCCGTACTTGTGGTTCAGCGGATCACTACACCGGAACTGGCAGAGGAAGCGATTCGCGAAGGAAAAGCCGATCTGGTTGCTACCGGCCGCGCCCTGATCGCAGATCCCTATTGGCCATTGAAGGCCATGGAGGGGAGAGTGAATGAAATCCGCAGGTGCTGCTCCTGCAGTCAGGGGTGCATCGAAAGGCTGATCCAGGAGCAGCCCATGACCTGCCTGCAAAACCCGGAGGTTGGGTTTGAAGCGATCTACCGCCCAATGCTAAAAAAGTCAGAGGCGAAGACGAAAAAAAGAGTACTCGTCATTGGCGGCGGACTTGCGGGAATGGAAGCGGCTTGCGTATGCGCATCGAAAGGACACGAAGTCAGGCTGGTTGAAAAAGAAGGTCAGTTGGGCGGTATGGCCCGATTGGCTTCGATCGTTGAGTCAAAGAGAGAATTCAGTGGGGTAGTCGAGTTTCTTGAAAATCAACTCAAAGAGTTCAATGTCGATGTCCGTCTGAACGAAGAGGTAACAACTCAAGCCGTGAAAGACGCGGATTTTGACGAGATTATCCTGGCAACCGGATCGTTGCCGGTTGTACCCGACAACCTGCGCACCTGCGCATGCGATGTTCGACTGGCAAAGTATGTACTGGAGCATCCAGAAGATGTGGGCAGGGAGGTTGTCATCCTGGGCGGAGGATCGGTGGGAATCGAGGTGGCCGAGTTTCTCCATCGGCTCGGCAAGAAGGTGACCGTGATCGAAATGATGGATATGATCTGCCGCGATCAGGGCCCGCTCAGAAGGGCTGACATGATCGAAAGAATCCAGAAGACAGATGTGTCGATCATGCTGAAGACAACTGTGCAGGACGTGACCGAAACAGGGATACGGATATCAAGGGACGGCAAAGTGGACATCTTGAAACTTCCTGATACCGTGGTGGTCGCCGTGGGTGCGAAACCGAACTCCATTTCGCTCCCCGGAGTAGGACGGATCCATACGGTCGGTGATTGCCGAAAGGTGGGCAATGCGATGGCTGCAATTCACGACGCCTTTGAGGTAGCCATTCACCTGTGAATGGAAGGGATGATAGGAGACGATCATATGATCAAGGTCCATCCGTTAAATGTGGGGACAATAACGCGGCCAATGTCAGGCTTCGGGTACGGGTGGGAGCGCACGGTGATAGATGTGCCGGTGATCGCCTGGTACATCGAAGGTTCGGATAAGAAGATATTGGTTG
Source organism: uncultured Acidobacteriaceae bacterium (assembly GCA_903842065.1). Lineage (GTDB taxonomy): Bacteria > Acidobacteriota > Terriglobia > Terriglobales > Acidobacteriaceae > Telmatobacter. The sequence continues at coordinate 14,053 of CAIMKZ010000005.1, read as the reverse complement.
ATACCGGAGGCGGTGATCCTCTGAGGGCGCCGGCCTGTGCTGCCCCTTACAAAAGGGCGCCAGATCAGACACTCGAGCGTGCTCTCGGGAAGATCGGCGTGACGTGCGAGGATGTCGATATCGTCGTCCTGACACATCTTCACTGGGATCACTGCGGCGATAATGACCTCTTTCCGAAAGCAACGATGATCATCCAGAGCGAAGAGTTGGAATCCGCGCGCTCGCCGTTTCCCGTTACAGCGAGAGGCTATAACAGAAAGATGGTGGATGAAATTGACTATACGGTTGTTTCGGGGGACCAGACGATTGCAAACGGGGTGAAAGTCATTTATGCCCCAGGTCATTCGTTTGGGTTCCAGGAGGTTCTGGTGGAAAACGGAAGCAGAAAGATTCTCATTGCAGGAGATACTATCAGTTTCTTCAAGAATCTTGAGCAGGATCCTCCACTTATCAGCGGGTCTTACGTCGATCTGAACGCATATTACAAAAGTCTGGAGAAGATGGCACGGCTAAATGCAGACGTGATTCTGCCTGGACATGATTGCTGTGTTTTTGAAAAGCAATTTTATAGCTGAGACTTGCTCTGGGGATTCGGGATGGCTGGTCTATCTTTCGTTCGAATTTTAATAACTGAGGGGAGACACTATGGACGGCATTGGCGCTAGCGTAAATCAGGCTAAGATCGCAGAGCAATTGGCTGCGTTTGTTGTTAATGAAAAATTTGAGAATCTTCCGAAACAGGCGATTGAAAAGGCAAAAACCTATATTCTCGACCTGATCGGTTGCACCATCGGAGCATCTAGGGAGCTGCAGGCCCAGGCTCTGTTAGAGGTTATACAGCTCGAGGGAGGAAATCCTCACAGCTCCGCCTTTGCTCAAGGTTTCAAGACCTCAATCATGAATGCTGCTCTGCTGAATGGAGCAATGGGTCATATCTTCGATTTTGATGATGACCATCGCGAGGGAGTCATGCATTCAACAGTCGCTGTTTTTCCTGGAGTCTTTGCCCTTGGAGAGCAACAGGCGATAAGCGGTAAAGAGTTACTGCGGGCGTTTATCCTCGGTTCTGAAGTGATGATTCGAATCGGAGAGTCCTTTCTGGGCAAGTCAACGTACAAAGGATTCCATCCCACCGGCACATGCGGGGTTTTTGGTGCAGCAGCAGGATGCGCCTCGGTATTGGGGCTTAATGAAAAGCAAACCACCTATGCTCTGGGCCTTGCGGGGAGCTTTGCCGCAGGCGTGATGAAGTGGCGCCGGGAAGGGTCATGGCAGAAGCCCTTGCAGCCCGGTCATGCCGCCATGCATGGGGTTTTGTCGGCTAGCCTGGCGCAGAAGAATTTCCTGGGCGCCACCTCTATATTTGAAGAGCCCGATGGCGTGCTTAAGATGTTCGCTCTTAACGATGAATACGATTGCGCTCCCATCACCAGGGAAATCGGACACAAGTGGGAGATGATGGATTCCAGCATCAAGGTTCATGCCTGTTGCCGGTTTTCAGCCACATCGGTCGACTGCGCGTTGGATCTGTTCCACAAGGGTGTTCGCGCAAGTAATGTGAAACAGATCCTGGTGAAAGCCGATCATTCCACCATCACAGGACTGTGTTACCCGCCTGAGGTCAAACTAAGGCCACAGACGCACGTGGATGCGCAGTTCAGCCTGCCCTACGGAGTGTCTGTGGCGCTCTGTAAGGGTCGAGCCGGGGTGGACGAATTCAGAAAAGAGGTGCTTGCGGATCCTGCGGTTCTGGCTCTTGTGGACAAGGTGACGTGGGAGATTGATCCAGAGGCGGAAGCTATGTATCCAAAGGCGTACCCGGCGACGGTTGAGGTGACACTCAATGATGGTCAGACCGTAATCTCCCACTTCGATTATCCGAAAGGCGATCCTGAAAATCCTGCCTCGCTGGACGAGGTGAGGACGAAGTTCAATCTCTTAACAGAAAAATACATCGATAAAGACCGGATGGAGAAGATTGTGGATACAATCAGCCGGCTCGAAGAGGTGGATGATATTCGAAAAGTTGGAGATCTTGTGCGCTAACAACAAATTCGCGCGCAAAGCCATTGGCTATAGCAGATCTGTTCAATTCTGTTTCTGGATGCGCTGAAGACGAATGTCCGCCAAGAGAACAACTGGAGCACCGGCTTTGTACGCGTTGGTGTTCCCGGACCTGGAAGTCGTGAGGACGAGTTGGTCCAGGAACGTGTTGAAATAAGCACTGTTCTGAGGCGCTGATATCGTGTCGCTCGTCTAATAGGCATGCGTGGTGACGAGCGGGTTCAGGATGGGATGTTCAGTTATGTTTCTTTGGAGCAGCGGGGACCCCAAGACCATCCGCTGCGAGCAGTTCGCAAGCTGACCAACACGGTGCTGCGGATATTGAGTCCGGAGTTGGATGCGTTGTACGCGGACTCGGGGCGGCCATCGATAGCGCCGGAGTACATTCTTCGGGCGCTGTTGCTTCAGGTGTTCTACTCGGTGCGCTCGGAGCGGCTGCAGGTCGAGCAGATAGACTACAACTCCCGTACAGTACTGACGAAATCTTCGGTGTCGTAGGTCGCGTTGGATCTTTCTCGGTTTACCACAAATCGCCAATGCGCTCAGTGAGGACGCATAGATCCTCGAAAGTCGCTCAGGCTTCAACAACAAGGGGCTAGGGGTGTGAAACCGGAGAAGATCTGGGATGCAGATTCGCTATAAATCAGACATAACACACACATCTTCCCCCACAGCAGCGAATGATAGTGCTTAAAATAGTGATAATAAATAATTTATATCGTGGTGCCGGGAGGGGGGGTCGAACCCCCATGACCACAAGGGCCGGCAGATTTTGAGTCTGCTGCGTCTGCCAGTTCCGCCATCCCGGCCCGGCATGTTCTCATTCTATTCTATCCATGTCAGTTGGGGGCGGCGGTCGTCGCGCGCAGCTCTTCAGCGTTAGCAAGTCCGGGCTCCGGCCATTCAGCCCCGTAAGCAATTGCCAGACAACGCCTTCGCGCCAACCCCTGTTATCCACCACCACCCGTCTCATCGGTCTACAATTCCTCATGCGACAATGGAATTATCGCGATGAAAACTGCCTCTTCCGCAACACCTCCTGAGCCTGTCGTAATGACGCCGCAGTTGCTCGCCCAGCACAGCATCACGGCGGACGAGTACCAGCGCATCCTCGCCGCCCTGGGCCGCACGCCCTCGCTCACTGAGCTGGGCATCTACAGCGTCATGTGGAGCGAACACTGCTCCTACAAGTCGAGCCGCGTGCACCTCAAGGGCTTGCCCACCAAGAGCGACCGCGTGGTGCAGGGACCGGGTGAGAACGCCGGCATCATCGACGTGGGCGACGGATGGGCCTGCGCCTTCAAGATCGAGTCGCACAATCACCCCAGCTATATTGAGCCTTTTCAGGGCGCGGCCACAGGCGTCGGCGGCATTCTGCGCGACATTTTTACCATGGGCGCGCGTCCGCTGGCGGTTATGGATTCGCTGCGCTTTGGCTCCATTACTGAAGGCGATGGCGCGGACCATGACCTGGTGAACAAGAACCACTCCATCGTCGAGGGCGTGGTGAGCGGCATTGCCGGTTACGGCAACTGCTTTGGCGTGCCGAACCTCGGCGGCGAGACCAAGTTCGAGCCCTGCTACTCCGGCAACCCGCTGGTGAACGCGTTTGCGCTGGGCATGGTCCGCATCGACGAGATTTTTTACGGCAAGGCCACCGGCACCGGCAACCCCGTTATATATGTAGGCGCAAAGACCGGCCGCGACGGCATCCACGGCGCAACCATGGCCTCGGAAGAGTTCAAGGAAGGGTCTGAGCAAAAAAGGCCCAACGTTCAGGTCGGCGACCCCTTCATGGAGAAGCTGCTGCTTGAGGCCTGCCTTGAAGCGATGAAGACCGGCGCGATCGTCGGCATTCAGGACATGGGGGCTGCCGGATTGACGTGTTCCACCTGCGAGATGGGCGCGCGCGGCGGCGTCGGACTCGATGTTGAACTTGACCTCATCCCTCAGCGCGAGACCGGCATGACGGCCTACGAGATCATGCTCTCCGAGAGTCAGGAGCGGATGCTGCTGGTTGCCGAAAAGGGCAGGGAAGACGAAGTCCTGCGCGTCTTTGACAAGTGGGGCCTCGATGCGGTGATATGCGGAACGGTCAAGCCTGAGCCGCGGTTGCGCATTCGGCATCACGACGTGCTGGTTGCGGATATTCCTAACGAGTCGCTCACCGATGACGCGCCGCTCTACAACCGGCCCATCGGCGTCTGGAAGACTCCGGCACCAATCGAACCGCCGGAAGAAGTGCTTGCCGAACTGGCCAAGCCGCGCGACTTTACCGCCGATCTCAAGAAACTTCTGGCGAGCGCAAACGTCTGTTCCAAGCGCTGGGTTCACGAGCAGTACGAGTCGATGGTGCAGACCAACACAGTGCAAGGACCGGGCGGCGAAGCCGGCGTGATGCGCATCAAGGGCACGGGAACTCCGGGCCACGAGCGCGGACTCGCGATGGCTCTGGACGGCAACGGCCGCTGGTGCTGGCTCGATCCCAAACTCGGCGCGATGCACGCCGTGGCCGAGGCCACGCGCAAGGTGGCCTGCTCCGGAGCGCTTCCTGTTGCAGCAACGAACTGCCTGAACTTCGGCAACCCTGAGAAGCCCGAGATCATGGCCCAGCTCGTTGCGGCTATCGACGGCATCTCAGAGGCATGCATTGCGCTCGGTACGCCGATTACCGGCGGTAACGTATCGCTATATAACGAGACGCGGGGCGAAGGCATCTATCCCACGCCGGTGCTTGGAATCGTCGGCATCCTGGACGATGTGTCCAAGGCAGTGCCCTCGCATTTTCGGCGCGCGAAGGAAACGATCCTTCTTCTGTCGCCCGTTCCGCGTGGCGAAGACCCCGATCCGAATCTCAAAGTTCCGTTCACGCCACTGCCCATCAGTCCCTACATTGTTTATCCGCTCTCGGCCACACCCCCATTCCCTGTCGCCTCTCCGGTCGCCAGCGTCGTCCCCGAAAATCCTGACGCTCCCGCTGAAGGCGCATCGGCTGAGCTCATCTCCTACGGCTCCTCGGAGTTTGCAAAGGTCATCCTCGGAAGTGTCTGGGGCAAGCCTCCGGCGCTCGACCTTGAAGCTGAGGCCGATCTGCACTCGATCCTTATGGGTCTTTCGGACCGCAAGCTGGCAAGCTCGGCGTGCGACATCTCCGATGGCGGCATCGCCGTTGCCATTGCGCAGGCGGCCTTCCCGCTTGGGCTGGGCGCATCCGTCGAACTCGATCCCTCGCTCATGGCGCATCCACTCTTCGGACTCTTCGCCGAGCCTGCTTCCACGGTGCTCGTCACCGCGTCTCACGAGAACATTGCGAAGATCGAGAAGCTCGCCGAGGAGTACAGCTTTGAATGCGTGCGCATCGGCACAACTGGTGGCGACCGCATCGAGATCGCGGCATACGGCGACACGCTCATCTCAGAGAAGGTATCGAACCTGCGCACAACCTGGGCTTCGGCTCTCGAATCCACCCTCCACAACGAGGTTGTGGCATGAGCGGGCTCCTCTTTCAGGGGGTCGAGGGAGTAGTGGACCGCACTGCCGAGCACTATGCGTGTCGTTCCTTAGTTCCACAGTCCCTGGAGAGCATCGCCGACGGCGATGCTCTCCACGAAGAATGCGGCGTCGTCGCCATCCACGGCCACGCCGAAGCCGCGCACGAGGCCTACCTCGGCCTCTACGCTCTCCAGCATCGCGGCCAGGAGTCGGCCGGCATCGCCACCGCCGACGGTCAGCGTCTCTCCAACATCAAGGGCATGGGCCTGGTCAGCGAAATCTTTACCGACGACGTGCTCCAGAAGCTGCCCGGCCACATGGCCATCGGCCACACCCGCTACTCCACCACCGGCGACTCGGCGCTGCTCAACGCGCAGCCCATCCGCGTCGATTCCGTCAAAGGCCTCATCGCCATCGCCCACAACGGCAACCTGGTCAACCTCGGCAACCTTCGCGCCAAGCTTGAGGCCGAGGGCGCATACTTTCAGACCACTTCGGACTCGGAGATCATCGTCCAGCTCATCGCGCACTCGAAGGCGACTACGCTCGTCGATGCGATTGCCGATTCGCTTTCGCAGGTCGATGGCGCTTTCTCGATCGTGATGATGACACGCGACCGCATCTTTGCCGCCCGAGATCCGCGCGGCTTCCGGCCGCTGTCGATCGGACGCATTCGCAAGCCCGGACAGAAGGATATTACTTACGTGGCCAGCGAAACCTGCGCCTTCGATCTGCTTCGCGCCGAGTACGTTCGCGACGTGGAGCCGGGCGAACTGGTCATGATTTCGGAAGACGGCATCACCAGCCGCCAATATGCGACGGGATTGCCTCAGTCGAGCTGCATCTTCGAGAACGTCTACTTTGCGCGGCCCGACTCGCGGGTCTTCGGCCGCTGGGTGCAGGAGTCTCGCGATCAGATGGGCCGCCATCTTGCACGCGAGTCCGGCGTACCGGCAGACGTTATCGTGCCCGTTCCCGACTCCGGCGTTACCGCCGCTCTCGGATTTGCGGAGGAGTCAGGCATCCCCTTCCGCCTCGGCCTCATCCGCAATCACTACGTGGGCCGCACGTTTATTGAGCCCGAGCAGCGGGTGCGCGACTTCGGAGTGCGCCTCAAGCTCAACCCGGTACGCAATATTCTGGCAGGCAAGCGCGTAGTGCTGATCGACGATTCGATTATTCGCGGAACCACTTCGCGCAAGATCGTTCGCATGGTGCGCGGCGCGGGAGCCACCGAGGTGCATCTGCGCATCAGCTGCCCGCCGACTATCTCGCCCTGCTTCTACGGCGTGGACACGCCGAGCAAGAAAGAGTTGATCGCGGCTAACCAGTCGATCGAAGAGATCCGCAAGTTTATCGAGGCCGATTCGCTCGCTTATCTCTCCCTCGACGGCCTGCTCAAATCCTGCGGCGATCACGACCACAACAAATTCTGCACCGCCTGCTACACCGGCAACTACCCCACCGCGTGGGTGGACGTGGACGAAATTCTGCCGGCGAATCCGGGCTCCTGACGCTTTACTCCAGATAGTTATCAAATAGAAGAGGGGTTCGAGAAGCAGATAGATGCTCTCGAACCCCTCTTCTATTTCTGCGCGCCAGGGATTGGCGCGATTCTACTTGATTACCACCTCGGCGCTTAGCGGCGTGTTCTCGCTCGAATCGCCTACGCGCACAACAAACTTGCCGGGGTCGATGGTCCAGTCGTGTTTGGTCTCGCTCCAGTAGCTGAAGGCGCGGGCGTCGAGGTTGACAGTGACGTGCTTTGTTTCGCCGGGTTTCAGCTCGACCTTGTCGAAGCCCTTGAGCTCGCGCTCGGGGCGGTCTGTCTTTGCCGAAGGATCGGAGACGTAGACCTGGGCGACTTCAGCACCGGCGATTGAGCAGGTGTTGGTGACGTCGAAGCTGACGGCGACGGTCGAGCCCGAAGCTGTTGTTGCGGGAGCTTTGAGGTTCGCGAATTTGAAGGTGGTGTAGCTCAACCCGAAGCCGAAGGGGAAGAGCGGGTGTTTTCCCGTCGTGGTCCAGTAGCGATAGCCGACCATGAGCTTCTCGCCATACTCGGCGCGGCGGATGGTGAGCGGCTTCAAGGCTCCCGGCGAGTTGGGATCGAAGTTGCCCCAGGTGGACTGTACGGTTGTGTCCTTCGAGGGATCGCCGTAGTAGCCCTTGTAGGAGGGATTGTCTTCCCAGGCGCGGTCCCAGCTGATGGGGAGCTTGCCCTCGGGATTGTGCTTGCCGAAGAGGACCTCGGCGATAGCTGTGCCGCCCTCCTGGCCCGGGAACCAGCTATCGACGACGGCGGGAACCTTGTCGAGCCAGCGGGTGAGGTTGATCGATCCGCCGCCGGTGAGTACGACGACAGAGTGCGGGTTGGCAGCGGCCATCGCGCGCACCAGCTCGTCCTGTCCCCAGGGCAGATCGAAGGTGCGGTCGCGTCCTTCCTGCTCGGTGGTGGGAGTGAAGCCAACGCAGACCACAACTATGTCGGCTTTGGCTGCCATCTCGCGGGCTTCCACGGAGACGAGATCCTGCTCGTTGATGAGGCCCATGCCGAAGCCGAGGCCGGATGCGTGGGGAATGTACTCGGCGGACAACTGCACGGCCTGGCCGGCGGCCAGATCGAGCACTATAGTCTGCGGCGTCTCGCCCTCTTCTTCGGGCTGGGTGATGAGTGTTTTGCCGTCTACGATGACCTTGTAGATGTCCTGGCCGCTTGAGGCCGCGACGAGGTCGTACTTACCTGCGCGGTCGGCTTTGAATGTGGCCGAGTAGCGCACGCTGCGCGGCTCGCCGGCCTCGCCCCACTGCGAGTATTTCCAGTCGTTCATGGCGCGCTGCGTTGTGGCTTTGGCTTCGCCAGCGAAGCTGGTGTTAGCGTAGCTCTCCACTTTGACCGTTCCGGCCCAGCGCGTGCTTTTGAATACGTCGGAGGTATCGGGCACGCCGCGGCTGTAGAGCACGGTAGTGTTTGGTCCGGCCAGGCTGGCGATGCCTTCCATTGTGCTGACGGATGTAAAGGGAGTGGGCAGGGCCGATCCACCGCCGCTAACCACTGCGGGCCATGCGTTGGGTCCGACGATGGCGATGGTCTTAACCTTCGCGGCGTCGAGAGGCAGGGCGTGGTTCTCGTTTTTCAGCAGAGTGATGCTTTTGCGGGCGCCATCGAGGGCCACCTGGCGCGCTTTGGCCGAGTAAGTGGATTGCGCCGGATCCCACTGCGGCCGGTCAAGGTAGCCGTAGCGCAGAACGGTTCTGAGCAGGCGCAGCACCTTGTCGTCGATGGTGGATTCCTTGACGCGTCCGTCCTTAACGGCGGCGACAAGCGTCCTGGCATTCATGAAAGCGGCGAAGGGCATCTCGAGATCGAGTCCGTTGTTGGCGGCCGCGACGCCGTCGTAGGTGGCAACCCAGTCGCTCATCAGGATGCCCTTGAAGTCCCATTCGCCCTTGAGCACCTTCAGGTTGAGAAACTCGTTCTCGGTGGCGTGAACTCCGTTGACGAGGTTGTAGGAGTTCATGACCGCATCGACGTGGCCTTTTTTAACCGCGGCCTCAAATGCCGGCAGGTAGAGCTCGCGCATCGTCCGCTCGTCGATTTGGATATCAATATTGTGGCGGTCGAACTCTGAGTTGTTGAGCGCGTAGTGCTTGACGGTGGCGATTACGCCCTGGGACTGCACACCTTCAATGAATGGCGCGACCAGCTCGCCGTTCAGATACGGATCTTCAGACAGGTACTCGAAGTTGCGGCCGTTCACAGGCGAGCGGGCGATGTTGACACCGGGTCCGAGCAGGATGTGGACGCCGCGAGCGCGGGCGTCGCGGCCAAGGGACTCGCCTGCTGTGCGCGCCAGCGCGCGGTCCCAGCTTGCCGCCAGTCCTATGCCATTGGGGTAAGCCATCGTGGGTCCAAAGACGCGAATGCCCATCGATGCGTCAGACATCTTGAGGCGGGGCAGGCCGATCGAAGGCATGTCATGCGTATACATGCTGTCGACGCCGCCGAGCAGCTCGATCTTCTGATCCAGGGTGAGCTTGGCGAGCATGGATTTGGCTTTGGCCTCGATGGCCGGCGAATCTGGCGCCGGAGCCTGGGCCGAGGCAAGCCCGCAAACAATCTCCAGCAACAAGGCGGGTAAAATACAGATTCCCGCGCGCAGAACCGATACAGAGGTGCGAATCCAGAATTTTTTCATGACCCCAAAAGCGTATCACGCAAGATAGCCCGCGTCAGTCTGGAACTCTGTCTGGCTGGCATACTGAATTTGGCGCCGGCGAGATCGTCGAGCTGGCCGCCGTTCTCTCAGGCTCTGCGCACACGTATACGCTCACCGCGCTCGATCGCGCATTCGCGCAGCATCCGCCATTGCGTATAAATCTGCCTGAAGAGCCGGCACGCGAGGTTTCGCGAGCCTGGATCGGTTCCCATCTGACACGTATTGCGCCGGTTCGGAGGCGCAGAGGAGACGAATCAGGCAATAGCGAAGCGTGTAACTGGCTGCATAGAATATACTTATGCGATTTTATCGGATTGCGCCTCCGCCCATCGCCGGGCGGCGCAATGTTCTGTATATATTAGTAGGCGATTCCCGCATTTCATCTTTCAATTAAACCGACCCGATCAGGTATACTGCACCTGAGCGTTTCCCCGCTAACTATGGCTTCCATCCATCCACATCACCCTCCGGAAGATTGCTTGAACTGCGAGCATCGTCATCTTCGCATGTTCTGTAACCTGACTTCGGAAGCCCTTGCCGACTACGACAAGATCGGTATCATGATGAGCCATGCCCGCGGCGCCAAGCTATTTTCAGAAGGCGACCCGGCACGCAACGTCTTCGTCATCTGCTTCGGCCAGGTCAAGATCTCTTCGACCTCCCGCGATGGCAAGACGATGATTCTGAAGATCGCCGGCCCGGGCGATGTGATGGGACTGAGCGCCGTGTTGGCCAACGTTCCCCACGAGGTCACCGCCGAAGCCATCGAGCCCTGCACAGTCAAAACAGTTCGCAAGCAGGAGTTTCTCGACTTTCTTTCCAAGCACGGAATCGCATCGATGCACGCCGCGCAGTCGCTCTCCGGCGAGTACCTGACCGTATTTCACGACGCCAAGCGTCTGGCTCTGTCCGGCTCGGCCGCGGGCCGGCTGGCCCGGCTGCTGCTCGACTGGGGCCGTTCGACCTCCGCCGGCAAGCCAGAGATCCGCTTCACCATGGCGCTCACGCACGAAGAGATTGCCAACATGGCAGGCACCTCGCGAGAGACCGTGACCCGGCTGCTGAACCAGTTCCGTCGCGATCAGTGGATCACCATCAAGGGCGCCAGCCTGACCATCGTCAAGCCCGACCAGCTTGAGCGCCTTACCGCATAGCTTTTCCCGGCTCCGACCAACTCCGATTCCCTATAGGCTGCGATTGCGCAGCCTTTCGAGTCTCTCGGTGGGAACCCATCTCATTTCGGGAATCGTTTCCTCCTCCAAACACTTTCTTGATTGAATCCTGCCCGCTCCGCGCTTAGCTTGGCCCATGTGACCTTCTGCGAAACCCCGGCTCCGCCGCGGCCGTCCCAGGCTCCGGGCGCAACTTTGATTGAGACCGCGCGCCGCTACCAGAGTGTGCTCGCCCTCGATCCCCGCAATCCTGAAGCCCTGATCGGCATCAGCCTGGTGGCTCTGGCCAGCCAGCAGACGGCCGCGGCCATCGACGTGGCCACGGTTGCCACCTCCGCCGCACCTGAAAAAATCGAGGCCTGGATTGCGCTTGCCCATTCCCTTGCGGCCGCCAAACGATATGCCGAGGCTGAGCAGGCTTACATCTCCGCCATTCGTCTGGATGGCACGCACGCGCTCATCCGCATCGGCCTTGGCGAACTGCGCCTGGTCACCGGGCGTCCAGCCGAAGCACTGGCCGAGTTTGAGCTGGCCTTGCGCAGCAGCCCCGGCCTGCTTCCCGCGCTTCTTGGCGCCGGAAACGCTCTGGCCATGCTTGATCGCGACGAGCAGGCGCTGGCGCGGTACATGGAGGCGCTCTCTCTTGCTCCCCAGTCGGCGGAGGTGCACTTTGCATCCGGCTTTGCTCTGGCGCGTCTTGGCCGCAGCGCTGAGGCGGAAGCACGTTACCGCCACGCACTCTTTCTGCGCCCTGACTTTGCCTCTGCCTGGCTCAACCTGGGCGCGCTGCTGCGCGAAGAGGGCAGGGAATCTGCCGCCGAAGCTGCCCTTGAACGCGCTGCCCAGTTGCGCCCCGAACTCTTATCCGCGTGGCTCAATCTGGCGCTGCTGGAGCGCGGCCGCAAGCGACCTGAGGAAGCGGACAAACATCTTCGGCGTGCCCACTCCATCGACCCCGGCGACATCGAGACTCTGCTGGGCTGGTGCCAGCTCCGCCTCGACGAGGGGGATCGGGAAGGCGCATGGCAGTGGCTTGAGCGCGCTATCGAGCGGGAGCCCGCTCACCCCGAGGTTCTCAACACACGCGGGATTTTGCTGCACAGCGAGGGCCGGTTCGAAGAGGCTGTCCAGATTTTCGAAAAGGCTGAGGATGCGGGGGCGCGGGCCGCGGCGTCGAATCGCGGCAATTCGCTCGTCGAACTGGGTCGAATCGAAGAGGGCCTTCGCGCGCACGAGAAGGCTGTCAGCATGGATCCTCGCGCACACGGCGCACGCTACAACCTGGCCCTTACACAGCTTCGCGCAGGCGAGTGGGCGAGCGGCTGGGCAAACTACGAGTCGCGCTGGAACTTCCGCGATGTGCACCGCTGCCCGGTGCGTTTTGAGCAGCCGCGCTGGCCGGGCGAGCCACTCAACGGCCGTGCGATCCTGCTGCATGCCGAGCAGGGACTCGGTGACACCATTCAGTTTTGCCGCTACGCTCAATTTGTTGCGGAACGGGGAGGCGTGCCGATTCTGGCCATTCAGCCCGCTGTCGAGCGGCTCATCGGCTCGCTTGCTGTGGTCCGTTCGGGATTGGCCACGGTGGTTTCGCTCACGGGCGACGCATCGCGGACCGGCTGCGAGTTCGATGTCGAGTGTCCGTTGATGAGTTTGCCCGCGGTCTTCGCAACCACTCCGCAAACTGTGCCGTGGCCAGGCGCGTATCTCGCCGCCGATCCCACCGCATCAGCGGAAAAGCATCGCGACTTCCCCAGCCGCCACCCCGGCCCGCGTATCGGCATCGCGTGGGCCGGGAATCCAAACTACAAGGACGACCGGCGAAGGTCCATCGATCTTTCAACGCTTCTGCCGCTGCTCGCCGGAGTCGAGGCCAACTGGATCTCTTTGCAGAAGGGAGAAGCTGCGGAGCAGATCGCCCAACTGCCGGCCGGAATCGACCTCTGCGACGGCGCAAGCCGGGACCGCGACCTGGCTGACACTGCGGCATTGATCGAGACCCTTGACCTCGTCATTACTACCGATACATCCATCGCCCACCTTGCCGGAGCCATGGCCAAGCCGGTCTGGATACTGCTGCCCCATCTGGCGGACTGGCGCTGGATGCAGTTGCTGGAAACGACTCCCTGGTACCCCACTGCGCGGCTCTTCCGGCAGCCCGCGCCGGGGGATTGGGCGTCGGTTGTGGCACATGTATTTGCAGAACTGGGGCGAATATCGGCCGATCCTGCGAGAAAAAGAAAATCGCGCTAGAGTGACGAGCACGGTGTGCTACTTATCGAGTGTAGACGAATAGTATTCATAGCTCGATCATGCAGCAAGTGTCAAAAAATTCAAAAGCACTACTCGGGAATACAATTCGAGACCGCAGGATGGAGCTGCGTCTCTCTCAGGAGGAATTAGCTGAGAGAGCGGGACTCCATCGTACGTATGTTGGTGGCGTGGAGCGTGGGGAGCGAAATGTAAGCCTTGAGAACATAGTCCGCATAGCTCATGCGCTTCAGATCTTCCCGAGCCAATTGCTTGAGAGGATCGAATAAATGGGTGCATCATCTCCTTATAACAAGGTAGCGGAGACGCAGTGGCTTCAAAAGACGAAAAAGCTTGTTGCATGTCATCCTCTGAAGGTTTCCGAGATGGTTGAGGTGGTCCTTCAGTCGTGGAATGACATTTTTGATTCCAAGCTAGGACCCAAGGGCTTCCAAATCGGTAAGCATATTTTTCCCAAACCACAGATTATGGGATTCTTGTTGCACGAATTGATACCCTTGGAGTTCTCTGCTCGGTACCCGAGGCTCTGGAGAGGCGAGCAGACGGCTTCCGATAAAGATCTTGTGTATATTCCAGACCCGCAGTATTCAGTTGAGATTAAGACCTCTTCCGACAGCAAGAATATATACGGAAATCGGAGCTATGCTCAGGAGTCGGACAGTGCCGGCAAGAAGTCGAAGTCAGGATACTATTTGAGGTGGTCCCGGTAGTTCGGACAGTTTTTGCCTTTTCCTTAAGTGGAAGTTCTTGTTTTTGTTTTTAGGCTGCCATTGATTCTGGCAGGCGGTTGAAGTATACCTGATCGGGCGTTTGCGCTTTCAAGCTGGAGTGGGG
>CAIMKZ010000004.1 GCA_903842065.1 uncultured Acidobacteriaceae bacterium | reverse complement strand
GAAGCAGGAGGCGGAGTCACAATCGGGGCCGCGGCCGGCGCAGCTCCGGGCGCTGCCGCTGGCGGGCGGCGATAGGGATTCTTCTGCACCCACTCCTCGCCCGATCCGTCGATGGTCCCTTCGCCGGAGATGGTCAGCCCGGTGACGCCGTCGGCGTTCACAAACGACGCGGTATACATCTCTTCAGTGCCCTCCCAGCGCGTCTGGATCTGCGGGTAGTCGTCCGGATTGGTCGTTCCCTTCAGAACGCCGTCCTTCTCCACCAGCAGGTTCGCGCCCTGCTTCAGGAAGATCGCGCCGCTCAGGAACGTCCCCGTGGGAACCACGACGATGCCGCCCTTCCTGTTCGCGGCGCACTTGTCGATGGCCGCCTGGATGGCCTTGGTGTTCACCGTCTTGCCGTCGCCGACCGCGCCGAAGTCGGTAACCAGGAAGCGCTTGGTCCGTTTCGCCGGCTTGGCGTAGCTCTTCGCGGAGGTCGCCGCAATTTGGGCCGAAGCCGTGCTCATCAACACTGCGAACGCAGCCATCAGGATCGCAATTCTCTTCATTGTGTATGCCCCCATTCTCTACGGCAAACGATGCTATCAGTTGCATCCCCCCTCTGGCGAGAGTTTGATTTTCGATGTCGCACCGCGCCGGAAAAGGGACGCACTGAGAGCTTCCTTAATCGGCATAGGGGGGAGAGTCTCCTCTCCTCCCCTGCCACACCACCGGACATGCGGGTCCGCATCCGGCGGTTCGGACGGATTGAGCTAAAGACCAGCGAACAACCTGGGAACTCCAAGCGCTTCGAAGCAGGCGATGGGGAACGCGATGTTCAGGGCGGGGCTGTTGGCGATGCGCCATGGCCCGTGAGCACTCCCGGCCGTTTTGGCAGCCAGGTTCTTGCTCACTCCCAGAGCACACAGTTCAGCGAACCGCAGCGTTCCGCGTTTCCATTGCTTCCAGATCACGGATCGCAGCCTGCGCCGTATCCATTGATCCAGCGTTTCCAGCACTGAGGGCGTCTCGCAGAAGCCGAAGTAGCTCTTCCAGCCGCGTAAGTAGCCGGACAGCTGCTTCGTCATTTGCTCGATGCTGATGCCCCGCGTCCGTTGAGTAAGTTCCCGAACCTTCCGCTTGAAGCGCACCAGGGCCTTGGCGGCGATGCGCCGCTTCGGTTCCCGTGCGTTCGAGATGCTGAAGCCGAGGAACTTACGTTCTGCCGGTCTCGCCACTGCGCTCTTCTGTTCATTGACCTTGAGTTTGAGACGCCGCTGGATGAAGCCGGTAATGCTACGCTTCACCCGTTCCCCTGCCCGCTGGCTGCGCACGTAGATGTTGCAATCGTCCGCGTACCTCACGAAGCAGTGTTTGCGCCGCTCCAGCTCCCGATCCAGTTCGTCGAGCACAAGGTTCGACAGCAGTGGTGAAAGTGGACCGCCTTGCGGCGTGCCCTCATCCACCGGACCTACCAGCCCGTTCTCCATCACGCCCGCCGTGAGGAACGCCCGGATCAGCTTGAGCATCCTCTTGTCCGCGATCCGGCGCCCCACAGCCGCCATCAGCTTGTCGTGGTTGACCCGGTCGAAGAACTTTTCCAGATCCAGATCCACCACCCAGCGGCGGCCTTCGGCTATATACTTCTGAGCCTCGGCTACCGCCTGATGCGCCGAGCGTCCGGGCCGGAACCCGTGGCTGTGAACGGAAAACTCCGCGTCCCATCTGCGTTGCAAGACCTGCATCACCGCCTGCTGAACCATGCGGTCCAACACCGTCGGGATGCCCAGCTTGCGCACCCCGCCGTCCGGCTTGGGTATCTCTACCCGCTTCACCGGCTGCGGCTTGTAAGTACCTGCAAGAAGCTGTTCGCGGATGGCTGGCCAGTGCTCCAACAGGTAGCCCGATAACTCACCGACCGTCATGCCGTCGATGCCCGGACTGCCCTTGTTGGACTTCACTCGCTTGAAAGCCTGCAAGCAGTTTTCCCGCTCGCAAACCTCTTCCATCAGTTGTTCGTGGTTAGCCGGGCTTTCGTTCCCGCACTTCGCCGCGAGCGTTTCGGACCCTTCGCCAGAAGCCATTGGAGCTTCACTCCGCCCCTCCTCGCCAAAGGCCAGCCGAAGCTGGTTGTTCTGCCGCTTGCCGCTCATCGAGTCGCGCCGCCTACTTGCCCTTTCCTTCCGTTTGGGCCTTCGCCGCTTGCACGGCTACTATGCCCGCTGCTGACTTCTGCCGCACGGTCAGAGTGAATTGCTTCACCCTCAGTCCTGATTTCAGGACGAACGGCAGACCTCCCGCGATAAGAATGACCGCCTTCAACGCGCAACCGCCGAATTTACCACCCGCGCTCTTGATGGATATGGACTTCGCTGTCAGTTGCCAGCTCGTCCTGCGCCGTAGGCCTCATATCCGGTTCTTGTCCATCGGCTCGCGTCTTTGCTCCACGCTTCCTTCAGACCCCGCCTCGCGGCAACGCCCTTGCGCTTCGCTATCACTTCTCCTCCATCAGGATGTGAAGGGGACTTCCACCCCCAAGATGTCATTCATGCACGGCGTACAACCAAACAGACCCGGCCAACCGCCGGGTCTTCGCTTTTAACCGGCCCCGTGGTCCGCAACCGTCGCAACCAAGTCCAGACTTAGAGCTTATCCGTAAATAGAGATTGTCTGTCTCCAGCAG
>CAIMKZ010000003.1 GCA_903842065.1 uncultured Acidobacteriaceae bacterium | reverse complement strand
TAGTCGAATACCCTGAACCGCAGATCGTGCGGATAACGCGAGCGGGAACGGTGTTTTCCTCTGTCACAACGAGCTTGTCAAAGCGTCTCAGGCTTGCTACACTGACAGCAAATCAATCCGCCTGTTGTTTGGCATTACACGGGCGGTCGGGATGACCTGCCCCCTGTTACCGGCCAGTTGGTATGAGAGTCTGGATGTTATCATAGCGTCTTTTTGTTAGTTGTCCATCCCCTCTGTGGTCTGCCCCGAACAGCATCCCTGGGGGGAGAGGGATGCTGTTCGCGCGGCCTGTGCCGCAAATTCCGACGGCGTCTGGTTGTCCAAACCGCTGTGCGGGCGATCTTCGTTATACATCCACCGATATTGCGCCGTGGTCTGACGCGCGTCGGCCAGACTGACAAACCAGTGCTCGTTTAAGCACTCGTCACGCAGCTTGCCGTTGAAACTTTCGATGAAGGCGTTCTGCTGCGGTTTGCCCGGCTCGATAAACACCAGATCCACGCCGCAGGTGTACGCCCATTGATCCAACGCTTGACCGGTAAACTCCGGCCCGTTGTCGATGACGATTTGCCGCGGACAGCCGCGCGTCTGCCGCAACTGCTCCAACGTGCGGACCACCCGCGCGCCGGGCAGCGAGGTGTCCACCTCGATTTGCAAGCACTCCCGCGAGTACTCGTCCAGAATGTTCAACAGACGGATCCGGCGCTTATCGGCCAAGCTGTCGGCCACGAAATCCATCGACCAGCGTTCGTTCAACTGCGTCGGTCGCACCAACGGCTGGCGCGCCACCCGGGTCATCCGTTTTCGTCCTCGTCGTCGCACTTGTAAACCCTCCTCCCGATAGATTCGCTCAATGCGTTTGTGGTTGTCGCGCCAGCCCTGGCGGCGCAATCGCCAGATCAGCCGCCGATATCCGTACCGCTTCCGCTCCTGCGCCGCTTGCCGCAATGCTGCGCGCAACGGCTCGTCGTCCGGTGCCTGCGCCCGGTAGACGTAACTGCTGCGCGCCGTCTCAAAAAGCCCGCACGCCCGTCGCTGACCCACCCCAAATTGCTCACAAGCGGTAGTCACCAACTCACGCCGCGCGGCGGGCCGCGTCAGAAACGGCGCAATGTCTCCTGGAGAATCTGCTTGTCCAACATGGCGTCGGCCAATAGCCGCTTCAGTCGCGTATTCTCTTGCTCCAATTGCCGCAGCCGCTTGGCATCGCTGAGTTCCAGGCCGCCGTACTTGGCTTTCCAGCGGTAGTAGGTGCCTTCGCAGATCCCGTGTTTGCGGGTCAGATCGCCAAGAGCCACCCCAGCTTCGGCTTCCTTCAGAATCCCGATAATCTGTTCTTCACTGAACTGTTTGCCTCGCATCTTTGTCCTCCACGACGCTTGTCGCATATCCGAGGACTCTCTTTCAAGCTGGCCCAGTTCTTGGGGCTCAGGTCAAGTTCTTGTTGAACCACGAAGCACACGAAAGCGATTCTCCCTCTCCGCCCGGCGGTCGGGGGGGAAGGGCCGGGGCTAGGTGGACGTTTCCGCGTCTCAAATTCCAGAACAGATACGCAGTCCCGCAAAATGTGGCCAGCCACGCACCACGACTGTAACTGTGCAGCAGCCCGCGACC
>CAIMKZ010000002.1 GCA_903842065.1 uncultured Acidobacteriaceae bacterium | reverse complement strand
GTCAGGGGTCAGGGGTCAGGGGTCAGGGGTCAGGGGTCAGGGGTCAGGGGTCAGGGGTCAGGGGTCAGGGGTCAGGGGTCAGGGGTCAGGGGTCAGGGGTCAGGGGTCAGGGGTCAGGGGTCAGGGGTCAGGGGTCGGTTCGCGGCGGCCCTACGGGACGCCGGGGATATATGCGGTTCCGATTCCCGGGGTTTCCACCCCGGGCT
Source organism: uncultured Acidobacteriaceae bacterium (assembly GCA_903842065.1). Lineage (GTDB taxonomy): Bacteria > Acidobacteriota > Terriglobia > Terriglobales > Acidobacteriaceae > Telmatobacter. Next base: position 14,770 of record CAIMKZ010000002.1, on the reverse strand, counting down.
ATTTTCGTGACGCCCCTTGCGGGGCTTGGACGGGCTCCAGCCCTTTCAGCGAGCATTTCGGCGTGTTGTGGTTCGACGCCGGCGTATTGGCGCGGAACCGTCGGGCACTATGGGGATGAGGGTGGGCATGATGAGGCGCTCGTAGAGGCCGAAGAGGTGTTCGACGCGGTCGCGGTCGGAGTTGAAGGCGGGGCCGCGATAGAGGCGATCGACGGCGGAGTCGAGGGCGTGGTGGGCGCGGGTGAGGGGTACGGCCATAGAGTCCACGTCGTAGAGGTCGGCAAATGCTGCGCCGGGAAACTCGGCGCGAGCATCGAGGACGGCTTGAGCGAGGGATTCGATGCGGGCCTTCTGGTGTTCGGTTGGCTCTGGCCATGGGAAGTTGTTGTATACGATCCCGACAGAATAACGGTAGTCGCTCTTCAACCTACCGCCGATATGGCGGAGCCACGCCATGTGCATACGGGAGGTGACAATGCCAAAGTGCCAGAGGGAGGCACCGGTCATCACGAAGACTAAATCGCTTGGCACAACAGGCGGCCGTAGCCAGCCGATAGGCACGTATTCCCGTCTTTCCGAAGACACTTTTGGGATAACGAGGAATGATGATTTAGGGATAACGGTCACATGGAATTTAGTGGGAGTAGCAGCCAATTGACGTGTCCCAGCACTCTTGCTCTTCAATCGGAATTTGCGAACAGCGGCGATACGCTCCCGAATTTTCGGAAGCTGCCTCAGTTCTGCGGGGTCCGCATCCTGAAGGGCCAAAATCCAACGCTTCTCGTTGTATAGAAATTCAGTGGCTCCGATGAAGGGACGCAGAAATTTGCGGGCCTCCGGCTCTTCGCGCAGGAGCTCGGCGCGTTCTTCTTCATTGAAGATGAGTTGACCGTCGTCGATGGGCTTACTACCGATTACCAACGGGGGGATGGCGCACAGGGGCGTATTGGATTCTGCTACAACGAGATGGCGATCGGTGAGGTTGGAACCATCGAAGAGGTATGGCGTTAGGTTTGCGTGAAGGCTTTCGACCGGGTCTTCGTGGATATCGGAGTAGGTGAAGAGTCGCTTGGTAGGCTGTTCGTCCGCGCGGCGAGAGAGTCCAATGATGACGACGTGGACATGGGCCATGCCGCGGGCGTCGCTGCCCCAGGCAAAGGTGCGGTGGGCGAAGGCGATCTCAAGGCCGTAGCGCTCAAAGAGTACAGGCCAGAGTTGTGCGACCTGTTCGCCCTGGGTGATGGAATTGGTGGAAACGAAGCCGATGCGGGCGTGTGAGCCCTGTACATATTCCCCGCCCTTGATGAACCACGCGGTAACAAAGTCGAGGGTTCCGCCGCTGCCGCCGAGATTCGCAATTTGGCGGACCTGTTCGCGCTGCTTGTCGGTCTGATATTTGGATCCGCCGAAGGGTGGATTGCCGAGAACGTAAGAGCATTGGGCTGATGGCAGGACGGTTTGCCAGTCGATCTCAAGTGCGTCCTGGTTGTGGATGTGCGGGGAGCGCTGAATAGGGATGCGGGCGTAACTCTCGCCGAATTCAAGCGAGAGACGGTTGTTCATGATGTGATCCATCATCCATAGCGCGACTTCGGCGATGCGGGCGGCGAACTCGCCGATCTCGATTCCGTAGAACTGGTCCACGTTGATGCGGGAGAGTGTGGAGACGTCGAGTTTTTGGACTCCGAGTTTACGCTGCTCGGCAAATATCTCTTTGAGAAGTTCGATTTCGAGGGCGCGGAGTTCGCGGTAGGAGATGATGAGGAAGTTTCCGCAACCGCAGGCGGGATCGAAGAAGGTGAGAGAGGCCAGGCGGTCGTGAAAGCGAATGAGCGCTTCGCGGCGGCCTGAGTCGCGGCGCTGGCGAAGCCGTTCGAACTCTTCCAAGAGGGCGTCGAGGAAGAGGGGGCGGATGACCTTGAGGATGTTTTTCTCGGTGGTGTAGTGAGCGCCGGATTGCCTGCGGTCGGGGGCTTCCATGACGGACTGGAAGAGCGAGCCGAAGATGGCGGGAGAGATGGCATCCCATGAGAAGTCGCAAGCTTCAAGGAGAATGACGCGCATGAGCCCGTCAAAGGCGGGGATGGGAAGCCTTTCAGCGAACAGATCGCCGTTGACGTAAGGGAACTTTTGCAGGTCCTCGTCAAGCGTACTCTGGCGGCGGTCGGTGGGAGTGTTGAGGACTTCGAAGAGCTGGGCGATCCATGCTCCGATGTCGCTGCCGTCTTCGCGGGTTCTCTCGCGGATGAGGTCGTTGAAGATATCGCGGGGCTCGAAGATGCCGGTATCGTCCGCGAAGAGGCAAAAGAGGAGCCGCACGAGAAGTCGTTCGAGGTTGTGGCCGGTGTAACCGGAGTTCTTGAGAGCATCGTGAAGCTTGCCCATCAGCTCGGATGCCTGGATATTTACGGGGTCCTGATCGCGGAAGGTACGCTTTTGGACGCCAAGGATAAAGGCGAATGCCTCGATCTTTTTGGGCAGGTCGATGAGTTTGAACTTGACGGGCTTGTCGCCTTCATCGAGGTCGTATAGCTCGAAGTTCTGGAAGTCGCTGACGAGGACGTAGCGGGGCAATTCGTGCTCTTTGAGGCCGGGAAAGTAGTCGAGAGCCTGCTGTTTGGCACGGGTGAGGTTACGGCCGGCGCTCTTCTGCTCGACGAGCAGGACACCTTTCCAGAAAAGATCGATATAACCGCGCTTTTCGCCGAGCAGCTTAACGGGCTCTTCAAAGGAGGCGACTCGGCGGCGAGTTATGCCGAATACCTGGAAGAATTCGTTATAAAAAGTCTGAGCTTCGCCGCGCTCATAGTCGGCTAGCTTCCACTCTTCGGCGAATCGTGCCGCGCGGGCGCGGATTTCATTCCAGCTAAGATGCATATCCCACCCAATGTGACCTTGAAGGATAAGTCTATTCGGGTAGGGGGCAGAGGCCAATGGTCGCGAGAGAGATTCTGTTAATCAGGTGGGGACTGGGTTCGGCGCGCGTCCCGGAGGGACGCCCACCCCACGAACGAAGACCTGTTCGCGGGGACCCCGGGACGCGCGCCGGCCTTATTTATTGAAAGGGCTGGCGGTTCAGGGCCTGAAGGCCCCTGCTCCCTCCGTGGGCTGGAGTTTAGCCGGAGAGCGTGTTTTGTTGGGTTTGGGGGCTGGATTGGGATCGATTGGGAGATGGGTTCCTGATTTTGTATCCAAGCTTAGGGCACATGAATCAATAAAGTTGACAGCAACTGACTCAATGTGTGATTCTGTCAGAGCTAAGACTTTCTATACAGAGGCATATCACCATGGCAAAGATCATCGGCATCGACCTTGGCACGACCAACTCCTGCGTAGCCGTTCTTGAGGGCGGCGAACCCAAAGTGATCCCCAACGAGGAGGGTGCGCGGACTACGCCCTCGATCGTGGGCTTTTCGAAGTCGGGCGAGCGGCTGGTGGGTCAGGTGGCAAAGCGCCAGGCCATCACCAACCCTGAGAACACCGTCTTCTCGATCAAGCGCTTCATGGGCCGCCGGTTCAACGAAGTGAACGACGAGATGAAGATGGTGCCGTTCAAGGTGAGCCAGCAGGGCGACCATGTGGGCGTGCTGGCGCAGGGCAAGGAGTACACGCCGCCGGAAGTGTCGGCGATGATCTTGCAGAAGCTGAAGAAGAGCGCCGAGGCCTATCTGGGCGAGACGGTGACCGAGGCCGTGATCACGGTGCCGGCGTACTTTAACGACGCGCAGCGGCAGGCGACGAAGGACGCGGGCAAGATTGCCGGCCTGGATGTGAAGCGCATTGTGAACGAGCCGACGGCTGCGGCGCTTGCCTATGGCCTGGACAAAAAGAAGGACGAGACGATCGCCGTGTATGACTTCGGCGGCGGCACGTTTGATATCAGCATTCTGGAAGTGGGCGAGGGCGTGATCGAAGTGAAGTCGACCAACGGCGACACGCACCTGGGCGGCGACAATCTTGACCAGCGGATCGTGGACTGGCTTATCAGCGAGTTCAAGACGGAGCAGGGTCTGGATCTTGGCTCGAAGGGTAACGAGATGGCCTTGCAGCGGCTGAAGGACGCCGCGGAGAAGGCCAAGATCGAGCTTTCGACGACGGTGGAGACGGAGATCAATCTGCCGTTTGTGACCGCCGACGCGACGGGGCCGAAGCACCTGGTTCGCAAGCTGACGCGGGCCAAGCTCGAGCAGTTGGTCGATGACCTCATCGAGCGGTCTGTTGAGCCCTGCAAGAAGGCGATGGCGGATGCCGGCGTGAAGCCGAGTGACATCGATGAAGTGGTTCTTGTGGGCGGCCAGACGCGCATGCCCAAGATTCAGGAGCTGGTGAAGAAGCTGTTCGGCAAGGAGCCGCATCGCGGCGTGAATCCCGACGAAGTGGTGGCGATTGGCGCGGCTGTGCAGGCGGGCGTGTTGGCCGGCGAGGTCAAGGATCTGCTTCTGCTGGACGTGACACCGCTGACACTTTCCATCGAGACGCTGGGCGGCGTGGCGACGACCATGATTCCGCGCAACACGACGATTCCGACCAAGAAGACGGAGACGTTCTCGACGGCTGCGGACAGCCAGACCGAGGTTGAGGTTCACGTGCTTCAGGGCGAGCGGCCGATGGCGGGACAGAATCGTACGCTGGGCAAGTTCAAGCTGGGCGGCATTATGCCGGCTCCGCGAGGCGTGCCGCAGATCGAGGTGACGTTCGACATCGACGCCAACGGCATTTTGAACGTGCTGGCCAAGGACAACGCCACGGGCAAGGACACGCGGATCACGATTACGTCGAGCTCGGGCTTGAGCAAGGAAGAGGTCGAGAAGATGGCCAAGGAGGCCGAGGCTCACGCTTCAGAGGACAAGGAGCAGCGCGAGCAGATCGAGGCCCGCAACCAGCTCGACGGCATGGTCTACAACATCGAGAAGATGTTGAAGGAAGCCGGCGAGAAGGTGCAGGAGGCCGACAAGACAGAAGTCGAAGCCGCCCTGGCCGAGTCGAAGAAGACGCTGGAGGGTACGCCGACGGTTGCGGAGCTGAAGGCCTCGTATGAGAAGCTGACCGCGGCAAGCCACAAGCTGGCCGAGGCCATGTACAAGGCGGCGGCTGCTGCGCCGCCTGCTGATGGCGCGGCTGCTGAAGGCGCTCCGGCGGGTGAGGCGAAGAAGGAAGGCGAAGTGATCGACGCCGAGTACGTGGACGTGGACGAGAAGAAGAGCTAGCCGCGTCAGGCGCGGATGGAATCACGGGGTGGACGGCTCAAGGTCGTTCACCCCAACTTGTTTTTCTATTGTCATCCTGAGCGACCGGAGCGCAGCGCAGGGAGTCGAAGGATCTGCGGTTGTTTTTTCAGGGCTAGAGGACAATGACATGGGAATCACCGGTAACGAAGTTTCCGCTACCAATCAGCAACGGCGAAACGAAGAGCTTTCAAACTCTCCGGTTGGTGATGTGCTTGAATCGGGAGCTTCTGTTGCAGGTGCGGTCTTAGCTCTTGGCTCATCGATCGTGATTGGTGATCCAACCGTGCTCGCGGTGGCTGGCTCTGTTGTTGCCGGTATGGGCATTGTCGATTGGTTTCGTAAGCTCGGGACATCCAAGGTCAATGAGAATCTTGAAGCTCTTGGTCAGGCCACCGAGGACGCTCTCAATCGTGTCGAGCAAGTAATGAAACAGCACGGATCGTCAATTGAGGAAATCCGGCAAAGACTAGGCAGCGATGAGTTCAAAGATGCGATGGCAAGTGCATCGCTCCATGCCTTGCGCACAACTCAAAAGGAGCGCCTCAAACGATTGGCGTTCGTCCTCGCAAACGGGGTGAAGGACGGCGACCTAGCACCGGAAGGCATTGACGATATGATGCGTGCTGCAGTGGAGTTGACGGAGTGGGACATATTCGTTCTCGGGAAAGTGCACGCATCTCAGAAACACCTTTTAGCTAACCATCACGATTCGTTCAGCTGGAGTGAGCAGGTTGGCCACGTTTGGGAGGACTGGAATCGCATCTTCGGCCTTGGGGAGGATCAGCATCTTAAGGTCCGGTCGGCCCTCTCCCGCTTGCAGTCGCTCGGGTTGGTCTCAGAAGCTCAAACCAACTTCGTAAAGGACGGTTCGCTTGCCAGACAAGCATTTGGGCTACTCCCCGAAGGCGCTCGCTTCTACGAAAGACTTCAGGTAATTGGGAGCGAGGGCTGACGTGAACCAGGATCGAAGCACCAATCGGAAGGATCGGAGAAAGGCTGGAGTTCTACCCATTCACCCCGGCGAGTTTCTACGTGAGGATTTCCTTATTCCGCTTGGGATGACGGCTCAGATGCTGGCGGCTGAAATCAAGGTTCCGGTGGGGCGGGTGGTTGCTATCGTAAGGGAAAGGCGGGGGCTGGACGCGGATATGTGCCTTCGCCTGGCGCGATTTTTTCGAATGTCGCCTGAGTTTTGGATGAATGCCCAGAAGGGCTATGAGTTGGAGACGGCGAAAGCAGATTGGCCGAGCATTTGCAGGGAGATTGGCAGGCATCCGCGTGACCGGAAGACTGGGGAGTTGAAACCCCGACTGAAGGCACCGGTGAGCAAGACGCGAAAAGCAACCGCAGATCCTTCGATTCGGCCGCCGCGGCGACCTCGCTCAGGATGACAAGCGGTGTAGTGTATTGGTTAGAATGACGGACGTTCGGGAGATTAACGGAAAGAGTTCAGAAGCCCATGTCAACGAACCAACAAAAGGACTACTACGGCACGCTGGGCGTGAAGAAGACGGCCACGGCGGACGATATCCGCAAGGCCTTCCGCAAGCTTGCGCGCAAGTACCACCCGGACGTGAACCCGAACGACAAGAAGTCCGAGGAGAAGTTCAAAGAGATCTCCGAGGCCAACGATGTGCTCTCGGACGAGAAGAAGCGCAAGATCTACGACCAGGTGGGCTTCTACTCGGACAACATCGACCCGGCCACGGCCGAGGCCTATGCGCGGCAGGGCGGCGCAGGCGGCGCGAGCAACAGGCAGGGTCCGAATGTGAACTTCGGCGGCTTCGACTTCAACGGCTTTGGCGGAGGCGGCCCCCAGCAGCATGAAGCGGGCGGCGCGTCGCCGTTTGGCAGCTTCAAAGACATCTTTTCCGGCATCTTTACCGGTGGTCAGCATGGGGCGCAGCAGCAGCGGGGTCCGCAGCCGGGGTCCGATCTCGAGTACCAGGCGACGGTAGACTTCTGGACGGCGATCCGGGGCGGTCAGGCGCGCATCCAGATCAACCGGCAGGAGAGCTGCCCGAGTTGCCACGGACAGGCGCAGGTGGGCGGGGCCATGCAATGTGCCGAGTGCCACGGCACCGGCCAGGTAACGCAGATGGGCGGGCGGATGAAGTTCAACATTCCCTGCCCGCGGTGCAGCGGATCGGGGCGCACGACCAGCGCCTGCGCCAACTGCCACGGCGAGGGAACGGTGTCGCGGTCTGAGGCTGTGGAGTTCCGCATCAAGGCGGGCACGCGCGACGGGCAGCGGATACGGTTGCAGGGCAAGGGCAACGCGGGCGTGAACGGCGGCGCGGCGGGCGATCTGTTTCTGATTGTGCGCACCGGAACGCATCTGGTCTTCAATCGCCAGGGCGACGACATTCTGATCAACGTGCCGGTGACGGTGGCCGAGGCTTCTCTCGGAGCAAAAGTCGACGTCCCGACGATCGACGGGCGGGCGCAGTTGAAGATTCCCCCCGGTACGCAGAGCGGGCAGAAGCTGAGATTGCGCGAGCGGGGCGTGGAAAGCGCGCAGAGCCCGGGCACACGCGGAGACCAGATTGTGACCGTGAATGTGGTGGTGCCGCAGTTGCAGGATGAGCGGAGCCGGGAGATTATGCGCGAACTGGCTAAGCTGAATCCGGACGATCCACGGGCAACGCTGTTTGAAAAGCTGTGAAAGAACAGGGACTAAGGGACTAAGGGACTAGGGACTAGGGACTAATGAAGGACGCATTCGAGGTTCAGCCGGGGCGAGGAAGGTCCTGAATTTCATGGCGACGAAGAGAAAGTCTAAAGGCGCTTACATGATCTCGGCAGTGGCCGAGATGTATGAGATTCATCCGCAGACGCTGCGCCTGTATGAGCGCGAGGGGCTGCTGAAGCCGTCGCGCACCGAGGGCAACACGCGGCTCTACACCGAAGAGGACATCGAGCGGCTGGAGTTCATCCTGAACCTGGCGCGGGATCTGGGCGTGAACATCGCCGGGATCGGGATCATTCTCCAGATGCGGGAGCGTATGGAGGAGATGAACCGGCAGATGCAGAGCTTTGTGGAGTACGTGCGCTCCGAGATGCTGTCGCGGTTCCAGGCGGCTGCGCCAGGTTCAGGGGCGGCGATTGTGCCGGTCAAGCGGCCAGTGGCGACGCCGGCCAAGACGGTAAACGCGCGCAAGGGGTGAGTGTACAGACTTGAGGGGCTGCGGAAGAAGTCTGAATATCGACCGAAAGACCCGCAAAACATCCCTCAGGGGCTAAAGCCCTCGTTGATTTTGCGCCGTTCATGCCAGGGATAAATCCCTGGCCTACCAGCCGAGCCCTTTCAAAACAAATGCATAGTACGTGCTTTTCGTATCTTGCCGAGCCGCTTGGCCCGGGTGCCTACTCTGGCTTTATCCTTGTACGAGCATGAATTACGCGCTATTGGCCCTGGCGGTCTTCGGGCTCATTTCTTCGAGTGTGTTTGCCGGCATGGTGCTTGTAGCCGTGCCGCGCTTTCTGCGCGAGCGGCGCGCGGGGCTGAAGGATGCCGCCGCAAAGCCGGGCTTCACGCCGCCATTGACATTGCTCAAGCCCTTGCATGGAACCGAACCAGGGCTTGAGGCTTACATCGAATCCTTCTTCTACCAAGATTATCCCGAGTACGAAATTTTGTTCTGCGCGCGGAGCGAGACCGACGCGGGGCTTGAGATTGCGCGGCAGGTTGCGGCACGGCATCCGGAGATTCCGGCGCGGTTCTTTACGACCGGCGGGGAGCCCGACTACATCAACGCCAAAGTTGCCTCGATGGAGCTGATGGAGCGCGAGGCGGCCTACGACATTGTTGTAGTCAGCGACAGCGACGTGCGGGTGACGCCGGAGTATCTGCGGGCGGTGGCGCTTCCCTTCTCTGTTGCGGCTGTGGGCGGAATGTGCTGCCTGTACCGGGGAGTGGCGGCCGAGGGCGGGTTGTGGGCTCGGCTTGAGGCCGTGGGCATGAGCGTGGAGATGAGCGCAGGCGTGCTTGTGGCGCGCAACATGGAAGGGATGCAGTTTGTGCTGGGGCCGACGATGGCCTTCCGGCGGGAGACGATCCGGCGGATGGGCGGCTTCAAGGTGACGGCCGACTTCTGCGCCGACGACTTTGTGCTGGGCAACGAGACCTGGAAACTTGGCGAGACGGTAGTGCTAAGCCATCACGCCATCGACCACATGGTGATTAATTCGAGCTTCGCGGCGTCGATGGCGCATCAGGCGCGGTGGATGAAGTCGACGCGGTTCTCGCGGCCCAAGGGACACTTCGGCACGGTGCTGACGTTCAGCTTGCCGTTCGGAGTGCTGGGGCTGATTGCGGGCTTGCTTCTTGGGCACGTTTGGTGGGGCGTGGGATTGCTGGCGTTCAGCGTGGCGAACCGGCTGGCGCTGGCGGTGGCCGTGGGCGGCCTTGTGGTGCAGGATCGGAGCTGGTTCGATCTGCTGGTGCTGTATCCCGTGCGCGATCTGATGGGCGCGGGTTTCTGGGCGGCCAGCTATCTGGGACGCACGGTTCACTGGCGGGGGAAGATCTTTGAGCTGCTGCCGGGGGGACGGATGCGGGCGGCGGAGTGATTTGCTGAAACGCGTTTATGGGTTCAATGGTTCCCAGGTCTCAGAATCGAGACCTGGGGCACCCAGTGTTGTGGTGAGTTGGCAGGTGGCGGAGTGAGTGTCGGTCTCTCCCGGGTCCCCAAATGCGAGGGGCCCGGGGCACCCAGTGTTGTGGTGAGTTGGCAGGTGGCGGAGTGAGTGTCGGTCTCTCCCGGGTCCCCAAATGCGAGGGACCTGGGGCACCCAGTGTTGTGGTGAGTTGAGAGTGGGAAATTCCGAATCCCCGCCTATGACAGGATGGGAATACCTGCGATGCGCCTCTGCCACTCCTCGGGTCCAGTAGTGTGTACGCTGGTGCCCTTGGAATCGACGGCTACGGTTACAGGCATGTCTTTCACGACAAACTCGTAGATCGCTTCCATGCCGAGATCGGCGAAGGCGGCACAGCGCGAAGCAGTGATCGCCTTGGCGACGAGATAAGCCGCACCGCCAACAGCCATCAGATAGACCGCGCCGAACTCCTTGATGGCGTCGATGGCCACCTGACCACGCTCGCTTTTGCCCACCATGCCGAGCAGGCCGGTCTCAGCCAGCATCTGACGGGTAAACTTGTCCATGCGCGTGGCTGTTGTGGGCCCCGCCGGCCCAACCACCTCGTCGCGAACCGGATCGACCGGACCGACGTAGTAGATGAAGCGGCCATTGAAGTCCACAGGGAGCTTCTCGCCTCTGGTGAGCATGTCTGTGAGCCGCTTGTGAGCAGCATCGCGACCGGTAAGCAGCTTGCCGTTCAACAGCAGCACTTCGCCGGGCTTCCATGAAGCAGCCTCTTCGCGGGTGACTGTGTCGAGATTCACACGGCGCGCGCCGGCTGGATTGTAGGTGAGCTTGGGCCAGTCCTCGATGTTCGGCGGATCGAGATATACAGGGCCCGAGCCGTCGAGAACCAGATGCGCGTGGCGAGTGGCCGCGCAGTTGGGAATCATAGCTACGGGCAGATTGGCCGCGTGGCAGGGATAGTCGAGAATCTTGACGTCGAGTACGGTGGTGAGTCCGCCGAGACCCTGCGCTCCGATGCCGAGGCGATTGACCTTGTCGTAGAGTTCGAGGCGGAGCTTTTCGGCCGTGGTCTTTGCGCCGCGGGCCTTTAGCTCGTGGATGTCGATGGGCTCCATTAAGGATTCCTTGGCCATGGTCATGGCCTTATCGGCGGTGCCGCCGATGCCGATGCCCAGCATTCCCGGCGGACACCAGCCGGCGCCCATGGTGGGAACCGTCTTCAACACCCACTCCGCGACCGAATCAGAGGGATTGAGCATGGCGAACTTGGTCTTGGCCTCAGAGCCGCCGCCCTTGGCCGCGACCGAGATCTCGACCTTATTGCCTTTGACGATTTCGACGTTGATGCAGGCGGGCGTGTTGTCGCCGGTGTTCTTTCGCGCGCCGGCAGGGTCGGCCAGGATCGAGGCACGGAGTTTGTTGTCCGGATCGAGGTAGGCGCGGCGCGTGCCTTCGTCGCACATGCCCTGGAGGTCAAGCGTGGGGCTGCCGCCATCGGGGCCGACGAATTTTACGTCCATGCCGACCTTCAGAAATATCGTCACGATGCCGGTGTCCTGGCACAACGGGCGGTGGCCCTCAAAACACATGCGGCTGTTGATCAGCAGTTGGGCGATGGCGTCTTTGGCGGCCGGCGACTGCTCGCGCTCGTAGGCCTCGGCCAGGCTCTTGATGAAATCTGCCGGGTGGTAGTAGCTGATGTATTGAAGCGCTCCGGCAACGCTGGAGATCAGATCATCCTGTCGAATCACGGTCATAAGAGTGGTTCCCCTCTGGGTAGGACTTGCATCTTTAGGGTAACGGATTGAGCCCACGGCTGGCATCACCGCAGCATCCATCCGATCCAGTTGCCATTTCATGCCTGCAATCGGCATCCTGCGAAAGCGTCAACCTCCGTCATACGGGACTTATTACCACCAGAATGCACTACCTCCACACTATGGGACCGTGGGAATGACTGAAGCGCTTACTCATCCGTCTTATGTACATATACTGTCTCTTCTCTTCCAACCCAAGAGGCATACAGGAGAAAAATGAAACGCTTTATTGGATTTGCTCTCGCTATTCTTGCGCTCTCATTACCCGCGTTCGCGGCCAAAAATTCGGCTACGGTCAATTTTTCTACTCCCGTCACCGTAGGTTCGACTAAGCTCGCCGCCGGCGAATACAAAGTCACCTGGACCGGCGCAGATGCCAACGTCCAGGTTTCCATCGTGCAGAGCGGCAAGACTCTCGTCACCGTTCCCGCCAAGCTGGTCACCGCCAAGAACGGCTTTACCAGCATCAACACCGATACTGTAAACGGAGTAGCGGTAGTGAAGACTATCTCGCTCGATAAGCTGACGCTCGATCTGACAGCGGCGCAGTAATCCCTGCGCTGTAGCCAGCCAAGCCCTCGCGGCTTGTCAACTAAGAACAGGCCACGCGCTCTCGAAAGCGCGTGGCCTGTTTCCGTCTGGAACACTGCAGAGACAAACCCCTTTCCGTAGCGCGGGATTTGTGTCATGCTTTGAAGCATGGGAAACAAAGATAAAGGCCGCAAAGAAGTGAAGAAAGCCCCCAAGCCAAAGCCGAAGCCGGAGATCGGTCGCAAGCCCGAGCTATTTACTCCGCCTCCGCCGAAATAGCCGCAGACGCAACCAGGCCCTCCCCTAAGGGGAGGGCCTGGTTCTTGCTGCATACGGTTTGCTAGGCTACGACTTCGATGCCCATCGAGCGCGCCGTGCCCTTGATGCTCTTGATCGCGGATTCTACTGAGGCCGCGTTCAGGTCAGGCATCTTCTGCGTGGCGATCTCGCGCACCTGCGCTTCGGTGACCTTGCCCTTCTTCTCCTTGTTGGGAGTGCCGGAGCCCTTGTCGATGCCCGCCGCCTTCTTGAGCAGAATGCTGGCCGGAGGCGTCTTGGTGACGAAGGAGAAGGTGCGGTCGGCATAGACCGTGATGACGACCGGAATGATCAGTCCGGCCATCTCCTTGTTCTGCGTGCGTGCGTTGAACTGCTTGCAGAACTCCATGATGTTGACCTGGGCCTGGCCCAGGGCGGGTCCCACTGGAGGCGCTGGAGTTGCCTTGCCAGCTTCAATCTGAAGCTTGACGTAGCCGGTAATCTTCTTGGATGTTGCCATCTTGGATCCCTTCGGGACCAGCTATTAGCTCCTAGCTATTAGCTCTCAGCTGGTCTGTTCTTCATTCAATTTTGGTGTTGCACTCACAAGCGTTCACTTTTAACCGGCTCCCTGCTAGGTGGCACAACCGGCTAGAAGCTAAAAGCTAATAGCTAAGAGCTGCAACTACTCAATCTTGTCGACTTTGCCGAACTCGAGTTCGACCGGAGTGGAGCGGCCGAAGATCGTAACCATCACCTTGAGGGTTTCGCGATCTTCGTTGATCTCGTCTACCACGCCGTTGAAGTTAGCGAACGGGCCGTCGGTAATACGGACCTGCTCGTTCTTCTCAAATCTGATCTTGAGCCGCGGCTTCTCCTTGGAGGTCTCACTCCGGAAGAGGATCGAGCTGACTTCCTCTTCGGTGAGCGCTACCGGCTTGTCGCCGGTGCCGAGAAAACCCGTGACCTTGGGCGTGTCCTTGAGGACGTGCCACAATTCGTTGTCCAGCTCCATCTCCACCAGCACATAGCCGGGGAGGAAGACGCGTTCCACGGTCCGCTTCTTGCCGTTGAAGATCTCCGTCACCGGCTCGGTGGGGATCATGACACGGCCGACGCGGGTACCCAGTCCAAAGGCCTGAACACGGCTCTCGATGGATTCCTTGACCTTGCGCTCAAAGCCCGAGTAAGCGTGCAGGATGTACCAGCGGAAGCGCTCGTTGCGCTCCGGCTGCGGCTCAGCCGCCGTCTCCGGGGCCTGGATGGGTTGTTGTAACTCGTCTGTCATTTCAGGTCTCGTTTCCGCTTGCCGGATTACATGCCGCCGAGCTTCTTCAGCAAGGCGTCCATGGCATTCCTGAAAACGTAATCGGTTACAAAAAAGAATACGCCGAAGAGCATTACCGTGATCAGCACAACAGATGTGGTGACCTGGACTTCCTTCTTTCCGGGCGCCACAACTTTGCGCATCTCGGCGCGCACATCGCTGAGGAAACGCGTCAGCTCGTTCCACTTGGCGGTCAGGCTGCCGATCGCCTTCGAGCTCTTGAAGGAACCGTTTTCGCCGCCTGCTGTTGCCATCTTCGTAGCCATACTTCCATTCCTTTTTCAGGGATCAGGGATCAGTAGTCAGGGTTCAGTAGTCCTGGCTCGTTGAGGTCAAAGCACTCATTCCGCCGCATTACTAACTGATCACTGAAACCTGAAACCTGTTCCCTGCTTCCATAACTGGCAGGGGCGGAGGGATTCGAACCCCCAAGTTCGGTTTTGGAGACCGACAGTTTAGCCGTTGAGCTTACGCCCCTAAGAGCAGCTTTTAGCTTCTAGCCTCTAGCTTCTAGCTTGTCTTCGGAAAACCCACTTGTGAAGGCTTACCAATTCAAGAGCTAGGAGCTAGAAGCTAGCAGCTAGTCGCTGCATTTCTTACTTCGACTCTTTGTGCGGCGTGTGCTTGCGGCAGCGGTTACAGAACTTCTTCAGTTCAAGACGGCCGGTGACGGTCTTCTTGTTCTTCGTAGTCGTGTAGTTCCGCTCCTTGCACTCGGTGCACTGCATCGTGATGTTATCCCGCATTTCTGATTCCCTTCAGCTTTTAGCTTTCCGCTCTCAGCTCTCAGCCAGGCATAGCACCCAGAAGCTGAAAGCTGATAGCTGATAGCTCAATACTTACTTGATGATTTCGCTGATCGTGCCCGCGCCCACCGTGCGGCCGCCCTCGCGGATCGCAAAGCGAAGGCCCTTTTCCATGGCCACCGGCGTGATCAACTCGATCGTCAGCTCCACGTTGTCGCCAGGCATCACCATCTCGACGCCCTCAGGAAGCTC
>CAIMKZ010000001.1 GCA_903842065.1 uncultured Acidobacteriaceae bacterium | reverse complement strand
CTTCGCCTTGAACGCTGCTGAGTGGTTCCTGCGCGGACGCCTGCTCATCTGCTCTCCTCTTCTCAGCCATCTTAGGCTGCCGAAGAACAGAACCACCACTTATGCCCCTGTCCGAATTTGCTGAGCCAGCTCTAACCGAGGGTAATCGAAACAATCTTCGAGTCGTTCAAGGCGATAGTACCCTCAGATTTGCCGTCTAGTTTCCAGTTACATGCGAGATCGCACTTCACCAGTATTGTGGCTTTCGTTGGTCGAGGTCTTAAAATTGGCGCTTGGGATTGCTCCGCTGTGATTTGCGAGACTGCGACAAACATAAACGCAACTAAAGCCCAGCCCGAAGCTTTCGAATACCTCATAATTCCTCCACCATTTTCTACTCAAAGAGCAGCCCGGCCGTGCATATCTCTACAATTTCCTATAAGGGCAATCGGCTCACTGTACACCGCGCTCTAGGTCGCAGGCATCGGTCACTCCACCGTCGCATGCCTTCTGGAAGTACTTTTTTGCATTGTCGGTGTCTCCGGCGTCTTGATAGAGGGAACCGAGACTGGCGCAACTGGTAAGAGTACCTTGATCGCAGGCTATTTGGTAAAGCTCGTGAGCTTTCCTCGTATTTCGCGTTCCGCCAAGGCCCTGGGCGTAAAGATAGCCGAGATAATTGCACGCACTCATCTCTCCACTACTACACGCCTGATCGAAAAGAGGCCGCGCTTCTGTGTATTGCTTTTGTTTGAAGAGTGATATAGCTTGTTTTTGGATATCTGCAACGCGTGAAGCCTCAGATGCTCCAGTAGGCGAAGGTGCCGAACTCTGGTGTGTAGTCGGGTATTGGCCAGCAGTCTGGCCGTAGGGGCTGGTGGACGCCGCAGGTGCATTCTGTTGCTGTAATGAGTATATTGCGAGAAAAGTACCCAGAATGCACAACACAAAAATGACGATATACAACACAGCTGTCGAGTCCCTTCCGGAGCTGTCTTCTGATTGCCTCTCTTCCTGAACGGAAGCAACAGCCGGGAGCTCCTGTTCCGGAGCGGAAGCAATTGCCGTGCGTTGCTGTTCCTGAACGGGAGCAACAGCCATACCCCACTGCATCTTGGCATCGCGAGTTGCGGCACTATCTGGCGCAGCAAACTCCCATCCCTTTTCCAGCAACTGCTTCGCTTGCAGTTCATTGCCCTTCAACGATAAATAGATGTTCACGGCAATATCTACAATCAGCAATGGAATGATTGCTACCGTGCCACGCGCAAGCAAACCGAGTGTAAAAAGCACCGCCCATAATGCTACGAACCAATACATCTCCCTGACGAGAAATGTGATGACGCCAAAAAAGAATATCGTCCAGCTCCAACCGGTTTTGATGTATTTGGTTTCGCCTGTCCTTGGATTGCGGAGCGCTACTTTGCCACTCACCTCAGGTTCTGCTATATAAACGGGTGCTGTAGTAGCTGCTACATGGTTGGCTAGTGCAACTGATACGGGTTCGACTGGTGAGCTGGTACAAGGCACCGTCTGCTCAGTTGCATGTACCTTTCCGCAGTAGGGACAGAAGCTGAACTCAACCGCGTATTCCTTGGCACATGAAGCACAGACTTTCTTGGTCTCCTTCTGATTCCCGCAGTACGGGCAGAAGCTGAAATCGTCTGCAAATTCTTTGCCACAACCACGGCAGTTCATCATGACGGTCTCCAATGGTTTGCGGCCAGTTTACCACTATCTTCGTCAGACAAGACATTCGTAGATACTTCAACTCATCCGCCGGCGGACGGATTCGCTCGGATGATAGGCATGGATTTGGTGGTGGGTGAATAGGCGGGATCCTTCCCAGGTGCCCAAATGCGAGGCACCTAGGGCACCCATTTTTGTGGTGGATGAGGTTGGGATTGAGTACAAGACAGAAGAAGGCCGGGGACTTGAGTCCCCGGCCTTCGTTTTAATGCAGGCGCGGATGGTGCACCGCAGGCGCCTAGAGCTGGTTCATGTTGGTGAGGAACTCGGCGTTGTTGCGCGTCTTTTCTAAGCGCGTGATGAGCAGTTCCATGGCTTCGACCGGCGACAAGGGGTTGAGCACGCGGCGAAGGACGAAGATGCGCTGCAAATCTTCCTTGGGAATGAGCAGCTCTTCCTTACGCGTGCCCGAGCGCTGGATGTCGATGGCCGGGAAGACGCGCTTGTCTACGAGCTTGCGGTCGAGGATGATTTCCATGTTGCCCGTGCCCTTGAACTCTTCGAAGATGACTTCGTCCATGCGCGAGCCGGTATCGACGAGTGCGGTGGAGATGATGGTGAGACTTCCGCCTTCTTCGATGTTGCGGGCCGCGCCGAAGAAGCGCTTGGGCCGCTGGAGGGCGTTCGAATCGACGCCGCCTGAGAGAACCTTGCCCGAGGGCGGAACGATGGTGTTGTAGGCACGGGCGAGGCGGGTGATGGAATCGAGCAGGATGACGACGTCGCGCTTGTGCTCGACCAGTCGCTTGGCCTTCTCGATGACCATCTCGGCCACTTGTACGTGGCGGGCTGCAGGTTCGTCAAAGGTGGACGAGATGACTTCGCCCTTGACGGAGCGCTGCATGTCGGTGACTTCCTCGGGGCGCTCGTCGATGAGCAGAACGATGAGGACGACCTCGGGGTGGTTCGAAGAGATGGAGTTGGCGATCGCCTGAAGAAGCATCGTCTTGCCGGTGCGGGGCGGGGCGACGATCAAGCCGCGCTGGCCCTTGCCGACCGGGGTAAGCAGATCCATGACGCGGCCGCTGACGGCCTCGCGCACGGTCTCCATCTTGATGCGCTCCTGGGGATAGAGGGGCGTGAGGTTGTCGAAGAGAATCTTGTTGCGCGTCTCCTCGGGCGACTCGAAGTTGATGGCCTCGATCTTGACCAGGGCGAAGTACTTCTCGCCCTCATGGGGCGGGCGGACGTTGCCGCTGATGGAGTCGCCGGTCTTGAGGTCGAACTTGCGAATCTGCGAGGGCGAGACATATATATCGTCGGGGCCGGGCAGGTAGTTGTAGTCCGGCGAGCGCAGGAATCCGTATCCGTCGGGCAGGATCTCCAGCACGCCGTCGGCGAAGATGTTGCCTTCTTTTTCGGATTGGGCCTGGAGGATCTTGAAGATCAGGTCCTGCTTGCGAAGGCCGCTCGCGCCTTGAATCTCAAGCGTGCGGGCGATACGGCTCAGTTCGGTTATGTTCTTTTCTTTCAGTTCGGCGATGGTCATATGCACCTGTGTGTGGCGGGATGTTCCGGGGGCCTGCGGGAAGGGGATTGCTTTGGGTGAGGCCTGGCGGGATTATGGAAGTGGTTTGAGTCAGAATCGGTTTTTGAAGCGTTACTCCAGCAAGATTATATGAGTGCTGACGCGATCTGCATGTTCAAAAAGCGACAAAAATGCGGATGCGGCCTTCGAGTTACTGCCTGAAAACCGGATTCTGACCGGGTTAAAGCTGTTGCCGGCCGCTACGCGGCGCGGCGCTCCGACTCCTGAGCCGGGGCCGACATGGCCTCGATCAGTGAAGCCGGATTGGTCCCGTGGAAACGTGCCAACACTTCGTTGGTCGTGTCCTGGAGACGGGTGTTCGGCTTGTGGAGCTTGCGAGTAGCCTTACTAGCCAGTTGGCAGAGGCTGTAGCGGTTGGACACATGAGAGAGTGCCCCGAAAACCAGATTGGAACGCATTGCAGTATTTCTCCTTGATTTGGTTCGCGACCCGGCAGAACTACTTGGCGCCACCGGTGTCACTGGGATTGCATGATCGAAGCCGCTGAAACACCAGCGCCTCTACCTCCCATTTATTAGACGCGACTATCCGGGAACTCGTTTCGCTAGAAATGTCCGGATGGCCTTCGCCCGTCGCCAAACCCACTCTGGTTGTTCCATGCCTGCCGTCCTGAAAGACCCGCAGCACATACCGGCGATCACGCACCGGTGCATCCATGGTTGAACACAATCATTAGATGCGGAAACGGCTGAAACACTTCGAAAGCCAAGCTTCGGATTCAGCCCTTTGTGGTTGGCTATTTTGACTTTATAACGTGGGAAGTTCTGGGTCAACGTTTTTTTTGCCGTCCGGCACCAGTCTGGAGCGGGCGAGGGGGCTTGGTTCCATATCCGGAAGCATATGAAAATAAACAGGCTGTGGGGGATTTCCCCCCCCGGGACGGCCGGAACTTGGGCCCCCGAACCTGCCCAGTAACACCTTAGTGGTAAATTGGCGCAAATTGGCGCAGCGGGTTCAGGGCCGGTTGGCCGGGCGTTGCAGTGGGCGCTGTCTCTGCCATGGCCGCCCGTCCGGGTCGCAGCCAACCAGCCGGTCACCGACGAGGGTCATGGAATGTCTTCGCGACGGGCCACGGCGTTTTGGCGCCGCAATCAGTTCGTCGAGGCGGAAGTAGGCAAGGAAGAGCATCGCCACCATGGGCAAGGCGAACACTACCGCGTCAAGATTGCTTCTGATTGTCCAATTGTCCATGAGGTTTTTCCAATGATGGATTCATCGGCAAACCTCAATGGAACTTTTCAGCCCAAAGTAATGGCGGAATCGGGGGAGCGGACTGCACGGTTGCATCCTGCGGCCGGGTGTGGTGAATCTGAAGTTCTTTGAAGAACAATCGCAGATCCTTCGACTGCGATTGACGCAAAATATGCGCCAATCTACGCTCAGGATGACAACTTGTTTTTGATGCGAATTTTAGAGACAGGACACTAGAGGCTAACGAAGATCAGGACCAGTAGCTGCGGTCGAGGGTTCTGTACTGGATGGCCTCGGCGAGGTGGGCGACGGTCAAGTGCTCCGCGGCTTCGAGGTCGGCGATGGTGCGGGCCACCTTGAGGATTCTGTCGTGGGCGCGGGCGGTGAGTCCCTGCTGCTGCATGGCGCGCTCGAGCAGGCGCTCGGCGTCGGGACCGAGCGCGCAGTGGGTTCTGATCTGGCGGGTGTTCATCTGCGCGTTGGCGTAGATTTTTTCCTTGGCCCTGGAGAAGCGCTGTTGCTGGAACTGGCGCGCGGCGAGCACGCGGGCGCGGATCTGGGTGGAGCCCTCGGCCGCTGCGCCGCCGCGCAGCTCCTTGTACTGAACGGCCGGGACCTCAATGTGAATGTCGATGCGGTCGAGGAGCGGCCCGGAGATCTTGGCGACGTAGCGCTGGATCATGGGCGGCGTGCAGAGGCACTGGCGGGAGCGGTCGTTGAAGTATCCGCAGGGACAGGGGTTCATGGCCGCGGCGAGCATGAAGCGCGCCGGGAAGCTGAGCGACATGGAGGCGCGGGCGATGGTGACGGTGTGATCTTCGAGTGGCTGGCGCATGACCTCGAGGACGTTGCGGGGAAACTCGGGTAGTTCGTCGAGGAAGAGGAGGCCGTTGTGCGCAAGCGAGACCTCGCCGGGCCGGGGCACGATGCCGCCGCCGATGAGTCCGGCGTCGGAGATGGTGTGATGGGGCGAGCGGAAGGGGCGCTGCGTAACCAGGCCCTCGCCGTTTAGCACACCGGCGACGGAGTGAATCTTGGTGGTTTCAAGTGCTTCTTCAAAGGTGAGCGGCGCAAGGATGGAGGGCAGCCGCTTGGCGAGCATGGTTTTGCCGGAGCCCGGCGGGCCGATCATCAGAATGTTGTGGCTGCCGGCCGCGGCTACTTCGAGGGCGCGTTTTGCGGTCTGCTGTCCGCGCACATCGGAGAAGTCCACGTTGAAGTGCTCGAGCTGTCCGAGAATATCCTCGGTTGCCACGCGAAAGGGTTCGCGCTGGATGGATCCGACGACCGAAGAGTTCAACAGGTCGATGACGTCGAGGAGATTGGAGACGGGATAGACGTTGACGCCCTCGACGACAGCGGCCTCGGCGGCGTTGGCGAGTGGGGTGATGAGGTTGGGGATTCCTTTTTCGCGAGCGAGGATGGCGACGGGCAACATGCCGGGGACGGCGCGGACGCTTCCATCGAGTCCCAGTTCGCCGATGAACAAAAAGCGGCAGAGGTCATCGACGCGCAGCGCGCCGTAAGCGCCGAGGATTCCGATGGCGATGGGCAGATCGAAGCCCGAACCCTCTTTTTTAATGTCGGCCGGCGCCAGGTTGATGGTGATGAACGTGGGCGGAATGAGGTAGCCGGAGTTCTTGATGGCGGCGCGGACGCGGTCGCGGCTCTCGCGCACGGCGGCATCGGGAAGGCCGACGGTGTGGAAGTGATCCTGATCGCAGACCGCGCCGCTGTAGTCCACCTCGACTTCGATGAGGTTGGCGTCGATCCCGTATACGGCAGCGCTGAGGGCTTTGAATAGCATGGCTTTTGAGTTGCTGCGAGTGTAACAGATAAATGGATGGACTTTGGAGTAACCAAGGTGCTCAAGAGAGTCAATACCTTTGGGTGGGGCATCGGAGAAGTGAAAGTTGATGCGATGGATATGAATTCGCGCTGCTTGATGAGGCGCGCTCAGGGTGCGCAATTCAGGCGGATCATGCGCAAGCCTCTGCCTCAAGCGCGGCTGAAATGTTCGCGCATCTCCACACTCTTAACGTTTCCAACAACGCGGAGACGGCGCTGCGCGGCCTTCACAGCACGCGCAACGCCGCTATCGGCGGTAGCAGCGCGCTTCAAGATCGCCGCGCGGACTCGTCTCTGAAATTCATCGCTCAATCTATGTTGCGTTCGCATCGTGGCCGGATTCATTTGCGGATTTTGTCTTTGAGCGCAGTGCGAAATGGCTCTCACCATCTCTGAGTTGCGCTCTCAATCTGCTCACGAATGCGAATTTCGATTTGATCTCGCAGAGAGGTTGCGGATAATTAGTGATCATTTTTCCACTCGTATGTCGTTTTTTCCTTGACATCGTCGCGGCGCAATTCTATATCTTTCAACAACTGCAGTGTATTCATTGCAGACGATGCAAATCATCGAAAGGGAGAATAGGCAAATGGCAACCAAGAAAGCAGCCAAGAAGGCACCCGCGAAGAAGGCCGTGAAGAAGGCAGCGAAGAAAGTCGCGAAGAAAAAGTAACGACTTTTCCAAACCACTATCCAGGGGGACGCTTTCGAGCGTCCCCCTTAGTGTTTTTGCGTGCTTTGTTGCTATTCGGGGCTAGACTGTAAAGCGGGAAAGCAAAGGAGAACGCGATGACACGTCGTCGATGGATTGCCGAACATTGGGATGAGGCGACGGCCACACTGACCGGCGCGCAGGCCGAGCACATGGCTCGCGTGCTGCGCGCGCAGCCCGGGATGGAGGCCGATGTGGTTGCCGGCGGCCATGTATTTCACGCCGAGGTGGCAGCGGTACGGCTCAATCGCGATGCGAGCGAGGTGCGTCTGAACCTGATCACCGAACTTGAAGCCGATCCAGCGCTGCCCGTCACCCTGACCATTGCCGTGTATAAGTTTGACCACATGGAGTGGGCGATTGAGAAGGCTACCGAGCTTGGCGTAGCGGAGATTGTGCCGGTGATTGCGCGGCGCACGGACAAGCATCTTGCCGAGGCCGCCCAAAAACGCGCCGAGCGCTGGCGCAGGATCGCGCACGAGGCCGCCAAGCAGTCGCGCCGCTCCGATGTGCCGCTGATTCACGAGCCCGGGGCGCTGGCAGCGCGGGTGAAGGCCGCTTCGTCGGCCACGCGCATTGTGCTGGCCGAGCAGGAGCGGGCGATTACTCTTCGCACGGTCGTAGAAGAAGCCATTGAAGCTGCCGGTACCGAGATGCCTGTTCTCGAGCTTGCTATAGGACCCGAAGGCGGATGGGCGCCCAACGAGGCCGCCCTCTTTGACGCCAATGGATGGAAGGCGGCATCGCTGGGTCCGCGCATTCTGCGCGCGGAGACGGCCGCCATCGCCGCGCTGTCTGTTGTCGCCTCTTGCCTGGAGTAGTTCGACAGGCCCGTCTCGACCGGGAATGGTGAGCGTGCCAGGAATCCGGCGGACTATTTGTGCAATTTCTTTTTCTCCGCCGGTTATGCGCGCGTACTATGGAAGCCGGAGGCGATCGGCATGAAGCTTCTTCCCTTTGCCGCACTCGGAGCCGTATTGGTCTGCGCAAGTCAACTATCAGCACAGACGCCCCAAACATGGGCCATTGCCGTTCACGGCGGCGCCGGTGTCATCGAGCGCAAATCGATGACTGCCGAGATGGAGTCTGAGTACCGCGTGGGGATCCGCATGGCGATCAACGCCGGCGGGGCAGTTCTGGCGCGGGGCGGATCGGCTCTGGATGCGATTGAAGCGGTCATCCAGATTCTGGAAGACGATCCCAACTTCAATGCCGGCCGCGGGGCCGTGTTTACCGCCGACGGGCGCAACGAGCTTGACGCCGCCATCATGGACGGCGCAACGCTCAAGGCCGGCGCTGTTGCCGGCGTAACGCGCACGCGGCATCCCATCTCGCTGGCCCGCGCGGTGATGGAGAAGTCTCCGCACGTCTTTCTGGCCGGCACGGGAGCGGATGCATTTTCAAAGCAGGCGGGCCTCGAACAGGTGGACCCCAGCTACTTTTTCACCGAGCGGCGCTGGCAGTCGCTGATCAAGCAGTTGAGTAAGGAAGGCCTTCCTTTTCCGAAGCGCCCGGCCGGTGTGCATTCCGATCCCAGGACTCCGGTGGCGGAAGTGGAGTCGCCCGACGTGCACAAGTACGGCACCGTCGGCGTTGTGGCTCTGGATCGCAACGGCAACCTCGCCGCGGGTACCTCTACTGGCGGGACACAAGCAAAGAGATGGGGCCGCATCGGCGACTCACCGATTATTGGAGCGGGCACGTACGCGTCGAACGCTTCGTGCGCGGTTTCGGCCACGGGAACCGGGGAATACTTCATCCGCCTCACTGTGGCGCGCACCGTCTGCGCGCTGGTCGAGTACAAGGGCCTCACGCTTCAGCAGGCCGCCGATGAGGTCATCCACAAGCAGCTGGATGCGCTGCACGGGGATGGGGGCCTGATCGCGATAGACCCCATGGGGCACATTGCGTGGAGCTTCAACACGCCGGGAATGTTCCGCGCCCAGCTGCGCGCGGGGGGCAAGCTCAGCATCGCCATCTACAACGACGAGCCGTAATCGACGTCGGGGGCAACTGCGAGCCGGCGGGGATTTCTATAATGGAAGCAGCCTAAACCGAGGAGCTCCATTATGCCCGCTTACGAATATCTGTGCCAGGCCTGCGAACACCGCTTCGATCTCCGCCAGAAGATGTCCGATCCCGAGGCCACAGAGTGTCCTTCGTGTGGTGGCGCGGTGAAGCGGCTGATCTCGGGCGGCGCGGGAGCGATTGTGAAGGGCGGTGGTGGGAGCTTTCCCCAGGTTCCGTCGTGCCCCTCGGCCAGCCAGTGCCCTGCCGCTGCGCAGATGGGGTGCGGCGGAGGATGCGGCCCTGTTCACTAAAGTGGTGAATCGGAAGTTCGTTTAAGAACAACCGCAGATCCTTCGATTCGATCGCTCGCGCGATCTCGCTCAGGATGACAGCTTGTTGTTGATGCGAACTTCAGAAGCAGGGGAGAAGGGAAAGATTCCACAAATGGCAGCGGCCGGGCTTGCGCCCGGCCGCTTTGCATTCTGATCCCTGTTCCCTGAAACCTGACCCCTGCTTTATATGTGGTTGATGAGCGAGGCGAGGCAGGCCGCTCCGAAGCCGTTGTCGATGTTGACTACCGAAACGTTGGGCGCGCAACTGTTCAACATTCCGAGCAGTGCGGCGACTCCGCCGAAGGAGGCACCGTAGCCGATGCTGGTGGGCACGGCGATTACGGGAGCGCTTACCAGGCCGGCGACGACGGTGGGCAGCGCGCCCTCCATTCCGGCGCAGACGACGAGCACACGGGCCTTGCTGAGCGCTTCGCGCTGCGCTATGAGCCGGTGGATTCCGGCAACGCCTACGTCTGCGATCAGCTTGACGGTGTTGCCCATGATGCGCGCGGTGATGACGGCCTCTTCGGCGACGGGAAGATCGCTGGTTCCGGCGCAGACTACGGCGATGGTTCCTTTGCCGGCGGCGGCTTCAGATTGCTGCAACGTGATGGCGCGGCCCAGCTCGTGGAACTGGGCGCGAGGCTCGACGGCGTGAACTGCATCGAAGGCGGCTCGCGAGGCGCGCGTGGCCAGCACGTTTCCGCCGGCCTTAGCCATGCGGGCGAAGATCTTCGCTACCTGGTCGGGAGTCTTGCCCTCGGCGTAGATAGTCTCGGGCATGCCGGTGCGCAGTGCGCGGTGGTGATCTACTTTGGCGAAGCCCAGGTCTTCGAAGGGCATTCCGCGCAGGCGTTCGAGCGCGGCGGAGACTTCGGTGCGCCCTTCACGGAGATCGTTAAGCAGTGCCTCAAGCTGTGCGCGGTCCATCAGTGCTTCTCCTTGTAGGCGTGGGCGAAGGCGTGCAGAGCATCCTGCATGACTTCCTTGAGCGGCACCTTGTTCTCGTGGGCGATGGCGCGGCAGTCCTCGTACTCGGGGGCAATGTTGGCGATTGCGCCGGAGGGCCAGCGGGCGATCTTGATGCACGCCTTGCCCCAACGGGTGCTGACCTCGAAGAACTCGCGGTCGAGGGCCTTCTTGTTCTCGATGCGCCAGTGCAGGCCGATGGACGTGGTCTCGCGCAGCACGATCTCGCGGAGCGCGGGCGCGAGGGAGGGATCGCAGAGAACCTTCAACTCGACGCCGGTTCGGCCTTTCTTCATCTGGACGGAGGTGCGATAGACATCCCAGGCGCCGGACTCGAGGAGCAACTCGCTGACGTAGGCGATGACCTGCGGCGTGGAGTCGTCGATGACGGCTTCGATGATGGCGATAGGTTCTGCGCCCGATTCGGACAATGCGGCGGCGGTTGATTCGCCGACGAGCAGGCGCACGAGGTTGGGCTCGCCGGGAATGTCGCGTCCACCTGCGCCGTAACCGCTCTTCTCAACGCGCATCGCGGGCAGCGGGCCGTAGTGAACGTCCAGCATGCGCAGCAGCGCCGCGCCGGTGGGCGTAACGCGCTCCATGGGCGTGCCGGAGGAGTAGACGGGTGCGTCGCCGATCAGGGCAAGCGTGGCAGGCGCGGGAACGGGCAGAGTTCCGTGGGCGCACTTTACGGTGCCGCTGCCGACGTTGAGCGGAGAGGCCAGCCAGCGATCGACCTTGAGCCATTCGATACCGGCGGCGGAGCAGACGATGTCCACGATGGTATCGACCGCGCCGACCTCGTGGAAGTGCACCTTCTCGACCGGGATGGAGTGAATTCCTGCCTCAGCTTCGCCGAGAACCTGGAAGGCTTTCGATGCCTGAGCCTTTACGCGGTCAGAGAGCGGAGCTGCGGCGATGATAGAGAGGATCTTTGAGAGCGAGCGGTGCTCGTGGTCGTGCGTGTGCGGTTCGTGCTTGTGCTCGTGGGAATGCGGCTCAGGCTCGTGGGTGTGAGCGTGGGGCTCATGTTTGTGTTCGTGCGTGTGTGGGTGCTGGTGCTGATGGCTGGCAGAAGCTGCCGCGCCGGGCTCGATCACGTCGACTTTGGTGCCGGCGATGCCGCCGCGCATCGCCTTGCGCTGTTCAAGACGCACGCCGATGTTGAGCGAGGCTGCTGTATCTTCGAGGACGGAGAAGGGGACTCCGGCGTCGACCAGGGCACCGAGCAGCATGTCGCCGCTGATGCCGGAAAAACACTCTAAGTAACCGATTCTCATGGCATTTTCGATTCTAATTGAGATGAGTTAGCGGTGTTAGCGGAGTTATTTTGCCGCTGTGCCTCGGATAAGCGATTCGGCGGGGAGCAGTTCGTTCAACGAGCCGGAGCGGAAGCCGGAGGTGTCGAGAGTGACGTAGTGATAGCCTGCCTGCTTGAGGGCCGCAGTGATGCGTTCGAGCATTTCGACGTCGAGCGCCCGGGTGAGTTCGCGGCGCGCGATCTCGACCCGGGCCAGATCGCCGTGGTGGCGGACGCGGAACTCGCGGAAGCCGAGCTGGCGCAGGGCTTCTTCGCTTTGCTCGATCTGCGCGAGCACTTCGCGGGTGACCTCGCGTCCGTATTCGACGCGCGAGGAAAGACACGGCGCGGCAGGGCGGTCCCAGAAGTTGTAACCGGCCTCGCGGGCGAGCAGACGGATGTCCTGCTTGGTGAGTGCGGCTTCGGCTAACGGGGCGACGACGGAGTGCTGCTGGGCGGCGCGCTGTCCGGGGCGGAAGTCGCGGGTGTCGTCCAGGTTCATGCCGTAGGCGATGTAGGTGAAGCCCCGCTCGGCGCGCAACTGCTCCATGGTGGCGAAGAGCGCGTCTTTGCAGTGGAAGCAGCGGTCGGAGTCGTTGCGGGCGTACTCGGGGTTTTCGATCTCGCCAGTGTTGACGATTCTGAGCGGCATTCCGATGGAGGCGGCGAAGGCCTGGGCCTCTTCGAGTTCGGTGCGCTTGAGTGAGGGAGAGTCGGCGATGACTGCCAGCATGTTGCCGCCGAGTACGCGATGGGCGACTGCGGCGAGGTAGGAGGAATCGACGCCGCCGGAGTAGGCGACCATGATGCTGCCGAGGGCGCGCAGGCGCTCTTCGAGGGCCTGGAGCCTGACGGCGCGGGAATCGGAGTTTGCGGGGGGAAGAGCCGCTGTCATAGCTTCGATTATACGAGCCGCCCGTTGACACATTACGATGGCTGCATGGGTTCCCTGCTTGAGATTCGCGGGCTGCATGTGCGCTTTGGCGAGACGGAGGCGGTGCGCGGCATCGATCTAGAAATTGCCGAGGGCGAGGTGCTGGGACTGGTGGGCGAGTCGGGCTCAGGCAAGAGCGTGACTGCGCTGGCTGTTCTTGGGCTGCTGGGACCGGTGGCGCGCGTCGAGGGGCAGATATTGTGGCGCGGAGCAGACGGAGTGATCGACTTGCTGCAACAGCCTGAGGCCGCGATGCGCCGGGTTCGCGGCAGCCGGATTGCGATGATCTTTCAGGAGCCGATGACGGCGCTGAATCCGGTGATGTCGATCGGCAAGCAGGTGGCCGAGTGCGCTGCTGCTCACGGCGCAACCACCTGGCGCGAGGCGAAACGGCGGGCGCTGGCCATGCTTGAAGCGGTGCACATTCCCGACGCGGCCGAGCGATATGGCGATTATCCGCATCAGTTCTCTGGCGGGCAGAGGCAGCGGATTTTGATTGCCATGGCGCTGATCAACCGGCCGCGGCTGTTGATCGCAGACGAGCCTACGACGGCGCTCGACGTTACGGTGCAGGCGCAGATTCTGGAACTGCTGCGCGACCTTCAGCGCGAGTATGGCCTCACGATGCTGTTTATCTCGCACGATCTGGCGGTGGTGGGCCAGGTGGCGAGCCGGGTGGCGGTGATGCGCGGGGGAGTGGTTGTGGAGCGCGGCGAATGCGCGCAACTGCTGAGCCGGCCGCAACACGAGTACACGCGGAGCCTGCTGGCGGCGGTGCCTACGCTGAGGACGGATCGCGCAAAGGAACTGGCGACGATTTCTTAGCAAGTCAGCGAGTAAGCAAGGCATCGATTCGAGAAACAGGCCCTACATGCCCCCTGCGATGTGTGGGGAAGTCAGCCTAAATCAACGGGTTAGGTGGGGGTGTCGTTCGAACTCCGCGGAAAGAAAGAACTTGCCCGTACATCAGCAGAAACAAAGAACTTATGGGAGACTTCGCCCCGGTTTGCTCCTCGCGGCGATGGTGAGGCGCCGAGTACGAGCGCGATAGCCGATTGCTGAGGGTTCGGGGAGGTGCGGATTTTTCTTGGGTTGTGGTGCATGACTTCAGTATGGCGGGATGGGGGAAATATTCGGCAATGCGGATGTGGTTTGGAATGATGGGGTTGGATGGGGTGGGGGTTGACAAAGACAGGGACTAAGGGACTAGGACCCAGGGAGGGCGGACAGGGGTGGCGGCTGGCATCCCCGGTCCCCAAATGCGAGGCTGTTCAGTTCCATGACATTGTTTACACATTGTCTCTGGACATCCTTTACACTTCCGCGCAAGCGCTAGCTTGCGCGGAGGCGTAAAGGCGATGCCTTGGAAAACGATGGAAGTCAGGCAACAGCGCGTTGAGTTTATTG